>JBCCPL010000036.1:0-52911 GCA_039111155.1 Pseudomonadota bacterium | reverse complement strand
CGCGTTGCTGACGCTGTGCGACCCGGGAAGCGGAAGCGATACGAATTGACTGCGACCATCCCAGTGCAGACGAAAGCGCATACCGGCAGGGCCATCTGCTGCTATGTCTGTGGCAAACACGTCCGCATGTTGCTCCGCGCTAAATTCGATACGAGCAGCGCCTGCGTTTGCAACACGGTCACTCCAATCGGAACTCCAGGGTTGGTCAAGGTTGACCACGCCTACGCCAGAGGAGCCGAGCTGGTCGAAAATCTCTGCCTTAATATCGGCCACATCCGCGACAGACCCGAAACCCTCAAGATGGGCTTCCATAGCGTTGAGCACTGTGCTAATACCTGGCTGGGCCAACTCGCAGAGATGCGCTATGTGACCTCGCCCGGCAGCCCCCATTTCCACGACCGCGAAGCGCGTACTGTCGTCGATACGCGATAGCGTTATCGGAACCCCGATTTCATTGTTCAGATTGCCCTCGGTCGCGACCGTGTCACCGCTGCGCCCAAACACTGCGCGACACATGTTCTTCACCGAGGTCTTTCCACAACTGCCGGTTATCGCAATCACAGGGCCGACGAAGGCATCCCGGTTCAACTTTCCGATTTTGCTGAGTGCATGAAGCGTATGCGGGACTTTGATACACGGGATCGATGCCGCTACGGGTCGCTCGACCATAGCCGCCGATGCGCCGGCCGCAGCGGCGGCCTCAATGTAGTCGTGACCGTCGACCCGTGCTCCTTTGACCGCCACGAAAAGATCTCCAGCCCGGACTTTTCGCGAGTCAATGGCAGCGCTGCCCAGCGCTACCGGAGGGCCACTGTACGGCACTCCCAGCTCCTGGCTTACCCTGGCAAGATCATTGACGCCCATCATGCGGCGAGGCCTGCCAACACCTGATCGGCCGAATCGCGGTCGGAAAAAAAACGTCGCTCCGTACCCACAATCTGGTAGTCCTCATGCCCCTTACCCGCGATAAGAACGCACGCATCAGCTCTGGCTTGACGGATCGCTTTCTCGATGGCCGCACCTCGATCCTCGACGATTTCATAGGGGCAGCTCATTCCAGTCTCGATGTCCCGGATTATGTGCAAGGGATCTTCATTTCGCGGATTGTCGCTGGTGATAATCGCTCTGGACGCGAGCCGGGAGACGGCCTCTCCCATGAGGGAACGTTTGCCGCGATCTCGATCACCACCGCATCCGAAGACAGCAACCAACTCCCCATCACACTGCTCGCGCAGTGCCGCCAGCACTTGCATAAGCGCATCCGGTGTGTGCGCATAGTCAATAACCACGAGGGGAGCCCCCGCGGCCCGTAGGGGCTCCATTCGACCGGGCGCGGGCTTAAGCGTCTCGGCTGCTTTCGCCAGATCCTCCAGAGGTTGCCCGGCCTGCAGGCCGGCCGTCAGAGCAGCCGTGAGGTTCAGAGCGTTGAATTCCCCGAGTAGGGGACAGCGAATTTCGGCGTTACCCCAGGGGCTTAGCAGGGAAAAACACAAGCCATCAATCGATGAAACAAGTTCAGAGATGCGGACATCGAGATTCTGCGCATGACGGCCATAGCGCAGGCATTGCACGTCGGAACCCAGCACCTCTTCAAATAGCGACACTTGTGGATCATCGGCATTGAGTATCGCTGTACGCAAAGACGGAAATTGAAAGAGAGACGTTTTAGCACTCGCGTAGCGGCGCATGTCGCCGTGATAATCCAGGTGATCTCGAGTTAAGTTGGTAAAGACTGCGATATCGATATCCACAGCAGCCAATCGACCCTGATCCAGGGCGTGGGATGAGGCTTCCATCGCGATAAACCGAACCCCCTCCCGCTGCCAGCTTGCTATCTTTCGCTGGAGGGTCACAGCGTCGGGTGTCGTGTTCGCCGCGTCGGAAACAGACCCGTCGAGCGACGTACCCAGAGTGCCGATAACACCGCATTTATGGCCGGCAGCCCGCAGCAGCTGAGCCAAGAGATTAACAAAGGTCGTCTTTCCATTGGTGCCGGTGACGGCTACCGCAGCGACTGACCGCGAGGGATGGGAATAGAACCGGCCAGCTAACTCACTCACCAACAGCCTGAGCTGAGGAACGGGGAATTGAGCGAGAGTCACGGAAGTGTCCATCACCTCATCTTCAACGAGCGCGGCCACTGCACCGCGTTCGGCCGCTTGCCGAACGTATTCCCGTCCGTCCGTCTCCTGTCCCCGGACCGCTACAAAGAGATCGCCGGGTTTAACCTCCCGACTATCCAGTTCGATACCGGTGATCGCGATCGACGCATCTGTCTCCGTAACGCCATCCAGAATTTCGCGAAGCTGCATCTCATGCGCCACGGTGGGCACCCTTCGCTGCTGCAGCGAGTATGTTTCCTGACTTGGGAGCATCGGCTGAGCTTGGTGGGATGCCCAGCAGACGCAGTGTTTCTCCTGCTACTCGAGCGAAGACCGGGGCAGCGGCGGAACCGCCACCATAATCATCGCCCTGTGGCCGATCCAGAATCACGACGGTAACGAAACGTGGAGCATCGATCGGGGCCATCCCAACGAAAAGTGCCAGGTACTGATCGTCGATATAGCGGCCATTAGCTACCTTGTGCACCGTACCGGTTTTGCCGCCCACTAAAAATCCGGGAATCTGTGCTCGTCTACCGGTGCCATCAGACTCTGTGACAGCATGAAGGACTTCCCTTACTGCACTCGCGACATTCGCACTGATGATTCGCTCGCCGTAGCTTCGAGCAACGTCGCGCTTTAGCAGGGTGACCTCTGGCAGAACTCCCCCGTTGGCAAAAACGGAGTAGGCTCGTGCCAGCTGCGTGGGCGTCGCGGTCAGACCGTAGCCGAAGGCTAACGTCACTTGTTCGATCGCGCTCCAGCGCTCGCGATTGGGCAACTTGCCGCCTCGCTCGCCTGGAAAACCCGTCGCCGTATCGCGGCCGAGCCCGAAGCGCTGAAAGACCTCGCGGACAGGTTCGTGACCAAGATCCAAAGCCACTTTTGTAATGCCTACCTGGCTTGATTTCTCGACGACTTGCGAGAGAGATAGCCGCCCGTAATTTCGCGGGTCAGGAAGCACCTTAGTTCCAACCCGAATACGACCTGGGCTGGTGTCAATCACCGAATCAACCGTGTACATCCCGCTTTCAAGCGCGGCGACCATGGTCAACGGCTTCATAGTTGACCCCGGCTCAAACACATCGGTCAGCGCGCGGTTCCGAGTCTGATGCATCTGGACAGCGTTGCGATTGTTCGGATTGAAGTTCGGATAGCTGGCACTCGCCAGAACCTCTCCCGTATGGCTGTCGAGGGTAGTGATCACACCCGCTACCGCACCCGTTACTTTTGAAGCTCTTTCGAGCTCACGGTGAAGTAGGTACTGAAGCCGAAGATCGATACTAAGCCTGAGGTTTCTTCCCGGCTGGACCGGTCGAATCACTCCAATGTCTCGAACCACGCCGCCTTTCAGATCTTTGATGTAGCGCTTTTTACCCGCACTACCCTGGAGCCAGTTGTCATACGCGAGTTCAAGACCTGACAGGCCGTCTCCGTCCAGATCGGTCATTCCGACTAGTTGGGCTGCTACTTCTCCGGCAGGATAAAAACGGCGGTACTCCCGCTTTGCCTGAATTCCATCAATCTTGAGAGCGAGGATTTTCCTCGCCTCCATGGGAACAAGGTGCCGCCGCAGGTACATGTAGCGGCGCCCTCGAAAATGCTCAATCTTTTCTTCGAGGCTTGCGCGAGATGTTTGTAGCGCCTCGCTGAGCTCATCAAGACGCATGCTCTGCGAAAGCACTGGAGGATCAGCCCAGAGAGAAACTACAGGGGTGCTCACTGCCAGGGGCTCACCGCGCCGATCACTTATGAGTCCACGGTAGGCAGGAATTTCGGCGGTACGAACAACCCGGCTATCACCCTGCTGACGCAGGAACTCGGCGCCGCGCTCCGAATTCAGTACCTGAAGCGCAAGCACGCGCGCGGCAACCACGCCGAACAGCAGTATCAGCAAGCCCTTAACTGCGTGCATGCGCCACGGTTGCAGGCTGGGCACCAGCTCTTTGTTGCGTGTTTTCCTGCTGCGCCCGCTCACTTCTCGATCACCCTTACCTGGGAGGAGGCTGGCGGCATGAGACTGAGCGACTGCGCAGCATCTGACTCGATACGATGATGGGAAGCCCAGGTGCTTTGCTCAAGAAGCAAGCGACTATGTTCCTCCTCAAGATACCAACGCTCCACCTCAAGCACCTGGAGCTGTGCGTAACTTTGTCGACTCTGATGGGTGCTGGTGATTACAGCAAACGCACTTGTTAGAATCAGCACCACGCCGAACACGACCAAAACGGGGACCCTGCGAAGCGCCATCAGTGAAGCCTCTGGGCACAGCGCATGATGGCGCTGCGGGCCCTGGGGTTCGCATCGACCTCTTGGGCCGACGGCCTGATGGCCTTGCCGAGAATACGAACACGAGGCTGATAATCCCCGGATCTCACCGGAATATGCCGCGGCAGACGTGGACCGGATGCCCAGCTTCGTAGCTGACGCTTAACCAGTCGATCCTCCAGTGAGTGGAAGCTGATCACAACCAATCGGCCACCGACCGCCAACACCGACAAAGCAATACCCAAAAAGTCGTTTAGATCATCCAGCTCCCGATTGACGTGAATACGAATAGCCTGGAACGCCCGAGTTGCCGGATGACGGCCAGGCTCCCAGCGCGGATGCGCCGCCTTAACTATCTCGGCAAGTTGCCGCGTGCGAAGCAGTGGCTGGCTTGTACGAGCCTCGACAATTGCAGTGGCGATACGGCGCGCGTAGCGTTCCTCCCCATAGTCACGCAGCACCTGCTCCACTTCAGCCTGGGATGCTCCTGCGAGCCAGTCGGCGGCAGAGACGCCTGCACGTTGATCCATGCGCATATCCAGTGGTCCGTCGCACTGGAAGCTGAATCCCCTCTCGCCGTCATCAAGCTGCGGGCTCGAAACTCCGAGGTCGAGAAGAACCCCGTCTGCTGCCGCACCTCCCTCGCCGATCCAGATATGCAAATCCGCAAAGGATCCCCGACGAAACGTGAAGCGCTTATCTTCTGCCTCTAGCGCCCGGGCGCTCTCCTGCGCAGCGGCGTCCTTGTCGCAGCCGAGCAGACGGCCCTCGGGACTCAGTCGCTGCAGCAGGGCCCGCGCATGGCCACCGCGCCCAAAGGTTCCATCGACGTAAAACCCATCGACCTTACTGACGAGGGCGTCGACGGATTCGGCCAGCAGCACGGATGTGTGCGCAGACATCAGAGAGGCAGCCCCATCATCTGCTCAGGCACTTGTGATCCCTGGATGCTTAGCTGCTCCAGGGTGTTGTCACGCTGAGCGACCCATTTGTCCTCGCTCCAGAGCTCCAACTTGTTTACCTGACCCACCAGTACGAGCTTCTTGCCAAGCTGCCCGAGTTCACGCAACGAAGGGGGGAGCAGCATGCGCCCGCTGGCGTCAATCTGAATATCTGTCGCGTAGCCCAGAATAAGACGCTTGAAGCGCTTTACGTCAGGGTCCTGGGAGGGCTGTGCTTGAATGAGTTGTTCGATATGCTCCCATTCCGGAAGCGGATAAATGGCAAGACAGGAGGACTCGGAATCGATGGTTACAACTACCTGACCCTGGGCATCGGCGGCTAACGCATCACGGAATCGTGCAGGGATCGCAAGACGACCCTTCGCATCCATACTGATGTGCTGCACTCCGCGGAATGCCATACGGCTCCCTCTGAATCTGTCTATTCCCACAAATCGACAGATTTACCCACTTCTTCCCACTGGCTGACACTATAGGGGCCGGTTTCGCGGTGCGTCAAGGGAGTGAAGTCTAAAAAAGCCAGGAATTTCAGAGGTTTGGCGTCAATCCTTCGTGATCTTTTCGATAGCTATACACGGTAAACCGTCATTGAAACAGCACACTAAAGAAGGTTCTTAAGTATTCACTTTACTGATAATTTCCTATTTATCTATTTTTGCCTTTTTTTATAGCCAATACGTCTATATAGGCGCTTTCCAACCTTCCACGCAAGACCTCCCATCTCCCCAGACCGAGGCTGACCCACAAACGGGGCCAGCCATCTGAGAGACTGCCGTGGCACTTCGTGTCAGCCGGAGATTCAACCTGCAGCGACAGTCGCTGACACTGACAGCAGTTCTCGCTATCGAAAAAGGCCCGATATCCCGTAGCGCCACGTCTTCGATTGGGCGGACCCGCTGGGATTCCCCTGTCGCTGGCGTCGTTCTGCAAGCCAGGTACAAAGACAGGGCCGACAACTAACCAGCATGGAGTTCAAAACGAGCTTTTCGATTGGTCTGTTTTGGAAACTCGCCGGAGCCGGGAAATCGTGGTGCGGGCTCTCGGGTTGAGTGAAGGTCAGGGAGGATTGAGAAAGGGAACCGCCACCAGGGCAAGCGGAGGTCGAGTAGAGCCGGCCCTCGTCAAGTGCAAGGCGCCTTATTGGTGTGACTTAGTTATGTGCTTAGTCATGTGCTTAGTCACCTGCCCAGCCACGTGCTCAGTCACATAGCTAACCAGATGCCTAATCACATGCCTAACCACATGCCTTAGCGCCACGATACCAAAGGTCAGGACAGATACGAGACATAGAGTGCCAAACCATCGCCCGTAAACCGGAACCAAAAACCAGTAAACCGGAACCAAAAAAAAGAGGAGTCAGCCGATAAGCCGGGTTCTGTCTGGGACGATCATTCATCTAGGACCGATGTCACCATCGGCCTCGAGCGACCTACCCGAATCCGCTGCGGGCCACAGCACTTGGATTCCTATTTGGTCTTGCTCCAGGTGGGGTTTACCATCGCCGCAGCTGTTACCAGCTACGCGGTGCGCTCTTACCGCACCATTTCACCCTTACCCGACCACGCATGCGCGGCCCGGCGGTTTACTTTCTGCTGCACTTTCCGTGAGCTCTCGCTCCCCAGGCGTTACCTGGCACCCTGCCCTATGGAGCCCGGACTTTCCTCTGCACATACTCACGAACGACTCGCACGGATCTAAGCCCTTGCAAGGGACGTGTGTTGTAAAGCGATCGCCTGGCTGACTCCAGTTTTAGGTTAACGGTGCGCTTACGTTGGTTCAAGTTTCACGCTGCGCAACGATGATGTCGTATAAGCTTGACGTCTTAAATCCCGTCACCGAACTCACCAGCTTTGCTGCCTCGCGAGCGGGAACATACTCCGCAAGGGTTGTCAGTAGAAGTAGCTCCTCATTGCCGAGAAGCTGCCGTTCGCCGACCTTTGCAGGGCTTACGATTAACACTATCTCGCCTTTTTGCTGATCCGGATCACCACTAACCCAATCTGAGAGCTCAGCGAGCGATGTGCGACGAATAGTTTCATAGGTTTTAGTAAGCTCTCTTGCCAGCGCCGCCTCCCTTTCACCTCCGAACACTTCCACCATTTCGAGCAACGTATCTGCAAATCGATGTGGCGCTTCGTAGAAGATAAGGGAGTGGGGATAGGCTTTCAGCGCCTCGATGCGGTCACGCCGGGCCCGGGGTTTAGCGGGCAGAAAACCCTCAAAGAAGAAGCGATCGCTCGCGATACCGGATCCGCTCAATGCGACAATCGCAGCGCACGGCCCAGGAACCGGAACCACCTCAATGCCCAAATCCTGAGCCATTCTGACTAGCCGGTATCCGGGGTCCGAAACACCAGGAGTTCCCGCATCGCAGACCAAAGCCGCGCCTTCTCCCCGCTGGATGGCCGCACACACAATTTTGGCGGCCCGCTCCTCGTTGTGATCGTGATAAGCGATTAGTTTCGCGTCGATAGCGTGCGTTTTCAGTAGAACGCCCGTCCGCCTGGTATCCTCCGCCGCGATGATGTGAGCGGATCGCAGGACATCTAGAGCACGCGGCGACAAATCACCTTCATTCCCGATTGGGGTTGCTACGATATGAAGTGCCGCTTGCAAGTAGTCTGCTCTTGGTCGTACGTTTGTGGGGCACTTTTTTTCGACGGGCACTTATACTTACCGCTACCAGCCGCCCGAATAACTTTCGTCTGTGCACACACACGAGCCTAGCATGCTCAAGATTCAGTCATCTACATCCCAAAAGTCGAGCTATTGCGCGAGCGTCTTGCGTGGGTTTTCGTGGCGTGACTGGGGACGTTTCTCACTCCTTAAGGCCCTGGTAGCCGGGCTGGTGCTTTCGGGCTGCAGCAGCACTCCTGATCGCCCACCCGGTCGCGTCAGCTATGCGGGCGACGAACAAGGTACCTTAGAGGCACCAGAAAAGCTGGTTGACGAGGCCACGGTGGAAGAGACATCCCTGGATCTCGCGGCACCTGCTGAGTTCGCGCAAGTACAGACGGCACTGGCCAGGCACGATTGGTTCGCAGCAAAGCTGGCACTTGAAGAAGTGGCCAACGTCATGGACCAAGGTCAGGGCCGCCTGGAATTCCTCAGCGAAGAAGTAGAGGTGCCATCTTACAGGGCAGACTACGACGACGACGAAAGGCAGGACTGGCTGACCTTTTTCGAAGCGCAGATCTATTACGAGCGCGGTGAGTTAGAGTTGTTTGCTCAAAAGGCCGTAGATCTCAGAATCTCGCGCGCGGCAGTTCGTGTTCGTCTGCTGCGACTGCAGCTCGATCAGGCTATGCAGAGCCAGCGGTTCGATCTGGCAATGCAGCTCATTGCGCGGCTATGCTCATTTCCGACCCCCGTGGAGAAGCGACGTGAGTACGAACAGCTGTTCTTCAGGCTGGCCCAGAAGTTAGGCGATAAAGATCGAATAGACGCGAGAGATCAGGTGCCGGGAGAGTTCCAGGCATGGGTGGATCTTGCGCAGGCAGCGCAGCTCAGTCAGCCGTCCGACATCGCGCGTGCGATCGCTACGTGGGTTCGCAGGCATCCCACGCATCCCGCCAGCGATCTGGCATCTGAGTTCGCTGATGCGGCAGAACGTGATCTCGCGATTCAAAAAATAGTCTTGCTCGTCCCTCTATCTGGACCTCTCGCCCGTGCCGGCGAGGCGCTGGCCGATGGAGTGTTCTCGGCATTTTATGGTAGCCACGAAACGACTGACGAAAAGACAAAGGCACCCGGTTTACGATCTCAGGGTGACCGGAGGAGTATCGTGCCCATCGATACCGAGCGCTTTCTCGCCATAGAAGACGCTTACCGGGAAGCCCTTACCCAGGGTGCAGATGTCGTCGTGGGGCCACTCTCAAAGCTGGATGTGGAGCGGATAGCTCGACTTAATGAATCCAGCGTACCGCTGATAACGTTAAACCGCCCAGAGACAGGAGTAACTGGCAATACATCCTCCATACGCCTGTTATCTCTTGCTCCCGAAGATGAAGCCGTTCAACTCGCAAACGTCGCCTTCGCGAGTGGACTTCGCCGTGCGGTGGTTCTCAGGCCCGAGGGTGGCTGGGGTGATCGCATGGAAAGCGCGTTTCTTTCTGAGTGGAGTAGCCTGGGAGGAAGAGTTGCATCCTTGGGTGTATACGGTCAGCTGGATGCTGGCTCCGACGTCGTACGCGCCGCTCTCGATCTCACCGAAAGCTCGGAGCGCATACGTTCGATGCGTGAATTGACCGGCTTGCCGATCGAGGTTCAGGAACGCCGACGGAACGATCTTGATGTGGTTATTTTGCTTTGCAAGTCGCACCAGGAGGCACGGGCCATCAAACCGCTTCTCAACTACCACTATGCGGGCGATCTTCCCGTTTACGCCGTATCTACTGCGGATAGTGGCAGCGATGATCCGAGGGCGAATCGAGACCTTGAGGGCTTGGCGTTTCTCGCTATGCCCTGGCGGATACCAAGCGCGGAGAAGCCTGCACCGGAGCAAGTTCAGCAGAGCCTCAGTGCGCTTTTCGCACTGGGTAATGACGCTTATACCCTTGCTTCGCGATTCCATCGCAGCGCACCAGAACTCACCAGCGTATTACGCGGACGCAGCGCGGTACTGCAATCTGACTCTGCAGGCATTATGCGTCGTGAGCTGATAATGACCGAAATCAACCGAGGTTTGCTTGCCAAGGAGTAGCATAGACTGACAGCACCAGGTCAAGGAGGACGGGTGGTGACTGGCAGATCAAGAAAATTCAGGGAAGAACGCTCAAGAGAGCAAAACAATAAAGATACTGGAAAGAGCATTGGCACTCGTTTCGAGGCGAAAACAGCTTCTCTGCTCGCTAGCAGCGGCTATCGCGTAGTGTGTCGAAATTTTCGCAGTCGAGTTGGTGAAATCGACCTAATCGCAACGAACGAACACTGTCTTCTATTCGTTGAAGTAAAAGCCCGGAGCAGCTCTTCTCATGGAGGCGCTGTCGCATCCGTTACTCGAAAAAAGCAGTGTAAGATCGCACGCTGTGCCGCCCTCTATCTTCAGCAACAACCTCATCTAAAGCATTTGCCGTGTCGGTTCGACGTTGTTGTCTGGGTGCGAGACGGGGCTACCGACAGCTATTGTGCACGATGGATACCGGGAGCTTTCGTAGCCTGATGCTGCTGATATCAGGAGGGCAACCACATCAAACGGACATGGAGATTCGAAGGCGGTTATGAACGATGTCTACGGGTACATCGCCCGTGAATACCACAAGCGGATCGACTGCATCACCAATCAAGTGGACCTGCTAGCGCCCGCGATTGAAGCCGCTTGTGACGTACTTCTGAATTGTGTCGTCGGCGACCATAAGATCGTGCTTTGTGGAATCGCCGGAGATGCCGAGCTTGCCCGGTACTTTGCGATTTCCCAGCGAACAGGTGGCGTGTCGAACACGGCGCTGCCCTGCCTGGCCGTGGTTCAGGACACTGATGAAACCAAATCGTCACAATGGCAAACAGATTTGAAAGCGCTGTGCCGAGATGGCGATGTTGTATGCCTGCTCGATAGCTCTGGCGACAGCAATCTTGTTTCATCGGCAATCGAATTATGTATACCCAGAAACGTCAGTTTGATACTTCTATCGGACCGGCAGGAACTTACTCACGTGACTTGCATCCCATTAATGGAGTGTGGCGGCAGTATGCTGCGAGAGCAGATACTGCAGGCAGGTCATTGCCTATTTACCCTGCTCCAGCGCCGGTTGATTGGGGATTAGTAGGGCCAAAAACGCGCCTCGCTCTGCACTTCCAGGCAAGCAACCAAGTAGTCTAGCAATCGCAGGTTCCATCAGGATTGAGTCAGCTAGGTCGGCAAGAAGTGCACTAACGAGAAGGGACAGAAGGAACATAAGACTTGACTGCTAATGATTGGGGGGTTGCTGGTGCTAGGACGCTGCGTGTCTGCGGCGTCCTGATTGCGACTGCTGTGCTTGCCGGATGCACCACCTTGCTTGTGGCGTTTGGTTCAGACGAAATCGAAGACGACCCAGGTGAGCGAACGTTCTATCAGCGACTGGCTGATGAAACTATCGAAACGAAGGCGATCGTTAATCTTCATGCGGCTGACGATGGCTACGATGATGCTCATCTCGTTGTACAGAGTTACAACGGATACGTGCTGGTGGCCGGTCAAGTGCCCACCGAAGTACTCCGTCAAAAAGCTAACGACGTAGTGCGCAAGATCAGAGACGTGCGGCGAATCTACAACGAGCTTGAGGTAGCCGCTGCAAGCTCCGCCATCACTCGTGCCTCAGATAAATGGATAGCGAGCAAGGTAAAGACATTTTTACTGACAGGTCGTCGCACTCCGGGTTTGCGAGTAAAAGTGGTCGCCGAGAACGGAGTCGTTTTTCTACTTGGGCTTGTCACTCGCGAAGAAGCGGAGCGAATCGCGAACTCCGCAGCCAACGTGTCTGGAGTGCAACGCGTTGTGCGCCTGTTTGAATATATTGACGACGTTACGGTCTGACTGTGAGCGGTCCGCTCAATAACAGAAATTTAGCTCAAGACGGGAAGCAACTAGCGGTTGCGGTAAAAACAAGCGGTAGGTCGTAAAACAAATTATCTTCGGCCTACTTTACCACCTTGAGACTAGGCTTCCCGGAGCGTCTCAATGGTGTTGGAGGATTTCCGGAGTCATCTGGCGGGTCTGTATCGTCGCCATCCGGTTCGAACGCCATGCCCTGGCCGTTCTCTCTTGCGTAAACACCAAGCACAGCCGCTACGGGAATGTGCACATCGGTTGGCTTCCCTTCGAAACGTCCGTTAAAACTTACGTGATCGTCGCACAACTGCAATTCAATGACAGCCGAGGGAGATAGGTTCAAGACGATCTGTCCATCCTTAACGTATTGACTGGGCACTTCGACACCTGGCTGCGTCGCATCGACGATGACGTGCGGAGTACAGCCGTTATCGACGATCCATTCGTAAAGCGCACGTAATAAGTAGGGTCGGCTAGAGTTCACAGTATTCTTTTGAAACGTCTATCGAAACATCCTCGACAAGTCGTGTCTGCTTCACCTAAAGGCCACCAAGTATTCACTCATTCAGACAACCAGTGTCCAGTTGCTCTGGCGAGACACTCATCGCGAGACCCTGATCAGACGCTGGCGCGGAGAGTTCTCGAACCACTTAGTGGCCTATAGGTAATTTGACCACGGACCTCGACTTAAAGGCGAAGCTCCCGCTCTTGCTCGGTAAGACTTTGCTGAAAAGACTCGCGCTTAAACAGGTTATCCATGTAAGTGAACAGTGGTTTTGATTGCTTACTGGGCCTGATATCGATCCCGAGGCTTGGCAATCGCCA
The DNA here is from genome assembly GCA_039111155.1 of Pseudomonadota bacterium. Lineage (GTDB taxonomy): Bacteria > Pseudomonadota > Gammaproteobacteria > Pseudomonadales > Halieaceae > Congregibacter. The sequence goes on along the minus strand of JBCCPL010000036.1, from coordinate 40,225 downwards.
CAGAATAGGATCAATGCAGCAATCGACCAACGTGAACTCGTCGTTCATGAAAAACGGCTTTTCTGCAAAGATCGGCGCAATGGCCAAGATACCTTCGCGTAGCTCTTTTACCGACCGTTTAACCACGTTATCGCTGCGCGAGTTTTGAATCGATTCAATCAAGTTACACCAGTCCTGTTCAATTCGGTGCATGAACAATCGACTTTCAGCGCGGGCAACCGGATAAACAGGGAGAAGCGGGGGATGGGGAAACCTCTCATCGAGGTACTCCATCATTACACGCGTCTCGTAGAGTGATAGCTCTCTATCCACCAATGTGGGAAGTGAATTGTATGGATTCTGCTCTGACAGCTCACGCGGTGGATGCGTTGGATCCACATCAATGACCTCTGCAGTCACACCCTTTTCAGCGAGAACAATGCGAACGCGATGACTGTAGTGGGAAGTAGGGTCAGAATAAAAAATCATGAAGAATCGATCATCCGGGCGAGAGTTGTGCCGCACATTGCGGCGTTAAACATTGCGGCGTTAAAACGATGTTGGTTTCGTTGGCATAGCGCGAATGTACCAAGACAGACGCGGCTCCGCGTTGTTGCGTTCTTTGCTGGGTGTTCTGTTACTGGGTGTTCTATAAGGTACTAGCTTGCTTGGGTACTCGTTTGCCCATCTCATATAGGCCATTCGTCTGCTCTATTATCCGCTGTTCCGCCGCGTACTGAGTTAGCAGACGACAGGGCGTTAGCAGATGACCGGGCGGTAGATGGTTGTCGCATAAGCGCTACCTAAACGCCCCCTGCCACCAAGCTTAAAAGGCACTCTTCTAGGGCGGTCAACCACTAAGGCGAACACTCATGCTTGCAGCTTGCTCATACCAGCTAGCTGCTTACCTGGACTATCGACCTTGAACTGTCCACCCTGAACTATTCACCCTGAACTATCCACCCTGAACTATCCACCCTGAACTATCCACCAAGGCCGCGAGTGCATCAGTCGCATACAGTCCTGGATCGCTGCAGTCTGCGATCCCCTTAAAGAAATCACACCCAACAGGAACGAACCAGCTAACGCGGCGCATGGATTATACAGATATTGGGTATTAGGGCGAGAGCCTTGTTTGAGCACAGCCGCACTCGGCGCTCTCGTCGTGATCGACATCTAGCGGGAGTACGGCGTACAGTCGGACGTGTACCCCGCCCTTCTGGCCTCTAGCTCGCTTTAGCCTGGATTTGGTCCGGCTTTCGCCTAGCATTGGCCTAGCTTTGACCGCACCGAATTCGCTATGGACTGGACACCATTAGAGGACCTTAGCACCAAACGGTTACTAGTGTTCAGGGCGATGCTGCGAACAACGTCCCTAGCGTTGCGACGATTCACAGCCTCAAGCGTTCACTCAGTACCCAGCTGTCAACAGTCTATGGGCCCGATGCGGGTGCGTGAGTCTAGAACGGGCGCGTGAGACTAGTGCACATCCTTCCAGTACTCGCGATTCAGCAACGTAGCGAAGACATAAAACACGGCTATAAACAGAAGTACGTAAACCCCTATTCGTTGACGATCTGCTTTCATGGGCTCGGCAACGTAAGCGAGGAAGTTCACAAGGTTGTAGATGGTTGTGTCGTATTCCTCGACTGTCTGGGTTCCGGGTTCAACCAGTTCGCATCCAGTTCCGTGATCACCCTCGCCATGGCCGCCATCAGCATGCGAGCACTCGAGTAATCCCTGCATCTCAAGCAGAACATGTGGCATGCCAACATTCGGGTAGACGCGATTATTGACGCCGTACGGCCGTGTATCGTCGCGGTAGAAATTCCGCAGGTAGGTATACAGCCAATCTGGTTGCCTCGATCTGGCGACCAGGGTCAGGTCTGGCGGTGCAGCCCCGAACCACGTCTTTGCAGAGCGGATGTTCATGGCGTTATCCATGAGGTCGCCGATCTTTACAGAGGGATCAGCAATAAGATTTCCCTGCATCAGGTCTGGCGGAATCCCAAGATCCTCGGCGACGCGGTTGTAGCGTGCATATTTCAAGCTGTGACAACCCATACACTGATTCATGTATACCTGCGCACCTTGCTGCAGCGATTCTTTGTCGTGAATGTCTAGATTCACGTTGTCGCAAGGTATGGTTCCGCAGTCAAACGCCGATTCAGCTCCGACCACCTTAAGCGGAAGTATGGTGAGCGCCATGATGATCGCGAACCCAGCTAATGTGCCCTTGATCCCGACACCACCGTCCATTGTGACGCGCTCAGGAACAGGCTTCGTCTTATCGATACTGCTCCACACGGGCATGAACAAGAAGAACCCGAAGTAGAAGATCGAACAGATCTGCGCTAGAACGGTTCGTTCAGGCGTCGGCGACTTAACGCCCAGAACACCAAGAATCAGAAAACATGCGACAAACAGAATTAACATCCACTGATTGATTTTCCCCCGGTAGCGCCAGGACCGCACTGGTGAACGGTCGAGCCACGGCAGTACAAATGGGATGGCCACGCTAGCTGCAAAGGCGATAAAGCCCCAGAATTTATCCGGCACAGCCCGAAGCACCGAGTAGAACGGCGTGAAGTACCAAACAGGAGCAATATGGTCTGGAGTCTTTAAGCCGTTGGCTTGTTCAAAGTTTGCGTATTCCAGGAAGAACCCACCCATCTCCGGCATGAAAAACATGATCCCGCAGAAGATAAACAAAAAGACCGCGATGGCCTGAATGTCGTGGACGGTGTAGTAAGGGTGGAACTTGATTCCGTCCAACGGAATCCCGTCCGGCCCTTTATTTTCCTTGATGTTGATACCGTCGGGGTTGTTGGAACCGACCTCATGCAGGGCAAGGATGTGAAGAACAACCAGCGCAAGCAAGACAATTGGCAGAGCAACAACATGCAACGCGAAGAAGCGATTTAACGTGATTCCGGAAATCAGATAATCGCCGCGAATCCACGTCACTATGTCCTCGCCGACAACCGGTATCGCACCGAACAGCGATATGATCACCTGGGCGCCCCAGTAAGACATTTGTCCCCACGGCAGAACGTACCCAACAAACGCTTCCGCCATCAGAACGACAAAAATCAACATCCCGAAGATCCAAATCAGCTCGCGAGGCTTCTTGTAAGACCCGTAGATGAGAGCGCGGAACATATGCAGGTACACAACGATGAAGAACGCAGACGCGCCTGTGGAGTGCATATACCGAAGGATCCAGCCATAGTCGACATCTCGCATGATGTACTCGACCGAAGCAAAGGCCTCTTCTGAGCTTGGGGTGTAGTTCATAGTCAGCCAAATGCCGGTCAGCAGCTGATTTACCAGAACTAAGAGAGAGAAGACCCCAAAGTAGTACCAAAAGTTAAAATTCTTGGGCGCGTAGTATTCACCCATGTGCGTGTTCCACGCACGAGTGATCGGGAGGCGCTGATCGACCCAGTCACGCAGTCCGATTAGCATATTTTCCATTAGGCTGTCTCCGAATCCACACCAATGACTACGACGCTATCCCCCTCAAATGAGTAGGGAGGCACCACTAAATTTGCCGACGCCGGAACGCCCTGATAGACCCGCCCGGCGAGGTCAAACTTCGAACCGTGGCAGGGACAGAAGAAACCACCTCGCCAATCGTCGCCGCCTAGATCCGCTGCGCCCACCTCGGGTCGAAACTTTGGAGCACATCCGAGATGGGTACACAGCCCCTCAACGACCAAGTACTCGGGTCGAATACTCCTACCCTGGCCGGTAACGTACTCCGGCTGTTTAGAAATCTCAGACATCGGATCCTTCAGATTGCCATCGTTTTTGACGAGGGCGTCCACCATTTCGGGTGTGCGATGCACGACATATACAGGCTTGCCTCGCCACTCGACCACGACCATCTGCCCCGGCTCAAGCTTGCCAATATCGGCTTTTACCGGCGCTCCTGCAGCTTTCGCTTTTGCCGACGGATTCCAGGACCCCAGAAACGGAACAGCAATTCCCACCGCACCAGCGGCACCGACGGCACTGGTCGCCACCGTCAGGAAGCGGCGTCTGTTGGCATCGAGATCGGGATCGTCACCGGTCCCCAGTCCAGCGGTTTGGCCTGCCACTGTTGAAGCAGTAGCAGTCGTATCGCCCGCGGGTACCTCACGGGCCATCGATTCCGCTAAGTCGCCGCTCATGGTACTGCCCGAAACAGACATGTTGTTCTCCCGTAAAGTCTGTACTTTTAATCTGCTCTTAATCTGCTCGCATACCCAGATATTGCGATAGCAGGCATCGGCCGTGGTGATGGCGATGCCCGAGGTGGCGGTGGGTTGAACAGGTAGTTTTTCCGTGCGCGATGGTAGAGAGTTTAAAAACCACCGACAACACAACTCGTGGAGTTATACGTAGATCGCGGCGATCTTGGGTCAATATCAGGGCGTTAAAAGTACCCGCCGCCTCAAACTTTTTAGCGTCTGTGCAGGTCTTGAGACTAATCGAACTTTGGAAAGAGCAATGAATATCGCTCAGGCCCCTAAAGCTTGACAAAAAATAAACAAAACGAAGCTCATATCCGTGCTGCTAGAGCACCTTGGATAGTTTCTTGCCACGAGACCATCGTAGGTCTGCTCAAGAAGCACTTTGACGTGCAGTATCGTGCTAAACGGCGACCCCACCGTGGCCATTCCTCCTGGTTCACGCCGTCATCCTAAGTTCCGGCGGAGATAGTAGCGAGCGAGAATAGTGGCGAGCGAGATAATAGTGAGCTAAACAGTGGCGAGCTAGACGGTAGTGAAAGTGTGGCCGGTTAGGGATCAAACAGCTGCGAGTAGTTGCTCGCAACTGTCTCGCAATTGTAAGAAGCCGAAGAGACTCTCGTGAAGAGACCCTGGTGAAGAGACTATGGTAAAGCCGCGACAGCCGCGATCCAGAGGCGATAAGAGTAGCGAATGAGCCGGCCTGCATTTACGAGCCACACACTCAAGGCCCGCCCTCCTGACCCACGTCCCGTAAAAACCGGATCTTGGCCGAACCGGTGGTGAGGAGGGGGTAGGTCAGGTACTAGCGCTTGGAGAACTGAGGCTTTTTACGGGCCTTACGTAAGCCTACTTTCTTGCGCTCTACTTCTCGGGCATCACGGGTCACGAAACCCGCAGACCGCAAGGTGCCGCGCAGAGACTCATCGTAGTCCATCAATGCGCGCGTGATTCCATGGCGAATTGCACCCGCCTGCCCGAAACTTCCGCCGCCTTGAACGGTAACGTTAATGTCGAACTTATCAGTGAGTTCGGCCACTTCCAGCGGCTGGCGAACAATCATCCGAGCCACCTCGCGACCAAAATATTGGTCGAGCGGCTTTCTGTTGACGGTAATCTGCCCACCACCTGATTGCAGGAAAACTCGCGCTGTCGACGTCTTGCGACGACCCGTGCCGTAGTATTGCGTAGTTGCCATAAGGGACCTTAGATTTCGAGTGGCTGCGGTTGCTGTGCCGCATGCGGATGATCGGACCCGGAATAAACCTTGAGCTTTCGAAACATAGCGCGTCCGAGTGGATTTCGCGGAAGCATCCCCTTTACTGCACCCTGGATGACGCGCTCGGGCGCTTTTTCTATCAGCTTATCGAAAGTCATCGTTTTGAGGCCGCCGGGGTAACCCGTATGGCGGTGGTAGAGCTTATCGCTGGCTTTGGAACCGGTAACGTGGACCTTCTCGGCATTTACGACCACGATGTAGTCACCGGTATCGACATGCGGAGTGTATTCCGCTTTGTGCTTTCCTCGCAGTCGATGGGCAATTTCGCTGGCGAGACGACCAAGCGTTTTGCCCTCGGCATCCACCAGGTACCACTCGTGAGTGACCTCACCAACCTTCGCGCTGTACGTTTTCATGGCGATCTTAGTACGGGCTAAAAAAAGAGGCGCGGATACTACTGACTGGCGGCATGATTTTCAAGGCTCCCGATTTGTGCTTTTTGCGTCTATCGACGCAGAATCAGGGCCGGTGCTCTCGAGATAGGTACTCGTGCGATTGCATCTCCAGTAAACGGGAAACCGTACGTTGAAATTCGAAATCGAGTCGCTCACCGCAATACAGATCACGGATGCTGGCCGCAGCAGACAGTAGGAGCTTGACGTTGCGGTCGTAAAACTCGTCTACCAGGTTGATAAACCGCCTGCATAGATCGTCCTCAGCTGAGCCCATTCGTGGCACACCGGACACAACAACGGTATGGAACTCGCGAGCGATTTCGATGTAATCGTTCTGAGATCGCGGCCCGTCGCACAGCGCGTGAAACCCAAACCATACGGCCCCCTGGGCTAAATACTCACACATAATCGGCCGTCCATTGACTTGCAGCTCAGGTTTTTTGGCATTGATGGCGGACTCAATGATCTCCGAATGCCGGGAGATAGCCTCAAAGGACGTACGGAGCGCTTGATGTGCTGCCTGATCAGCAGGCGTATGAAATAGCGACGCCTCCTCAAGGGTGCGCAACCTGTAGTCAACGCCAGAGTCGATATTGAGCACTTTGGTGTGCTTTTCAATTAACGCGATCGCTGGGAGGAACCTCGACCTTTGCAGGCCGTCTTTGTACAGGCCCTTGGGCTCAATATTGGACGTCGCGACAAGAGTAATTCCCTGGCGGAACATAGCCTCCAGGCAGTTCCCAAGAATCATCGCGTCAGCAATGTCGCTCACGAAAAACTCATCAAAGCAAATAATCTCAGCCTCGCGGGAGAGCTTTCGCACGAACAAGTCCAGCGGATTCTTCTCACCCTCGAGCTCACTAAGTTGCGTGTGGACGCGCTGCATAAAACGGTGGAAATGTACTCTCAGCTTGGTATCGAAAGGCAGCGATTCAAAAAACATATCCATGAGATAGGTTTTGCCGCGCCCAACACCACCCCAGAAGTACAGGCCTTTTTCTGGATCCGGCGCGCGCCCGAACCCGGCTGCGATGCGCCCCCGGAAGGAGGCGGCTCGCTGCCGTTTCATCAGCATTCGATCGTAGAGGAGTTGGAGCTCATCCACGGCCATACGCTGAGCGGAATCGTCCGTGAAGCCTGAATCCTGCAGCTCTCTTAGGTATCGCTCCTTGGGAGTTTCTGTCATTTGATCCATATCGATTTGGACTACTGTCCTTCTATGTGGTCGAAATCTCGACGGTCATTCCGTTATGAAAGAACATCAAATTGCGCGGCTCTTCGCACAGTAATCGAAATGTTTTGACGACGGCGCTCGCACGCGGGAGACTTCCTACCGTAAACGTCAGTTTTATCTCCGAGGAGCTCCAACACTGTGGAAAACATTGCCGAAAACGCGCACATTTACATCGCTGTCGCCACGATTATCGGTGCTTTCATCGGCTACATCTTCGGCAAGAGCTCCGCACCCGGAAGTCAGGAAAACAAAGAGCTTCAACAGCGGCTGGCCGATTCCAAGGCAGCCCAAGATCGCCTTCAAAGTAGGGTGGAAGAACACTTCTCTGAATCGGCTCAGAAGCTCGACGCACTAACCCAACAATACCGGGACGTGTATACGCACATCGCGAGCGGCGCGGCAGAGCTCTGCCAGACCTCTAATTCTCCCAGCTTTGGGGCTCTGGTCGCACCCGCAGACAAAGACGGCGGCACGACCATTGACTCGGACGAAATCGTGATGGAACCGCCACGCGACTACGCGCCGAAGTCTTCCCCCGACGATCCGGGAGTCTTGAACGAGAGCTTTGGGATAGACGAAGAGGAGCTGGCCAGTGAATCAGAAAAGCCAAGCTGATCGCCGGCCCTCGCCGGCCTTAGCAAATTTGGCGATTCCATTAGACCGGACGAACTCGCGGCACACTCACTTAAAAATCATCCGAGTCGCGATGGGTATGCAGCGGAATACAAGCGGCAAGAGTTGGCCAACCCATGGGTACGAGAGGCCTAGACTGGGTTGTCGTAATCAATAAACTCCCATTGCAGAGAAAACCGGCGGGCAAGCTCCGCCGCGAGCGCCTGAACCCCGTATCGCTCGGTCGCATGATGACCGGCCGCCATGTAAGCAATGTTCTGCTCTCGAGCACTGTGAACGGTACGCTCGGAAATCTCACCGGAAATAAAGAGTTCGCAATTTAGCTCCGCCGCCCTGTCGATGTAGTCCTGCGCGGCTCCCGTGCACCATGCAACTTTGCGGATAACTCGCCCTTCATCACCGATGAGAAGGCTTTGATGGCCGGACAGGGCATCCCATTCCGCGACCAATCGCCGAAGGTCTCGCGGTTGCTCCAGTTCGCCTACTGAACCAACCGAAAAGGCCTCATTGAAGAGCGGTTGAGTCACCCGGATTCCCAAGCGTTTCGCAAGCTGCGCATTATTCCCAAGTTCGTTATGCGCATCCAGAGGCAGGTGATAAGCGATCAGACTCATCTTGTGTTGCAGTAGGGTCTCGATCCGGCGTTTCTTCATACCAACTAACGGCGCTGGCTCACCCCGCCAGAAGTAACCGTGATGCACGAGGAGCGCATCCGCTCGCTGTTTCACCGCTATTTCCAGCACGTCCTGGTTCGCAGTAACGGCAACTGCCATGCGCTCGATCTCCGGGCGGCCTTCTACTTGCAGTCCGTTGGGGCAGTAGTCTTTAAAGGACCTCGCGTCAAGAATCTGGTCGCAGAAATCAACGAGTTCGGTCAGCTTGGTGCTCATGTCAAATTCGCATCGGAGTCTGCATTCATCATATACAATGACCACACCATTTGCTCAGTGAGCGGCTTATCTGCACTCATGTCAGCCTCCCCCCCACAAGAGCCGTCACAGTTGTCGCCAAAAGCGTCACAACAGGAGTCACCACAAGGGTCTTCCGAAAGGCCATCGCAACGTGTGTCACGATGGTTGGGAACGGTCATGTGGCCCGCTATCGCAGGTGTGCTTGCCGCACTATTGATCCTCAACGAGAGGACCCCACCCACCCCAACAGGGCAAGACTCGGCCTATCGTCTGCCGGGTTACCGACAAGCGGTCGCTACTGCGACTCCGTCAGTCGTTAACATCTACACCAAACGTAGTGTTGTCGACCGCCGGGGCTTTCGACTACTGACCAATCCGTTTATGCCACTACCGCGTGGAGTTCCCAGACAGCGCATCGAGCAGTCCCTGGGGTCGGGCGTGATTATGCGCGCTGAAGGGTACATTCTGACCAACTTCCACGTGGTACGCGGTGCCCAGGAGATCGAGGTATTGTTGAGTGACGGCCGCTCAGTAGCGGCAACGGTAGTCGGCACTGATGAGTCCCTCGATCTAGCCGCTCTTCGTATCGAGCTGGATAACGTATCCCCGATACCGATTGCCGACTCAAACACCCTTTCGGTCGGCGATGTGGTTCTTGCAATTGGCAACCCGCTCGGCTTTGGCCACTCCGTGACTCAGGGGATAGTGTCTGGTCTCGGAAGAATGATGCTAAATCTGGGTGCCTACGAAGGCTATATTCAGACTGACGCGGTCATCCATCCGGGTAGTTCTGGCGGTGCTCTGGTCGACAGCTCCGGCGCGCTTGTTGGGATCAATACATTGATTTATACAGCGAGCGAGAGCAGCTCCAACAGTAATGTGGGGATAGGTATCTCGCTGGCAATTCCGTCTAACCTGGCAGACTACGCAATGCACGACCTCATTCGCTATGGCCGGCTCATCCGGGGATGGCTTGGCGTTGAGGTCGAACTGCTCCCGGAGGCAGGACTGGGCGGTCAGCAGTTATTAGTGCTACGCGTTGCGAGTGATGGTCCCGCCGAGCGCGCGGGACTGCGTGCCGGGGACATCATTACCCATTTTGACGACGAACCGGTCAGCGACGTGCGGCTGTCGATGCTTGATGTCGAGATGCTACGCCCCGGTGACAAGCTCAAGGTAACCGTAGCGCGAGATGGTACATCAGTCGATCTGGACGCGATCGTCGGCGCAGAACCAGAGAGCGCGTGAATAAAGGCTGACTCCGAAGTCTGCGGATTGACTATCAGACAGCTCTCGTATCGCGCTCCATGTCCGCAATTCCGGCCCAAAAACTAGCGGCGCCTGATTCTGTACTCCGCACTGCGAGCATGAGCGGTAAGGGACTCTCCCCGAGCAAGAATACTTGCCACTCTCGCCAACGGCTCTGCGCCGGATTCAGTGCAGCGGATAATCGAGCTTTTTTTCTGGAAGTCATAAACGCCAAGCGGCGAAAAAAAGCGAGCTGTTCCGGATGTTGGAAGGACGTGGTTTGGTCCCGCACAGTAGTCACCCAGAGCCTCGCAGCTCTGTATGCCCATGAAAATTGCACCCGCTGAACTGATCCTCCCAACCAGAGCCTCTGGATCCTTAACCGCAAGTTCAAGATGCTCGGGAGCCAGGAGATTGCTCACCCGCGCCGCATCCTCGAGATCTCGGACCTGAACCAGGGCGCCGCGCCGATCCAGCGCGGCTTTGATGACCTCCGTACGTTCAAGCGTCGGCAAAAGCTTTTCGACGGACGCCTCGACCCGATCCAGATACTCTTTATCGGGGGATAACAAGATCGCTTGAGCGTTTTCATCGTGCTCCGCCTGCGAAAACAGGTCCATCGCCATCCAGTCCGGATGAGCACTTCCGTCGGCAATAATCAGAATCTCTGAGGGGCCGGCGATCATATCAATCGCCACCTGCCCAAAAACTTGGCGCTTGGCTTCCGCGACGTACTTGTTCCCGGGACCTACGATTTTGTCGACTTGGGGAATCGAATTGGTTCCAAACGCTAACGCCCCAACGGCCTGCGCTCCACCGATAGTAAACAATCTGTCGACGCCGGCGAGTTCTGCTGCTGCCAATACGAGTGGGTTACGCTCCCGATTGGGTGTGGGCGCGACCATAATTATCTCGCGAACACCGGCAACCCGCGCGGGTATGGCATTCATCAAGACAGACGAGGGATAGCTCGCTTTTCCACCCGGCACGTACACGCCGACCCGCTCCAAAGGAGTGACCCTCTGGCCGAACTGATTACCGTGCTCATCGGTATAGTTCCAGTCGCGACCGAGCTGCCGTTCGTGAAAATCACTGATACGTTTGGCAGCACAAGTGAGTGCATCACGCTGTTCTTCAGAGAGACTCGCAAGCGCACCTACCCGTTCGGACTTCTGAACTTCAAGTTCAGCAAACGACTCAGTCTCAAAGCTGTCATAACGCTGGGTGTAATCCAAGACCGCAGGATCACCCCGCTCGCGAACATCACGGAGGATTTGGTGCACCGCCTCTATAACGCTGCCATCAGGGTCGTCCATCGGAACCGCGAGTAGCTCCAGCGAGTCGTCAAATCCTTCCGAAGCGCTATTCAGACGCCGCATGACCGCCATGTATCGATCTCCTTAAGTGTTTGTTCTCAACGAGCCCACGCCAGGCCGCCGGGACAGCGATACGCTTCCACGAAGCCCCCGCCGGGAGAGTAGTAGGTGCCATTCCAAGAACTAGGAAAGTGGTCTTACTTACTGCGTCACTGCGTTTTCGACTCGAGAACGCTAGCCAAGCGCCTTTTCAAGCTGGTTGATCAAATGTTCCAGGGACTTGTGCCTCGACCTCATGGACGCACGATTGACAATCAGCCTTGAGGTAACAGTAGCGATCTCGTTAACAGCCCGCAGGCCGTTCGCCTTCAGCGTGTTTCCGGTATCAACGATATCTACAATCATATCCGCAAGCCCCAGGTTTGGAGCGAGCTCAAGTGCCCCATAGAGTTTGATTAACTCGACCTGCAGACCTTGTTTCGCAAAGTAGTCGCGCGCAACGTTTACAAACTTGGTGGCGACCCGAATTCGCCCCGGTCTAAGCTCGTAATCGTTTGGCTCGGCCGTCATGAGCCGACAAGGCGCTATCCCAAGATCCAGAAGTTCGTAGATATTGGCGCTGCCGTACTCAAGAAGAATATCTTTGCCCACTACACCCATATCGGCAGCACCGTGTCGCACGTAAACGGGAACGTCGACTCCTCGCATTACAAGTAGCTGAATGTCATCGCGGTTGGTCGCAAACAAGAGCTTACGGCTAGTATCGATGTCCTCCGACGGCACAACGCCCGCGCGCTCAAGGAGTGGCAACGTCTCCTTGAGAATCCGGCCTTTGGTGAGCGCGATCGTGATCTTTGCGGTCATGCTATGCAAATCGCAGTGGCTGCTACGCAGCGAGGCGCTTTATATGAGCACCCAGTCCCTGTAGCTTCTCCTCGATACGTTCGTAACCACGATCTATGTGGTAGATACGATCAATCAGCGTTTCGCCACTGGCCACGAGACCGGCGATTACCAGGCTGGCAGAGGCACGTAAGTCTGTGGCCATGACGGGAGCTCCAGCCAGGCGAGGCTGGCCATGGATAATCGCGGTATTACCGTCGATCTTAATTCTCGCTCCCATCCGATTCATTTCATGGATCTGTACCAATCGGTTTTCAAAAACCGTTTCCTTCACCGTCGCCGTTCCTTCTGCAATCGCATTCATTGCTGTTAGCTGTGCCTGCATGTCGGTCGGAAACCCTGGATAGGGCGCGGTCGTTATGCTGACAGCACGAGGTCTCCGCCCCTGCATATCCAGCGCAATCGTGTTGTCGCTTTGTTCGATGCGCGCGCCGGCCTCATTCAGTTTTTGCAGGACCGCCTCAAGATGCTGCGGGTGGCCACCCCGCAACACGACGTGACCGCCGGTAGCCGCGGCGGCCACCAGATAAGTGCCAGCCTCGATACGGTCTGGCATCACATCGTACCGGCAACCGCGAAGCTGTGGCACACCGATAATAGAGATTCGATCTGTTCCCTGACCCTCGATGTGCGCGCCCATGGCAACCAGAAAGTTGGCGAGATCTACTACCTCGGGCTCGCGAGCCGCGTTATCTATTATCGTTTCACCTTCCGCAAGGGCCGCCGCCATCATTAGGTTTTCGGTGCCACCTACGGTCACAGTTTCCATGACGATATGCGCGCCAGTCAGACGCCCGCTCACCGAGGCATTGATATAGCCGTTCTCCACATCGATGCTTGCGCCCATCGCCTCAAGCCCGCGCAAATGCAGATCCACGGGGCGACTTCCGATCGCGCAGCCCCCGGGGAAAGAAACTCGCGCACGTCCATAGCGAGCGAGCATCGGACCAAGCACTAGGATCGAAGCGCGCATAGTTTTCACCAGTGCGTATGGCGCTGAGAATTCGCTTATCGAAGAGGGGTCTATCTCAACCACAAGCTTTTCGCCGACCGTCAGCGTCACACCCATACAACCAAGCAACTCGATCATGGTCGTGATGTCGTGCAAGTGGGGTAGATTTCCGATCACAACGGGCTCATCGGCAAGCAAGGTGGCGGCGAGAATTGGAAGCGCTGCGTTCTTGGCACCAGACACCACGAGTTCACCCTGCAAGGGGACCCCGCCGACAATAAGGAGCTTATCCATCAGAAAGGTCCTTGCGTTGGTTGAAAAGCCGCTTGCGTTTGCTACCGCCGCCTACGCACTCGACTCCCACTGCGCCACCGTGAAGGTACGTATGTTTACTGCGTGAATGGCACCGCTACTGATGGACTCCTGAAGAGCACGATAGACTGCTTGCTGCTTCTGCACGGGCCTCATTCCTTCAAAGGAGTCGCTGACCACCGTAACGCTATAATTTGCGCCAGCCCCCTCGACGTACACCTGAGCGTCGTCAAATTCGTGCCTGATGAGATGTTCGACTTGTTCTGAATTCACACTTCTGATCTTCGGGTATGCGGCGTTAACGGGTTACAGGTATGAGGCATGCTCTAGCGGGCCGCGTCTGTGCTCCAGTTATCGATCACCTGATCAAGATCGCCATTGAACCGGCGAGCGGAGGATTCGAACTGACTGCGATAAATCTGGCCGAGGTTGATGTTTTCCACAATGAGATTTCGCATCTGCCAGTCACCGTTTCGATTTCGGGCCATGCTGTACACCACTTCATAAGGCTCGGGCGCATCGCTGTATATAAGTTGACGCAGTTGCGCTCGTTTGGCGTTCTTCTGCTGGCTCTCGTCCTCCACCAACTCAACGCGAGAGCCGCCGAACGCCAGAAGCCCCTTACTATAGGTTCGTATCAACCCAACGCGCATCGTTTCTGTGAATCGCTCAACCTGGCTTCGAAGCTTCTTACGGCCAGCATCATCAAGGCTCTTGTACCTCGCGCCAGTCGCATACTGCCCCATCACTCCTCGCGCGAATCCGCTGTAGTCTACAACCGGGTCGAGAACCTGGTGCACCGCAGTGTAGTAGCGATCGGGGTCCTGAGTAGCGTAGCCACGTGCTTCATCAATGACCTCCAGGACACGCTCAGTCGTCTCAGAAATCACCTCGTGTGCGGTCCGTTCTGCCGCTTGCGCGATGCTCGCTGCTGACACCAAAAACACAGCCAACATCAACAGGCCGCGAGCAGGCAACGCGTAAAGAGCGTCCATTTGTTTTCTCCCAGTCAATCCTAGTCCGCGCTTCCACAGCACTCGTGTCGACGCGTTTCCAGCGTTGCACTTTCGCTGCACTTTCGCTGCACTTTCTCAGAATGCGCTTTCTCTAAATAGGCGGCAATATTTTCGCCAGTACCCCGCGAATGTCACGCCAACAGCTTCGGAGGAGGTTCGCGTTGATGCAGGCAGAATCGGGCAAACGCTACTGCGTTTTTTTTCAAAGTGGCGCGTTCTATCAAAGTGGCGCGTGTTAACTGTCGCCAAACGGGCCAGAACGCTTTCTGCCAGAATGTTTTTCCAAGAGCGGCAGAAGATCCATCAACGCGAGCTATCTACCCACGCCTACACAGCCAGGCATAGGCTCCACGGCGATCACAAGGGCTTACAGCTACTCCAGGGGCCACGGCCATCGTATGCATAGGACGCGATAGGTCTTGCAGGTATACTCGCGTCCGGCTCGGCAACAACCCGTTATGTTACACCGTTTTTATCTATCGTAATCCACCGATCCTGCAGAACCTTGAAGCGCGTATGTACCTAACCCGAGCATCCTCTCAAATCATCAACAACATCTGACTGAGCATAAGACCGCATAGATCGTGAGTTGGTTCACCCACCAAAAACACAACGCTAATTAGATCAAATGGTAGTGACTCACTTTCGCTTGATTGCCTCGTTGTTCCTGACGTTCGCGACCAGCTAGCGTGCTTCTTCCGCTGATAACTGTCATCGCCGCGTTTGCGGTTCTGGTGTGGAGCGCCGACATTTTTGTTGCCGGTGCCGCATCGATTGCCGAAAACCTCGGTATGTCCCCCGTTGTCATTGGTCTGACGATCGTGTCGCTCGGCACTTCGGCTCCAGAGATACTCGTCTCCTTCAGCGCGGCATTAGCTGACTCCGGCAGTTTAGCTATAGGTAATGCGGTGGGGTCCAACATCGCCAATCTTGGTTTGGTTCTGGGGCTGACCCTGGTGATCGCTCCAATTTGCGTACATCCAGGTTGTATGAAAATCGAGCTTCCAACTTTGCTCGCCGTTACGGCCGGCGTAGCACTGCTTCTGGTTGATCTCGAGCTTGGCCGGGCTGATGGACTGCTCATGCTGCTAGCGCTTGTGTTCATTCTTGTGCAAATGGTGCGCAGCCAGACTAAAGATCCCGATATCGCAGAAGAAACAGATCCGGAAGATCTACCACATCTTCCGCCCTCAAGAGCCTGGTTTGCCTTTGCTTCGGGCCTGCTGCTACTCATGACGAGTTCCCGACTATTGGTCTGGGGCGCCAGCGAAATTGCCCTCCAGTTAGGGGTGCCGGAGTTGGTAATCGGTCTTACGATCGTCGCCGTGGGCACGAGCCTTCCCGAGCTTGCGGCTACCGTGGCCAGCGCGCTTCGCGGGCACGCCGAAATTGCGATGGGCAATGTCATCGGCAGCAACCTGTTTAATCTGTTGGCCGTCATGTCGATACCAGGGCTACTTCGGACCGAGACACTGCCGGTGGAATTTCTCGTTCGAGATTACGGCACGATGAGCTTCGCAACCGTGGCTCTTGCACTGGTGGCTTACCTTAACGTGGCGAAAGACCCCGAAAAACCGAGGCATTCCTATCTTGGCAGACCGGTGGGCCTTCTATTCTGCGCGGGCTATGCGCTGTATTATTACGGGCTATTCACAGCGCACTAACTTTCTATAAATCCTGCGCGTACACCGCCTGGCGAAGCGCCTGACAAAACACTTGGAACAACCGCTGCGCAAGCAGATCCAATCCGAACAGAAGTTGATGACCGATAAATCAGACTTCCTGCATTCAGCACGACGCACGGTTCGCATGGAGGCGGAATCTGTCTCTATCCTCGAAGACCGCCTCGATGAGAGCTTCGTTGATTGCTGTAAATTACTTATGAAAACTAAAGGTCGCGTCATTGTGACCGGCATGGGTAAGTCTGGCCACATTGCCAATAAAATGGCAGCGACGTTTGCCAGTACCGGCACTCCCGCGTTTTACGTACATCCGGGAGAAGCGAGTCACGGCGATATGGGAATGATCACCGATAAAGACTGCGTCGTCGCCCTGTCGAACAGTGGAAGTACACCCGAGCTACTGACGCTGCTTCCCCTGATAAAGCGATTAGGTATACCGTTGATCGCGCTCACGGGAAATGAGCAATCAACGTTGGCCAAGGCAGCAGATGCGCACCTCGACAGCGGTGTCGAAACTGAGGCCTGCCCTTTGGACTTGGCACCCACGTCCAGCACGACCTGCACGCTCGTGCTGGGCGATGCGCTGGCGATTGCGCTGCTTGAGGCGAGAGGCTTCACAGCTGAAGATTTCGCTTTCTCTCACCCCGGCGGCGCACTAGGCCGTAAGCTGCTACTCAAGGTAGATGACGTAATGCGCACGGGATCAGCGATACCGTGTGTGGCTCGCCAGACCCCGCTTGGCGATGCTCTGCTCGAAGTCACTCGTCAGGGACTGGGAATGACGACGATTACCGAAAGCGGAACCAAGGCTGACACGGTTATCGGAGTGTTTACGGACGGAGACTTGCGCCGCGCTCTGGATGATCAGGTCGATATACGAACGACCCAGATTGGCGCTGTAATGACGAAGAGCCCGAGCCACATCAAGTCGGGCACGCTGGCAGCAGAAGCGCTGCGGCTTATGCAGGAAAATCGTATAAGCGCTCTTCTTGTCCTCAACGAGGAACAAAAGCTAAGCGGTGTTGTAACACTGCTTGGACTGCTCGAGGCCGGTATCGCATGACCCCCGAGCTTTGCGCAGGCATAAAGCTGCTGGCGCTCGACGTAGATGGAGTGTTAACCGATGGTCGTGTTACCTACTCAAGCGACGGCGCCGAGCTGAAGTCTTTTAACATCAAGGATGGGGTGGGCATCAAACTTATTCAGAGCGCCGGGGTCGAAGTTGTATTAATCACTGGTCGAACATCACCGATGGTTGAACGCCGCGCCCATGAGTTGGGTATAGGCGCTATCATTCAAGGGCGCGAAGATAAGCTCGTCGCCCTGTCGGAACTTTGCGAGCAGCGTCAACTGGCGCTGGCCTCTAGCGCATACATGGGTGACGACCTGCCCGATCTTGCTGCCATTCAGGCCGCTGGACTTGGGCTATCGCCAGCCGACGCGGCGATCGAGGTACGAGAGGCGGCGGACTGGTGCGCCAGCCTACCGGGCGGCCATGGAGCTGTACGAGAAGCTTGCGAGGCTATTCTGGATGCCCGCGGTGAGCGCCGGCAATTGATACAACGATGCTATGGAAAACAGTCGTTTAACTGATGAGATCTTCTTTGTGGTCTTCAACGTCGTGTTACCCAACTGCAACAGATACAGCTCACTGCTCCCCTTGCGCACTTACCTTAAAACGAACGCTCTACGAACCGGCGGCAGTGCTTCACCGTTTTCAGGAATGACGCGGCTACAAGGCAAATCGCGAGTTATGTACTTGGCCAAGATATGGCGGAACAAGGCGTAGCCAGCAGCATGCTTTTTCTGGCTTAGTTGACGAGTCTCAGGTTTGTGAAGAAACGGTTATCCATTCCATTGCTCGTTTGCGCTGCGGCGGTAGTAGCGGTGCTTTTCGCCGACCCGCCTAAAATAGTGCAACCTCCCCCAGAACTCTCACTGGATGAAGAAGCCCCGGACAGCTATGCCAGTAATGTAACGATCGCGACCTTTGATAAGACTGGTTCAGTGGTTGCTGCAACCGAAGCCTCACGCATGGTTCGCAGTATGCCGTCGAGTCAAAGCGCCCAGGTCCGGCTGTTCGGTATTCGTCGAACTGACCGTCAGGACTCAGGAATCTGGCTTTCAAGTGCAGATTCCGGTGTATTCTATGAGGCCCGCAACGCGCTGAGACTGGATGAGCGAGTAAAGATTGAATCGCAGGACGGGAATTTGTTGTTCAGCACCGAAGCGGCCCTCATGAATTTTCAAGGTAAGTGGGCAAGAAGCCTATCACCCGCGACCCTGGTCAAGCTGGATAAGTCCTCTTCTGTCAGCGAATCTCTGATCGAATCTGCCCGACTGGAAGGCAACGAACTGTTCATTGACTTCACCAAGCAAACAGCCTCGCTGACGGGCCGGGTTACGAGTCGCTATGCGCCCTAGTTTGCTGGCAGAGTCCAGTCAGTGCGTTAGTAGCGTCGGGACGCGAGGACTTCTCTTACTGCTCTGCACCCTACTCCACGTCATAGTCCCGCAGACACCGGTCTTCGCTCTCCCGGATGATCGACTTCAGGCCATTGAAATCAGCGCTGAGCGGGCAATCCGAGACGAACGCGCGGGCTACACGGTGTACATGGGAGACGTCGTACTTGAACAGGGCAGTCTTCATATCGAGGCTGACAAGCTGACGCTTTTTCACGACGATAAAGACGTAGAGAAGATCGTTGCAATCGGCGAACCTGCTCGGCTTCGCCAGCAACCGGAGGCCGACAAGGACTTTGTTACTGCCAGTGCCGGACGCATCGTTTACGAAAAGGCCCGCGAGTGGGTGTTGCTGCGTTATACAGCTGTGATCGAGCAAGATGGTGCTGTGGTTAGCGGGGAGTACATTGAGTATTTCTTGAGCGAACAAAGAGTCAATGCCAACTCTGATCAGGAAGACTCAAACTCCCGGATTCAGGTCGTGATTCCGGCCGAAGTAGCGGCAGGGAAAGAAGACGACGGCGACGACCCGAGTCCCGCGGCGGCTCTGGAGGATAGCGCGAGTTCCAGTGAGAGATCACGTCCGAACGCGAGGGAAGAAGGAAACGAGTACCCTCAGGAAGACTCAGCAGATACAAAAGAGCTGAAGTCAGAGCAAGAAAAAAGCAACGGTAGGCGGGTCACGGCCGTTCGAAGTCTCGATGACGCTTGAAGCCGATAGTCTTGCAAAAGCCTACCGAGGTCGAGAGGTCGTTAAGGACGTAAGCTTCAAAGTTCAGCGATCACAAGTCGTAGGTTTGTTAGGACCCAATGGGGCTGGTAAGACAACCTGCTTCTATATGATCGTCGGTCTGGTTGCGGCTGACGCCGGTCAAATCCACTTGAACGGCGAAAAAATAACGTCACTTCCAATGCACAAACGGGCGCGACGGGGAATCGGCTATCTTCCGCAAGAGGCGTCGATTTTCCGTCGTATGACGGTGAGAGACAACGTGCTTTCGATACTGGAAACACGCCGTGACCTCACGCGTGCTATGAGGCGAGAGCGATGTGATGAGCTTCTGCGAGAGTTTCATGTGAGCCATTTAAAGGACTCGCTGGGTCAGGCTCTCAGCGGCGGAGAAAGAAGGCGAGTGGAGATCGCACGCGCCTTGGCGATGGAACCTCAGTACATGCTGCTAGATGAACCGTTTGCCGGAGTGGACCCGATATCCGTTGGCGACATCAAGGGAATCATCAAACACTTGCAAGATCGAGATATTGGCGTACTCATCACCGATCACAACGTGCGTGAGACCCTGGATATCTGCGAATCGGCCTACATCGTGGGCGAAGGTCACATCATCGCATCGGGCACGCCTGCCGACGTTCTAAACAACGCAAAGGTACGCAAAGTTTACCTGGGTGAGAATTTCAGGCTTTGATTGGGTCGCTCACTCGCTCTTCGATCCAAACGCCACGTCTCGACTTTTGTCGTGAACATTTGTCGTGAACATTCATCGGCTTTCATTGGGTTCCGTCGGCTTAGATCGTGTAGCCACAACAGGCATGTTACGTCGGGTTGAACAGCTATTTCCTTGTCGGATGAGTTCGCTTCACTGCTCGCACCCGTTTTAGGCGGCTAGTGCAATACCGGTGGTATAGGACCCGCGCCTCGCTGTTAGCTAAGCGCCTCACGTTTCACGCGAATGCCAGCTTGTTCGCGATCCCAGGTATCCTCCGTTATTCCATCATCACGAAGCAGATTTTTCTGCACTTTTGCGGATGGCGTTTTCGGTAGCTCATCGAGAATGCGCACGTAACGCGGCACCATGAAGTAGGCCATGCGCTCAATAAGGAAGCGCGTCAACTCATCCGGATCAATTTGCTGTCCCGCGACGGGCGCCACGCTGATCATCACGTCATCCTCGGACAGCTCGCTGGGAACACCATAGGCAGCTGCCTCACGAACGGAAGGATGCGCGACAACCTCCGCCTCGACCTCAAACGAAGAAATGTTCTCTCCGCGACGACGAATAGCATCCTTACGTCGATCCACGAAATAGTAGTAGCCATCTTCATCGCGACGAAAACAGTCACCCGTATGAAACCAGCCATTTCGCCATGCCTGAGCAGTGGCCTCCGGATTCTTATGGTAGCCAGAGTTCATTCCCCACGGTCGATCAGTTCGCACCAGCAATTCCCCAACCTCCCCAACCAGCACCTCGCAGTCGTTTTCGTCGACCAGGCGCAGCTCCACACCGTCGCGCTGCTTGCCGCAGGTTCCACGTTCGGTCGGATTCGGTTCGGACACTATGGGTGACGAGATTTCAGTCATGTTAAAAATTGTGTAGATATCGATCCCAAAGCGCTTATGCAGATCGATTGCCGTTTCAGTCATAGGCACCATGAACGCCAAACGCAGACTATGATCTTGATCCTGCTCGCTGGGCGGCTGCTTGAGCAGAAAAGTGGCCATAACGCCGAGCAGAAAGGCTGCCGAGGTCTGGGTCTTTCGGACGAACGGCCAGAAGCGCTCAGTATCGAAATTCTCCATCACCGCAATTGATCCGCCGCGGGCCAGCATCACCGAGATAATCCCCATGCCACCGATATGGAACAGCGGCATGTTCACCAGGAAACGATCGCTGGCATGCACGAAGTGCCACGTCTCCGGACCCGCATTGGTGTAAAGATGAAGGTAAGACGACAGCACCCCCTTTGACGGACCGGTTGTTCCGGAGGTGTAGATGATCGATTGGTTGTCCCAGGGTTCGATCGGGTGCGCAAGCTCGGGCAGAGTGTCACCTCGACCGCTGATGGATTCGAAAGTCTCCCACGGCAGCGGGGATTCATCCGGATCTCCGGCGACACTGACGACTGCTTCCAGCAGCGCCGTATCTACCTCATTCAGGCGCGGGATTAGATCACGATTCGCAACCAGGAGCCGTGCATCCGAGTTTTGAAGAACATGTGCCAGCAACGATCCTTTGTAGGCCGTATTGAAGGGTACGAACACCGCCCCAAGATAATTTACGGCGAAGAACGTAAGAATGCCCTCTCGTCCACCGAACAGCCAAACGGCTACGTGATCACCTTGGGAAACACCCTTGGCGGAGAAGCCCACCGCCGTTGCTATGACCATTTCGCGAAGCTCGCGATAAGTCCAGGTCTCACCGGATTCGAAGACTGCATACACCGTGTCGGGAATTTCAACAGCCCAGCGATCTATCAGATAACGGACGACGCAGTCTTCACGTGGTGGCACTCGAGAATCGTTGTGACCCTGGCTCATGGCTTTTGTCCTTATTTTGCAGGTGCGTGGCGTCAGTGCTCTTTAACGATACGACCGACGTTTTGAATAAGGGTACTGATGACTTCCGATTCGGACCAGCGTCCGTCGCGTGAGTACCACAGGACCACCCAGCTCAACATGCCGCTGATGGTCGTCGCAGTCAGTCCCGGATTGGCTACGTTGAAATCCCCGGTGCTATTGCCCAGCTCGATAAGTCCAGCCAGGCGATGATCGAAGAGAGACCGCATCTCGCGAATCTCCCGAGCACGATCGTCATTGAGGTTCTTTTCCTCTCGAAGATAAACGACGATGGATTCTTCGTTATCCAGAATCAGCCGGGTTACGCGATCGACGACGAGTCGAAGCTTATCCCAGGGTGTACCGCTAGTTTCGAGACAATCATTCAGCGCATCCAGAGACAAGGTGATGCCCAGACGCGAGATGTCGAAGAGAATCTCGCCCTTGTTGGCGTAGTAGCTGTAAATGAACGGCTTGGTGACTTGCAGGCGATCGGCAATCGCATCAATCGTTGCGCTCTCGTAACCCTGAGCGAAAAACAGATGACCTGCTTCCTCACGAATACGCCGACGTTTGAACAACGCAAGCTCCTCTTTGAGTCCGGCGTCGCTACGCGATGGTTGAGCACGCAGAGCCTCGGTCACCGTTTCAGCCCTTAGATGCCATGGCAAGAACCGGGAGCACGTCCTCAGCCTTTTCGATGGTTCGCGGATTCGTGCGCGCCCAGAAATCGTGCATTGTGTTTTCGGCGATCAACGCATGGTCTGAAGTCTCCACCCCGACGGACTCGAGATCCCGGGGCATCCCCAGGTTTCGAATGAACTCATCGACCACCACCGACGCTTTTTCTCCTGCGCGACCGAAGCAGCGGCTGATGCGAGCCTGCTTTTCGCTGTTGGCCGGCTCGTTAAAGCTGAGCACCGCTGGCGCCATGACGCAGGAGCAGTACCCATGGGGAACATCGAAACTCCCGCCAAGAACGTGCCCTACCGCGTGACTCAAACCCAATTGCACGCCGCCAATAAGCGGCAGCATCGATTGCCAGACACCAATCTGACACTTCAGCCGCGCCGCCAGATCGTTCGGATCCGACTTCACTCGCGGCAAACCTTCACTGAGAAGTTCCAGAGCACTGGACGCGAGACCATCCGCGTAATCATTGGATTGGAGAGACCCCAAAGACTCCAGAGCATGATCCACAGCGCGCACACCCGTGGACAGGAACAACCACTCGGGCGTGTGCACCGTAAGCGCGGGATCCAGAACCACGCTCACAGGCGCCATCATGCGTTGCTCGTATCCTTGCTTGAGCTTGGCTTGTTCATCTGTCGCCCCACTCAGCGGGTTGAATTCGCCTCCGGACAAGGTTGTAGGACAGATGACTACGCGAACATCAGGGGCATCAAACACAGGTTTTATAACTTCCCCGGAATCATCGACATACACGCGGAATCGGTCGAAGTCAGCGATGTTTCGAATGTCATGTTTGAGGCATATCGGCACGATCTTTCCTGCATCGGTGACGGACCCGCCCCCAACAGTGACCACAAGATCGGCTTCGACCTCTCGCGCAACGTCAACAGCTGCCAGCACCGCACTGCGAGGCACATGGGGCGGCATTCCGTCGTACATACCAGCGAATCGCGCGCCGAGAGCGGTTCGTATTCGCTCAATTTCATCTGTGTTCTGATTGAGGCTGCGACTCACAAGCATGAAGACTCGGCGTGCGCCCAGTCGCTCAACCTCCCTGAAGATGGCATCTTCAGCACGATCTCCAAGGTAAACCTTCTCGGTTGCTGTCAGATTGAACTCAAACGGATCCATGTCTTCACTCCATAAAAGGCGTCAAATGAGTTGTCGGCCGGGCCTCAGTGCTAGTCGCTGCTGATCTTTGACGCCTGCTGATCCCTACGTAAATTGCGAATCGAACAATCGAACACGGACGTGCAAATGACTGCAGTCGCCAACTACCGCTCACCCAAGCATGGAACCTTAGAGCGCAGCGCTTTTTATTCGAGTGGCCAGCGTTCGTAGTACAAAGAGTATTATTTTTTTACTCTCAGTCAACTTAGTTTTATATTAGTGATAACAAAGGCAGGTTAAGTGGCAATCTGCCCATGACTGAAAGCGAGGTCTCCTGCATGCAATCGCAAACCGACGGCAAGCGCTGGGTTACCGCATCCGGTATTGCGCTGAAAGACTTTTATCTACCGAGCGATATCCCCGATTCGCACCGCAAGGTAGCCGAAACCGCGCCCGGTGAACCGCCTTTTCATCGAGGTGCCTACCCGAGTGGCTATCGAACAAAGCCATGGCGGATTTTTCAGCTCAGTGGCTTTGGGAAGCCTGAGGATGAAAACGAGCGCATCAAGTTTCTTCTTGAACAGGGCGAAACCGGATTCTTGATGGAGCACGATCGCAACACCGCCGACCATCTTTACAATGTTGACCACCCAGAGGTGGCTGCGAGGCGTGAAGATGTTGGGCTGACAGGAGCGGTCATGCAAAGCGTCCGCGATATCGACATCTGCCTGAAAGACCTTCCTATCGACAACACCTACGGCCACGCGGGTGGCGCCGTTGTGCAGCACGCGCCGTTTGCCCTGGCAGGTTATTGGACGGTTGCGCAGCGACGTGGCTATGACCTGAAGCGCCTGCCCGGTACAGGTCAGAGCGACTACTTTCTTACCTATCTGGGTTGCGTAACGAAACAGCAGGTTCCCACCGACGCGGGCCTTCGACTGAACGCTGACATTATTGAGTTTTGCAACGAACACCTTCCGCGCTGGGTACCCGTCTCGATCGCGGGCTACAACGGGGCCGATAGTGGATTGAATGCCCCTCAGGAACTCGGCGCGCTTTTCGCGAACGCCGTGGAATACCTCGAGGAGATAAAGCGGCGGGGCCGAATGCCGCTGGCCCAGGCGGCGCGCGCCTGCGGCGGCGTGAGCTTCCGTATATCAATGGATGTCTTCGAGGAAGCTAGCAAGCTACGTGCAGCTCGCCTCATGTGGACTCAGCTGCTCAAGGAGCACTATGACATAGCGGATCCGAAGGTAAGCAACCTTCGGATTCACGTGGTGACTGCGGGATCACGCATGCAGTATCAGCAACCGCTGAACAATATCGTGCGCGGCACGCTCATGGGCCTAGCCGCAGTGCTGGGTGGAGTGCAGTCTCTGGGCGTAAGCGGCTACGACGAGGCCTTATCGATCCCCTCGGAACACGCGCACCAGATGTCCGTGCGAATCCAGCAAATACTGCAGCAGGAAACCAATATTGCGGCTGTCACAGATCCACTTGGCGGCTCTTACTACGTCGAGACCCTCACAGCCCAACTGATCGAGCGAGCCTGGGCATTCTTCGACGAAATTCAGCAGCAGGGCGGATTCCTCGCCTGCCTTGATTCCGGCTGGCTGCACCAGCAGGCGGCCGAAAATCAACACAAGGAGTTCCTGGCGCAAGCCGAGGGGCTCCAGCAAATCGTTGGGGTTACGGACCATACTGACGATGTCTCGCCGTTCGAGGTCGACGGGTTTATGGGTGTTGACGACGCATACGACGTTGCTCTTAAGCGGCTGAATACAGTGCGTCGTGAGCGTCACGAATCAGGTGCACGGGGAGCAATGCAGGCACTGGAGCAAGCGTGCCGCAACGAGGACAACATAATGCCGGCCATGATGGCTGCCTTGAACGCGGAAGTTACGCTGGGCGAAATTGGTGATATCTATCGCGAAGCTTGGGGTGACTGGGCAACGCCGATACAAACCTAACTAGCTACGCCAGAACACAGCTTCTATAAACTTCTTCGGAGATTCATTCGATGAGCGACGTCACTTCGCCGGAGCAAAACAAGCGCATACTCATGGCTAAGACCGGCCTGGATGGGCACTGGCGCGGCCCGACGATTGTTGCCACTGCACTGCGAGACGCGGGCTTTGAAGTAATCATGATCGGCATGGTGAAAGCTGAAGAAGTCGTGCAGGCAGCGATTGACGAAGACGTCGACCTGATCGGATTGAACATTGGGGGTCACATTGACGTCGCCGTAAGGGCCGTACAGAGCATCCAGCAGTCCTGCCAGGGAGTGCCGGTTTTTGCCGGTGGTGTGGTCCCACCCCATGCAAAACGAAAACTCGAGGCGCTCGGCGTCGAGGTGTATCCACCCGGATCGCAACTGCCCGAAATCGTGTCTGCCGCCCGCCGACTAACCGGACTGAGTGGTGCATTACCCGCAAGTGATTGAAACCACCCGCGAGCTTTTTGAAGAAGCCAGCCGGGGCGATAGGCGCTCCCTGGCCAGGCTCATCAGTGCGGCAGAGCGAGGTGAGGCTCTCCCGGGGATGCCCCTTGCGTTCCAGGACGATGAGACCTGCCTGTGCATCGGCATAACCGGCGCCCCAGGGGCAGGCAAATCCACTTTGGTCAGTGCCCTGACCCAGGAACTGCTCAAAACAGAGCCCTGCGCCGCGGTTCTCGCTATCGATCCCTCGTCGCCGGTGAGCCGCGGTGCCCTGTTAGGCGATCGAGTTCGTATGCAGACTCATTCGATGGCTCAGAACGTGTTTATTCGTTCCATGGCAACCCGGCACCATCACGGCGGTCTGGCACTGGCAACTCAGTCAGCAAGACGCCTGCTACAACACTGCGGTTGGCCGCTCGTTATAGTCGAGACCGTCGGTGTCGGTCAGGTCGAGCTGGACGTTGTTAAAACCGCCGATGTCATCGTTGTCGTGCTCAATCCAGGGTGGGGTGATGAGATTCAGGCGAACAAAGCCGGCCTCATGGAGGTCGCAGATGTCTTCGTGATAAATAAAGCAGATCGTCCGGGGCTTGAGTCGACCCGCCGCGATCTGGAAGCTGTGCTACTCAACCGCCCTGCCGACAATCGACCCATCATTGTCGAGACCGTGGCTTCGAAAGGGCTGGGAATCGCGGAACTCGCCGGAGCACTTGCAAAGGTACGACGAGAGCTTAGTTCCAATGGAACACTCGCAACGCGGCGGACTGAGCAGCTGGCGCTTGAGCTTGAGCAGCAAGTTGAACGTCAGCTACAGGCAGCTCTTAAGACCGTGCGCCAGAGCAAAATGTTCGAAGATTCATTGCAACGAGTTGCGCACGGACAAGACAGTATCGCCGCAGCCGCAAGCAAGATAACAGTGCAGGTATTGAGCAGACCACCCGAGCACGGAAATCGGTGACAAGTCCATCCTTTTGAGCCCGTAATTTTCGGCGCCCAAAGTTCTGGAAAAACTCGTGAATTGCCAACAAATTCACTGAAAACCCAACTCCATCGTTTTAGCGTATTGGTATTGAAGAGCGCGAACCGGAGCGTACGACTCAGAAGGCCCGCAACCTGGCCATCATCTGGAGCTGGCTCAGTGGTTTTCACAACAAGGCGCACACAAAAGTAAGGCATCTGGTTGAATCACGGCCCGGTAAAGGCATCGCAACGACAGCCCGTCGTCGAGTATGGATGAAGACGTATGGGAACTTTCGAGGCAGTGAGCCCGGGCCGAGAGAAATTCGGAGAAAAGTTTCGAGGATAGTTTCGTAGTAAGTACTGAACTCGAGAATGACCAGCAACAGCGACCTCACCCTCGAGTAGATCCAACGTGTAAATCCAAGGAGTAGAACAAAAGCCGATAAACGAATTCAGTCAACAATCAGCGACAAGTCAATGAAAGATGCAACAAGAGCTGCCCGGGAAGAAAGCAGCTTCGTTTAAGAATAAACAAACCATATGACCCAAGAGGACGCGCCCGATGACACCAATAACAGCTGAGCATTCATCCGTGACGCCAAGCAGTGCGAACACGGCGATAGAACCGACGAACACCACACTACAATTTCGCAAGAAGCCCGTTTGCGCGCTATGCGCTGCTGTGATCGCCGGTGGTATTTACACCGGCGGCGCCCAAGCGCAGGAAAGGCCCCTGCGTGCCGGTAGCGCGCTCCTGGAGGAAGTCGTAGTAACGGCTCGGAAACGTGAAGAAGCATCTCAGGACGTACCGCTATCGATCACTGCTTACGGTGAGGATCAGCTGGATGCACTAAAGGTCCGCAACCTTGTTGATCTGGCGGTCGGGATGCCGAGTGTAGTGCTTGATGAGATCGGCACATCTCGCGGCTACGCAAACTTTGCGATCCGCGGCGTTGGAATTACCAGTTCGATTCCCTCAATCGACCCTGCCGTGGGTCTAGTAGTCGACGGTGTGTATCTGGGTACCAATGCCGGTGTTGTGTTCGATAACTTCGACATTCAGAGCGTCGAAGTGTTACGTGGTCCTCAAGGCACACTGTTCGGTCGTAATGTCACGGGTGGTGCGGTCTTGTTGAATACGAAAGTGCCCACCGAAGAGTTTGAGTTCACCGCCCGTACCAGCTACGAATTCCCCGAAGATGGTGGCGCAAGCTACATCGTCCAGGGGTCGGTGAGCGGTGGCATCACCGACACACTCGCTGCAAAGCTCGCTGTGTACTACAACGATGATGATGGCGTACTGGTCAATGACTTTGACGGTGCCGATCATGGTGCTTACGAACAAACGATTATTCGTCCTGTTATTGCCTGGCGCCCAACCGATACCTTCGAACTGATTGCGCGCTACGAGTATCAGGACGTGGAAGCTGATGGCGCCTCGGCACAATCCCATACCAATGGAAACGGCGTAGCCGGCACCCCCTTCAATGCGGATCGTGACAGCTTCGACTTCAACATCGATGAACCCGGCTTCCAGACCCTGGAGGTGGACTTCCTGAACCTGACCTTTAATTGGGACGTGCTCGGGGGAACCATCACCAACGTTTTCGGCTGGCGTGAGTCGGAGGCCACATCAGGCTCAGATATCGACGCTCAGCCGATCTGGGTTTTCCACTCGGATACTTTCACTGAGTACAACCAGTGGTCCAATGAGCTTCGCTATAACGGTCTGTTTGCCGACGACAAGCTGAATTTAACCGGTGGTGTTTACTACTTCGACAGTGAGCTGCTTTACGATGAGAACCGACGGTTACTGGGGGTAGCTACCGGTGGGCAATTGCCGGCATTGAGTCAGGAAGGTGGCGGCGAGAACGATGTAACAAGCTTTGGCGTCTTTTTGAATCTCGACTACGACATATCAGATCGGCTGACTCTGACGGCGGGCGTCCGCTGGACCCAGGAAGAGAAAGATGCACGAATCACAAACCTGGTGCTCAACAACTCACCCTGCTTTATCGGGGCGCCAAATGGCCCGTCCTACGCTCGTGCCACCACGCCGTGCACACCTGATTTCATTGACGACAATGACTGGAGTTTTGTGTCGCCGAAGTTCGGCTTTATGTATGAGTTGACCGATAGCTCCAGAATGTACGGTTCTGTGACACGCGGCTACCGTTCCGGCGGGTACAACGTGCGCAACACCGAGGTACCGCTCAGCTTCAACCCAGATGGCACTGCAAACTACGAGTTCGGACCGGGTCCTTTCGATGAGGAGGAGGTCACTACCTGGGAGCTTGGTTACAAGTCTGAGTGGAGCGGCGGCCAGCTAAATATCGCGGCCTTCTACACAGAAGGCGAGGACATGCAGCGCGATATCAATCTACCGAGTGTTACGTCGGGCGTTCTTCAGCTTACCCAAAATACGGCAGACATCGAAATCACCGGTATCGAAATCGACGGCACCTTCCGAGTGACCGATGGTTTGACTGTCCAGGCCTCGCTGGGAGTCATGGATCCCGAATACACGGATGTAAGGTTTGATCTGAGTGGCGACGGCGTCATCGATAGCGTCGATGAAAACCTGAACATTCCGCGCGCGCCCGAACTCACATATAGCATCTCCGCGATCTACGACGTTGATGTGGGCAGTTATGGCTATATCTCATCGCGTCTGAGCTATGCGTATCGGGACGAAACGTCATTCAACGACAACAACCTGGGCTTCATCCTCGAGCAAGAAATTCTCGATGCTTCTGTGGACTTCCACACCAACGATGGTACCTGGGTACTGTCTCTGTACGGGCGTAACCTTTTGGATACAGTCAGACACGGTGGTGACACACCACTTGGCACCATTGGATCGGTATTTGTGGGCGGCACGTTCTCGCCATTGAGTGCTCCGGCCACCTATGGTGTAGAGGTTCGATACAACCTCTGAGGTTAAGCTAGCGGACTTTGCAAGAGCCGACGGAGCAGAAGCCCGTCGGCTTTTTTGTGGCCGCGTTTTGAGATATCTGCTTTTGGCATGTCTTCTGCCGGTACCGCGAGTGTGATGCCCCGGACCGTTCTACAGATCACGGTTCGCGCCCCTGTTCGAACATAAACAATCAAGCTCTCAAGCCGTCAAGTTGCACTAAGAGCAGACGCGGAAGAGTCTGACATTTGAGAGCGCGCGCTCGTATCGCCGGATCAGATCCAAACTTAATTCTCAGACAGCTTCCGGTGAACCACGCGGACAGGTTTAGTCTAATAGTGTTTTCGCCACTCTTGCACAATTCCGTCGCGGCCGCGAAGCTGACAACGCATTTACCCACGTTAGATTCAGGAGAGAATTATGCAATCAGTGTTCGTCACGGGTGCCGCGACTGGCATTGGTCTCGCAATAGCCAAGGAGTTCTCCCGCGCGGGATGGTTCGTCGGATTATTCGATCTGAACGGTAATCGTTGCCAGGAATTGGCTGACACCGACGACTTTCCTAATGCTGTTGGCGGTGTTTGTGATGTCACGGACAGGGATTCAGTCGCTATGGCCCTCGAGACCTTTGCCAGCAAAACAAACGGCACGATGCACGCTCTCGTCAACAACGCAGGTGTACTGACCGCCGGCCCACTGACCGACATGGCCTCGGAGAACATTGATGCGATGATCTCCGTAAACATACGAGGACTGACCCAAGTCTCCCAGTTGGCGTTTCCGCTCCTTCGAGACACACCAAACTCGACCGTGATCAACCTCTGTTCAGCATCGAGCATTCACGGCATACCTTTGCTTGCCGTGTACAGCGCCAGTAAGTTTTACGTGGATGGTCTCACCCAGGCGCTCAGCATCGAATGGGCCGAGAACGACATCCACGTCACGTGCCTGAAACCGCCAGCAATTAATACATCGATGGGGCATGCCCTCGATGAAAAACACAAGAAAAAGATGCCCATCACCATGGAGCCAGAAGCCGTTGCGGCAGCGGCACTGGCTGCAGTGTCGTCCCGCAGGCCTCACCACATCCTTGGGTTTAATCCAAAGGCCTGGTTTGTCCTGGATAGACTCCTGCCGGCTCGATGGGGCCGTAGACTTACCAGATTTTTGATAGACATGTAGGAAGGCGACTGCCCAAGCCCGGAAGCGTCTGAACAAACCAACACGAGAAACTCCAAAGGAAACGCAAGCACGCCTTAGGGTACGGGAGGCTATGGTTCGAAAGCCAAAGTCTGAGTGGATGTCTACTTCTGCAGAGGGCGAGACATAGCTTAAGCTTGAGGTTCGTCCCTTCGACAATGCTGATCTCGCCATGAACCCGCCAGGTACTTTTCTGCATCGGCCAGGTCTGCATCGAGCAGGCCTTAGCGCATACTCCGGAGTAGGGCTTGCGCTTGGAGTCCTCACAGTTCTTACCATCGGCCTGAGCTCGCATACCACGATAGCCGGCAACGAGGGCCGGCCAGCGGCGTTGGCTGCCGAGACGGTTTTTCACTACACCGATCTGGACCGTGCCGTCACCTTTTATCGCGCTCACCTGGGCCTTACGCCAGTTGAGACCCGAGAGAACGCAGTAGTACTCGAGGTAGCGCCAGGTGCTCTGTTGACACTTGCGACGCTCGAATCAGGTGGCTATTCAGCCGACACACCCCGCACGGCGGCCATTGCCCTTGTGACCGACCAGCTCGATAAGTGGTGGGAGGCACTGTCTGAACGCGATCTGGATATGCGTACGGAGACCTACGACCCCATACCTGGCCGTGCGCATCACGGATTTGTCCTCGCCGATCCCGAGGGTTGGCTACTTGAGTTCGAGCGTTTCAACGCACATCCTGAGAACGTGCGATTGATGCCCCAGCTCGATGAGCTGCCAACACGCCTTGTTGACGCAGCCTCCGCCGGGCTGCCTGAGGGGCTCGGTTTCAAAGCGACAGTTCTCTGGCTGTACTACGATGATCTGGCGACGGCCGAGGAGTTTGTGGTCGAGCAGCTCAGCCTGCCACTGATTGTGGATCAGGGCTGGGCGAAGATTCATCCGCTTTCGTCGTCCGCCTATCTCGGACTCGTGGATGGCGCGCGTGGGATGCACGCCTTTACGCGAGAAAAAGCTGTGTTCCTGGACGTCGTGGATCCAGTCCTCGCAATCGATGAGGCACGGCTGGCGCCAGCCCTCAAGCAAGCTAAGCTCGCGAGCGGAGCACGTGAAGTTCAGGATCCGGGCAATCATCGCTTGCGCTGGAGTGTGCCGAGCGGACCCGAAGCGCACGCCGATTACCTGGTACTGGGGAAATCCGTTAACAGCCGCCAGTACCCTGATGGTGCGCTGGAGACGCTCAACACGGTGTTTTTTGCCGAGATCTTCGAAACCGCGCTTGGGGGCGTTACGGGCGGTGTGCTCAGGGGACCGGGAGATGCTGCGTCGGGGCTTCCCTTTCCCGAAGGCCGCGTCCATTTCATCGCCGGTGATCGGCAGGCCTCGCTTGAGAAACTGACCGAACACTACCCCGATGCAACCTACACATTCAGCTTCGACACACCATCCGGCCGCGTCGATGGCCTACCCGTGACCTTTGACCCCGGCGTAGGGACGGGAAGAAATCCAGGACCTATACATGTTTCGCTCACGCAGAACGGTCGCCCCGTCGATCCGGCGTCGATCGACCCTGGCCTGGACCTCCTCGTTGAGTGGACGCCATTTACCCAAGGAGCCGATGACCCTCTCGGCATTGCCGACGATATGGTTTACGTGATCTTTGGCAACTGCATGGGCGAGGAAATCGTGCACAGCGGGCATGCCATTAGCAATGATCGATCACTGACCTTTCGTGACACGAGATTCATTATTCCTGCGACAGCACTGCGGCCCGGCGAACCGTTTCAGTTGGAAGTTGAGCACTCGGAGATGGATACCGCGCGTCGGCTGAATATTGAAACCATCGTCACCTACGCTGCGACGACATTCGTCGATATAAGGACCACGGGCGACGCGGACAGAAGCCGTGACTGTCCCCAGGTTCCATTCGCCATGGATGGTGGGCAGACGGATCGCCAACGCCGCTGATCGCTACGTATCGGCGGACGCTTAAGCCGGCACGATGCGCCGGTTACCAAGCTCCGCCAGATAGGCATCGGCTTTAGCTGACGCACTATGTAACACGTTCATCATCTCCTCTACCGTGAGCGCACCGTTCCCCTCCAAGATAGCCATCATGCTGTCTGTCGTGATGGCATCAAGTCGTGAGTTGAGTAACCAGTTGAACAAATCCGGGTCTTCCACCCAACGAAGCTGCGCGTGGACCAGCGCATTCAAAAAGTGGAGATAATCAGTGTTGGAATCCGGGTGTGGTGTCGGAACACACAGCTCGTTCTTTCGTGCATCTTGCATTTGTGTAGTCTCGATGTAACCAATCAATGCGGCGCTGAACAGTTGCTGGCAGGGGCGAACAGCCTGCAGAGTAATTTGGGCTCCATCGAATACAGGCACGGCCGGACGCCGTTCCAAACCATCTGCGGTACAGTTTACAAAGAGGCTCGACGCAGGGCAGCGATGCTCTCCTCCCTCAAGGGTTATCAGTCCTGCCTCCAACGAGACCACCCGACCCTTCCTAATCACATTGGTGATTTTCCGCAAATCCGAGAGCTCCGCCTGGGATATGGTCGCGCAGCGATACATCGTAGGTGTGACGCTTGTATCGATTCGCAATAGTGCCCCGCAGCGTTCCAGCCGCGCGAACATGTCGTCGAAAGAGGTCGACTCCGCAACGATCTGTGCCTGCTCGAGTACGATCCCGGAGAAACCCACACCGCCGAACTCCTCGGGCTGTGCCTGTGCTCGATCGAAGAGCCAACTCTCCCGCGGCTTAATCCAAAGAATTTGTTCTGGCGCCACGCCCATGTCGAGCATGTACAGGCATGCGTCGAAGGCCGTCTTGCCTGCACCCACGATTACGAAAGTCTCGAAAGTGCCCGTGAGCGACGTAAGTTCGTTGGGTGGAATCACCTCAACTCCGGGTGCAACAGAGAAAGGCGGCGGGGTGACTTTAGGCACCTTAACGTTCATGTAGGTGGCATCAACCGTTTTTCCGACGTCCGCACGATATCGCACGCCACTGGCGATCGACCGAAAGCAGCGGTTACCGGTGTACTCGCATTGGGGGAAGTATTGGACCCGCCCTGTGGGAAGCATCTCCTGTCGCAGGAGATTGTCGAAGTACGACAACACCTCTGCCCCACTAGCAAGTTCCAGCATTCCCTTATTTCGGCCGGATAAATCGGTGCGGTTCTCTCCGATCTCCTTGGAATTCACTCCGTAGAAGTAAGACGGCTGGTGCAAACGGACAAAGGGGTAGGCATGATTCCAGTGCCCCCCGGGCGCGCCCAGGCGATCCACGATAGCAATACTTGCATCGGAACTGTTGAGCAACATATCGGCAAAAGCCAGTCCCATTGCTCCCGCACCAACAACGAGATAGTCGGCCTTGATAATCTGATCAGCCATTATTTGCAGGCTCCTATGTGCTAGTAGCGAAGAACATTCATTGTGTGGACCTGGCAGCTCTTATCCCGCGTGCGCCATAGGCTGTAGAGGTCAGGCCGCAGAACGAAAAGCGTGGGTGGCAAGAAAGATCAGCGCGACGATCGTCAGAAAAGCGAATACGAGAGCACTCGCCCCGCCCAGCGATGCAAAGAAGTTTGTCGTACCGAGTGGATTGTTACCAATCGTCAGAGCGCGGCTACCAGCAAACATGCCCGCCCAATAGAAAAGCGTGTTCGCGTAGCCGGCTCCCACGGCCATCCAGTACACCTTTGCTTCAGTTTTATCCGGGACAACCAACGTGTGCATCGCTAACGCCAGAACCAGAACCATGATTCCATTCAAAATCCCACCCGTATGAGTCCTGGCCCATGCCTCTGCGTCTCCGGGAACCTCAAAAGGCACAATAGTGCCCGGAAACACTTCCATACCCCCTATCAGCGTAAACGCCAGACCAAATCCCGCTAGCAGTCCAATGGCCAAGAGTATTGCACCGTGACCGATCATCGCTCGCATGCGTGAGTTCACGGTGTTACTCCCTTCATGAGTTGCTCCTTGCATAAGTTGCTCCCTGCATGAGTTGCTCCCTGTATGAGTTGCTGCCCGTTATGAGATGACTGCGAAGTAATTTCTGACCTCGCGTTCATCGTACATCATCATCCTCAATGTACCTTCGCAGCTGAGTCACACAGCGTCCTGGTCTCACAGCAGCAGCCCACCGATCCAAATCTATCCGAATGATTACCCGCCGGGCGCAGCGAAACTGATGGCCTCAAATCGCAGGCGCTAATGGCCACCTGCTGTTAACCGTGCATCGCACGAGTGCAAAAATTAAGCTCAGCGAAACACAGTGGTGCGTCTCAAGCATCTGAAACCTATCCGGGGACGCCGTTACTGATGGATTCTCCGCACCATGACGCTCGGGTTACTACTTTCCAGCCCCAGTTTCTATGCGGTTTTGTGACAAATTAACACTTCAGCGGTTGCCCCGAGTACGCTATGAATAGGACGGTGGTGGCTGAGTGCTTTACTTGTGCACCTGAATGCACTGCTTGTGCTTTATCGTAGTGCACTCTCGCGCTCTGACGTGTAGCAACCGGTAGGAACCGCTCGCCTCGATCCCGTCACCCGGCAAGGTGCCGAGGGTGATCGCCAACGTTGGTAACGAAGGTGCCAATCGCTGGCTAGAGGGATGCGGCAATCGAAAAAAAACAGAAGCTGGCCCAGGTCGCCAGCTCAAGGAACTCTAGGGAGTAACTCACTATGCAGACACGATTCAAGCGTATGCCTCTTGCCGTGGCGATTCTCGCCGCGGGCGCGGCTGCCACAACGGCCCCGGTCCTGATGGCCCAGGGCGCAGGAGAACTTGAAGAAGTCGTCATTACAGGTCTGCGCGGCAAGCCGCGTTCCGCCGTAGATTCACCCGTGGCCGTTGACGTGTTCAACGCCGAGCAGATCGAAGCATCGTCGTTCCAGGACACGACCGATGTGCTGCAGTCCCTTATCCCATCTTACGGTGTAAGCCGTGTACCCGTTGCAGACGGCTTAACGTTTATCCGCCCGGCCACTCTTCGAGGCCTGCCTACGCATCACACCTTGGTACTCGTCAACGGCAAGCGCCGCCATCGCACATCGCTGGTGCAGCTTGGAGGCGACGGTACCCAGGGTCCTGATGTAGCGACGATACCTTCGATTGCCATTGGCAGCGTTGAAGTACTGCGCGACGGCGCTTCTTCGCAATACGGTTCAGACGCGATTGCGGGCGTAATCAACTTTAACCTCAAGGATGCTGCGGAAGGCGGCAGCATCTCCGTGGACACAGGACAGCAGTACGAAGGCGACGGTTTTCAGACCACAGTGCAGGGGAATATCGGTCTGCCGCTTGGTGAAAACGGCTTCCTCAACATCTCCGGCGAATACAACGACATCGAGTTTACGGAGCGAGCCCGTCAGTACTGCACCGGCAGCTTCTGTATTCCGGACCCGGATACAAGCCCAGGTAACCCAAACAACATTGGCAGCGGCCCCTACACTGGTGCGAATGCCGGCCCGTCGGACGCTACGATCATCAACTCACCCGAATACCAGGCCGCGCTGCCAAACGCTTCGGTGGAAGGTGACAACGTAATCCCCTGGGGTCAGCCAAACCTCGAAGCGCTGCGCTTTTTCTACAATGCCGGCATCGACCTGGGCAACGACATGCAGTTGTATTCCTTCGGTAACTACTCCCAGTCCGAGGGTGATGGCAGCTTCTTTTATCGATTCCCGGGCAACTCAGTTCTTAGCGATCGTCGCCTTCAAGACGGCAGCCGCTGGAATCCCGCGACAAACTTCGGGGGCCCCGGCCCGTCTTTCCCCGCCGGCTTCACACCTCGTTTTGAAGGTGAGGTGACCGACTATTCCGCCTTGCTTGGTCTTCGCGGTGTCGCGGGCGATTGGAACTGGGATGTCAGCGGGCGTTACGGTTACAGTGAGATTGACTACACGCTGTTCAACACATACAACCCTTCGCTTGGACCCAGCTCTCCAACCAGTTTCAACCCGGGCCTGCTCTCCAATGAGGAGATCCAATTCCAGCTCGATGTCAGCAAAGAATTCGAAGTTGGCTTCTCCTCGCCGCTTGTTCTAGCTCTTGGCGCGTCCTATATGGATGAGGAATACGTGGTCGAAGAAAGTTCCGACGTTGCTTCCTTTGACGTAGGCCCCTGGGCTGTCAGCGACCCGTTCGGCTTTTGCACCGAGCCTGGCGGCATGCCGACCGCGGCTGGAGCTGCGGTGATTGCGAGCGGCTCGGACCTGGATTGCAGCAACTCCAGCGACCCAGCGTTTCGCGCCTTCCCGGTGGGTTCTAACGGTTTCCCGGGCTACAGCCCCGATTTTGCTGGCGACTTCACGCGCGACTCCTACGCGTTCTATGCGGACGTCAGCGCAGACGTGACCGATAGTCTTTTCCTTCAGGGTGCAGTGCGCTTTGAAGACTACTCTGACTTCGGCAATGAACTGGTGTGGAAGGTCGCTGGCCTGTATCGCCTCAATGAGACTTACGCCGTCCGCGGATCTGTCGGCACAGGATTCCGAGCTCCGACGCCGGGGCAGCAGGGTACAATCAACGTCGCTACCATCCTTCCGTTCGGCGTACCGATCGCTTCCGGTACGTTCCCACCCGGCGGCCCCGTGGCTCAGGCTCTTGGCGCCGAGGAACTCGATGCCGAAACATCGACCAGTTTCACGCTGGGCCTGACGGCACAGTTTGAAGGACTCACCCTGACCATCGACGGCTACCTCATCGACATCGACGACCGCACGCGCTTCGTTTCCGGTCGTGATGTCTCGACGGATCCAACGGCAGGCGATGCCTTCGACAACTTCCTGGCACTGCAGGCCGCGGGTGTTCCCGGCGCTGAAACAATTGGTCAGGTCCGCTGGATTACCAATGCTCTCGATACACGCAACGTCGGTCTCGACATAGTCGCGACCTACCCGCTTGAATGGAGCAATGGGCAGACCTCCAATCTGCAGCTAGCGTACAACTACAATAAGGTGAGCATCGAGTCCGATCCGACCGGATTTTTGGACAACGAAGATCAGTTCGACTTCGAGAATGGCATTCCAAACCATCGTTTCATCGCCACGGGCACGCATCAGGTTGGAGACTTTTCCGTGCTTGCGCGCGTGAGCTTCTTCGGTGAGTGGGAGAACTCACAGGAAGATGGCAACGGTGGCCCGC
This sequence comes from Pseudomonadota bacterium, assembly GCA_039111155.1. Taxonomy (GTDB): domain Bacteria; phylum Pseudomonadota; class Gammaproteobacteria; order Pseudomonadales; family Halieaceae; genus Congregibacter. The sequence goes on along the minus strand of JBCCPL010000036.1, from coordinate 1,937 downwards.
TGCTTGGTGCTCAAACGTTTGGTGATACCTTTTTCGTAGATCTTGAAGGTTCCTACCAGGTCACCGACGCACTCCGTCTCACGGTCGGTGGTCGCAACATCTTCGACGAGTTCCCCGATGAGCTTAACGAAGAGATCGGACAGCGTGACCAGTGCTGTGGCCGCCTCTACGATTCTGGAACGATCGTGCCCTGGCAAGGTGGGTACTACTACGGTCGTCTGCAGTACAACTTCTAGAGACAATCCCGGGCCTGCTCCTCAGACCCGGCTGGTTGCAAGGGACGCCTTAGGGCGTCCCTTTTTTTTGCATGTAAGAAACAACTGTTTGGCCAGCACCATAGAACGAAGACCTTCTGATCTTGCAAACAACGAGCGGAAGCTTCTCCTGGATTTGAACCAGAGATCCCAGCGTCATGAGCATTCTCTAAAAAATCCTCAGGTTAGTTTTATTAACCTAAGCTCATGTGCACCGCGCTTTCGGTGCCGGTGAGTACGCCAAATCACCGCTTCTCGCAATTCTCCCGGATGTTTCCGCCACGTGATCCCCTGAGATAGGCGTCTGTGCCGCTGTTATCGTGTTTCAGTAACGGCGAATGCGTAAAAATTCTTGAGAAATGCACTCGCTGGAGGCAACTTCGATGAGAAGAAGGATAAGCCTATGAGAAGAAGGATAAGTCGACCAGATTAATCACGAATTAACTTCGTAGAATCGCCCGGAGAAAATTGCTCTGCCTGCACGCGAGTCACCCACTACTTGTATGCCTCACGTGAGCGACTAGTACGGCCCTTGCACACCAGACCCAAGTTGCAATCGCTGACTCTCGACGCGAACGGGAAATTAGGAAAGCCGCATGAATAGAATATTTGGCACCACGGTGACCAACTTTTTTTCGATACTCGGGGCTGTGGCGACGATGTTCTCAACGTACATTGTTGCTATCGCCTTTTTTGCCAATTCAGAAGATCAGGACACTGTAGGTATTCAACGCGTCCAGGCCACCGCAGCAAAACTAATAGCGCCAAGTGACTTTATTGTGCAACCGGCTCAGCTCGCAAAGGCTGCAAACGGTGCCGACTTCAGCCTCACTCCAAATCGAGTGATCTTAGTCTCCGACAAGGAGATACCAATGATGATCGACGCCGGACGAAACGCTGGAGAGAACACGATCTGGCTGAAGGTGAACAACCGCCGTTGGCAGATGAGTTTGGGTGACGTTCGCGAGCTGACTAACGATGGTTGCAAGCTATTGCTATACAAAATCGAAAAAGACCGAAGCTTCTTCAAGCAAGACTGCACTTGATTGGATTTGCCGAAACTCTCTGAAGACCCGACCGACGCGGTGGTTGCCCCTGAGGCATCGGCGCCCTGCCATTGATATGGGGCTGCAGACTATGATGGAGAGCGGCTTGCACTTTTAACTGGGCAACCAAAAATTGAGCACATATGGAGCGACTCGATTCGCGTATCTGTGTGCGATATTTCCATATGAGTCGGTTGGTTTTTTGTGTTACAACCCTCGTAACCGATGCGCCGGCGGGCTATGCCCAGGGCATCGTAAAAAAGCCTTCAAGCGGCATAACAATAATAGATGGGGGAAATAGTCGATGACTCAATCGACCGCACGCAATTTTAAGCAAAAAGTCATGGTTACCGCCGTTTCGAGCGCACTGGCATTGGGTGCTGGTACAGCGGCCGCGCAGGACGTGCTTGAAGAAGTTGTTGTAGTGGGGATAAAAGGCAGCCTGTCCCGAGCGATGGATATCAAGAGAGACTCGGCAAGCGTTGTTGATTCAATATCTGCGTCGAGCGTCAGCGTCACAGCATCGCCAGCTGATGCGCGTTCCAGATCGCCATCGGCCGTCACGATACGATCGACATGGGCGGTCTTGCCCGAGTTGGCGACGATGATCTCGTCGCCCGGCGCGACCGAGCCGGCG
>JBCCPL010000035.1:0-68320 GCA_039111155.1 Pseudomonadota bacterium | reverse complement strand
GTGAGTATGGAGGGCGGAAACTATGTGGCCAAGGGCACAAGTCCGAGCGGCACGGAGTTGCCCGCGGCATTAAGCCAGCCCTCCCATCCGCAGATCAGCAATATCGCTGAGATCATTCAGCGGGTTCGACCCGACATATTGCTTCTGAATGAGTTCGACTACCATGAGGACCCCGCGCAGGCGGTACGACCGTTTTTAGCCAACTATCTGAACAAGCCAAACCGCGACGCCGCGGCGATAGACTACCCCTATTTTTTTCAGGCGCCGGTCAACACCGGAGTCGATTCCGGCATGGACTTAAACCGCGACGGAAAAGCCTCGGGAACCGGCCAGGATGCGTTCGGCTATGGACTGTATCCGGGCCAGTACGGAATGCTGGTATTGAGCCGCTTCCCGATCGACCACACCTCAGTGCGAACGTTCCAGAACTTTCTCTGGCGAGACATGCCCGACAACCTGATGGAGCACATGCGCACCGACGACGGGGAGCTTTGGTATCCGCAGCCCGTGCAGGAAGTGCTCAGGCTGTCGTCCAATTCGCACTGGGATCTCTCTATCGAGGTACATGGGCAGCACGTGCACCTATTGGCCTCCCACCCCACACCACCGGTCTTCGACGGTCCGGAAGATCGCAATGGTCGTCGCAACCACGACGAGATCCGTTTTTGGAGCGATTACTTAAGCGCCAATGAGGACTCGAACTACATCTACGACGATGCGGGCGACCGCGGTGGTCTGCGCGGGCATCGATTCGTAGTACTCGGCGATCTGAACGCATCCGTAGAGGAAGGCGATGCCCGGCGCGAAGGTATCAGCGGTCTTCTCGGTCACGCCAAGGTCAAACGCGGTCTACTCCCCACCAGCGACGGAGGCCGCGATAATCGCGCCGATTCGCCCTTGAGCCCCGCGCACACCGCAGCGTGGGGTATGCGCGCCGATTATGTACTGCCAGGTTCAGCCGGCTGGCGCCTTCTCGATGCCGGGGTCTTCTGGCCCGCTGCCAGCGACCCGTTGCGTCGCCTCGTGGAGAATCGGCGCGCCTCCTCCGATCACCGTCTTGTCTGGGTCGATCTGGAACTGGTCGCTGAGTGACTCAAGGGTGGGAGTCACGCTCCTGATAAGCCAGGCTGGTCAAAGCTCTATCGCTGCGCGTTCCTTCAGAAAACGCGCCTGCTGGGCCATCATTCGGCGCGTTGCCTGGAACACCGTCAGCTCACTCGACGCCTTTCCCTGAGAGCCGATGATGGCGAGTTGCTCGTAGTACCAGTACTGGGTCGCGAAGATGCCCATCGTCCGAATCGTGTCGATGCCGTTTAGGAATTGCAGCCACCCTGGCAGCAGAGCCAGTTCCTGCTCGTAGCGAGGCAGGCTTTCGGCCCCCGCGAGTAGCCGGGCCGGAGCGTCGGTCTGTACACACATGGGCCTGCCGAGACCAATCACGCTGACGCCACCCTCGGCCATAGCCTGCTCCATCGCCGCCCGGGTTCGGAACCCGCCGGTCACCATGAGAGGGATGTTCACGTTCTTCTGCATCGCGAGTGCGAAGTCCACGAAGTACGCCTCTCGGCGCATAGTCGACTCCGCAACCGCTTGTTCTTCCACCGCTTCCACCCCTTCAACCCCGAGAAGTCTTGGCTGCTCGTAAGTGCCTCCGGATACCTCCAGCAGGTCGACGCTGTGCTCCTCCAGCCATCGGGCTACCTGCAGGCTATCCTCAAACGCGAATCCGCCTTTCTGGAAGTCGGCACTGTTGAGCTTTACAGCGACAGGGAACTCGGGACCTACGGCCGCGCGGATCGCATCGACTACCGCAAGAAGCATGCGTGCCCGGTTCTCGAGGCTACCGCCCCAGCGATCTGCCCGCTGATTGGTTCGGGGGCTCAAGAATTGCGATAAAAGGTAGCCGTGCGCCGAGTGAACCTGGACACCCGTAAAGCCCGCCTCTTTCACCGCGCGCGCCGCGACTGCGAAACGCTTCACCAGTTCTTCAATCTCTGGCTCGGTCAACGCTTCCGGTTCTGCGAACTGCCCTCCGGGCAGCGCCAGCTTCACCGCAGAAGGTGCCTTCGGACGGGGATTAACGGTTTTCATCGTCTGTCGACCGGCGTGACTGATCTGCACCCAGGCCTGATTTCCCGCTGCAGTCGCCGAACTCGCCCACGCCTTCAGCGCCTGGCGCATTGCATCGTCCGGCTCTTTATCGATGACCACGTTACCGGGCCGTTCCAGATGGTACTGGTCGATGACGACGTTACCCGTTAGGAGCATACCGGCCCCGCCTTCGGACCAGACCTGATAAAGCTGATTGAGCGATTCGGTAGGCACACCGCGCAGATCGGCCAACCCCTCGGTCATCGCGGCTTTAGAGATACGATTCGGCAGTGAGACGCCACAGGGAAGTTCGAGAGGTTCGGCGAGAGCGGTCATTCGATTTCCAATCCAGTGATGTGTGAGCAGAACGCGTAGCGTAGCAGCATTGGAGTATCTATCTGACTATCATTGGGGCGGTGGATACAGGTGGGACAACAAGATTGAACGATAATGCGCGACGCCAGCCAAAGTAGCTCAAGTCCGAGCGCCAACAATCAGGCGCGAGAGATCAGATGAGGGAGGCGACGAATGCCGACCAGAACAGGCCTCCCAGCTTTGATCGTTTTGCAAAGATCTACTTAGCCGTCTTGCTGACGTTGATCTCGTTGGGCCTCCTATATTACTGGTTGTCCCGTGACGAGCAGGTTGCAGCGCTTAACAGCGAGTTAAACGCCAATCCGCAGCTCCATGCCTATGCCTTTCGTTTTAAAGTGATTGAAATAGTTGATCGCGTTGCCGTGGTCAGCAGTCCTCTCCAGCCCGGCCTTTCGGTAGTGCACTTTGTACGCGCCGTCTACCCGACGTTGCAGGCCGCCCCAATCGATGATCCGGGTGTTATGGCCGCGCAAATGGAGTTGAGCAGTATGCAACAGCTGGCCGAGGACCTGCTGCTGTCAAACCCGGGCATCGATACCGTTCGTTGGCAGCTGGACGAACTTTGGTACAAACACAACGGTGTCTTTCTGCACACGCTGGAGTGACGATCGATCAGTTGGCTGTCGCCCTGGACTTGTTCAGAGACCCTCTAGGGTTTTGCGGTAAACCCATCGAGCACCGTTTTACCGATGGCGCGTCCTGATTCCTGTAGGCGATGAGCGTCGAGCAGTGATGCCACTCCAAGCGAACCGGCGTGATGATTAGCGGTAGTTCGCAGGGTCTCGGCGTCCACCAGATCGGACACACGGTTAAGCAGCTCTCGCTGAGCCCCCAGATCACCGGCCTGGAACATCGAACGCGCAAACATGAATTCCCAGCTTAAGGTCAGCGCTTTCGGCTTGATGGACGGAAGATCCAGGTCCTGGGGATCATCGATCATCGCAATGTGACCACGCGGCTTAATGAGCTCGATGATCGAACTCCAGTGCCTGTCGGTCGCTGTGAGCGCGGCCACGTAGCGGGGCTGGATACCAAGTTGGGCCATCTCCTGAGCGAGCGGATTCCGGTGATTGATGACTTCGTCGGCACCCATCCTCCGCACCCAATCCCGGGTACCTTGCCTTGACGCGGTCGCTATCACTCGCAGCGATGTTAGCTTTTTCGCGAGTTGGATGAGGATAGAACCGACGCCGCCCGCGCCGCCGATTACGAGAATTTCTTCGCCGGCACCGCCACCCTCATGGAGACCGAAACAGTCGAACAGGATTTCCCAGGCGGTGATGGCCGTCAACGGCAATGCGGCCGCATCGGCAAAGCCCATCGATTTTGGTTTGCGCCCCGCGACACGCTCGTCCACGATCTGGAAAGCGGCGTGCGAGCCTGGGCGCGTGATGTCCCCGGCATAGAAGACTTCATCACCGATGCTGTAATGGTGTACGTCGCTACCGATAGCTGTAACAGTGCCAGCGGCATCCCAACCCAAAATCCGATAGTCACCTTCCGGCTCCATCAGCTCGCGTACCTTGACGTCTACGGGATTGACCGACACGGCATGCACTTCGACGAGTAGATCGCGCGGACCGGGCTCCGGTATGGGTGCATCGACTTCGACAAGAGCATCAGGCGCGTCGATCGGGCAGGCTTTGGTGTGTGCGAGTGCTTGCATGGTTATTCCTTGGTGAGTACTGCAATGAATGAACGCTGCAGTCGCGGGCTGTGACAACAGTCAGATAAAACCTCTTCATGCACGCCTCGACGAAGGCGGCCGAAGCGGTCGCCTAGGCGCGGCTCTTCACTTCGTCCAAAAGATCGTTGATTTTCGCGACGACGACGCTTGATTTGGCAGGGTCGAGTGCATCGGGATGCGGATCAGCAAACTTGCCCCGATCGTTATCGAAGTATTGCCCCGACGCGTGAGCAAACTCATCATCGAGGGCGGCACGCAGCAGAATGCCGGACCCGATGCTGATGTCTTTACCTTGCATCCCATAGCCTTCCTTGACCATGTTGGTGCCGAGAAGCGAGCCGGGGTTGACCGCCACAAACACGGGACCTGCTGGATTCTGAGCCGCTTTAGCGGTCGACCACATTGTGAGGGCCAACTTACTCTGCGCGTAGGCGTTGCTGTCGCTCAACGCTTGCGCGCCCGCGAGCGCCTCGAGGCTCACCGGCGCCTGGGCAGCTGATGACAAGCTTATTACCCTACCCCGGGTACCGAGTCGGTCCTGCAGCAGATCAGCCAGAAGCGCGGGCGCAAGCGTATTCACGACGAAGCGTACGTCGAGTCCACCCGAGGTAACTGGAGATGAATGTTTCAGCACTCCTGCGTTGTTGATCAAAACATCGAGCGTTGAGTGTTTCTCGCTGACCTCCTGGGCCAGAACTGCGACTTGCTTCAGGTCTGACATGTCGGCGCAGAAAGTCTCAATGCTCCCGTCATCAGCCTGCGTGGCGAAATCACGCCGAACAGCGTCCAGCTTCTCAGGATTTCGCCCATGCACCAGCACCCGATGGCCGGCACGGAGCAACTCGAGCGCCGCTGCACGACCGATCCCATCTGTCGCGCCCGTGATTAATACTGTCTTCATGAATCTGCTCCAGACAATGGGGAAGATAAGTTCGGCAGAACCTGCTCAGCAATTCGGTGTAACGTAGAGTCAATCGGGTCCCGATTAAATCGCAGGTTAAGGGCCACGTGATTAACACCTGCTGCACGCAGTTCGATGAGCAAATCCGAGAGTTGCTCCACACCCAGGCGCCACCCCAGATGAATGGGAACTGGCTGGCCCGGCGCATCACGCACGAGATCGATGTAGAGCGGCTGCATTGCAGGCTTCGCTGGTAGGTTCATCGCCGCCGTCGATGCCCTCCAGGCCCGGATAATGGCTTTCTGCTGTTCGAGCGATCGCGGATACAACATCCACCCATCCCCGTTCTGGGCCAGCCACTGCGAATCCTGCTGACTGCTTCCGGTGATAAGCAACGGAAGTCGCGAGCCCACCGGCTTTGGCAGAAGATCAACGCTCCCATCAAGGCGACCGAGGGTGTTACTGAACTGGGGCCAGCTAGCCTCGACCTGACGAAGATAATCGTAGCTTTCACGAAACCTTCGCCCGCGTGTTTCATGATCAGCCGCAAATGCTGGGTACTCCTCGGGCCGATCGCCTGACGCAATACCCAGCAGCAGCCGACCATGGGAAAGTGCGTCTACGCTGAAAGCACTCTTGGCAACATGAGCGGGGTGGCGCAGGGGCAATACGATGCTGGCAACACCTAAGGCGATTTTAGATGTGTTCCCCGCTAGCATACCCAGGTAGACGAAGGGATCGTAAACCTGCCCAACGTCACCGAAACTGGGAACATTCATGGGTATGTCCCGAAGCCAGAGCGCCGAAAAACCCAAGGCCTCAGCCTGTTGAATCGCCTCCACCTGGCCGTCCATGTTTGGTGCGGGCTGATGAGCGTAGTTCTCCACGGGAACAACCAAACCAACAGTCAACTGCGACGCCTGAAACACCCGGGTGTAGGCGGGGTTAATCCGGTCAAATTCAAAATCTGTCCCGATTGTCGTCTCGCCGCCCCCCAGCTCCGACTGCCGGACATCATCGGCGATGCGCGGTGTCATTGTGGTAGCGCCTTCGAGCGCGTGATGAGTCATCAGGCAAGGTCATCCTGACCCGCAATAAGGACGTGGCGACTCTCCGAGTTGGCCAGCCGTGCCTCCAGGTGTGGTCGGTATTCCTCATCATGCTCAAAGGCGAGTGCCGCCTCGCGAGAAGGCCATTCGATGATGATGCGAAGCGCCACGTCACTCGGCTCCCCCTCGATGTTCTCGTGCTGCGATGTGCGCGCAAGGTAGCGGCCTCCGTGCTTGCGCAGCAATTGGTTGGCGATGGGCAGATACGCCTGCACCCAACTGTCGTCGCGAGGCGTCACCTCTAAGACTGAGTAGTGCTTCATCTGGTCGCTCCTTTAATTGAGCCATCCGCAACATCGACCTGGATAAACCCAGCTCAGGTCGCCGCTCAAAGTGCGACAGGGAACCTGTCGACTTGCGCTGAGGCGTGAGGCTAAGTGGTTAAGGCCGAGATGATATTTATTTACCCAAGGAATAAAATAAGGCTCATAAGTATTCAGTTTATTCAAAAAGAAGATAATATATGCGGACAGAAGACCTTCGCTTATTCGTGCTCGCGGCGGAAAAGTTGAACATAAGTGCTGCGGGACGCGTGCTTGGCCTAGCCCCCGCTGTTGCGAGCTCCAAGCTTGCAAAGCTCGAAAACCTACTAGGCGCCGACTTACTGCATCGATCCACACGTCGCGTCTCGCTGTCGGTTGAGGGCAGCGAATTCTTGCCTTACGCGCGGGAAATCATCAGCCAGGAGGACGCGGCCATGGCCGCACTCGGACGCGGGAGCGATCAGATCCGAGGTACGCTGCGGTTCGCGGCACCCTGTTCGTTCGCGCAGCTCTATATCATCCCGTTACTGCCGGAATTTTTAACGCGCTTTCCCGAATTAACTCTGGACCTGAAGCTGTCCGATCTGGCTTTCGACCCCATCGAGGGGAGTTTTGACCTAGCCTTGCGCAACGCGGCGCTCGCTGACAGCAGCTTACGCGCCCGCAGATTGGCCGAAGACTCTCGCGTCCTCTGCGCTTCGCCGCTTTATCTCGAAGCAAGGGGAGAGCCGCAACAACCGGAAGATCTGCGGAACCATTCACTGGTGGCGTTTGGAAACCCGACCTCTCGAAAACTCAGAAGCTCTGCCGGGGTGACCAGTGACCTTGAGTTCAGTGCCCCTAATACCCGGCTTGTTGTTGACGATGGTCGCAGTCAGGTTCTGGCCACTCTCGCCGGCGCGGGCATCTCGATGAACTCACGATGGATCATTCACAACTACCTGAAGCGCGGTGATTTAGTGCGCGTTCTTCCCGATTACGAAGTGGCAGACGACGCGAACCTCTGGCTCGTGTATCCAAGGTCAAATGTGCTGTCACCCAAAGTGCGCGTGTTGATCGATTTCTTGATGGAGAAAATCGCCGTCAACCCGCCGTGGGATTAAATCGCCCTAGCGGGTTGTGACTGAGGCGGGTTGAACCCGCGATAGTGGCTGAACCCCGATCGCTTAAGCCTACAGCCCTTACTCAGCGTGTCTCTATCCGGTTGCGCCCGGATTCCTTGGCACGGTAAAGAGCGTCGTCCGCGCGATCAAACAGCGTTACCGCCGTATCGGCCTGAAGCACATTTGTGAGACCGGCGCTGAGTGTTATCGATACCGGTTTACTGTCGTAGTGGAACTCGCTCTGCTCGACGGCCTGACGTAAGGCTTCTACCAGAGTTTTCGCTTTGTCGAGTTCCGTTGCTGGCAGCAGCAAGGCAAACTCTTCGCCCCCTACTCGATAGACGCCATCAGCCTCACGCACCCGGTCGCCCACGATTTTGGCAACCATCTGCAGTGCTTTGTCACCCGCGCTGTGACCAAAAGTGTCATTTACGCGTTTGAAGAAATCGATGTCGAGCAGCGCCAGACAGAAGCCCTGCCCGTGGCGCCGGAACCGGCTGAGTTCGCTCGCCAGGGCTTCGTCGTAGGCAAGTCGGCTACCGGCACCGGTTAGTGTGTCGTGTAAGAGCTTCTCCCGATTGCTCTCAAGGCTTTTGCGTAGCTCTTCTGCCTCAGCCTGAATCGAGCGTACCTCTTCTTCCAGCGCCAGGTTGCGGGTTTCAGCATCGGTCAGGCGCTGCTGATCCGATTCTATAAACTCACTCAGGCCAACTTTTATCTCACCGAGCGTCGCGCCGATCGCCGCCTTGAGTTCGTCAATGTCGTCCTGTTGGTCAATTTGTGCCTCGATTTTTTCTACGCCTGCATTCATTACACCCTGAAGTCGCGTCAGACCGTCACGACCGTCCTGCAACCCCTGTCGATCTTCCAGCAGCGCCTCGGATATCTGACCGAGTTCTGCGCCGACTTCCCGAACCAGCTCGGCTAACGCATGTTTGTCGCTGCTGATTCGATTGATAATCTGCCTGATTTCGCCGATCACACGTGCCAGAACCCGGTGCCAATCGTCCTCGGCACCCTGGGCAACCGTCTCCCGTAGTGTTTGCAGGCTTCCCATGCCCGGCTGGGAGATCTCCACCTCGTCAATCAGGTTAAGCATGAGCTCTCGGAGTACAGAATGAGGCGTCGCATCAGGCTGGCTCGCCTGAGTCTGAAGTAGTTGACCAAGCTGACCTGCCATCTCGACAAGGCAGCGACCTTCTTCAAGCTCTGGAATCCGAAGACGAAAATCCTGAAGCGAGCGTTCAGCTTCAGAAGGCAGCTCAAGTTCCGCGAGTAAGGCCAGGCAATAGTCTTTCGTCCCTGTATTGGATGACGATACCGAGTCGGCGGCGTCCGAAACCTGACCGCTCGGAGCGATAGCCGGCGTTGCATCCCCTGTCTTGCGTCGATCCGCGTCTAGGGTCTTGATGGTTTCAGACAGCGTTTCCAGATTCTGTTCCAGAGAAGCCAGCTCGCCGCTCTTGGCATTGCGCTGCACCTGATCCAAAACTGCATCCAGCGCTGGTGATGCTCCAGTGGCGGCCAACGTCAGGCGGCTGACAAGCTTTCGGAAAAGCCGATCACCGTTTTCCCATTCACGCAGGCCCTCGCGGTAGAGCTGCTTCCAATCTTCTTTTTCTGCCACTCGTTCTGCCACTCGCTTGTTCCTCAATTTACAGACCTCGGTGCCGCGATCTGAGTGAGCGAACGCGGCGACGGCTGTGCTTTAGGTGTAGCGGCGCGAGAAGCGCCAGTTACAGCCCAAATTGCATAGGGAACACGGTCAGCGTTGGTCAACGCGGGTAATCAAACGTAGCGGTGGTTAGCCCGAAGAACGTCCCAGTGTAGAACCGAAGTCCCGGCTTGCCCTCTTCGAACCAGGTACAGATATCGACAAGTGATTCAAAGAGACGCGGTCTGATAGCAGCCCGATCAATGCCTGTGGCCGTGCGCACAACTAGCAGGCTGTTGAAAAACTACTGCGGGCCGGTTCTGCGGCGTTGCAGGCGCGTCTGCGGTCCTCATTTATCGACATAAACTCCGGTCCTCGTCTTGCCTGCGCCTTGCAGAACCGGCTCCTCGCTACGTTTTTCAACAGCCTGCCAGGGCCAAGGCTATCGCCATAGTTGTGGTCATGGAGCCACGGGCTTGGCGTGGCGTGGCGCTGCGATCAGCTTGGCCTAGCTAGACCATGTGGTAAGGACGTTGCCAAAAGGTCCGGGGGTCGATCATCAGCATGGCTGCGGAACACCGCCGCTGCCAATTGCTCCGGCAACAGAGGGGAACGGTCCGCAGGTGATTATCGGCTTGAGATCGCTGGCTCTATCGACTCTTGCCACCGCCTGCTGGCGTTGGGCGAGCGTGTTGTCTGCGCAGCACCGAACAGGCGCAAGTCATCGGGACCCGCGCCGTGCTGGCTTTAATTATCGCTGACCGGCTAGTCTCCGAAGTGGCGCTCAGCTTTCTCGTAACGCTCCTGAGCTTCGACGCACATGGTAGCGATGGGTCGCGCTTCTAACCTGGCAAGACCAATCTCTTCACCAGTTTTCTCGCAGTAGCCGTAGGTACCTTGATTAATACGCTCAAGGGCCGCGTTGATCTTTCGAATCAGCTTGCGCTCTCGATCGCGGGTTTTGAGCTCGATTCCGAACTCAGTCTCCAGAGTGGCGCGATCGTTAGAATCAGGGAAATTGATGGTTTCGTCACGCAGGTGGTCGATCGTTCGATCCACCTCTTGCATAAGCGACGCTTTCCAACTTTCCAGAATATTCGTGAAGTGAGCGAGTTGCTCATCGCTCATGTACTCCTCACCCTTTTTCATTTTGTACGGCGCGACGCCAAAAATGCTGAGTCCGGACTGCCCGGAGTTTGCCGCTGCGGCCTTTCTCCTGCTGGATGACTTAGCAGGAGCCTTCTTGGCAGCGGTACCCGATTTTTTTGCGGTGCTTGTCTTGGCGGCGGCCTTGCGTGGCGCTTTCGCCGGTGCCTTTTTGCGCGGAGTTTTAGATGTTATCGCCATATCAATTCTCTTCGGTCGCTGTTAGTGCCGCAATGTTCGCCGATAGCCATGCCGAAGCCGCAAACAGCTGCAGCCAATCACCAGTTGCGCTAATGCCATAAGATAGCACGCTGGCAATCCAGCAGAGGCTGGCTACGGTCTGCCCAAGCCACGTAACGCTCAATGCTCTTCGCAAAAGCCTTCGCAAAAGCCTTCGCAAAAGCCTTGGCGGTTCATGGGCTGAGACTGCTCCTATGCTCTCTTTCTCTTGGGTTTCAGATTGCATCTAAAACCAACCTGGGCGCCTGCAATAGATCGCCGAATTGATGGTATTTTCGAGCGAAGGAACTAGGCCATGTCGCTATCTGCTGATTCGATACTGTCCGGCTGCAAACGCCCTTTCGTTGGGAGTACGCGTCCGAATTGGTACCGGCTCCAGTCCCCGTTCTGACGGTCAGTGGCGACTGGGTCGCGGAGTTGACCATATTATTCACGCTTTCGGTAGTCTTTTTTTGATCGATTGGCTGCGGCTCAGCTGGTCGGTTTCGAAGCCAAACCGCAGGTTGGATGCTAGCGGAACTTAGCAAAGACAGTCCTCGCCACAAATCGAGAGATCGTCAAGGTACATCCCCCAAGACCGGTAGACCTCCAGGCCTTCGGCCGCCAGCCCCAGCGACGAGGCGACCGCCTTCGCCACGACAGCGAATCGCTGACGATATTTGTAGATAAAACAAAAGACATGGTTGTCGTGTCGAACCGAAGGACCGCAAAGGAACAGGCCCGGTGCCAGGGTAGATTCATCGTGCTCATTGAGCTGCGGCCAGCCATCTGGCCGCAGCTCGAAAAGATTACTGACGAGCGTATGACTGCCTTCAAAGCCGCCAGCCCACAGAGGCTGCGTGTGGGAATAGAAACAGGAACCGTCTTCCGCCTCGATTTGAAAAACACCCTCCTCCAACCGCACGGACGTGATGGGCTTAAACGGATGAAGCTCAACTTGCTCCTGGAACCAGTCTTCGCGCATTCGTTCGAACGAGAAGAGCGACAAAGCGACGCTGGGGTCTGAACTTGGATCTTCCCAAGGCGCGCCCCTGTCAAACATTCGTACCGTTTTATCTCGGAACGCCAGGTGATACGCGGCGTCGACTCCGCTCTCGTAACCACCGATGACGACAAAGTCATCGCCTTCCAAATCATCGTAGCTTCCTATCGTCGCGGTATGACGGCAAAGCTCGCTACCTTCGAATGCCATGATCTTCGGGTACTGAAACTCGCCCGCCGCCCAGACAACCTGGCCCGCTCTGAAGGTCGTATTAGGGGTTTCGATACGAAACCCATCGTCTGTTCGAGTGATGCGCGTGACATCGATACCCTCGCGCACGGGTAACTGGAAGTACTCCGCAACGGCACGCAGGTGCGTGGCGTACTCATCCCCAGTTGGGTGCTCCGTTGCCAGAAAATGGCCCGGTGATACACCGATCGCCACGGCGTTCAAATCGAGCATGCCAATCGAATTGGTCGGGAATGAGGGCGTGATGAACTGCGTCTGCTCAGGCCATGCAGAAAACGACGCCCCAATCTGGTGACGCTCCAGGACTACAAAATCCTCGACCCCTGCGTGCATCAGAGCGATAGCAACGCCCACACCAGCGGCACCGCCACCTACGACCACAACGTCGTGGAAGGACTCGAACTCCGCGTCTAACAACGATTGGCCTGCTGTGCATCTGGTCGATGAAGAGAGGAGCGTGGCCGGAGTAGTTTTGTCAGAGGAGTCACTAGTCGTTTGCTTTCGGTTTAGTAAGCAGCTCGAGGAACCGAGCCTTGGCTATGCTTCTACGCGATTCGAACTCGATCAGACTCGCTATAACCGCGCCTGTAGCTGCGAGTAGTCGCCACGGAGAGAAACTCCGGGGAGATACGCAACGGCGGGGAACGTTACAACATAACATATCTGAAGTACAAGAAACCCGATCTACATGAGTAATTGCGCCGTTCTAGCAAGGCGACGGATCCCGCGCAGCAAGAAAAAACACCGACAAAAAGTTTGGGCGTAGCTTTGCGATTCATCTGTCTTAGTGAACCCAACTTCACCGACCCGAGCGAGCGCGTGTGCTATACAGGCGACCTCTTTCTTTGCTTGCGCAAATCTGTGGGCGTTCGTCTATGACCCGATTAACAGAGCATAATTGGCTTGATCACGGACTCCGAGTGCTCGCAAAGAGCGGGTACGCCAACTTGAAAGCAGCGACAATGGCGCAGGACCTCGGCGTCTCCCGCGGGAGCTTCTACTGGCATTTTGAAGACATCCACGATTTTAAGAGACGCTTGCTCGGGCACTGGCAACGGCACACCACCGACGCGATTATTGCGCAAATGCAAAGCCAGGATCGGGACACCCAAAGACTGGCCGAGCTAATGATCCGCGCCTACTCCACCAACCCGCATCTTGATCGAGCGGTAAGATCTTGGGCCGATCATGATGCACAGGTGCGAAAGCAGCTCACGAAAGTCGATCGACTGAGACTGGCCTATATCCGTGATCTTTTACTAGGCGCGGGCATCGACGCAGAAGAGGCGGCGACACGCGCGCGCCTAATCTACGCGGCGTCTCTGGGTGATGCCGCGATCGCACCTAAGGCGGCTCCACCGCTAAGCGAACTTGATCTTCAGTATCTCGCATCAATTTTAAGTCAATGAGGCTCTCGCGGCCGCGAATCCAGCTGCGTACCAAATCCAGTATTTGTGGTGATAGGCTTCCCACAGACAATACAGCACTGTATGTTTTGGATGAGGTGAGCTAGACTCCATACATCACTGTATGGAGGAGCTTATGGAGGTTTATCAACTAACCTATCTCGCTGGCGGATGCCTGGGTTCGTCTGTCGCCATCATCCATGGCATTCTGATGCAGAAGCATCTGGTGGCGCCGGTAACGGCGTCAGCGCAGCTGTCCTCGAACGCCCAGCAGCTGGTTTTGCTGTTGCTTCAGTTCAGCACCTTTGTCTGGTTGGGAGGAGGTCTAGCGTTGATCTGCGCCGCACTTTTCTTGACATCGACGACCGCATTCATCATTGCCAGTCTGGTTGGGGTCTGTTATCTCTACGGCGCAGTTGGAAACTTCTGGGCGACTCGCGGTCGACATTTTGGATGGATACCGCTGATCGCTGCGGTGCTGTCGATTAGTTGGGGCTCGATGAGTCTGATGACGAACGCCTGACCGCGCACGCCTAAGAAATTTGGTCTCAGCCAGAGCGAATCGGACTGTTCTGGCCAAGACGGCAAGACGACGGCTCGCTAGTTGTACCAGGCCGTAGGCATCGGGCTACTCGGACTGAGCCAGGGAACCTACTCAGAAACCTACTCAGGAACGAAAGTGTGTACGCGAACGCCGTCCATCGTCTTGGCCTTGTACATTGCCTCATCGGCACGCACGAGCGCATCATCCAGAGAGTCGTCGCTAACGAGCTCCGTGACACCACAGGATATCGACACATCAAGCGGTTTGCCGTTGTCATTGAAGCCCGCGTTCAACACCTCTTCGAAGGCGCTCTTAGCGAATACCTCGGCACCACTTGATCGTGTGTCGGGCAATAGAACGACAAATTCATCACCACCGTAGCGGCATACCACATCACTGACTCGCGCCCGGGTTTTGAGTACGTCAGCAACCTTGACCAGCACCAGATCCCCGGCCGCGTGACCGTAGGTGTCGTTGATATGCTTGAATTTGTTGCAGTCGGTGAAGACTATCGAAAGCGGCGCGCCCGTACGCTTCCAACGCGCAAACAACTCCGCGGCTCGCTCTTCATACCCGGCCCGGTTATAAACGCCGGTGAGTGAGTCTTTCATCGCGAGGTCACTCGCGGAGCGAATTTCGTTTCGCAGAGACTCTGCCTCACCCTCGAGCGTGGCGAGCTTGTCGTTCAGCTCCTTAACCTGAGCCTTCGACGCCGCATTCTGCTGCTGTTCGGCTTCGAGGTGCTCGGCGAGACGGTTGCTGATATTGGCCAGACCCTGATCGATCATCTGCCGTATGGTATTGAGATCGTCGGCCTTTGCGGCCTCACCAATCTGACGCGAATCTTCACCGACTTGCCGCTGTAACTCTTCGGAACGGGCAACGGAATTGTCCCCGTCCTCAGTCAGGTGCTCCAGTACAGCCTCGAAGCCGCTCAGCTTTTCACGTAGACCACCGAGAAAGTCCGTTGTTTGCGTTCTTTCAGATCGAATCCGCGCGTCGATGGACTCGATCTCTTCCGTCACCTGATCGAATACGCTTTGCGCGTGGTCGGGATGTACGATGCCTTCAAGCGCATCACGTATGGGGCCGGTGCTGACCGCGTCACCGTTGAGCACATCTATGTGCACGGTCAATCGTTCGATGAGGTTCGCGTACAACGTCACATAGCGTTCATCGACCATCCCATCGCTGGCCTTCTTGCGAAGGATACCGAGAACACCATCACCGCCTTTGTCTTTGCCTGCGGCCTGGTTCATCGAAGCAACCGAGACCTTCAGCAAATCCACCATCGCCTTCTGTCGCGACATGGCCGTATTGCCGGTCAAGGTTTGTTCGATGTAGGCAGAAACCGTATCGTGGTCATCAATCGCGATGGGCATCGATTTGACGAGCTTCTGGATACCTGACAGGTCGTAGCCACCCTCGACCTTGCGCGGTTTGTCGGTGTTAATGCCAGTCGCCGTCATTACGGCGCGCGCAAGCTTCCCGGACAAGTCTTCGATACGTTTCGCGTTATCGCCTTCTTTCAGACGATTACGAAGCGCATCCAAAATCTTATCGGCTTCGGGATCAATGCCTTCGGCCATGTAGGACAGCCGAAAGCTCAGTTGTTCTAGCGCTTTAACCTTATCCATGGAAGAAGAATCGGTTTAATAAAAGGGCGCGCAGAGAATAGCGCACAGCCCTGGCTAGTGCGACCGTCTGTGCGGTTGTTGTCGCTTTACACACGTTCGTTGAAGCTCTCGTTAAGTCTATATACGTAGGCGAGCACCTCGGCGACCGCCACATACAAGCTGGGCGGAATATCGTCACCCACCTCCAGCAGGCTGAGAAGTTCAGTCAACTGACCATCCTGAACGATAGGCACATCGTGCTGCTGCGCGATTTCGATAATACGCGCAGCGAGCGCATCGTCGCCCTTAGCAACGAGTTTTGGGGCTCCGCTACCTGTGTAGGCAAGAGCCGCAGATCGGCTGGGCGGAAGATCGTCCGTATAGCTATGATGACTCATGCGCGGATATCCACGCCCGAACGAGTCGCGGTGACTTTCGTAGGTACTAGCGGCACGCTGGTCGCTTTGCTTAAGTGGAGGCCCCGGCTCTTAAGGGCTGAGCCGAGGAGATGAAGATTCTCGTTGAGTATCTTGTGTACGGCCCTGCGTTCGGCCTGGAGGCGAACCTCGACCTCATCGTTCTGGATTCGCAATCTTGCCTCTATGGCTCCAAGGGCCGGTGGTGAGAATTTCAGGTCCACGGTCCAGCGACGCTTCTCGTCCTCGCCCTGCTGCTTGTTTGAATCGGACTGGGCACCGTCTCGCTCGATGCGCACACCCAAGGTGTGGATTTGCGTACCCAACTGGACAGGCACATCCATCTGCCACTGCCGTGGCGCCTGCGCATCCTGGGGAACCTGGGATGCAAGCTGATTGACGGTAACCCGGGCGAGTCCGGCTTCGAACTCTCGTTTCAGGTCCAGCAGAATATCGATGTTCAGTCCGTTGAACGAGGTCGATTCAGCCTCAGCGAGGGCTCCGTTCACCTGCGCCAGAGCACGGAACAAACCGCCCTTGAGGTCGGAGCGGACCGGGTTCGTTGCGCCGGCTTCACGATCGACAACTGAAAGCCGGCCTTCCAGGTAGTTTCCCGAATCCCTTAGCGCACTGGAAACGCCCTCCGTGTTGGTCAGACGGTCAGCGCGCGGTACCGCGCGAAGCAGCTGTCCGACAGCGTCCAAGACCGGCGCTGGTACCGCTGCGGTCCTGACAATCGTCTGCGCCGCTTGAACTGAAGCTCCTAGCGGCACGCTCGCAACTCCTGGTGCGTTGATCGATGGGGCAGCAGTCAAGAGTTTCAGTGTTCCGCCAAGCTTGCTGCTCTCCCCTGAACTGACAGGACCAAGAAACTGAAACGCTGGAACGGGCTGCGTTTGCCTGACCTCAAGAAGTACGCGGCTTCCTGGTTGCAAAGTGGCCTGGGAGTTCACCGTGAATCGCTCACCAGCGGTTTGGAGTAGGAACTCGCCGCTTCCCACACGCTTCTCGACTCGCGCGTTTACGATTTGTCCAAGCTGAAGTGTTTGCACCGTTCCTGTGGCCAGCCGAACGTTGGCCGATCCGGCCGATGCAGTGGAGTCTGGGCGAGAGGATAGAGTGGCTCCGTCCAAGATGCGAAAGCTCAGGGCTGTACGCGACTCACCTCCTTGGAGCACAAGACGTGTACCCGCATTCAGAGGACTGTCAGCGCGCGCACTCAGTTGCTGATCGGCAACCCGCAGCTGTAATTCTCCGGACGGACGCTGGCCGATGACTTCAGCGACAATTCGTACATCCGGACGGCTGGCGGCCGGCAAGTTAGAGCCTACGAGTTGGAGACGACCCGTACTCACTGGCCCATCAGTCGGACTCAGGATCTGCAGCGTTCCCGTCGGGGTACCCGACCTGGCGCCATTACTTAACGAGGTTAAAACGCGCAGCGTGGGTAGCGGGTCAAGCTGCTTGACCTCTAGCTGCAAACGCGCTCCGGGTTGGGCCGCGACATCGGAGCGAGCGGTTAGCGTTCGCCCATCAACCTTCAGCAAGAGGTCGCCGCTGGGAAGGCGATCGGCCACCAAAGCATTCAGTGCCTGGCCGACCTGCCAATTGGAGATCCAGAGCCCGAAGTTGCGTTGATCAGTGCGGCTGGTCGTAAGTGCAAGCTGTAACTCTTCCACAACTTATCTCCCGCTGCTGTGGCTTAGATCCAGCGACGAAACTCTGTCCTTAAGATGCGCGCAGCGTGCCAGGGGTGCGCACAACCGCTCCGCTAAGGAAACATCAAAGCTCGTCGCTAACCACTTCGTCTTTGGGCTGCAGCACCCCATGAGAAACGCTCGTATTGATTGTTCAATACTGGGATAGCGCCCCTTCACTACATATCTTTATCGGGATGACCTATGGATCTAGCGACTCTAATAGGAATGGTAGGCGCAATCGGCATTGTTCTTGCGGCCATCCTCACCGGGGGCTCCGCGCTCGTTTTTGTAAACGTTCCGTCCATCCTTATTGTGCTCGCCGGCACTCTGGCCGTGGTGATGATCAAGTTCTCCATGGGTCAATTTTTTGGAGCATTCAAAGTCGCGCTGGTGGCGTTCTTCAACAAAGTCGATGACCCCGAGGAAATCATCGAGAAGATTGTGGAGCTGGCGAACGTAGCTCGAAAGGAAGGAATGCTAGCTCTTGAGAGCCAGGTCGTGGACAACAGCTTCCTGGACGCCGGAATAAAGATGCTGATCGATGGAAACAGTAAAGAGGTCGTCGACTCTGTATTGAACAAAGACCTCAAGGCGACCATCCAACGTCATACCTGGGGCGCCAAGGTTTTCAGTGCGACTGGAGATGTCGCACCCGCAATGGGAATGATCGGAACACTCATCGGTCTGGTCCAGATGCTGTCCAACATGTCCGACCCAAAAGCCATCGGCCCGGCCATGGCGGTCGCGCTGCTCACGACTCTCTATGGGGCGATGATGGCCAATATGATCGCGATGCCAATCGCCGATAAATTGAGCCTGCGTAAAGCGGATGAGCTACGAGTTCGGTCGATTTGCATCGACGGTGTGCTGGCAATCCAGGAAGGGCAGAATCCACGCATCATCGAATCAATGCTCAAGACCTATCTGGAACCTGCCAAGCGCGGCGGTGAAGACTGAAACAGAAGCAGCTTTACCTAAACAAAGCAGCACCAGGCGACTACCCTCATGGTTGAAGAAGAAGACGACGGCCCCGCTGGCACCCCGGCATGGATGGCGACCTTCGCTGATCTCATGTCTCTGCTTATGTGCTTTTTTGTCTTGCTGCTTTCCTTCTCCGAGATGGACGTGCAGAAGTTCAAGGAGATGGCCGGATCGATGGCACTTGCCTTCGGCGTGCAGCAGCAGTTCGAGCTAGACAGCATTCCCAAGGGGACTAGCGTCATTGCGCTGGAGTTCTCGCCGGGTAAAACAGTCGACACGATTGAGGAAACGATTCAACAAGTCACGGACGACCAGCGAGATCAGTCGATCAGAGTGGGCGAAAATGCGATCACCGAGGCCGAGCTGGAGGCGCAGCTCGAGGCGAAAGTCGCGGAGCTGATAGAAGAAACAGCGGCAGATGCGGAGAAACTCGAAGAGCTGCTCGCCGAAGAAATCGACGAAGGCAAGGTAGATGTGGAGACTGAAGGTCGAACCATCAAAGTGCGCATCCGTGAAAAAGGCAGCTTCCCTTCAGGGTCCGCAACACTGGCCACAGACTTTATCCCAGTCATCGACAAGATTCGCAATTCGCTGGTGGAGATCCCCGGCACGGTCGCCATCGAAGGCCACACCGACAATGTGCCGATCCGGCGCGGGCGCTATAAGACAAACTGGGCACTTGCATCGGGCCGGGCTCTCTCGGTGACCCATGAGCTGCTCAAAAATAATGTTCTCGATGATGAACGGATGATGGTGGTAGGGTTCGCCGATACGCAGCCATTCACCAGCAACGACACATCGGATGGACGCGCATCGAACCGAAGGGTTGAGATAGTCATCCGACAGCGCATCAGCGACGAGGAAGCCGACGAGCTCGATCAGCTTCGAGACGTTAACCCGGACGCATTAAAAGTATTAGGGATCGATTAACGGAATGGACAGTAACGGCCCACAAGCTGAACGACGCAAGTTTTACCGCATCAACGATGTTGTGATGCTGCGCTTCGAGGTACTCTCTAACGAGGAGGGAACCGGGACTTTCGTAGGCGGTGAAAGCGGCTTGGAAGTCAGTACGGGGACGCTACTGGCCGAAATCGATCGCGAGCTGAATCAGAGCATTAACACCGTTTGGCAGGATCATCCGGCCGTTGCGCAAACGCTGGGCCTTCTCAATCGGAAGATCTCTATCATCGCAGCCCAGGTTCTCGAATACGAAGATCGAGACGTCCAGTCCTACGACGACACCATGGTCAACATTAGTGGTTGCGGTGTCGCGTTCGAAAGTCGAGAAGCGATTGCTCCTTCTACGCGCCTACGACTGAGCGTCATACTCAGACCCTCGCAGATCACGCTGTCGATTGCTGGCACCGTTATCGATTGCGAACAGCGAGAATCAGCAAACAGCATGCCCTATTGGATAAGGGTGAACTTTGACGATGACGCGATGGCCCAGGAACAGCTCATCCAGCATGTGGTTCAAAAGCAGGGAGCGCTATTATCCGAGGGCGGTCTCTGAGCAGAGATTCGGCCAACTAGCCAGCCCTGTTGCGGTCAGCGCTGCGATCAACCGTCGAGGCAACCGGACGGGCCTAGTGTGCCGAGAGCGAGGGTGTCCTTGAGTGAAATGAGGGAGCTTTGACCCTCACTGTCTTTCTGGCGGTTCTCGGGGCGGCATTGCTTCATGCAGTCTGGAACGCTTTGGTTAAGGGCGGTCGAGATAAGACCGTCGCGATGGCTGCAGTTGTGGTCGGCCAGATGCCATGCGGCTGCGTGGTACTCCTTTTCGTACCAACTCCGAGCGTCGAAAGCCTACCCTACCTTGCCTGCGGTGTTGCACTACATCTCGGATACCAGTTCTTTCTGCTGAGTTCCTACCGCCTCGGCGACCTCACCCAGGTTTATCCGATCGCCCGAGGTAGCGCGCCTTTGCTAGTGGCGGCTGTCTCAGTGATTCTGCTGCAGCAAGAGCTTAAGCAAATTGAAGTATTGGCGATCATGGTGATTTCAATTGCGATAGCGAGCCTCGCAATTGTCCGGCACGGCGACGGCCAGCGTAATCCAAAGGCGGCCCTGCTGGCGCTTTGCACGGGGTGCTTTATCGCGGGCTACTCACTGGTGGACGGCCTGGGAGCGCGAGTGGCAGGAACAGCGCTTGGATTCTACGCCTGGGCGGTGATCGGCAACGCAATCGTGTTCGTGCTGGTTGTCGGCTTTAAGTCTCCGGATGTCCTCCGCCGCCTTCCTTCGGAAGCCGCGATGCTGACGCTTATCGGCGGTGGTGCTTCGTTTATCGCCTATTCTCTGGTGATGTGGGCCTTCACCAAAGCCCCGATTCCACTGGTGACCGCCCTGCGGGAGACCAGCATCATTTTTGCGCTCGTGATAGGAGTCGTGTTCTTTAAAGAGCGCGCAAGTCTCGTAAAGTTTTTGTCAATTATCGGTGTACTGCTAGGTGCCGCGCTTATGCGGATAGGAAGCGGATAGGAAACGGATAACCGATAGCCAGAAGAAAGAGGCTGCTAAAATCGGAGATGATTCGTTCGGTGCTAATCCTGCGCAATGGACTTCGCTCTGCAGCCTGATTTGCTGATCGATGTACTTGAGCTGTGACCGAAAACAAGTCTGGTCCAGATCGATCAGGCGAGTTCACCCGCCGCCTGTTCAAACCAGCTGATGACGCTGCGCCAATAGTCATCACCATAGCGTTTTCGGAAGCGTCGGGTCTCCTCGCAGCTCTCGTCCTTCCATACCTTGAGCCTCGCCTCGACGAACTCTGCGGTGAGAGGAATATTGCACTCAACAGTAATGCAGTGCTGCCACTCCGCGTAGTTCTGCGGAAAAGGTGAAGTCATCATAGGGAATAGACCCGCTTGTCTCTCGCCTTAACGGCCACAATCAGTAGTCTTGCGCTTAAAACACTGATATAAAATAACATTCCACGTCATTAAGCGCATCCACATCGGTAGATTTCTGGACAAGGGGCTAAGGGATTAATGCAGTCGGCGCAGTCGGCGCAGTCGGCGCAGTCGGCAATGAAGGCTGCGCGCCCGATCTGTTTGGCCGTCAGGCGGCAGCTTGCCTTACGGCTCCGGGCCCTACACCAATCACTCGCTTGAACGCCTTCGCAAACGCCGCTTCGCTGTCGTAGCCACAGCGATCGGCGACCTCTAATACCGGCAGGTGCTCTTCATCAAGCAAGTTATAAGCCACCTGCATTCGCCACCGGGTCAGGTACTCCATAGGGCTCTCACCAAGCAGTGACTTAAACCGAGCCGCAAATGATGAGCGAGACATGGCGGCCAGTGCCGCGAGTTTATCGACCGACCATCTCGCATGCGGCTCCGCCTGCATACCAGTAAGCGCCTTTCGTATTTTCTGATCTCGCAGCGCGGCTGCCAGCCCGGAATCGGTGTCGCTCTTTTCAACGTGCTCTTTCAAGATGATCACGAACAGTGCCTCGGCCAGCCGATCGACTACGGCCACTGTTCCTTCCGTCGTCCGCAACGACTCATTGACCATCAAGTCCATAAGAGTAGCAATGCTCGGGTTTGTGCTTTTGCGCTGAATGATCAAGGCGTCCGGCAGCACGTCCAGCAACGCCGTTGCTGAGTTCTGGCGAAAGTGGAAATAGCCGCAGATCAGACCGACGCCATCTTCCTGCAGACCTTGGTCGTAGCTGACGGCGGTCTCCTGGTTAGCGGCTAAGCTGCACTCTGCGACATTACTGAGAAGATGACTGCTATCCCTGGGAAAGAGCACGCAGTCGCCCTTTTCGAGATAAACCGTTCCGTTTAAGTCATCGCTGCGGATGTAGGCATCGGCATGCGACACGATATGGAAACTCGCCTTGCCCGTACCGGAAGTATCGATAGCCCAGTCGCCACAATACTGGGCGTTATTAATAACATCCGTCTTGAGACGAAAGGTCGCTAGCAGCTGACTTAGCGCGTCCACGCTTCTGATTCTCTTGCTGATTGCCAGATTGGACGATCGAGCATAAAGCCCGGCGTCCCGGACATGTTGCCACACGGTCTCATCAGCTTAAATGTCTCTCATGGCACAGCCATTCAAACACCGACAGAGGAAAGGACTGATGAACATGAAGAACACACTTTTAGC
Source organism: Pseudomonadota bacterium (assembly GCA_039111155.1). Taxonomy (GTDB): domain Bacteria; phylum Pseudomonadota; class Gammaproteobacteria; order Pseudomonadales; family Halieaceae; genus Congregibacter. The sequence goes on along the minus strand of JBCCPL010000035.1, from coordinate 45,738 downwards.
AGCATCTCTCACCCTGTTTGGGGCCCTGGCATCGCTCCAGGCACAGGCAGCGGAACTCGCCTCCGGCAGCCTGGAGGGAGCGTTCTCTTCTTGGGGCAAGTCATCTTTGCAAGGAGACTGGAAAATTGTGGAAGACGGGGGCGAGCAATACATCGAACTTGGGGAAAACTTCAAAGCCAAAAAGGGACCGGATGTGAAGATCTTTCTCTCTCCGACTCAAGCGTCCCAGGTCACAGGAGACAACGCGGTGAATGGCAGCGTATTCGTAAAACTGATTTCGGATTTCGACGGTAGCGCAAGGATCGCGATACCCGAAGGCACCGACCTCAACCAGTTTGAATCACTGATCTTCCATTGCGAAGCCTATTCCAAGCTCTGGGGTACCTCCCCGCTTCGCTAAGCAAACAACCAGGGCTCGCCCTGCACTGCGGCGAGCCCAGCACAACAGATTTCTAAGTAGCTAGACTCCCAAAGGAAAAGTAATCATGAACAAAGTAATCAGCACCGTCTTAAGCATTTTTGTCGCTTTCGTTTTTGTCCAATCGCTGTTCTTTAAGTTCTCTGGATCAGAAGAGACAGTGATTATCTTCAGCACCATTGGTCAGTGGATGAGCAGCATTGGTCTTCCGGCGTTTGTTGCGAATCTATTCGGCGAGTTTGGAGGTTATGGCGTTGGCACGACTGAGTTGGTGGCATCCGCACTGATCCTGATCCCCGCCACACGAAAGCTGGGTGCGAGCATCGCGTTTGTCGTGATGAGCGGCGCTATCTTCTTCCATCTGGGTACTCCCCTGGGAGTTGACCGAGTTGTCGACGCGGCCGGCAACACCGACGGTGGCGCTCTGTTCTTCACCGCGGTCGGCGTCTGGGTCAGCAGCGCAGTCATCATCGCTTTGAGCCGAGTGAAGAAGACCGTTAGCAGTAAGGATGCTGCTGCGGACATGGAGCCCGCGCTGGCATAACCCCAAATCAAAGTATGTCCACCGGGTCCGCCGACGAGAAAGTCGGCGGGCTTTTTTTTGGCCGAGCGTTTAGTAACCGCGGGAAGAATCAAGGTAGTGAACGCGCATCGATTAAGCCCACTGGACTCAAGGCCCCAATAGCAACAACAATGCTGGAGTCCAGCCGAGCTGATCAGGAGTCAGCGTGTACGATTTTTACAGTGATACAAAATCTATTCCGACCAAGCCTATGCTTGAGTCCATTGTCGGCGCTCAGTTGGGAGATGAACAAAAAGGTGAAGACCCCACGACGGCAGCACTAGAGGCTCGCGTCGCCACTATGCTGGGCAAAGAGGCCGCCGTTTTTATGATTTCGGGCACGATGTGCAACGAAATCGCAGTACGGGTCCACTGTCGCCCCGGTGACGAGGTGATCTGTGATGTCTCGTCACACCTTCTCAATTATGAGTGTGGCTCTCCCGCGGCCTTGAGCGGGGTCACGTTGAATACGCTCCAGGGACACAACGGAGTTTTTACGAGCGAGGATGTAAGAGAGGCAGTCCGGCCTGCTTCGCGCTACATGCCCATCAGCCGCATGCTCCTTATCGAGCAGACCGCAAACCTCGGTGGTGGTGCTATCTGGCCGCTGGACACGATTGATTCGGTAGTTGGGGAAGCCAAGTCGCATGGTCTGATCGCGCATATGGACGGGGCCAGGCTATTAAACGCAGTAGCGAAAACTGGAATAACAGCCGCGCGCTATGCGCGGGACTTTGACACAGTATGGATCGATTTTTCCAAAGGACTCGGCGCGCCCTGCGGTGCTGTTGTCGCAGGCACCGCCGAGTTCTGCACAGCGGCATGGCGCCAGAAGCAGGCGTTGGGCGGCGCCATGCGCCAGTCTGGAGTGCTGGCAGCTGCCTGTCTCTATGCTCTGGATAACCATATAGAGCAGCAGTCGATCGACAATCAGCTTGCGGCATCTATCGGCCATCGCCTTCAGGCCATGCCGAAGGTTGATCGACTGTTACCGGTGGACACCAACATACTCATTTTCGATGTATCTCCCGATGCACCAACCGCCGCTGAGATCGTCGCACGATTAAAGGAACGGGGAGTGTTGCTTGGCGAGTTCGGCGAACGCAGGCTCCGGGCAGTTACTTGTTTGAACGTCGATGAGTCTGCGGGCGATCACCTGATAGCGGAGCTGGCGGCCATACTAGGGAGCCACTGAACAAGTCCATGGTGTCTCTAGCTGACGGGCAAGACATTCAAGGATTATCGGGTGCTTGCTAAGTTCAAACCCGGGTTTGTCGTATTTTTTGCCTGCGTGACGCTCGGCATTTATGCGCACTTCGCGCTTACTCCGACTTGGGTCGAGAAGAAAACCTCGTTAACAGTAACCGAACACATCGATGGCCGCCTGACATACCGGGAAGGCAATAAGGAAACAGAGCTAACCGGTGTTGTTTCTTATCTCGAATCGCCGCTGCGTCAGGAAGCGCTGGATGCGGCCCAGGGAGAACCGCCAGTAGAGCAGCAGTGGGTTGTAGAGAGATCAGACCAGGGCCCGGCGATTTACTCTGTTATCCGAGCAGAGTCCCACTTCGGTCTGTGGTCGCTGCTACCCGCATTTACGGCCATTTGCCTGTGCCTGATCACGAAGGAACCGCTCACGGCTCTGCTCGGCGGTGTGGTCGCGGGAGCATTTATGCTGGGCAGGTTCGACCTAACGGGCGATGTACTCATTCCGAGCTTCGCAACCGACAGCGCGGCCGGAATTCTGCTGCTGTATCTCTGGCTTCTCGGAGGCCTACTGGGTGTTTGGTCCCGCACGGGCGCCGCTCGGGCGTTTGCGACTCACACGGCAAAGAGACTCGTTCGCGGACCGCGTTCAGCCAAACTAGCTACATGGATGCTGGGGGTCGCAGTATTTCAAGGCGGTACGGTCAGCATCGCGCTCACCGGCGTTGCCGCAAAACCGTTGGCCGATGCGAACGGCGTCAGCCACGAAGAAACGAGCTATATCGTCGATGTGATGGGAGCGCCTCTCGCGTCCCTACTGGCGTTCAACGCCTGGCCCCTGTTTGTGCAATCGCTGATTTTTATACCGGGCGTGGCCTTCTTAAGTACCGAAGTAGATCGAGTGGGATTTTATTTCAGTAGTCTGGCTTTTAGCTTCTACACGATTCTCGCCATCCTGGGTGCTCTCCTGGTGGCCTTGGACTATATGAAATTCGCAGGCTCGGGTCTGCAACAAGCGCGACAACGCGCGCTTGCCACGGGTCAGCTGGACGCACCTGGTTCAAACCCCATGAGCGCCGAAGAGCTACAGGAGACGCGAGTCCCACCGGGCTATGAGCCCAGTGTTTACGAGTTTGTGCTTCCTTTGGGACTGCTGATCGGTGTAGCTGTGGGGAGCTACGCGACTCTAGGATCTCCGAATGTGTACTGGGCCTTTGGAATAGCCTTCGTGTTCTCAGCGGGTATTGCGCTGCTTAAGGGAATGTCGCTTGCGGACCTGGTCGATGGCATAGGAGACGGTTTAAAGGGTGTCGTACTTGCGTCGGTCATCCTTCTTCTGGCCGTGACAGTCGGCGGAATAAGCACCGAAACGGGCGGTGGCATCTACTTGATCGAGCTTTTGGGCGAGCAAATCCCGTACTACATCTTGCCGGTCTGCCTGCTGCTGGTGACTATTGCAGCATCTTTCTCAACGGGCAGTAGTTGGGGTACGTACGCGATCATTTTGCCACTGGCCATGCCTTTGGCATGGGCTATCTCTCAAACTCAGGGGATAGCGACGCCCGAGCTTTACCTTTCTATTTGCTTTGCGTGCGTCTTAAACGGTGGGGTGTTTGGCGACCAGTGTTCACCGATTTCGGATACGACTATTCTCGCCGCAACGACGACCGGCTGCGATCTGATGGATCACGTAAAGACCCAGATTGTTCCTGCAGGCTACGCGCTGTCGGCAGCGGCAGTGCTCTGGACGCTCGCGGCGTTCACAGTAGCGTGACACTCACGACCCACGCGTCGGCTACTGCCTTCCGGCGATAGTGCGCGCCTGCCTTGACCGAGCTCGATCAGCGGAGATACACCCAACGTTCGCTCAGTGAGAAACTAGTGAGATCCCCCGGTGAAGATTAGACCCTATGGTGCGGAAGACCGAGAAGGCGTTCTTTCACTGCTTAGTGAACTCAATGAGTATGAACGGTCACTAAGGGCGCTGCGTTCCAAGGCACCCACGCTCAGCCAGGACTACTTCCGGCACGAGTACGATGAAATCATGGCAGATGAGGACTGCGACTTCTTGTTTCTTGTGGCGGAAGAACAAGGATCACTCATCGGCTATGTCTTTTGTGAGGTAAGCGAAGAGCTGCTGGATGACCCCAGAGAACAAGTACGGGTGCTCGACATCATGGCTACCGAACACGCGCGTAGGCATGGGGTCGGGCTTCGCTTAATGCAGGCTGTGGAGCAGTTTGCCGCCGATCGCTCGATAACACGTATTACGCTTGATGTGCTCGCCTCGAACGCCAAGGCGATTGCATTCTACCAATCACTGGGGTTTCAGACGGCGCTACTGTGCATGGAGAAGCAAACGCCGACCACGTGACTCCTGAAGGCGACCACCCAGAGTTCACTCGGACGCTGTTGACAGGTGAGATTCGATTTCGGACACCGTTTTCAATCGTGAATGGCTGCAAGGACGGAAGCTCACCCCACCACCGATGAACCAATCGACCGACGCTGTTCTACAGCTATACCAGGTACCGCGCTCACGGCCTATTTATTGACGAATTTGACAATAAATGTTGTTTGAGTTTATTGTCAATTTCGTCAAATAAAGGGGCGCCATGGTGGCAAGGCCAAGCATCAAGCTACAGCGACGCGAAGAGATTCTCGATGCATTCGAGAGCTGCGTTATCCGGCATGGCCTGACGGGCGCGACGCTTCAGAAAGTGGCGGACGAATCCGGCCTTGCCCGACCGCTCATTCACCACAACGTGGGAAGTAGAGACGAGTTGTTGGAAGCACTGCTGGAGCGACTGGACCTGCGCTACGAGCAGGAGCGGGAAGAGTTCCGGCAACACCTACCCGGTTCCGATCGATGCAGGGCCATGCTCGACATTATGTTTGATCATCGCTACGCGACTTCCAGTCATGAGGGGCAGCTTTATCAGGCCCTAAGCATTGGCGCTGAGGAGCATCCAAACCTGCAGCGCTCACTGAACCGATGGTATGGCTCACTGCTCGCGGACATCGAGTACGAACTGTTGGACGAGCACCCCCAAGCGGAAACAACCGATGTGCGTGCGATCGCGACTGGCGTGATCGCCCTTTATTTCAACGCGGAATCGATGGCTTTGGTCACAGATAGAAGAACCGTCTTCCAGGATTCGAAACGCGCAGCACAACGTTTAGTGGAGACCCTCAAATGGAATGGTTGAACTCGCTAATCTCGGCCCAAGCGGTCGCCCAGGTCGAGGCCACACTTGAAACCTGGGGAAGTCTGGCGTTTCTCGCGCTTTTCCTGGGTGAAATTCTTCGCCTGGCACTTAAGCGCCGGCTGTCGTTGCGGCTTCTGGGTGACTCGGCGGCCAACTTCGTGACGTTCGGTCTGTTCGTTGTCGTTACCTTCGGTCTGCTCGCAGCCGCCTATGTGTCGATCTTCTATTGGGTTTATCTGAATTTTGCGCTCTTTGAGATTCCGGTTACGCCCTGGTCGATCGCCGTCGTACTGGTGCTGTGTGATTTCGCTTACTACTGGGAGCACCGGTTTTCTCACCGGGTTGGTCTAGCCTGGGCAACACATTCGGTTCATCACAGCTCGCCTTTCTTCAATATCTCTGTGGCCTATCGATTCGGACCGATGGATGGCATCTGGCCGCTGATGTTCCACCTGCCCTTAGCGTTGGCAGGTTTTCATCCGATCGTGATCCTGGCGTGTGAGGCGTTTGTGCAGTTCTACCAAACCGCCCTGCATACCGAAGTCATTCGGAAACTACCCAGGCCAATCGAAGCGATATTCAACACACCATCTCATCACCGGGTGCATCACGGCGCCAACGCCGCCTACATCGATAAAAACTATGGCGGTGTCTTTATCCTGTGGGACCGGTTGTTTGGCACGTTTTCAGAGGAAGTCGAGCCCGTGCGCTTTGGACTGACGAATCCAATCGAGAGTAACAATCCCCTCGTTGTCTGGTTACACGGGTTCAAACGCCTTGCTCAGCGAAGCTGGTCGGCCTCCGGTTTCATCGACTCCATATATGCGTGGATAGCGCCGCCGGAGTGGAATCCCGGGCAACCGCGGTCTGGTATGCAAGGGTGGTTGCTTCCCCTTGCTATGTGCGCCGTAGTCTTTCTTTGGGCGGGGAGCACTCCGGGCGTGGCTTACGATCAGGAGGGTTCGGCCGTAGCCGCACAAGACGCGACGGTCTCTAAAGACGCTGAAGGCTCGGAACAAGACGAAACCGATCCGATGGCCAACATCGTTGGCAGTTACTATCGGGCCTACCTCGACCGCAATATGGACGCAGCCTACAGTGAGTTTACGGATGATGCTTTATTTCACTATCGGATGGATTTTGGCACTTACTACGGCACTTCTGAATTCACCTTTCGCGCCAGCGATCCAGACGCATTTGAAAACGATGTGCTCGATGGTTACAAAGTCCTGAATTCCGAATACGCAATACGATCGATCGAGCAGACCAAGAAAGGCGCGGTTGTGGAGGCCTCGCTGACAGAGAATTACCGCTGGCAGGGCTATAAAGGAACCATGACTGCTATAGAGCGAATCTCGTTGGAAGTTCGCGGCGATAGACCCGTCATCGTTCGGTTCGACTCAGATCAGGTCTACCGCTAGGTTCGAACATCTGAGGACATCATTCAGCCTGAGTGCTCCGGATGTTACCCAGTGGCAGCTTCGTCAAAACCAGTTGAGGGCCTCACCATGAAGTCTATAGCACTGCTGGCAATACTCGCTGCCATGAGCTGCAGTGCATTCGCACAGCAATACACAGAGATTCCTACCGCGCTTCGAGGCAAAGTGGAGGCAGCAGCAGATGCCTGCCGCGAGTTCAATCGTGGTGAATTCTCCCTGGAGTCCGGAGCCATAACGCACACCGATCTCGACGGCGATCTTAAGGCCGACTGGGTGTTGAATGAGCTTTACTTTAGTTGCTCGAGTGCAGCCTCTCTTTACGCGAACACAGGCGGAACTCTTTCGCACTTTATGGTGGGCGGTACGGTGAGTTCCCTGCTCAATCGAGGTTGGGAGATGCGCACACTCGGGAAGATTCGCGTCCTACTCGCCCAAGTCCACGGTACTCAATGCGACGGCTATGGCTATTCGCCTTGCGGCGTCTCTGCGGTCTGGGATTCAGAGACAAACATCTGGCGAACAGCCTCGGCCCGCTTTGAAGACTAGGGAATCGAACTCGGCCACCAGAATCAATCACCCGTCGTATCGATTGCTGACGGTGTCGACTCACCAAGCCCCAGCCAGCTAATCAGCTGCTCGCGAGTAAAGGTTCCACTACGCGCATAACGCTGACCCTGCGCATAGAAGTAAGTGCGCGGCAGCTCTCCGTACCACTGCGAATCAACAGCTGTTCGAAGTTGCGCAAGCGGGATGCCCGCAACCCAGTTGTCGTTGCCCTCAAGGCCAAAATCCCGCACCAGCTCAACGATGTCATTCGCGTACTCCATACCGTCGGTCGCGATCAGCGTCACCGGTAGCTTTCCGTACTCGTTCTGCAGTTCGCCGACCAGGGCCAGATCCTCAAAGCAGGGGGCACAGTCCACCGACCACAACATCACTACGTGCCGTGAGGTACCGAGCGCGGCTTCAAGATCGCTAAGGCTCTCGCGGGAGAAAGGAGTTAGAACCACGTCCTTGGCTACCACACCGCTTGCCGCTGGCTCCGGTTCACTCTCCCCTGCAATCGCAGCCTCGCTCAAACGCAGCTGATCGTCAGTCTTCCAAGCCAGGTACACCCGAGAGCCCGCGGTCAGCAAAAAAGGATAGTCGGAGTCTTCCGTAGTACGGTGGACTTCGAGCGGTGCCTGCCAGGTGGCGCCATCGTCGCTGGAAGACGTCAGCATAATCCGGGTGCCAGCGGCCGATTCTTTCTTCCAGACCACGTACACGTGACTCCCAATGGCCGCAATATCAGCGTGACTGGCGCTCGCTTCGCGGTCCACCGGTGTCACATTGCGGGTACTCGATGACTCACGGTCGAACTGACCATAGCTGATTCCACTCCTGACAGACCCGTTGGTAAACCACACCAGATGCGCAAGATGATCGCTGCCTGCAGCGGCCATAGCGGGTCCGTGGTGAGGGCAGGCATCGAGCTTCCATTCGTCTGTCGTCGCACGCATCACAAGCGGTGCGCCACTCGTGGAAGCGGAGGTCTCGATCGATCCAGTCGTAGGAGCCACGCCCCCCGGCGAGGCCGGAAGGGACACACTCAAATCAGCAATCGCGTGATCGCGTATGCTCCCGGGAAAGATATGGCGCCAGAGCAGGGTTACGCCCTTACCCTGGGGCCGGGGCAACGCGGCGATTCGGCAACACTCACAGCTGTGATCGGCAAGTTTCTGATTCTTTTTGAAACTCGCACCGCGATCGTCCGACACTGTGTAGTAGATGGCCGCACCCGTGTACTGACCTCCCGCTTCCCGCACGCGTACGCGGTCGCGCTTGTCGATCCAGCTCAGAAAGATATTGCCTTCCTGATCAACAGTCAGCTGATCGAAGCGATGCGTGGTAAGGAGATTGTCATCATTGACGGTAGCGGGCTTCGAAAAACTCTTGCCTGCATCCAATGACCGTGAGAAGCGGATTTCACCGTTGAATCGGCCTTCGGTTTTTTTGGACCAGGAGACGTAAATCTCGCCACCGGGCCCCAGAGCCACCTTGGGACGATTTTCACCGCGGCTGTAGAGAGCTTCGGGTTCCTTGTGGATCTCGACGGGCACGCTGAAACGTTCACCGAGCGAATCGCTGAAGGTGTAGTACACGCGGTCACTCTGTTCGAAGACCACGTGCAGGCGCTGCGCATCATCAAAAGCATAGCTGGGCGTGGTGCCACAATGCACGTGAATGACCTTGGTAGCGCCTCCTGAATCATCAGCTTCGGGACAGCGCTCCATATCCTGCCAGCTGATTGGTGTATTGGTGGGTTCGTCAGGTCCGGTGGCGACCGATTCACTGGCCTCTGACGGAGTCTCCTGACGGGGTTTCGGGTCGACCTCGCGATCAGACTCAGGATCAGCCTGCTCGGAAGAGCAGGCCATCACTATCAGGGCAAGGGGAAGAGCCAGCAGCAGGCGCCGCTGACCCAAGAGCTCAGCATGAAAATCCATGACTAAAACTCAAACTTGCTTTCTAAATAGGCCGTGCGGCCGGGCCATGGATGGAACACAAACGCCTGCTCATCCAGGATATTGTCGATCCCCACACCAAATCGCATCGAATCGCTGGGCTGCCAGCTGAGCTTGCTGTTTATGAACAGGAACTCATCCTGGGCACCAAATATCTCCGAGCCGGTATCCGCGTTATCGAGCCGACCAAAGCTATTGCTGGCGTAGCGCAAGCCTCCGGAAATAGTCATCTCCTGACCGATGGGATGCGACAACAGCAGGTTGCTTCGCCATTCTGGTATGCGCGGAAACTGGTTGTCGGTGATCGATGGGTCAAACACGTTTTCACTGATCGTGGCGTCCGTGTAGCTGACGTTGAACTGCACATCCAGCTGCGTTCCCAGCAAGCCAAATTGCTGCAGGACAAACTCAGCTCCCTGGGTCGTTACCTCGGATACGGGCAGCGCAGTCGTCAGAGACGCCTGGCTGTTGTCCGGTGCCACAACCGTTGTCGACGAGTTGAAGATCGTATCGTCCACCACGTCATAGAACAGGTTCAAAGACACGCTGCCGTTGCTCAATGTCTTTTCAATCGATAGGTTCTGATGGATGCCATCCTCGGGTTTCAGGGTCGGATCGCCGACGAACTGGCTGCCGGCAAGATTCCCGATAGCACCTTCGTTCCGAAAGAGCTCTTCGACGATGGCGAACCGCAGCGCACGTGCCGCCGAGTACCGGATCGTTATGTCGTCGGTGGGGAAGTAGGCAATCGAGAACTTGGGAGAAAAGCCCTGCTCATCGCGCGATTCGCTTGGCGGGCGAGTTCCACTGAACGTCTCATCAGCCTCCCAGGTCTCATAACGAAGCCCGAGCGCAAGATCCCACCTGGGCGAAATGCGATAGCCGTATTGCGCGAACGCCGCCAGGGTATTGGTCTCGCCGCCGCTTATACCTCGGGAACTACCGGTCTCGCCGGTGATCGCGTTGAAGTTAAAGGCACTGATTTCCAGTCGATAATTGTCGTAATGAGCGCCGACAGATAATCGCATATCGGGATTGCCAAACAGGCTCTCGGTTCCTGCCTTGAAGTTCAGGATTTCCCATCCGGTATCGTCAAACTCAGTAAAGCGACCGCGGAACGCCGCGTTCTGCGCCTCGAAATCTGGATCATCGGGGGAGCGAGCGGTTCTGACTTCCTCATCCTTGAGAATTTCGAACCGACTGTAATGGGCATCGAACACCCAGTCGCCGGCGAGCGGCCCTGATAAGCCGAGGCCGACTAGCAGGCTGTCGCGTTCCTGATTTCGGCTTTGAAAGTTACTACCGCCGAACCAGAACGGCTGCCCATCGGCATCGGTCAAAAAGTTGTTTGTGTCGCTCTGATCTCGCTCGCGTTGTTCATAGGCGATGTTCGCACGAAGATCGAATTCACCCAGCGCGTAGCCCAGCTTAACCTTGAACAGATCAGTAGTCGCCTGCTCAGGCCCTGAGTCACCGTAGTACAGCGCAGGACGGTTCCGCTCATCCACGCTGAGTGTTTCACCCGAGATGGCGTCGCGATCAAAGGCTTCGAGATCGGTAGTTCGGAATTGAGTCTGCGGCTGACTACTGTTGTCGAGGCGGTTATAGGACGCAAACACGGTCAGGTCATCAAAGCGGTCCTCATAGGAGACGAACAGGTTACCCCCGTTGAACCGTTCGTCGGTTGCAAGTTGATCGTACTCCTGACTGAAGAGCGTGCCCTCGATACGAACTTTTCGCTCTTCCGGCGTCCTTGTCTGGACATTCACAACACCGCCCATGGCGTTTCCCGAATACTCGGCAGAGAAGGGGCCATACAGCACCTCTACGCGCTCGGTTTCCCCCGGTGAGACGAGTGACCAACGCGGCGAACCGGAAAACCGGGTCTGCAGGTGATAATGAATCGGCATCCCGTCGACGTAGACCGAGGTCCGTGTGCCCTGAAACATGTTGGACCCTCGGATTCCAACCACGCCGTTCGGATCTCCAATAAAGCGCCGGCGAACGACGAGGTTAGGGGCGTACGCGAGGGCATCCTCAATGGTGGTGAAGTTGATCGCCTCCAGAGTCTTCTCATCAATCAGAAAACTTGGGCTGATGTCCGCCGTGTCGGCAAACAGGGTCTCGAGGATAACAACCTCCTCTATCACGTTGCCCTGCCTCGACCGGGCTTGCTCAGTTTGACTTTGCGCAAAGGCATTTGAGGCTACGATACCTGGCAGTATGCTCACGCCGGTACATAGCGACGCAGTAAAGAAAAATCTTTTCATGTGAACTCCCAACCCCTATGCCACGACCGCACGTCGGTCATGCGACTCGACTCATACGGTGCGACGAAAGGAGTGTTTAACGGTGTGAAGGGTCGTCTCCGCAGTAGGACGCGGGACTACCCCATTGCTAAAGAAGCGCGAGTTACGCCGCTAGCACACCGGGGGGCGCGCGAGGTCTACCGGGGAGATGAGGTGGTTGGAGAGCGACCGCAAGAGCGGCCGGGACAGGTATTCTGCGCGCTGACCCTGCGAATGCCGGGTGTGCCGGTGTCGCGCTTAGTGCTACTGCACTTGCCTGTGCCGACAGGCAGTGGTCGTGGTCAACCGTTGCCAGATGATCGCCGCGGTCACCAGACTCGTGAAGATGGCCTGCTGTAGCACTCGGATCGCTGTGAGAGAAAACGTCAGCGGCTACTAGGTCTGACCCGGCGTTCGGAAAAGACGCGGCGTCAGTGGCCGCTTTACCCGCTCCAAGATGAAGCCGGTGCGGATCGACTACAGCAAGGGATTGCTGGGGCGAAGAACTACCGTGAACGGTGTGCTCGTGCTGAGCGGGAGCACTGTGCAAGTGCGTAGCGCTGTCAATCTCTCCATGCCGTGAGAGTTCGTGGGCAGCACCATCCGGGGCGATCTTTCGATGGTCTTCATCATGATCGAAGACATGCGCAGGCGTGTTCGCCAGTTCAGATCCACCGGCGTGATAGGCCTCTAATACTCGTAGAAGTGCAACGCTACCCCGGTGTGAGTGACACAGCTCCAACGATAGACCGTTCGAGCCTCCGGACAGCATGAATCCCGGAGGCACGATGCCCTGAGCCAGCAGATAAACGGCAAGAAGAGTCTGGACGCCCAGATGTCGACCTCGCGCACGGGCGCGATCGCATACCGAGACAAGCGCTTTTGCGCCCCGCCACAGTAGACGCCCAAGCGACTCAAGCCGTCGTGCACTCGACAGGGCCGTTGAGGCTCGGCTTGAGGGTTTTGCCCGTCTGCTCACGTAATCGAGCCGTAGATGAAACTTCGGGCTGCCAATGCCTGCAATGACGAATGAACGATCATGTCGGCTGAACTATTTCCTAAGCCCGTGTTAATGCGTTTGTCGAAAAACCAGTAGGAACCATCGTCGGTGCTATTGCCACAGGTGCGATTGCCACAGGTGCTATTGCCACAATAAACAGTATCGAAAGTTTAGGTGGTGATCGGCCACTATTTTTTCAGTGAACTTAATCGAGAACCGCTAAGGGAGAACTACTAAGCGCCAACCGCTTTTGAAGCCATAGAGTGGTATCGACGCTCAACTCTCAACCCTATTCCAAGAGTCTAGCAGATCAACATCTTAGAACGAGTTCGTCTGGTGAGAATTCGCATATCTTAGTCAGGGTGCCACGCAAAGCTACTGCTTGGAATTTTGCGCCCCGGTAAAACCACGCTGCTCAAGCTTTGCCTCCGCGCATCCCACAGATTCCACGAGTACAATTTGGCAAAAAGGTTCAATCCGGATAGCCAGAGCACAACACGACTAATATGACGCCCGCAACATCTTACGGTGAGCGATGGACAAGCAATGAGTGAGATATGAAGGAAAATCTCTCACGCTACGTTCTCGAAGCGACGCTGATTGTGTTCAGCGTCTTGCTGGCGCTGTTTCTCGACAATGTATGGCAGGAACGAAAGGAAGCGCATCTGGAGCGAGAACTGGTCAGCCATATCGCAGACGAGATGAGCAGCAATCTCGCCATCGCTGAGGAGTGGCTGCCCTACCATCGAGAGGTGATTAAAGAGATCGATCGATACCTTTCTTCGGACGAGCTAATGCAGAGCCTACTTACGCCCGAGGGAATCGATTACGGACAACTCATGAAAAAGGGGTTGATCCAGGATTTTTACAGCGATGCGTCCTGGCAACTTGCTCAGCAGAGCGCCGTCTCCTCACGTATAGAATTTGACGTTTCCTACGCTATCTCCCAGGCGTATTTATCGCAGCGGAACGTTAACCTTACCCTGGTGCGATTCTCGGATTTCTTCTTTGAGCGAGAAACGCTGGAGTCAGATCAGCTAGTCGGTTCCCTGAAAATTCTGCGGGGTCTTTTGCGGGAGCTCGCGGGGCAGCAAGATGTGCTTCAGTACCAGTATCGAAAAGCACTTGAGGCCGTCGGCGAGACAACGACGAGCGTGAGCCAGTAGGGTGCCCTCACACTGTCACCGTCACCGCAGGAATGGGAAATCCTGTGACCTGCGCAGATCGAGATCACCGTCCGAAGTGCTTGTGAGCGAGTTGCGATAACAATGAAAACAGAGGAATCCCGGGTAGAGAGCCGACTCCGCGAGCTGCTACCCCTTTACAAACACATCGATCTGACCATAGAGAGCGTGTCAGGTGGCGTTTTTCGCTGCAAGATACCGCTGAACGAGGCGAACAAAAATCACTTTGGCACGGTACACGCTGCTCTTCAGTTTGCGGTTGCTGAAGTACTCGGCGGTCTGGTAGGTGAATCACTGGGTGTTCTTAACGATCAGCACGTGGGCGTGGTCAAGAACTTTGAGATCCACTTCAAGAAGCCGGCGACTACCGACGTGATTGCCGAAACCCGGATGCCCGTTGGAGATCTCACTGCGCTGGCGGAGCGAATAGAGGCCGACGGCAGAGTCGACTTCGACCTCGAAGCGGCGGTGACCGACATGAATGGCAATACAGTCGCTGTGACAAAAGGGACTTACGCTATTCGTCCGTCCGAAATTTTCTGAGCCGCAAGGCCGACGTCGGAAGTTCTGCACCCTTATCCAGCAAAAGCACCTCAGGATGTCGCCTCCGGTGGGATTGAGAAAACGCGCGATGCGCTCACAGATCTGCGGTTTGGCAATGCAACGACGCTGGCCAACTGGACTTCTTGATTCAGCCGACACCCTTAGTGGGTCGGGTTCGATTATTGATCTTAGTTCTTCCCGGTAAGCAAGACACGCTGAGCGTGTACCCGAGTACCGCAGCTCCTGAGTAACCGACCACCGGAGTCGGATAGTTGCCTAGGGCAGACGCCAGAATCAGCGCAAACCAAACGCCTGAAAACGAAATGCATGCCACCCTGTCTGCGCCTGCTAGCCGATACCCCGCTAAGCCCGGTACAAACAGCAACGCTGAGCCGCAGAGCACCGTGATACCGACGATTACGTGAACGTCAAATGAGCTGTATAGCACACGTTCGACATACGGCATCGCCGGGAGGTTGTCGGGTGTGAGCAGCGTGACAACGAAGGCTGCCACGCTTCCGACCAGGGCGGTTAGCACGAGGCGGTCCGCGGCGAGTACCGCTTGTACTGCGAGCGCAAACACCATTGCGCCCGCCATACCCCTATCCGGCTGAAGGGCCAAAGCTAGAGCTGCGATGAGTATGGCCGTCGTCGTGATATAGCTCCGTTCTATGGAAAAGCTCACCAGCATGAAGGGCAGCACGACGAAGCTCGGTTGAAGCAGAAGTGGTCCCAGCGCGATCCAGCGAGTCGCGCCGTAGGCTTGCTGCCCAAGGAATGCGGTCAGCAGGAGTACGAGTGCCATAAACGGCATTGCCAGTGCGCTGGTAGCTTTTTCAGTGAGCCCGGGTCTCATCAGCACTAGCGAGAAGAACGAACCGATCAGAAAAGCCGCAGAATTGACCGCGATCATTCGCACAGGGGCGTCTGCGGCCACGAGGTAGGCAATGCCAAGCAGAAGGGAGCCCGCAGCGCAGACGTATCCCCAAGTCCGTGGGCTCTGGTGCATCACGAGGTTGAGTAGGATCTATGTCACGAGGATCATAGCTCTAACAACCTGCGTGAAGTAGCACTAGCCCGAACTATTCATGAATGGTTCGGGCTAGAAGGTGTAATCCCAGCCCAGTGTCAGCGTGCGGCCATTGCCTCGGAAGAACGTATCGGCGCGAGCACCGGGCTCGGTTTGGGCGAAGTAGGTGAAATAACCCTCGTTGAAAAGATTTTCTACTCCCAGATACAGCTGCCCAGATCGGGTATCCCAGTTGGCAAACGCATTTGCGATCCAGTAGCCATCGAAGTCACGATTCACTGGAGCGGCGGGACCGCGGAAGTCGCGATCTTCGAGGTACGAAAGAGTAACGCGCCATGTAATGACCTGGGCCAGAGGGCCGTACGCATATAGATTCAGGCGGTTTGGACCGATGTTTACGCCGTCGAGGTCAGTATCTACACCCCCAATGCCGTCGGAATCGAACTGCCCGTCGGCGTTGCTGTAATTGGCACCGATCACCTGACTTGATTCCAGGGCGTACTCAGCGACTACTTCAAAACCGTCAATATCGGTTTCCTGGCGCTGCACCTCGAAAACACCGGCATCGTTCAGAATCAGTCTTGCGCCATTGTCTGCCTGCGATCGGAAGGCGGCGAGACGACCCGTGAATCCTCCGCGCTGCCACTCGACACCCAACTCCACGTTGTCTGTAACGATGGGCTCCAGCGCGAACAGATTATCGACATCCTGCCCTGGAGTGTTAACCGCGCGAAGTACACGACCCACGTCTGGCATCGTAAACCCTTCACTGAAAGCACCGTACACCGTGAAAGAGTCATTAATCCGGTAGATAACGCCCAAGTTAAACAAGGTCTCGTCAAAATCCGGATCTCCGCCAGCAACGGGTGTACTGTTGGCAGCAGCGATCGTCACGTAGTCATCGACTTCCAGGCTCGCAAACTCTGTTCTCAGTCCTCCAGAGACTGACAGCTTGTCCGACACTTCGTAACCCAGTTGCAGGAAAGGCGCGATGGAGCGAAAGTCCGTTTCCGGCACCCATTCTCGGCCACTTTGTGCCAATACCTGTGCCGACGAATCCTCGAAGAAGTCGAGACCCAGGGTCAACGCCAGACGATCAAAAGATTTGTTATAGGTCGTCTTGATCCCGAACTTGTCCGAAACAATGGCTGATTGGTCGAGGAAAGGATCACCATCCGGTGTCAGTCGAAAGAAGCCACCAAATTCTCCGCCCTCAAACAGCCCCTCGAACGACTGGTCGTAGATCTGGGCTTCGAGCTCTCCTCCGAGCACATTCCCCTGGTTTACCGTCAGAGAAATCAGACGGTTCTCGTTTCTGGCCGGATCACCCACATCTGCGGAAGGGTCCCCTTCGATGGTGCCAGTGGGTATATCCGCGGCTCGATCTCCCAAGACGGGGCGGAAGTCCCCGTTGCGCTCGAGATCAAAGTCATTAAAAACAAGGGTTGCCGCTCCTTCGGGCGCATAGCGCCAGGTGACCTTGCCAAAGATGTTGACCGAGGTTGAATCCATGATGTCGCCCTGGGTAGGAAACATGCCCACCGGGTTGCCGTTGTCGTCGATAAACAGGCCCCGCTCGTGCAGGGCTATACCTAAGGCCACGTCGACATCTTCACCGCCATGCATGGCGAGCACGGACGCTTTATAGCCCAGACTGTCACTGTCGAAATCATCGGACGATAAGAGCCGAGCCCGAATCCGAGTGTTCCATCCTGAGTTAGATTCGGGGGAGACGGTCACGGTGTTGACGACTCCCCCGGTCGCGCCCACACCCTGAATGGCGTTGGACCCGTTAATCACCTCGATTCGTTCAATAAAATCTAGGTCGAAGCTGTGACCATCGCGCGATCCGTCGCGCAGCGCGTTGTGCTGCGGTACCCCATCGACCAGATAAAGAGGGTTTCGGCCGCGCAAAGTCTCGCTCCGGCCTGTCAGCTTTTGAATAGAGGGCGAGAAGCCCGGAACGGTGATCGAGAGAACACTGTACAAGTCATCGCTGATAGCAGCCTGCTGGACGATGGTTTCCGCATCGATAATGGACACGGTGCCGGCGATGGCACTCGCCGTGGCCCCGATCCGGGCCGCGCGCACGACTATTTCATCCAGTTGTTCCTCGGGCGGCTCGAGCGGAGTCTGCGCAATCGCCACCTTCATCCAGATTGAACTCACGAACGCCGTGGCTATGAGCGTTACGAGTGGAGTATGGGCTCTCATTTGGGTATCGATTTCCAAGGCTTTCGGGACTGGACCGCGATGCTAACGCACAAACGATTTTGATAATAGTTTTCGTTATCAATATCAAAATCACCGAAGGCCTTTATTTGCTCGAGCGCTCAATCGATGACAAGCATCACGACAGACAGGATTGACTGTCGCGTAAACAGGCAGCCCCTTTTCACTGTGAGAAAAAGCCATGGAGCCAGGCGGGACTCGGCCCTCCAGGTCGATCATCTATTGGAGAGGTCTTGAGACGGGAACTTGTAATGAAATGCGTTAAGTGATTCGGGCCCGCACAACGGCGACATCGGCGGCGAAGACCATCGATATGTGGTTCGGCGCTGTAGTAGTCAAACTGTTGTGGATTCAGAGCAATCGCCAATTGACCACGCAGGGGAATAACAACGTCCAGGCAGACCTCGGCGTGCACGCTGATCCCCGTTTGGATCTCACAGTTTTTTCTAGTACTTCACCGAGCAACCGTAAGGTCGCGTGGACGGCTCGCTGACTTCAGCTCCGGACTCTACCTCGGCGTAAGCTAACCGCACGTACGCTTTGGCGCCGTTCACTGTAGAGTGACGCGCTGACGGTTTGTCATCGATCGCCCCCATGTACTGCAGCGTTTGTTCTTCATCAATCAGAAACATGTGCGGCGTGGTTCTCGCATCGTAACTTCGACCTATGGTGCCCTCCGGATCGAGAATGACGTGGGTCGGTGCTGCATCACGAGTGTCAGTGAGTTCGTTCGCTCGGGACGCCGATACGTAGCCTTGCTTCCCGGGTGCCGACGATATGACCGTAACCCATACAACGTCGTCAGCGGTCATGTCGCGCTGCAGTTGCTGCATGGTGTCGGTTTCGTAGTGCTTTTTGACGTAAGGACAGTCGTGGTTGGTCCACTCCAGGATCACTCTCTTTCCAGCGAAGTCGGACAAGTCAATCGTGTTGCCCTGGCTATCAACCCCGCTGAAGCCTGGCGCCGGCGCGCCGGGAGCGGGGCTCGCCATAGTCATGGCATTGCAGCCCAGCAGGCCCAGGGTCAGGAGTGTCGCGGTTAGTCTATTGGTCATAGTGTTATCCTCCGATCAGCCTTCAGTTGCCCGGACCAAGAGGTCGGGTGTGAGAATTTGTGGAAGCAGTTCTGCTGTCTCCGCCCCGGGCGGGAAAAACAGATAGAGTGGTACTCCGCTCCGCCCATAGGATGCCAGCTTTCGCGCAATGTCGGCATTGCGATTGGTCCAGTCGGCTTTCAGAGCGCGAATACCGGCGCCCGAAAAATGATCCATCACTGTCGAGGTCGACAGCGCCACTCGCTCGTTAACCTGACAAGTAATACACCATGCTGCGGTGAAGTTCACAAAAACGGGCTCCCCCGCTGCACGCAGCTCGCGCAGATGTGCCTCGGAATAGGGTTCGTAGACAAGACCACTGCTCAGTGAAGCGGGCGCAGTGGAAGGCCAAGGCCCATCGACTAAGGCGGCACCGCCAATCCCGACGACGCCAATCAGTACTGCGGCGACTCGAACACTGAACTGTTGCCCCACGAAAATCACGAGGGCAACCGTAACCATCGCCAACAAGGCTAATGCAACGGTATCTATGCTTACCTGCTGACCCAGGACCCAAAGCAACCAAACTGCGGTTGCGAACATGGGGAACGCCAGCAGATGTCGAAACTTAATCATCCAGGGACCTGGTCTGGGCATGGCTCGCCCAAGCATTGGCATGAAGCTGACGGTTAGATACGGAAGGGCCATACCCAATCCTAAAAACGCGAAAATCAACAGTGCGGTGCCTGGAGGTTGCGTAAGCGCCGCCCCCAGAGCGCCGGCCATAAAGGGCGCGGTACACGGGCTTGCAACCAACGTCGCCAGAACTCCGGTGAAGAACGCGCCGGTGACACCTGCGCGATCAGTAAGGCCCTGCCCCACACCAGCCCCGGGGAGTCTCAGCTCAAAGTACCCTGCCAGATTCAGACCGATTGTGAACATGAGTACAGCGAGACACATCACAAAAAGTGGCGCCTGCAACTGAAAGCCCCAGCCTACGGCGGCCCCACCCAGCTGCAGCGCGACCAGGGCGCCTCCGACCCCCAGAAAGCTAACCACAACGCCTGTGGTGTACGCGAGTCCGTCGGCGCGAGCCTTACGGGGCTGCTCACCCGCGAGAGTTGCCAGCGATAGCGCTTTAAGCGACAAAATCGGGAACACGCAAGGCATTACGTTAAGCAGCATTCCTCCGAGTAGTGCGAAAAGCAGCGCCTTCCAGAGCGTGAGAGAGGCACCTGGGGGCATGCTCAGCTGAATCGGAACATCAAGCTCAAACGCCTCCGCTAACCCGCCGGCTGGAGTCAGCACCAGCACCCCGCGAGTTGCCTGGGCTGTCATCCCGGTTGCCGGCGCCGGTATAGAAAGCACCAGCGACTCTCCCTGAGCATAAAACGCCTGGGACGCAGCGTAACTGGTCAACCCATCATCCTCGGAAAAGAAGTAGGCGTCGGAGACCAACTGAGCCTCGTCCTGGGTCATGGCTACGCGCAGCTCAGTTGCATCCGACCCACCGATGGCTGTTGCGGACCAGGGCAGCGCTATCGGCAAGCCATCTTGTGCTCGCGCCGCACGCGCTTCGACTGTAGGAGCAGCAACCGTGCTTGTCCCGAGCGGTATCGCAATTTCAAAGACACCGAACTGGGGGACACACTCAACGTCGCAAACAAGCCATTCGGCATCTAACCTCAGCGTGACCTCACCACTTGCATCGGCGGGAACTGCTACGGGAAATCGCCAGGTTGTGGCCTCGTAGTACCCATAGTTCATCAGCGGTCCGGCGGGAATTCGCTGCGGAACAGGCCATGGGGCATCATCAACGACAGCGTTTTGTGTGGTTGTCCAGTCGGTGATTATTCGTGCACCAGAGTCCCCTGGATTCTTCCAGTACAAATGCCAGTGCTCACGGGGAGTGATAGTGAGTAGCATCGAGAAAGAACTGCTCGGCGCGATGCTTTCGACATCAGCGACCAGTTCGGCCTCACTGTAGTCAGCAACGACTTTTGCAACGTGTACAGCGTGCACTTTTGCGCACACCGTCGCGGTGACCGATGCGACGAGCACGGCCAGGAAAAACTGCTGGGTCAGTTTGCCGAGTATTGTTCGCATTCCGCGTAACCCAAAAAGAAAACTGCCGTTACTCTCATCATAGAGCGAATCATAGAGCGGAGATTGGGTCAGTGGTAGCAGGCAACGATAGTGCAGAAAAACTGCTCTACGGTACGGCGCGAATCGAAACCTAAATCGCTTCAGTCAGCAGCCGAGAGTTCCAGCACGACATTGCTGATGTGAGTGACTAAGGCTCGTTTAGCCGTTGCTTCCGAAATCAGGACATAACCGCTACTCACGCAGTACTCGACGGATGCGTCGATGATCTCTTCCCGAGGCTCCAGGATCGTGGCTTTGCTGACAGATTTTTGGACGGTTGTGGCGAAGTGATTCAAGCTATCGGTGCTATTACTCATGGGATGTTCTCTCGTTCTGCGAAGTGATGGTTCAACCAGACCTTCTACCCGCACTTTGGAGATCATCGAGGTACAGTTCCCTTGACCTTTACATCTGTGGTCGTACCGCGGGTAGTACATGCGACATCGCCTTGGCTGTTCTCATCTTAGCGATACAGCTGGCTTGCCTGCTCTAGCGTCCTCACTATAGCCGGTGACAGGGCGAGATCAATATAGATACAGAGTCGGCTCGACGGCCTCCGGAATTCAGCAGGGACTCTCTGATGGGCTGTTAACGCTGATCGGCTGGCTCGGTGCAGATTGGGCGACAGGACTTCCTCCCGCTCGACGAGCAGGAGGAGCCCGACTGGGCCGAAAACCCTCGGGGCTACAACTTTCTGCCCAGTCTCTTTTCGGCGACTTTTCTTTCTAGATTCTGAAATGGCAAACGTACCACTTCGAACGTGATCAGTCCCTGCACGATCAGCCCCAGACCGACTCCGCCGAACACCCAGAACAGAGCGGGCTCGCTAGTTCCTTTAACCGCGAAAAACACGGCAGCCAGCACAAGATAGGCGACTATTCCGCTGAGAAAATCCTTAACGCCCTTCGCATACTCAAGCGCTTCAGCCTCATCCGACGCCAGCTCATCTTGGCTGGGCTCCGCAGGCTCATCGTGTTCAATACTCTTCATAAATTCGTGCTCCGTGATAAAGGTAGTGACTTCCACCTCGAACACAGCGGCCAGCGCGTTCGCTGTCTCAAGGCTTGGCTTATGACCCCGTTCGATCCGCTGGATCGTACGAACGGAGACGTCGGCGAGCTCGGCGAGCTGATCTTGGGACCAGCCCTTTCTGAGACGTAATTTGCGAACAATCATGGCGCTTCCCGTAGATTCGAGGCGCCGCCATCCTCACGCCGACACCGGCGATCGAACACGACACGAACCCGAAATCTACCCGAAAACTGAGCGACAGTGCAGAAAAATCAATAGGTTAGCGTGGGACCCCCTTACCCAAAGATAGCGCGGACCGCGCCGTTGCTAAGCAATAAATGGGTATCTGCGACCACATGACCAAGACTGCTACGCTTCTATGCAAGTCATCTAACTCGGGAGATACAGACAATGAAATCGGTTCATTTACTCGTGTGTGCGTTGACGCTAGCGGTTTCTGCGAGCGCCAAAGCACAGGAAATCACAACCGCTGCGGAGGCTCAGGACTTCCTCGACGAGTACTGTGTGGCATTAGTGAACGAAATCTCCAAGGCGGTGGATCGTCAAAAGGGCCACGCTGAGAGGGAAGAATGGGACAAATTCATGGAACAAGGCGCGTGGATTGCCGGGGTGTCAGATGTGTATGGAAATCTGTGCAAAGACTGATTGCTTCCAGGAGCTCGCAGTTTGTGGGCTGAGGACGGTAGACGCCAGCTTCATCAGCTCCGAAGGCGCAGGAGTTTCACTTAGTCCGCTGTGTGGCCGTCGACGCAGATCGTAATTCTGCAGCTGATGTCGTCAGCCACACTCGCGCACCGAACACAGGACCGCCCGACATCGGTTGGGGGAGTTGCGGTGAGTGATTCGTCTAAACAGATGCAGGAACACGGGCTGGGGGAAAGCGGTTCTCCCAGGTAACATTGCTCGAACCACCGGATAGCCATTTGTGCCACTACAACACGACCGGCGCTTAACCATTGCTTTAATATCTCTCGACAACATCTCTCGACGTAACCAAACACCCTGGTGAAAATAAAAAAGGATACCCAATGAAGACTTTCCGACTCGCGCTGCTGCTACTGAGCTCGCCTCTTGCCCTGGCGCAGACGCCACAAATCACCATGGGCAATGGCGAGGCAAACTGGATCCACACCGAAGGCGCCAAAAGGCAGGGTCCGACCTTCGTATTCCCGGAAGTGCGTATAGATGGGTCAGGTTGGCTAGTGCTTCATCCATTCAAAGACGGCAAACCCAATGGAAAAGTGGTCGCCGGTTATAGCAAGATCCCGTCAGGGACTTCATCGAACGTCGAGGTATCGGTCGACCCGGCCCCGGAAGCGGGTGATTTGTTTGTGGTAATGCTGCATAGCGATGCGAATCGCAACGATGAGTTCGACTTCGTGTTTATCAATGAGCGCGAGGTGATCGACCGAGCGGTGTTTGAAGGTGCGACCATGATTGGACATGTGTACGCCGCCCCATAGCTGGCAAGGATCCGAGTTACGCCTGGGCTACGCCCGGGGGAACCTGCATCGGTGAGACGCCTAACAACGCTCGTTTAGATAGCGACCTTTCGTAGCTTTTTTTGCACCTTTTGCACGACCACGTTGTTCCGCACTGCTAGGTTCAGCCGTTTGCTGCCTGGCGATAGCACACTCGGGTGTGGATTGAATAGGACGATTACCCGGGCGATCCGCGACGCGCTTCTCGCCCTTCTGTGATTGTTCGTCGAGGGTTGGCGGCTCCGGTAGGATGCCGTGGATACGCCGCTGAAGGAGTGCGCTCTGCCTGGAATGTGCCTCTCTGGCGGTTACTGGTCCTTCCAGGCGGTGGAGCTGCCTGGCCTCGAATGTAAGCGCCAGCTTCGCACCCGGTTCAAAGTCAGCGACCGGCTGATCCTGACTATCTCCCCCGATTTCAGCTCCGTCTTCTAACAGGTCGATGGTGAGCCGCTCATCGGCCTGTTCATCAGTGTCTCTCTCCCTGCGTCGAGGGTGTTCCGGTCGTTGATGTCGACGTCGTATAAAAGTGGTGCCAGGACCCGCCGGGGAGGCACCCACCCCTGTGATCCTATTTCGCTCGCTCATGGCGCACTCGCATCCCCTTTGCGAGCCAGGGAGCGAACACGAAGAACAACCCGTCGATTCTCGGCTCGTGAATCGTCGCCGGTATTAGCAACCACGGGACGGGTCGCTGCGAAACCCTGGGCACTTAGGCGCTCGGCGGCGATTCCTTGTTCTTGTAAAACGCGGGTTACGGAAGCAGCCCGGGCAGAGGAGAGCTCCCAGTTGGACGGGAACAGACCGTTGCGAATCGGCCGATCATCGGTGTGGCCCTGGACAACGATCTCATTCGGAAACTCCTGCAGACGCTGCGCCAGACTCGCAAGCATGGGCTTGGAGCTAGCCAGCAGTGCGCGAGAGCCACTGGGAAAAAGCAGCTCAGCCGGTATCTTCAGATCAACCCAGTCCCCCTCCGAACTCAGACTCAGCTGATCCAGATCCAGCCGCTCCCCCATGGCTGCGCCGAGCTCTTGCTCGATCAACCGCAATTGATCACGGGCGGCGTCGAGTTGCTGCGTGCCACCGAACCCGGCTTCACTCGCCGCCGTCTCCAGCGGTATGCGGTCGCCCTGCGACTCATCACTCGGCGGCTGTGCATCGACCACCGGTGATAATGCAGCCTGAGGAAGATCGAGGGCGTTCAGAATGCTGTTCGACAGCGCGCGAAATTGCCCGCTGTTGAGAGCCGACGTTGAATACATCGCCACGAAAAACGCGAACAGCAATGTGAGAAAGTCAGCGTAGGACACGAGCCAGCGCTCATGATTGTTGGTGATTACCGGCAGCTCCCGGCGCCGTCTCATCCTGGTACGCATACGCGTTAACCGAGGTAGCCTTCCAGCTTGCTGCTGATAATTTGAGGGCTGTCCCCGTCGGCGATCATCGCGATGCCGTCCATCAGCATCTCGTGGTAACCCATCTGCTCACCGGCGATGGCTTTTAGCTTGTTCGACACGGGCAAAAAGAAAAGATTGGCAAAGCCGACGCCGTATATGGTCGCCACAAAAGCAACCGCAATACCGGAGCCTAGTTGTGCGGGATCGGTCAGGTTATTCATCACGTGGATCAAGCCGAGCACCGCGCCGAGAATACCTATGGTAGGACTGTAGCCTCCCATGGCCTCGAAAACCCGGGCAGCCCGGGTCTCTAGTGCGAGAGCGTTGTCAATCTCGATCTCGAGTACTTCGCGAATATCGTCGGGTTCCAGACCATCGACTAGCAGCCGAAGCCCTTTGCGGGCCAGCAGGTCCTGCTCCTTCGGCAGTTCGTTCTCAAGTGCGAGCAGACCGTCACGCCGGGCGATCCGGCTCCAGCGAGACGTCTTATCCAGAACCTGAGGGCGAAAAAAGGCCGGGGGACGAAAAACCCATCGCAGCCGTCGCAGCGCCAGGCGAAAATCCTGCACCGGAGTCTGGATAAGCACGGCGCCCAGGGTGCCCCCGATGACGATTATCAGTGCGGTAAACTGCACCAGCGCCGAGAGCTGCCCCCCCTCGAGCCAATTGCCGAGCATGATTGCGCCGACGGCAAGCGTGACGCCGAGAAGGGTCAGGACGTCGAATCGAGACGCAGCCGAACCGGTCGCGGGGGACTCCCTGCTTTTGCGCCTTGCCATCTTGGTTTAGATAATCAGGTACGCTACCGAGCAATGTACTGCTCAGACTCGCCAGGCCTTCAGACCCGCACGCAGTCGTGCGAGCGCCTGACCGTGAAGCTGCGATACCCGGGACTCGCTGACACCCAGAACTGCACCAATCTCCTTTAAGTTCAGATCCTCAGCATAGTAGAGCGACATCATCAGCCGCTCCTTCTCCGGTAGCTTGTCGATGGCTTCGACGAGCGCTTCTCTTGAGGCGATGTCGCCCAGGGCTTCCAACGGATTGGACTCATTGTTGGCCTCGGCTTGAGCCGCCTCGTCACTGTCCTCGATGTGCGTCATCCGTGCGCAGGCGAGTTTTCCCGCCATGGACTGATATTCATGCAACGACATACCCATGGCCTCGGCCACTTCCGCATCCTGCGCAGGCCGACCGAGCTGCTTGTCGAGTTCCTCGATCGCCTCGGACACCTGACGGAACTGGGTTTGCACGCTTCGCGGCAGCCAGTCATTAGAGCGCATCTCGTCGAGCATTGCGCCCTTTATTCGAATTCCTGCATACGTCGAGAAGCTCGCTCCCTGCGAGGGATCATAGCTCTCACGAGCGCGCAGTAAGCCCATAAGACCAACCTGCAGCAGGTCGTCCAGCTCGATATCGGGCGGCAACTTAACCTTCAGGCGCAATGCGATACGCTGCACCAAGGGCAGGAATTCATGGACCAGCGCATCGGCGCTGGGGATATTACTTTCTTCGTATGCAGCGATATCCATAAGCTCACACACTCCCGCTACGATAGTCGATCATCCGTTCGACAAAAAAACTCAAGCCGCCCGCATCCGCTGCGCGCGGCAGTTTGTCCACTCGCTTCGCTATGGCGGCGAGTGCTTCTGATGACGGTGCACTGGGGAACTCCAGCGCGACCGGTGTTTGTTTGCGCACAGCCTTGCGCAGATAATCATCGCGTGGCACCGCCCCAAGAAACCCCAGCCTCGCATCCAGGAAACGCTCCACGACCTTATCCAGTTTCTCAAACAACCGCCTGCCCTCTAGCTCGTTCTCTACCATGTTGGCGAGTACTTGGAAACGTTGCACGCTGCACTGCTGATTAAGCACTTTGATGAGTGCATAACCATCTGTGAGTGAGGTCGGCTCGTCGCAGACAACCACGATCACTTCCTGGCAGGCAGCAGCGAAGGTTAGAACCGCGCTGTCGATCCCCGCGCCCGTATCAACGAGAAGAATGTCCACGGGCGTCTCAAGATCACCGAAGGCCCGAACCAATCCAGCCTGTTCGGTCTGACTGAGGGACGCCATTCCCGCTACACCGGACGACGCTGGTACCACGCGGATACCCGCCGGCCCTTCAAGGATCACCTCATCGAGGGACCGCTCACCCGACAATACATGCTGAATGTCGAACTTAGGCTTCAAACCCAGCGCCACGTCGACATTCGCCAGCCCCAGATCTGCATCGAACAACATCACCTGCTTTCCCGCTCGGGAGAACTCCACGGCGAGATTGACGGCGACGTTCGTTTTGCCGACCCCACCTTTGCCACTGGTGATGGCTAATACCTGAGTTGCTCTATTGCCACTCATCGTGCTCTTACTCGTACCCTGCTCCAACAAATTCGGGACCTGCAGTCTTAACCTCGCCCATCACTGAACCACAAGGTTGGCGGTCGTCATGGTGGCCGGTGCACCGGGGTGGCGGCGTCGCTGCTCGAGCGGCGCGTCCTCCGAGCGCAGCAGCTCTACGGCACTTCGTACCAGTGCCTGCGCATCAGCACTTTGGAAATCATCAGGCACTCGCTGACCAGCACTCATCAAAAGAAGTGGCAGGCGGCTACCGACGATCACGTCCAGTACACCTCCGAGGCTAGTCGCTTCATCCAGCTTAGTGATAATAGCACCCGATGCTCCCGAGGTCGTGAACAAGCTACTGAGCTCCCGGGATTGGGACGGCTGAGCCGAAGCCGAGAGCACAAGCAGTGGCAAGATAGATCGAGTCGAACTGGAGATGATTTCCATCTGCCGCAACAGCCGATCATCGCGCTGCCCCATCCCGGTTGTGTCGATGTAAACCCGGCGACCTCGCAGCTCGTCCAACGCAACATCCAGACTCTTGCGATCGCTAGCGGGATACAGCGGTATACCCAGGCTGTATGCAAGAGCCGCCATGTGCTCCTGCGCCCCTATGCCATAGTTGTCCATCGTGATTATGCCGACTCCCTGAGCGCCGAAGCGTTGTACATCGGCACCGGCGAGCTTGGCGATCGTGCTGGACTTACCGACGCCTGTGCCACCGACCATAGCGAACACAGTATCTCGGTCACTCGCAAGAGTCGCTGTGGGAATGCGCTCAACAAGCGCGCGCAGGGCAAGCTGCCAGGACTCATTGAGATTTTTAACAGGTTGTACCTGGCCAATAAGTTCATCGCTCAGCGAACGGGAAAGCCCCAGGCGCAGCAGCCGTTGACGCAACTGCGACTCTGCCCCTTTGCGCTTCTCAGACACGGGGGGTGTCATCGGAATCATGGGTGAGGCGACTGGTAGTTGTTCCTGGGGTCGTGCTCGTTCAGCCTGCAGAAGACTGCGCAGCCGAAGTACTTCGGCCTCCATCGCCTGCAGATGCTCACTGGCCCTTCGCTCCTTAAGCAGCGCTTGCGGGGACTCGGTCTGCTGCCTGGGGCGATTGATGTTCGCAATCGCATCCTCTACGCCTACCGCAGCGGTAAGCTCAACCCGCCCCCCGACACTGCGGTTGGCCAGAATCATGGCATCGCCGCCGAGCTCGGCGCGCACTCTCGCCATTGCACTGCGCGTGTCATCCGCTACATAGCGCTCAATTCTCATGACTGGTTTCTCCTTTGCATTAACGTCATCGTCCAGATGACGTCGGACTCGACGGTCTCGTCAGCTAATTCTGTAACGGCGATAGTTTCAAGCGTTTGGGCATTCAGCTTCGTTAAGCGCATGTTCTAACCCACGGCTGCCGTTTTTCGGCCGGCGCTCATGTTGCCGATCGTTGCAATCACGCGGATCGACTTATCCGGCGGTATTTCCTCATAGGCGAGGATGTAGAAGTTCGCCATTCGCCCGCGCAGTAGACGTGATAGGAACAAACGAATGTTGGTCGCAACTAGCAGAACAGGATTGTGCCCATCGGCTTCGAGCTGCGCCGATGCCTGAACAACCTGCTGAATCACCGAGTCCATTAGATTGGGCTCAATGTTGCCGGCAGAGCCCTGCACGGCCTGGACCAGAAGTTGCTCAAGCTTTGGATCTAGCACCATAACCGGCATCTCACGCTCGGTGCCGTTCACTGTCTGGAAGATGGACGGACCGAGCGCCACACGAACTCGCGCCGTGAGCGTGTCTGTATCGAGTCCTTTGTTCGAGCCATCGGACAGAGTCTCAGCAATAGTCCGCATATCGCGTACCGGCAGGCCTTCCTCGAGCAGGTTGTGAATCACACGCGTAACCTCGGCGAGGCTCAGTATTTCAGGAACGAGGTTCTCCACCAGCTTCGGAGCGCTCTGACTCAGCTTATCCAGCAGTTGCTGCACGCCGTCCTGGCCGATGAGCTCCTGAGCGTGGTTCTTAAGAATCTGGCTCAGATGCGTCGCGATTACCGTGCTGCAGTCCACGACTGTGTAACCCATGGTTTGGGCCTCATCGCGCTGGGACGCATCGATCCAGAGCGCGTCCAGACCGAAAGTAGGATCCTTGGTCGCCACACCATCCAGCTCGCCAAAGACTTGCCCTGGATTGATGGCAAGCTCGCGCCCGGGGAACACCTCGCTTTCACCGGCGATGACGTCGTGCAGCGTGATCCGGTAAGCATTCGGCTGAAGGTCCAGGTTATCCCGGATGTGCACCGAGTTAATGAGGAACCCGAGCTCCTGCGATAGTTTCTTGCGGACACCTTTGATTCGGCTCAGCAAGTCGCCGCCCTGATTCCTGTCGACCAGAGAAATAAGCCGGTAACCTACCTCCAGCCCAATCTCGTCGACCTGATTGACATCATCCCAACTGAGATCCTTGGCCTCGTTGGGTTTGACGGCGTCTTCGGTTGCGGGCGGGGGCTCCACCACTTCTTTGGGCTGAAGACGCAGATACCCGACTGTAGCGAGCAGCGCGGAGCTTCCCAGGAAGACAAGGTTTGGCATTCCCGGAACGACGCCGATCAGACCGATCACCGCGGCGGTAACAAATAGAACTCGCGGATTGTCCGTGAGCTGCGCTGTAACCTCGGCGCCCATATCAGCGGTACCAGACATGCGGGTGACCACGATCGCGGCGGCTGTAGAAAGCAGCATGCTGGGAAGCTGCGCAACTAGGCCGTCACCGATCGTAAGCAGAATGTAGTTCTCCGCTGCCTGACCGGCACTCAGCTCGTGCTGTAGCGTACCAATGGCGAAGCCGCCGACAATGTTGATGAAGAGAATCAAAATGCCGGCAACAGCATCACCCCGTACAAACTTACTGGCACCGTCCATAGCACCGTAAAAGTCAGCTTCCTGGGTGACATCCTCTCGACGCTTCAGGGCTTCATCCTGATTGATCAGTCCCGCGTTCAAATCGGCATCAATCGCCATCTGCTTACCTGGCATTGCATCCAGGGTAAAGCGGGCTGTTACCTCAGAGATCCGTCCCGCACCCTTGGTAACAACCACGAAGTTTATAACCACCAGGATCGTGAACAGGACCAGACCGACCGCATAGCTTCCACCTACGACAAAATCACCGAACGCTTCGATGACGTTTCCGGCCGCTCCGGTTCCAGTATGGCCCTGCAGCAGAACCACTCGCGTTGACGCAACATTCAGGCCCAGGCGAAGTAGTGTCGCAACAAGAAGGACTGTCGGAAAAACTGCAAACTCCAGCGGGCGCGAGGCATAAACGGCGGCCAGCAGAACGATAATTGCCAATGCGATGTTGAAGGTGAATAAAACGTCCAGTGCCAGCGGCGGCAATGGCAGTACGATCATCACCAGCAGAAGCAGCATGATCAGGGGTGCGCCCAGGCCCGCCAGCATGCTGGCGTCAAACTTAAACGGCGCTACGTTGGCGGTCTCAGTGCTCGCCATGATCATCAGCTCCTTTCACCAGGTCGCGAAACTCTTCCGGGACTTCCAAATCTCTGGGGCGTGGCACGTAGTCAGTCGGCCGGGCACGGCGTAGCTGATACAGGTAAGCCAATACCCGGGCTACCGCCAGATAAAGTCCTTCTGGGATTTCTTCACCGATGTCCGTACTGCCGTAGATCGCGCGGGCGAGCGGCGGCTCCTCAAAAATTGGGACATCGTTTTCTTGTGCGATCGTTCGGATCTGCAGTGCAATCAGGTCCTGCCCCTTAGCCACGACCATGGGTGCACCCTGCTGGCCCTGATAGCTCAAGGCCACAGAGAAGTGCGTCGGGTTCGTGATCACCACATCGGCCGTCGGTACGTCCTGCATCATGCGACGCTGTGCTACCTCACGCTGCATGTTGCGAATACGCTGCTTAACCTCGGGCCTTCCTTCGCTCTCCTTCAACTCCTCGCGCACTTCCTGACGAGTCATTCGCAGCTGGCGGTTGAAGTTCCAGAGCTCAAACGGCACATCAAACATTACAATGAGCAACAGAACAGCACTGAGTGCGAGCAGTGAAAACAGCAGCATGTAAACGCTCTGTACGCTCGCCTCAGCTGCGTTAAACGCACTCAGATTGAGAATGTCGCGCTCAAAGATGCGGATCAGCAGATAGGTGACCGCCAACAGCAGCGTGAACTTAATCAGGGCCTTGAGCAGCTCCAGCAGACCCTTTGCCGAAAACAGACGACCCAGCCCCTTAACGGGATCTATCTTTTCCCACTTGAAAGCCATCGACTCGAGACTGAAAGACCAGCCCCCCATGAGCAGTGGGCCAGCAAAGGCGGCGATGACTGTCACTGCAAGAAAAGGCGCAAGGGCCATTAGCGTGGCACTTACCAGATACATGAAATGAAAGGCCAGTCGCTCACTTTCGAAGGCGAGCGCGCGATCCAGAACAAGCCCTTCGGCGCTGATCGCGAGCATGTCAGCAACCAAGGTTTCGCCCAGTGTCCAAAGTCCCGCGCCAGCAATAAGTAGGCTCAACATTGTGTTGAGCTCCTTGGATCGGGGTACCTGACCTTTGCGACGCGCTTCTTGTTTGCGTCGCTCGGTAGGCTCTTCGGTACGTTCCTGCCCTGACTGTTCTTCTGCCACAGTCCTATCCCTTTAGCTCAGGATCACCAGGGTCTGGTTCAGACCCTGATCCAGAAACCGGCGCATGGCCGACATGAAAGTCGGTAGCGCAAGAAGCATGAAAACGAAACCCGCGATGATGGTAACGGGGAATCCAACAGCGAAAATATTGAGCTGGGGCGCTGCTCGGGTGATTACGCCGAAGGCGACGTTGATCATGAGAATCGCGGTCATGGTTGGCAGCCCCAGCAGCAACGCAGTGGCGAACAGCTGGGTGCCAAGCCCAACCACCGCCGAGAACAGCCCGGCTGGTGGCATTGCGCTGGACACCGGCAACACAGTGAAACTCTCGAACACAGCGGCGAGCAACATCAGGTGCCCATCGATTGCGAGAAACAGCAGCGTCGCCAACACTACATTGAACTGCGACACGACAGGCACCTGGACACCATTCTGGGGATCGATGGACATTGCAAAACCCAGCCCCATCGACGTGGCGATGGAGTGACCGGCAACGACTACCGCACCAAACACAAGCTGCATCACGAAGCCCATGGCGAGGCCGATGGCCACCTCGCGGGCAGCGAGAATCAAGCCAAGGCTACTGAGCGGATCGACGCTTGGAGCGGTCGGTAGCAACGGTGTTACCAATGCCGCAATCATCACCGCCAACAGGATACGAACACGAACCGTTACCGAAGACGAACTGAACACCGGCGCAACGAGCATCATTGCGGACAGGCGGAGGAAAGGCCAGACGTACAGCTCCAGTTGAGCAAGCAAAACCTCGGGGCTGACCGGGAGACTAAGATCCGTCATCAGCCGATCAACCCGGGAATTTCCCGATACAGGCGTTCGGAGAACGTTACGACCACGGAGATCATCCAGGGACCGCCAACGAACAGCGCTACTACCAACGCCAGCAACTTGGGGATAAAGCTCAGCGTCATTTCCTGGATCTGCGTGGCTGCCTGGAACACACCGATCAGAAGTCCTACTACCAGCGCCGATAGCAACAGCGGACCCGACAGTAAGACTGCAAGCCACATCGCATCTCGACCCACGGTGAGTACAGTTTCCGGTCCCATGGGCTACACCGCGAAACTCGCAACCAGAGTCGCGGCGATCAGCGACCAACCATCGATCAGTACGAACAGCATTAGTTTGAACGGCAGCGAGATCAACATGGGTGACAGCATCATCATGCCCATGGACATCAGAACCGCGGCAACCACCAGATCGATAATCAGGAACGGCACGAAGAGCAAAAACCCGATTTGAAAGGCCGTCTTCAGCTCGCTCGTGAGAAAGGAAGGCAGAAGAACAACCATGGGTACATCGTCCCGGGAAGCGAAGGCGCTATAGCCCCCCAGATCGGCGAACAGCATAAGATCGGACTCTCGCGTTTGGGCGAACATGAATTCGCGGAATGGAGACTTAGCTGCCTCGACCGCCTCCGCAAATCCGATGGTCTCGTCCATGTAAGGTTTGAGGGCTGTGGACCAGGCCACATCGAACACCGGCGCCATAATGAAGAGACTGAGGAACAGCGATAGCCCCAGAATGATCTGATTGGACGGCGTCTGTGCGGTGCCGAGCGCCTGGCGGAGAATAGCCAGCACGATCAGAATCCGGGTGAACGATGTCATGGTAATCAACGCTGCGGGAATCAGCGTCAGCAGCGTCATGATCAGAAGAATCTGAATGCTCATGGAGTAGTCGCTGCCGCCGGCGGAGCTGGGCTGCACCGACAGGAGAGGAATAGCCGCCTGGGCAGTGGCCACCGAAGGAAGAGCAAGAGCGATCAAGCCCAGCGTGAGAACCAGCATCCGGTGATGCCTGCGATGGTCCGACAATCCCGTGCTGCACAGCGCGAAGAAGGTCTTCATGATCGACTCCCGAGCGGATTCGCCGCTCTGAGAACGTTGGCGAAATCCGGCGTATTAGCTGCAGCATCGGACACGACCGGTTCGGGAAGCCGATGCAGCATACGCACGCTACCTGGCGCGACACCAAGCAGCAGTTGCTCTTCGCCGGCCTCGACCAGCACGACTCGCTCGCGCTGGCCGACGCTGGCGCTGGCCAGAACTTTCAGGGGGATGCCGGTAACGCTACCGATGCGATTAAAACGGCGCAGCAGAAGGATGACGGCGAACAGGCACAGAACCACCAGGAGCAGAGAACCCAGCACCTGCATGACGTAGGTGGGAGTGAACAGCTCGGGGACTGAACTGGGTGAAGCGTTCGCGGCCACGGTCTCAACGACCGGCAGGCAGAAAGCGACTCCAACCGCGCTTTTTATCCAAGTCTTCACTTGAGTTTACGAAGCCTCTCGGATGGACTGACAACATCCAGCAGTCGAAGTCCAAACTGCCCGTTCGACTCAACAACCTCACCGCGGGCAATCAGCGTTCCATTGACCATAAGGTCCATGGGCTCACCGACCGCCCGCTCGAGGCTGACCACGGAGCCTTCGTTCAGGGCGAGCAGGTCTTTGATCGGCAGACGCGTGCGGCCAATCTCTACGGATAGGTTCACGTGCACATCCATGAGTAGATCGAGATCTACTCTGCTTGCTGGTGCCGCCGAAGCAATGCTTGCGCTGGTTTCGCTAAGCTCCTCCGGAGGTGCCGCTGGACTTGCAACGGCCTCAGGCTGTGCCTCAACAATTGCTGCTTCCTGCTCTTCCATCACTTCATCACTCATCATCTTTCTCCGCTACGACGCCTGGGACGCAATAGCCCCGAAAGTTCCTGTACGTCCACCGCTTTCGAGCCCTTAAGACTTCCATACCGACCCCGGGCCACTGTGACTTCATCAACGCGAAGGGCGACCTCCTCGGGAGGCTGGATTGCAATCACGGTGCCTCTTTCCAACTCCATCACTTCGCCCAGTGGCATCCGCGTGTCATTCAATACTCCTGCCACCTCGACCTCGATGTAGGGCAGCTCGCGACGGAAAAACGCTTCCCAGGTCTCAACGAGATCACTGTCTTTTTGCTTCGGCGGTGAAAACCGCTCTCGGTAGGGTTCGAGATCCAAAAACGGCATTAAGAGCACGAGTTCGGATTCGTGCTCGCCCGCGTGCAGATGGAAACCGAGACGCAGAAGCAGATCATCGCGAGGCACCATCTCCAGTCGATCAGGCACGCCCAGCGTGTTTTGATCCTCTACTTGCAACTGAACTTTTTCGTCCCAGGCCTCAGTGAGCAGACCGAACTGCAGATCCGCCAGGCGCTCCGCCATACGAAGCTCCGACGGGGTTAACGAGCTTTTCGCATCGCTCTCTTCGCTGGTTACGGCACCACCGCCAAAGTACGCGTTGACCACGAAGGACAGCGTTTCGGCCGTGGCTAGTGCGAACGCAGGGCCTGGCAGGGGCTTGAGCGTAGAGGTCGTAACTCCGATGACCCGCTCGAGCGAAGCCAACGTGTCGGCCACAGACACCAGGGAAGGTGGATTGGCGCGTACCAGGAACTCGATGGAAAATGTGCGATCCAGAGCTTTGGCGAGCAGCTCCGCGTGTCTTTCGAGTACCGAATCGAATACCGTGAAGTTGCGAAGGATCGAGTGCTCGCGAGCGCCGAAATCGAAACGCCGATGCTGGCCGTCGTCACCGGCATCGGCCGAGAAATCGCTGTCATCGACGCTCTCCATGAGTGCGTCGATTTCGCCCTCGCTGAGAACACTCTCCGCTCCCGTGCTCTGGGGGGCCTCCGGCGATTCCCCGGTCTCGGCCGCCTGGGCCATTTCAGCTGTTTGTTCTTCGTCCGACGCCATGACTACTGAATCAGAAAGTTCTCGAAGTAGACCTGCTCAACCACCTTCGGTGCTGTCAGACCAAGAGCCCCGTTCACGGTGACGAGAGCTTCGGCACGAACCGCTTCTTTCCCATCGGCTGTTTTAAGGGCATCGAAGTCCTGTGAGTTAAACAAAATGATGAGTCGATCGCGGATCGCCGGCATGTCTCGCCGCGCTTGGTCAATGACCGTCTGGTCATAGGACATCAGTTCCATGTCGGCCTGGACGTAGTGTGTTTTGCCCTTGTGCTCGATATTGACGAGGATCTTCTTCACGTCGGCATAGAGTGGCTCTTTCGGTTCTTCCTCGACTTCTTCAACCGCCTCCTCGCCTTCTGCGACGGCTTCTTCCGTACTCGATCCCATCAGGAAGAAGTAGTAGGCCGCACCTCCGCCCGCCAGAAGCAAAACCACAGCGATAATGATGATCAGCTTGCCCTTGCCGGACGACTTCTCCTCACCATCACCGTCACCCTTGCCAAGGTTTAATTCGTCTTTCTTTGCCATCTATCCACTCCAACGCACTGGGGCGCTTCCGATAACGCGCACTATGGGAAGGCAGTTATTGCAAAGCGCGTACCAGTGGATTTTTTTATAGATATTTCAGATGTTTAGAGGATTTTGGGTATGCGACTGTCGAATTCTTGACGCCGAGTAGCGGGCCAGTCGTCAGAAATCAGGCGATGACTAAGGTGAGAGAGCTCGCCCAGTGCGAGTCGAATGAAAAACGACGCGACAAAAGACAACCACTCATTGCGAGCAGCTTTGGCCCGAGGATTCTGGTTCGCGGGGCCGGCATTCAGGGCAGTGCGCAAGCCAACGTTGCTCACCGATCGCGGGTGTTCTGTCTGGCTAGTTCATTGAAGCAACCAGACAGGACTCCGGGGAGCGTCTGAAGGTACGCTCACAAACGCCGGCGAGCGCCGGTCCAGGTTGGGCATACCATTGAGGGAGGTCAGGCGTAGGCGTCAAACCGGCCTTCACCAGTCGTTGTGCTGGCCAACTGCGGTGCCTGCGCGGGCGCCACGGCATCTTCGGCGACTTGAGCTACCTGGTTGCCGCCGCTGGACTCACCTTTATCGTCGCCCCGGGCTTGTGCGTCACGTTGACCGACGTCGCTTTGCGCGAGCTGCAAGCCCTGTTGCTCAAGCATGTCCCGAAGCTTCGGAAGAGACTGTTCGATCAGGTCACGCGCGCCACTTGTGTCCGCGAGGAACGCAACACGGGCCTGGTCCCCGTCGGTACTGATGGTGACCTGGAGT
Source organism: Pseudomonadota bacterium (assembly GCA_039111155.1). Lineage (GTDB taxonomy): Bacteria > Pseudomonadota > Gammaproteobacteria > Pseudomonadales > Halieaceae > Congregibacter. The sequence continues at coordinate 8,995 of JBCCPL010000035.1, read as the reverse complement.
CGCCCGAGCTCCGCCGGATTAAGCTGCAAGCGGGCTTCCTTCACTCCATCTCGCACCATCACCTGCATACGGTTTGCGAACTCTTCGGCAAACTCGGAGCTGCCAGCAGTGCGCGTGAGCGTATATTCAGGAAGGTCTGAACTCTGCAGAGCCGAAATGCTGCTCTGGCCCGACACGCCAGCCAACCCAGATCCGACAGCAGCGATTGCGTTGGTGCTACCGCCACCTGCTGTAGGTACGGGCCCTCGTTCCGCGGAACCAGCATTAGCCGCCAGACCCACGGTCGCTTCGTTCGAGTGGATCGCCTGGTTTAACTGCAGGGTCTGAAGGGAGGCTGTTCGATCGGTAAACGGGTCAGCCTCTGTTCTTCCAGGTGTAATCGACTGCAAAGATGTCTCCGCAGGCCTGTACAAATCGCTGACGGCGGCCCGTGGATTTACAAACTTCTCCGCTGTTTCGGCGGCTTCAAGCTGCAGACCAACACCGGGGCGCTCAGCGCCGGTAAGAGCTGGATCTTTAAGTGCGACACGTGGATCGACGACTCGGGTCGATGATAATTCCTCACCCTGAATTTCAGGTGTGTCACCGACGTTTGCCAAACTGGCCGAAAGCTTGTTCGGGTCTGCGTCGACAAATTGGGAACTACGGTCAGCCAGCGCAGCAACCGTTGATGTACCGCGAGGCGTCAGCGATGACGCATCGTCCTGCACCGCTGCAGGCAGCGGACCGCGGCGCGCACCCGTCTCGTCGGTCTCGGTAAGCGCCGCGAGACGCTGAGCCACCGTTCCGTCATCTGATTCGGCGTCGAGTAGCTGGGCAGCCGCAGGATCCACCTGGTTTGAGATTGGGTTGCCGGGCTGCGCGGCAGGGGTCGCGTCACTGGTACCCAGATTAAGACGCAGTTCAGTGGCAAGCTCAGAGTCAACGAGACTAGCGCGAGCCGGCTCATTCGCGGTTCGAGGAGCCGCGGCTCCCGAGGTCTGGGCGGGGCTTGCCGATGCGACGTTATCCTGGCCCTGATCCTGCGCTGCCCCTTGACCGTTCTCGGCAGGTCGTTCGTTATCAACTGTGGAATCACGCGCAACGGATTCCGACTTTGAATCGTCATCTGCTGTTGTCGAGGATGTTGTCCGGTCTGGGCTTTGAGTCTGCGCGGTGCTTGCACTCTCATTCGCCTCAGCGGCCGAAGTGCGCCGCCGGGACGGCAAATTGTTGCCGTTCTCAGACCTCGCCGATTCTTGCTGGCCGTTTGGCACAGAGGGGCTTGCCGCCTGCGAGCGTTGCTCACCAAAAACCGAGCCGAAGCCGCCGCTACGGGCCTCAGAATTAGCATAACTCTCTGAATTTATTGAACTTTTTATTGAACTTATCGATGCTGCCTGATTGGATCTATCAATCGCCGCAAAGCTTGGAAGTTGGCCTGTTATCGCGCTTGTCATGGCACAGTGGTGCTCTTTCTGATCGCTACACCCATGATTTAGCAAGCGCTGTGCCAGATAGAAGCCACCACTCCCACACACGTCAGAACAGACAGCTCATCTGCTGGATCAAAACAGAGCCATAGCACTCTTGGCGCTGCTCTTATCGTAATTGGCTCAACGGCTCCTTCAGCAACCCCCAGGTGGCTCCTGATGACGGCGAATTACGGTTTCGTCGTTGAGTTTCTGTTCTCTCTTTTCCTCTTCGCGAAGCAGATCGGCGCGCGTGTGGGCGACCAGCTCTTCAACCGTCATACGACGCGTACTCTGTTCCAGAAGCTGATTACGGCTCAACTCCACATTCTCCTGATCGCGCTGAATCGTCTCGCCCTGACGCGAAATAGCGTCGTTCAAGCCGGAGAGAAAACGTCGATAGCCAGCGAGTTGTCGTGCGTCCATGCCAGAACCGGCTAGGTTGGACAGACGCTTCTCATACTCGGACCTAAATTCCTGAAGTTGTCCCAAACGCTGCTGCGATTGATCGGCTGATTGGAGCCGTTGCTGATGCACTGCCGCAGCCTGGCTCTCGCGCGCCCGTGCGACCGCGGATACTTTTTCGAGCTGCTTAGGGTCCACGACTACCCTTACGATTTTTATGATTGGTCAACATGCGTTATGAATCTGTGTTTCATCTACTCTGTAAATGGCTTGCGCGCTTCTGCTCTGCGATTGTTTACGGGGTTCTTGCGACACATTCACGGCTGAGGCGCGTTGGCATGGACGTCCGTGAGTTTCGCCAGTCTCCCCAGCTGTGATAGATGCTCAGAGCTTTCATCCAACGTCACCTGCTGCTGCTGAGGTTGACGAATATACGCCTGGATGGAGTCGAAAGCATCGATTGCCTGGTCGACTTTGGGGTCGCTGCCGCGGCTGTAAGCACCAATGGTAACCAGGTCACGGTTTTGCTGATAAACCGAGTAAAGCTCTTTGAGATCTCTCACCAGATGTTGGTGAGATTCGGACGTTACGCTGTTCATCGAACGGCTCACAGAAGACTCGAAATCCACGGCTGGGAATACTCCAGCATCTGCTATTCGCCGCGAGAGCACGATGTGTCCGTCCAGAATTGCGCGTGCGGCATCGGCGATCGGGTCCGCGTGATCGTCGCCTTCAACCAGTACGGTATAGACCGCCGTGATCGACCCTTCGCGTCCGTTTCCGGCGCGCTCCACCAGGTTCGGGAGCAGGGTAAAAACCGACGGTGGATACCCCTTCGAGACCGGAGGTTCGCCCACGGCGAGCCCGATTTCCCGCTGGGCTTGTGCAAAGCGTGTCAGGGAGTCCATGAGTAGCAGTACGTCGCGGCCCTGATTCCGAAAGTGCTCCGCAATCGCGGTCGCACGCCAGGCGCCGTGAATCCTCATGAGGGGCGGGTAATCCGCAGGTGTCGCGACCACAATAGCGCGTGCTAATCCGGCTGGCCCCAGAATACTCTCGACAAATTCTCGTACCTCTCTGCCCCGCTCGCCCACGAGAGCGACCACAATCACGTCGGCCGCCGTATGCCGCGTCATCATGCCAAGTAGCGTGCTTTTGCCGACGCCTGCACCGGCAAAGAGTCCGATACGTTGTCCCTTACCCATCGTCAGCAGCCCATTGATAGCTCGTACTCCGACATCCAGGGGCTGCGCTATCGGACGACGGTCCAGGGGGTTCAGCGAGCGGGCGCGCAAAGCGACCCGCTGGGCGCAACTCGGTGCGGGCATACCGTCGAGAAAGCGCCCGGCACCATCGATTACCCGGCCAAAGAGCTGCTCGTCAACATCAACACCGGCAGTTTCACCCAGAGGCTGCACTCGGGCTCCCAGGCGCAGCCCAGTCACATCACCTTCCGGCATGATCACCAGACGACCGTCCGCGAAGCCAACCACCTCGCCTTCTACAACCGTGTCTTCGCTCAAAACCCGGCAGCGGTCGCCGATAGCGCCGTCGCACCCCTCGGCTTCCAGTTTCATACCCACCATGCGTGCCACTCGGCCCTCCCGGAGTAACTTCTGGGGCTGGACACGATCCGCAAGCGCACTCAGCTGGGCCGCAATTCGATGATGTCGTTCTTCAACGGGGGAGACTGGGTCAGGAGTCAACACGCAGCTACTCCTCCGGACGACCGACCGTGAGCGACTCACCGCTGGTGCTTACGCTCGAGGTCGCGCTGGGTAAGCCGGCACTAGCGTAGAGAGCTTCCATTTGCCGATGCAATCGGGTCTCGATCGTTGCGTCTATGAGCTGACTGCCCGCACGGACCTGAAGGCCGCCGCGCTTAAGGCTCGCGTCCTCGCGAATCGTCACCCGCCGACCCCGGAGGCAGTCGAATTCTCCACACAGCAACGCGTCCTGCGGATGTAGGCGAATTTCGAGTGCCAGCCCCGAGTCACCCAGAGCCCGCAGTGTGTCTGCCACCAGCGATTCGAGCGCGTCACGATCGGCGTTGAGTTCGCGGCCTACCACCGCCCCAGCCAGTTTCTCGGTCAGTTCCAGCAGCGAGCGCACGAGCTGAGGGTCGGAGTCTGCAAAGGGAGTCTCCAGTGCCGAAACCAATGACTGAAGCTGGGTCGCCAGTGCGCCTGCGGCCGAACGGCCCTCGTCCATACCCTGAGCAAACCCAGCCTTATAGCCTTCATCTCTCGCGCTGTCTTCGAGCTGTCGAAGCCGTTCTTCCAGCGCCTCCGCAGACTCGGTAGCGGCCACATCCAAGGTAGGCGGGCTCCAGCCACCCTGAAAGGCCGCACTTCCCATTTCAGCTTTAGACAAAATCTGCGCCGCCTTTTCCGATCATGATTTCGCCATCGTCGGATAGCTGCTTCGCAGCGCTCAGAATCTCCTTTTGCGCGTTCTCTACCTCAACCAGGCGCACCGGACCTTTGGCATCCAGATCGTCGCGAAGCATGTCGGCCGCGCGCGATGACATGTTGGCGAAAAACTTCTCCTGCAGATCGACATTCACGCCTTTTAAAGCAACCACCAGTGTATCTACAGAGATTTCGCGAATCAGCCTCTGCATGCCTCGATCATCCAGGGATGCGAGATCATCAAAGACAAACATGAGTTCATTAATGCGCTCCGACAACTCTTCATCTTTCTCGCGCAGTGATTCCATGACCTTAGCTTCAAGTTCCGCATCGATGTTGTTCATGATGGCGGCAGCGCTTGCCAAACCGTCGACTGCCCGCGGAGCGGTCTTCTTGATGCGCCCAAGCTGCTTCTCAAGCACCTTGTCGAGTTCCTCCAGGGCATGCGGATCAATCATCTGAAGCCGCGCTATGCGCATTACAACTTCAGAACGCTGCGCCTTGGAAAGCTGCTTAAGTATCTGCGCTGCCTGCTCTTCATCCAACGAAGAAAGTACAATGGCAATGATCTGCGGATGCTCCTCCCCGATCAGTGCAGCCACCGCGCGGGCGTCCATCCACTTAAGAGCTTCGATCCCACGGGTCTCAGTCTTCCCGGGAAGTACCTTGGACATGACAGACCGCGCCTTTTCATCTCCCAGAGCTTTAACGAGTACCCTTTGGACAAAATCCGTGGCTCCAAGCGCCAATGGATTAACGCTCTCTGCGGATTCCTGAAAGTCCTCAAGAACCCCGGTGAGGTCTTCATCGGTGACACCCGCCAGGGTTGCCATCGCCTCACCGACACGCTGCACCTCCCGCGGCTCCATGTGCTGCAGAATGTTGGCCGCCGATTCCTCACCGACGCCCAGCAGAAAAATGGCGGCGCGTTGCGCGCCGCTTAGCCGCGTCTCAGCCATCGTCTGCTACCCACCCCTTGACGACGTAAGCGGCGCGCTCCGGCTGTGTCTCAGCCATCTCGCGAACGGACTGAAGCTGCTCCTGGTAGGTAGGTCCATCGCCGACCGTACCTGGAAGTCCCGGAACGTTTCCGTCTGCCCCCAAAGTCAACTGGTCATCCGTTACTTCCCCATCGGCGCCAAGTGCCAGCTGTCCGTTCTCGAGGGCGGCCTGTGAATCCACCATGGGTATCGCAGAGAACTTTACGATCGGTCGAATCACGGTAAGTATCAGGGTAAGCAGTACGATGAGTGCCGCACTCATCTTGACCGCGGGCCAGAACCATTCCTCGTCCATGAGCGACGCCTCGAACAGCTCGGGTTCGACTTCCGGCGCTTCGATGAAGGGTGCACTAATAACGCTGACAGTGTCGCCGCGTGCCCCATCGAAGCCTACCGCTTCGCGTACCAGGGCCGTTATTTCATCTACCCGCGGCTGGGGCAGCGGTCCAGACGTCACGTTGCCTTCTTCATCGGTGGTTTCGATGTAGTCAAGCACCACAGCGATCGATAGCTTGCGCAGGCTCCCTGGAGTCTCCCGGACATGACTGATCGTCTTGTCTACCTCATAGTTGACGGTGGAGCGTCGGCTGCTGCGCGTTGGGGAAGTCTGAGCAGCTTCGGTTTGGTCAGCCCCCAGGCCGTCGGCGCCAGGCTGAACCGTGTCAAAGGCTGGATCCGCCGGGGGCTGCGTCGACAATGACCCAGGAACACCGCCGCGTATTTGCTGCGAACTGGTCTCTTCGGACGTTTGCTCACTTCGTATCGTCGTATCCGGAGAGTAGGATTCGCTCGTTCGCTCAATGCGGGTGAAATCGACGTCAGCGGCAACCTGTGCGCGGACTGCTTCCGGCCCAAGGATCGGTTCCAAGATCTCAAGAATCCGACGGTTGTAGTCGTTTTCGATCTGCCTGGAGAAACGAAACTGCTCTTGCGTGTAACCGATCTCGCTGTCTTGACCCTGGTTCGACAGAAGCTTGCCATTCTGATCGACCACAGACACCTGATCCGCCATCAGATTAGGTACGCTGGAGGCCACCAGGTTGATAATTCCGGCGAGCTGCCGGTCGGTCATCCGTCTACCAGGCAGCAGACTTAGCATCACGGACGCCGCAGGCTTCTCTCGCTCACGTAAAAATGCCGATTGTTTGGTCATGGCGAGATGGACCCGAGCGGAGCGCACGCTGTCCATGGAAGCGATGGTTCGGGACAACTCAGACTCAAGCGCGCGGTGAAAGCGCGCCTGCTCCATGAAACTGGACAAACCAATCTCCTGCTCGCGGTAGAGGCTCTCATAACCTTGACCGTCACCGCGTGGATAGCCTTCGCTTGCAAGTGCAAGACGAGCGCGCTGAAGCTCAGCAGCTGGTACCGCAATCATGCCGCTGCGACGATCGAGGTCATAGTCGATGCCCGCCGCCTGCAGTGACGCTATAACAGCAGAGGTGTCCTCCGGGGTCATGGCCCCATAAAGAGGTTTGTAGGTAGGTTGCATGACCCACTGCGCCAGACCCACCGCAATTGCCACACTCGCCGCAAGCCCGATAAGCAGCGCGAACTGCCGCGCCAGCGGTTGCTGGGAGTAGCCGCCGAATCGGGTGAGCACCGTTCCTTCAATCGCTTCAGCCATCGTTCTTCACCGCGCTTGCAGAGCACATGAGTTGAGACTGCTTGATCTGGCGATCCATCGACCGCGCTGACCACATTTGAGCATCGGAAAACACTGTTTCACCTACACCTGCATACTCATGACTTCCTGATAGGCACTCAGGAGCTTGTTGCGTACTTCTGTCATCGCCTGAAACTCAAGGCTGGCGCGCTGGGAAGCGATCATGACCTCGGTCAGGGAAACCTGCGGATCCCCGGATTCGAACCCCTGAGCCTTGACCTTCGCATCCATCATCGATTCGTTAACGGCATCGATCGAATCCTGCATTAAGTTTGCGAACGCACCGCTGCTGGGGGCCGCAGCCGTACTTCGCTCGGACTGCGCCGCCGAGGCCATAACGCGCATTTGCGCTATAACCTGATTAATCGCCACATCACTCATAGGAAGATCCTCCAGACTTTTCAGGTAACTCTGTGCCTTCGTCGCGCATCCGCGCCAGTTTGTAGCGGAGTGTCCGCGGGCTGATACCGAGCTGCTCCGCCGCCGCTTTGCGGTTACCGCCGCTTCGGCGCAGCGCGTTGATAATCAGCTCCTGCTCGCGCTGCTTGAGATCTCCCTCTAATGCGGGAGATGAGCTCGCAGCGGTTTCGCTGGGCGCCGGCTGAGCAGTCGGCACTCCAGAGTTATCGCTTTGCGCTGTACTTGAGACGCTACCCGAGCCTGACGCGGTCAAAAAGCCTGTGCCTTGCGATCCGCACAAAAGCAGAAGATCCGCTTCGCTGATTGTGTCGGACGCAGTCAGGATGGCCGCGCGCTGCACGCAGTTCTCGAGCTCACGGGCATTTCCGTTCCAAGGTTGCTCCAGGAGAAACTCTCTGGCTGCTGCGGAGAACTGCACGCCCGGGCTATGCTGATATCTCAGGAGGAACCGTTCGGCCAGCGGAAGAATGTCGCCGCGTCGCTCCCGAAGTGGCGGGATATGCAGCGGTACCACGTTGAGCCTGTAAAAAAGGTCTTCCCGAAACCGGCCTTCCTGCACTTCGAGACTGAGTTCCCGGTTGGTAGTAGCCAGGACCCTCACATCCAGGGGTATCACCTTGGAGCCTCCGAGGCGTTCTACCTCTTTTTCCTGCAGCACTCGCAGCAGTTTGGCCTGCAGTGCGAGTTCCATTTCCGAAATCTCATCGAGGAGCAGCGTCCCGCCATTTGCCTGTTCGAACTTTCCGGCGCGGGACTGATGGGCCCCGGTATAGGCGCCCTTCTCATAGCCAAACAGCATGGATTCCAGCATGTTCTCCGGAATTGCCGCGCAGTTGATGGCCGAAAACTGGCGCGCTCGACGGTCGGAGTGATCATGAATAAATCGCGCGAGCATCTCCTTACCGCACCCCGACTCACCGGAGATCAGAACCGTGGCGTCGGTTTTCGCCACGCGCTGGGCCAGGTTGCAGAGGTTACGGGTTGCCGCGTCCCTCGACACCATCACACTGTCATCAGCCGCTGGCGGCTCCATACGCGCCATAAGATCCAGAAGAACCTGGGCTTCAAACGGCTTCAAAAGGTAGTCGGTAGCGCCGTCGCGCATAGCGGCCACGGCATCACTCACCGAATCATGCGCAGTCATCATCACAAAGGGCATTTGCGGATTGCGATGGCGTACCTCACGCAGAAGTCTGCGCCCGTCCATGCCGTCCATCTGCCAGTCACTGATCACCATATCGACTGAAGATCCGTCGAGCTGATCTAGGGCTGCGCGGCCATCCTCGGCTGCCAGCGCGCGGTAGCCTCCGCACTCAATGGTGGAACACAAGGCCTCGCGCAGTGTGGCGTCGTCTTCGACGACTAAAACTTGAGTTGCTGCACTCATTGCGGTGAACCGGCGTTGCCAGCCTCGGTTGCGATGAGCGGCAGGTCGATAAGGAACTCGGCGCCGCCGCTTGGCCGGTTCTTAGCGCGCACCTGCCCTTCGTGCTGAGCAGCCGTCATTGCGACCACTGCCAGCCCGAGACCCGTACCCTTTGCGCGGGTGGTGAAGAATGGATCGAACAGGCGCGGCAGCACATCATCGGCGATACCAGGCCCGTTGTCGGAGATACGAAATTGCATCGTGTCCGGGCTGGT
>JBCCPL010000034.1:0-68853 GCA_039111155.1 Pseudomonadota bacterium | reverse complement strand
GTGATGAAGAAATTTTAAGATGTGGTAGACACCGAAAAAACCCCCTTTTTCATCAGTAGCTCCTTATCACACCTGTTTCTAGATGATCAATTTTCAAGAACGCCTTTATAAGCGTAGCCTCGTCGAAGGAAGCACACATCTCTCTTGAACTATTCGCCACTTGGTTATTTATTTTTCTTCGAGGTTTATCCAGCGCTATTTGAATTGATAACAATTTACTTTTGGGTGCGTTGTAAGAAAAAAGGCTCCTCCTGTACTCGAAATAAATCCACATGAAAGATAACCAAAAAAAAATTTTGAAAATCAGTATTAAACGGAAGTTTTTGGTATCCAGTCTCAAAAAATAATGCATTCGCCACTATAATTATGAAATTGAGGGTAGCAATTTATGTAGTGATCTCATATTTATTTACTCAGTGAAGGCTGTGTTTTTAGGTAAAATAAAGTTGTGATAGGTAGTGGTTTCTCTGATTAAATTTATCGATGTTACGGCGATAAAAGATCCTTTTTAATTATGTCAGTTGAAGGATTCCGAAAAAGACCATAATCTCATGGCGTAGATCGAATCGTAGCTGGATTTTTTGTAATAATGGTATTCGCTCGCTGGACAATCTACCGAGAAATTCTAATACCTTGTGTAATCTAGCAGGGCTTTAGTCTTTCCTCAAAAAGGCGTTGGGAAGAGCTCACTCTAAGAGCATACTATTTATGAAATACTAACGCGGAGATCTAAGAAAAGATGCACGCATGACCGAAATCCATTGCTTACTTAAAGTAAACTATTTTCCTTCGCTTTGGGACCGTTACAGAATAGCGTCTAGTTCGGAAACCGTTTTTCTGCATTGTGGCAGTAGGCATGAAACACGGTCTCGATATCGCTGTCTGAAATCCGTTACCAAGTGGCGGAGAACATAAGCAGCAGGCCGCCGACGTCGGTTTTTCGGACAAGATTCGCGCTGTCCATCTCATCCGTTGCCATGCCGTCTGATATACCGCTCCTCAACACTGAGGCATCTGTGTCTACAGCGTATCCAATCCCTATATTGAAGCTGCCAGCGGTATTTCGTCGTTTAAAGCCGATCATTCCACCAACGGCAAAGGTTGATAAAGGGTTTACGCCGGCTTCACTCGCTAGGGAGGCAGCGACAAAGGGGCCATAGCCGATCCTCTCACTAAGTCCTGGTATGGTCCAGAAGTAGTGCGATTCGAAAAGGACGGTGGTGGCTATATCGCGACTCTCACCCACACGTACGTGTCCATCCACAATCGCAACGTCGTCCACGACGGATTGGTCAAAGTCGATCGCTGCAAGAGCGATGCCGAACCCAAAGTTCTCAAAGCGATCAAGCTCATCGAGCTTTTTGTTAGCTTGCTGTCCTGATTCTCTCAGCAATCTGCACTCTGCTGCGGCTGCGTCGGCAGCCTCACAGTCTTTCCCATCAGCGGTCAGGAGGGCCGTGTAGTAGTCTCGATAAGGTTCATATACGGCGTTACCGTGGCTCATGCATTGTCTTAGTGTCTCGAAGTCCCCTGGCCCTGCGATACCTTTGGCAACGTCACCGGACACTCGTTTCACTGGCTTGGTTGTTTGATCGTAGTACCGTGTACCGACAGGATGACAGAACCCTGACTGCGATTCTTTTACTTTGGTGTCAAGCGAAAACACCGGTGTCTCGGCGAACACTGAGGAGGTCAGAGCGGTCAACGCTAAGCAGCATACACGAGTAATTAATAATAACCTTTCCATAATTTTCCCCTTGTTCAGATTGTCAGGTACGGTCGATACAAAGGTTGCTTTAGTGATTTCGCATACAGAGCAGCGCGATGCCTTCTTGGTCAAACCAGCTGCGTAAGTAATGCTTGAGTTCTGCTGGCCGTTACCTCCCAATCATGCTCCCATTTTTTATTGCAAGGTGAGCGGAATTGAAAGTAAGTAGGTTTGCCTCGCCTTTTGTAATTCGACACTGTCTACAAAGTGCCGTTTTAGATGGAATCCTCTCACCTGGTTTTTATTCTGATACAAAGAATTGATTATCTTTAAGCAGCCGTCGCCCGCTCGAATACGACTGATGGATGACTTACAGCTTGTCGTTTCAACAGGGCACCCACTTCTAAAAAGGTAATCTGAACCGCGCTGCTTATACCAGTTACCAATTATGGCTAGAGGATTCTTCGGTGACATAATCTCCGCGTTATTCTTCCGAAGTCAGAGAGCGCCTTTCGGATGCTCTTAGATCAAGAGCCATCGTACTCATCGCGATGGGCGGCGCTACAGCCCATTGCTGCGAAGATTGGCTATACGCCCGAGACGTTGCACAAGTGGGTCAGCGAGCTGAGATTGACGGTGGCCAGCGTCCTGGCCGGACCAGTGCCGAGAACGAAGATCTCAAAGAACTTCAGTGTGAGAACCTCGAGCTGAAACGAGCTAACGAGATTCTCCGCAAGGCGTCGGCTTTGTGTGCCGTGTTGCCGATTGTCCCGTCGACGTTCTACGAACACAAAGCACGTGAACGGGGTCCGAGCCGGTATCCGACACGTCATCACCGTGATGAGGCACTGAAGCCTGAGATTCAGCTGGTCTGGAGCGAGCAATTTCAGGTCTATGGTGTCCGTAAGGTCTGGAAGTAACCGCATGGAGAAGCGATGCCCGTCGCCCGCTGTACCGTCGAGCGTTTGATTCGGGTATTGCAGCTGCGCGTCACTTGACGCGGCAAGACGGTGAAGACAACGAGCCCGGACACCGCCTTGGCGCGCCGAGCGGACCTGGTGCTGCGGCGGTTCGTGGCGACACGACCCAGTCAGCTGTGGGTCACGGACATCACCTTCGTCGAGACTTGGCGCGGCTTCGTTCACGTCGCCTTTGTAGTTGATGTGTTCGCTCGTGCCATTGTGGGCTGGCGAGTCTCGACATCACTGAAGACTGACCTGGTACTGGATGCACTTGAGCAGGCGATCTATGCACGAGGCAAATCAGACGATCTCACACATCACAGCGATCGCGGATCGCAAGGTGAATTCAACTGGTCGTCGCAACACTCCGATGACGGAGGTGTGATATGGGAAGGCCACGTGGCTGGTCAAGCGAACAAACAGGGCGACCGCCGATGCCCTCGCCGGGTAGACCGGGCGTCAATCAACGTCAGACGAAACAAGCGTTTTGGCGATACATCGCCGATGGCCATCCGAGTGAAGTCGCAGCGTTGGCATGTGGGATGTCTCAACCTTTGGGGCCACGCTGGTTTCGTGAGGCAGGCGGTATGGCACCCATCAGTTTGGCACCACCCACAGGGCGTTACCTCTCGTTCGTTGAACGAGAGGAACTGGCGGTTTTGAAGGCAGCGGGGTTCGGAGTTCGTGAGATCGCGCGGCGTTTAGATCGATCCCCTTCGACAATATCGCGAGAATTGCGGCGCAATGTAGCAACCCGCGGCGGGATCCTGACGTATCGGGCGACGGTAGCACAATGGAAAGCGGAACGGTCTGCAAAACGACCAAAGCCTGCCAAGCTTACTTCGAACGAACGACTGCGAAACTACGTTCAGACACGACTTGGAGGCGCTGTCACTGATGCCCAGGGCGAGCCTTGCGCCGGACCCGACGTGCCTTGGAAAGGACGACGTCACGGTCGTCGAGCCGACCGGCAGTGGGGGAAGTGCTGGAGCCCAGAGCAGATCAGTCGGCGATTGCCGGTCGACTTCCCTCATGATGAAACAATGCGCATATCTCACGAAGCTATCTATCAAGCGCTCTACATTCAAAGCCGTGGTGCGTTGCGAAGGGAACTCACGGCATGTCTGCGTACTGGGCGGGCGCTGCGGGTGCCTCGCGCAAGAACGCAGCAGCGGAGCAGAAACTTCATCCCACCGGAGCTGATGATTAGTGAGCGACCGGATGACGTCGATGATCGCGCCGTGCCAGGCCACTGGGAAGGTGACCTGATTATTGGCCTGAACAGCTCCGCGATCGGCACCTTGGTTGAACGCACGACGCGGTTTACGCTGTTACTTCATTTGCCACCCATGGCTGATCCTATCTCTGGTGCCAGGGTCAAGAATGGGCCAGCAACGGCTGGTCATGGTGCCGAAGCTGTTCGAGAAGCTATCGCAAACAAGATCGTGACGTTACCAGAAGTACTCTGCAAATCACTGACTTGGGATCAAGGAACGGAGATGGCTCAACATTCGCAATTACGAATCGATACTGGTTTGGAAATCTACTTCTGTGATCCTAGAAGTCCATGGCAACGCGGGAGCAATGAAAATACGAACGGGCTGCTGCGCCAGTACTTTCCCAAAGGGACCGATATCAGTAGGTACTCAGAGCATGAACTCGATGCAGTAGCCGCTACTATAAACAGACGGCCGCGAAAAACACTGGGTTGGAAAACACCGGCCGAGGCACTCGATAAGCTAATTCAAACTGCTGAAAAACACAGTGTTGCGACGACCCCTTGAACCTACGCAATATCTATCCATTCGCTATGGCGAGCGACTGGCAGAGGCTGGTATCAACGCCTCTGTCGGAAGTGTGGGTGACAGTTACGACAATGCGATGGCAGAAATCATCAATGGCTGGTACAAGACCGAACTCATACGCCCGTGAGGCCCATGGCGAAACATCAATGAGGTCCAATATGCGACGCTTGAGTGGGTCGACAGGTTTAACAACCGCCGGCTACCTGCGTCTTCTCGGCTGGAAGTTCACTGACAAGGATGTCTATCGACTATAGTGGCTGAACGGCCTGTGTTTCCCGCACTATCGACCTAAGCGCAGGATCAACACCCGGTGCGAAGCTCGATGGCCTTGCGCTTCGACACAACAATGTCTGGGCTTGGCATTTTGTGCACGACCGATAACACGACGCCGAGCCGTTGCGTTGCCTGACGGTTAAGGATGAGGCCACGGGCTTTTGTCTTGCGATCAAGACGGCACGCCATCTGAGGCATCAAGACGTGATCGTCACGCTCAAAGAGCTGATCAGTCGCTACGGCACGCCACGAGCCATCCGGAGCGACAACGGAAGCGAGGTACTTGCGTCAGTACTACGTGACGAGATCGAGAAAGACAACATCCAGCTGGCGAACATCGACCCTGGCAAGCTTTGGCAGAATGGCAGAATGGCAGAATGGCAGCAATGAAAGCTTAAATGGAACCTTTCGCCGTGAGTGTCTCAACGCGGAGCTCTTTGGTAGCTCTATGGAGCCACGGGTAGTGATTAAGAAATGGCGTGGCCGGTACTGTGAACGACGACCGCACAGCGCTCAGAGCTACATCACGCCAGCGATGTCGTATTTTGGACTACGGGAGAAAGTGAAAGCCTAACTGTCCGAGTGGCCGAAGAACGGGAGCATTTCAGGTCGGGTGATGGCTGCCTGACTCAAAAAAATGCTCTTCCGGAATACCCGGGGTGATTCGGTCTAATCTGAACTATCGAAGTTCTAACCGTCGCTCGACATCTGCACTAAGGCTTTCGTGATTAGCCCTTACCGTGTACACACCCGGTGAGAGTCCATCCAGTCGAAAGAAAACCAACAAGGCGTTGTTGTTTGAGTCGACGTTTCGAGCGAAGCGCACTAACTCACCTTCGCTGTTTACTAGATCCACGTCGTACACACCTGACTCTTGAATATCAATGTCAAGAACAAGACCCTCGCTTTCGAGTTTGACATTAATGGGGCTGTCGTACCCGCGAACTGTACCAATCCAAACCCTGGTAGCGGCGTAGCCCGTATTGGTGTCTTGCTGCGGTTCGTAAAACGCCAAAACCGCAAGTGCGAATAACACAGAGAAATTTGTCGCCAAGACGACTGGCGATTCAAAATACCGCGACAAACGTGCAATTGCAGCGTGCCACAGCTTCGCAGACGCTGAATCACTATCTTCCGCGGCTGCTTGTTCATTGGATATGAGTCCCTGCCGCAGCGCTCGCGAAACCTCGATCTCATCCAATATCTCGGGGTGACTCATGAAACACAGCTCAAAATCGACCTGTTCCTGCTCGGTTAGCTGTCCCAGCACGTAACGATCCACAATCCCGTTCGATCGGATGTATTCTATATCCATCACGTTCGATCAAGCTCCTGTTCGGCAAGCTTTCGTAGGCGTTGCCGCGCACGGGAAATCACCCGGTCAAATTGTTCTGGTCGGAGCGCCAGCTCTCGACACAGCTGACTCTTCTCCTCACCAAAGACATAAAACCGTTGAAGCACTTCCCTGTCGCGCGGTGCGGTCAATTCATTTAGGAGCTCATGCACGAGCTTGGAATTCTCTTCTCTTAAAATTGCTTCAAGTTGTGTGCAGCTATCATCTGGTTGTACCTCTATCGCATCCGTATCGGGTTGCGTTTTTCGTCGAGATTCCTTCCGAAAATGTCCAACTGCTAAATTATGCGCCACACGGTGGATAAATGCCGGCAACTTATCAGGCTGATCAATACCATCAGCGCGCAGTCTTCGTAGAACTACAATGAAGGTTTCTTGGAGGAGATCTTGCGCTAAATCAGGATCTCCGCTGCGATTACGGAGCATCTCCAGCACTGACCGCTGATAGGTTCGGATTACCAGCGCCTCTGCCTGCTTGTCACCCCTGTTAACTCTGGCCGCAAGATTTGCCGGGTCGGTGACGGTTGGCTGTGCTTCAGGGGCGTACATGGCCGGAATGGGCTCAATTGAAGGTTTCGGGCACGAATTGTAGCGCACGATATTTGGCATTCGCCAGTGTGGCAACCGTGCGTCGCTAAAAGAAAAATGGATTGCCTTTGCCATCCATACGCTCCTAGATCGGATCTCTGCAAAAGAAATCTTGATGGATTCTGTGCCTTCAAGACCAATCCTTGCACGCTCCAAAACTCAAAGAAGCAATGCCAGAGAAACTGGGTCCTCACTGGCTGCTCCTCATCTTTCTAGCTGATACGGCAACACTGAATCTCGCATCGATAAGTCCATTGGTCATCAGACCTGACTCGCGATCGGAGAAATCGGTTGATGACACTCAGAGGATCGAACTTTTCAGTGATACCTCAGAACGATCAAAAAAACTGGCAATCCATGCAATGCGGCTGAGAGAAAAGCCTTGCTCGTGTCAGAGAAGTAGCAAATCAGTTAGACAGCCGAAGATTCGACAATAACCACGGAGGGTCCTGCGCCACGCAAGTTACGAGCGACCATCGGCGTTTCAAGTGACGCCGATGGAATGGCTTGTGTTGAAAAAATTCGGGCTGATTTCACGTTCAACCAAAAATGCAGCCGAGCGGAGTGAGAGCAATGACGATTGATCAAAATGAAGCTGAACGAATTAAAGCCGCGAAAGCGTTTCGAACCAACGAAGCTAAGGCTGCCGCCGCAAGAGCAACCGCGCGCTCAAAAGACGGGCCACTGCATCGCAGAAACAGGGATGAGGAGTTGCTGAACGGCGGCTCTTGGGCGATGAGCTTCACGAAGGGGCTCGCACATGACGAGCAGACTGGGCTAGTCAGCGACGGCGATCACGCAATGCAACTGCGAGACGCGATCGATGGAGACACGATTGCCCCTTTCACACTCGACGTCGAAGTTCCGTCGTTGTCGACCGGTCGAAGACAGTGGGAAGCGCCTACCGCTGGTTACGTATTCGACCTGCAAGGGCCCGATGCACAGGCCGTCACGATGCCACCGGCACCAGCACTCAACAAATCCGACGGTACTTTCGATGAGCTTACGTTCGAAATGGCGGAGGTCTACGAGCTCGCTCTAGTGCGCGATTTGCCGTTCTCAGAGTTTGAAGTCGGATCCTCAGAGCCGCGAATGCTTGCGGCTTTGGAACGACTTAATGCCCTGCCCTATGTGCAGAACGGGCTACCGAGCGAACTACCTGATCTGGTTTTAGGAAGCCAGAGGCCGCGGAAATCAGAAGGTGGGCTACTCACCGCCAATACAGCGTTCAGGGGCGCTAGCTTCGGAACTGAAATCGGCCCGTATCTTTCACAGTTTTTGCTGATTGGCACTGGAGAGGGCGCCTGTAGTTTTCCCGAGCAGCAAGGGCAAATCGCCTTTGGCAATCAGCGTATCGATCAAAGAGTCCGTAACGCAACGACGACTGATTGGATGGTCAAATGGCGGGATTGGCTTGCGGTGCAGAATGGCGCTGACGTTCGGTCAAACAGCACTCTTTTTGCGCCTGGCTACCGATTCATTCACACACCCCGCGACTTAGCGACTTATGTGCACGATGACGCTCTGTATCAAGCATACCTTAACGCTTGCCTTATCTTGTTGGGAATGGGCGCACCGCTTGACCCTGGCTTTGGCGACCTTGCAGGAGGTCCAATAGAGAACCCTCAACAACCTGGGGAAATACTGTCAAACAACGCAACGGGTTTCGCTCTATTCGGAGGTCCTCATGTCCTAAGTTTGGTGACCGAGGTTGCTACGCGTGTCCTGAAAGCTGTGCGCTATCAAAAATTTCAGAATCATCTGCGCCTTCGACCGGAAGCACTCGCCGGGAGGCTCGCTAGAGCAGCGGATATCGACGGGTTGCCGTCGATTCAGTCAGTTCCTGAAGTCAAAGGACAACTTCCTCTTATGGCAACCCAGTTGGCTCCGGTACTTTTTGCGGTCGCTGCTCATAACGTAGCCCGCGGCGGCGATAACCTGCCGCTCTTACCGATGGCATTTCAGGAAGGTTCACCTATGCATCCAGCATACGGTGCTGGCCATGCTACGGTCGCCGGAGCCTGTGTGACTGTTTTAAAGGCATTCTTTGACACATCCGCGGAACTCACCTGGAGCGACGGGACCGTGGCGTTCCGACGTCCAGATCCGTCGGGAGTAGTGGAAGGCATTCCCGTTCAGTTCGTATCTGCCAAACATGGACATCAGCTCGAGATGCAGCAAACTAACCATCCGCTCACGCTATTGGGAGAGCTCAACAAACTCGCAGCCAATATTTCAATCGGCCGTAACATGGCCGGAGTGCACTACTTCTCAGACTATTACGATAGCGTACGAATGGGGGAGGAGATCGCTGTCGGGATGTTGGAAGAACAAGCGCAAGGCTACCCCAGCGATGTTTTCTCGCTTTCCCTTACACCGTTCGATAGCCCTTACGCGGAGCACGCAGTGACCATCGAGCGTGGCAATCGCATAACCAAAAGCGATCTTAGAAGTACGTCTTGTACTGTCTAAGTGAGCGTTGGAGAAGGTGAGGGGGTTTGGGCAACTGACGGCAATCTGCCCTCCTGTTTACTTAGGGTCGCAACGGGGCTTCGATGATTCTAATCTTCCACAGCGGTCCGTGAACAAACTCGGTGTGTAAGTGCGCGTGAAACTTGACCGTTGAAGGTGAAATGTCAACTGTTAACCTCAAACTGAATCACCCCGGGTTTATCGGAGACATACTATGTTGAGAGGATTCTCCGATGGCAAAACCTACACGATAGTCTTCCGAGGCTAGTGAGCGCGCTGTACGGATGCTCCTAGATCAAGAACCATCGTATTCATCGCGATGGGCGGCACTACAGTCCATTGCTACGAAGATTGGCTGTATTCCTGAGAAGCTGCGCAAGTGAGTGGACCTCTCCCCGAATCAGCTGCGATCTAAAGTCAAAAATCCGGGCCTTTGGGCCTCTCCCGGAATCAGTACCGATCTAAAGTTAAAAAATCCGGCTCTTTTCACTCGGTATTTTCCTCGCCGAGCACCTGTTTTTCAGCGTATGTTTCGGGTGCTTCCCACTCCAGCGACGAGTGAGGGCGCATTTGATTATAGAACGTCCGCCAGCGTTCGATTTTCTCCTCAGCATCATCGAGCGATAAGAACCAATTTGAGTTCAGACACTCCTTCCGGAGACTCCCATTGAAGGACTCGACGGTGGCGTTATCCGTCGGTCTGCCAGGTCGTGAGAAATCGATCGCAGTTAGCCGATTGCACGCGTTGTGCAAAATAGGTTTGAGCGTCAGCTATAGGGAAAGCAGCGGTTCAGGCGGTGAATGAGCTGTCTGGAAGGAAGTGATAGCGCCTATAGGAAGCTTGGATAACACGCCGACGTCTATCAGTCGTCTGTCCCCCTCAATGAGCGTGACATGAGTATATACGTTATTCAGGTATCGCTCGTGAAACTCATTGAGTATTTCGATGTGTTCAACTTCCTGTACCGCAAGGATGTCGACTCGCATTACATCCAGTATCCTGCGAGCTACCGCCTTTGTATCACGCGCATCCTTCTCCTGCACAAGTCGGCCTTTGAACGTCCGCGCGCGATACTCCCCGCCTTCGAACGAAAGGGGTAAACCTCCATCGGAAGCTTCAGGCAAGCCCTCGAGGTTGCCGCTGAAGTTGAATCGTGAAAACAAGTTATTAAGGTTAAACGTTCCTAGTCTTATCATCGCAGTCCGCACTCAACGGTATTTCGAGAGAAACAGGCTCTTCTGCTAAGGCTCGATAGATAACTTCAGCTCTCTTTTATTACGGGCGCAAAAGCTGAAGGTCGCAGATCTTCTCCCTCAGCCAGATAATAATCTCGTTTTATTAGCAGCGACCGGTCGTTTTGAGGTTCCGCAACGATCTTGAGTA
Organism: Pseudomonadota bacterium; assembly: GCA_039111155.1. Taxonomy (GTDB): domain Bacteria; phylum Pseudomonadota; class Gammaproteobacteria; order Pseudomonadales; family Halieaceae; genus Congregibacter. The sequence continues at coordinate 58,308 of JBCCPL010000034.1, read as the reverse complement.
AAACATCAGCCTTCGAAATAGGTCTCGAACGTGCAACGAGGGACTCAAGCGCCGAAAGCCTCGATAGAAACTCTATAATCGCTTTAGATCGCTCTATGGAAGATCCGATGTACTTTCTATTGTCCTCATCGTCATCCAATCGATTCGCAAGTTTCAGCGTGTCGTCTACAAGCTTCTGAAGGTCTGCCTTTCCACTGCTCTGCCGTGTTGATGGATGAATTAGTATGCGGTATATGGCCTCAAGGCTTACTGTAACGCTTAACCACTTATATGCGTTATCGAACTCATCAATCGAGGGCGCTGTCTGTCCGAGCAAGGCCATCAGCGCCTCCAGCTCTGTCTCTACCTCGTCAAGTTTCAGAGTATCTATGCTATCTGTAAGTTGCTCGAATATGCGTTTCCGTTCCTGCTTTCCCAACCCCACGTTAACAAGTTTCAGGTCTAGAGCCACAGCTTCAAGTACGTTCCCGTTTGTCGCTGCAATTACTTCTTCGATCGGTTGGCCATCCTCAAAGATCGCCCATGCAATTGCTGGAGTGCGTTGCTCGATGCCAAAGTGGACGCCAGCAATTAACCCGATGCAGAGCGCAACTAGCGATACAGCTGTGTTACGAACAACTGAATGCTTTGAAACATCACTTGGACGAATGCCGTCGAAGAAGAACGTGCTGGTACCAGCCATCAGGGAGAATAGTATGGGAAGCACAACCGCCACGACTGGAGAGCTGCTCAAACCCATCAAAAATCCAATCGTTATGCCAAATACTAGAGAGCTGAAGGCAACGAGAATAGGGTTCATTAGCAGCTATCCATGCCGAGAAATGTCTCGGTCCGTAGGAGTTCTTTCAATGACAAATACCCGCGCAGACATGTAAGGCATCTTGGTTTTGGATGAGTTCTAGAATGGCTGAGATACGAAAACACCAAACTGCGAATCATTCGTATCATCCCTCCATCCAAATCGAACACCGCCAGTCAGCTGGCCTTTATCACTTTGCCAAAGAAATACCGGTACATCTACGCCCGTGACGTGTTGTTCAAGATCGTGGTGGATAGCAGGCGCTATTCCTATTGGGCCAATGAACGTAAATCTCTCAATTACGCGCCGCATCTCTATAGACACTTGTCGGCTATCCACGTCATTCGGCCCTCCGTTCGCACCACTTATGCAATCGATGAACTCGACTTCAACTGCGCTTGATGGGCATCTAACTACATCATTTTGCGGCTTATACTGCTGCTCAAACTTTGCTCGGTAGGTCACGGTCCACCTCCCAAGTTCGTGTCCGCCGAACACAGCCACAGACCATGGAGTCTCGTCTTCTTCTGTTTCTGAAATGCTGTCTGCTTCAATGAATTTGAAGTTTTCCCTGCCAATCCGCGCCTCGCCGCCCCAGAAGTATGACCAGTTTTCAAGAAGCGTGCCGGGTGCGGGGTTGGGGTTGCGCCTTACTCTGTCGACGTAGCGAGAGTAACTGACTGTGAGTGTATATGCGTCAGCCAATCCATCAAGATTAGCTAGCTCGGTGACTTCGTCGGACGTATCTAGTGGTGCGGTAAGCGAGAGCGAAAGCGAGTGATTACACCCATCGATCCAGTCAAAGTTGTCTTCCGGTGGTAAATTCTCAGCGGCGGACGTGGCGCTCGTGTACTTCACGACAGCATTGCTCTTCACTGTATTCGCATTGACTGCAAGCAGTGATTGAGCTGCCTGGGCGAGCCCGTCCGTTGTGCCTCCGCCAAATAAGTAAGTGTCGTCGCCGTCATAGCTAGGCTCAAACAATGGCGCACATTCGCTCGCCTGTAACTCAGTCGCGGCCATAAGTAAGAGACAAGCCGAAGATATTGTAACCCTCATTGACGCCTCCTATGGCACGGTGAACTCAAACGAATCACTAGTCTTGCCACTGACCGGAATTTTCACCTTTTTTTTGGCTAGCTCATTTCCATCAGCAGATACTTTAATCTCGGCCTCACTCGCATGGGATCCTTTTAGAAGATAAACAAGATCATACTCATTGCCGCCGTCGTTGAGGAATAAGTGGCCTTTCCCTTGTCGTAGATTCACATTTTTGGTGTCGGCCCAAAGAATTCTTGTTGTGATGTTGCCCGTTTCCTTTACAGAAAAATTGACGCGTTTCCTTGGCATGGTTTCCTCCATGATCCTAAACACAGTATCCGGGTTGCTATCAGCGGAAAACTTCACCGAAAGTCCCTTGTCTCTCACATGTTTATGTGTCGCCAAAGACGAAAACCTCACAGCAAGAGCTCGGGTTTTTATAAAAGCCTATGCCTTACCAGTTTAGCAATAGGCAGCGGCTCGCATACACACTGACATATTTCTCAGACCATAGTGCACGTTACTGAGCGGCGTTCTCGACTTGCAGCACTCGTGGTCCTCCCTCCAGAATCAGCTCCGATCTCAAGTCGAAGAATCCAGCTCTTGGACCTCTCCCCGAATCAGCTCCGATCTAAAGTCAAAAATCCGGGCCTTTTCACTCGGTGGCTTCCTCGCCGAGCGCCTGTTTATCAGCATAGGTTTCGGGTGCTTCCCACTCCAGCGACGAGTGAAGGCGCATTTGATTATAGAACGTCCGCCAGCGTTCGATTTTCTCCTCAGCATCATCTAGCGATAAGAACCAATTTGAGTTCAGACACTCCTTCCTGAGACTACCATTGGAAGACTCGACGGTGGCGTTATCCGTCGGTTTGCCAGGTCGTGAGAAATCGATCGTTACACCGTTTTCGTAGGCCCAGCGATCCAGCACCTTCCCTGCAAACTCGCTGCCATTAGCCGCCTCCATGATCTCCGGTAACGATCGTGTGGCGCAGATCCGACCAAGCGTGTCGGCGACGTCCTGCCCCGTCAATCTCTGTCCTACAGTGATAGCCAGGCATTCACGTGTGTGGAGATCGATGACCGTGAGCAAGCGAAGGCGACGCCCGTCAAAGAGCGCGTCTGATACAAAATCCATCCCACAGACCTGGTTGGGGTAATCTGCGCCCTTCACTGGCTGACGCCGCATCGCCGATTTATTGCGTCTGGGCCTGCGCTGACGCATCGATAAGCCTTCCTCGCAGTAGATGCGGTGGACGCGCTTGTGATTATCTCTCCAGCCTTCCCGACGTAGCGTGATGAATACCCGCGGGCAACCGTAGTGGATATACGTCTCCGTGATCTCGCGCATTCGCATACGGATTGCCGACGAGTCACGAGCCACGGACTTGTAGCGGTAGACAGAAGTCGACAACCGCAGCGCAGCGCACGCCTGGCGCTGGCTGGCTCCGTAGCGCTCCCGAAGATCGTCTACAAGCTCGCGTTTCCGGGAAGGCTTTAAAGCTGGGCCTGCCCCGCTTTATCGGGCATTTTTGACAGAACGTGCTGCAAAATGACTTTGTCGAGACTCAGGTCTGCCACCATGCGCTTCAAGCGGGCGTTCTCCGCCTCGAGCAGCTTTAGTCGTTTCAGCTCCGATGGGCCCAGTCCGCCATACTTCTTTCGCCAGTTGTAGATCGTGGCCTCCGAGACTCCCATCTTCCGACGGACCTCCGACACCGGCGTGCCCAGCTCAATCTGCTTGAGCGCGAACGCGATTTGCTCTTCCGTATACCGCGACTTCTTCATCGCATGACTCCTTCCCTTAGGGCTTCATCATGCCGGTTTTTCTAACTTTGAATGGAACAGAATCTTGGGGGGAGGACCACTCTAGAGCTAACCCCATACTTCGTTACACTGGTGCCGACACAAGTTAGGACTAACCAATGCGATTCAGAAGGCGACAACATAGCGGCCGAGTAGTGCATGAGTTGTTGCACGACGGCGTATGGAAGTCCCTGGATGAATCGGCTGAAGTTCAGGCTCTGGTTCCGGGATTTAGTTTGGGTGCGGATCTCATCCCGCTTCTACAGATGGACTCCGATGGAAGAAATACGCTTGCAAAACTGGCGGCCGATCTTCCCGATGCCGCCGCGGACGAAGCGCGGATGCTACCGCCTGTGGACGTCCGCTCGTTTCGCGACTTCATGCTTTACGAAGAACATGTGATCAATGCGTCGCGGGGACTTGTGCGTCGTGTCATGCCGGGCGTTTATCCGATCGCCCGGGCGTACGAGACCGTGTTGCGCCGTCCCTTCCCTAAGTTCAAGCCTCATAAGCTCTGGTTCAGGCAGCCGATCTATTACTTTGGGAATGGCTTGAACATTCTGACCGAAGGCGATCCTATGCCGTGGCCGAAGTACACCGACCTGCTGGATTATGAACTCGAGATCGGGGCGGTGCTGGTGCGGCCGCTTCGCAATGCGTCTGCTGAAGAGGCTGCTGCGGCGATTGGTGGCTTCGTTCTTCTAAATGACTTCAGTGCGCGTGACGTGCAGATCCATGAGATGTTTTCGGGCTTTGGCCCGCAAAAGGCCAAGCACTTTGGTTCGGCTATTTCGGCAGAGGTGGTGACCGCCGATGAGATTTTGCCGCTCCTGGATGAGCTGACGGGATCGGTGTCGATTAACGGGCAGCAGGTTGCTACCGTCTCCAGCGCCGGCGCGCAGTTTAAGCTGCCAGAGGCGATTGCATTTGCGTCTACCTGCGAGGACCTGCATCCGGGTGAGTTGTTTGGGTCTGGTACGTTGCCGGGCGGTGCGGGTATCGAGAACGATGCCCTGGTTAAATCCGGGGATGCTCTCACGCTAGTGGTGGACGGTCTCGCTAGCCTTACCAATGTTGTGTCCGCAAAAGAGCAGTAAACCCAGAGAAGTTAGTCGTCCGGTCTTGCGGCTCACGAGGATCGCGTCAAACGCATGGTGCAAGTAGGGGGTGCTGACACTTTTGCGGCATGCCGGGTTTGCCTATGGCCGTCTATGTTATCCGCTGAAGATGGACGCCCTTTAAGGCAGTGCATTTAGGGACTGTCGACCAGCTCAGCGCGACGAACCTAAGCCATAGCGCAGCGAACTGTATAAGACCCTGCTGTCATGAGTTCACATGCTTGCACGGGGTTGGTGCTTGACCGACTGGTAAAGATTTCATTGCCGGTGTCGCTACGACCTCTTAGCGGCGGTATTACACAGTCTTTCAGGCAACACTTCACCTTCTGTCATGACCAGTCTCAATCAGCGGCAAACAACTAACGCGATGCGCCTCACGACCCTACTTGGTTTGGTGCTTCAGGCATCCGCCGTTCATGCCACCACCTGGGGCGCGCCCTGGGGCTTTACCTGGACGATCAGCCGTACTGTCGAATCCATACCCACTCTCGGGTTCTGGGGTGTACTGGCAACATCTGGCCTGGTGCTTTGTCTGGGCGCATTCAACCAACGATCCCGAAAGAACAAGCGCTAGAGCACTCCACAGCCAGCCAGGCAGTCTGGGTGCAGTTCCACTTTCTCATCGATTTCAAATGCAGAATTACTCTCCAATAAAACCCCTCAGTAGCTTTTTGCCTTCAGCACTGATGATCGCGTTCTTGTGTGCGTCGTCGTCCGTTATCGCTCAGACGTCGGTGCCTAATCGCTTTGTGAATGGTGCGCCCTCGGATGCCAATGAGGTCAATGAGAACTTCGATTTCTTGAGCCGGCGCATTGATGAGATTGGCGCAGGTCCGGCGGGGCCTCAGGGGCCAGCTGGGGTCGCAGGCGCTGATGGTGCGCCCGGGCCAGCGGGGCCACCGGGAGAGGAGGGAGCCACTGGTCCACGAGGACCGCAAGGCGATCCAGGGCCTGCTGGAGCAGAAGGGCCAGCAGGCCCTAAGGGTGAAACTGGTCCGGCGGGGCCAGCAGGTCCTCAGGGCGATGCTGGCCCTGTCGGACCAAAAGGAGATACGGGCGCGACCGGTCCGCAGGGCCCTCAGGGTGATCCCGGTGCTGATGGTACCCGGGGACCGACGGGCCTGCCCGGACCGAAGGGTGATATCGGTTTAACCGGCCCCCTAGGTCCGCAAGGCCCCCAGGGCGAACCCGGTGCTGATGGTGCCGACGGTGCTACCGGCCCGGCTGGGCCCCAGGGGCCGATAGGTGAGACGGGTGCGACAGGGCCTCAGGGCCCCAAGGGTGATCCGGGTGCTGCCGGAGCGGACGGTGCAGACGGCGCCCCAGGGCCGGCGGGACCTATGGGCCTGCAAGGGCCCGCAGGTCCTCAGGGAGACCCAGGGCCACAGGGTCCTGCAGGGCCGACAGGCGCAACCGGAGCCACGGGGGCTACCGGGCCAGCGGGTGCCCCGGGACGGTTTGCGATACTGACCGGTGGTGGGTCGAAAGTTCCACTCCCCGAGGCAAAGGTTTCCGCCGAAGGCGATACTGTCATGATACTCGCCGCCAAAACGGGCAGCGCAGCCGTTACGCTTGTGTCAGCTGATGGCAGTGAGTTCTCGGTGGATCTTAAGGGGAGCATCACGTCGACTACAGAACAGACAATTGCAGATGCGACTTATTTGCTCGCCATCTTTGACGGTTCACGTTGGCACGTGGCGGATTTGACGCAGCGTTAGAGCCAATGTAGCTGATCGAGCACGGCTTAGGTGCCTATCACACCTTTCTGGTTCGACCTAAATAACAGGGAACAACGAACGGCCACCGGCGAATCTCTCGACCAACTTCTTAGCCACCATCAGGGCACAACAAGGCCCGTGTCGTAACTAAAGCGCCTCCGCACAGTCCGCCAGCAACTGCCGCGAGGTTTTGAGCGCGTCGAGCGCTGCCGTCGCATCGGAGATGTTGTCCACACTCAGTATCTCGGCTCCGTTGGCGGCCATGCGGCGGTAGTTGGCCCGGCCTCGGCGCTCGGCCGAAAAGTCGCCGTAGCTGGTCTCTATACCGAATTCTGCGAAGTCTTCGTCAATTTTGGGCTTGCCGGACCCAAGCCCGATCCAGACAGTGACCCGGTTGAGATCGATCCCGGCGTTCTGCAGCTCGGTCAGGTCGCGGGGATCGTCGATGCCGACAGAGAGGATCGCCTGTTTAGCCCGGCGGTGGAATGCCTTGGCGGCCTTCGCCGAGTAGCTGATGACGATGGATCGATCCAGTGCATCGGCTTTGCGCAAGGCTTTGGCGACGTCATCGTAGGGCACGCCTCTTTTGATATCGATCTGGGCGACGCCGCGCCCGTCCAGCAGCGTCAGGGCTTCTGCCAGGGTCGGTATCGACTCGTCTGTGACCCTTCCTCGGTTGTCGACCAGCTTGATGTCTGCAAGATCCCGATAGCGTTTTGATCGCAGCGTGCCGGAGCCGGTGGTCGTGCGATCGAGGGTGTCGTCGTGCAGTAGTACCAGCTCACCATCCGCGGTCTGACTCACATCGATTTCGACGAAGAGCGCGCCGTCGGCCAGCGACGCGTTTATCGCGCCGAGGCTGTTCTCGGCGACGCCGGGGCGAGGGCCGGCTCGGTGTGCCTGAACAAGCGTCACCTGATTCTCGCGGGCGCAGTTGAGGTAGGCGGGTAGGTCAACATCGGCAAACCAGGCCTCGGTGGGCGCGGTTATGGTCGGTGGTGCTTCAAGTTCGCAGCCCGTAGCGAGCACAAGCGTACCTAGCAATGACAGGCGCGGGATGACGTTGATTAACAGGTGGATCATAGAGTCGATGCTTATCGAGGCGATGGTTGTTGGTCTTGTCGTTGCTACTTGAGCTGGCCCGGCTATGGAGGTTGGTATCGCCGGCGTTCAGCTAGAGCAGGCAAGGGTTGGGCTAACGAGTATCCAGCGAGCACAGGTTGAATGCGGGTGGGCCACTGATACTACTTGGACCCCTTGGTCGAAGTCAGCGCAGCCAGCTGATTGCTGTAGCGCCGGGCGACTTCGTCGAGCTGCTTTACGGCTTCTTCCGTGTCGATCAGGTCCGATCCGTAGCGGATGTCGATGAGTTCCAGGCTTGCGTGCACCTCCCGGTGCAGGTCCCACTTCTCGCGCAGGCGCAGCACTTTCTCCAGGCTAGCGAGAATCGTGGTAACGGCGGCGAGCCAGGTGGTTTGCTCGGTGCTGGCGTTTTCGAAGATGCCCGCCGATGCCGTGGTGAGCGCGCCAGCAATCACGGTCGAGGCCGCGACCGCAAAGTACGACACGGACCAGATCTGCCGCCACAGCCGGTGTCGCGAGATCTCTTTGCTGAGCCAGTCGGTGACCTTTGCCGATGCGTCCGTCATGGTGGCCAATTCCTGTGCTTACTAGTGTCGATTCACGATAGTTGATACGGGCGTGCTTGTCTCAGAGCATCGATCGAGGTCAGGCTGCATTGGGTGACTGCGCTTGCCTCTTTCGATCACGCCGTTGGGGTGACTGCATAACCCTCGCGGGGAAAGTGCACATGCACCAGGCCGAAGTCGGTGCTTTCGCGCGCGAGGATCAGGCGGTCACTGGTGGCGGCAACGAGTTTTCCGGCGACTGGGACGACGCCGTAGTCGGTCGGGGCGATCTGTACGTTGTTGCCGAGATGTTCGGCATCGACACTTTCGGGCAGTTCGCGGGGCTCACTGTTCTTAGCGCTGGCGAACGCGTCGGCGGGTGTGATGTCTTTGCGTTCGCCGTGGCCGAGTTCTTCGACCTTCTGAAACCAGGGCCCGATATGCAGCGCGGCCGCAGGTAACTTGCCGCCACAGTTCAGGTGCAGCCAGATGGGGTGATACACGGCCAGGTCGGCGACCGAGGCGGTAGAGCCGCCGATCCAGTCGTTTTCCATCAGCCAGTGGTCGAGTGTGTTGAACAGCTCTTCGAGCACGCGCAGCGAATCCTCGGGCGACATGGTTTTTTGCGTGCCCCCTTTTAGGATGCCGGTGCGGTCTTTAACGAACCTAAAGGTACCCATCGGGCCGAAGTTGCGCAGCATCGTGGCGAGCAGCTTGCGCGGGGGCAGGGCGGTGATGGCGGCGAAGAAGGCCTGCCGCTCGGCTTTTTCCATCAGCTCCAGCGCCGTGCCATCGACCGAGCTCGGATTCAGGCTGGGGGTGTCGGTGCTGGCGGCGATCTCGCTGGCGATCAACGACGAGTCGCAGAAGATGTCGGCGCCTTCCTGGGCGATGGGTATGCGTCGGTACCCGCCCGAGAGCGGGTCTACGTTCGGTCGCGGCGGCCACGGCGGCGACAGCACCGAGTCCCAGGAGCTGCCGGTCAGTCCAAACATCAGGCGAATCTTTTCGGCGTAGGGCGAGTTTTCGTAGTGATGAAGAATCAAGGTAAGACCTCTCAGTCTTGCGTTGGAGTGTCAAAAGTCAGGTTAGGGCGAGCGGCTGCGACGGTTTCGCACCGTACTCTTTCTGTCGGTTGCTCACCACCGCTTGTCGCTCGTACGACGCAGCTGCGCGTCAGATTCCCGCCATCAGCATGTATTTGATCTCGACGTAGTCATCGAGCCCGTACTTCGAGCCTTCGCGTCCCGATCCCGATTCCTTGACGCCGCCGAAAGGAGCGGCCTCGTTCGAGATGATGCCTTCGTTGATGCCGACAATGCCGTAATCAAGGCCTTCGGCAACGCGCCAGACGCGACCGAGGTCGCGGGTATAAAAGTAGGAGGCCAGGCCAAACTCTGTGTCGTTGGCCATCGCGATGGCCTCTTCTTCGGTGCGAAAGCGTATGACTGGTGCGACCGGCCCGAAGATCTCGTTGCGAAACACCGGCATGCTGGAGTCCACGCCCGAGATTACCGTGGGCGCATAAAAGTTGCCGCCCAGGTCATGCGCCTTGCCGCCGAGCTCTATGTGGCCGCCGGCTGCAACGGTGCTCTGCACGAGTTCGTCGACGTCACTGACGGCTTTGGCGTTGATGAGCGGGCCCACCGATACCCCATCGCTCATGCCATCCCCTACCTGCAGCGCGGCGGTGCGCTCCACCAGTTTGGCGACGAACTCGTCGTGCACGCCGTCCTGAACAAAGATTCGGTTCAGGCACACGCAGGTCTGCCCGGCATTGCGGTACTTAGAGGCCACCGCGCCGGCCACAGCGGCGTCGATGTCGGCGTCGTCGAAGACGATGAACGGGGCGTTGCCGCCGAGTTCCATCGAGGTCTTCTTCATCGTGTCGGCGCACTGGGCTTCGAGGATCTTGCCGATGGGTGTGGACCCGGTAAAGGTGAGCTTGCGCACCGTCGGGTTAGAGGTCATCTCGCCGCCGATTTCGGAGGCCGAGCCTGCGACCACATTCAGCACCCCCGCCGGAATACCGGCACGCTCGCCCAGTTCGGCGAGCGCCAGGGCGCACAGCGGCGTTTCGCTGGCGGGTTTGATCACGATGGTGCAGCCCACCGCCAGGGCAGGCGCAGCCTTGCGGGTGATCATGGCGATGGGGAAGTTCCAGGGTGTGATCGCCGCCACCACGCCGACGGGTTGTCGAATACACACAATGCGCTTATCCGGTGAAGGCCCCGGGATCACGTCGCCGTACAGGCGCTTGCCTTCTTCGGCAAACCACTCGACAAACGCCGCGCCATAGGCGACTTCGCCCCGCGACTCGGCGATGGGCTTGCCCTGTTCGGCGGTCATCAGCGCGGCCAGATCTTCCTGGTTTGCCATGATCAGATCGAACCACTTGCGCAGTACCTGTGAGCGCTCTTTGGCGCTTCGGGTCTTCCAGGCGCTCATGGCGTTGTCGGCGGCTTCGATGGCGCGCCGGGTGTCGGTGGTCCCGGCTTTGGCGATTGAGACAATGGTCTCGCCCGTGGCGGGGTTTTTGACCGCAAAGGTGTCGCCGCTGTCGGAGTCTGCCCAGGCGCCGTCGATGTAGGACTGGGTACGTAAGAGTGATGAGTCGTTAAGAGCGAGCGACATGCCTGGGTTCCATGACTGAACTTTTGAGCTACAGGGTACTCCCGCTTTAAGGGAGTTTAAATGTGAACCGGGGAGGGTGGTTGAGATTTTGCCCCAGCCAACCGAGCGTTCGACGAGTCTCGGTGGCCGCCTGACAACAGACTGTTAGGCGCGGCGGGGTCGGGAGTGAATGTCGTATTTGCGCACCAGGCCGCGGATCTGGTTGTAGCTCAGGTTCAGGTGTTCAGCACATTCGCGCTGGTTGTAGTCGTGCGCAGTCAGGTGTTTAAGCAGCAGTTGCTTCTCGAAGTTATCGACGACGTTTTTGAAGTCGATGGGGTCAGCGGTAGAGTGGCCGGGCGTGAGTCCTGCTCGCCCAGAAGGGGTTTGATGGTGCGCATTGTGTTGGTCACCCGCGGTCGAATCACTGGCTTTTAATCCATCGCTTGGGTGTGCGAGACCCGCGTGGGATGCCTTTGGCGATTCCTGAGCCGCCGTGCCCGACTCGTCCGCCCAGGGATTCAGGAAGGGGTCGATGATCAGCGCATCGACGGGCTCGTCGCTGCGGCTCCAGCGATGCAGGGATCGCTCGACGGCGTTTTTGAGTTCGCGCACGTTGCCCGGCCAGGGGTAACTCTTAAGCTGTGCGTTGGCACGTTCGCTGAATCCTGGGAAGAACTCCCAGCCGAGCTCGGCGCTCATGGCTACGGCAAAGTGCTCGGCGAGCAGCAGAATGTCGTCGTCGCGCACGCGCAGGGCGGGCATGTGCACCACGTCAAAGCTCAGGCGGTCCAGCAGGTCCGCGCGAAACTCCTGCGTTTTAGTCATGGCCAGCAGGTCCGCGTTGGTCGCAGCCACCACGCGCACGTCGACCTTGAGCGTTTTCTGCCCACCGACGCGTTCGAATTCGCCGTATTCGATCAGCCGCAGCAGCTTCTCCTGCAGACGCGGTGACATGGTGCCGACCTCGTCGAGGAACAGGGTTCCGCGGTCGGCGCGCTCGAAGCGCCCGGTGTGGGCACGTGTTGCCCCGGTAAAGGCTCCGGCCTCGTGACCAAACAGCTCACTTTCGAGCAGCGTTTCGGCCATCGCGGCGCAGTTCACTTTAATGAACGGTGCCTCCCAACGACCGGATAAAAAGTGCAGCCGTTCGGCGGCCAACTCTTTACCGGTTCCGCGTTCGCCCAGAACCAATACGGAGCGGTTGATGGTCGCCAGATGCGAGAGTCGATCGAGGGTTTCGGTCAGGGCGAAGGATTCGCCGATGATATTGGTCTGCATAAGGCAAAATATACCTTATATGTATCAGAAATCACCTCTAAATAAGGTAAATATCAATATTTTGAACTGAATTTTCGAAAACTGAATCGCGTAATTCTTTCTAAGCCATTGTTTTTATTGGATTAAAAACAATTGGCCAGGATATTGGATTGTCTATGGTGTAACGCGGACTTAAGGCAACTGAGCAATGGCACCAGACAGAACGACCATTTATTTAGCAATCGGTCTTATCTCGAGTGGCATTGCAACGGTAACCGGTCCGTCTCCGGCTCTACTGTCTCTGGCGCAGATCGTTTTAGTCGTAGAGGCCATAAACCTGATTGCGGCCCCCGGCGATGATCGGATTCGCCGTAGCAGGACCCTGAGCAACTCGCAAGGAGAGTAACCATGGGTATTTTTTCGCGCATGAGCGACATCATTAACTCCAACATCAATTCGCTGCTGGATTCGGCGGAAGATCCGGAGAAGATGATTCGCCTGATCATTCAGGAAATGGAAGACACGCTCGTTGAAGTGCGCAGTTCTTCAGCGCGGGTGCTGGCTGATCGTAAGGCCGCATCGCGACGGCTGGAGCAGCTGCAGGGCGAAGCCGATCGCTGGGAGAGCAAGGCCAAACTCGCGATCAGCAAGGGCCGCGAGGATCTTGCCCGCGCCGCGCTGCAGGAAAAGCGCGAGATCGAAGAAGAGGTCGCAGCCGTCGAGACCGAGCTTGCCGCCACCGATGAGCACATCGATCAGCTCAACGAAGAAATCAGCAAGCTGCAAAGCAAGCTGAACGATGCCAAAGCCAAGAAGCAGGCGCTGGTGATGCGCAGCAAGACGGTTGAGTCGCGCATCAAGGTCAAGCGTCAGGTAAATCGCGAAGCACTGGATGATGCCTTCACCCGCTTTGAGCATTTCGAGCGTCGCATGGATAATCTCGAAAGCCAGCTCGAAGTGATGGATATGGGTAAAGAGGCGTCACCGTCTCTTGCGGCCGAGATCAGTGCCCTGGAGCAGGACGAGAAGATCACCGAAGAGCTCGAGCGTTTAAAGGCTGAGATCGGCGGTACGTCGACCGCAGAGCCTGCACAGGCCGGCAGCAAGGAGCAGGCCTAGGGTTGACCCCTGGATCGAGCATTCTGCGAATCGTTTAGGTAAAGAGCCGCCAGCTGGCGCACCCAAGGAAGAGGGGATCTACTGATGGATTTTTGGGAATTTATGTTTGTGCCGACGATCCTGTTTATGGTGATCGTCGCGCCGATCTGGGTGGGGCTGCACTACAAGAGTGTGAACCGCGCATCCCGAAATCTCAGCGGAGAAGATCGGGAGACGATTGAGCAGATCCTGGTCACCGTCGATAAGCTGACGGAACGGATCGGCACCCTGGAGAGCCTGCTTGATGCCTCTCATGGAGACTGGAGAGAGGCCGAGGAACGAAAAGTAGAAGGAGTTGAATCATGACCGGACCGCACAGAAGGCGAAACCGACGGCGATCACAGGGCGAGGATTTATCCAGCCAGTACCGACGTTTTACCGAGCGCAAGCGGCACGGCTGGGGCATGGGCCTGTATCGCAACCGGCGTGACGGCAAGATCTGCGGCGTCGCTGCGGGCATCGCCGACTACTGGGATGTGGCGAACTGGGTCGTACGCCTGATGTTCATCGGCATGTTCCTGTTCACGGGCTCGCTGGCACTGTGGGCCTATGTGGCGGGCTACTTTTTACTTAGTCCTCGCCCGGCTGACAGATCGTCATCGGAGACGCGACGACAACGTCGCCGTCGACGATCCCGGCGTCGCTACGAAGACGACGACGTCGCAGAAGAACCTTTCGAATCGGCCAATGAAGACGACGCGTTCGGCCCCGAGATGGAGTATGACGAGCGTTATGGTGACTACCGACCCCGGCGCATGTTCCGTTACTCTGAGAGCGCCAGCGTGCGCCTGGCCCGGGCTCGCGAGCGTCTCGATGCCGCCGTGAAGCGGGTCGAAGACATGGAGACCTACGTGACATCACGGCGCTTCAAGCTCAACAGCGAGTTCTCAAAACTGTGATCTAGTCGCGGTCTTCAGAACCACCTAGTGCCCCCCGCTCCCGACCAGGGAAGGCGGGGGGTATGCGTACTGGGGCAAGGCGAGTATGCTCCGCGCAACAAAAATAATGCAGGCCCGAGATGGGCCCGCTGGGGAGAGGATTTGGCGAACAAACGCCATGCGTTTTTCGACGGCATTCAGATGCCCGGGGATCAACCGATTGACCCCCACTATTTGCCCCCACCGGCTCCCTGGCTCGCGCTTACCGAGCCTCAGCGAGTTGTTCTCGAAGTTGCCTCTTTAACCACCGTTCGTGCTCTGTTAAAGCAGTTACCCAAGGGCGATGGCCATCCTGTGATGGTGTTCCCGGGATTCCTGGGATCCGATGGCTACAACGCAACGCTTAGGCGGTTTCTGCGAGGACAGGGTTACCCAACGTACGGGTGGGGGCTAGGCACTAACCTTGGCCCGCGCGGGGGTGTGTTGGAAAAGCTCCTGGCTAATCTAGATGAGGTGTACCGCAGGCACGGCCAGCCAGTCTCGCTGATTGGGCACAGTCTTGGCGGCATCTACGCCCGGGAATTGGCGCGTGAGCAGCCCGACAAGGTCCGTCAGGCCATTTCGCTTGGCAGCCCATTTGGTCGCGGACGCAACAGCGCTTCTTATCCGGCGCGTCTGTTCGAAGCGCTCAATCCTGAAGACGAAATCCCCATTTCGATCGACGAGCTCCACCGGGCGCCGCCGGTGCCAACGACGGCCATCTACTCCCGCGGCGACGGCATTGTGAATTGGCGTACCTCGCGCCAGCACTGGGATTTCGCGCATTCGAGCACCCAGAGCATCCAGGTGCGGGGCAGTCACTGCGGTATGACGCTTAATCCGATCGTGTGGTACATAATCTCTGACCGATTGCAGACGTCCGCCGAGAACTGGTCGCCGTTCGAGGTTCGCAAATACGCAAAGCTATTGGTGCCTAGGCACCTTTAAGGATCGGCAGCAAGGATCCGCAGCTACTCAAGTAGCTAGGAAAACGCCGAACTCTAGCCAACGCTTAGCGCTTTAGCGATAAGCCCGCAGCTAGGAACTGAGAGCTAGGAGCTAGGAGCGTCGCTACGCGCGCCACTAAGAGGATCCAGTTGGTCTTCGTCGCTAACGTGCCGGATGATCCGGTACATCAGTCCCGCTGATGACCCGGTCAACAGCGCGTCGCGCACCATGCTGTCCGTATCGACCTCACCCGCGCTGTCCAACAGTTTTTCGAACGTGGCCTTAAAGTTATTGGCGTGACGGGTCCGGATTTCGGTCCCGAACAGCAATTCACGTAGACCTTCGGGATCGTCGATGTAGGAAGCCGCGGCCGCGGTCATCTTGCGCATAAAGAGCGTGTCGTCGCCGCTACCCGCCGCGGATCTGAGCTGTGAGAACTCATCCATCGTGATCTCTTCATTCCCCGTTGGCCCATACACTGACAGATAGTGAAAGGCGGCGATGCTGTCGAGCTGCTTGGTAACCAGACTCAACAGCTTGAAGTAGGAATCCCGCCGCGAATGCAACTCCAGTCTTCGCGTGCTTCGCTCCTGCATGCTGATGGCCCGGGTGTTGGCCGAGATCTCTTTTTGCTGCATGAAGTGGCCGATTACCAGCCACAGGAACGCGAGCGGCGCGAACGCGCCCTCAAAAAAGCTGCCAATATCGGCGGTGGGCAGGTTCAGAAAATTAGGCCAGCCTACGATGCTGGTCAGATACACCAGCCCGGCGAGGATCCAGACGCTGGTCACACTGAGGCCCAGAAGGATGCGCCAGTCCATGCCGTGTTCGTGGGGGTGTAGGTCTGCGTCAGAGTAGCTCGCGCGGGCTGGGGTATCGGACAGGGAGTCGTCAATGCGGAAGGACACCGTGTCACTGGGTGCGTCGGTCGCCAGGTTCAGGGAGGCGCTTTCCTCACCAGGACTGCCCACGCCAGGACCGCCTTCCCCAGGAACTTGGGCGTTGTCGGCAACGCTTTCGCTGATATTCTCGACGGTGCTGGACGTCGGTCGATCCATGATGCCCTCGTGTTTTCTGGCGCAGTGTAAATGATCGGTTTCGTTTGTGTTCGCTTGTGTTTGATTGGGTTTACTCTCATCGCGCTCAGCTGCGCAATCAGCCTTCAATTGAGTGCAGCCGCAAAGGGGTGTGCCAAATACCGGCGGATCCGGACAAAAGGTCGGCCAATCGCTCCAAAAGTGACGTTGTCCCGTAAATCAATGCAACACTCCACGTGTGCACGCCGTTTTCCTATCGGATTCGGTGAGTCCCAGGCGGTATCACTGGTTTAAAAGGGCAACGTTTGAAACCACACATCTTTCATCTGGGCCAGTCCCCCGATTCTGCGCTCAATATTCTGTTCGCGCATGCGAATGGGTACCCGCCCGGATCGTATCGCGCGCTGCTCGAGCCCTTGCAGAGGGATTATTCTGTATGGGTGATTGAGCACCGTCCTCTCTGGGATGGCCGTGAGCCGCCGGAACGACTGTCCTGGAGTGTGTTTGTGGACGATCTGCGTGCGGCAATTGAAGAGATAGCAGTGCCGTCGCTGCATCTGATGGGGCACAGCATGGGCGCCACGTGCGCGACATTGCTGGCGGCGCAGCATCCCGGCCTGGTTACCAGTTTATTGCTATTGGATCCCGTGTTTCTGCCGGATCGGCTGATCCTTGCCTCACGGTTTGCCGGTCGGAAGTCGATGGAGAAGTTCCCTTTGGTACGCGGGGCGCTACGCAGGCCGGAGTACTTTGCGGATCAGCAGCAGGCGTTTCGGTTTTACCGCAACAAACGGGCATTTAAGAAATTCAGCGATGAAGCGTTGCAGGACTTTGTCGATGCCAGCAACGAGCCCATGCCCGACGGCCGCGTGCGCCTGCGCTACTCGGGCCAGTGGGAGGCCGCAGTCTATATGAGCGGGCCGCGTATAAAACCCGCACTCAAATCTCTCAAGCTGCCGGTGCTGGGCCTGCGGGGCGAGGACACAGACACGCTCTCGGAGTCGATGTGGGCCCGCTGGGCGAAGTGGCAACCGGAGGCTGTTTTAAAAGAGGTGCCTGGCGGCCATCTGTTTCCCATGGAGCATCCGACCGAAGCTCTAGTACTCATTCAGAGCTTTCTCTCTGAGCAGGCGAGCGCTGAGTCTCTTGCCGACAGGATCGCCGTCTAAAGACCGATCAGTGCTGTTCATCAAACAGGTTGTCCGTCCAATCGAGTGTGGGAGTCACCAGTCGAGCTGCGACGGTGAGCCTGGCTGTAGTTCGTTAAACGTTCCCGTGGATCACTATGGCGCGGGACGAATCTGCGCGAACAGTCCAGGCGAACCGTCTGGGCGTTAGTTCGGTCGCGGTGGTTCCGTTAGCCGAAGCTGTGCCTATAATCTGGTTTCCAAAACAGGGGGTGTTGTATGGGTAAGATTCTGGTGGTGGCTGACGAAGGCGACAGCTGCGTCGCGACCTCACGCGGTGTTCAGCTTGCGGAAGCACTGGGGCATAGCATCGAGGTAGTGGCGTTCACCTTCGCGCCGCTCAGCCGCATCGCAAGTGACAAAGACAAGCAGGCGGCCTTCAAGACCGCGCTGCTAGAGCAGCGACAGGAGCAGGTACAGGCCCGGATTGACCGTTTCCGCAAGCCGGACCAGAAGGTCTCGTTGCGAGTGGTCTGGAAAGAGCACATCCACGAGTGGGTGGTAAAGCGGGCCCAGAAAGCACACTTTGACCTGGTGATAAAAACGGGTCGGCAGAGCGGCAGTATTACCTACACGTCTACAGACTGGCACCTGCTGAGAGAGTGTCCGGCACCCGTGATGATCACCGAGGCGAACAAGTGGCATCGTACCAAGCCGGTTTTGGCGGCTCTGGACCTGGGCACGAAGAGTAAGCGCAAACAGGCGCTGAACAGCGCGGTACTCGGCAAGGCGAAGGAGCTGGCCCACACCCTGGGTGTCGAGCTTAAGATTGTCTCAGCCATCGAGATCCCGGCGATTCTCTCCGACCTGGATCTGATCGACCCGATTCGCTACACCAAGGAACACCGCGAAGAACTCATGCCCCATCTGAAGGTGCTTGCCAAAGCCCACGACGTAGACAAAAAAGCCTTCGTAACGCGCCGGGGACCGGTCGACAAGGTGATCTGTTCTTATGCTGCCAAGGTCCGGGCGCAGGTTGTGGTGCTGGGTACCTCGGCGCGTACGGGTATCGGTGCGGCTATCATCGGTAACACTGCTGAAGAAGTGCTGGAATTCCTGCGCACGGATATTCTCGCGATCAAAGGCGACTAAGAAGGCCTCTGAGCAGGTGGCCAAAAAGACCACTGAGAAGCTGGTTGAAAGGTTGATTGAAAAGGTGACCGGAAAGAAAGCGAAGAGGGTGACTGGATAGGTTGCGAAGAAGGCCACCAAGAAGGTGATTAAGAAGGTGACTAAAAAGGGGTAAAAAAGGTTACGGTCTTCGCAGTGGCTGAGAAGCAGGTCGACAGGGCTCTTTAGCCAAACGTAACCGGAAGATTGAGTGGTATCGATTGAATAGTCCCATAAAAACGCGACTCGCGGATCTGGATGAAAGTCTGTTCGTCCCCCGCGAGCTGAGCTGGCTCGCATTCAACGCGCGCGTACTCCAGGAGGCGGCCGATGAGTCGGTGCCCGAGATCCAGCGACTGCGCTACCTGGGTATCTTCTCGAGCAACATGGATGAGTTCTTCCGGGTGCGGGTGGCCGAGGTTCGCCGTCTGATCTCGGTGTCGAGCGGTGGTGCCCGCCAGCGCGCTAAGGATCTGCACGCGGCGATTCAGGGGCAGGTGGTTTCGCTTCAGAAAGATTCGGAGCGCGTCTATAACTCCATTCTCCAGGCGATGGAAAAGCGCCGCATTTTTATGATCAATGAGCGCGAGCTGGAGCCGCAGCAGGCGACGTTTGTGCAGCAGTATTTCACCAGCACTGTATTGCCGGAACTGGACCCGATCCTGTTTTCTGAGGGTTCACCCATACCAACCCTCGATGATGAGTCGCTGTATCTCGCGGTGGATATCCGAAGCGATGGTAAGCAGCGAGTCGCGCTGCTCGAAGTGCCAACTGATCGATTGGATCGATTTGTCGAAATCCCCAAGTTCAAGGGTCAGGCGGGGCGCGTGTTCATCGCGCTCGACAACGTGATCCGTGCCTGCCTCCCACAGGTGTTCCGCGGGGTTTTTTCAATAGACAGCGCAGGGGCCTATTGCTTCAAGATCTCACGCGACGCGGAGCTTGAACTCGATTTTGGCATCATGGAGAGCCTGATCGAGAAGATGGCCAGTAGCCTTAAGCAGCGCCAGAAGGCCGATGCGGTTCGCTTTGTCTACGACGCCGAGATGCCAGAGGCATTGCTTGACTTCTTGAGCGGCAAATTATCCCTGGGTAAGTACGACAGCCTGATTCCCGGTGGTCGGTATCACAACTCCAAGGATTTCATTGGCTTTCCTGTTCTGGGCCCCCGATATCTGGAGTTCAAACCGCTGCCTGGGGCCGGCGTTCCGCATCTCGACCAGGCCGACAATATTCTCGAGGCCCTGCGCGAGCGCGATACGCTGCTGTATTACCCATACCACAGCTTCGATTATGTGCTGAATCTGTTGAAAACTGCCGCCATGGACCCGGCGGTAGAGAGCATCAAGATCTGCCTGTACCGGGTCGCGACGGACTCGCGGATCGTCGATGCGCTGATCAACGCGGCCGACAATGGCAAGCGCGTGCTCGCGGTGGTTGAGCTGGCGGCCCGCTTCGATGAAGAGGCAAACATCCATTGGGCGCGACGCCTTACCGAGGCGGGCATCACGGTCAAGTTCGGGATACCCGGACTTAAGGTGCACAGCAAACTCTTGCTGATACAGCGCCGCGAAGACGGTCATCGCCGCTTTTACACGCACATCGGTACCGGCAACTTCAACGAGAAAACGGCTCGAATTTATACGGACTTCACGCTGCTGACTTACGATCAGCAGCTTGGCCGCGAAGTGCGGACCGTATTCGATTTTCTGCAGTACACCTATCGCAGTCACCAGTACGATCAGCTCCTGGTATCGCCGCACACCAGCCGACCTGGCCTGCTTGCCAAGATTCAGCGCGAGATCGACAACGCCCAGGCGGGGCAGCGAGCGGCGATGACGCTGAAATGCAACAATCTCGTCGATCGCGAGATCGTGATGAAGCTGTACGAGGCGAGCGATGCCGGTGTGGACATCCGGCTGATCATTCGCGGTATGTGTTCGCTGCAGCCGGGCGTGAAGGGCATCTCCGAGAACATCCGCGCGATCAGCATCGTAGACCGTTACCTGGAGCATCCGCGAGTCTATGTGTTCTATAACGGCGGCAATCCGGAGTATTACATCGGCTCGGCGGATCTCATGACGCGCAACCTCGATTACCGGGTCGAGGTGCTATGCCCCATCAAAGACCTCGCCGCGCAGCAAACCCTGCAGGATATTCTCGACATCCAGTGGCACGACAACGTCAAGGCGCGCATCCTGGATCGGGCGCAGAGCAACCGCCGGGTCTCTCGAAAGGGTAAGGTACCACTGATTCGCTCCCAGGAAGCAGTGGCCAATTACCTTGCCACGGGCAAAAAGCCGCGACTGCCGCGCTGTAACATGAGCTTGCCGCCCAAGCTTAGAAAGAAGAAAAAGAACCTCAGTTAGAAAACCAGTAAAAGACCAGTAAAAGACCAGTAAAAGACCAGTAAAAAACCAGTAGAAGGACCCCTGATGGCGAGTGCAAGCCTGCTCGCGCTGCTCGATGATATTGCGGCGCTCATGGACGATGTGTCGATTCTGACCAAGGTGGCCGCGCGCAAGGCGGCCGGCGTGCTGGGTGATGATCTGGCCGTGAACGCCGAGAAGGTCACCGGCGTTCCGGCGGAGCGTGAACTGCCGGTCGTGTTCGCGGTGTTCAAGGGTTCGCTGATCAACAAGTGCATTCTTGTGCCCAGTGCGCTGCTGATCAGCGCCGTCGCGCCGTGGTTGATCACGCCGCTACTGATCGGCGGTGGGCTGTTTCTGTGTTACGAGGGCTTCGAAAAGGTCTGGCATAGCCTCACGCACCGCGGTCACCAGAATCAGCCCGAGCCCAGCGAAGAAGAAGCGGTGGAGCGTATGGAGAAGCTCCTGGAGGCCTCAGGCACCGATCCGGTGGAGCAGGAGCGTAAGAAAATCAACGGTGCCATTCGCACCGACTTTATTCTGTCGGCAGAGATCATTGTGATCACGCTGGGCGTGGCTGGCGATGCTTCGCTAGCGGTACGCGCGGCGGTGTTATCGACCATCGCACTGGCCATGACGGTTGGGGTCTATGGGTTGGTCGCTGGAATCGTCAAGATCGACGATCTGGGGCTGCGCTGGGTTCGTCGAGATAGCGCCGCCGAAGGCGATACGGTGTGGGGAACGCTGGGGCGCGGGCTACTGGCCATCGCGCCGCGCTTTATGCGTCTGCTCACGTTTGTCGGCACCGTGGCCATGTTCCTGGTCGGTGGCGGTATCGTGGTTCACGGCGTGCATAGCGTGCACGCGGTACTGGAATCGCTTCTTCACATGACGGGAATGACCACCGGCCTTGCGCATTCCATTGCCGAGCAGGTGTTTGCCGGACTGCTCGGCGTCGTACTCGGTGCCATCGTTGTCTTGCTGATCAACACAGGTAGGCGATTGTTACCGGCGAGTTAGCCAAGCGTCCGCCTTCCTACAGTCTTGGTATACAGTTGCGGCTATCCGCGCTCGGCCGCGTCACGCCAGCGGTCAGCGCAGCAGCGAGCCCAGTATTCCGCGAAACAGTTTTTTGCCAAGCGAGCGGCCTGCGGCTGAACCCAGGCTCCGCGCCATACTTTTCACGAAGGCCTCGCTCGAACTCTGGCGCGTGCGGCCGCTGCGACGTCGGGCGGTGGTTTCCTTCTTTTTGAGTACGGCTTCATCCTGTTGCTCCTGCTGTTCCTGCGCTCTGGCCAGCAGCTTTTCGTGTGCGCTTTCGCGATCGACGCTCTCGCTGTAGATGCGCGCGTTGGGATCATTCTTACGTACGGCCTCGCGTTCCGCCGCTGTGGCTTTACCCATACGCGAGGAGGGCGGGCGCAGCAGCGTGCGCTGGACGACGGCAGGCACACCATTCGCCATCAGTGTCGAGACCAGTGCCTCCCCAACCCCGAGTTCACTGATGACGGTTTTGGTATCGAGCTTGGGATTCTCACGAAAGCTTTGCGCCGCCGTGCGCACAGCTTTTTGCTCCTTGGGGGTGTAGGCGCGCAGGGCATGCTGGATGCGGTTTCCCAGCTGAGCCAGCACGGTGTCGGGTATGTCGCCCGGCGACTGCGTGACAAAGTACACGCCGACGCCTTTGGAGCGTATCAGCCGCACGACTTGCTCAATGGTCTGCAGCAGTACTTTGGGGGCATCGCGAAACAGCAGATGGGCCTCGTCGAAGAAGAACACCAGCTCCGGCAGAGGGGCATCGCCTTTCTCGGGCAGCTGTTCGAAGAGCTCCGACAGCAGCCAGAGTAGGAATGTCGAGTACACCGCAGGGCTGCGAATAAGCGTTTCGGCGGCCAGTACGTTGATGACTCCGCGTCCGTCCCGGGTTCGCAGCATGAGATCTTCGAGTCTTAGCGCCGGTTCGCCAAAGAACTGGCGACCGCCCTGGCGTTCCAGAATCAGCAGGCGCCGGAGTATGGCGTTCACCGACGCGGTCGCGACTCGGTAGGTACTGCCAAGATCCTTGCGGTTGTCCGCCAGATGCTGCAGCGTGGTGCGCAGATCGGCCAGATCCAGCATCAGCAGACCCTGGTCATCCGCGTACTGGAAGACCAGGTTTATCACGCCTTCCTGGGTGTCGTTGAGTCCCAGCAGCCGCGACAGGAGCTGGGGTCCCATCTCGGTGAGTGTGGTTCTGATCGGTGTGCCCTTTTTGCCGAACAGGTCCCAGAACGCGACGGGAAAGCCCTTTTGGCTGTAGCCCTCTATACCGATTTTGCTGATGCGCTCATCGATCTTTTTGTGCGGTTTTCCAGCCTGGCTCAGGCCCGACAGATCGCCCTTCACATCGGCCATAAACACCGGGACCCCAAGGTCCGAAAACCCCTCGGCGAGGCACTGGAGCGTTACGGTCTTACCGGTTCCGGTGGCTCCCGCAATGAGACCGTGGCGATTCGCAAAGCGCGCGGCAAGATGGATCTGTCCCGCATCGCTACCGCCAATCAATATCGTTTTGTGCTGCTCTTCACTGCTCATGCGATTTCAGTAACTCCCCCGGAATGAATAATGTCCGCCGCTGCTGTCCGATGCGCATCGGTACTCACAACGGCGTTGCATAGATGGAATCGGATCAGACAAGAATGTTCATCAGCCGCTGGCCTAGTATCCTGCGTGGCTAATTCGTTGAATTATTTCGGCGCTTTTTCGCGCCTTGCGGCGTTGCGGATCGTCGCCATAGCTACGGCTATGACTCCTCACCGCGCCTTTCCCGTTACGAAGGCCAGGCACAAAAAATCACTCGAAATAAATTCAACGGATTAACCACGAAGGACACTAGCGGCTCTGCTTGCGCCTGGTCTTGGTCTTTGCCGCGTTCTTTTTGGGTGACTTCGCGGAGGCGCGCGCCGGCCGTGCCGCTTTGGGCTTTACGGTGGCTTTTTGTTTTGCAGAGGCCGCTGTCTTTTTTGCCACACGTACCTTCGCACTCTTTGTCGCGGGTGCCTTATGTTTCGCAGTTATTTTCTTTTTCGCGCTGGCGCGAGACGCCCTAGGTTTAGCCGCAGCAGCTTTCTTTCTCTCCGCTGAGGCGATACCACGCGTAGAGCTGGTTGCGGCCGCCGTGCCCGCGACGATTTCGAGCTCATGCAGCGAGTCTTCGAGATGATCGATCATGCGCTGGATCTGGGGCAGCGACCGACGGCAGGCGACGATGCCAAAATCCAGACTTTCGCAGTAGCTGATCAGCGTGATGTTCATCGCGAAGCCGTCGAACACAATCGAAGCCGGATACATGCCGTCCACGCGTGCACCGTGCCAGTACATGCGTTCCCGGGGTCCGGGCACGTTCGATACGACCGTGCTGAAAGCCGGGAATCGCGAACCGATCCCCAGGATTGACGTGATCAGCGCGGGAAGCTGGGTTAGCTGGGTGAACAGTGCGGCCTCGGCCTGGGACATCTCACTCATCAGCTCTTTGCCCGCGCGCATGCTGGCCTGGATTTCGCGCAGGCGTTTTTCCGGGTCGTAGATGTTGGTGCCCATATCGGCAGTGATAAAGCCGATGGCGTTGGCTGTGTCCTGGTCGCCTTCTTCGCGCAGCGAGATGGGCGCCATGGCTTTCAGGGAATGCAGTGGCAGCTCGTCGCGGGCCAGCAGATAGCGACGCAGAGCCCCGGCGCACATTGCAAGGACAATATCGTTGACCGTTGCATCCATCGCCTTACAGACGGCCTTGACCCGGTCAAAGGCAAAACTCTGGGCCACAAAGCGTCGCGCGCCGGATACGCGGGTGTTGATCGATGTGCGCGGTACGTTGTGCCACGGCACGGCCAGGTTGCCGCTGCGACCTAAAAAGGCCATGCCAAAGCGACGCATAGCCGTCGCGAGATGCATTCCGGAGTCGTACTGCTCTTTGAGCACTTCCAGCACCCGACGTATTGACGCCGGATCTACGTGTTTCGGCTCCGAGCTACGGGCACGCTTCTTCTCTTTAAAAGCCTCGTAGGTCGCCAGAGAAAAAGGGTGTCGCGAACTCGGGTCGTTCGGATCTTCGCTGCACATTCCGCGCGTAATCTGAATCGCGCCGACGCCATCCACGGCGGCATGGTGCACTTTGTTGTACATGGCGAATTGGCGGTTCTGCAGTCCCTCAATGACATGCAATTCCCACAGCGGTCGTGTTCGGTCGAGCAGAGTTCCATGCAGGCGCGAGGCCAGGGCAAAGAGCTCGCGATAACGCCCTGGGGCAGGCAGGGCGGAGTGACGCACGTGGTACTCCATGTCGATGTGCTCATCCGTCTCCCAGAATTGGCCGGTGCGACGCGTCAGTGGGTATTCGCCAAAGGGTCGGCGGAACTCCTCGCATTCGCGAAGCCGCTGCACGACGGACGCCAGGTACTCCTGTTCGTCGACCCCGTCGGGCAGGCGAAACAGGTTGACGCCTCCGACGTGCATGGGGGTGTCGCGTTTTTCGAGAAGAAGGAATCCGGTACTGGCGAGGTCGACTCTGCGCATGGTCATTGTTCGTATTTTTAGTGCGCCCATGCTAATGGCAATGGAGCGCTGATGTAAGTTGTCCGTGTAGGTTCGAGATGCCGTTTTGCGGGTCGCAGTTATTCAACCGCCGGGTGTAATGGCCAATCCGAATATCGTCGAATTCATGGATACAACCACTGCGAGATCTCATCGCGGTTGGCGAGGACGATTTGCTGAGCTAGTGGATTCTCCTGCTCGATGTTGCTGTCCAGTTGCAACAGTTTGAGCAAGTAGTTCACCAGCGTTCCCCGGGTTTCCAGAATCAGCTCTTCATTTTGCATTCCATAGTCAACGGCGATCACCTGGCGTTGCTCCGTCGCTAGCCTAGGATCTGGTCTCACCCTCACCGTGACGCGTTCTTGCCAGCGTAGGTCCTTGCTTTCTTCGTGTTCCGAACGATCCAATAACTCGGCCTCGCCGCGAAATCGGCTAAGCACAAAATCCCGGAAGTCGCGGTTTTTTTCACACCAGGCGCGAACGTGCCAGCGAAACCCGGTAAAGACCAGCGTGTGGGGCGCGATGATGCGGCCTTCGCGGTCCGGGTTCTGCAACGACACGTAGTCCACTTCAAGGCGCAATTTCGAGCGCGCCGCCTGAATAATCGGCCGCAATACTTCGGGGGCTACGTGGCGCGCGGGAGTGGTCAGTTGCTCTACGTTGGCGGTCGCCAAAGGGAGGCTTTCGAAGACACCCATCAGCTGGGCGTCTCGTGTCATCAGGTGGAGGTATTCGTCTGCGGTGCCCCGGGTCACCCTCGGTGTGAAGCCCAGGCTTGGGCGGTAACCTTTGAGAAACTTATCGTATTCGATGTTGCCCGGTGCGATTTCGCGGGCGTAGTGGTTGATGTCTTTGCTCGCCTGCTGTCGCCCTATACCAAAACAGCGGGTTAGGTGGCCCGTGGTGAGACGGCCTTCCCAGAGGCTAATGATTTCGATGTAGCGGTAGCGAAGCAGAAGATCCCAGCGGAAGGGCCAGGTATCAGAGGGAGTCGGAGAGCCAACGGCCATTCAGAGGTCGTAGGAATCAGGTCGTAGGAATAGAGGTCGCAGGTATGTCTACGCTAAGTGCCAGACTTCTACCGGTTGTAAATCCGTGCGGTAGAAAACTCGTGCGCGAGCGTGTTGTGCGAGGGACACCCGGACGGGCACAACCCGCCCGGATTCGTAAACGTTGTTACTCGTTTATTTTCTTCTTCATTTCCTCAGCCGCGTCTTCGGCATCGCCCATCATGCCTTCGGCCTCTTTGCTCATGGAGTCAGACACAGAGTCGGCCATCTCGCCGGCTTTGTTCATGGCGTCGTCGGCCATTTCACCCGCCTTGTCCATGGTGTTCTGCGCCATCTCGCCGGCAGAGTCCATAGCGTCGCCTGCGGATTCCATTGCGCTGTCAGCCATATCGCCGGCTGACTCCATGGCACTATCGGCCATCTCACTTGCAGAATCCATGGCGCCCTCGGCCATGTCACCGGCCTTACTCGCAGCGTCTCCAGCCATTTCCTTGGCTGAGTCCACAGCGCCGGCAGCGGAGCTCTTGGCTTGCTCTACGTCTTCTTCACTGCAGCCGCCCAGAGCCAACAGAAGAGTTGATGCGGCGATCACGCTGATCATTGCTTTCAATTGCATGGGATTTCCCTGTTACTTGTCGGTATCGAAATGCTCGCCTGTGTTGCCTCAGGCACTCAAGTCAGCAGGCTAACGCCTACGGCAGGGCGCGTAAACCCTACAGGCTCGCCAATTGCCGCTGAGCGGGCAGACACAGGACCGCCATACATCATCGAAAAACAGCGCTGGGACAGCCCGATCAGACAGCTGCGAGGGGTTATCCGCATCGAAATCGACTCCGCAGTCACCGCATTGCTGCTATCTTGGGAGTCGCCTGGTGATCCAACGCGGCTTCAGCCCGTACCTGTTGACGTTCAGTAACCCGATTTAAATCCCCCAAGCTCTGGCGCCGACTTGCTTTACGTGTGAGCTATTTTAAAACCGAGATATTTCATGACTGACTTTCGACTCGATTTTGGCAGCGACCTTACTCCTCGGCACGAGCACTACAACGGACTGCGTGGTGTGTGGTTCCGAAGGCTGTCTCGCCGTTCTGTCTTTGCGGCGGCGGCGACTCGCTTTGGTTTGATCTGTGCACTTCTTGGGTGCCAGCTCGGTCTGGTCGGGCACGCCGTCGGCGCAGAGCTGCAGGTGGGAGATCAGGCGCCGGATTTTGAACTCCAAGCATCCGATGGCAAAACCTACCGCTTGTCGGACTACCGGGGCAAGCAGGCTGTGGTGCTGGCCTGGTTTCCGCGCGCTTTTACGTCCGGCTGCACCGTTGAGTGCAAGTCCCTGGCGAAGAACGGAGATCGTATTCGGGAGTACGATGTGAGCTACTTTATGGCGAGCACCGACCCGGTAGAGACCAATGCAGACTTCGCTGACGAGACAAACGCGGATTTTCCGCTGCTCAGTGACGAAGGCGGTGACGTGGCGACTGCCTATGGCGTCTATACCCGAGGATTCGCCAGGCGCTATACGTTCTATATCGATATCGAAGGCCGCATAAGCATGATTGATCGGAAGGTCAAGCCCAGCACTTCAGCGGCGGATATGGTGACGAATCTGCAAGAACTGAGCGTTGCTCTCAGGCCCTGAGTGATCTTGGCAAGACAATAGGGCCGCACTCCCTATACACTCCCGAGCCGCGATAGCGGCCGTGCTCCCGGCTCAGGGAACCTGACGCTGACCTTGATGAACGCGGGGCCAGCACTCATGGCAGGCTCAGATTCGCACGGGTGCTGTCCCAGCAAAGCTTCGGTATCGATCTAAGTTATGGGTTGTTCGCGCCATCGCCCGGGCTCAAAGGCCGCAGATCGAGGCTTGAAATCAATGACTAAGCGCAGCTGAGAGAAGAGAGCCTCAGGCTAAGCCCGTCGTTTGCTTAACGTCCAGCCAACGGGACCGATCGGGCGATCGTTTCCACAAACCGCAATTGCATTTCAGGATTACGCTAAAGGCCGAATCCATGCGTTTCACTCGGCATACAATTGACGAGCTCACCCGGCTCGCGGTTCCTATGGTGGTCTCTCAGGGCGCCTTTGCCCTGATGATGTTCGCCGACCGGTTTTTCCTTTCGCGAATCGATGCGACCCACGTCGCAGCATCGCTGGGCGGAGGCGTGTCGTTTTGGGTTTGCTTGTGTTTCTTTAACGGCATCGCAGCGTACAGCAACGCTTTGGTTGCCCAGTATCTGGGGCGCGGTGAGAAATCGCTCTGTCCGCAGGTGGTTTGGCAGGGTGTTCTGCTGTCGATCCTTACTCAACCTATGCTGCTTGCGTTGGGGATTTTCTGGGCCGATATCTTTGACTGGATGGGCCACTCGGCGGACCAGGTCGCGCTGGAGAAGCCGTTTTTCCAGGTCTATATGGCGGCCTCCATCGTGTTTTTGATCAAGACGGTTCTCGCATCCTACTTCTCCGGCATAGGGCGCACGAAGGTGGTGATGATTGCGGACGTCGCGGGCGTGGTGTTGAACATGCCGCTCAGCTACGTGTTGATCTTCGGAAAGCTTGGTCTGCCGGAGCTTGGGATCATCGGCGCTGCGGCGGGAACAATCATCGCGGCTGCGTTCAGCAGTTTGATTTACCTGGCGTACTTTTTCGAACGTCAGCACGCGCAGGAGTTTTCGGTGCGGGACTCCTTCACCATCTCCTCGTCAATCATGCGTCGCTATGTGCGTCTCGGGACGCCCTCGGGTCTCGAGATTTTTATCGTGCTCGGAACGTTCAACGGGTTCTTACTGCTGTATCAGTCCTACGGTGTCACCGAAGGTGCGGCGATGGCGATTGTGTTTAACTGGGACATGCTGTGCTTTGTACCGCTCATGGGACTTAACATCGCCATCATGAGTCTGGTGGGCCGGGCCGTTGGAGCGGGTGAGATCGGGCGGGCCGAGGAAGTGATCGGCGCCGGCTATCTGCTGGGAGGTAGCTATGCAGCGACGCTCGCCGTGCTATTTGTCATTTTTCGCTATCCACTGCTGGATGTGTTCTCGGTGCCGGGCCAGGACTTCTCGGGCATTCGGGCCATCGGCGGACCGATGATGATAGGCATGGCCAGTTACGTGATCGCGGATGCCGTGATTCTGGTCAGCAGCGGGGTACTTCGCGGTGCCGGCGATACGGTTTGGCTCATGAAAACCTCGATGGTATTGGGTGTATTGATGCTGCTGGTTCAGGTCGGTGTGATTCTAGTGTGGAAGCTGGGACCACTGACAAGCTGGTTTGTGCTCGTGGCGACGATCATAGCGAAGGCAACGCTGTACGGGCTGAGAGTGCGGGGAGATACCTGGAGGGCCCCCGAGCGGCTTGAGAGCGTCATGGCCGAGTAGGGCTGCCTATTGAGGGTCTTTTTTGGTCTCTACAGCGTGGCCAGACGGCGGATCCACCCCAGGCGGGACCGCTGCTGTTGCTGCTCGACCAGCATGTCCTCCAGTTCTATCTCGATACGAGTGGCGACCTCGTCACGCTGTTCCATCAGGTATTCATCTGACGCCCCATCTCTGCTCTTGGTCGCCGGGGGCTCGATGTACAAAGGCTCGCAAAAACTCAGGAAGCAGGGCTGCGGTCTTGGCAGCGGCCCGCCCAGCATTCCGCGCAGCAGCGGCGGGACCATGTCGGGTCGATAGTTCTCGGACCAGAGGCCCAACCGATCGAGCGTCTCGATAACGCTGTCGCTGTCCATCAGGTACTCGTAGAACTCATCGGGCCCCACTAATGCAAAGGGGACAATCGGATAGTCGTGTTGCGCAGCTAGCCTGACGAAACCAAGCCGTTGCTTCCACTGCAGGGTGTAGCGCTGCTCTTTGGATTTCACCGCCTCGTGGGCGCCTCCGGGGAACACGAGTAGATCTTCGCCGTGCTGCATGAGAGCGCTCGCGACAGCCGGGTGACCCATGCACGCACCAAACCGGTATAGCCGCTTCGCCACCTGGGGATAGGTAAACAGAAACTTATCGCCCATCGGTCTCGGGAACCGGTCCAGCTCCCGATGGAGCGCAGGCAATACGACAAACCCGTCGAGACCGAACAGAGCATGATTGCCGATGAACAGGCAGGGGCGATCGGGCACTCGATCGGCGTTGAAGATCTGCGTTTTGAACCAGAAGCTGGCGATGGAAAAGAGCAGACGAGTCTCCGGGTTCTCCCTGTGCTTGGATCGGAGCACCCGATTAATGTGATCCCGGATGGCTTTTTCATCCTCCAGGGGATTGTTATCGCTGTCGAGAACGCTGCTCACCGGCACATTCGGATTTCCATAGCTAAGGGGCGCTTTGCAAGGGTTGTTGTATTGGCACCGATCTCGTCTGGATTCGGCTGCCAACTCCGCCGGCGGTATACTGCCTAAAAATTTCTGCAACGGAAAATAACGATGGCAAGTGACTATAAACAAATCCGCTCCCTGATCAGCGAAGAGGGCAGGTTGCGCGTATCCCTCGAATCGGTACCAGCGGTAGACCCCGAGCCGCATGAGGTCGTCGTGCGCATGGAGGCCGCACCGATCAACCCGTCGGATCTCATGATCCTGCTGGGCCCGGTTGATCCCGATAGTTTTGAATTTTCAGGAACACCGGATGCGCCCGTCGTGGAGGCCAGCATTCTCCCCCAGGGAAAACACATCGCCGCGGGCCGGCTTGGTCAGTCGCTGCCGGTGGGCAATGAAGGCGCGGGGGTAGTGATTCAGGCCGGTGCGTCCGATGAAGCTCAGGCGCTGCTCGGCAAAACTGTCGGTGTTGCTGGCGGCGAAACCTACAGCGAACTGCGTCGCGCTCCGGCCGCTATGTGTTTGCCGATGAAGGAGGGCGTCACGTCCGAGCAGGCGGCCTCGTGGTTCGTAAACCCCATGACGGCCCTTGGCATGACCGAGACCATGCGCATGGAAGGTCACACGGGCCTGGTTCACACCGCGGCGGCATCGAACCTTGGGCAGATGCTGCAAAAAATCTGCACGGCAGACGAAATACCGCTGGTGAACGCGGTGCGCCGGCAGGAGCAGGTCGACATCCTGACGGGTATCGGCGCGAAGCACGTGGTCAGCACTTCAGAAGACAGCTTCAAGGCAGATCTGGTCAGCGCGCTACGCGAAACCGGAGCCACGCTTGCCTTCGATGCCATCGGCGGTGGTCAGCAGGGCAGTGACATTCTGGCGGCGATGGAGGTGGTCGCCGCCGAGTCTCTCACCGAGTACAACCGCTACGGCACGACCGTGCTCAAGCAGCTGTACATCTACGGGGGGCTCAATCTGGCCCCGACCACGCTCAAGCGCGACTTTGGATTCTGCTGGGGTGTGGGTGCCTGGCTGCTGCCAAACTTTCTGGCTCGGGCCGGCATGGAAGTGATGGGTCGGATGCGTGACCGGGTAGCCCGCGAGATCGACACGACGTTTGCGAGCCACTACAGCCAGCGCATCAGTCTGGCGGAGGCGCTGACGCCTGAAGCTTTGTCACTCTACGCCAAGCAGGCCACCGGTACGAAGTACCTGATCGAACCACACCGTTGAGGCGGGTTGGCGACCGGGTCGTCTCGTAGCGTACGACCGGGAGTTCGGAGCGCTGGCTGGTCAGTCCAGCTCAAAGCGCTCACGCAGAAATTTGGCGATGCCATCGGAGTCGTGATGTCCGATGACGGCGGTCGCCGCCTCTTTCACGTAGTCCTTGGCGTTCTCCGGCGCGTAGGCTTCGTCTGCGCTGGCAAACATCGTGAGGTCGTTCTCGCTGTCGCCGAAGCAGATGACCCGGCTAAAGCCCAGCTCCTTCTTTAAAGCTTCTACCGCGCCGCCTTTGCTACCCTGCTCGTGGTGGATGTCGATCCAGCTCAGGTGTTGGTCCTCGATGGCTGTGCCCATGTAGGCCACGAGGTGCTCATCGCCCTCGACCGAACCCGCGACTTCCCGGATAGCGGTTTCTGGCCCTACCGCGCTCACATTGCTGATCCGGGCGTCGGCCGGCATCTCGTCGATGGGATGCACAACCGTCTGGCCCTCACTTTGAAAGCTCTTGACCAGCCGATACTCGATCTTCTGTTGCAACGGCGGGTGATACACGGCAATGCGGTTTTCGCCTGTCAGGGTAAACAGAAAAGGAGTGACGTCGCGCTCCAGGAACGCCTCAGAGACGTGATCGACTTCATCCAGGGTGAGCAGGTGGTGTTGGCTAAAGTCGTTCTCCAGCGGATTCCACACCATAACTCCGTTCTTAAAAATCTGCGGGAGGTTGAAGCCGTGGCCTTCAAGGATGCCGCTCGCACCGTGCAAGGTGCGTCCGGTGGCTACCGTGTAGGCGATGCCCTTTTCGGTCAGACGTCGCAACGTCTCCCGCGTGTAGGGGCTGATTTTCGACTTCCTGTTAAGAAGCGTGCCGTCTAAGTCAAATACGATTAATTCCATCGCCTAAGTATAGCGTCGGACATAGGGTAAAAGCTTAGTCTGCCCTGTCTTTGACTTGCTCTTGAGGCGAAAACGCCGTCGGGCGAATGCTGCTGGTCTCCGAACCATCGGCGCGGTCCGGATCATTGCTTGCGTCGGCGGTACTGGACTCTTCATCCTCTTCGGGATTGGTGCTGAGCGAGCTTCCACAATAGCGGCAGTAGCGCGAGTCGATCAGATGGCCGGCCCGGGAGCACTGGGGGCAGTTGATCGGCAGGAACTCGGGCCGCTGTTTTTTGCTACCCATCAGCTGGGACGTGAAGATGCCCGTCGGAACCGCAATGATCGCGTAGCCAACCAGCATCGCGAGTGAACTGATCGCCCGACCTGCGGGTGTGACCGGTGTGACGTCTCCGTAACCCACGGTGGTGATCGTCACAATGGCCCAGTAAACGCTGATCGGTATGTTGGTGAACCCATTGTTAGGTCCTTCGATCACGTACATCAGGCAACCAAATACGATCATGGTGGTGATCACCATGGTAAAGAACACGAATATCTGTCGAGCAGAGGCGCGCAGGGCTCCGGCAACCCGGTTCGCCTCCGACAAAAAGGCAAACATGCGCAACACGCGAAATATGCGCAGTACGCGCAGCAAACGAACGACCAGCAGCGGAGCAGTTTGAGGCACCAAAATGGCCAGGTAGCTGGGCAGGATCGCCAGCAGATCGATGACACCGTAAAAACTCAGCACGTACCCTTTACGGTTCTGCGCAATCCAGATGCGCACCAGATACTCCAGGGTAAATAGTCCGGTAAACACCCACTCCACATACTGGAAGGTCACTCCATAGCGGGCGTGCACGGAGGCAATGGAGTCGAACACAATCACACTGACACTGACCAGGATCGCGAAAATCAGCAGTAGGTCGAACCACTTGCCCGAGGTTGTATCCGTGCCAAAGACGATGGCGAAGAGTCGCGCCTGTAGCGGGGATTGTTCGCGGCGAGTCACAACGAGTCAGCCAGGTTGTACAGCCATTGAAAGAGCGTCAACAATGGCCTGCTCCACGGTATCTACTAGCAAGGGCTGAGCCGCCTCGGTCGGGTGGATGCCATCGCTTTGCATAAGGCCGCGGTCGGTGGCGACTCGCTCCAGAATGAACGGTCCGAGCATTGCCCCGGTCGATTTGCTTGCCGTGCGAAAGCTCTGTCTGAATGCGTCGGTGTAACGCGGTCCGTAGTTCGGTGGAATTTCCATCGGTAACAGCAGCGCAGCGGCGCCGGCATCTTTTGCTAGTTGCGCCATCTGGGTAAGGTTCTGTTCTAGTTTTGGAGTCGGGTACCCGCGCAGGCCGTCGTTACCACCGAGCTCGATAATGACCAATTGCGGGGCGTGCTCCTTAAGTAGGCGCGGGAGCCGACGCAGGCCTCCGGCCGAAGTATCGCCGCTGATACTGGCGTTCACCATGGCGAGTCCCGGCCATTGTCGCCTGAGGCGTTGCTCCGCCAGTGCGACCCAGCCCCGTTCTAGCGCCATCCCGTAAGCCGCACTAATACTGTCTCCCAACACTAACACCGTGGGCGAGGCAGTGCCCGGCTCGCCCGCGACCGGAGCGGGCTCGGCATGAGCGTCCGCTGCCCGAACCTCAGCCGTAGCGAGCAAAGCCATAAGGCAGGCCAGACTCAGCAGACAAAAGTTGGCAAAGAGGAGGGCACGGGCCGCTACCGCGAACACAGAGATCGAACGCCAGACCCGGATCGCTGTCGAAATTGGACCGGTGCTGCTGCGAATCTGCACAGGCTCGCGGCGTGCATGCAACGATCCGCCCCCCGTCGCATCGCGTAAGCGACCTTGTAGACGACCAGAGCGCGGCAGTGTGATCATCATCTTGTCTTTCTACTCTTTCACGACTTTGTTCATCGTAGCTGACTATTGGCTGGCGCCATAGCGTACGCAGAGCCAGCTACGATGGTTCCGAACGGCCCAAAAAAAGGAACAGCATCTTGATCATCGTTAGCAATCTGGCGAAGAGAGTGTCCGTCGCCAGTGGTGAACTCGTCATCCTGAAAGACGTCAGTCTCGAAATCGAGTCGTCGGAGACGGTCGCGATCGTCGGTGCTTCCGGTTCGGGCAAGTCAACGCTTCTGGGCCTCCTTGCCGGTCTCGATCATGCCAGCGAGGGGACCGTGAGCATTGATGGCGTCAGTCTCCAGTCGCTGGATGAGGACGGGCGGGCGGAGCTGCGCGGCGAAAAGCTCGGCTTCATTTTCCAGTCTTTTCAGCTACTGCCGGCGCTGACTGCTCTGGAGAACGTCATGCTGCCGATGGAGCTCAAAAACACGGATGATGCGTTGTCGCGGGCCAAGGAGTTTTTATCGCGGGTGGGTCTTGCCGAGCGCGTCGATCATTATCCGCGCCAGCTCTCGGGTGGCGAACAGCAACGTGTCGCAATCGCCCGTGCCTTCGCGGGCGAACCATCCATCCTGTTCGCCGACGAGCCCACGGGAAACCTGGACAGCAAAACTGGCGCGCGCATTGCGGACCTGCTGTTTGATCTTAACCGCGAGCAGGGTACGACGCTGGTCTTGGTGACGCATGACCGCGAGCTTGCCGAGCGCTGCGGGCGCCGCTTCGAAATGGATGCGGGCGAGCTGTGCGAGCAGTCGCAGTCTCTCCGGAGCGCCGCGAATAATGACGAACGCCTGCTCGAAGAGCGCTCCGCCTGATGGGTTTACTGGTGCGAATGTTGCTGCGCGACTGGCGCGGTGGCGAACTCGGTATTCTGGTATCGGCCCTGGTGCTGGCCGTGGCCATGGTCTCGGGAATCAGTGGGTTTGCAAGCGCTCTAAAAGGTGCATTCAGGCAGGAAAGCCATTCCTTTCTGGCGGCTGACCTGGCCGTCCGGGATGCGCGACCGCTTCCCGAGGCCTGGCTTCAAGAGGCGAGTGAAGACGGGCTTCAGACCGCGACCGCCCTGGCGTTCAGCTCCATGACGTTCTCGGATTCCGGCGCGATGGTTCTGTCTTCCGTCAAAGCGGTGAGTGATGCCTATCCGCTGCGGGGATTCCTGCGTCTGAGCGACGAGCCCTTTGGGACCATGCGTGAGGCAGTGGGAGCGCCAGAGCGCGGCACGGTATGGCTTGAACCTCGACTTTTTTCGCTTCTCGATGTGGCTGTAGATGACTCGGTGGAGATCGGCCGGGCGTCTTTCCGCGTCGCTGGAACCGTGCGCAGCGAGCCCGATCGGGCCGGTGGATTCATGGGGGTCGGGCCGCGCGTCATGATGCATGTGGATGACATTCCAGCGACCGGAGTTGTGCAGCCCGGCAGCCGCGTGAGCTATCGACACCTCTATGCCGGGGATTCGCAGCAGGTTGCTGAGTTTACCGAAGCGCTCAAGCCCCGGCTGCTGGCGGGGCAGCGTTTGCAGAGCGTCGAAACATCCCAGCCCGGGGTGGCGCAGGCACTGGCCCGGGCCGAAAGGTTTCTGCTACTCGCCGGTAGTCTGGCGGTGGTGCTTGCTGCGGTCGCCGTGGCGCTCGCGGCGCGGCGCTATGCGGAGCGGCATCAGCATCACGTCGCGCTGCTTAAAAGTCTCGGGGCTACCGCGCCGCGCGTGCGCCGTTTGTACGCGGCGAGTCTTGCCGTTACCTGGGCGGTCGGCTTGATTGTCGGCTGGCTGGTCGCCTATGCGTTGCAGAGCCTTGCACTCGCCGCGTTTGCCGATCAGCTCACGGTGAAGCCTTCGCTCCTCGCACCGAGACCCTACCTGATCGGTGCTGTGACCGCGCTTGTTTGCGTCGCCTGTTTCG
Source organism: Pseudomonadota bacterium (assembly GCA_039111155.1). Lineage (GTDB taxonomy): Bacteria > Pseudomonadota > Gammaproteobacteria > Pseudomonadales > Halieaceae > Congregibacter. The sequence continues at coordinate 21,804 of JBCCPL010000034.1, read as the reverse complement.
CCTGGCCATCGATGAGCCGGCTTGCCGCAGTAAGTCCGCTGCGGGTTTTGCGTTCGGACATTCCCGTCATCACCGGTAAGGCCTACCTGGACTACGTGGTGGCTTTGGCGGCCATTGTGCTGCTCATGTTCTGGTACAGCGCCGATCTTCAGCTCACTATTATCGTGCTCGCCGGCCTGACCGCAATCGCAACTGTGGGTGGGACGATCGCTTACCTCATGCTCAATACCGGGCGGCGTGCGGGAATGCAGGCAGGCAGTGTGTGGCGCCTGGCGCTGGCGTCGCTGCTTCGCCACGGGGTTGGCAACGCACTGCAGCTGGTTGTCTTCGCGGTCGCAATCATGCTTCTTCTGTTGCTTGGCCTGCTGCGCACGTCGATTCTGGAGGGCTGGCAGCAGCAGCTACCCGAGGATGCGCCGAATCATTTTGTCCTGAATCTGGCGCCGGAGGAGGTCGAAGATGTGGCCGCGCTGCTCGATAGCAACAACGTGCCCCGCGAGACGCTGTACCCGATGCTGCGAGGCCGGGTTGTGGCTGTGGGAGCTGAGGCCCTGCCACTGGATGCAGGACCGGACGAGCCGCAGCAGCGAGAGGTGAACTTCACCTGGTCTGATGAACTTCCCGCAAGTAATGAGCTGGTCGGCGGCCGCTGGTGGGAGCCCGGAGAGACCGCGGTAGTGTCTCTCGAAGCGGGTTTCGCGGAGGAGATGGGAGCGAAAGTCGGTGACGAGCTGCAGCTTAGGATCGGAGCCGCAGAGCTGACTGCAACGGTACTGAGCCTGCGTGAACTGGACTGGGAATCCTTCAAGCCGAATTTCTTCATGATGTTCCCCAGGGAGTTCCTCGCGGAGTATCCGACCACCTACATGACGAGTTTCCGACTCGTGCCTGGGCAGAAGTCGTTCCTCAATACGTTGCTCGAGGAGCATCCGACGGCGACGGTCATAGAAGTCGACGCGATCATGGATCAGCTGCGCACAACGATTGGTCAGGTGACGCAGGCGATCGAGCTGGTATTGATTCTGGTCTTGCTGGCCGGGGCTCTCGTACTTGTGGCGGGCGTGCAATCAAGCACCGATTTACGATTGCGCGAGAGCGCGTTGCTGCGTGCGCTGGGCGCGCGGCGCAATCATGTGCTCGGTTCGGTCGCGATTGAATTTTCGGTGATGGGCGCAATGGCGGGTCTGCTCGCCGTGATCGCCGGTGAAGGCGCGTTCTGGGCCCTGCAGCGCTTTGCCCTGGAGCTTGAATACCAGCCCACGCCAACGCTCTGGCCGCTGGCACTGGGGTCGGCGGTTGTGCTGATTACGGGTCTTGGTCTCTGGAGCTGTCGCCGGGTGGTTGCGGTAGCACCGGTGACCGTACTTCGCGAAGTCTGACCTGCGGCCTTTCCGGTCGCTACTGGTTTGGCCGAACGCCGCGAATGAAAATCTCGAGCGACATATCAATCTGGCGCATCAGGTCGATGTGCCGTCGAAAGAGCTCCGGAGCATCGATCGTGAGTGTGGCCAATCCGTGGATGCCGGCCCACGCACTGTTCGAAAGGTTTAGCACGTCACCCGATTGAATTGAGCCCTGGCTCATACCCGATTGCATGATCGACTGGACGAGCAGCAGAGTCTCACGGCTGACCTCGCGCAATTCCGGGTACTCCTCGCTTGGCTGAACCAGCGGCCCGAACATCAGCTTGAACAGCTGGGATTGCGTCGAGGCAAAGTCAACGTAGGCTCGGGCGACGCTGTAGAGCTGGGCGACGGCCTCGTCGCCGGCCTCGCGTCGCGCGGCCTCAAGCGAATCAAGCAGTGTTCGGTAGCCACGTGTCGCTATGGCTGCCAACAGGGCGTCTTTGCCATCGAAGTGCCGGTAGGGGGCGGTTTGCGACACCCCCAGCGAACGGGCCAGCGCCCGCAGACTGAGCTGCTCGGCAGGCGCTTCGTCCAGCGCATGGACGGCCTGCTCAAGCAGTGCCTCACGGAGGTTTCCGTGATGGTAGGTGCGCTCCTCCAAAATCGTGCTCAGGCTGGTCTAGTGGTCAGACTCAACCCAGCAGGTGCGCGACGGCGTCGCGCTCCTCGCGCAGCTCGTTCTCGGTGGCGCTCATCCGGTCGCGGCTGAACTCGCCGATCTCAAGCCCCTGAACAATTTCCCAGTCGCCGTTGGAGCAGCGACAAGGGAATGAATAGATCAGGCCCTGCTCGATTCCGTAGGAGCCGTCGGAGTAGACGCCCATCGAGACCCAGTCATCCGCCGGTGTGCCGAGCGCCCAATCGCGCATGTGATCGATGGCTGCGTTGGCCGCCGACGCGGCAGAGGAAGCTCCTCGCGCTTTGATAATCGCCGCGCCCCGCTGCTGTACGGTGGGGATGAAGTCGCTCTCGTACCAATCGCCATCGACGGCCGCCCGCGCGTTGTTGCCGCCCACTTCGGCGTGGTGAAGATCCGGGTACTGGGTCGCGCTGTGATTGCCCCACACGGTCATGTGGACAACGTCGGTTACCGGGGCTGCCAGCTTCTGGGCGATCTGAGTCTTGGCCCGATTGTGATCGAGACGCATCATCGCCGTGAAGTTACGCGGGTCCAGATCTGGCGCATTGCGCTGGGTAATCAGCGCATTGGTGTTCGCCGGGTTGCCGACGACGAGGACCTTCACGTTGCGGCTTGCGTGGTCATTGAGTGCCTTGCCCTGTACCGAAAAAATCGCGGCATTGGCTTCCAGCAGGTCCTTTCTCTCCATGCCGGGTCCGCGAGGGCGTGCGCCAACCAGCAAAGCGTAGTCCGTGCCTGCAAAGGCCTCGTCGGGATTGTCGGTGCATTCGATGCCCGTGAGCAGAGGGAAGGCGCAGTCATCCAGCTCCATCCGAACGCCCTCGAGAGCCTCGAGAGCCGGCGTTATATCGAGCAGCTTAAGGATGACGGGCTGGTCATCGCCGAGCATGGCGCCCGACGCGATTCTAAACAGTAGTGCGTAGCCAATCTGACCGGCGGCGCCAGTCACCGTCACGCGTACAGGTTCTTTCATTGCAGTTCCCCCAAAAAAATGTAGGCCCGTGATTGGTGAGTCCGGTTTGCAGGCTCAGCGAGGTCCGTTCTTCCACGACCTCGATTGGAATCTCGGTGTCCGGCCATGAGCGTGCAGAGACCTGGCATCAGAGGTCGTACGGACAGGTCGACGTTGATGAGCCGCGTTCAACTTCAGACTCGGCGGCAGTCACCGCCCGGGCGCGGCGCATTGTCGATGGTTTTGGTCCCAAATGACAAGGGAGCCTCTGAACAAGTCCAGGGGTAACGACCCGGGTGGACCGAAAGTCGGTACGCCGCGTAGACTCGCGCGCACAGTCCAGTAATAGGGCAGATTCATGGACGCTGATACGCGTCGCGACAAGTACGAGTTCGATAAGCTGCACAAGCGCCTGCGAAGGCAAATGGGTAAGGCAATCGCTGACTTCAACATGATTCAGGACGGTGATAGCGTCATGGTGTGCCTGTCCGGCGGCAAGGATTCCTACGGCCTGCTCGATGTGCTCAGCTCTCTCAAACGCAGCGCGCCGGTCGACTTTTCTCTGATCGCGGTTCACCTCGATCAGAAGCAGCCGGGGTATCCAGCTCACGTCCTGCCTGAGTATCTCGATACGCTGAACGTCGAGTATCACATCCTGGAAAGGGACACCTACAGCGTGGTTAAGTCGGTGATCCCCGAGGGCAAAACAACCTGTGGTCTGTGCTCGAGGCTGCGGCGCGGAACCCTATATGGCTTTGCCGAGCAGATTGGGGCGACGAAGATCGCCCTGGGGCACCATCGCGATGACATCGTGGAGACACTCTTTCTCAACCTGTTCTTTGGCGGAAAACTCAGCGCTATGCCGCCCAAGCTGTTGTCAGACGATGGGAGAAACGTGGTGATTCGCCCTCTCGCTTACAGTAAGGAGTCGGATCTCGCGCGCTTTGCCGAGGCCCGCGAGTTCCCCATCATTCCCTGCAACCTCTGTGGGTCCCAGGAGAACCTCCAGCGCGCTGCGATCAAAGAGATGCTTCGGGAGTGGGAGCGTCAGTACCCGGGGCGCACCGAGACTATCTTCAGGGCGATCGGCAACATCGCACCCTCCCAACTAGCCGATCGCGCACAGTTTGATTTCGAAGGTCTCGAAGTGTCCCCTCGGGCCGCACCTCGGATCAGCGAACCCCAGCGTGCCGTAGCCGAGACGCTTATCAAAACACTGAGTCTCTGATGTCGGTGCTGCTTGAAGCGATCGATCTTGAGATCGAGCGTGGCGGCCGATGCCTGATTGATGGACTGCGCCTCGAAGTTGCCGAAGGTGATCTGGTCTATGTCCAGGGGGTCAACGGCTCGGGAAAAACCACGCTGCTGCGCGTATTGGCTGGCTTGAGCCGCTTTAGCCACGCTGGCACGGTCCGGCGTTTCGTGGACTGTCTATATCTGGGCCACCAAAGCGCGGTTAAGACGCTGCTTTCGCCGCGGGAAAACCTGCTCCTGCACGCATCGGGCGAGAGCTTTGGCGGCACCGATGCGGTCGACACTGCACTTAAAGAAGTCGGGCTTTATGGTTACGAAGACGTGCCGGCCTCGCGTCTTTCCGCCGGCCAGCAGCGCCGCGTAAATCTCGCTCGCCTGTTTTTGAGCGCACGACCGCTGTGGCTGCTCGATGAGCCCTTCACCGCGATAGACTCAGACGGCATCGGGGTGCTCGAACAGCAGCTCGCCCGTCACGTTCGAGGTGGGGGCGCCGTGGTTATGACTTCCCATCAACCCCTGCAACGTGTTGCAGCCAGCAAGACCGTGATCCTGGGTGATCACAACGCTGCCAGGCAACCCGGCACAGTTGTTGGGTTGTCAGACGCGCCATGAATCGCGAACCACGTCCCCAACAGCCGACGTCACTTGCACCCGTGTTCGCGCGATTGTGTATGCGTCAGGTTCTGCTCCGTGCTCGGCGTCCGGTCGAGGTGTTCCAGCCGTTTCTGTTCTTTGCGCTGGTGATTCTGCTGTTTCCGCTGGGACTGGGGCCGGCTCCGGAGCGCCTCGCGGTATTCGCTCCAGCCATTCTTTGGATAACGGCGCTGCTTGCGAACCTGCTGGGAATAGAGGGTTTGTTTCGTCAGGATCTTGAAGACGGGACGCTGGATCAGCTGCTAAGTGCACCGCAGTCGTTGTACTTTTTGCTTCTTCCTCACCTGCTGGCCCAGTGGATTGTCAGTGGTGTTGTCCTTGCTGTGTGTTCACCCCTGTTTGCCTATGGGCTGTCGATGAGCAGCGGTGGCGCTTGGGTGCTCGTCGGCTCCCTGCTCCTCGGGTCGGGCGCAATGACCATCCTAGGAGCTCTTGGGGCAGCACTGACGGTCGGGCTGAGAAGGGGAGGAATGCTGGTGTCCCTGCTTGTGACCCCCTTGTATGTGCCGATACTCATTTTCGGGACCGGCGCGGTGGATGCGGCGCTCGAAGGTCGCGATGCCCAACCTGTGCTGGCTCTGCTGGGCGGGATACTCGCCGCCGGCATCGCTCTGGGGCCGCTGGCGATCTCTGCGGCCCTGCGTATCAGCGTTGAGAACTAGAAGGGGCATCGCTCGGCGGCTCCAAATTCGACCGGCTCACGTACAAGTTATTGACCCGGTAAGCGTGCCGTCGTTTTGTTGCCGTTTTCTTCGACGAGTATAATCACACAATCTATGTGGACTTTTTTTCATAAGCTCGGCTCGCCACCCTGGCTGTTTCGCATCGCCGGTTCGTTGCTGCGCTGGCTCGCGCCGCTGACGATCCTGGCTCTGGTGGTGGGGTTGGTCTGGGGCCTGTTTTTTACGGCTCCGGATTTTCGCCAGGGCAACAGCTACCGCATTATGTTTATTCACGTTCCGGCGGCGATTGTGGCGCTGGTCGGCTACTACGTCATGGCGATTGCCGGCGCCGTGAGCCTGATCTGGCGGATGAAGATGGCCGATGTGGCGATGCTGGCAGCCGCTCCCGTAGGCGCCGCCTTCACCTTCGTCGCTCTTGTGACTGGTGCTATCTGGGGTAAACCGACCTGGGGAACCTGGTGGGTTTGGGACGCTCGAATAACCTCGGTGCTTATTCTGATGTTTTTATACCTTGGGGTTATTGCCCTTTACGAGGCTTATGAAGACAAGCAGGCCGGAGCTCGTGCCTGTGCCGTATTGGCCTTAGTGGGTACCGTGAATATTCCGATCATTTATAAGTCAGTGGACTGGTGGTACAGCCTCCATCAGCCAGCGTCGATCAAATTTTTTGGTGATACCACAATCCATAGCAGCATGTTGTATCCGTTACTCCTGTGTGTGTCGGCATTTTATGCCTTGTTTGCCTGTGTCACGCTCGCGAATATGCGTGTGGAAATCATGGCACGAGAGCGTCGTACCTCATGGGTTAAGCGATTAGTGGCCAGCGCGTGAGAGATTTCGATCCAAGTGGCGCGCATCGGCTCCAGGTAATCGGTGGTTTTCTTTGATGTATTTTGAGAGTTTTCAGGCCGCACTCACCATGGATGGCCACGGCACCTATGTGTGGACGGCCTACGGTGTAACGCTGCTGGTATTGACACTGCTGCTGGTCGGTCCGGTACAGAAGAAGCGTCGACTGCTACGCGAGTTGCGCGGCGAATATCGCAGGCAGGAAGCCCAGCAAGCTTCATCGAGCGACAGGGCCTGATCTCGTGCATCCGGTACGACGTCAACGGCTTGGAGTAGTCGTCAGCATCGTGGTTTTCTCCACAATTGCCGTCGGTCTGGTCGCTTATGCGCTGCGCGGCAATATCAATCTTTTTTATCCGCCTGCGGAGGTCGCGGCCGGCAAGGCGCCGGTGGATACGCAGATTCGAGTCGGCGGTATGGTGGTCGAAGGCAGCGTTGATCGCAGTGATGATTCCCTCGAGGTGAGCTTTCTCGTCACAGATTTTACCGCCAACGTAGGGATCGTCTACGACGGCATACTTCCCGACCTGTTCGCGGAAGGCGAGGGTGTCGTGGCCTCTGGTCAGTTGAGTAGAAGCGCCGGGGGCGGGTACGTGCTTATGGCCAGCGAGATTTTGGCCAAGCACGACGAGAACTATATGCCGCCCGAAGTCGCAGAAGCGTTGAACAAAGACCCGACCGCGGCACTCAACCCATGACTTCACAGCTACCGGACGCTGGCGTTATGCATGTTCCAGTTTTCGCGGGTAGCGGTTCACTGTGACCGCCGAACTCGGACATTTTGCGCTGATCATCGCCCTGGTTCTGGCAGGGCTGCTGTCTGTCGTGCCGCTGTGGGGCAGCTGGTCACGGCATATGGCGGCTATGCGTCTGGCGCCGTCGCTCGCGTTTGGGGTGACGCTGTTCTTAAGCATCAGCTTCGCCTGTCTCGCGCACGCCTTTCTAACCGATGATTTCAGCGTCAAGGTGGTTGCCAGCAACAGTAATTCGCTGCTGCCGGCGATGTATAAGTTCTCTGCGCTCTGGGGGAATCACGAAGGATCGCTTCTGCTCTGGGTTTTGATACTGTCTTTCTGGATGAGCGCGGTCGCGCTGTTCAGCAGCGGTCTCCCGACTCCGGTGCTTGCCCGGGTACTGGCCATTATGGGAGCGGTTGCGGTCGGCTTTCTGTCGTTCTCGCTGTTTACCTCTAACCCCTTTGAACGCCTGCTGCCAGCAACGCCGGCGGACGGCCAGGATCTGAATCCACTGCTCCAGGATCCGGGGCTGATCATTCACCCGCCGCTGCTGTACATGGGGTACGTGGGCTTCAGTGTTGCCTTTGCCTTTGCGGTGGCCGCGCTGCTGGGCGGGCGCCTTGACGCGGCCTGGGCACGCTGGTCGCGTCCGTGGACTAACGCGGCCTGGGGTTTTCTCAGCCTGGGCATCATGCTGGGCAGCTGGTGGGCCTACTACGAACTGGGCTGGGGCGGCTGGTGGTTCTGGGACCCGGTAGAGAACGCATCATTTATGCCGTGGCTGGCCGGTACCGCGCTGGTTCATTCCCTGGCCGTGACAGAGAAGCGAGGTTTATTTAAGAGCTGGACCGTGCTCTTGGCGCTGGCAGCTTTTTCGCTCAGTCTGCTGGGTACGTTTCTTGTGCGCTCCGGAGTGCTCACGTCGGTCCATGCCTTTGCCGCCGACCCGGAACGCGGCCTGTTCATTTTGGTCTTCCTGGTGATCGTTATCGGCGGTTCGCTCACGCTGTACGCCCTTCGCGTACCGGCGGTCAAGAGCGTTGTCAGCTTTTCGCTGGTCTCCCGGGAAACTCTGCTGTTGGTCAACAACGTGGTGTTTCTGGTCGCAACTCTTACTGTGCTGTTCGGCACTCTGTTCCCGCTGCTGATGGATGCGCTGGGGCAGGGTAAGTATTCCGTAGGAGCTCCGTACTTCAATGCAGTGTTCTTGCCCCTCATGTCGTCTCTGGTTCCGTTTATGGGGTTGGGTCCAATTTCGCGGTGGCGGGACGACAGCGTTCATCGCTGGAGGTCGCGGGTTGCCTTGCCGGCTCTTCTTGTAGTCGCGTGTGCTTTGCTACTGCCCTGGTTGTCGGGGCAGACATTCAACCTCTGGGTGTCGCTGGCCGTGCTCTGCTCGCTGTGGGTGGTGTTCGGAATGGTGGATGATCTTCGATCTCGCAAGCGACCCGGCGTAACCTGGCGGCTTTTGCTGAGGCGGCAGCCGGCAAGCTACTGGGGAATGGTACTCGCGCACTCGGGATTTGCGGCGGTGGTGATTTCGGTGGTCGCCACCACGCAGTACAGCGTTGAACGAGATTTGCGCATGGCGCCGGGCATGAGTGAGACGCTCGCGGGCTATGAGTTTGTGTTCGACCGGGTCGAGCGCGAACGCGGTCCAAACTACCTCGCCGATGTCGCGTATTTTCGCGTGTTCGCAGCCTCAGAAGCGGTGGATTCCCGGACGGTCGACGCCGATCCGATTGCGGCGTTAAAGGCAGAGAAGCGACGTTATTTCGCCTCCGGTTCGTTGATGACCGAGGCGGCCATCGCTGCGACCGCGTTCCGCGACCTGTACGTGGCTATGGGCGAGCCCGTCGGCGATGACGGGGCGTGGGCCATCCGGTTGCACTACAAGCCAATGGTGCGCTGGATGTGGCTAGGTGCCGTGGCTATGGGATTGGGTGCATTCCTTACGGTCGCAGATCGTCGCTATCGGACTGTGCGTTCACGGCAGGTCGCGACAGCGGCTGGGTACCATGGCAGCCCGGCTTAAGCTCTTTTTGCCACTGGCGGCGTTTGCGCTGTTGGTAGGTTTGTTATTCCGCGGTCTGTCCCTGGATCCGCAGGCTCTGCCATCGGCACTCGTCGATAAGCCTCTGCCCGCGTTCGATCTGCCACTGCTCGATGCGCCGAGTTCGATTACCGAGTCGTCGCTCAAAGGAGAGCCGGCCCTGCTGAACGTTTGGGCGACCTGGTGTATCTCATGCCGAGTAGAACATCCCTATCTGCAACGCCTTGCCCAGCAGGGAGTCAAGATTGTCGGGGTTAACTATAAAGATGAGCGCAGCGCCGCGCTTGAATGGCTCACCCAGTACGGAGACCCCTATGCGGTCAACATACTCGATGCGGCTGGGGGACTGGGTCTTGATCTGGGCGTGTATGGCGCGCCAGAGACCTACTTCGTCGACGCTAAAGGGATCATTCGCTACCGGCATGTGGGGGTGATTGACGAGCGCATATGGAGCACCCGGTTGAAGGCCGTATACGATGGTCTGGATGGGGTCTGAACATGTACGGCACTATGCGACATACTGGTTCCGCTGATTCCCGTTTCTGGTTGGGATTGTCAATGGGGTCCGTGCTCAAAACGGCTATCGAGGCTGGGGGTACGACTCCGTTATTGTCTAAATTGTCGCCTGCATTGTCGCCTATATTGCTGGGTGCATTCCTGCCTGTATTGCTGGCTGCGGTGTTGGTCTTTGATGTGAAACCAGCCTCTGCGGTGATCGAGACCTATGAGTTTTCAAGTTCGGAGTTAGAAGCCCGGTACCATCGCCTGAGCCAGGAGCTGCGCTGCCCGAAATGCCAGAACCAGAACATCGCGGATTCCAATGCGCCTATCTCGCAAGACCTAAGGCAGCTGCTCTTCCGACAGCTTGAGGCCGGAGCCAGCGATGAGCAAATCCTCAATGATATGGTCGCCCGTTACGGGGAATTTGTTCGCTATCGACCGTCTGCCCAGGGTGCAACGCTGTGGCTTTGGCTCGCGCCGGCGTTGCTTCTGGTGCTTGCACTGCTAATCCTGGTGACGGTTGTCAGACGGCACTCGTCCGCTGCAGCCTCTGCACCCATCGCACTTAATGCCCAACAGCGAGAGCGTATGCAGGAGTTGCGGTCGCTGGATGGCGGTGGCCTCTCCGGTGAATCGTCAGGGCGGTGATCAGTTTTCTGCTAGGTGCCGTCGCGTTTTTTGTCGTCGCAGCATTACTACTGGTTTTTACGCGGGGGCGAGGTTCGAGGGCGGCTGACGCGGACGATCCCAACGTCGGTTGGCTTCGCCAGCGTGAGGTGGAGCTGAGTTCGCCAGAGACACCTGGCATCCATCACCGGGATCCCAGGGGCGCGGAGCCGGATGCGAACCCTGCCAGCGGTCAAAGCGATAATCCAACCTCAATTCCCAGAGCCGCCACCGCTGCCGCTGCCGGGGCATCAGCTGAATCTGTCGACAATCCGCTGCTACTTTCCGCTCAGTCCCGCTCTCTAGATTCGAACACCGATGCTTTGCGCGATGAAGCGGCGCTGCGAGTGCTGGAAGACGAAGAGTCGGCGCCTTCCTCTGGTTATCGAGACTATTCAAGCACAGATGACCCGCGGAGCTTCTGGCGGTTACTGGCTCCAATTCTCTTGGTGATTATCGCAGCCTCCCTACTCATTTATCGCGAAACAGGATCGATCGAGGATGTGCTGATTGCGTCTCAGCTCGTGGCGCTGGGGGAAGGAGGGCAGGACGTGGATCGTGAGCGACTGATTGCCCGGATAGAAGCACGCAGCGAGCAGCGGGAAGAAAACCTCGCCTACCAGAATCTCCTGGGGCGTATCTACATGGCCGAGCAAAACTATGCGGCTGCCAGCGACGCTTTTGGAGAAATTGTTGATCGCGCGCCAGATAACCCCGAAGCGCTTGCCCTGGCGGCTCAGGCGCAGTTTCTCGCAGCCGGTCGGGTCCTTGAGCCGGAGGCGCAGTTGATGGCTGAGCGTGCTCTCGCAGGCAATCCCCAGCAGCGCACTGCACTGGGTTTGCTCGGTATGGCATCCTTCGAACAAGGTGCCTACGCAGGGGCGATCGAGTATTGGACGCGCTTGCAGCAGCAGGAGCCCCCGGATTCAGCGGAGTTTGAGATGCTGCAGGGCGTCATTGCGATGGCGCGCGAGCGGCTCGCGCCTGGCAGCGGAGCCGTGGCCAACAGCGAAGATGCAGGTAGTGCTGATTCAGCACCCGGTATTAGTGTTGAGCTCGTCCTGGCCGATGGTCTTGAGTCCGAGCCAGATGCGGTCGTCTACGTGTTTGCCCGACCCGAAGCGTCAAATTCGGGGCCACCGATCGCTGTCGCGCGTCTCTCCGCCGGTGAGCTGCCAGCCATGTTGCGCCTGACAGATGCGAATTCGATGACTGGTACCCAGTTGAGTGAAGCAGGGGTGGTGCGTGTCTTTGCGCAGCTGTCCAGGAATGGTAAGCCCGGCGCAGCGAATGCGCAGTTCGTCGGGGTGTCGGACCGTGCCCAAGCGAGTTCGGGCGAAACCGCGGTCCGTGTCGTCCTCTATGAGCAACTCAAAGCTGAATCCATCTAACCTGGTTCATTGGAGTATCTGAGGCCCTACGGGATAGTGTTATCAAAACAAAGGATATACACTACATGTTGTGGTCAGCTTGGTTTCCATGACCGTTCCTTGAGTCATGATTGCCGTTTTCCAAGAGAGTATTAATTATATAAAACAATGCCTTAGGGCTCTATTCTAAAGCTAGAACTATTCTTATGCTCGTTTATTGACCGTTTTCGACGGTTACGAAGGGAATATCGGTGGCGACGGTTCGTAGAGACCATGTATGGACAATGTAGAGTCGGTGTAGAGTCGGTGTAGAGTCGGTGTAGAGTCGGTGCCAGTCCCTGTAGGCTCCGTCGGGAGCGTCACTTACATGCGCCACGGAAATCAAACGCCGGGAACGCGACGGATAAGCAACGAATCAAATAGCAAGCAACGCGTGTGTGCACTTCCGAAAGCAAGGCACTCACAAAACAACAGCAGGCTAAACAACAGCAGGCACTAATTTGCGGTCACTAACTTGCGCTTAAAGTCGATCAAGCTCGCCGGGTTCAAGTCCTTTGTGGACCCGACCGAGGTGTTTTTTCCGGGCAACATGAGCGCCGTCGTTGGGCCCAACGGTTGCGGCAAGTCCAACATTATCGACGCCGTACGCTGGGTGATGGGCGAAAGCTCCGCCAAGAATTTGCGCGGCGAGTCGATGGCCGACGTTATCTTCAATGGTTCCGGTGATCGCCAGCCGGTCGGGCAGGCCTCCATAGAGCTCGTTTTCGATAACAGCTCCGGCAAGGTCGGGGGCGAATTCGCAAGGTACTCCGAAATTTCCACCCGACGAGTGGTGTCTCGTGAAGGGCAGTCCGAGTACTACCTAAACGGTACACGCTGTCGACGCCGTGACATCACCGACATTTTCCTGGGGACTGGGCTTGGCCCTCGCAGCTACGCCATTATCGAACAGGGAATGATCTCTCGGCTGGTGGAATCAAAGCCGGAGGAGCTTCGGGTCTTCATCGAAGAGGCTGCCGGAATCTCAAAGTACAAAGAGCGCCGACGAGAGACTGAGTCCCGGATGCGCCGCACGGTCGAGAACCTCGAGCGGCTGACGGATCTGCGAGATGAGCTTCAGCGACAATTGCAGCACCTCGAACGCCAGGCTAACGCGGCTGACAAATACAAGGACTTGAAAAGAGATGAGCGCTCGCTCAAGCAGCGATTGCTCGCAGCTCGCTGGCGAGACCTGAGTGAGCAGTCGCGTGAATTGGCCCAGGAGGTCGGCGACGAAGAAGTTCGCCTTGAGAAGGTGTACGCCGAACAGCAGGCGGTCTCGACCCGCCTCGAAGAGCATCGAGTCACACAGAGCGAGCGGAACGACGCCGTCGCGCAGGCCCAGCAGCAGTTCTACAGTGTGGGCGCCGAAGTCAGCCGAATCGAGCAGGAGATCCGCTACCAGAGCGAGCGGGCGGAACAACTCGCTATCGATCTGGAGGCCACGGAGTCCGGACTTACCGAAGCCAGGCAGCACCTCGAAGATGATGGGCAACGGCTCGAAGCCTGGGAGTCAGAGCTTTCTTCGCTATCGCCAGCTCTCGATTCGCAAAAGAAAACCTCCCTCGCTGCAGTCGCAGCACTAAACCAACTCGAAGCCGACATGCAGGGTTGGCAGGGTGACTGGGATGCGTTTAATGAGCGGGCAACGGGTCCCCAGCAGCAAGCTGAGGTTCAGCAGTCGAGAATCCAGCACCTGGAGCGCAGTCTTTCCCGACTGGTAACTCGCATAGAACAACTCTCGACGGAGCAATCTCCGGAGCAGGGTTCGGAGCCTGCGATTCTGGCCGAGTTGACCGAGACTCATTCGGCTAAGGCGCGGGTTGCCGAAGACCTCGCGAACCGTTGTGGTGAAGTCGAACAGCGCCGTAACACGCTGCGCAACGAAAAGCAGGTGGCAGAGACCTCACTCGCCGATACACGGCAGGCTCTAGCGGTCAGTCGCGGGCGCATTTCGGCGCTGGAGGTTCTCTTAGACGGCATGCGAAAGCAGGCCGAAGGCGACGGTGCGGATCGATGGCTTAATCAGCAAGGCCTCGGCGAAGCCCCGAGGCTACTCAGCCTGCTCGAAGTGGAGCCAGCATGGCAGCAGTCGGTGGAAATGGTGCTTGGTAGTGTATTGCAGGCGGTCTGTGTACCTGAGCTTCATACCGTGGCAAAAGCACTCCCCGATCTGCAGGAAGGAGAGTTGGCCATCATCGAGGACCCGCTCGTTGATGGAGCGTCCAGCCTGGATGCTTCGGATTTTGTGGGAGACACACTGGACTGTAAGGTCATGGGAGATGGCGCCAATATGGTACGGGATCTGCTGCGGAGCATTCGCTGCGTCAGTAGCCTGGATGAAGCGGAGCGTCTTCGCAGCGAACTGGCACCGGGGCAGAGCATCATCGTACCGGCAGGCATCTGGATGGGACGGCACTGGGCGCGCGGAACTGATGGTGATTGGTCCGGGGCCGGCGTCCTGGAACACCAGCGTGAACTAGACGGGCTGCGCCGCGACTTGAAGCAGCAAACCGCCCGCGAGGCGGAGGCTGTTGCAGAGAGCGAGCGAACCGGCCAAGAGCTGCAATCTGCCGACGAAACGCTGCGCAGGCTCCGGGGGGAACTCGACAGCGCGCAGGCCGAGAAGGCCGATGCATTGGCCAGCATGCGTGCCGAAGACGCGCGTCAGAAGCAGGCCGAGGCAGAACAGCAGCGACGGCGGGCGGAGCTTGCGGAGCTGACCCAGCAGCAGCGCAGTGAGCAGGAGGCCATCGTCGAAGCGCGGGGCTCCCTCGAGCAAGCTATCGAAGCTATGGAGCGGGATCGTATCGAGCGCGAAGAGCGTATGAGCGCTCGCACGCTGCTTACTTCGGCGCTGGAATCCGCGCGCGGTGATGCCCGTCGGCTTAACGATGAGACCCAGCAGGCGGCGCTTCGTCATCAGTCCTTACTGACCCAATCGCAGACCATGCGTGGGAGCATCGAACGAACGCGAACCCAGGTAAATGTGCTGGAGCGGCGCCGCGAGGATCTTCGAAGCGCGCAGGACAAAAATCAGGACCCCGGGCCAGAGCTGCAACAGAAACTCGAGCAACAGCTTGCTCAGCGAGTAGAAGCCGAAGGGACGTTGACGACCTGTCGCCAGGCCCTATCCGATATAGAGCATACGCTCCGCGAAGAAGAGCAGGAACGGATGCGAATCGAGCAGCGAGCAACTGGAGTTCGCGAGCAGCTCGAAGCTAAGCGACTCACGCTGAATGGCTATCAGCATCAGCAGAGTACCTACGAATCGCAGCTGGAAGAGGCGGGTGCCTCGCTGGAGGACGTTCTTCCGCTGCTACCAGAAGACGTCGTTCTTCCGGATTGGGAGTCGGAGCTGGAGCGAATTGCCAATCGCATTGCACGCCTGGGACCAATCAACTTAGCCGCCATCGATGAGTACAAGCAACAGGCAGAGCGCAAGACTTACCTGGATGCACAGAACGAAGATCTGGAGTCTGCGCTTGAAACCCTCGAGGCCGCGATCCGCAAGATCGACCGAGAAACGAGAAATCGATTTAAAGAAACTTTTGATCAGGTCAACTCCGGTCTCCAGGAACTTTTCCCCAAGGTCTTTGGCGGTGGTTCAGCGCATCTTGAAATGACGGGAGACGACTTGCTCGACACGGGTGTGGCGATCATGGCGCGGCCCCCAGGTAAGAAGAACAGCACGATCCACCTGCTTTCTGGTGGAGAGAAAGCGCTCACTGCCATCGCATTGGTTTTCTCGATTTTCCAACTGAATCCCGCACCGTTCTGTATGCTCGACGAGGTCGATGCGCCGCTGGATGATGCGAACGTCGGGCGCTACGCGAGGATGGTTCGAGAAATGTCGGAGAAGGTTCAGTTTGTGTTTATCACACACAATAAGATCACTATGGAAATGGCCGACCAACTCATGGGCGTAACCATGCAGGAACCGGGAGTGTCGCGACTGGTATCGGTGAATGTGGGTGAAGCCGCAGAGCTAGCCGCCAGCTGAAGGTGAGCACCTTTTTTACATGTTGTACATGCCGGCCGGGAAGTGCTGCAGGTCGCGTACGGTGCCAATCGGCGATAGACAGCATACGCGGTGGTTACTGAACAGTGCCTGAGTTAACCCTACGTGATTGGATGGTCGTCGTTGGCAGTCTGCTTATCCTGGCAGTCATAGTGGATGCGTTTTTGCGCATGCGCACGCAGCAGCGAGAGCGCGTCCGAATGAAGCTGGCGGCGACACCTGCAGACGATCAACCGGTCGATGACATAGCCTCCTTCCGCGAGCTGCCCAATGGGGGCGCCAGGGTGGTTACGCGAAGCGCGCAAAAAGCAGCCGAAAACGGCGATGATGAGGCACTTTCAGCGCGCGGCGACAAATCCGCTGCGCGCGTGAAACACCGCGAGTCCAGTGTCAGCTCATCCGTTACATCTCGCACAAATGCAAGCGACGCTACAGCAGCCGGGGATAATCACGCACCGGCTGCTCCAGCGTTCAACGACGATCGCAAATCGCCACAGTCGGAAGTCCCCCTGGAGACTGAAGTGCACGACGACAGTAGCGACGGGGAAGAAATCGCGTCCCGCGCGGATGATGTTTCGACGAGCTCAGTGTCGGATCCGGGTGATCAGAAAGGTCAGATAGATCAGATAGATCAGATTGAGAGTGAATTGAGTTCGGAAGCGACCTCCGAAGAAGTAACAGAGGAATCGCCGGAGACTGATCTGGACGATCCGGTTCACGACGAAGCTGAAGTACTGGCTGGTGTAAGTGCCCTCGATGAGCCTGCCAATCTCGACTGGTTGGAAGATATGCCGCGCGCTGCGGTCGAAGAGGAAGAGGCTGGCGCACTGCCGAGAAACGACGACAGTGAGGTGATCGTTCTGCATGTTCTCGCCCGTGACGATGCCGGTTTCTCGGGGGCGAGCATCCTGGAAATTCTGCTGGCCTGCGATCTTCGATTTGGCGACATGAGCTTCTTCCATCGCCACGAGCAGGAAGCGGGTCGAGGGCCTATTCAGTTCAGCGTTGCCAATATGCTCAAGCCAGGCGTGTTCGATATCGACAATATGGATTCGCTTTCGACTCGTGGCCTCGTTTTCTTCCTGACGCTGCCGGGCCCTGAAGACATGATCAGGGCCTTCGACTACATGCTCGAGACGGCTCGGGTTGTCGCCAAAAACCTGGGTGGAGATGTACTGGATGAGTCCCGTAGTGTGCTGACGCAGCAGGCTGTAGAACATTCCAAGCAGCAGATTCGAGAGTTAGAACGCAGGCTGCTTGCACATCAGCGAGCCTGACTCGCGGCTAATGGATCAGTCCGAACCGCATACTGAGGCCGCTGAACTCAGGGAGCGTCTGGAGCAGTGGTCTTACGAGTATTACGTTCTCGACGCTCCCACGGTACCTGATGCGGAGTACGATCGGTGTTTCCGTCGCCTCCAGGACCTTGAAGAGGAGCATGCGGAGCTTCGATCTGAACATTCCCCGACTCAGCGTGTCGGTGCTGAACCCCTTAAACAGTTTGCGAGCGTCGAGCATGCCATGCCCATGCTCTCTCTCGATAACGCGTTTGACGAGGATGAATTCGCGTCCTTTGTGAAACGTGCCTGCGATCGTCTCGATGTCGAGGAGATGCCTGAGCTTATTGCCGAACCGAAGCTCGACGGCATCGCTGTAAGCCTGCTGTTCGAGGCGGGTTTGCTGGTGCGCGCTGCTACCCGTGGTGATGGGAATCGCGGTGAGGACATCACCGCCAACGTGAAAACAATCAGTTCGGTGCCCTTGCGTCTGCGTGGCGCTGGTGTGCCCGAGCGAATTGAGGTTCGCGGTGAGATCTACATGAGCCGCGAGGGCTTCGAAGCATTCAACCACCGCGCCCGGATGAAGGGTGAAAAGACCTTCGTCAATCCTCGCAATGCGGCGGCGGGGTCGCTCCGGCAGCTTGATTCGCGAATCACCGCGACGCGTCCGCTGGTATTTTGCGCATATTCGGCGGGAGAGCATCCGGAAGAGTCCTGGCCGGATTCGCATTGGTCCGTATTGGCTGAGTTCAAGAACTGGGGCATACCGATCAGTCCTCACGCAGCGCGTGTGGCCAGCTTGGACGCCTGCCACCAGTACTTTGACGACATCGCGAAGCTTCGGGACAGTCTGGCCTTTGATATCGACGGCATCGTCTACAAGGTGAATGAGTTTTCGGCGCAGGACAGGCTTGGTTTTGTGTCCCGGGCGCCGCGCTGGGCGATAGCACGGAAGTTTCCTGCGCAGGAGGCCATAACTCGCGTGCAGGGCGTTGAGTTTCAAGTAGGAAGAACGGGTGCCATCACGCCCGTGGCGCGGCTGGAGCCGGTGTTTGTCGGCGGAGTCACCGTAAGCAATGCGACGCTGCATAACCTTGACGAAATCGCGCGCCTCGAGCTGCGGCTGCGAGACAGCGTGATCGTGCGGCGTGCGGGGGATGTGATTCCCCAGGTTGTGTCGGTATTGGCGGACCGACGCGACGAAAACAGCCCAGTGATCGAGGTGCCTACAACCTGTCCCGTTTGCCCGGCTCCCGTCGAGCGTGTGAGTGGTGAGGCAACGTTGCGTTGCACCGCCGGGTTGACCTGTCCTGCCCAACTAAAGGGCTCGGTCCGCCATTTTGCGAGTCGTCGTGCCATGGATATTGACGGTCTCGGTGAGAAGATTATCGAACAGATGGTGCACCAGGGCCTCGTGCGCGGCCTCGCTGATCTATTCTCCCTGACCGTCGATGACCTGCTGCCCCTGGAGCGAATGGGCGAGAAATCGGCGACCAACCTTGTGTCATCCATCGCTGCGAGTCGGGAGACGACATTTGCGAAGTTCATCTACGCTTTGGGTATACGAGAAGTAGGGGAGGCGACCGCCGCTGCCCTCGCCTCCGAGTTTGTCACTCTGGACAACCTCAGGGACGCAAGCGTTGAGCAGCTGCTGGCAGTCCCGGACGTGGGTCCGGTCGTAGCAGAGCACGTGCTTCAGTTTTTTGCGAGTGATGCCAATCTCGAGCTCCTAAACGCACTCCTGGATTCCGGACTTACCTGGCCGGTTACTCCTTCTAGTGATGACGATCCAGGCCCCTTGACTGGTCAGACTTGGGTGGTCACCGGCCGCCTCGAAGCGATGAGCCGCGATGAAGCCGAGGCAAAACTGCAGAGTCTCGGTGCCAGGACAGCGAAGTCGGTATCTTCCAAAACCAGTACGGTTCTCGCCGGGCCGGGTGCGGGCAGTAAACTTAAGCGCGCGGAACAGCTGGAAGTCGATGTGATTGATGAGCCCGCGTTTCTGGCTCTGCTCGAGCAGCTTTCGCAGTGAGCCGCGTTCCGGCGGGTTCCGACCATGAAGCTCGCAGGTCGCCGCGATCGTCTGCGGAGGCGTTCTTGCTGTTTCGGCGGCCGCTGGCGATCGCACCGATAGGTCGATTCCTGGGACTGCTCACTCTGCTTTTCCTCGGCGCCTGCAGCACGTCACCCCCTGCTAATCCTGACAATTTGTGCGACGTATTCGATGATAAGCGGCGCTGGTACAAAGCTGCGCGTGCATCTCAGGATGAATGGGGAACATCCATCCCGGTCCTCATGGCTTTTATCCATCAGGAATCCCGGTTTCGTGCAAAAGCGAAACCTCCTCGGAAGAAGATCTTGTGGGTTATCCCGGGACCTAGGCCTTCGGATGCGTATGGCTACAGTCAGGCACTGGAGTCAACTTGGAGCGCCTACGAGAAATCTGCGGGTCGCTACGGAGCAGACCGCGACAAGTTTGCCGATGCCGTTGATTTCGTCGGTTGGTACAACCACCAGTCTTACAAGCGCAATAAGATCGCGCGCGATGACGCCTACCGTCTTTACCTCGCATACCACGAGGGCCACGGCGGCTATTCGCGGGGTACGTACAAAAATAAGGCATGGCTGGTAAGTGTCGCTAGGAAAGTTGCCGATCGATCCGAGCGCTTCCGCCGCCAGCTGGACAGTTGCGAATCCCGTTACCAGAAGAAGCGAAGCTGGATTCCGTGGGTGTGACGGCAATGGCAGCTAGCGGCCCCATCTGATTGCGAACGGCAACTCAGATCCAGGCATCATCGCATCGCTGGACTGCACCTGCGCCCGGTTATACACCAGGATTTATATGACAGTTTTATGAAGTTCTGGTCGATTTTTGTCATCTTTATGTCACACGTCGAGAGCACC
Organism: Pseudomonadota bacterium; assembly: GCA_039111155.1. Taxonomy (GTDB): domain Bacteria; phylum Pseudomonadota; class Gammaproteobacteria; order Pseudomonadales; family Halieaceae; genus Congregibacter. Next base: position 1,795 of record JBCCPL010000034.1, on the reverse strand, counting down.
ATGCGCGGGTCCTGTCACAGACGGTGGTGGTCATGAAAGAACGCACGGTACTGGTGGTTGACGATGAGGCTGCAATTCGCGATATGTTGCGGATGGCGTTGGAGATCGTCGACTTCAATTGCCTGGAAGCAGAAAATATTCAGGATGCGCACAGCATCGTGGTCGATAGGCGGCCGGATATTGTATTGCTCGACTGGATGCTACCCGGTGGCAGCGGTATCGAGCTGCTGCGTCGCCTGAAACGGGACGACACAACCTCGGAGATCCCTGTGATCATGCTGACCGCGAAAACCACCGAGGACAACGTCATTCAGGGGTTGGATGTGGGTGCCGACGATTACATCACCAAGCCCTTTGCGCCACGCGAGCTGATTGCTCGCATCAAGGCACTGCTGCGACGGGCGGGTGTCGGGGAGGGCGCCGACCGCATGCAGGTATCTGAGCTGGTCCTCGACGGTAAGAGTCGACGCGTGTTTCTCGATGACGATCCGCTGGACATGGGGCCTACCGAATTCAATCTGCTGCAGTTTTTCATGTCACACCCGGAACGAGCCTACAGCCGGAATCAGCTTCTCGATCAGGTCTGGGGCGCCAACGTCTACGTCGAAGAGCGTACGGTTGATGTGCATATCCGAAGATTACGCAAAGCGCTGCAGAAAGGTATGAAAGACTACAGCGGTCTGATCCAGACTGTGCGCGGGACGGGTTATCGCTTTTCGTCGCGAGGAGTCAGCGCGGGGTGAATCTGGTGGGCAGTTGGCGCGCGGAGCTGCGCAAACTGCTCCTTGTCTTTGCGGCCTCCGCCGCGATTGGCTGGGTGACCGGCTTTACGGTCGAACTACTGGCGGCCGGGCTGATGGCACTCATAGCGAGCTGGCTTTGGCAGCTTTGGAGGTTGCGTCGTTGGCTCGAGAATCCCGATCTCGCACCACCGGAAAGTCGCGGTATCTGGGGGCTCGTGTACGACACGATCTATGGCCTGCAGCGAGAGAGCCGGGATGCCCGCGGTCGCCTGCAGTCGACGGTGGATTATCTGCGCAGTTCCTTCGCTTCCATGCGCGATGGCGTCGTCATTCTCACGCAGAGCGGTGCCATCGAGTGGTCAAACGACTCGGCGGGCCGGTTATTGGGCCTTCAGTACCCCCGTGATCGCGGCCAGCCTGTGCTGAATCTTCTGCGTTGGCCCGAATTTCACGATTACTTTCTCGGCAATGATTTTCAGCAGCCCCTGCAGGTGCCGAGTGCCGCGAACCCCAGACAGATCCTTCAGATCGAGATCACCACATTTGCGGGCGGTGACTTTTTGCTGTTCTTCCGAGACGTTACGCGAGTCGTGCAAACAGAACAGATGCGCCGGGACTTCGTCGGAAATGTGTCCCACGAGTTGCGAACGCCTCTTACCGTTTTTAAAGGTTACCTGGACAACCTCGGAATAAGCGATCTCGCCGCGAATGAGCGCGTAAAGCAGGCTCTCGATCAGATGGGCGGCCAGGTTCAACGCATGGAAAACCTGCTCACGGACCTGCTATGGCTAAGTCGGATCGAGAGTGTGCGGGAGGCATAGCAGCCCGCGCTCCACAAGATGATGTCACAATCGAGCACTCGGTCGCCCCAGCGTTGGCCGCTGCGTCGGCCGAAATCGGTTTCAAGCCGCTTGAGCCCGGCTAGCAGGCTTGGCGGGTCGTATTCGCTCGCAAGGACGCAGGCGGCGTTGGCAAAGCGGCGTTGTGCAGGGCCAAGCGGGGCGGTGCTGATGATGCGCGAACGGGCGGTCACTGTTCCAAGCGCCGCAAGC
>JBCCPL010000033.1:0-69240 GCA_039111155.1 Pseudomonadota bacterium | reverse complement strand
TTCGCCAGCACACCTACGCTCAGCGCATCCGTCACCGCAAGCGTCGTGTCCTCATCCGTGCTGTAGGCGTCATCCACCGCGACCGGAGGATCATTCTCCGGATTCACCGTGATCGTCACCGTCGCCTGCGCCGTCTCTCCATTGCCGTCCGCTATGGTGTAAGTGAAGGTGTCAGTGCCGTTGAAGTTCTCATCGGGCGTATAGCGAAGAGTTCCATCCAGATTTCGGGTTACAGTGCCGTTGGCTGGCTGCTCAAAGCTCTCCACCTCGATCGTGTCGCCGTCCATGTCGGAGTCATTGACTAGAACGGCAATGTCCACGGGAACGTCTTCATCGGTAGTCGCCGTATCATCAATGGCCGTCGGTGGGTCATTCTCACCACCAATACCAATCGTGACGGTCGCCTGGGTAACGCCGCCTTCCCCGTCTGTTACCTCATAGATGAAACTGTCGGTTCCTTCGAAATCCGGATCCGGTGTATAAGTGAAGGTGCCATCACTGTTGAGGATCAGCGTGCCGTTGCTGACGTCGCTTACTGGCGTTGTATTGACCGTGAGGACATCCCCATCCGGATCACTGTCATTATCGAGAACAGAACCACTGACCGGGGTATCTTCAGAGGTAGAAACGCTGTCATTGAATGCGACGGGGGCGGGATTGGTAACTGTCCAGTCAAAGCTCTCACTGACAGGTGTTGTGCCATCAGTAGCAGTGACCGTTACGGTGTACACGCCGCCGGTGCCGCCCTGGGAGGCACTGCTGCCGATCGTGCCCGTAATCACACCGGTAGCTGGATCTATGCTCAAGCCCGGTGGTAAACCAAGTGCACTGTAGCTGAGCGTGCTGTCGGTGTCGGTGAAACTACTTCCAACATCGACGCTGACGACGGCTCCGTCCTCACCCGCTCGGGGTGGGAGGGCCATGGACATAGGCGGATCATCGACTCCACCAACGCTTACCGTGACGGTCGCTGTAGAAGTGCCGCCCTCGCCGTCACTCACCGTATAGGTGAAGGTATCATCACCTTCGAAATCATCGTTCGGTGTGTAAGTGAACGTACCGTCCGTGTTCACAACGACCGTGCCATTGGCCGGCTCGGTATTCGAAACTACTGACAAACCGTCCCCGTCAGGATCGCTGTCGTTTCCAAGTAGAGATCCGGATACCGGCGTGTCTTCGGCCGTGCTGAATCCGTCATCGACAGCTACTGGCGCTGGATTCGTGACAGTCCACTCAAAGCTCTCACTGACGGGCGTTGTTCCGTCTGTGGCTATGATCGTAACGGTGTAAACGCCATCATCACCGCCCTGCGACGCGCTGCTGTCGATCGTTCCGGAGATGACACCCGTTGTAGGGTCGATGGTCAGCCCCGGAGGCAGGCCATCGGCCGAGTAAGTGAGGGGGCTGTCAGGATCAGTAAAGCTACCCGCGACACTTAGGCTCACTTCGTCGCTGTCAGCGGCGCTACGCGCGGGAAGTTCGGTGGACACGGGAGGTGAATCGACGTCACTGACCGAAATCGTAACGGTCGCAGTTGATGAGCCACCATTGCCATCAATTATCGTGTAGGTAAACGTGTCCTCACCGGAAAACCCCGGCGCGGGAATGTAAGTAAACGTTCCATCCGAATTTACATCCACCGACCCATTAGCAGGGTCTGTATTGCCAGTGACAACCAGATCGTCACCGTCAGGATCGCTGTCATTGTCCAGAAGAGACCCGCTGAGCGGTGTGTCTTCAGATGTAGTGAAACCATCATCAACGGCAATTGGAGCGGCATTAGGTGGTTCCACGGGTGGCTCAACCGGCGGCTCCACTGGAGGCTCAACTGGTGGTTCCACCGGGGGCTCTACCGGAGGTTCCACGGGCGGCTCGACCGGCGGCCCTGAACTTTCAGCGACGGTGATTACGACGGTTGCGGTATCTGTGCCTCCAGCACCATCGCTGACGGTGTATGTGAAGGAGTCAGTTCCACTGAAGCCATCCTCCGGGGTGTACACGAAGGTTCCATCGGAACTAACAACAACCGTACCGCTGGTAGGGTCGGTGCTCCCAACAACGGTGAGCGCATCCCCATCCGGATCTGTGTCGTTGGGCAACAGCTCGCCGCTCAGCGATTCTTCAAAGCCAACGGTGAACACGTCGTCGACCGCATCAGGGGCGATGTTTGTAGTAGGCGGCGGTGGGGGAGGCGCGGCGACTGAGATGGTCACCGTAGCGGTGTCTTCGTTACCTGCTGCATCAGTGATTGTGTAGGTGAAGGTGTCGCTTCCACTAAACCCTGCGTTCGGCGTATAGGTGAACGTTCCATCGACGTTTACCGCTACGGTGCCGTTTTGAGGTTGAGTGTTCCCAGTTACGACAAGCGGACTTCCCTCCGGGTCGGAATCATTACCCAGCAGGCTGTCGGTTAAAACTCCTCCAAACGGAGTTGTGAACTCATCGTCGACCGCATCCGGAGGAAGATCATTCGACTCGGGAAGCAGAGTCTGAAGGTCGGTATCAAGAACCGGGGTTGCTGGCTGGAGTAGAGCCTGGGTATCTGTTGGTATCACCTGCTCGAATTCGGGCTGACCAAAGCCGATTCGACCGAGGCGGATGAACGTATTGCCCTGGTTCTCAAGACCACCTCCAGCAGCCGCGGGATCGATCGCTTCCAGAATGTCGCCGCCCTCTTCCAGGGCTTCAACCACGGCCGCTACCGTGTCTTCGGCAACCGAGGCGGACTCGGGTACGGGGCGGTTTTCGCTCAGCACCTCATCGTTCAGTAGTAGTTGCGAGTCGCTGGCGATCACCAGCGATGGTGGCGTGTCCGTAACAATCTCGACCACGGCCCCACTGCCGGTAATTACGGTTTCGCCTTCGTAGACCGTGTCACCAACCTTTAGCTCGCGCTGCTGACCATCAACCGTTCTTGCGAATACACGACCGACCAGTTTCTCGACCGTGCCAATAACCTGTGCCATTTGTTAACCCCGTGTTCTGTACCGATCGCGGCGTAGAGCGATCTATGCCGCGATATTTTGTTAGACCTTATCTTGGCGGGGTGCGTCACGGGCCACTACGTACTAAAGGGCAGTGCCGTAGCAAACGTGATGCGGATCACGACAGGAGCAGCCTCTGGGGCCAGGATGAGAACTGCGTCAACTCGCAGGGTGAACTTATGACACGGGCGATTGCGCCGCGAACTGTGAACGCAGAACCAGGCGGACAGGTTAACCCGTTATCCCACGACATTTACCGCATCAGGTGCTACGGGCGGGTCTTGAGAGATGCGGGCTAGGGGACGGGCAGACGATTAACGTAAAGTGCCAGTTGGACGCGATCGCGAAGACCAAGCTTTTCGAAAGTCATCGTCAGATTCGCTTTCACGGTTCGTTCACTGACACCCATCGCGGCGGCGATTTCTCGATTACTCAGACCACGACCGACGAGCAGCGCTGCCTGCTCTTCTCTCGGAGTAAGCGCGCTCAGGTCTGCTTGAGCACCTGCTGATGGCGTGTCAATCCGCTGGGCCAAAGTGGCGATGCGTCCCAGCAGATCCGGGGGCATCCACAAATTCCCGCGAGTGACTGCCTGGGCAACATCTCTCAGTAGCTCCGGTGCAGCCTGCGCGTGACAGTATCCGCGAGCACCCATCGCGAGGCAGCTAAAGGCCTGGGGTTCGCAAGGAGTGCCAGTCAACGCGATGACTGCAAATCCCCGGTCGGCCAGCGATCGCACCTGTATTTCGGAGCTTGGGCGGTCGTGGGTAGCGGACACTTCGGACAAGGCATCCAGTTCGATCCAGCAAAGAACCTCCAGAGACCCAGCCGAATCCGAAGGCGAAACTTCAACCTCGATAAGATCAGGATGAGCGACAACCCTCAGGTTCTCGAACGCCGCCCGCCAACGCGGCAGCGCTCTGCCGGCGGGTGTGACGAATACGTGATCCATCAGTGTTCAGACAGCGCTCGCTGTCGGGCACGCAACACCGGCTTGAGCAGATAAGAGAGCACAGTTTTCTTACCCGTGATGACATCAACCTCAACCGTCATACCTGGAATAATCGGGTTGTCGGGGCCAAAATCGACGCGGTTGGTACGTACCGTGACCTGATAGTAGGGATCTTCATTCTCGTCCAGCACCGTATCGGCGCCGATAGTCTCCACCCGACCCTCCAACCCACCGTAGACGACAAAGTCATAGGCGGTGACTTTGACGTTTGCGAGCTGACCAGGTGCGACGAAAGCAATGTCCTGGGGGCGGACCCGAACCTCGAGCAACAAGGTGTCGTCTGTCGGGACAAGTTCGATGATATCCCGCCCGGGGAGCACAACCCCACCCACCGTGTTGTAAAAGAGCTGCTTTACGGTGCCGCGTACCGGTGCCGTGACATTTGTTTGCTGAACCCGGTCTGAAAGACCCGCTCCAAGTTCGCGCAGCGCGTTGATGCGAATGGTTGTTTCATTGAGCTGTTCACGAGCATCATTCTCGTACTCAAGCCCTACCGAGCGCACGCGATCCTCGGCCTCGCTGATAGATGCCTGCACCCGTTTAATCTGCGCGCGCGTTTGCGCAAGCTCGCCAACGGCGCGATTAAGTTCTCGCTCCAGACGCAGAATCTCGACTTGGGAAACGGCACCGGAGCGAACCATCGGGCGGGTGACATCGAGTTCCTGCTGCGCCAGAGCGCGCTCCGTATCGAGCTGATCCTCCCGAGCTTTGAGCTCACTGAGCTCCTCGCCGCGCTGGGCCAATTGGCCGCGGGCGATCTCCTGTTGCACTTGAATCTCGGCCAGAGTTGAGTCGAACAGACTTTGCTCCTGCTCAACACTTGCCGCCGCGGCGGCACGCATCTCTGTCGTCGGCTCAAACCGCGTTCCCTCAACCACCGCCTGGAGACGACTGGCTCGCACTGACAAACCAATCAATTCAGCGCGATTCTCGCCAAGACTCGCCTGCGAGCGGGTTTCATCAAGGCGCAAGAGGAGTGCTCCTCGCTCAACTTTATCGCCCTCGCGCACGAGCAGTTCGCGGATTATTCCGCCATCCTGGGAACCAAGAATCTGAACTTGCCGCGATGGAATCACCTTTCCCTGACCGCGAGTAACTTCATCCACCTCACCCACAGCAGCCCAGGCAATCAGACAGACCACTGCTAAAGACACCCCATACAGTAACGTTCGCGCGCGCAGCGGCTCCTGCTCGATGACCGCCCGTTCTGCGAGATCTGACCAGCCTCGCGGTATCGAACCCGTTGCGGTATCGGCGGCAATGACTCCCGTATCGTTCACTGGGCCTTCCCGATTCGGCCCTGCTTAAGAGCTTCGACCACGCTATCGCGAGGCCCGTCAGCAACGACCCGGCCGTTATCAAGCACGATGATGCGATCAACCAAAGGAAGCACAGAATTGCGATGTGTCACAACCAACAAAGTACGCTGCTCAACGTAATCCCGAAGGTGCGCAAGTACTTCTCGTTCTGTTGAGTTGTCCATGGAACCTGTAGGTTCATCCAGCATGAGAATCTGCGGCTCGTAGACCAGTGCGCGGGCCAGCGCGATGCATCGGCGCTGCCCGCCAGACACGGAATCACCACGTTCACTGATCGGCATATCGAAGCCCTTGGGATGGCGGTTTACAAACTCCTCAAGTCCCGATCGCTTGACCGCGGTCACCAGTGCAGAGTCCGTTAAACCGCTGTGCGCCAGCACAATGTTGTCCCGTAGCGTGCCGTGAAACAGGGTCGCATCTTGTGGCACGAATCCGATGGCTCGGCGGTACTCGCGAGGCTCAAGCTGACGAATATCGATGCCATCGATCACCACTGCGCCTTCTACGGGTTGGTACAAACCCATAGCAAGCTTTTGTACTGTCGACTTGCCAGAGCCGATTCGGCCGAGAATCGCTACCCGTTCACCGGCTTCAATCCGAAACGAAACATCGCGAAGGGCAGGCGTCTCGGCACCGGGATAGGCGAATGACACATTCTTGAATTCAATCGCTCCGGCAAAACTCTCGCGCGACAAAAACGCTCCGTCTGGATGATGCTCAGTGGGTGTGGCAAACAGGTCGTCGAGCGAAGTAAGAGCGATCCTCGCGTTGTGATACTGAGTGATCAGCCCTGCAATCTGGCCGAAAGGTGTCACCGAACGGGAAGCCAGCATGGTAGTTGCGATAAGCCCACCCATTGTCAAACCGCCATCCGCGATCAGGTAGACGCCGGTAATGATGACGCACACGGAGACAGCCTGCTGACACCAGAGCGTAGCGTGGGTAACGGAGGCCGAAGTCAAACGCATACGCACCGTGATACCTGCAAGAAACCGGGTAGCCTCTTCCCATTTGCGTTGCATGACGGACTCGGCCGCCATCGATTTTAAAGTCTCGACACCCGTGAGGCTTTCGATCAGCGTGGCGTTACGTAGTGCACCGGCCTGGTGGGCGCTCTCGGTTAATCGCTGCAGCCGTGGACGCATAATCAGCGCAAAACCAACCAGGAGGGCGATTCCAAGCAGCACCGGCACCAGCACTGGCCAGGCAATCCAGGCGATTACTGCAAAAAATAGCAGAGCAAACGGCAGATCGATGATGCTGGTGACCGACGCAGATGCAATAAAATCACGCAGAGTTTCAAAAGATCGCAGGTTGACTGCGAACGAGCCCACGGAACGCGGTCGGTGTTCGAGGCGCATCGCCAAGGTCTGTTCCATGATCTGTGCCGACAAATCTATATCGACTCGACGGCCAGCAAGATCAACAAAGTAGCTTCGCAACGACCGCAGCAGAAGATCGCTCAGCAGCACGATGAGCATGCCGGCGGCGAGCACCCACAGCGTCTCGAAAGCCGCGTTGGGGACCACGCGGTCATAAACATTCATCGTAAACAGAGGAAGGGCAATTGCGAACAGGTTTACGAGCCCGGCTGCCAGTAGAACGTCGCGATACACGGGTAGCTGGCCGCGCATCGCGGTCCAGAACCAGTGGCCGCTTTGCTGGGTGGGCCCGGGCGCTGGCGTCACACGATCGTCCAGGTTAAAGCGAGGCCTCGCAAGCAGCGCCATACCAGTGTAGCGACTCAGCAGGCCGTCCAAAGGCTCGTGGACTACCTCATCCACAAGATCCGGGTAGCTCACCTTCGCTTGCCCATCCTCAGCACATCCAAAAAATACGCAAGCTGTGTCTTCCTCCAGAAGGAGTATGACCGGGCACACGGCGCTGGGAATCCTATTGAGCCTGAGCTTGGTGAGCCTTGCACTCAAATTGGCGCGCTCAGCCGCACGAACCAGCAAGTCCGGTGTAAGGCCCATCGCACCGACGGGCAGACCGGTCAACAAAGACTCGCGAGTAGCCGCAAGCCGATGATGGCGCGTAACCGCCAACAGGCAGGAGAGCAGAGTGTCGTTCTCAAGTTCGGGGTCGTCCCGCGTATCGACAACTGTGGGGCGCACCGGATCAGAGACAGGCGCAGCGGAGTGGAGCTTTTCGCCCACACTGTCCCCGCTACCGTCGCCCGAAGCAACGGCTCTGTGTTTTTTTCCGCTTGTCTGCTGATTGCCCACGCCGGCTGAATCTTCCTGGTCGTTCGTTCATCGATGGTAACAGCGCTGCTGATGACAACTGCCAATAAGCACCAGACCATAGGATATTAGCGGCTGATTGCGACTTCAGCTGTAATAAGATGATTCGGCTCTGAGATTAGATGGCTTCTGTTGAGTGATCGCTGCGGCACCCAAGACTCTGCTATTTACTGTTCTGGCGCTGAGCGCCTTTGCCGGCAATTCAATCCTTTGTCGCCTGGCCCTGAGCGACTACGCAATCGATGCAGCTAGCTTCACTACCGTCAGGCTTATCTGTGGCGCGCTGACCCTAAGCATCCTGATTTTTGTGGGCACAAACAAACGCGATCGCGCCCGCCGTAACCGAAGCTGGAAGAACGGCTTGCTTCTCTTTATTTATGCGGCTGCTTTCTCCTTCGCATATCAGTATCTCGACACTGGCACGGGCGCACTTCTATTATTCGCAGCGGTGCAAATCACAATGATCGGCGCCAGTCTCGCCCGAGGCAAACATCTAAGTGCAAAAGAGTACCTCGGCACCGCGGTGGCGTTCGCGGGTCTGGCGTATCTGATGGCGCCAGGAGTGACCCAGCCATCGATTCTCGGGCTCGTTCTGATGAGCATGGCGGGTCTGGCATGGGGCCTATATTCACTGGCGGGTCGCGGATCGACGAATCCCATTGCAGACACGGGTGACAATTTCACTGCAGCTGTGCCGCTTGCAGCAGCGTTGAGCCTGTTTTTCTTGTCCGATGTTCAACTGTCGACCGTAGGCCTGATACTGGCAGGTCTATCGGGCGGACTTACTTCGGGCATCGGCTATGTTTTCTGGTACACGGCTCTGCCGGCACTTTCGGAAATCGAGGCCGGAGTACTGCAACTCACCGTACCCGTGATTGCCGCGCTGGGCGGTGTACTGTTCGCCAGTGAGTCCGTATCTCTCCGTCTGGTGGTTTCTTCTGTTCTTGTACTCGGAGGAATTTTGATCGTAATACTTGGACGCCGACCACCGAGGGGAAGCAAGCCATGAATCACTTTAAGCAAACCAGTAGCAGCGAGCGCACATGCAGTCGCGGGCGGTTTCGATTTCATTTAGCTGGTGATACGAACGCAGAGAAATCTCAATGAGCGACTGGAACGCAGAGCTCTACGAACGCTTTTCAGATGAACGCGCTGTCGCGGCGCGGGACCTGATCGCCGGTATCGACTATAAAAATCCAGATCATATGCTCGATCTCGGCTGCGGGACGGGCTTGTCCAGCGCGATCATGCGCGCGCGCTGGCCATCGACGAAACTAACAGCAATCGATAAGTCGGAATCGATGCTGAAGATCGCGTCCGAGCGCCTAAGTAAGGCGAATTTGCTGTGCGCATCTATGGAGTCGTTCACTCCTGAAGTCGCCCAGGACATCATTGTGGCTAACGCCTCAGTTCAATGGGTGCCCGAGCACGGCCCGTTGCTTGCTCAAGCCGTCCGCTGGCTCACTCCCGGAGGTATTCTCGCTGTGCAGATGCCCAACAATCTAAATGAACCCAGTCATCGAAGCATGCGCGAGGTGGCAAGAAGCGCGCCCTATTCAACCTGTATCGACTTCGAAGCACAGACCAGAGCGCCGCTGCTTTCTACCGCCGAATACTACGACTTGCTGACCCATGCCGGCGCAAGAGTCCGGACGTGGGAGACGAACTATTATCACGTCCTTCCCGGTGTTGAAGCGATTGCCCAGTGGTTCGAAACTACCGGTCTGAAACCATACCTCGATTCCCTGCCCGCGCATCTTCGGACGCGCTTTATGGCCGACTACATCGACGCACTACAAGCGCACTATGAGGTACGAGCGGACGGCAATGTGCTGCTGGTACTTCCGAGACTGTTCTTCACGGCCGTCGCGAGAGGGCCCGTCGACAATACCCAGGAGTAGCGATTCATCGAATTTGGCATAAGGCGCTGTAAAAAAAGCAGGAATCGGGCCCTCACCCAGGGAGTCTGCACGTAGGCGCAGCGGCTATACGCCGCGACGGATCTACCTTGCACCCATGAATTCTCGTGTGGCGCGGCGATGCCTTTGTTCCGACAGCCTGCTAGGGTGTGCCATTTGATAATGTTGGAGTATCGATGGCCAGCTCAGCATCCACCGACGGCAGTTCCGCCGCATCCGCAACTTACAGCGAAGTGATGCGCGTTCGTTATCGCGATACCGATGCACAGGGCCATATGTTTTTTGCCAACTACCTCGTTTTTGCCGATGAGGTCACCGGCAACTTCATGAAAACCCTTGGATTTGACTGGAGTCGGCCCGAAGACATGACCTGCTTTGTGTTCACGGCCAACGCAAACTGCGACTTCGTGCACGAATGCCGCGGGGGCGATGACGTTCGTGTTGACGTTCGCTACGAATCCGTGGGAAACACGAGTGCCAAGCTTAGCTTTGATCTCACCCGAGTCAGCGACGAACAAACTCTCGTGCGAGGCAGCTTCGTCCAGGTGTTCGTGGACCCCCAGACCCGAAAGCCGATGCCAGTCCCGGACCTGGTCCGCAGCGCGCTATCGCCATCGGCCTGAAACCTGACGAGCCATGACTGAAAACTTGCTTCACACCATGGCGGCGGTGCTGGTGCTCGGTGTCGGCGCCCAGTGGTTGGCGTGGCGTCTTAAACTGCCGTCTATCCTGCCGCTGCTTGTGCTCGGAATTCTTGCAGGACCGGTAACCGGTCTCCTAGAGCCAGATGAGATGTTTGGGCCCATTCTGTTCCCCATGGTGTCGCTGGGCGTTGCTCTGGTGCTCTTCGAGGGCGGTATGACGCTGCGTTTCCGCGACTTGCGAGGACACGGTTCAGCGGTGAGCAACCTGGTGAGTTGGGGAGCTCTTCTCAACTGGCTGCTCATTGCGGTGGGCACGCACTTTATCGCCGGTTTGCCCGGCGAGCTTTCGATGCTATTTGCCGCTTTGGTCATTGTCACCGGCCCAACGGTGATTAACCCGCTCCTGCGCACGATGCGTGCGGAGAACTCAGTCAGTCAGGTGCTGCGCTGGGAGGGGATCCTGATTGATCCGGTCGGAGCTCTTCTTGCAGTGCTGGTCTTTCAGTATCTGCTGAGCGGACAGAGTTCCCTCGGACTGTTTGCGACGAGCGTAGCGGCGGGAACGGTCACCGGGGTGGCAGGTGCCTGGAGTCTTGGCCAGGTGCTTCGGCGTCACTGGGTACCGGAGTACCTGCTTAATGTACTTACGCTCGCCTGGGTTGTGCTGACGTTCTCGGGTAGCGATGCGCTAGCCCACGAATCCGGATTATTAGCGGTCACCATAATGGGCGTGTGGCTGGGCAACATGAAAGAGATCGCCGTGCGGGAGATTCTCAGTTTCAAAGAGAGCCTCTCAATCATCATCATCTCAGTGCTGTTTATTGTTCTGGGGGCCCGTGTACATCCAGGCGACATCCTTGACACAGGTTGGCAGGGAGCCCTAGTGCTGCTGATCGTACTGCTGGCGCGCCCAGTCGTCGTCTGGCTGTCGACCATCGGCAGCGGGTACAGCTGGCAACAAAAAACGCTGATTGCCTGGGTGGCTCCGCGAGGTATCGTCGCTGCCGCCGTCTCCTCACTGTTTGCACTCCGGCTGGAAGAAGCAGGTCAGAGCGGTGCATCTGTGCTGGTGGCGCTTACCTTTCTAGTGATTATTGCGACGGTTTTACTCCAGAGCGTTACCGCCCGAGCAGTCACCAAGTACCTGGGTCTCGCTGAGGCCGAAGCGAACGGAGTCTTGTTTGTCGGGGCGAACACTGTGGCTCGTGAACTTGCATCTGCACTTAAAGTTCACGGGTTCCCGGTCAAACTGACTGACACCTCTTACGAGGAGATTCGAACAGCCCGCATGGCCGGCCTCGACGTGTATTACGGAGACCCGCTCTCTTCCCATGCCGATCAGTTTCTAGATCTCGTGGGAATCGGGCGGCTGTTTGCCGTAAGCCGTCGCTCCCGCTGGAACACGCTGGCGTGCATGAAGTTTCGCCACGATTTCGGCCCACAACGTGTGTTCAGTCTTCGAAACAGCGAGGACAACGATGAGTCAGAACGATACAAGCTGAACGACGACTACGCTCCACCTCGATTGTTCGGTGCGGACGCAAGCTACAAGAAACTTGCCAGCCTCCTCGCCCAGGGAGCACAGATTAAAACGGTAAAACTGTCCCAGGAACTGACTCTTGCGCAATACAAGAAGCAAAACGCTGTATCCGTGCTTCCGTTATTCTCACTGGATGAGAAGAGCAAACTTCGAGTTCTCGACAGTAGTGAGAAAGTAGAAGAGGGCGACTCGCCTCCCAGGCTCATCGCGCTGGTTTGGAAGCCTTCTGAGTCAGAAAACAGAAAATCGGACGACAAAAGTGCTGACGAGCACAGGAACACGCGCGAAGAGCAGCGAAGCTCGATTCAGAACCTCTCCTCCTGAGTTGTCCGCTACTCTTTTAAGTGATCCGGTACAGCTTCCGAAGGAAGGCAGGAATTCGGCAGCTGTGGCTGCTAGCACATCAATGTTCTACCGCTGTGAAACTTCGCCTCGATTTGTCCATTTTATTTGGTAGCAGTTGGAGCTGAGCGGGGATTGTGCACCGGGTTTTATTGCAGTAGCTTAAAGCCACTTGTTGTGAGTGGGAGCGCATGCAAGCGATTCTTAAGCTCGACCTTGCCGGTCAGCCCCGAGGATGGCTGAGTCTCAAGGAAGCTGTCTCTGCCTATGCACGCGGCGATGTCGTATACGGTATCGGCGACACTTTGCCTCCAGTGTTTGGAGGAATCCAGCGTGTCTCCGGCGTGCGCTCTCGCATTGACCTGCAGCCCATAGTCGCTCTCGAAGGGCGCATCGTTCAGAATTTCTCTCCACCACTTTGCAACCGCACGCTGTTTCGCCGCGACGACCATCGTTGTTTGTACTGCGGGGAACAGTTTCCAAGATCCGAGCTTACCAGGGACCACGTACTACCGATCTCGCGGGGTGGAACGGATCGTTGGGAGAACGTTGTCGCAGCCTGCAAACGCTGCAACTGGAAAAAAGACAACCGGACTCCGGAAGAGGCAAACATGCCGCTGCTGGCAGTCCCCTTTCGTCCAAACCCCTTCGAATGGCACTTTCTCGCTAAAGACCGAATCCTTGCAGATCAGATGGACTATTTGCGGCAACAGTTCAAGGCAGAGCGGGACTGGGCAAACTAATCACCCGGACGATTGCGTCGCCGGGCCGAGTCTTTCGTCTCCTGTAGATACAACCGCCGAGTCAACCTCTGAAATAGCGCTGCGAAACCAAAGGTAGTTTTTCCACAGTCACTGGGTACTGCTTACCGCGTATCTCGGCAAGCAGCTCCGTACCCGGCTTCGCCATGTCAGCATCAATAAAGCCCATGGCGACGGGCGCCTCGAGTGCCGGAGAGAAGGCTCCGGAACTTATTTGACCGATGGGTTCGCCGGAAGAGCTCTTCAGCACCTGCCCATCGCGAAGTGGACGCTTACCCTGCGCCACCAGACCGACCCGAACGCGGTTCACACCGTCTTTGATTTGCGCTGCCACGACATCTGCACCGGGATAGCTTCCCGCTCTAACCCCGTTGGGCCGCCTCGCGGGTGATATCGACCACAGAAGCTTCGCCTCGATCGGTGAGATGTCGTCGGCCAACTCGTGTCCGTAGAGACACAGGCCAACCTCCAAGCGAAGCGAATCACGCGCACCGAGCCCGACTGGCTCCAGCTCTCGAAATTCCAGTAGGCGCCTGGCGACGCTCTCGGTGTGTTCAGGTGCGATAGACAGCTCATATCCGTCTTCACCGGTATAGCCGGAACAACTCGCATAGATGTCAATACCATCAAGATCGCAGCGCGTAGCGTGCATGAAAGGTAGCGCCTGCAACTTGGGGAGCAGCTCACCCAGTATCGCTCGGGACGCGGGCCCCTGCACAGCGAGCAGTCCGTGATCACGAAGCTCCCGGAGCGATTGTTCTGACGAAAGGTGAGCCTCAATCCACTCTCGGTCTTCATTTTTGCAAGCAGCGTTGGCGACAATGAGGAAGCGCTCCGCACCGAGACGGGTGATCATGAGGTCATCGCGTACCCCGCCCTGCTCATTCATCAACAGTGCATAGGTCATTCTGTCGTTACCCAAGTTCTGAAGATCTACGGGTACTAACCGCTCTAGCACTTCGGTGATGCCAGGCCCTTCCAGTACAAACTGCCCCATGTGCGACACGTCAAACAGCCCGGCCTGCGTTCGAGTATGCTTATGTTCCTCAAGCAAACCCGCCGGGTATTGCACAGGCATCTCATAGCCCGCAAAGGGCACCATCTTGGCCCCGAGTTCCTGGTGAAGAGCGTGTAGTTTAGTTTTCAAAAGGTCCATAAGATGCGCGTCAGGCGATAGGGGCGGCGACTTTAGCATGAGCGTTAAAAACAGTGACTGACATCGAACGAACCGTGAGTCTTATCGGGATGCCCGGGGCGGGAAAGAGTACCGTCGGGGTCTTACTAGCAAAGCAGCTCGGGCTCGGCTTTAGTGATACGGACCTGCATATTCAGGCGCGTGAGGAGCGAACCTTGCAGGATATTCTCGAAACTGAGGGATATCTTCGCCTCCGTAAGATCGAGGAGGAGGTCGTGATGTCGGTGTCGCTAGCGGGGCAGGTCATCGCGACCGGCGGCAGTGTTGTTTACAGCGACAAAGCCATGCAACGACTGAGAGGCGCCGGCAGAATCGTGTACCTCAAAGCGGGCTTAGAAACACTTCGAGAGCGTGTTGCGCGTAACCCGGAGCGTGGAATAGCCAGCGATTCGGCATTGAGCTTCGAAGATATTTATGCTGAGCGCACACCCAGGTATGAACGCTACGCGGACATTACAGTATCGGCCGAGCAGGGTAGCGCTGACTCTGTCGCTCTTAGCATCAAAAGATTTATTCTTGAACAGTGAGTTTTGGCACGACGTTTTTTTATGAGCCGAACACGTCCAACCGCGTCCAAGTTGCCCATCTGTTTTCCAACTTAAAACGACCTCAAACCTAAACAACTGAAAAGGTTGGAGTTTTCCTAAAGCAGACTCTACCCAAGGATCCTGGCACACCCGTTGCAAAAACCGGATGCATCGACTGCCTTCGATGCTAGGCGGGCCTGCCTCGGCTGCGATCTTTTCCATTTGCGCACGGACGCGCGGCAGCACCTTCATGGATGAAGAGCGAGGCCCCGTCTTCTTTCTAGCCTCGAAAGAGCGCTATTGATACTTGTTGACGCCCCCGAAATTCTGTCTGATATTAGGCGTGTTGATTGGCCCGTTATCATCAGGAGGTGATGAATGGGAAATCGCAGTCAAGAAACCGGAAATGATGCGCCAGACGATTTTTACGAACCGGCGCTGGGGGACTTTTCGGAGGACACCTACGATGATCTGAATTCAGCATCGACCGATGCACTGGGGTCTAGTGCCCAGGCTCGCGACTTCTCTCAAAAGCACGACGCTTTGCAAAAGCATGAACTCGCCGAGAAACGCCGCCGAGCAGAGCGACGCATCGAAGAGATTCGACTACGCGAGGAACTGGGTGATGATGATCTGGAGTTTGATGACTTCTAGGCCATCCTGACGCGCAGCCAATCATCAGCCCTCCGCCATGTGGTAGTGCACGCAAGGACGGAATGCACTCTTCTCGCACCTGGTTCCAGGCACCCTCTGCCCTAGCTTGAGTGAAGAGCTTTGGCCAAGTGGCGGGGCGATCACCATTCGGTGGCGCCAGAAGAGTCTGCTAGCGCGATGTCTGATTAGTTCATTGAGAAAATTTCGAGCTTTTTTTCGTGGCTGGTATTCGACTTGCCTTCTGGACACGCCTTCTTGAATTGCAAAGGCGCAGTCAGGTGCGAAAAAGCGCCTCAATAACTCGATGAATTGAACAGACAGGACGCTTGTTCGGGCTAGCTAGCAGTCTGCTTTTTTAGAGGGGCTTCCGAGGACTGTTGCCATTCGAATATGTTCAGTTCGATAAAGATGAATGCGAAAAGCCAAAGTGAGGCATCCCAAAAATCCAGGAACTTGCCTTCAAACCCCCAGTAAACAGCCGCCGCGAATAGGATCCCATAAAGCAGATACTTAACCTTGAGTGCCCCGCGCATGAGGGTGTTTGACAGTCGCCCCGACTCCTGCAGACGCACCTCAATCTCCAGGAGCAAAACCACCTGTATCCAGGTACCCGAGTTGATAAAGTCGGCCCAAGCCAGCTGCCGGGTTATGCGCAAGCCTTCAGGCTGCGCGACGACCCGATAATCACTGACGCGCGCCAGAGTATCGCCGAGCGATGCGCAGTTTGTTGCCGTAAGCGGTTCATAATCATCCAGCCGGAGCAAAATCGACCACTGCTCTGCTACGTGGGAGCACGCATCCCACGCGTCGAGAGCATAAGTGCTGTACAACGTAGTAAGTTCAGCTCCATAACCGAGAAACGCCCAAACAATCGCCGCGCCGCACACCAGACGAGTTCCGTGAATCAGACGCGTAATGCCGGGGGTAAGCTGCTCATCGTCCAGAATTGATGTCTCAAGCTCAAACAAGAGGAGCAGAATTACCCAGGCAGCCGTATCGATTGTCTGCGCGAAAACCTGAACGAAATCGGTGAGTGACAAAGACCCGGTAGAGGTATGCGCAAGGGACCCCAGCTCTTCCTGAAGAAACAGATAAACGTTGGCCAGGAGTAGGCCGTACGTCAGGTACTTGACCAGGGAAAACCAGTGAACGCTCGTCGCATGGGCCTTACTCATCTTCAGACCTGAAGCAATAGATGCTCGCGTTCCCAGGACGAGATCACGCGATTGAACTCTTCAAACTCATCAAGCTTAACCGCCGCGTAGGCCCGCAAAAAACGCTCGCCGAAGAGTTCGCAAAGAGCGTCTGAATTCTGCAGCTTACGCAGCGCTTCTTCGAGGCTTCGAGCCACCTGTACTTCATCCTCATTCGCCGTCCCAAGATGCGGCTCAGAAGGGACCAGTCCTTCCCGCATTCCCAACAGGCCGCTTGCCAGACTGGCAGCAAGAGCTAGATAAGGATTGGCGTCCGCACCGGGAAATCGGTTCTCTACCCGGGTAGCGCTCGCCGAACTTTGAGGAACACGAAATGCGACGGTGCGGTTGTCCAGGCCCCAGTTGAGGTTTATGGGTGCTGATATTTCGGGGGCGAGCCTGCGGTACGAATTCACATTGGGTGCATAGAGGCTGATGAGTTCTGGTGTGTAGCGTTGGAGTCCGCCGATGTACCCCATGAAAGCAGCGCTGTGCCCGCCGTCGGCTGTGCTGAAGATATTTCTCCCATCGGCGTCCAAGATACTCTGGTGAATGTGCAGCGCCGACCCCGGCTCTCCCTGCATAGGCTTGGCCATGAACGTGGCATACACACCGTGCTTCAGGGCTGTCTCTCGGACGGTGCGCTTGAACAGGAATACCTGATCCGCCAGAGCCAGCGGATCTCCGTGCAAAAAATTGATCTCCATCTGGGCCGCGCCTTGCTCATGGATAAGCGTGTCGACATCAAGCCTCTGTGCTTCGGCATAGCCGTACATATCCTCAACGAAGCTCTCGAACTCGGCGACCGCGTCCATACTGTAGGAAAGACGGGCGGTCTCACGACGCCCGCTACGGCCTACTGGTGGCTCAAGTTCGTTATCCGCATCCTCATTGCGCGCCACCAGATAGAACTCCACTTCCGGCGCCACGACCGGCGTAAGTCCCATATCGGAGTAAGCTTCGAGAACGCGCTTAAGCACAGAGCGCGAAGCCAATGGATGGAGTTCTCCAGCTTGGGTGTAGCAGTCATGAATAATCTGCGCAGTGGGTTCGCGCGCCCAGGGAACGACCCGCGGCGTCCCGGATGCGGGGCTCAGCAGCATGTCGGTGTCCGTGGGCTCTACTAGTTCCCAATGAATGTCGCTGAACTCACCGGTAACGGTTTGAATCAAAATACCCTCGGGAAGTCTGGGATTACCCTGAGTCACGAACTGATGAGCAGGAATGAACTTGCCTCTGGCGTTGCCGGTAAGGTCGGGCACCACGCACTCGACTTCTGCAATCCGATGCTCTTTCAGCCAGCTGATAAGTTCGTCATCCACGTGAGTCGCATCCTTCTTGATGTGCTATTCAGAAGAGCTACTGATCACGGCAAATACGATTTCGCCAACCGCTGCTTGAAGCGATCAGCGGTTGGTAAACGCGGATAGGCGAATGCGTAGCTCAATGGCTCCTTAAACCCAGCGAGACATAGACCTGAAGAGAAATTAGGGACGAACATCGTACGCGCTGCTGCGCAAATCTTCTAACCGATCTTATAGGCAAACCGGGTAGACTCGTTGCTGATGCAGCTTACGTCATGCGCGCGATTGCTTGAGAGGCATCCGTATAAAAGCCTGTTCAAAGGACATCTGCCAAGTAAAGTGGCCTAAGTAAGAAAGTGGGCAAAAAGAGTGGGGCAAGCCTGAGCTGACCGTGAATCCAAGAGAAAAATAGCGCCGGATACCTTGCGCGCTGATAGACGAGCAAGCACATGAATAGATTGATCGCGACGTCGGGCGGCATCTCCGGCATCGACCCAGCGCCTTCCTGCGTCGAAGGCTCAGGATCGCAGGGCGGCACGCATAGGGAAAACGATAGTCCGCCCAGTTCCGATCAACACGAACGACCCCGAGGATCATGGCAAACCCAGCTTAGAGATGCGATTCGAACGCCTCTCGCACTCGCCCACGCGCTTGGCATCGATCTACGCGATCTGCCGTATTCCCTGGATGCGCAAGAGAGCTTCCCCCTGCTCGTACCCAAAGCGTATGTCCAGAGGATCAAACGCGGCGATCCGGAGGACCCGCTCCTTCGTCAAGTTCTAGCCAGCGTCGAAGAGCTCAACGATGCAGAAGGATTCAGTACGGATCCGGTAGGTGAAGTGCAGTACTACGCCGGGAAAAACGCCGAATCCGGGAACGCAAGCGCGGTACTGCAGAAGTACTCAGGACGCGCCCTAGTGGTTGTGACGGGGCAGTGCGCGATCAACTGTCGCTATTGCTTCAGGCGGCACTACCCCTATGTAGAACAGCGTCAGTCGAGCCAGCAAAGGCAAGCGACGCTGAATCAGCTGCTAGAGAACGACGAACTAAAAGAACTCATACTGAGCGGTGGAGACCCGCTTATCCTACCTGATTCGCAGCTTGAAAAAATTGCCCGGCAAGTCGGTAGCCGACCAGATGTGACGCTTCGCATCCACAGCAGGCTACCGATTGTTATCCCGGATCGCGTCACCGAGCAGCTACTGGATGCGCTTTGCGGACAGGTAAACAAGGTAGTTGTAGTACTACACAGCAACCATCATCAGGAGATCGATGCGCAGGTCAAACAGGCCATTCGACGGATGCACGACCGTGGAATCACGGTTTTGAATCAGTCGGTAATGTTAGCAAAGGTCAACGACAGTGCCGCTGTTCTAGCTCAACTCAGCGACAGACTATTCGACGCCGGCGCGCTGCCCTACTACATCCACCTGTTGGACCGGGTGTCAGGAGCGGCGCATTTTGAGGTTGAGGAAGACGAGGCACGTAGAATTATTGGAGAGCTCGCCGAATTACGGCCCGGCTACCTGGTACCGAGACTGGCCAGGGAGATTACGGGGGCGGGCAGTAAAAGACAGCTCGCCCCCATTTACCCGACTTGAGTCTAGGGAACCTCTGGACGTATTCGGAGGCTCCCTGGTGTCCTGCCTCAGGCAGCGCTAGGCGGCCTGTACTGCGTCCTCTGCCGCTGCGACCGTCTCCGGCATGGCTGAACTGTGATGCTCCACAATCTTCCACTGATCGTCGATCTTGCGATACAGGTAGGTAAAGCGAGCAGTAACCTGAGATTGATCCCCGAAAGTAAACGTGTAAACGCCTGAGTTGATCACCAGGTCTTCGGCGAGAAAGCGAATATTCGACTCATCGATCTCGCCCTGAGGCCGCTTAGCGAGGAACGCCACAAAGTAGTCGCGGATCTCATCGTGATTGTGACGTACCTTATTCGATACGGTCGGTAGCAGCACTGCGTCCTTGGCGTACAGCTTTACGACGTTGTCGGGATTGCCGGTCGCGAGCGCGGCGTTCCAGTTGCCAAAGAGTTCAGCCACATCTTGGTTATGCATTTTCTTCTCCATTTTTTCTGTCAATTTCCTATGACCTGTGTCCCGTAAGTCAGACAGCTACCGCTGGTACAGCGCGCGGATGCAGCTTCGGCGCACTGTTTTCGGACCGCTGAACCAATGACTCCAGGGCGAGCTTACGAGTCTCGAAATAAGCTTCGGCTGGAATTGCGTCATCTGCCCCCAGACTTACAAGAGTGTCTCTGACCGCTTCGGACATGCCGCAGATGAGAACCTGCTTGCCCGCCTTTTCGGCATCGCCGGCGATGGTCTCTACCGCCCTCGCAGCCGATACATCGATGAAAGGAACGCGCTGGAAATCCAGCAGGATCGAACGCGTCGCATCCTTGTAACGTTCACGCACGTGGTGCCCGACGTCAGCCGCGGCTCCAAAACTGAGCGGGCCATAGAACTCGAACATGGTAATTTGGTTGCCGAGCTTATCGAGCATGGCCTGCTCTTCGGGTGAAGTCTGCGACAGAGGGCGAGACTGCAATTCGTCGAGCTGGATCTTTGCTACCTGCTTCACGTAGGCCAGTGCGGCCAGAACGACGCCTGCGCCAACAGCGGTGATCAGGTCCACAAAGACTGTCAAACCAAGCACCAGAGCCATCAGCAAAAGATCCCAGCGCGGGCCTCGATGGGCGCGCTTGAGATAGCTGAAGTCGATAATGTCCATGCCAACCTTGACCAATACCCCGGCGAGCGCTGCATGCGGTATCACGGATGCAACAGACCCGACGCCGAGCACAATCGCCATCAGCACTACCGAATGGATCATACCGCTCAGTCGGGTCACACCACCGGAACGGATATTGATCACGGTACGCATTGTGGCGCCCGCGCCTGCGATACCTCCGAACATACCGGCGACAGCGTTGCCGACGCCCTGCCCGACCAGCTCTTTGTTGGAGTCGTGACGGGTCCGGGTCATGTTGTCGGCGACCAGGGAAGTAAGCAGGCTGTCAATGGATCCCAGGACCGCCAGAATAAAAGCGGCCTCCATGACCAGCATCATCGCTGACTGCTCGAACACTGGCATGTGAAACTGCGGTATGCCCGAGGGTATGTCTCCCAGGATCGGCATCGCGGGTAAACCCAGGCTGAGCAGAGTTCCAATAATCAGCGCCGCGAGTGCACCTGGCACATATACGCCCCACTTAGTCGGCCACTTATAGGCCACCACCAGTGTTATAAGACCTACCGCCAGAGCGGCGAAATTGATGTCAGCCAGCGCCGTGGGAATGTACTGGAGGTGCGGCAAGGTGCCCGATGGTGACTCATGACCGAAAAAGGCATCGAACTGCAGGATGATGATGATCACACCGATGCCGCTCATAAAGCCCGAAACGACCGGGTAAGGCACGAGTCGAATGTACTGTCCTACACCGAAGAGACCAAAGGCGACCTGGAACAAGCCGGCCAGCACAACGGCTGTCAAGATCAGATTCACGTCGCCGGAGAGGCTTGCGAACAGTCCTGCTAATACAACGACCATCGGCCCGGTCGGGCCGGAGACATTCGTCGGTGTGCCGCCGAATAGTGCAGCGAAGAAACCGACGAAAATTGCTCCATACATACCAGCCATGGGGCCGAGCCCAGAGGCCACGCCGAATGCCAGGGCCAGAGGGATAGCCACGACACCCGCTGTGAGCCCCCCATAAATATCGCCCCGCAGGTGACTCAAATCGAATTTAAGAACATCTCTCATCACGCTCATTACTAGTGACCTGGCAGTTGCCGCGATGGCCGAACAAGAGTCCAAACAGTTAGTTCGAATCCGGCGCTTGAATATTTGTGCGCATCGCACTGAGCACTGCCGGCTAGCAGACTCAGTACGAATACCCCCGTTGACTTCAATATGACGCTTGTGCAGAGAAGTAGAAACAGAACCAAACCTTTTTTGTTAT
The DNA here is from genome assembly GCA_039111155.1 of Pseudomonadota bacterium. Taxonomy (GTDB): domain Bacteria; phylum Pseudomonadota; class Gammaproteobacteria; order Pseudomonadales; family Halieaceae; genus Congregibacter. Next base: position 47,630 of record JBCCPL010000033.1, on the reverse strand, counting down.
AGTTTTTAGCTATACAGCGAAGGAGCAGCAGTCTCATCGCAACCCTCAAACAAATCCAATATTTTCAAGCGGTTGCAGAAACCCAATCGATCCGCAGCGCGGCTGATCGACTTGGAATCGCACAACCTACACTCTCTACGCAGCTCGCAACGCTCGAAAAAAGTCTGGGCGTTACGCTTCTGGAGCGCAGTCGACGGCTGACCCAGCTCACGCCGGCAGGGCGTCAACTCCTCCCGGTGGCCAAGCAACTCATCGCCCAGTGGCGCGAGCTGGAAGCGCTTGCGAATACGCTTTCGGATACCGCTGCAACCACCCATCGACTAGGCGTGCCGCCAACGCTTGGACCCTATCTGCTACCCAACATTGTTCCGAGCATTCATGAGAAGTTTGATCGCTTGAAGCTATATGTGCGCGAAGAGCCACCAAGTCAGTTGGAAAACGGCGTGCTGGACGGCCGCTACGACCTCGCGCTTTTGCCGTTGCCCCTGCGTGGCGAAAACTTGAACGTTGACGTTCTGTTTCGTGAACCGCTGATGCTTGTTGCACCCAAGGAAGCCGGGCTCGCCAAGGATGGCCACTTTCGAGAGGAACACCTTGCAGGCATGAGTATCATGGGGCTGGACGAACGCCATCAGCTGCACCAGGAAGTGCAGCGAATCTGTGAACGCACCGGTGCCCAGTTAAACCGAGACTATGAGGGTACTAGCCTTGACACTCTCAGGCAGATGGTGGTGATGGGAATGGGAGTCGCCTTTTTACCGGCGCTCTATATTCGATCAGAAATCCACCGTCCCGAGGAACTCGATGTCATCGCAATTGAGGGGGCTTCGATTTATCGGGAGCACGCGCTGGTATACCGGCAGAACAGCCCGGTCCGTCATCTTTACCGATCCATTGCCCAACTGATTCGAGAACGCATGAGCAGCGCGATGGGTGGGGTGGTGACACCTATCTATGACCGTAACTAGTACTCACTGGTATCAGCGAGGCCAAAGGAGTAGGAGGTAACAGCTCACACGTTGGTTGAGGGCCTTGCTTCTTGCTTTGGGCCAAGGCGCACCACGAGCTATGACAAATCGATGACCAGGTTAATCATCCAGATACCAGCGCTTAATGAGGCCGACCAGCTGGCCGAAACACTCGCGGCATTGCCACGGTCCATCGCTGGCATAGACGAGATCGAATACCTGATTATCGACGATGGTAGTTCTGACTCTACGGGCGCGATCGCACAGGCTAATGGCGCTCATCATGTCGTGCGTAATAAAAAAACGCTAGGGCTCGCTGCAACGTTTCAAGTTGGACTCGAAGCCTGCTTGAAACTCGGCGCCGACATCATCGTCAATACTGACGCTGACAATCAGTACCGTGGCTCAGATATCGAAACACTCATCCGGCCTATTCTGATCAACAAGGCTGATATTGTCATTGGGGATCGACAGCTCAAGAAGACAAAACAGTTCGCTCCGATGAAAACCTGGTTTCAGATTTTCGGAAGCTCGATCGTGAGCTCCCTGTCTGGAACCAAAGTTCCGGACGCTGTTTCTGGATTCAGAGCAATCAGTAGCAGTGCGGCCGTTCGCTTGAAGATCCTCTCTAGATTCAGCTACACCACCGAGATGATTATTCAGGCGGGCAACAAAAACCTGGTCATACAGTCGGTCCCTGTTTCTACTAATACAGTCACCCGCCCGCCCAGGCTGTACCAGTCCACAACCGGGTTCGTATTACGGCAGGCTGTCACCATCCTGCGCATGTATGCGATGTACCGGCCGATGCGATTCTTCTTCAGTATCGGCGCCGTCCTTGCCTTCATAGGTGTGGTCCCGCTCCTAAGATTCCTGTTTTTTTTCGCTCAGGGTGAGGGAGGCGGACACGTGCAATCGCTGGTACTGGGGTCGGCGTTCCTCATCCTTGGTGCAACCTTCGCAATCGCAGGCCTGCTTGCAGATCTGGTATCACAAAATCGGAAGATTCTTGAAGAGACTCTCGAACGAGCTAGACGAGAGGACCTGGCAGCGAAAGCTACACAGCCTGAGAACCCGGATAGCGATTCACAAGCCGCTGCCATACCAACATCGCAAAGAACAGCTGCAAAGGGGCTAGATGCAGGAAAATCCGCGGTGCGGAGGTAAGCCTCGTAGATCCTGGCGCGTACTTTGTAAGGGAGTAAAGCAAGATGTAGAGTGTCGTTGTCGCAGCGACCGTGACGAACATGGCCCGGAGTACGCGATCCTGTGTTCCCACGACGAAAAAGGCTAGCCAGCCTGAGGCCAGCACCAGAAACATAAGATTCCAGCTAAGCGTCGCATAGAACTGTTGTGGTAGAGCAGCCAGATGCTCCGGGCGAAAACTGATTTTCAGCGAGGCCAAGCTATGTCCGGCGAACTCGAAGTTCTGCGGGACAAGAAAGAACGCAATAACGACGAGTAGTAGCGTCGCCGCGCTGATACCCAAAGCTCGCACCAAGGGCTGCACCATAAACAATGAGGTTGCCAATAAGCTAGCAGCCCAGAAAAAACCCTCGTTCTTAACTTGCGTCACGAAAATCGCCAGAGCGAGAGCGAGCAGACCACGCATCCAATCAGGAAACATGAAAGCACGTTGAACAAGCAAAAACGCAGCGAAGAATACAACTCCCTGGGGGAAGTCCGCGTAACCGGACAGGGCGACGTGCGTTCCGAGCAACGGGAGTGACACCAGAAAATAAGTAAACAGCAGTGCAGTCAGCCAGCTGACTCCCAACAGTCTGGACTCTCCGTAAAACAACAGCGCGAGGGAACATAAAAACAACACCCAGGGCAAGTTGATCGCAACTGAGCTCCAATGACCCTGTGCGATACACATCCATACCTGTAACAACGGCATCGTCACAGGATAATCCGGGTGCTCATCGGTAAAGGTCAGGCTATCGCGGCGGGCCTCGATCCATTGCTCGGCGGTGACGAAGTCCACAAGTCGCTGCTGTTCAAACCAGACTTTTGCCTTGGTCGCCCAGTGCATTGTGGCATCCCAGGGAAACAGAGGCCTGTTGAGGGCGTCGATGGCCGCCAGCAAAATATGCGCGAGGATGAGCAGAGCTAGAGCAGTGGCTAAGAAACGCTGTGACCGAGTGGTCCCCCGCGCACTTGAACACCAGTGAATTGATCTCGTTCGCGTGAGATAAATCGCTACACACTCAGCAACCAGGAGTGCTACACATGCGACAGTAAAAGCGGTGTTCGTCCACTTTACTGAGAGAGCGTCCAGAATCGCGAGTAAACCAGCCGCAGAGGCGGCTCCGAACACTATGGTAAAACCCAGAAAGGTCGCTAGATGGGTAGGGAGCCCGCCCGCGAGCGCAAACCGGGCGAGACAAACACCTGACAGAAGCGGAAGCAGGATAACGGAGCTCTGAATTACCCAGCCCATTAGCGAACGCGGAACAACGCCCCTAAGGGCTCTGAAAACAGGAGCTCAGCGGCTATGCGATCAGAACGATCCGGGTAAGTGATATACCCGTCGACATAGCGGTGACTGGTCGGGTTCACCACCAGAATATGATCCCCTGACTCAAAGGAACTCTGTGCTGGAAGTTCCTCCAACCTTTCCCAGTAGACATTCAAGGGGTAGAGGAAATAAGCCATACGCATCCCGGCATAGTCGGACGTGCTTGCCACGAAAATAGCTGGGACATTGTCGCTGGGCCTTATCTGGGCATGAACGCGTTCGCTAAACCGGTGAACAACAGCGTCCGTACTCGCCTGCAGGCGGCCGTGTTCGGCCTTACCGGAGAACGCTTTGAGTGCTTCGCGGGCATTGTGGCGCTGCTGATGCAACCAGTTGAGATCAAGGAGGACCCAACAGAGTACAAACAACAGCACCAATGAATGCAGGGCGGTGGACTTGGATAATCCCAAGCGACACGCGATGCCGAGAAGTCCGAGCGCTACTGCTACAAGAGAACCCAGGGAAAGCACCAGCGGTGGTGCCGACATCAGCCGCCCGGGATCGGCGTAGTTGTTTATCGACGTTATCGTCCAGGGTGACACCGCCGCGATCCTAGAGGCGGCATCCTTCACGTGATGCCAGGGGGAATACGGCAGCAAAGGACCTAAACCCAACTCGACCTCTGCTCCCACAGGTCCTTGAAACCCAAAGATGAAGCCTTGTGTTGGGCCATGCTGCGTATGGGCCGCACTGAGATAGACCCGCTGCAGCCCGTCCCCGGGCGCTAGGGTGGCGATGCTCGTACCATCTGCAGCATCTTTGGTACGACCGAAAATCAACATTCTCGTTCTGGGGTCATCAGCAAGGAACGTGATCTGTAAAAAATATAGCTTGAGCGTCGCATTCTGGGAAAGCGATGCATGGACTATGCCGCGGCCATTTTTATCCAAACGGAGAAAATAGGTGCTGTCTTGCAGGTAGGACCCAGTGCCCGCCCCCAGGTTTGCTGGAGCGTGGGTTTGGCCCGCAACGCTGAGCGTGATCGGCAAACGGTCGTACATCGCGTTGATAAGCATGCAGGCCAGCAGCAGGAACAAAAACGTAGCCAACGGCACCAAAACAGCGATGACCCACGCACGACGCAACATCAGTCACCGACCCGCAAAGAAGGGCCATCAGCGATTATCCAGCGCGCTGAAAGAACGGAGCATCGCTCCACCAGAGTGCGACTACCAGTCCCCGGGGTCAAGACACTCCCTTTGTCGTTTCGCTTTGTCTGAAAGCAGCCAGTCATATACTTGTAGGTACACGCGCGCCGTTTACTCAAATCCGAAGATGGCCGCCATAGTCACACAACTCTAGCAATCCTTGCACCCGGCGTTCTCAAACTCGCGGCTAAGCCAGCTTCTCAGGTTTGGGTGTGCTAGAGCACCGGGCGTCCAGGAGCGGCGCCACACCTTTTCGCTCTGTCAGCTGCCCGAGATACAGAAGTATCCGCTCGTCGGCGCCTCTAAGAACCCAGGTATTCAAAGACCACCTAACGTGTAGCACGGCGAATCGGGCATTTGCGGGCGGTGAACGTTCTGCGTTTGAATCTGTACCCGATAGAAGGCGTGGTCAATCGCGCCGTAACAGGTACTCTGGGGCTATCCAAGTCCCTAGGTCGACTGCAGAAGGCGAGCGCGTAGGCCGCGCAGTTCCCGAGTAGCGTACACAGCGGCAGCGGTCCAGTAGAAGCCAAGCAGGACTAATGATGCGCCCGCGCCTTCACTCACAACCACCACAAAAGCACTGGTAACGAATACCACCCCAATCGGTTGCATTGGGCTCGGTGAACCTCGAAGCAGTTCCCGCTGCCGAAGCAACGCAAATAGAGTCATCGTGATAAATCCCGCCGCCATCGCCACCAATGGGGTTGCGACATCAGACCCCTTGTGTGCGGAGAACCAGGCAATCGCAGTCAACAGGCCGCCGCAGGTGCTAACGAGCAAGGTTCGGTAGTACCGCTCATTGATCAAATACATGCGGAGACAAGCGAAGAGCAGAATCGGGGCAGTGAGCCAAAGGTATCTAAGAACCAGCGTGAGGGGATCTTCGAGGCGACCAAGCCCCGAATCGGCGAGAAGCGGCGAGAGGAAAAAGGATGCCGATGTGCTTAGCATACCGATCAGGCCGACACTGTAGATCAACGACGCGCGCAAGAAGCCCCACGGCTTGTTGGCTGGCTCATGCACCTCAGTGCCGAACGCAGGGAGCAATGCGTTGCTGACTCGCACCGAAATCTGCAACAGGATCATGAAACCAGTAGTAGCTAGAGCCACCGAACCGAGGTCCGTGCTGCTGCCGCCATGACGAAACAACAACAACAAGCATGGTGAGACTCCATACATGCAGAAATTTGCCAGCCCGACTTCCAAACCATCCTTGAGAAACTGTCTGACGTAGTCGGAATCCCAGCGCGGCAGCACCGATATGGAACGCGCTAAGTGCACCGCCGCCATGACCACCATAGTGGCCAGCCAAACACCAACCTGCGCCGAGGCAATGACGAGCAGCGAACGCTCCGAAACAGCCAGGCCAAGCACCAGGACGACCTCCACGGTCAGAAAAGCCACAGAGACCCAAAAAAAACGTGAACCCTTACCGACGGCCAGAAACATAGCCGACAACCAGGCGATCACACTGCGAATCAGCAATCCGGTCGAATACACCAGCATCAGCTGTCGCAGAGCAGCATCTGGTTCGGTCGCTATGGCGAAGCCAGCGATCACTGCAACGCCGATACAACCAAGCAACAACCTCACGCTGAGTATGCTTCCCGCAAAGTCGTTGCGGAGGGCAGCATCGGTCTTCAGATAACGCGAGATGACAAGTTCGTTGCCACCCCATAGCGCCAAAGGTATTAGGAATACATACCAACTTTGGGCATAGCTATACCGCCCGTACGCCTCCGGTCCGATTACGGCAACTAGCAGTAGTACAAAAACAATGCGAAGCGCCAAGTAGTAACCACGGGCGAGCGTTACGTAGAACGAGCTCTTTAGTGCCGCCGCCAAACTAACCATCGGTGCGACGCACCCCAAAGGCTAATTGAGACAGTCTGCTACGCGACATTAGCAAGGTTGTGGCCACACTACGCCGGCCAGGCCTCTACCTGCGGCAGAGATACGTCGGTGCGTGTGTCCCAGCTCCGTGAGCAGTTCGGTGATTTTGCCTTTTTCGCGCGAGGCGATGAAGACGTCGACATGGGCCTGCCGCAGCAGGCGAATCGGGTGGTGAAAGAAGAGCACATCGGCCGGATGGACAATATCGATGATGATCCGCCGATTCACGGAGACGGCACTTGCTGTACGGTCTTTGCTTGTCCGCTTTAACCCAGGCTGGCCATCACCTCCCCGTTTTCGAAGTCCTTTTGTAGAGCCACTTCGTAGCGCTCAATCAGCGTCTCTCGGGCGCGCAGCTTGGTGTTGTGATGCGCCTTCGAGTCCAGTGCCGCAAGTTGGCTGGCTACCTCATCGATCTTTGCGGAAAGCTGATGATCCGCTACGCACTCATCGAGATAACCGACAGCGGCGGCTTCAGCTGGGGTATATACCCGCGCGAGACCTACACTGTTGTTCAGACTCTGAGATCCCAGACGTGCCCGGGCGAGCTCAACCCCGAACCAGGGAAGTGTCATGCCTATCGCCACTTCATTGAGTCCGATCTTGAAATCCCCCAATACCCCGATGCGATAGTCAGCCGCCAGGCAGAGCAATGCTCCCATCGCCAGAGCGTGGCCGGGAACAGCGAGTACAACCGGTTGGGCAAACGTGATCATCCGCTGGGCCAGATCTGCACCGGCACGAACGAGGCGCACCATGTCGTCGTCGCGCTGCATCATCACCTTAAGATCAAATCCGGCTGATAGGGTACCGGGACGGCCCGACAGCACCACGACTTTGCCAGCGGCTTCCGCGCGATCCAGCCCCGCGTTCAGCTCCTCCGCCATGGCAAAAGACACGGCGTTGCGCTTGCCATCGTCCATGGTCAGTTGCATGAAGTTATCGTTCTCGGTTACAGATACGAGTTGGGTCATAGCTCCCTCAAGTCTCTTGGGTAAAAGTCTCGACTATACCGGTTCCCGCTCATGGCTTCCGCCGAGAGACAGCCTGACGAACGGGGCAACCGACGCCTGGCAAGGTGCTATGTGTCACCAGCCATGCTTTAAAAGCTGAATCGCCGTGAGTTCCGATGACATAGACAGTCTGATAGCGGCGTGTTCGCACCATTTAAGGTAAACCCATAGCGTGCTTAAGAGGTAACACTGCGGCATGCTCACTCAGTAGGTCGAGGCAGGCTATGACTGGAACTTTATTCGCAGCGATTGAATTAGCACAGCATAGGTAAAGAGCAAGAATGTTTGAGACTATCGAAGTAAAAAAGGACGGCGCCATAGGACGACTCTCTCTGAATCGCCCCGACCGGTTGAATGCGCTCTCGACCCAGGTACTTGAGGAACTGGTCGCCGCAACACTATGGTTCGATAGCCAACCCGAAGTTCGGGTTGTGGTCGTCTCCGGCCGGGGTCGGTCTTTTTCGGCCGGCGCTGATCTTGCCGGGTTCCCCGAACTTGGAGAAGCCAATTTGCGTGCCGCCGCCGACACCGGGCGACGTATGGCAGATGCGGTCGAGGGGTTGCGCGCCCTGACCATCGCCGCAATACACGGCTGGTGTGTGGGCGGTGGGCTGGTTCTGGCCGCGGCCTGTGATCTGCGCATTGCCGCTGCGAATGCGAAGTTCTCGATTCCCGAGGTAGATCTGGGCATTCCCCTCGCCTGGGGAGGAGTACCGCGCCTGGTTCGTGAGATTGGACCGGCACTCACCAAGGAACTGGTCATCACCTGTCGACCTTTCGATGCCGAAGAAGGACGCAACGCCGGATTCATCAACCGAGTTGTCACCGAAGAGGAGCTTGAGGATGCCACCGCTACTCTGGCAAAGCAGATAGCCGAAAAGCCTGCCTTCCCCGTCATGGCTACCAAACGTCACGTCGACGCGGTCACCGCAAACATGATTGGCCTTGATCGCTCCTGGGCAGACGCTGATAGCCTGATCGGAGGCTTGGTCGACGAAGAGTGTCAGCGGGCGAGAGAAAAGTACATCCGCGACCGGTTGGCTCAATAGTCCAAGCGCCAGGTACTGAAATCAGATGGCTAACGTCAAACAGAGCCGATCAGAAACCGTGTGAGGCTGCGATCACCGGTCCAGAAAAAGAGTTCTGTGGGTCATGAGCCATTGGTTGTCGTGTTTCTTCCATGCGATCCGGTAGTAGCCCGTCGCGACGTTTTCGGGAGCTGAACCTGGCACCTGGTGTGTCACGAACATCATGTGCTCGGTGACGGCCTTCGCAGAATCCAGCTCAAGGAAAATGATGTTTGTGAAGTGATGCCTGGACTGTTTACCTGCCAGTCGTTCCGAGTGCGCTTGTCGGGCGTACGCCGCGATGTTCTCCTTGCCTTTCACAACCGTCGCTTCCGGTTTATCCCCAAGCACCCAATCAATAGTGCCATCGTCAGAAAACAGCGCCGCGACGCCAGCGGCGTCTTTCTTATCCCATCTGAATGCGTACTCTGCGATAAGACCGGCGATTGCTTGGCGATCTTCTGTCGCGTTTTGGTAATCGGAGGCTACCGCCGTATGGAGAATCGGGATGCTCAGTAAGAGTCCCAGTAGTACCCGTTTGACCATTCAAATCACCCTGTCGACCCACTTCATCCTGCAACGGATGCATGAGAATTCTTATAAGTATTCAGTTTGTCCGTAAGCGGCCCGTCCTAGGATGTTCTTCCAGGCCCTGGATACGACCCCGGACAAGCCGCGGACCCCTGGTCCAGCCATGAACGCATTGTGACGAATTCTCCAGCCGCGTGAGTCCTGACCGATTGATCCGGACAGCAAGCGGACCTTAAAGAGCGGTAGTTTCCTCGGGGTAAGCGAGCTACTTCATTCAGACACACTTTTTTTGTACTGGGTCGGCGTCATTTCCGTCACCCGCTTGAATGCTTCATAAAACGCTGACTTAGATTGGAACCCAACTTCAAACGCAAGCTCCACGATGGGTGTATCGCGTGTCTTAGGAGCTGCAAGCAGGCTTTTGGCGTACTGGATTCGATAACTGTTTACGAAGCTGAAGAAGTTCTGATTCATCTGCGAGTTGATCACCTGTGATACTTGATGTGTCGAAAGCCCGGCTGCATCTGCAAGATCAGTGAGCGTAAGGTCGTTCTTAAGATACAGGCGTTCTTTTTGCATGATGTCCATAAGGCAGACATGAAACCGCTGAGCATCCTCCATACTCAGCCCCGAGCGGCTGTACTTCTCCTGCTGTTGGCTTTGGTCGTGAACTTCTTCGCTCAGTGCGTCGTCTTTGCTAAACGACCGCCGATGTAAGGCCACCTTTAAATCGGAGGAACTGGTGGGCTGACCATCGCCAAGATGAATTCCGCGCAATATGACGGGCTGGAAAATAGCAGCGATGCCTATCCCATAGATTACAACGACAAGGAATAGATTCTGGATATTGGTTTGGGTGGAACCAAAGTCGACGTTATCGTAGGCGATTGCAGGAATAAGATAAAAAATCAGCAGCAGGCCCAGAAAAATCAACACGGCGTAGACCAGCGTGCGAAGCCATCTCAGATTCATATGATCGACGGACGAGTAGTGCCGTTGAAGGCGAGTGTTGTGCTGATGAAGCAGCTTGATCACCCAAACGCAGTAGACCCCCATCTGTACAATGAACAGCAGACTATGGAGATGAAACTCAATGAATGGTGTCCACGTTGCCGGAAAAAATTCGCTAAGTCTTGCCGCCATCGCGGAGTCAGTTCGAGTTGACCAAACGTAGTTGACTAAGTCGATCTGCTGATCTCGGGTTAGCTGCCAGTAGCCGCTGTTCAGATAAGCAAAGTAAGCGACCATCGGTAGAAAATGCACAGCATGTGCGCGCCGAAGGCTGCCTCCGACAAGCGTGTGGGCATAAAGGTAAAGGAGAGGGCCCCATGCAAAGATTGTGGGGTACAGAGTGAACGCTAGTGCGGGAGCGTCTACCCAATAGTCAGAATGAACGAGTAGTTTTTGCAGCACTCGCAGGGCGATAACGATCACGAGAACTGACATGATCACGTTAGCCGTTCGGTGCCCGCTGCGAATAAGCAGCAAGATGATGGCGAGGACCAATCCCTGCAGGGCACCTAAGCCATAGGCAAAGCTAACCGGATCCAATACGCATGCCCTCACCGAAAGAATCTCACCAGAAACGAAAGCCCGCGCCTACACACTCCGCCGGCGCTGGTGAAAACGGCGCGAGACCAGATCAGACGATCAACCCGGAGAAAACCTCAGGCTCTCCGCTCTGACGTGGCCGGGATTAAAAGCTAGTTGACCAGTCGATCGCAACCGAAAAGGTAGATCTTCATCCCGAATCCCAGGCTCAAGATCCAGTCAGTGCCCTCGCCACTGGGCCACAGACAAACTGGGTGTCCAGGCTTACTCCTAAGCGCATTCAAGAAAGACAGAGGCCTAATCCGGACCAGCTAGGGCGCCCGTTGCTGATAGCCTCGCAGCGCTGTAAGCAGCAACCGTAAGGCAAGCCAACCAAAGACGACGGCGCTTCAGCCATCAAAAAAGCAGGCTTTAGGGCCGAAATCCGTCCGGATCAATCGGTCAGGACGCATCTCTGCGGGTAAAAACCGAACATCAGCCGTAAAGGGCAAGTGCAAGTACCCCATACATAACAAGAACAGTCCCAACAAAGGTGCATCAATGAGAAGAGTGTACGCAGCCGCACTTACAACCGCCGTGTGTACAGCGAGCGGACTTGCCAATTCCCAGCAAGTTCTTGAAGAGGTGATGGTAACGGCACAGAAACGATCACAAAGTATTCAGGACGTTCCATTGTCGCTTACGGCGTTCAGCGGAGAGTTTCTAGAGGATAACAACCTACAAACGATCGATGAAGTTGCAAGACTCACCCCTAACTTCACCATCCAGTCCTCGGCTCAGGCGACGAATAATCGAATTGCTATCAGGGGAATTGGGTCCGTAGGTAACAGTGCTATCGAACCGAGCGTTGGTGTTTACATAGATGGCGTTTACTACCCCAGACCCGGGGCCGTCATAGGTTTGCTGGTCGATATCGATTCCTTCGAAGTACTGCGCGGACCTCAGGGGACACTCTTCGGCCGGAACACTCCGGTAGGGGCCCTGAACATCACAACCAGGAATCCTACGGACGAAACCGAACTGAAACTTGAGGCCGGAGCCGGTAACTACAGCTCCTATCTACTGGGAGCCACGGCGAATGCGCCGTTGAGCGAAAACCTGGCGGCACGACTGTCCTTTCGGTACGCCGACAGAGACGGATTTGGCACTAACCTTTTTGATGGCCGGGATTTCGGCGAACGTGACGATCTGGTTGTCCGCGGTAAGTTACGGTACGACATGAGCGAGCAAACATCGGCACTACTGACCGTCGACTACGCCGAGATTAACGCCGGCGGACAGGGAATTGAGGTGTTGAACGAGACTCTCACGCCGCGATTCCTCGGAACCAACGCCGCGCTTTATGGCGATACGCCGGCCACAGAAGATAGCTTCGACTGGACCATCAATCAAAACCATCAGGATCGGCTCACGGACGAGCAACAGGGAATAGCGCTGGATGTAAGCCATGCGTTTGAGAATGGCCTGACGCTTCGATCAATCACCGCCTACCGCGAGTGGGAGGCCGTAAACGCCGATGTGGATGTGCGCCTGGCGGTCGATCTGCTACCGGCATCAACCACGTTCGGAACGAACACGTTTTCGCAGGAACTACAGCTTTCCTCCCAGGGTGGTGAGAAGTTTGATTGGCTTGTTGGTGCCTTTTACTACAGCGAAGACTACACGGTGTTCGACTCTCGAAGTGCTGGTGACGGTTTCTGCGTGCCGACCATCGCGGCAGCTGTGAACCCCGCCACTGCCGCCTTTTGCTTGTCGCAGCCCCAGGAAGGTGCCCTTGAGACCGACTTTGACCAAACCCTGGAGAGCATTGCTTTGTTCGGACAGGCAACGTGGTCGATTACAGATACGCTTGATGCAACCCTAGGGTTGCGCTGGACCGATGACCAGAAGGAAGGCGACTTTACCAGCTCTGTGAACAACGTTGTTGCAGGGGCGTTTCGAGCGCCGGAGGAAGTCCTGGGCATGGAGCGCGATGACTCGAAGGTCACGGGTATGGCGAACGTCTCCTGGTTTCCGTCCGAGGGCACAATGCTGTTCGCGACCTACTCGACGGGCTACAAATCAGGTGGTTTCAATTCGCAAGGTACGGCAGCGGCGCTTGGCTCTGAGCGCAGGATCTTCGGACCTGAAGATACGACAAACTACGAAGTCGGTATCAAGAGCACACTGCTAAATGGTGCAATGACAGCCAACGCAACCCTTTACAGGACCGACATCGACGACTTTCAGGACAGGGCGTTTGATGGGCTATCGTTCGTAACCTTAAACGCCGGTGAGCTTCGCCAGCAGGGGCTTGAAGCCGACATTAACTGGCTACCCACTCAGAACCTTAGACTGGTCGCCGGTGTGAGTTATCTGGACTCGGAGTACCTCGATTTTCAGTCAGCGCCTGGGCTACCGGGGGGCGCACCGCAAGACCTTACTGGCGAACGCAGGGTGTTTTCACCCGAGTGGCAGGGCTCTCTCGCTGGGGATTGGGGAATTTCGATCAGCAGTAATATCGAGGCATTTATCGGGGGCAGCGTCAGCTGGATCGATGAGCAGAACATTGGTGCTACCTCTAACAACAACCCACAATCTGTGCAGGACGCATACACCCTCATCAATGCACGTGTCGGTGTTCGTGACACCGCCGGCAAGTGGGAAGTAACTCTGTTCGGCAACAACCTTACCGATGAGGGCTTTTGCCAGGTCCTGTTCGACCAGGCTTTTGGCAGTCAGCTCGGCGCGGTGGACGCGATAAATAACACCTCCGTTCAGCGATGCGCGCTTGGAGCGCCGCGAACGTGGACGGTCCGAGCCAGTTACAGCTTTTGATTTTGCATCGCCGAGGTAGTTGCCGATCAGGGTTCATCGTATGGTTCGAGCGCGGACGACAGTCGTGCCCTTACGCGAAAACCTCGAGACATCGATGTGGTGGCTGCATGACTCCAGCGCCCCTCCATTGTCTCCAGTTCCCAAAATGAGCGTTCGAGGAACGCGCAGAAGAGCCTTTTGGACTGCAGCCCTGGCGCTGCTCGCTTCGATGTTATTAGCGGCTTGCTCGAACGAGCAAGGGCCAGCCGAAAACGAACTGGCGATTCCGCCGCTGATTGATACGGAACACGATCGCGATGTTGTGCTCACGCTGCAAAACGCCACGCACAATTTCTACCCGTCTGTTGCAAGCGAGACGATGGGTATAAACGGAAGTTATCTCGGACCGACGGTTCGCCTGCATCGGGGAAGTACCCCGCGAATCACTTTCGTCAATCAAATCGACGAACCAACAACAATCCATGGCCACGGTTTACATGTGCGTGGAGCCATCGACGGCGGCCCCCAGCTTTCGATTGATCCAAACGAGAGTTGGAGCATCGAGATACCAGTCGACCAACAAGCAGGCACCAGCTGGTACCACCCCCATCTGATGGGCAAAACGGCGGAACATGTTTATCGCGGGCTCGCCGGTTTGTACATCATCGAAGATCAGAACTCTCGCACCCTGGATCTTCCCGATCAGTATGGAATCGACGACCTACCTTTAGTTGTGCAGGATCGAAGATTTGAAGGGGGAAAGCTCTTGCCCTACCAACCAAACGAGCAGGACATGACCGACGGGTATCGGGGAGCCACTCTCGTCGTTAATGGGACCGTCGATCCATACAAGCAAGTTCCGGACGGTTGGGTTCGTCTTCGGTTACTAAACGGTTCTAACGCCAGGTTTTACCGATTCTTCTTTGATGGAGAAGAGCCGTTTTACAAGATTGCGACGGAGGGAGGCTTCTTGGATGAACCGGTATTAATTGAAGCACTAACGATGGCACCGGGTGAGCGAAACGAACTGATGGTAGATCTGTCAGGCTTTGAAACACTGACGCTAAACGCTGAACTGGTGTCAGCCGATCCAGAAGACCAACTACCGTTTGCCAACAACGAAGTCAAAAGGGTGCTAGAGCTGCGAGTGGATAAGAAGCTAGCCAAAAGTGGCTCGCTACCCGATGAACTGAACACCATTACCCGCTTTTTGGATAGCGACGTAGCGATGGCCAACAAACGTGTCTTCCATCTCGGTATGGATGATGAGCGCTTTGAAGCAGCCCTGCGCGATGATGATTACCACAACATGTTTACTGTGAACGACGAGTCCATGGCGATGCCGCGCATCGACGAAACCGTAGCTATTGGGGAACTGGAGCATTGGACGTTGACCGCTGAAATGATGCCTCATCCGTTTCATGTGCACGGAGTGTCATTCTTAGTTCTGGAGCACCAGGGTAAAGAGCCGGCGAAGGAAGATCGCGGCTGGAAAGATACGGTGGTAATCAGTGACAAACCGACCAGGGTACTGATGCGCTTTATGCATGAAGCGACGCGAGAAACCCCGTACATGTACCACTGCCACATCCTTGAGCACGAAGACGGTGGAATGATGGGGCAATTCACAGTGCAATAGAACTCAGTTTGGCATAGGGCCCGCCATTCAGGCGCCGCTGGGAAGCCGGCATCAGCGAAAGCCCACACGGCGCGACGTGGTGACTCATACTCAGGGCCTTCTCTTTGTTAATAGCTTGCCTATCCAGAGTTTCAGAGAACACCTGAATTCTTAGATTTAAAGTACTTCTGGACGTAAAAACCGATCCGTCCGCATGCCCGTTTTGTCCCCTATGAGCAAAACCCTGTCCAGCATCGAAAGCACTCGCCTAGCTGCGTTATGCCTTGCGTTCGTCGGTATCGATCAGGTCAATGACCCACTCTTAAACGCGAGTCTGGGGCAACACGTGGGCTACTGGCTGGCCCGGGTCGCAGCGTTAGCGGCCGGAGTTTACGGCGCATCGGCTCTGGTGCATCGAGTTTTCACTGACCGGCTCTCGCAGGCGCCGTGGTTCTGGCAAGTCTTTGTGGTGACTGCTTTGGGCATTCTCCCACTAGTGCTCGTCGAGGTTCTGCTAGAGCCGCTCCTGCCGCTGCGCCCCGAGTTTTCAGATAATGATCTACGAAGGGCCTCCTTGGCGTTGGTGTTCATCGCGGAATACGCAAGCATCGCTACGATACTTCTCCCTATTCATTTGCTTCTGTGGTTCGTGATCCCTGGGCGGACGCCTGTGCCTGATACTGAGGGTGAGACCTCACGGGGAGGGACCGAGAGGATTCCGGGTTTTCTCAATAGTGCTGGTGTTCAATCGTTTGAACAGGTGATTGCCCTCAAAGCTGAAGAACACTATGTGAAGGTGTTTACCGACTCGGCCGATAGACTTGTTTTGCAACAGTTCAACGGCGCAGTATCTGCTATGCCGGATGACTGCGGCCTGCAGGTTCATCGGTCTTGGTGGATCGCTGACCATGCGGTTGTGAGCGCGCACCGCGGTGGGAGGCGCTGGCGGCTGGTACTCAGTAATCAACTACGAGTACCGGTCAGCGATAGTTATCTACTTGCTGCCAGGGCACGGGGCGTACTAGACCACGAGCGCGATCTCTAGCGTTTTTCTGGAATCGTTGCGGTCACGATAATTGCGAATCTGCAGAGAGCATCCGCCCGTCGATTCTTACGCCCTCCAGCTGGACGACCCTGCTCTTCTTCATACGGAAGACATGCATACAACACCACTCCGCTATGAAATAGCATCCCACGGGCGCTCACGATCCGACAAAAACCTTAAGTGCCGGGCGGTCCACTAGGACGACTCATTAATTCACCGGCAGTGTATCCGGACAAATCGGTCCGGACGCTATTCGCCATCCGCTTCATAAAACTCTACCGCCGTTCAACGCTTAAGTCGCGTAATCGACCGCTCTACCCTGGTAATCAAATAAAGCGCACGCATGGCCGAAACTACTTCTCCGACAACCGCCTCGCTGGCTTCAACAAACGTGCGGCTCGACGTGTTCATCCGGTACGGACTCGCGGGTTTGGTTGGTACGGCGACTCACTATCTCGTGATGTGGGCGCTGCTGGGTTACATGTCTGAGGTTACCGCATCTACCGGCGGTGCAATTGCGGGTTGCCTGGTGAACTTTCTTCTCAATCGCGCCTACGCGTTCCGTTCGGAGCTACCGGTAAGCGCCACGCTGATTAGATTTGTGACAGTGGGAGCGCTTTGTGTTCTTTTAAATGGACTGGTTGTAGGCGTTGCGAGCCAGTCGTTTCCGATCGTCCCCAGTCAGTTGGCTGCGACGGTGGTGGTTTTGATCTTTGGATTCACGCTGAACAAGTCATGGACCTTCCATGAATAGCGCTGTTCAGAGCGTTCGACCCGCTTTAAGTGTCGTAATCCCCTGTTTCAACGAAGCAAGAGGGTTGGCCGAGCTCCATGCGCGCCTTGCGAAAGTGCTACACCCGGGCTTCGGAGACATTGAGATTATCTTCGTTAACGACGGTAGCACCGACGATACGCGAGACGTGATCGAGTCGTTGGCTCAATCAGACGATCGGATTGGCAGAATTGACCTCAGCCGGAACTTCGGTAAGGAGGCGGCGCTGTCGGCCGGTATGGATCACGCTCGGGGTGACGCCGTCATTTTTATGGACGCAGATCTGCAAGACCCTCCTGAGTGTATTCCAGCGATGGTCGGCGCCTGGCGAGACGGCTACGACGTCGTCGCAATGAAGCGGGTCGCTAGAACGGCGGACTCGCTGCTAAGGCGTTCCCTGGCGAGCTTTTTTTACAGCACACTTTCGTCCTTAAGTGATGTGCAGATACCCGTTGATGTGGGGGATTTTCGATTGCTCTCACGGCGGGCTCTCGATGCAGTCAAGGCGCTCCCTGAACGAAACCGATATACCAAAGGACTTTTCGCATGGGTCGGATTTCGCACAATTGAGCTCGACTACGCGCGACCGGGCAGGCATACCGGCACGTCGAAGTGGCCCTTGCTGAAACTGATTAAGCTCGCAGTCGACGGGATAACGTCATTTAGCATTGCGCCTCTGAGGCTGGCGAGCATAACGGGCTTGGCTATCGCCTTATTCTCTTTAGCGTACGGCAGTTTCATCTTGCTGCGCACGCTGCTGTTGGGCGACTCGGTCGCCGGATTCCCCTCGCTGTTCATCATGATCGCGTTTCTTGGCGGAGCACAGCTGATGGCGA
This sequence comes from Pseudomonadota bacterium, assembly GCA_039111155.1. GTDB lineage: Bacteria > Pseudomonadota > Gammaproteobacteria > Pseudomonadales > Halieaceae > Congregibacter. The sequence goes on along the minus strand of JBCCPL010000033.1, from coordinate 29,868 downwards.
TCGGGCTGTTGGGAGAATACGTAGGCCGACTGCTGGTAGAGAGTAAACAACGCCCCATCTACCTGGTCGACGAAGCGCGTCTCCCAATCATCCATACGAACCTGATCAGCAGGAGTTCGGACGCAGTTCGTCGGCATAGCGCCAAAGCGTGAGAAGGACGCACCTATGGATAGTGGTGTTCTTGTTTGCCGTTGCGGTGCGGATAGCAACGCTTTCAGCCTACCCGCTGCATGACACAACGGAAGCTCGCTACGCAGAGATCGCCCGTCTCATGGTCACTAGCAACGATTGGGTGGTTCCGCAGATTTCACCCGGCGTTCCTTTCTGGGCCAAGCCACCACTTTCGATCTGGGCTACCGCCGGATCTCTGAAGCTGTTCGGGCTCACCGAGTTTGCCGCTCGATTCCCTTCGCTAATCTTCGCCCTTCTCTCTGTCGCAGTTGTTTACAGTTATTGCAGACGTCGCTCTACAAGCACCGCCGCATGGGCTGCTGGATCTATTTTTCTTAGCTGTGGTGTAGGTTTCATCGGAGCTGGTGCCGTTATGACAGACGCCGCTTTGACGTTCGCCGTGACCTTGAGTTCTACCGCATTTGCATGGCGGCAAGCGGGCGCGGGCAAAGTCAGCTCCATCGCCTTCTTCCTGGGATTGGCGCTGGGGTTGCTGGCGAAGGGCCCACTCGCGGTTGTGCTCCTGGCAATTCCCATTGCGATATGGGTCTTTTGCTACCGGAGCATAAGTTGGCTATGGAAGTTTCTGCCATGGATTCGGGGTCTTGGGTGCGTTGGACTTATCGCGCTGCCCTGGTACATCGCGGCTGAAGTCCGCAGCCCGGGTTTCATAAACTACTTTTTGCTGGGCGAACACTTTCTGCGATTTATCGACAGTGGATGGACGGGTGATCTTTATGGGAATGCCCATGAAAGGCCGATAGGCACGATTTGGCTGTTTGGACTTGCAGGGCTCATGCCCTGGTCTGCGTTTGCGATTGGGGTCCTTATATACGAAAGCACCAAATCTGGAGCAAAGCGAAGCACAAGCGACGAAACCCAATTTCTTATCTTGTCTGCCTTGTCTCCATTGTTCTTCTTCACTTTGGCGAAGAACGTCCTTCCGGCTTACGTTATGCCCAGCATTCCAGCACTATCGATTCTGCTTGGACGCTGGCTTGAGCATCGTGCACGGATATTTGCTGGGATAGCAGCAGTCGTGCCACTGCTGGTTCTGTCCCTGCTTGCGACTGGGTTTGTCAGCGAATCGGACGAAAGGTCCCAGAAAGATCTACTGCAGAAGCTGGCAGAGCAGAACACTCCGGAGCCCGTGTTCTACTTTAGGCGAATGCCTTACTCTGCGAGTTTCTATTCGAATGGTCAGACGATACTCCTGCAAGACAAATCGAATTTGGAGGCCGCACTTGCTAGCACCGAATCAGGTACTTTGCTGGTGCGCAGCAAGTACGAACACGCTCTCGGTATCGAATTACTGTCATGCCTTTCGTTGACGGCTATTGACGGCAACTTCAGCGTCTTCACCATCGGCCCATGCCGTCGCCCGTGATAAGCCCCGACAACTCCAAGTGACACTGGACGAACGAAACCAGGAAACGTAGACAGTCGATATCCTAAGCCCTATGAACCAATCGATACCGCCGTCAGCTGTTGCTTATTAGATAGCGCAATCACGCTCCAGAGGTGCCTCGGCCAAGATCGCCACATGTAAGCCTTAGAACTTCGGAGTTCGGCGAGCGATTGATGCCTTGTGCACCCCTCACATTGCCATCTGGGAATCTCGTGAGACTCGAGTCTGACACACAAGGTATACAGCCAGCTAATTGGTGGCTATCGGATAGCCTGCCGTTAACTTTGTTTGCAGCGTTCGGGAGCTGCGGGGAACAGACACACAGCTCAACTCAAAGTCTCGGGCGACGTCGTGTTGCTATAAGCGCGAAACCAGCAGCAAGAAGAGCAGCGCCAGCAGGTGCGTCCACGCGCAGAGCTTGGGGCTCCCCGTACAGCAAGTCATCGATAGCGACGAGATCCACGCCACTGTCCGGGTTGTCGGCGGCTCCAGAGCCAATATCGACGTTACCCGCAGTAATACTGACCCGTGCCAATTGCGGAAGTGCCGAGTCAAAAACGACGCCCAGGAAGGACAGGCCCCCGGGGCTAGTCTCTACCGTCTCAGTCGCGAGCAAACGGTCGTCGGCGTCGAAGAACTCCATAAAGGTGCTGCCGAAGATGTCCACATCGGTGAAAATTGCTCCGAATCCACTTACAGCCGCTGCAGTTCCGGACGCCGGTACAAAAAAGCTGACGTCAAACACGGTGGTGCCAATCGGTGCGAAGAGTCTTGGAGCGCTAAATGTACTGAATTGATTGGGATTGTCTGGATTGAACGTGTCGAACTCGTTATCGAGTCCGTCGTTGCTAACCCGAAACTCTGAGCCGGCGTCGCTGCTGAATACAGCGCCCCGCGTTGGAGGAAAGGCAGGGTTGTTAAAGAAGTCCGGCGGCATGTCGAACGGAACGATGCCGGCATCCCAGTTGATCTGCCGTCGGCCGATCGGCAGCGGTCCCGCCGCATTGACATTGTTCGGGTCCCCGAGAGCTGCCTGAAAATCAATGACCGTATCGCCGATGTCACCATCGGCATCTGAGAAAACGATGGGGCCTGCCTCTGCATAAATAGCGAATGAAAAAACACAGGCCGTAAATGTTTGTATAAGTCCTGTTGCAGTCACTGACCGAAAAGCGGCTGGTATTTGAGCACACACGATCGCTACCCCCCCTAGTGTTAGCTCCATCACGAATTTATGACCATAGGGCAACACCGGTTAGCTGGCTGGCGCCCCGCAAGAGTTTAAAGCGTAGACCAGAAAATCGATAAATCTAATAAAATTTGAAGAAAGTACTTTGCGGGACTGCTCAGGCGGATCAGATGGAGATTTGCCATACCAACCCAGGATGACAGCGGACTACCCGAATTCAACGCGACAATTCTGAGATTCGACATTCCGGATTTCGGTGTCCTAGAAGCATCGGGAAAACGCACCGGGCGAACATCGTCGTCGCCATTCTCGCCAGTAAAAGTCGGTTTTTCAGTGAGATAAGAATTCCGATGATCGCCCCGGTCCATGCAGACAATGGATCGACGATCCGTCGCCGGTCGCGCTGCGGTGATGGCGACCTTCTCGCCTTGGCACCATTGCTAGCGGCGACTCCCCGACGGTCGCTTAGCACCCAAAACGGCATGCGTACGCTGCCCGGGAAGCGTCGTAGTCAAGGCTCTCGGGGTGCTCTCACATTCGATGAGTTGTCTTTGGATCAGGGAAGGTGTTTTCGACATCGCCGGTTCTCTTCGGATCATTACGTCCGATAGAGCGAATCAGCTGTAGCAATATCTCATTTGCCTTGTCTCGAGCCTCTCCGGCCGGAGACGCCTTGTGGCCCTCGGTCAATGACAAACGTGGGTAGCCGCCTGCGCGCATGACGCAACCGGCCCATCCATGAGGAGGCTGCGCTAGCCTTTCAGCTTAGGATCAGACGACGAGGAGCTCTCGCGAGTCTCTCGCGAATCCCGAGCGAAACCTGAGACAAAATACGAGACACAGAAGCATTAGCGGCAGCGTTTGTGGCGCAGGTGCTGCAAGCGGTGATACACAGTCCAGCACGTCCACTCCAATCGCACATTCGGCGGATGCTAGAGCACTGTAGTTCACCTGTTCCTGAGAAAAGTTGTAGAAAGCAAACCCACCGTCTTTAAACTCGCTGACACCCGCATCGGCCGAAGTCACGTTAAGCTCCAATACCCCATCTACCGCGACCTGTATCAGAGTTGACGTAAACAGGATCTGAAACTCGTATTCCCGAAAGTCTTCCCACCCCGTGGAACCAAGCGTGTTTGCACGAGCAACTTCCACTCCCAGATGATCCTGAAAATCGCAAAACTCGGGTATCGCTGGCAGTACGGAGAATGCTAATCCGGCGGTCGCTGGAGCGCACCCTGGGGGTCCTACCACCTGATCGGCCTGCTTCCAATCGATCAGGTAGCTCTCACCCGGAACCCCCGACCCTAGAAGAAACCCAATAAAGTCGTCGTCTTCGGAAGTTTGAACCTGAATTTTGCCGGCAATCGCCGTTCCCTGCGCACTTGTAGATCCGGGGTCCAGAAAGAACGTCGGATTCCCGTTCTCCGTTTGCGTGACGCTGTTGCCATCTGGCTGAACAACCCAGTTTGCCGACGGCGGCGCGCCGGGGGCGTCGAGGGTGAAACTGACCCAGTCGCTTAGATCGATAGGCGTCGCCATAAGCGATGTAGGGACCAGAAAAAATGTCGCCGCGGCGGCGAGCTGTGCCAACACTTTCATCATGAACGTGCCTCGCTGATGCTGTAAGGGCACGGTAGGTCAGCACCAAATGTACCAGGTGAAATTTTTAAGCTTTAAAACAGTGAGTTGTGTCACAAAGTTCGATTTTCAGACTGTCCTCACGCACGAAGTGTAAAAATTGTCGACAGCCCAGCGAAGTAAAGAATCCAGGTTCTTCGTCGTTTCAGAGCCGAGTATTTGCTAAGACCGAACGCGCTAGTGGCATGGGGCCTCGCGGACACTCCTTGCTGATGCGCTCACACCCAGGAGTGCGTTAGACGGAAGTGTGCCGGCGAATGACCTATCGAGAAAACACGAACTGAGGTGCCACCTATGTGACAAGAAAGGGCAATAGCGAAATGGTCGGTGTGAGAGGATTTGAACCTCCGACCCCTTCCTCCCGAAGGAAGTGCGCTACCAGGCTGCGCTACACACCGACGTGTAGCTAAATGTTAGCAAACTCGGCTTGAATCAGTACACGCCTTCGAGGCGTGCAATGAGTTTACTGACGAGGCTGAGCGTGCTGACTACAACGACGAGAACAATCATAAGAAGCAGTGGGCGAAATGGCTTGCGCTCGACGGAGTTGACGCCACGCTTCAAGAATTCATCGACCTTCTGCTGGTCTTCGGGGTAGAGAGCCGGCGGTTGCTCATCTTGACTGGGCCTGGCTTTAGCTGGACCTGTTCCCGTGTCGATGTCTTCTGCTGACGACATCTCATACGAATCATTGCCTCCAGCCGGTTCAGCTGCATCGGAAGCAGAGCCATCAGGTTTTTCTTTCGAGGTGTTCAAGCTGCTGTATCTAAGCCGTGTCTGCGGTCGCGCTGGGCCATTCTACCGACACTCGCGCGGCCACTTCGAGCGATAGAGCCCAGAGAAGGGCCGTATCGCTCGGACGGTGCTCAAAGAGACCTAGAAAGCGAACATCGCCTCCGGCATGGCCATCAGATTAGCGGAGCCCGATAGCAACGCCTCTTTATGCGACCTGGCCCTTGGCAGGAGACGATCGAAGTAAAAGCGCGCTGTCATCAGCTTGGCTTCATAGAAAGAAGTATCGCCGTCACTGGCGGCAATCTTCTGCTGAGCGACAACTGCCATCTGAGCCCAGAAGTACCCAAGCACGACATAGCCGGAGTACATCAGGTAGTCGACAGCTGCTGCACCCGCCTCGTCTGCGTTCTCCATCGCCCGCTCGCCAACCTTGAGTGAGATCTCGAGCCACTCATCTTTATAACCCGCCAGAGGCTTCATGAACTCGTCACTAGCATCTGAGGCATGCGCCTTGATGTACTCATCCATATGCGCGGTAAAGCCCATGAGAAGCTGCCCGCCGGAGCCAAGTACTTTTCGGCCAAGCAAGTCGAGTGCCTGGATGCCCGTTGTACCCTCGTAGAGCATCGCGATTCGCGCATCACGCACGATCTGCTCCATGCCCCACTCGCGAATAAAGCCGTGACCGCCGTAGATCTGCACGCCGTGGTTGGCGGCCTCGTAGCCCGTTTCGGTGATGAACGCCTTTGCGATGGGCGTCAGCAGCGCCATCAGGTCATCGGCCTGCTTGGCGCGCTCTTCGTCGCCTCGATCAACCACATCTCCCAGCTGCGCCAGGTAGTAAAGGAAGGCTCGGCTTCCTTCGGCGATGGCTTTCTGCGTCAATAGCATTCTTCGCACATCCGGATGCACGATGATCGGATCGGCAGGCCCATCCGGGTTCTTCGGTCCGGACAGGCTGCGCATAGCGAGCCGCTCGCGCGCATAGTCCAGCGACCCTTGGTAAGACAACTCTGCGTGAGCAAGGCCCTGGATAGCGGTGCCAATACGTGCTGTGTTCATAAAGGTGAACATGAGATTCAGGCCGCGGCCGTGCTCGCCAATCAGGTAGCCTTTGGCGCCGTCAAAGTTCATGACACAAGTGGCTGAACCCTTGATGCCCATCTTCTTCTCAATGGACGCGCAGTGAACGGCGTTGCGCTCGCCGAGGCTGCCATCGTCGTTGACATTAAATTTAGGCACCACAAAGAGAGAGATACCTTTGGTGCCAGCCGGGGCGTCGGGCAGGCGTGCGATAACGATGTGCACTATATTGTCGGACATATCGTGCTCACCGGCCGAGATAAAGATTTTGGTGCCTGTGATTGAGTAGCTGCCGTCCGCCTGCGGCTCTGCTTTTGTTCTTAACAATCCGAGATCAGATCCGCAATGCGACTCGGTGAGGCACATGGTGCCCGTCCAACGACCACTGATCAGGTTCGGCAGATACTGATCCTTCTGCTCATCGGAACCATGCTCTTCCAGAGTCTTGATGCATCCATGGGATAGACCGGGGTACATCAGCCAGGACCAGTTGGCGGTGCCGGCCAGTTCGTTGATGACGATACCCAGCATGTTGGGCATATCCTGTCCGCCGTACTTCGCTTCCGCTGACAGAGCGGGCCAGCCGTTGTCGACATACTGCTGATAGGCATCTGCAAAGCCCTCGGGCGTCTTTACGCCGCCCTCGGACCAGACGCACCCTTCTTCGTCGCCACTTTGATTGAGTGGCGAAAGCACATTCTCGGCGAACTTGGCGCCTTCTTCGATGATTGCGTCCATTAGGTCAGGCGTCGCTTCTTCGTAGCCTGGCAACGATTGATATAGCGCTTCGGTATCGAGCACTTCATTGATCACGAACTGAATATCGCGCAGCGGTGCTTTGTATGTGGGCATAAGACCTTCCCCCAGTCTTGTTTGGATAGCCGTGACGCTCGGCCCCAGCTATGTGTTCAGTGCTAACTTTCGCAATTATAGCCGAAATTCGGAAAAATACAGCTTGAATTCGTGAAGCAGTCGACGGCCTCAAAGGCACGCAGGCTGTATCTGGCGCTTTCGCAAATCTGGCCATATACGACCGGTTTTGAGCTGTAAATCGAAGCCAAGCCTCAGGGAAGATACAGAGTTCCTGCGACACATTTGTCGCCATCTAGTGTCCCGCGTGGTTAATCCGTTGAGTAAATTCCGAGTGATTTTTTGGGCTGGCTTTCGTGACTGGCCTTCGTGACTGGAAGGGCGCGGTGAGGAGTCATAGCCATAGCTATGGCGACGATCCGCAATGCGGCCAGGCGCGAAAGAGCGCCGAAATGATTCAACGGATTAACCACACAGGACACTAGCCGCTGCTATCGCTTATTCCCGCGATGCCCAGGCAGCGCCTGTTGGGTAATTTGATTCGTGAGTGCATCTGATGACCGCTCGTCGCTCAGGGTGCAATTGGGCCAGATCTTGGATGCGTTGCTGCCTCAGCAGTGCCTGTTGTGCGACCAGCCAACTGGCAATAAACATCCACTTTGCGAAATCTGCTGCGACCGTCTTGTGCCTAATCGCGATAGCTGCCCGCGCTGCGCGCTGCCATCCTGCGGTGGCCATTTATGTCCGCAGTGCCAGCAGCACCCGCCACTTATTCATCAGATACACGCGCCATTTCTCTATGACGCGGCTCTGGCGATGCTGGTGCAACGCTGGAAGTATCAGGGTGATCGGGAGCTGGCCGCCCTTGCGGCACTTCTTATTGCGAGACGCGTTCGTAAGCCAGACGACCTTGGCATCCTCATGCCCATACCACTGCACTGGTCTCGTGAGCTGCGCCGGGGATTTAATCAGAGTGAGGATCTGGCTTGGTACCTGCGACAGATCTGGCGCGTTGATAAGTTGCCCCCTTCCGTCCGCTTCGTCCGATTGCGTCGCGGGAAAAGCCAGGCGGGTTCGACCCGCCGGCAACGCCTCGAAAAGCCCACCTTACGCTTTGCAGTTCGAGGCTCACTTGCAGGTGCACGGGTCACGCTAGTGGACGATATATGCACTACCGGGGCAACCGCCGAATCCGCCGCCAGGGCGTGTCTTGAGGCAGGTGCTGCGCAGGTATCTCTGCTTTGTCTGGCTCGCACCCCTTTGCGCTGACACAATACGCCTATGGCACCCGTCCTCTATGAACTCACTCCCGTTGCAGGAGCGTATCCGTGTACTCGCAAGCTACGCAGGGCTGCGTCGCCAGATTGGATGATCGCCTGCTTGCTCGGCTCGGCTTTAGTAGCTGCGGTTGCGATGGCGGTTCCAGCGGGGGCCGAGACGCTGCGTGTAGCAGTGGCTGCAAATTTTCGAAGCGCGGCGGAACAGCTCTTGCGGGATTACCAAAGAGAGTCGGGGGTAGCCGCCGAGATCAGCTCGGCATCTACTGGGGTGCTGGCGGCCCAGATTCTAAAAGGAGCGCCGTTTGACGTGTTCCTGGCCGCCGACGAACGACGGCCCGCCACGCTGATAGAGAAAGGCTTCGCTTTAGCTCCAAGCCAATGCTACGCACAAGGCGAGCTGGTCTTGCTCGGTGCAGGGACAGTTGAAGCTCTCAATGTTCCGGGGCAACACCGGCTCGCACTCAGCAACCCACGTACCGCACCCTACGGTCGCGCGGCGCATGAAGTCCTCGATAGCCTCGGAGCAGACTTTGCGGACGATCGCTTATTGACCGCCTCGAATGTACAGCAGGCGTTTAGCTACTACGCACTCGGCGTTGCGGATCTCGCGCTTGTGGCCCGCGCCCTTGCAACGGAGGAAGGCGTGCCTGTTCCGCCCGACCTGCATGAACCCATCCTTCAGCACGCCGTTGTAGTCAAGCGGAGCGCGCAACGAGAGCGAAGCCTGGCTTTGCTTCGGTGGCTCGCCGGCGACACGGCAAGGATGACCATGACTGAGCTGGGGTATCGCGCTTGCTCCTGAGCGCTGGGGAATGGCAAGCCGTTGTGCTTACGCTTGAGCTCGCAGCTGTGAGTACGGTCATATTGCTTGCCCTGGGAACGCCAATAGCGTTGTGGCTTGCGAACACGCGAGGGAGTCTGCGCGCCTTCGCGGAAGCCGTGATCGCCTTGCCGCTGGTGCTGCCGCCCACGGTACTTGGCTTTTATCTACTGATCAGCTTTGCGCCGGATTCACCGCTGGGAGCGCTCTGGTACAACGCGTTCGGTCGTGACCTTGCCTTCAGCTTCAGTGCGCTGGTTCTGGGTTCTTGCATTTACTCGATGCCGTTCGTGGTTCAGCCTCTGCAACTGGCATTTGCGAGCATCCCGGAGGACCTGCATTCGATGACAGCGACCCTCGGCGCATCTCCCTGGGATCGTTTCTGGACTTTGACCGTACCGCTTTCGAAACGGGCATTTATGCTGGCAGGAGCTCTGGCCTTCGCTCACACCCTCGGCGAGTTCGGCGTGGTGTTGATGATTGGCGGCAGTATTCCGGGCGAGACCCAAGTGCTGTCGATTGCGTTGTATGAACACGTAGAGAGCATGAACTACCCGGCTGCCCACCGGCTCGCACTGCTTATTCTGGCAACCTCACTGATTCTGCTCTTTGCTCTTTACCGACGGGATGGATGGAGACTCGGTGCGAAGTCATCGCATCTCCATAACCAAACCCATCCCGCCGAGAACGGACACGGCCGTTGAACGGCCTGGCAGTCGATATCGACCAGCCGGTTAAGCCCGGCTTTCGGCTCTCGATCAGGTTCGAAGCACGGGAAGGGGCAACCACGGCACTGATGGGCCCGAGCGGATCGGGTAAGACAAGCGTTCTGGATGCGATAGCAGGACTTCGTCCGGACTTAGTCGGCGCATCGGTAAGCTATGCGGACTCACAATGGTCGGGCGCGGATCAGTTTCTGGCGAGTTGGCGTCGACCCCTGGCGTATGTCTTTCAGGATGGACGCTTGCTCCCACATTTGTCTGTTCAGGGCAATCTGCTGTACGCCCGTAAGCGCGCCCTTCCCGGTGGTTTGAATCTCGAAACCATTATCGACTGGTTTGAGCTGCGACCCCTGCTCAATGCACCGGCTACTGCACTCTCAGCAGGTCAGCGACAACGCGTTGCGATTGCCCGGGCGATCGCTAAAAATCCTCGAATCATGTTGCTGGATGAGCCTCTGGCTAATCTAGATCCAGCTGCGGCGGCGCAGTGCATTCGCCATTTGCGCCGCGTGCGTCGCGAGGCCGATCTAACGATGCTCTACGTAAGTCATCGAATCGATGAGGTGTGTGACCTGGCGGATTATCTGGTTTTAATGGACTCGGGCAGCACTGTGGCAGAGGGGCCACTCACCGATGTTCTCAATCGCCTGGATACGGGGCTTGAATCGAATCCTTCCGCTGCAAGCGTTCTCAAATACACGAATGCGCAGTGGGAAAAGGAAAGCTCGCTATGCCGATGCGATGTTGGCGGGCACTGGATCTATGTTCCGCAAAGAGTGCCGACCAACGAGGGCCGAATCCGCATCGCGGCCAAGGATGTCAGTATCTGCCGATCAAAGCCCCAAGATACGAGCATCCTGAATATTCTTCCGGTCACCGTTGCGGCCACCACAGACATCGACGCGGCGCACTTAATGTTGCGCCTGGAACTTGATGGGCAGAGTCTTCTGGCTCGTATCACTCAGAAGTCCGCCAGGCTGCTCAAGCTCAAGGGGGGTGATTCGGTCTTCGCACAGATAAAGAGTACAGCCCTGGTACCCGGCGACTGAGCCCCATGACTCAACCTGAGAACACAAACCGTACCGGACAACACGCTTTCGAGGTGCTGACGCCCGACCTGGTGATCGACGCGGTCGAACAAACAGGTCTGCTCAGTGATGCCCGCCTGTTGGCGCTCAACAGCTACGAAAACCGTGTCTATCAGGTGGGAGTTGAAGATGCGGAGCCAGTGGTCGTTAAGTTCTATCGACCAGATCGTTGGAGCGAAGCGCAAATCCGAGAGGAGCATACTTTCACCCAGGAACTTAAAGACGCCGAACTTCCGGTTATCGCCCCACTGACGCATAAAGACGGAGACACCGTGCACTCGATAGAAGGGCTGCTGTATGCGGTGTTCCCAAGACGTGGTGGCCACGCACCGGAACTGGACCGACTCGACAATCTTTTGATCCTGGGTCGCACTCTGGGCAGGATGCACGCGGTAGGTGCCAGCAAACCTTTCGAGTACCGCCTGGCGCTCGATGGCAAACAGATCTTCGAGGAAAGTCGGGAAGTTCTGGCGAGCGACTTCGTGCCGCCCGATTTGAAAAATCCCTACCTTACGCTTCTCGCGGATATTGAAGACTGCAGTCGGGATTCTCTCGCGGAGATCGCCGACGCTCAGCTGCTGCGGGTTCACGGCGACTGCCATAGCGGAAACATTCTGTGGCGCGATGACACCGCCCACTTTGTCGATCTGGACGATTGCTGCACGGCACCCGCAATCTGGGATCTGTGGATGTTTCTATCGGGCGAGCGTTCCGAGCAGGAGTTGCAGCTGGCAGAGCTGATCGCCGGCTATGAGGAGTTTTTTGAGTTCCAGCCCCGAGAGCTACGCTGGGTCGAAACCCTTCGAACGCTGCGAATCGTACGCTACGCAGCTTGGCTTGCCAGACGCTGGGACGATCCGGCGTTTCCGCGCGCTTTCCCCTGGTTTTCGGGTCCGCGCTATTGGTCCGATCATATACTGGAGCTTCGTGAACAGTTCGCTAAGCTGCAGGAACCGCCGTTGCGCCTACTCTGAGTCGGGCGCTGCACTAGAGTCGGCCGACGAAGAAGCTGCACGCTGTTGCCTTGATTTCGGATAAACAAGCGACCATAACCAGGACAACAGCCGATTGTCGCCGAGCACCGCTTTGTCGACTGCGTCGAAAAACGCGGCGAGTTCTTCGGGATTAGAGAAGTAGTCCATACGAGTCGTAAGCTCGCGATCTGGATTCAACTCTCTCACGATCTTGGCGGGGTTACCGGCCACAATGACGTTTGCGGGCACGTCGTGGGTTACTACTGCGCGAGCCGCGACGACGCTGTTTTCGCCGATTGTCACACCTTTCAGCACGGTGGCGTGATCTCCTAACCAGACGTTGTCACCGATGCATACCGGCGTGACCTTGGGGCTGCGACTCGTTCGGTCGTAGATCGTATGCCAGTCCGAGTCAGTCACGTAGCTGCCATTGGCAAGCATCACCCCGTTGCCGATGTGAATTTCATCGCTGACGCTGATACGAGACCCGGGGCTCATGAGGACAGCATCACCGATGTGTAGAGATCCTGCTCCGGGCTCGCGACCCCAGACACCGAGTTCGACCCGGTGCATCGGTTCCGCGATGGCGGTAAAACAATCACCAATGTGAATGTTGGGGCCAGAAATCACCACATAGCGGGGTTTCATGAATGTCGCATGACGACCGAGCGACGCGCACTCCGGCCGCAGAAAATAGTCCACGTACCAGGACCGGTAGCGAAGGTAGGTTTGCTTGACCCAGTAGGGTCTCAAATCATCTCGCATGGAAAGGTCGTTTGCTGTCAGAGATGCCGAACCGTATCATCCCGCGCCCGCACGCCGAAAACCCAGCGCATGAAGGCGAAGTCGAGATCAGTCAGCAGCGCGCAGCGAAACATTCATCCAAAGCTGCTCAAGCAGCTCGAGAGACACCGGAACAGTGTCTGGCGCAAACCAGATACCGACACCGATCGACCGGCGCTGAATAAGCTCAACGCGGCATTGGATCGCCACGACGGGCCGGTGATTCTCGATTCCTTTTGCGGTACCGGATTAAGCACTGAATCCATCGCCCGGGATCACCCTGACGCCCTCGTGATTGGCATCGATAAGTCGGCGCATCGCCTTGCAAAAGCTCCGCCGGCGACTGAGCGAATGCTGTTTCTGCAGGCTAGTTGTGAGAAGGTTTGGCGGCACCTGGCAAGGGTGTCAGTGTCTGTAACACGACACTTTATCCTTTACCCCAATCCGTGGCCCAAGCACGAACACCTCTCCCGGCGGGTCTATGGTCATCCGGCGTTCTTCGATTTGTTGAAGCTGGGCGGCCAGCTAGATCTGCGAAGCAACTGGCAACCGTATATCGAAGACTTTGGCCGAGCTTTACTGCATCTGAAGATTCCGGCAGCGGTCTCGTTGCTGTCAGAGCCACGGTCGCCGACGACCCTGTTTGAACGAAAGTATCGGTCGAGTGGTCAACAGCTCTGGCAATTGTCTGCATGCCTGCATGTCGAACAGAACGTTCGGCTCGATTTGAAAAATTCAGGCGGTGCACCCAATACATCGAGTTCCAACTAAAAAAACCTGAGGACCCTATCATGTTGCCTGAGCTAGACGACCCTATCTGGCAGCGAATTTGTGAGGAAACCCGGCAGCACGCGCAGGACGAACCGATCCTCGCCAGTTATCTGCACGCGACGATACTCAACCATGACAGGATAGAGAGATCGTTGAGTTTTCACCTCGCCAACCAGCTCGACAGTCCCGCTGCATCTTCCCTGCTGCTCCGCGAAGTGATGCTTGAGGCCTTCGAGGCAGATCCGGACATCCTGGCAAAAATTCGTGCGGACCTGCTGGCGGTGCTGGATCGAGATTCAGCGACTAACCAGCTGTACATTCCGTTTCTGTACTACAAGGGCTTTCATGCCCTGCAGGCTCAGCGAGTCTCGCACTGGCTCTGGAATGAAGGTCGCCAGGCCCTCGCTCTATTTTTTCAGAATCGTACAAGCACAAAGTTCGGAGTCGACGTTCACCCGGCGGCACGTCTTGGCGAGGGAATCATGATGGACCACGCGACCGGGGTAGTGATCGGAGAGACAGCAGTGGTTGGCAACAATGTCTCGATTCTGCAGTCGGTCACCCTCGGTGGTACGGGAAAGGAGGAGGGTGATCGACATCCGAAAATCTGCGACGGCGTGTTGATCAGCGCAGGTGCGAAAATTCTCGGCAATATCTGCATCGGTGAAGGCGCGAAAGTCGGTGCCGGCAGTGTGGTACTCGAATCAGTTGCTCCGCACACAACCGTCGCAGGCGTACCCGCCAAAGTTGTGGGCACCCCCGCGACTGATCAGCCGGCACTCGACATGGACCACTGCTGGCCCTGTGGTGATGAAGATTGCGGCTAGTTCGGCGACGAGCTACTCGCGGACAAACGCGAAGTCGTGGCCAATCCGCGTTAGAGAATCAGTGATACTGGGGCGATAACTCGACCACGGCATCGACAAACGCGGTCACATGATCTGGATTAACCCCTGGGGTTATGCCGTGACCCAGGTTGAATACATGACCGCTGCCGGAGCCAAAACCTGCCAGGATTGACCCGACCTCCTCGCGAATTCGCTCTGGCGAAGCGAACAGCATCATGGGGTCCATGTTCCCCTGCAGAGCGACCCGGTTACCTACTTGCGCCCGTGCGTGACCGATATCCGTCGTCCAGTCTATGCCGACAGCGTGCGCCCCGCAGTCAGCAATCGTATCGAGCCACTGCCCACCCCCCTTGGTGAACACAATCAACGGCACAGGCCGGCCTTCGGCCTCTTTGGGTAGATTTTCAGCAATGCGCTTCATATACGCCAGGGAATATTCGCGGTAGGCGGCAAAACTCAGACTGCCTCCCCAGGTATCAAAGATCTGCAGCGCCTGAGCTCCCGCGGCCACTTGTGCCGAGAGATAATCGGCGACGGCATCAGCCAGCAGGCGCAGGAGCGCGTGCATGAGTTGCGGCTGGTCATATGCGAGCGCTTTGACTCGGGCAAAATCCTTGGATGACCCGCCCTCGACCATATAGGTCGCCAACGTCCATGGCGATCCGGAAAACCCGATGAGCGGTACCGAACCGCCGAGCTCACGCCGAATCGTACGCACCGCATCCATCACGTAGGACAGGTCATCCTCAGCCCGGATCGAGTTCAGACTGGCAAGGTCCTGCTCGCTGCGCACGGTTTTTTTGAATCTGGGCCCTTCCCCTGTCTCGAAATACAAACCCAGTCCCAGCGCGTCAGGAATCGTCAGGATGTCGGAGAAGAGGATCGCAGCATCCATCGCGTAGCGCCGCAGGGGCTGCAGGGTGACCTCACATGCAAGCTCGGGATTCATGCACAGGTCCATGAAAGAACCAGCTTGTTCCCGGGTAGCACGATATTCAGGAAGATAGCGCCCGGCCTGACGCATCATCCATAACGGTGTGCGGTCTACAGGCTCACGCAAAAGGGCACGTAAAAAGCGATCGTTTTTTAATTCAGTCATGGATTCCCCCGAAGCGCCGCGATACTACACAGGTACCGGTACAGGACACAATCGCCTCGAGTATTTGTCATTGCTGAAGTTGCTTAAGCTGCAAACTCCCCGAGAAACTCGGCGAGATCTGAAGACTCCACATCACTGGTAACGAATGCTTCGCCTATCTCGCGAAGCAGAACCAGGCGCAGCCTCCCGTCCAGCACCTTTTTGTCACGGCCCATCAATTCCAGCCAGAGGTTGGTGGGTATGTCTTTAGGAGGTTCAGTCGGCAATCCAACGCCTTCGAGCCAACTTAACAGTACCGGTAAACAGTCATCGGCCAGCATTCCCCGGCGAATTGACAGCCGCACAGCCAGAACCATACCGGCCGCAACCGCCTCGCCGTGGAGCCAGCGGCCGTAGCCCTTCGCGGACTCGATGGCATGAGCGAAGGTATGTCCCAGATTCAGGATGGCACGCACACCGGCTTCTCGCTCGTCAGCCGCAACAACCCGGGCCTTTGCTTCACAGCTTCGCTCAATGGCAAGTTTAAGGGCGTTCGGCTCTTTATCGATGAGAGCCTCGCGATTGTGTTGCAACCAATGATAGAAATCCCGGTCGCAAATCAGCCCGTACTTGATCACTTCTGCAAGTCCGGCCGCATATTCTCGAGCCGGCAGTGTTTGCAGCACATCGGTATCGATCAATACCGCTCGCGGCTGATGAAATGCCCCGATCATGTTCTTGCCCAGCGGATGATTTACGCCGGTTTTTCCACCCACACTGGAGTCGACCTGAGCAAGAAGCGTGGTCGGGATCTGGAGAAAAGACACACCACGCTGGTAGCTGGCGGCCGCGAATCCCGCCATGTCTCCGACTACGCCGCCACCAAGCGCCAGAAATGTGGTGGTGCGATTGTGACCTTCGCGCAGTGCCGTTTCAAAAATCGCTTCGAGATCTGCCAGTGTCTTGAACTGTTCACCATCGGGCAGAACAACCGAAGATACCTTACGATCGTCACTTGCCGCAGCCAGCACGCGCTCGAGATAAAGCGGCGCCACGGTTTCATTCGTGATCACCAGAATCTGCTTCCCTGGAATATGCTGTCGGTAGAAGTCGGAGTCATCCAGCGCGCCGGCGCGGATCTGAATGGGGTAGCTGCGAGAGCCTAGATCTACAGTAATCATCGTGTCGTCTGTCGAAAATCCTCTACCGTAGCTGGGACAGTAGTCTTTGGGCAACGAGCTTGGGACTACTGCAGTCCGTACTGATCACGTGATCGGCAGTTTCTCTGTAGAGCGGCTCACGAATGTTTATGAGTTCGCGAAGTGTTTCTCGCGGATCCTCTGTCTGCAGTAGCGGGCGATTGTGATCGTTGCGCGTTCTGCGCAGCTGCTCGTCAAGCGTCGCATGGAGATAAATCACGAAACCGCGTTCGCTGAGTACACGCCGATTCGCCTCTCTCAGGACCGCACCGCCGCCGGTAGCCAGAACGCAATGAGCGCGCCTGGTCATCTCGTCGATCACCAGCTGTTCGCGATCACGGAAGCCCTCTTCGCCCTCCACTTCGAATATCCAGGGAATATCGGCGCCGGTGCGCTGTTCGATTTCGGTATCGCTGTCTGCGAAAGAGAGGTGAAGAGCCTTAGCCAGGATCCGGCCGATGGTCGTCTTGCCGGACCCCATAGGCCCAATTAAGAACAGGCGCCGCAGGTCAGGGCGCCCTTCATCAGTTGCCAATTCGCTAACCCGGGTTACGCAAATCAGTCGAGTAGGGTATCAGCAAGAATCCGTGGAGTGATAAAGATCAGGGTTTCAACCTTCGTACGCTGCGTCGAGTCATTCTTGAACAGCTTGCCTACGTAAGGCAGGTCACCAAAGAAAGGGACTTTGCTGGTGGTGAGCAGGTCCTCGGTTCGGAATACGCCGCCCAGCACCACGGTCTCCCCATTGCCGACGAGTACCTGAGTGGTCAGCTCGGTTGTATCGATAGCCGGAATCAACCCACCCTGACCAGAGGGTACGAGATCACCCACGGAGTCCTGATTGATGATCAGGTCCAGAAGAATGCGATCATCGGGGGTGATATTGGGTGTGACGTCCAGCGACAGCACGGCCTCTTTAAACTGCACTGCGGTTGCGCCGCTCGCAGCGGCCTGCTGGAAGGGAATTTCTGTACCCGATTTGATCGTTGCTTGTTGCTTATCCCCGGTGATGACCTTTGGCTGAGACACAACCTCCCCGCGCCCGGCTGACTCAAGAGCAGACAGCTCCGCAGTAAGGAAGAGACTGTCAGATGTAAATCCAACAGCGAAGCCGCTCGTTGCAGTGCCGACACCTAAATCAACTGCCAAGGCGCCGGGCAGTCCAATGGTGGGCTGAGTACCATTGATGACAGAATTATTGAGATTTAAGGCGCTGTTAGCATCTCCTGACACCGATAGAACGTTGCCGTTTACGTCGGCATCGAGATAGCCGCCGCCCCAGCGAATACCAAGCTCTTTCTCCAAGTCGGACTGCGCGATAACAATCCGTGATTCGATCATCACCTGACGAATCGGAATATCGACCAAGTCGATGAGTTCGCGGATCTCAGCAAGCTTGCTTGATGTCTCAGTCACAATCAGCGAATTGGTTCGCGGCTCGACTACGACCGAGCCTCGGCTCGAAATTATCGTACCACCGTCTTCCGAACCTGCTTCAAACAAACCGACAACATCGGCCGCGCTGGCATAGCGTATGCGAATAAACTCGCTGCGCAACGGAGCAAGCTCGGCTATCTGTTTATTGGCCTCGATTTCCTGGCGCTCTCGCTCAGCGATCTAGGCGGCTGGAGCGACCAGGAGCACGTTACCTACCTGTCGCTTGTCCAAGCCTTTGGTCTTGAGCACCAGTTCAAGCGCCTGATCCCATGGTACGTTTTGCAGGCGTAGCGTGATCCGGCCAGATACTGTGTCAGACGCCACGAGATTAAGCTCGGTGAAATCTGCGATCAGCTGCAGGACCGCCCGGACTTCGATGTCCTGGAAATTAAGAGAGATTCGCTCCCCCACATAGCTGAATTCGCTTCGTCTTTCTTCTACCTCGCGAGGTGTCAGAGGTTTGATACTGACGACGTACTGGTTCTCAGTCTGATAGGCGAGGTAATCGTAGTCGCCAGTTACTTTGAGCAGTAGTGACGCGCCTCGTTCACTCGTGTCCACGACGACGTTGTTTACCGGAGTAGCAAAGTCGGTAACGTCATAGCGACGCAGCAGCCTTTCGGGCACATCCGTATCCAGAAACTCGACCTTTACATCGCCGCTCTCACTAAACACATTCACGTCCACCGACGGATCGCTGAGTTCAAGAATCAGCCGCCCTTCGCCTTCTGGGGAGCGCTGAAACTGAAGGTCGTTGATGGTCGATCGCACATCAGCTACGGCCTCGATCTCGCTCTTGAGCGTGTTGGGGTCGCTTTCTTGTTTGAAATACTCAGCATCGGCGTCCTGACCCACGGTCAGATACAAATTGTTGCCATCGACCCGAGTCTCGTACGGCACCAGCTTTACCAGGTTGAGAATCAGTCGGGTGCGAGTGCCGGACTCGAGCACCAATACACCCGTGGCGTTTCCATAGGGAAGGCTGTAGCGTTTTCGATCAAGCTGCGATGTGGTACCCGGAAAGTCGATTGATATGCGCGCAGGCTTCTCGATCGTGTAGGATTTCAGCTCTTCCGGGGGCTCTTCATCGAACTCCAGGCGAACTTCGAACTTGCTGCCCGGTCGTGAGCTGAACTCGATATCTGTAACGGCTGCAGCCATTACGTCTACGGTTGTAAAAAACCCAAGAAGCAAGGCGAGAATCAAGCCCGGAATAGCCGGCATTCGACCGCTTTGGACATCCCCATGAGGGGCTGCCCTGCTACGCGCTGGCACCGGGGATGCCACGAGGCACGTCAATAAAGCTGCATTCCAGTTTGAGTTCATGGTCTTCACCTAGAGGCCACTTAATTCGATGGTGCGCGGCCTTTCCACCCAGCCGTCACTGGAGCCGTCACTGACTATTTCAACGACTGCCAGATAGGTTTCCGTCATTTCGACGATCTTTCCATGGTTGCGGCCAAGGTAATTCCCAACTTGAACGCGATGAATGCCCCCCTGCGGATCTTTTATCAACGACCAGCTGCTTTCACCACGCTCCAGTGTGCCCACCATGGAGAGGGAGTCGAACGTGTACTGCTCTAAAAACTCTTTTGCGCGATTGTCATCGGGCTTAACGGCACTGATCGCCTGAAGCTGGGTAATCTCTCGTACCTCGATTGGCCGATCAAACGGGCTTCTGAGCCGCGTCGCGCTATAGGAAAACGCCTCGTACGCCTTGAAGGTAGGTATCGGCTCTATGATGCCGCCCGGACGAGCGCGCTTCTCAGCCATATACTGATCGAGGTCCGAGAAATCGCTATCAGCGCAGCCCGCGAGACCCATAACCAGCAGTAACCCTACCAGGCGAAGAGGGATGTACATCGCCTAGCCCTCATCCTTGTAGCGATACGTTTTCGCAGTGATGCTCATATTTAGCGGGCCTTCTTTGCCCGCCTTTATCTCAAAATCGTGAAGCGTCACGATTCGTGGCAGCCCGGCCATGCCGCTGATGAACGCCCCAAGGTCGTGATAGGACCCTGCTGCAGCGATCGCGATAGGTAGTTCAATGTAAAATTCGCGAGTCTTTTCATCGCGAAGGTCGATCGTGCTGATCTCCAGACCGTTTAGCAGGCCTTTGTTGGTTATGTCCTCCAACAGACCAGGTACCTCCGTGTCCGACGGCAACTGGCTGATCAAGGCGCCGAAAGACTCTTCCATCTCGGTCATTTGACGTCGATAGGCGTTCAGGTTGGCGACCTGGAACGCCTTGGTTTCAAATTCTTTTCTGAGAGTGCTTTCCCGCGACTCGACGTTCACGAGATTTTGCTGAAGCTGTTCTACATGGAAGTAGTAGCCGCCGGCGAGAACCAACCCAAAAACGATAATACAAAGTATCGCCTTGACCACAATCGGCAACGTGCCGATGTTGTCGAGGTTGATGTCATTCAGGTCAAATTCCTGAAGCGACTGAAGTGAGTCCTGAAGGGCCATAGATTATCCGTCCGACTCCGGCTTAGGCAGGTCCACATCAACTGTCAGATTGAAGGTATTCGCCTGATCTCCATACAACGGAGCAGCGCGGACCGCGTCCAGGTTTGGGTTCTTCAGCCAGTCCGAAGCGTCTAACCGACGCATGAGACTCGATACGCGGTTGTTCGACTCGGCAACACCGGCAATGGTCAACCGGTTTCCGCTGGACGTTACGCTTGTGTAGAACACGCCATCGGGTACGGTTCTTACCAGCTGGTCCAGAACGCGCACGATGATGGGCCGGTTGCCCTGAAGTTCCTGGATAACACGCATACGATCAATGAGCTGATTCCGCTTGCGCTGAAGATCGCGAATCTCGGCCACTTGTTTATCGAGCTCTTTGATGTTCTTTGTCAGGTATTCGTTGCGCGAGCGTTGATTGTCAATTTGCGAGTTGATAACGCGATCGACTGCCAGAATCACGACCACACCTAACGCGGCAACCAAAGCCACGATAGTCAGGAACGCCCGCTTCAGCTCTTCGCGACGTGCTTCGCGCCAGGGCAGTAGGTTAATGCGAGCCATTAATCGAAACTCCGCATGGCCAGCCCACAGGCAATCATCATTGCCGGTGCATCGCTCCCCAGCGCCACCGCATTCACTCTTGGCGAAATCGTCATATCGGCAAATGGATTGGCCACGACAGTTGGTGTATCAAGCTGTTGCTGGACCAGATCAGACAACCCTTCCATGTAGGAAACACCGCCGGCCATGATGATGTGGTCAACGTCGTTGTACTGGCTCGATGAGAAGAACAGCTGCAGGGAACGGGTTACCTGCTGAACAACAGCGTCGCGGAAGGGATTAAGCAGCTCTGGCTCATAGTCATCGGGCAACCCACCCTGTTTCTTGGCAAGCCCTGCCTCTTCGAGCGGCAGGCCATACCGGCGCATAATTTCGTCGGTGAGCTGTTTTCCACCAAACAGCTGCTCGCGAGTGTAGATCGTGCTGCTGTCTTTCAGGACGCTCAAAGTCGTCATGGTGGCGCCAATATCGACAACGGCAACGACGCTTTCGTCGCTGATATCGAGCTGATCGCGGATCAAGCCGTACGCGCGCTCCATGGCATACGCCTCAACATCGACCACTTTCGCGGAGAGATCAGCGTTCTCGATGGCCTCAACTCGCGCGTCGATGGTTTCGCGTCGGCACGCAGCCAGTAATACCTCAACCATGTTTTCGCGATCTTTAGACGCCCCTTGTGTCTCAAAATCCAGGGCGACCTCTTCAAGAGGGTAGGGTATGTACTGATCGGCTTCGAGCGTAAGCTGGGTCTCAAGCTCATCCTCACTAAGGCCCGAAGGCATATCGATGAGCTTGGTGATAACCGCAGAACCAGCAACGGCTGCAGACACCGTTTTTAACTTCGAGCGCGATTGAGCAACAACGTTACGTATCGACTGCGAGACCGCGTCGACGTCGTTGATCGCCTTCTCGACAACCGCGTCCTGGGGCATTGAACTCACGGCATAGCTCTCGACCCGGTACTTGTCACCAGAGCGACTGAGCTCCAGTAACTTGACCGTGGTAGAGCTTATATCGAGCCCTAGCAACTGCGTTTGCTTACGTTTTGTCAGCAACCCGAGCAAGTCGTTTTCCTATAAGTTTCACAGACTTAGCCTATCTTTCTCACTTATACTTAAAACGGTGTGGCGAAGCTAGTGCACTATGCAAGCTATTCTCAAAAAAAGCCTATAATTGAGAACTGTATAGCTTCCGCCTTGGAACTTACGCGATGCTCCGCAGAG
Source organism: Pseudomonadota bacterium (assembly GCA_039111155.1). Classification (GTDB taxonomy): domain Bacteria; phylum Pseudomonadota; class Gammaproteobacteria; order Pseudomonadales; family Halieaceae; genus Congregibacter. Next base: position 7,575 of record JBCCPL010000033.1, on the reverse strand, counting down.
TTCTACGCAAAGTTCAGTAAATCTGAGCAAAGTGGATTACGCGTGGACACGAATCGTTCAGGTCCGCCTTTTTCATGGCGAACGCCCCTTATTCCGCGCGTCTTCGCGTGGGCCGAGAGGCAACGGTGGTTCTGAACAATACGGTGAGGCTGTTGCACCACCCAGACTTCTTAGGTGTCGGTATTTCGGGGGAATAGTTGAGATTTTTTCGCTGGTGTCTGCGTCTTGCGGTGCTTGGAGCCCTGGGGTCTGCCTGGGTCCTGGCCGGCGCATACCTTTTTCTAAGCCCTAATCTTCCGGATGTCGAAACCCTTCGAGACGTCCGCCTGCAAACACCCATGCGCGTCTACAGCGCGGACGGCGAGCTTATTGGTCAGTTTGGAGAGCAGAAGCGTAACCCACTGACATATAAGCAAATTCCCGAGCAATTTGTGCTTGCGCTACTCGCGGCTGAAGATGATGGTTTTTTCGAGCATCGCGGCGTCGATATTGGTGGTCTTGTCCGCGCTGTTTCAGAACTGCTGATTACGGGGGAGAAGGGCTCGGGTGGCAGCACGCTCACCATGCAGGTAGCGCGCAACTATTTCTTATCCCTGGAACGTACTTTTTTTCGCAAGTTCAACGAAATACTGCTTGCGATCGAGATAGAGCGACAGCTGAGCAAAGAAGAAATCTTCGAACTCTATGTAAACCGGATTTTCCTAGGGCACCGCGCCTACGGGTTCGAGGCGGCGGCTCAAGTCTATTACGGCAAGAGCATCTCCGAGCTCTCACTGGCGCAGCATGCGATGCTCGCGGGAGTTCCGAAGTCGCCCTCGCGCAAGAATCCGCTTTCTGGTCCCCAGCCCGCGAAAGAGCGAAGAAACTGGATTCTGGGCCGGATGGCTGGACTTGCCTATATCGATGAGACGACCTACCGGACCGCCGTCGAAGAACCAGTCACAGCGAGGCGGCACGGCGCCGCTATAACCATGGATGCACGCTATGCGGCGGAGATGGCCCGCCAGCGAATGCTTAAGCGATACGGGTTGCGGGCCTATACCGAGGGCTACAGCGTTCATACTACTATTCGAGGCGGACTCCAGAGCGTGGCGAACCAGGCTGTCATCGATGGGCTTCGCACCTATGACCGGCGCCACGGCTATCGGGGGCCAGAAGCAAACTGGCTTCCCAAAGAACGGTCTACTGATCTACCACTTCCCATGGATGACTGGGTGGAGCGGCTAGAAGAACTCCCCGCCCTGACAGGGCTCGTACCGGCGGTTGTATACGCGATTGACGAAGAGGCGATCTCGATAGTTATGGCTAACGGCCAACGCGATCAGATCACCTGGGAAGAGGATCTAAAGAACATCCGGCCTTACATCAGTGAGGACCGTCGCGACAGTGCGCATGCCTCGCCCTATGAGATGTTCAAGGTCGGGGACCTCATCCGAACGGAGCAAATCGATGCAGGGACCTGGAAGTTAGCTCAGGTCCCCGAAGCGCAAGCTGCGCTGGTTGCGCTTGACCCGTCTAACGGTGCGATCGTGAGCCTGGTGGGTGGTTCTGGCTACGAAGTCAGCAAGTTTAATCGGGCGACTCAGGCGCAACGCCAGCCGGGATCCAACTTAAAGCCGTTTTTATATGCGGCAGCGCTGAATGCTGGACGTACGGCCGCAACGGTCATAAATGATGCGCCCTTGACTATTGAAGATCAGTCTCTCGAAGGCGCGTGGCGCCCGGAAAATGACGGTGGGAAGTTCCATGGGCCGACGCGCTTGCGGTGGGCTCTCACCAAGTCTCGTAATCTCGTGTCTATACGCCTGCTTCAGGACATCGGCATCAATACGTTCATTGATTACGCGACGCAGCTGGGCTTCGATACTGCAGATTTTACGCCTGACCTGTCGCTCGCCTTGGGGACGCATGCGATGGCACCGATTGAGGTGGCGACGGCGTACGCCATACTCGCGAATGGAGGTTATCGGGTTGAGCCGTTCCTGATTTCCCGCATCGAAAATCTCGCCGGTGAGACGGTGTTCGAAGCCGATCCACTGACAGTATGTGAGCGGTGCGGCGGGGAAGAGCCAAAGAACTTTGCCACCGCAGCCGCACTTCCCGGTGATGAGTTATCGATGGAGGAAATCCTGACTCAGTCCAGGGGAGCAAGCTTGCAAACCAATCCGGCACCCCGAGTTATGGATGAGCGTGTGAGCTTTATCGTCGACAGCATGTTGAAGGACGTCATCAAGCGGGGCACGGGGCGTCGCGCACTCGCGCTAGAGCGGAGTGACATCGCAGGGAAAACCGGAACTACCAACGGTCCGGTCGATGCATGGTTCTCTGGATACAATCCATCGATAGTCACAACAACTTGGGTAGGATTCGATGAATACACACCCCTTGGCAAGCGCGAGTTTGGCGGGACAGCCGCTCTTCCCATATGGATCGATTTCATGCGCGAAGCACTTATAGACTCTCCCAGAAAACCGCGCGCTCAGCCTGCGGGCATCAGCTATGTGCGCATCGATCCAGCATCGGGGCTCCTGGCTTCCAGTGAGCAGCGCAATGCGATCTTTGAGTACTTCAGAAATGAGCGGCTTCCCACACCGGCGCAGGCAAGCGTGTCAGGTGGTAAGAAAGGCGCAGACGAGATAATCCAGGAGATCTTCTAGTCGCAGGTCGTCACGACGCCGAACGACACGCCTGGCCTACCAGGGAGCCTCTGAACAAGTGCAGGGTGCATAGATAGCACAGACGCACAAAGCGCTCTGTTATGCTGACGCTCCCGTGGAGTCTTCTGCTCAACTACCTGTAATCCGAGTGGCCGTCCCGCTGCCACTTCGTCAACTGTTCGACTATCTACCACCCGCAGGAGCCGCCGCGAGCGCATTGGAGCCTGGAGTGCGTGTGCGCATCCCATTCGGACGTCGTGATCTCATCGGGGTGCTCGTAGATCATCAAGCCGCAGGCTTCTCGTCAGAAGTGGAACTTAAACGAGCCGAACAAGTACTGGACGCTCAGCCGCTTATAAGCAGGCAGCTACTCAAACTGCTGCGCTGGGCGTCTGAGTACTACCAACATCCCATCGGCGAAGTCTTCGCCGCTGCATTGCCAGGCGCGCTAAGGTCCGGGCGCTCACTCCCGCACAACGGTTGGGAATTGACCCAGCGAGGTCGAGGACTGGCCGCGGGAGCGTTTCCACGAGCACCTTCGAGGGCTGCAGCTATAGCGCTGCTACAGCGACGTCCGCAATCTAATCAGAGCCTCAAGACAGAAGGCATCTCCAGGGCCGTCCTTCTAGCCTTGAAAAAGCTCGATCTTATTCAAACTGCAGCGGTTGCTGAAACGGATAAAAAGTCACGACGGGAAGATCCACCGCAGCTGAGTGCCGAACAACAGCAGATTCTTAGGAATCTGCCACTCGAGGGATTTCAGTGCCATCTTCTGGATGGCATCACCGGCAGCGGTAAGACGGAAGTCTACCTGCAGCTGATAGAGACTGTTCTGAAACGCGGCGAGCAGGCACTGGTGCTCGTCCCCGAAATCGGCCTTACACCGCAGACACTGAATCGCTTTCGGGCGCGGTTTTGTGCACGTACCGTTGCCCTTCACTCCTCCGTGCCGGCAGGACAGAAGGTGGCCAATTGGCAGGACCTGAAACTCGGTAATGCCAGCATAGCGGTTGGAACTCGCTCAGCAGTTTTCTGTTCGTTTCAGAAGCTCGGACTGATAGTCGTAGATGAAGAACACGATCCGTCGTACAAGCAGCAGGACGGATTTCGCTACTCAGCCCGCGACGTCGCTGTCAAACGCGCGCAGATTGAAAACTGCCCAGTAATTCTCGGAAGTGCTACGCCCGCGATGGAAACGCTGTTTAACGCATCGAGAGGACGCTACGAACACCACCGTATGCGGATGCGACAGGGGGGAGGAGAGCCCCCGCAAATTGTTGCGATCGATGTGCGCGGAAGCCCTCTGCAGGCCGGGATGAGCGAGTCTCTACTAACGGAACTTCGCCACACCCTGGCGAATGGCGACCAGGCCCTGCTGTTTTTGAATCGGCGCGGCTACGCACCGGCACTGCAATGTCACGATTGCGGCTGGGTGGCCGAGTGCGAGCACTGCGATGCGCGGCTCACCGTTCACCTCAGGCGCCGGCGACTGCTTTGTCACTATTGTGGGCTCCAGCAGCTAGTGCCAGAGCGTTGCTCGGCCTGCGGCAGCGCCGCACTTCTGGCCCGCGGCCTGGGCACCGAGCAGCTCGAGGAGTATCTCCTCCAGAACTTCGATGTCCCGATCCATCGCCTGGATAGCGATGTCGTCACGGGTACCAGTATCAGTAGCAAGCTTGACGAGGTAGCACAAACACACGGGGCGAGCATCATCGTGGGCACACAGATGCTCAGTAAGGGGCATCATCTGCCGAATGTTCAGCTGGTCGGCATCATCGATTGCGACGCTCTGCTGCATGGAGCCGACTTTCGAGGTCCCGAACGTATGGCCCAACTGGTCTTACAAGTCGGCGGCCGGGCGGGACGAGGACGAAGCGGTGGTCGGGTTCTATTACAAACACACTACCCGGACGACCCGCTGATTCGACAGCTGGTCAGTGAAGACTATGCAGCGTTTGCCGCGCAGCTGCTACTGGACCGTCGGCAACGGGGGCTACCGCCGGTGGGTCAGTTGTTTGTGCTGCGCTGCGATTGCTCGAGAGACAGTGATGGCGAGACTTTCTTACGCACCGTCCTAGACAACGCGCGAACCAAGATTCCGAGCCGTTGTCGTGTCATCGGCCCGTTACCGGCAGCCATGCCCAGACGAGCGGGGCGCTATCGCCACCAGCTTCTGTGTCTCGCAGAGGATCGTCAGTCTGCTCAGATGGCTTTGAAATCACTGCTGCACTGCGCCGAGTCAGCTAAGCGTCCCCGGGACTTAAACTGGTTCGTAGACGTCGACCCTCAGGAAGTGGCCTGAGAAGCTCCAGCCACGGGCAGCTTGATGCAGGTCTCCAGATGTGAATCCAGTGCATGTATCTGGAATTGAAGCGTGACGCGCGTAATAATCATCCCGCTGATTAGCAGCTCCCCCATCCTACGGAAGACTCAATGAAAGAAGCCATTGCCTCGCTGGTAGACGTGGCGATCCGAGACGTCATCGTTGCGAGCGGGATCCAGCATGAACCGAAAGCAGTTCAGCTGGAACGCACCAAGGACCCATCCCATGGTGACCTCGCCACTAACGCCGCACTGGCTAATAGCAAGGCTCTGGGAATGGCACCCCGGGATCTAGCGCAGAAAATCTGCGAGCGACTGGCGAGCGATCCGCTGATTGCCCGAACCGAAATCGCGGGCCCCGGGTTTATCAATTTCTTTCTATCTGCCGACTCCCAAACAGAAGTTGTGCGCGAGGTACTCAGGCTCAAGCAGAAGTTTGGCACCAATGAAAGCGGTCAGGGCGAAGCGGTGCAGGTCGAATTTGTGTCTGCGAACCCGACAGGACCACTGCACGTCGGACACGGACGAGGCGCGGCCGTGGGTGATAGCCTGGCACGCATCCTTGAGGCGAACGGATGGCGAGCTACACGCGAGTTCTATTACAACGACGCGGGTGCCCAGATTCAGAATCTGGCCTTGTCGGTGCAGGCCCGTTGCCACGGCGTGGGGCCCGAAGACAGCAGTTGGCCGCAAGATGGCTATCGCGGTGACTATATACAGGAAATCGCTCAGGCATATATTGCCGGTGAGCAGGTCGAGGCGAGTGACAAAACTGTGTTGGCAAAAGGGGATCTGAACGATCTCGCAGCCATACGGGAGTTCTCGGTGGCGTTCCTTCGCCGTGAGCAAGACCTGGATCTTAAGAGTTTTGCGGTCGCTTTTGACGTCTTCTTTCTCGAATCTTCACTTTATGAATCCGCCGAACTCGAAACTACGGTGGAAAAACTGGTATCGAGCGGGTCGACCTACGAGAAAGATGGAGCGCTGTGGCTGAAGACGACCGAGTTTGGCGACGACAAAGACCGGGTGATGCGAAAGAGCGACGGTCAGTTTACGTACTTTGTGCCCGACGTTGCTTATCATCTGAACAAGTGGCAGCGCGGCTTTGGGCGTGTCGTCAATGAGCAGGGTGCCGATCATCACAGCACGGTAACTCGCGTGCGCGCAGGATTGCAGGCGCTGAACGAGGACATACCTCAGGGCTGGCCGGAATATGTGCTGCATCAGATGGTCACCGTCATGCGCGGCGGAAGCGAAGTAAAACTTTCGAAGCGTGCGGGGAGTTATCTGACGCTGCGCGACCTTATCGATGAGGTGGGCCGTGATGCGACTCGCTACTTTCTTGTTTCCCGTTCGCCCAACTCCCAACTGACCTTCGATATAGATCTGGCCCTCGCCCAATCGAACGACAATCCGGTTTACTACATCCAGTATGCGCACGCTCGCGTTCAAAGCGTGCACCGCAGATTGAGCGAACAAGGACTTCCCAACCTTCACGAGAATGACGATCTTGAATTGTCACTGCTCGGCGAGGAGGAGGAGGTCGAACTCCTGAAGTCGCTGGCAAAATACCCAGATATTGTGGCGCGTGCCGCTGTCTCGCTTGAGCCGCAGCAGATTGCGAACTACCTTCGAGAACTGGCCGGCCTGTACCACAGTTACTACAACGCGCATAAAGTCATTGTAGAGGACGCAGCGCTGCGTCAGGTTCGCGTAGCCCTCTCGGAGGCGGTCAGACAGGTTCTGGAGAACGGCCTGGCGTTGCTGGGAGTATCGGCACCCGAGAGCATGTGACCTCATCAAAACTGGTGTGAGAGTTTTTGTGCCTTGCTTACAGGCAAAGACATGGCGCTTGGTTAAATACCCTACGAGAGGTTTATGGCAACAAAACGAGCCAATAGCCGCGGAGCCAGTCGGCAGAATGAGTCGAGAAGTTCGACCACGACAAGTGGTGTCCGAATGTACGGCCTGGGATTTCTTAGCGGCTTGTTCGTCGCGTTTCTGGCTTATCTGGTGTTTCTTCCAGCAGAGCAACCGCGATCGGACGGATCACTTTCAGTTAGCGAGATCAACCAACAGGGATCTGTACGCACTCCGGAGTATGAGTTCTTTGAAGTTCTTCCCAATCAGCGAATCGAAGTAAACGTTGATCCGCGGGACCTGCCGGGCGCCGACGCTCAGACGATCGAGAAACTGTTGCTGCTGCAGGCGGGCTCGTTCCGAGATCGGGAGGATGCCGACCGGCGTCGTGCCGAACTTCTACTTCTGGGTCTTGAGCCCGCAGTCGAGCAGTCCGATGGGGAGACAGGTCGATGGTATCGAGTGCTCATTGGTCCTTTCGCCAGTAGATCCGCCATGGCAAGGGCTCGCGGTCTGACCGCCCAGCAGGATATAGACACGCTTCTGGTTGAGCGAGAACGGAATCCAGGATAGCCCGAGGGTGTCTCTGGACTAATGTCGGGTAGACGACGGCGTCTCCACCGTCGCCCCCCACAGATCCGGACGTGCGCGATTGACGCATCCGGCTCCTCAACTCATCACAGTCGCAGGAACTGTGGTTAATAGTCTCGCCCTGGGCAACGGGTATCTACGCAAT
>JBCCPL010000032.1:0-69958 GCA_039111155.1 Pseudomonadota bacterium | reverse complement strand
GCCGCGAATGTTCGAACCTAACCTTTGAGCAAGTAGTCGCAGTTTTTCGCCACCTAGCCCCAGTATGGCAACGGCCAACCCCACATACTCGGCAATCACCGTGGCCAGGGCCGCTCCTTCACTGGCCATGCCCCGGTCCAGAATGAAATGTGCATCCAGCACAATGTTGAGAAGGTTGGTTGTGAGCAGCACAACCAGCGGCCAGCGCGTGTTTTGCGACCCGATAAACCAACCGACGATCACGTAGGAAGTCAATACAGCCGGCGCTGAGAGAAATCGTATCTCCATGTATCGCTGAGCCAGCAGCCCAGATGTCTCCTCGGGATTCATCAGCAGAACGCCTAGCTGAGCCAGCGGGTGAGCAAAAACCAGTAGAAACAGAGCAATGACCCCTGCAACCACTCCGGAGCGACACAGTGAGTCGAGCGCGTCTTGTAAATTCCCAGCTCCTAGAGTGCGCGCCACTTCGCCAGTCGTGCCCATGCGTAAAAAACTGAAACCCCAATAAAAGAAGCTCAATGCGGCCGTACCGATCGCGACTCCGGCAAGGTGGGATGGATCCGAGAGATGGCCGAGGAGCGCCGCATCCACTAAGCCAAGCAACGGCACGGATATGTTGGCAACCACCGCGGGCCAGGCAATACGCAATATTTTGCTATTAAGCGTATTCACGATAACAACATCTAGTGCTTACTCGTAAAAAATAGGTGGGGTAACGAATCTCTGGTAATCGATTGAAATCGAAGGGGTTTGTAGGTTTATCGCGGTGCTTTCGCTATACTTGCAAAAACCGCGCTAACCACGCGGATATTTTTGACTTGCAATTCTACCGGCTTGCAGAGAACGGCTAGCTAGCTCTGATTTAATGCCGTCAGGTTTTCTGGCATTGGGCTGAAACGTAGCGGCCGGAAACACGACCCGTGCCTTTGCTGCTGATGGTCTGTACATAGCAGTGAATGGCAGCGAATAGCGGAGTAAAGCAGCGCGCTCTCGTCAAACGGGTGACGCGCCTCGGCATCTGGGATGTCCACTTGTCGATCGTTTGCAGTGAAGTTGTAGGTCGAAAAAAGGATTTGGTAAGAGCAACTTCGAACCACTTTTGAGAGCCTAGGCTCGGATTGAGTTTGTAAGTTCGGAGTTGTAGACGGGGGAAGCGGTAAGAAGAGCTAGGAGGAGACGGTCGGCGGTGCTACGTGTCTTAAGTGGACACAGCGTTCGCACCAAAACCTCTTCCGAATCTCTTCAATGGTGTGTGTAATGGCCGCCCCGACTGGTATGCCGCGTTGGCGTAGAGCTAGGAACGAAATCGCTGCTTTAGCTGACATAGCAGATACGGAAAGATACGGTATCGGCTACGTCTCAAGGGGCGATTGAGTTTGTAGCGGTCCTGCTTAGTGCGGGAGACAGTGCGGTAATTGATGAGAAAACGAGTTTAGGGACCGGCGCGTATTGTTCGTGCTTTGTGTGCGGTGTAGAACCTGTGCCCGGAAGAATGGGCTTACAGGAGAAGGCTGCAACGGATCCTCGAGGGTCTTTTAAACCTCGCTCGCTTGAGCCGGTGGGAACAGGGCCGGCAACATCCACCAGTCGGGATCGGAGCACGGCTGCAGCATGAGAGTCCCACACGAGAGTCAATACTCGTCTGGATTCTGACTGCAAGTGTGAGTAACGGTTAGTGTTTTCGATGCGTACCCAGCCAGTGCGATTTTCGAGACAAAATGGCGGGGGCAAGCGCCGCCACTAGCCAGGCTTCTACACCACATCCACTTGTCTCACCCTAGCAGCGCAGTACGTGGCGCTGATTCGGCGAGACTCGCAAACCACCCATCAACTCTTATCCGGTATCGATTGAGGCTAATCGCCGCGTTCGAGCGCGTTTAGCGCGCACGTGGTCGGCGCTCGGTTTTCGCGCAGGGGTGACTGTAATTGAGATTCACTCAGGCAATAGAACCCGGCATCGAACTCAGACGGCAGCCACTGTCAATCCATGCGATTAAGTAGGGTGAAGCAGGGTCGACAGTTGCTGCGATAAATGAAAAGAAGAGAAGAGAGAAAGTGATGACAACCCACTCATCCGGTGGAAGATCGAGCTCTTTTGCAACAGCAGTCACGACGTCGGCAGAATCAGCTACGGCGTTGGCAGCAAGAGTGAGAGCGCGACTGTATGCGCGACTGTATGATAGTGCACGGGCCGTCCGGTCTTTGCTGGGATCACGGCAAGCGACGTCAACACTGGCTATATCGCTGCTGGCTATGAGCGCTATTAGTTCTCCTGCGGTTCTCGCTCAAGAGGCAGTGGACGCAGCGCGAAGCACGGTCAATATGTCGCCCGGAGTGACGGAAATTGGGCAGTCAATTTTTGATCTGCACATGATCATCCTGTGGATATGCGTTGTGATCGGGATCGCGGTGTTCGGCGTTATGTTCTACTCGATCATCTATCACCGAAAGTCGCGTGGCGTCGTCCCTGCGCAATTTCATGAGAGCACTAAGGTCGAGATCGCCTGGACCGTGGTGCCTTTCTTTATTCTTATCGGGATGGCGGTACCCGCAACATCTACGCTTCTCGATATCTACGACTTCGAAGACGCAGAAATGGACATTCTGATCACGGGGTATCAGTGGAAATGGAAATACGAGTACCTTTTTGAAGATGCTGAGAACGTAGCCTTTTTCAGCAACCTCTCGACCCATCCCACAGAGATCTACAACGTCGCGGAAAAAAACGACAACTACCTGCTTGAGGTCGATGAGCCAATTGTTATACCAGTCAACACCAAAGTTCGATTCCTAGTCACCGCAAATGATGTTATCCACGCCTGGTGGGTGCCCGAACTGGCTGTCAAGAAAGATGCGATTCCCGGGTTCATCAACGAGACCGCCACCATTGCCCGCGAGGAGGGAATTTATCGCGGACAGTGCGCCGAGCTGTGCGGTAAGGATCACGGCTTCATGCCCATCGTGGTCAAGGTTGTCAGCCAGGAAGAGTACGACGCTTGGATCGGTGAGAAGCAGGTGGAAGCCGCGCAGATTGCGGCACTGATGGACCAAACTTTCTCAATGGATGATTTGATGGCCAAAGGCAAAGAGGTCTACAACACCGTCTGCATGGGCTGCCATGGGTTCAACGGCGAAGGAGGTGTGGGGCCCGCCATCGGCGGCAGCGCAGTGGCCACCGGCGACCTGAATCAGCACCTCGAAATAGGCATTAATGGAGTTGCTGGTTCGGCAATGCAGGCATTCGGCGGCATTATCAACGATGTCGAAATGGCGGCAGTAATCACGTATCAGCGAAACGCGTTCGGCAACAACATGGGCGACATGGTCCAGCCGATCGACGTCTTTAATTACAAGAAGGGTTAGGAGAGCACCACCGATGGCACACGGTCCTGCAAAAGGCATTACTCGCTGGTTGTTTACAACGAACCACAAAGACATCGGAACGATGTACCTGTGGTTTTCCTTCGCCATGTTCATTCTAGGTGGGGCTTTCGCGATGATCATTCGCGCTGAGCTTTTTCAACCGGGAATGCAATTGATTGAGCCCGCGTTTTTTAATCAGATGACGACTCTCCACGGTCTTGTGATGGTGTTTGGAGCCATCATGCCGTCATTCGTCGGACTTGCTAACTGGATGATACCGATGATGATCGGTGCGCCCGATATGGCGCTGCCAAGAATGAACAACTGGAGTTTCTGGATCCTGCCGCCGGCGTTTCTACTATTGGCTTCAACGCTCTTTATGGAAGGTGGCGCTCCCGCGTTCGGATGGACGTTCTATGCACCGCTCTCCACAACCTACGCACCGCAGTCGGTGACCTTTTTCATCTTCGCCATTCACATCCTTGGCGCATCATCGATCATGGGTTCGATCAACATCATCGCGACCGTCATGAACATGCGCGCACCGGGCATGACCTACATGAAGATGCCGTTGTTTGTCTGGACGTGGTTGATCACCGCATTCCTGCTTGTGGCCGTTATGCCGGTACTGGCGGGTGCCGTGACGATGATGCTGATGGATGTGCACTTCGGTACCAGCTTTTTCTCGGCCGCTGGTGGCGGTGATCCCGTCCTGTTCCAGCATATTTTCTGGTTCTTTGGACACCCCGAGGTGTACATCATTATCCTGCCCGCGTTTGGCGTGGTGTCCCAGATAATCCCGGCATTCAGCCGTAAGCCGTTGTTTGGCTATGACTCTATGGTCTACGCGACCGCGGCGATTGCTTTCTTATCGTTCATCGTCTGGGCCCACCACATGTACACCGTCGGCATGCCGATTGCCGGTGAGCTGTTCTTTATGTATGCGACCATGCTCATCGCGGTACCTACCGGCGTGAAGGTCTTTAATTGGATCAGCACGATGTGGCGTGGAGCGATGACCTTCGAGACACCGATGCTGTTCTGCATCGGATTCCTGGTGCTGTTTACTATTGGGGGCTTCACTGGCTTGATGCTTTCAATTGCCCCGGCGGACTTCCAGTACCACGATAGCTATTTTGTAGTCGCTCACTTCCACTACGTTATGGTCGCGGGAGCCGTGTTCTCGATGACGGCGGCGGTTTACTACTGGCTGCCCAAGTGGACGGGCAAAATGTACAACGAGACGATGGGTAAGACGCACTTCTGGATCTCGTTCATCGGCTTCAACGTGACGTTCTTCCCGCAGCATTTCGTGGGTCTCGCGGGCATGCCCCGACGAATACCGGACTACGCGCTGCAATTTGCTGATTTCAACATGATGTCGTCAATAGGGGCGTTTATCTACGGTTCTTCCCAGATCCTGTTCCTCTACAACGTGATTGCTACGATCGTCTCTGGCAAGCCTGTAAGCGATGAGAAGGTATGGGATGGCGCAGAAGGGCTTGAGTGGACGGTTGCCACACCGGCCCCTTATCACACCTTCGAAACTCCGCCGGAGCTGCCTGAGTTTAGCTATCAACCGTCCCACGGTTGAAAGGACTAGTAAGGCCAGAGAGGGCGTGACAAGGAGTAAAGAGGAGACTGACCAAGACGCCGGCCGCCGACCAATCCGGTGGGCGGCTACCAGCTGGGGCTAGACAATAGATTAGACCGATCGATCCCAGCCGGCAGTTATAAGTAGCGGGAAATACCAGGTAAATAACTGGTAGCCAAAGAGTAAACAAAGCGTAGAAGAAGCGTAGAAGAAGCATAGAAAGAGTATAGAAAGAGCATAGAAAAAGAGGCGAGCGTAGTGCGAAACAAGTTTACGAGAGGATCGTGGTAACAACCGATGCCAGGTCTCAGGCGGGGAAAAAATAGCGCGGTAACCGGCACGGCTATTAAATTGGCCGTGCTCGCCATTGCTATGTTTGCCTTTGTGCCACTGGTTATGGTGCCGCTCTACAACGTTTTATGCGACGCACTGGGTATCAATGGGAAGACGTCGGACCAGGCTTACATTGCCGCGGAGTCCGGTGTTGACGAGAGCAGAGAAGTCATCGTTCAGTTTGTAACGACCAGAAACAACGGGATGCCCTGGGATTTCAAACCGCAACAAACCTCTATGCGAGTGAATCCCGGCGCACCTAATTCAACGATGTTTCTTGCTCGAAACCCGCGCAGTGACATGATGGTTGCTCAGGCAATTCCCAGCGTCTCACCTTCTCGTGCGGCTGAATATTTTCATAAAACCGAGTGCTTCTGTTTTGAGCAGCAGCCTCTGGGCGGGCAGGAAGCAATCGAGATGCCCTTACAGTTTATTGTTGATCGCGATCTGCCTCGCGATATCAAAACCATAACGTTGTCTTACACTATCTTTGATGTGACAGCGAATTCGAACCTTGCGGTGGCAGCTCACTAAAGCGGTAATGCTGGGCGCACAGCCAAGGGCGACACATAGGTTGAAGAGAACCTTATGACAGCAAAATTAAGCGACGACTACGAAAAGTACTACGTGCCGGACCAAAGCCCGCTTGCGGTGATGGCAACTATCGGGCTCGTAACCACCATCTTTGGTGCTGCGAGCTACATGAACGGGCTGACCTTCGGGGATGACCCCGGTAGCGCTTCACCTCTGGTTCTTTACGCTGGTCTCGGCGTGTTCATCGCCACGCTGTTCGTGTGGTTCAGAACAACCATCCGTGAGAACATCGCCGGAATGGCGAGCGGCCAATTGAAGCGGTCGTATGTGCTTGGGATGTACTGGTTCATTTTCTCCGAGGTGATGTTTTTTGCGGCGTTTTTTGGCGCGCTATTTTATGTGCGCAACCTCGCTGGGCCGTGGCTCGCAGGCGAAGGCGATGGCGGAAGGATGAACTACCTGTTGTGGGAAGGTTTCAACTTCAGCTGGCCGATGTCTCAGACTCCGCAAGAGGCCGTAGGTGGAGCCAAAGATCAGCTGCTTGCAAACAACGGCAGCTTTACCAGCGCTAAACAGAGTATGGCTTTTGCAGAAGCTCACGCCTGGTACCTTTGGCTACCACTTTGGAACACACTGATTCTTCTTTCGTCGTCCGTAACTGTGCACATCGCTCACATGGGCCTGCTTGACGGAGATAAGCGGCGCTTCAACAAGTGGCTGGGAATCACCGTGTTCATGGGTGTGGTTTTCTTAGGCTTGCAGGCGGCTGAGTACTATGAGGCGTATGCGCACTTCGGATTAACTCTTAATTCCGGAATCTATGGCAGCACCTTCTTTATGCTCACGGGCTTTCACGGATTTCATGTCGCCATGGGCATGACGATGCTGGCGATCCAGCTGATTCGATCGTTGAAGAACGGACACTTTACGGCCGAGGACCACTTTGGCTTCGAGGCGTCGAGTTGGTACTGGCATTTCGTAGACGTGGTCTGGGTGTTTCTATTTCTCTTTGTCTACATTTTGTGAATCTGGTGCCTTTTTGTGAGTCTGGTGCCTTTTTATGAATCTGGTGCCTTTGGCTCCGTCGGCTATGCCTGTGGCTAGGCTAGGTCTAAGGCTAGGTCTAAGGCTAGATCAGAGGCAATGGTAGTGATAGTCCCCTAGCCACGACGATTGAGCTGTAAACGCGTTGTTTTTTTATTGGCTACTCGAGAGCCTGAGCGGTGCGGGCTGCACCGCGACTTCGGACCTATTTGCCACCGATTCAACACGCCCGTAATGATTCGCTGTTTACTTGCCGGTTGGGTCAACCGGCTCTTCGCCAGCTTCCTCTGATGCGTTTGGACCTGCGTCCCAAGGGTTTTGATGGCCCAACTGCCCCGAAGCGACACCATACATAATCAGCCCCATGAGCCCAACCGCGAGGCATAACCTGACCCCCAGGGAGTGAAAGGTTCTGCGTTTGGTCTTATCGCCCTGATCGAGCATCAGAAAGTAAGCGCCGCTTGCCAAGCTGGCGACCAGGCAAACCATAAGTAGAACGATTGCGAACTTAAGCACAGGCTTCTCGTGAGGCGGCTGACTAAACAGTATAACGAAGCAGGTGGAAGTCTCCTTTTGAATACCGATAAAGAATCCAGCTCATGAAATTCCGTTGGGACCTGGAGTGGAAAACTACCGCCCTCACAGTGCTGCTCCTGCCGGCACTCGTGTGGCTCGGGTTCTGGCAACTCGAACGAGCTGATGAAAAGGCGCAGCTGGCTGAGCGTTTCACGCAGCAGTCGTTGATTGAGCCCGTTGCCCTCTCTTCGTTGCGCGGTCTTACAGGCGACGATCTGCGTTTTCGTCGAGTGCAACTCGCTGGGCACTTCGATAGTGATGTGATGCTCTATTTGGATAACCAGGTACGCAATGGCCGCTACGGGCACGATATCTATAATCTCTTTTACGACCGTTCTTCGGGTTTTGCCGCACTCGTTAATCGGGGCTGGATTGCTGGAGATCCCGCAAGGCAGAACCTCCCCGAAGCCTCGATACCGCAGGGTGAGCTGATCTTATCGGTCACCGTCTACGTGCCTCCGGGCGATCCTTATTTGCTGCGGGAGGATGATCTGTCGTCGCTTGCATGGCCGGCGCTAGTACAAAGCGCTAATACAGAGGCCCTTCGCGACAAGATCGCAGAGCTGACCGGGGCAGCTGTTTTCGCCGCCGAATTACGGGTTGAAGAGACATCGCCCTATGGATTTCGTGCGGATTGGCCGGTGGTCAACGTTTCGCCACAGAAGCACCAGGGATACGCTGTCCAATGGTTTACCATGGCGTTCGCGTTGACACTGCTGTTTGTCGTTCGCAGCAGTAACCTGCTGCAAGTCATGCGCGGGGGCAACCAGAAGCTGTAAGCGACGTTCAGATGCGCCAGTAACCCCCGGGAAATGAAAAGCGCCGAGTGCGCCGAAGGTGATAGAAGCCTAGGAGAACTGCGTTTAGCCGACGAATGGTGGAATTCTCTACCTTTTGATCGCATCTAGAGGCCCAAAACTTGTCCCAGGACCAGCCACGACGGTGTTGAGCCCAGAAACCCATAATTTGGATCGACGTTTAACTCGATGAGAGCTATTTGTGACGACTGCAAATACAGAAACTGACCCGGTAATCGAAGACCTGGGTCCTAAGTCCGCGGGGCAGCCATCGATTACCCGGGGTCGCATGACCCTGCTGCTGATTGCGGGAATTCCGGTGACTGTGCTTCTTGCGTCTACCTGGCTCTGGTACTACGTGATGAGTGGCAAGCTCGATATCGTTGGTGCACTTGGTACCGCAAATCATGGACAACTCGTCCAGCCGCCACGCCAGGTTATGACCTCGGCATGGACCAATGCCGATGGTACGCCCCTGGCTCTGGAGGAGCCCCGTCGCTGGACTCTGCTCATACCAGTATCGGGTAACGACTGTGACGCCAACTGCGAGCAGCGCCTGTACACCACTCGCCAAATCCATCAGTCTCTGGGCAAGGAGATAGCGCGGGTACAGCGTGCATTCGTGACCGACACAAGCTTGGAGGCGCTAACTTTTTCCGCGCCGACATTGAGCGACGATAGGCCGTTGCCAGAGTCCTTTACCGCATATCTGATGAGCGAGCAGCGAGGAATAGCAACCTGGACGTCGCCCGAAGATTCTTTTCGGAATGTGTTTTCCGAACTTGAAGCAAGGCCTGACAGCTGGTACCTGCTGGACCCTGCCGGCTGGGTAATGATGCGCTACGACGGCGCAGTCGATTACAAGGACGTTATCTCGGACCTTAAGTTTCTGATCAAGAATTCCAATGGCTGAGTCCATCCCCCTTGAACGCCCGAGCGTAGCCACCCGCGCCAAGTGGCGCGACTACTATGAGCTCACTAAGCCCAATGTGGTGGCGCTGATGATTGTCACATCCGTTGTAGGAATGTGCATGGCGGTGCCTGGATGGGTGCCGGTTCAGGCTTTTATTCTGGGTAATCTCGGCATTGCGCTCTGTGCTGGTGCAGCAGCAGCTGTGAACCACGTCATCGATCAACGTGTCGATCAGAGGATGGCACGAACACAGAACCGACCGCTGGCTCAGGGTCGGGTCGGCAATCGTAGTGCCATCGCCTTTGCCACGGTGCTTGGCTTGGCCGGTATGGCGGTATTGCTGCTTTGGGTGAATGCATTGACTGCCTGGCTCACACTGGCATCGCTTGTGGGCTATGCGTTCGT
Organism: Pseudomonadota bacterium; assembly: GCA_039111155.1. GTDB lineage: Bacteria > Pseudomonadota > Gammaproteobacteria > Pseudomonadales > Halieaceae > Congregibacter. The sequence goes on along the minus strand of JBCCPL010000032.1, from coordinate 60,399 downwards.
CTACACCCTGTTCCTTAAACGTGCCACTCCCCAGAACATTGTCATTGGCGGATTGGCCGGGGCTGCTCCACCGCTGCTTGGTTGGACTGCAGTAACCGGTGAAATTCATGGCCACGGATTGTTGTTGGTGTTGATCATTTTCGCCTGGACACCGCCGCACTTCTGGGCGCTCGCGATTCACAAGCGGGAGGAATACGCGAAAGTTGATATACCGATGTTGCCAGTGACCCACGGCGTACGCTTCACCCAATGGCATATTCTTTTTTACACCATCCTCATGATTGTCATCACCTTGTTGCCATTTGCTACGCTGATGAGCAGTTGGCTTTACCTGGCTGGCGCGGTGATTTTAGGCGCGCGTTTTCTTTACTGGTCGATCGAAATCCTGCGCGAGAGGAATCCACGCGCTCCCATTCTCACGTTTCGCTATTCGATCACTTACTTGTTCCTTCTGTTCATTGTTATGTTGCTTGACCATTACCTCGTGCCGCTGCCGCAGGCGGCCCTTGATACGCTGGTGGGAAATCGTTTTTGAGCGAGTCGATACAGGATCAGCCGCGTGGGGAGGTTCCGCCTGATCGGCCACGGGATCAGCGAATTCGCCTGACCATTGCCGCGGTTCTGGCCTTCATGCTGCTAATTGTCGGTGGTTTCATTCATCGAATCGGCCAGCCAAGACTGCTGTCAACGAGCGAACTACAGGCTAACGGTCTGTATCTGATGGAACCACCCCGCGATATCGGGGATTTCGAACTCGTCGATCATCTCGGGCAGCCGTTCACCGCAGACTCATTCGCGGGCAAATGGACGCTGGTTTTCTTCGGCTTCACTTACTGTCCTGATATCTGCCCGACTACGATGGCCTTTCTCGATCGCTTTGTTGGCGAGTTGGAGGGGACGGAAGCGGCTGACACGCAGGTCGTAATGATGAGTGTGGATCCCGCCAGAGACACGGTGGCGCAACTCGCCGATTATGTTCCGTTCTTCAACAGTGATTTTGTCGGGGTCACCGGTGAGTTCCTGGATCTTTTTCGCGTGGCCACCAATCTTAACGCTCCGTTCAGAAAGGCACCCGGGCAGGGTGAGGGCTATTTGGTGGATCACAGCGCCAACATCGTTCTGATCAATCCGCGCGGTGACTATCATGGCTTCTTCAAGGCACCGCTGGACCTCGCTAAGATGAAGGTAACGTATCGGGCTGCCCGTTATCGCTGGGAGCACTGATAAGTCCACTTCATGCTCAGCGAACCTTCTCCGCCCGAATCCTGTATAAGGGCTCAGGCGCAGCTCATATGCGGGACAGGGCGCATTTATACCGATGTGTCACCGATGCGTCGTTCAGCCGATCATCAGAAATGCAGTGAGAAAAGCAACGTGAGTCAAGAACACCCACTCGTGCTCGTCGACGGGTCATCCTATCTCTACCGGGCTTACCACGCGCTGCCACCTCTCACCAATTCCAAGGGCATGGCCACCGGCGCAGTCAAAGGCGTAATCAATATGCTGCGGCGCCTAGTGAAGGATTACCCTGACTCTTGCGTAGCGGTTGTTTTTGATGCGAAGGGCAAAACGTTTCGTGACGACATGTACCCGGAGTACAAAGCCAATCGGCCCCCCATGCCGGACGATCTGCGGGAGCAGATCGAGCCTATTCACAGCATCGTAAAAGCCATGGGCTTGCCTCTTCTGTGCGAACCCGGAGTTGAAGCGGATGATGTGATTGGCACTCTTGCTGCCCGGGTGGGGTCCCGGGGACAAAAGGTGATCGTATCCACTGGTGACAAAGACATGGCGCAGCTCGTGACCCAGAACGTCACGCTGGTCAACACCATGAATGACAGCTGGTTGGATATAGCAGGTGTTGAGCAGAAGTTCGGCATACCGCCTGAATTGATCATCGACCTGCTTGCGCTCATGGGGGACAAGATCGATAACATTCCAGGTGTCGCCGGTGTAGGAGAAAAAACGGCACTGGGATTGCTGCAAGGCCTGGGTGGTCTCGACAACATCTACGCCAATTTGGACAAAGTCGCTAATCTCGAGTTTCGCGGCGCCAAAACTATGGCTGCAAAGCTCGAGAAAGAAAAGGACAACGCCTACCTGTCGTACAAGCTCGCGACGATTGCGACGGATCTTGATCTTCCGGAAGAGTTTGCAGAGCTATCCAACAGTAAGTCGGACGACGAAACCCTACTCGGTATCTTCAAGGACCTCGAGTTTCGAAGCTGGATAGAAGAGCTCGAAAGTACCGATCAATACACGAGTCCTGACGCGGCTACAGGCGAGTCAGCGGACGCAAGCAACGCGGCGGCCGAGCTTGACTACGACACCGTGCTTGACCAGGAGGACTGGGATCGATGGCTGAAGAAGCTGCGCGATGCCGATCTGTTTGCCTTCGACACCGAAACGACCAGCCTCGACTACATGCAGGCCGAGATCGTCGGCGTCTCTTTCGCGGTCAGAACGGGTGAGGCTGCTTATGTCCCGCTGCTGCATGACTATCCAGATGCGCCTGCGCAACTGGATCGAGACCGGGTCCTTGAGGATCTCCGACCGCTACTCGAGGACGATGCACAGAAGAAGGTCGGTCAGAATCTAAAATACGATGCGAGCGTACTCGCACGTCATGGTATCGAGCTTCGAGGCATAGCTTTCGATACGATGCTCGAGTCCTACGTCTTAAATTCCACCGGATCGCGTCACGATATGGATAGCCTTGCGCTGCGCTACCTGGACCGCACAACGACGCACTTCGAGGACGTAGCCGGGAAGGGTGCGAAACAAATCACCTTTGACAAGGTGAGGATTGATGAGGCGGCGGCCTATGCGGCTGAAGATGCCGATGTAACCATGGCTCTTCACGAGGCGTTGTGGCCCCAGCTCAGACAGGAAGATTCCTTACAGAGGGTGTTTCAGGAAATTGAGCTGCCCCTCGTGTCGGTTCTGTCAAAAATGGAGCGTTGCGGTACGCTGGTGGACGAACAGCGCCTATACGAGCAGAGTCAGGAGCTCGGGCAGCGTTTGCAGGCACTCGAATCTGAGGCCCATGATCTTGCAGGGCAGACCTTCAATCTCGGCTCTCCGAAACAACTCGGGGAGATTCTCTTTGAGAAACTCGAGTTACCAGTAATCAAGAAAACACCCAAGGGTGCGCCCTCCACTGCGGAGGAGGTGCTGCAAGAGCTGGCGCTTGACTATCCGCTGCCACGCCTGCTGCTGGAGCACCGCAGTCTATCCAAGCTTAAGGGCACCTATACCGATAAGCTGCCGCTGCTGATAAATCCCGAAACAGGACGGATCCATACCTCCTACCACCAGGCGGTCACCGCAACCGGGCGCCTATCGTCCTCCGATCCGAATCTGCAGAACATACCGATTCGTACCGACGAAGGCCGGCGTATTCGGCAGGCATTCGTCCCACCGCCTGGCTACCGAATCGTTGCCGCTGACTACTCTCAGATTGAGCTGCGCATCATGGCGCATCTCTCCGAAGACCCGGGACTGCTGGCTGCGTTTCGGGATGAGATCGATGTGCACAGTGCTACGGCTGCGGAAGTATTTGAAGTGCCTCTCGCCAGTGTGTCTGGTGATCAGCGCCGCAAGGCCAAAGCGATTAACTTCGGATTGATTTACGGAATGTCCGCTTTTGGCCTCGCGCGGCAGCTACACCTTGATCGCGGTGAGGCTCAGCGTTACATAGACGTCTATTTTGAGCGCTACCCTGGTGTGCGAGAGTACATGGATCGAACGCGTGCTCTGGCTCATGAGCAGGGCTACGTCGAGACTCTGTTCGGCCGACGCCTGTACCTACCAGAGATCAACGCCAAGAACAAAATGCGGCAACAGGCTGCTGAGCGCACCGCGATCAACGCACCTATGCAAGGTACCGCCGCCGACATCATCAAGCGAGCGATGCTCTCTGTTGACCAATGGCTGTCAACCCATGGAGTAGAAGCGCGAATGGTCATGCAGGTTCACGACGAGTTGGTACTGGAGGTGCATGAAGCATCGATTGAGGAGGTCTGCGACGAGCTTTGTCAGCGAATGTCCTCGGCAGCGGATCTATCGGTACCGCTTCTGGTTGAGGCGGGAAAGGGCGCAAACTGGGACGAAGCTCACTAAATCTTCGAAAGTTTTCTTCTCGCCGGCCGTTAACTAATTAGATGCGATTGAAGGGAACTATCCTGCCTCGGAGCACTCATACAGTGAGTGTGAGGCAAATAGCATCACATCTGCGCTCTGCGGGCAGTGCATGGCCTTAAGAGCAACCCCTGAGAGACCCTGATTGCCCGGTTTGCCTTACTCCTCGTTACGCAACCGGGCTTTTTTGTGTCTGTTTGTTCCGATCGAGGTGCTCGAAGGTGCGCCTAACCCTGCTCCACTCTGATATCTATGCCTCCTTCCATGGGGGGTTGTGCGTTGTGGCATTCGAAGAATTTCAAGCGCTCGCAAGACATCGATTCCCACTCAATTGCTCAGTGTGCTACCTCCTATTAAGTAGCCGCTGGGATTGAAAAAAGAGAGCAGATCGAGTGTATAGGCGTGTTTTAGCCACATTTATTCGACTTTCATGTCACACTTGCATCAGTAAGCCAGTCATTCAATTTTGTTTCCAACTCATCAAGCCCCTGCGGAACCCGCGCAGAGAAAAGCTGGCAAGAGATCAGATTAGCCCATGGTGATAGTCTCCCCTGGACTGAAAATAGGGCTTGCTTGGCCGCCCCCTTCGACAGTTTGTCCGCTTTGGTGAGCAAAAGGTGAACGGGCATGTGAGCCTGAGCCGCCCACGACAGCATCTGCTGATCAAAGGAGTGAAGCGGATGGCGGCAGTCGCTCAGCAGTATCAGCCCACGCAGCGATTCGCGCCTTTGAAGGTACTTTTCTAACTGTCTGTTCCAGGCGTTCTTCACCTTCTGAGGAACCTTGGCATAGCCGTAGCCGGGCAGATCAACAAGACGTTGCTGATCTCCCACAGCGAAAAAGTTGATTAGCTGGGTACGGCCGGGTGTTCTGGACGTGCGCGCCAGCTTCTTTTGGCGCGTTAACGCGTTGATGGCGCTACTTTTTCCGGCATTAGATCGCCCCGCAAAGGCCACTTCCCAACCGCTATCGGTGGGACACTGATCAAACCGCGCAGCGCTTTCCGTGAAATTCGTCTTCGAGAAGTCCAGGCGGTTGGCCTCCGCCGCCTGAGCGGTATCGCTTGCTTCATCCATCTTGAGCAAATCACCGTACAGTTGGTGGGTGAATTAGCTTCGCTATAATACCCGGCGCCTGATGAACCGTCAGTCGGGTACCGATGTAAATCACCGCGTCAATAATTCAACCACGACTTCGCCAGGCTCCGGTTGCCGCGACCGTCAGTCTCGCGTTTGAACCGGCACCCGAGGAAGCGGCGCGACGCCAAATAAGCGATGCAACGCTCAATAAGCGATGCGACAGCAATGGGACAGAAGTCAGCAATGCCATTGAGGTCGATTAAAGTCTGGGGGCAGTGCGCCGCTCTTGCGGAGCATAAGCGGATCGAGTCGCTATCGAGTCGCTGAAGAAGATGCGCTAAAGACTGCAGTAACAGTCGCTAAAAATCCGCGGCTGAGCACAAAACCAAAACAGTCGAAGTTCATTCGAAGAACGCTCAACGAAAGTTGAGATAGTTGAAAAGGGTACATCGAGCTAAAACTATGAAAGTCTCACGAACATTCGCAGTCAACATCGAAGAATTTTTTGGCGGTCAAATGCCCACCTGGAGGGTTTCGTTGCGCAGCACGCTCCTCAGTATGGTACGTCTTGTTGCTGGGATTGGGGCTCTTTCGCTGGCAACTGCGGGACACGCTGCGGAGATTTTGCGTGGAGATCCCGCTGTCGGTGAGCAAAAAGCCGTCACGTGTCCAGCGTGCCATGGTGCTGACGGCAACAGTCTAGTGCCCTCTTTTCCTAAGCTGGCCGGTTTGGGCGAGAAGTACCTTCTCCAACAAATGCAGCACATACGTGACGGAACCCGTCCCGTAGCCGCGATGGTTGGACAGGTGGACAACATGAGCGATCAGGACCTCGCTGATATAGCAGCCTATTACAACCAGCTCGACCGATCGCGTGAGAGCGCCAGTCCAGATCTCATAGCACTGGGTGAAAAAGTGTACCGTGCAGGAGTGGCTGATCGAAACGTAGCTGCCTGTATCGCGTGCCATGGTGCTAACGGTAACGGCAACAGCCCCGCTGGCTTTCCGGGAATTGGCGGTCAGCATGCGGATTATCTAGCCGCACAGCTTATTGCGTACCGCAAAGGCTACGAAGATCCGACCGGGCGTGTCACGGATGGAGACATTAAAATCATGCGCAGTAATGCGTTTGGTCTATCCGATAAAGAGATCCAGGCGGTCGCGGCTTATGTTTCGGGGCTAGGACAGTAACGGTCTAAAGCGAGACGGCGCGGAACTGCGGTTGCTATCTTCGCTTGTTTCTGCGGAAATCCCTTCCAACAGGTAACCCCGCTCTTAGCGTCTCGCTCATTGCTTCGATATGCTGATCCGCACCGAAACCGCCGACCAGTGCGACTAAGTTGATGGCTGCGACGAGCCGCTCCGGCTCGTCGGAGCGCTCCGTTTGCTGGGTTCTATAACAGATCACCGACCGCTGCGCGGCCACGATCAAACTGCGCGATCGCTAACCACACGGCCTGTTCTGGCCATCCGGTGAAATTGTCTGAACTTTTCCGCGCCTACGCCGTCATTATGTGAGCACTGTTGTCAGGTGACACTAGTAGCCAACGTTGATAGTCATCGCTGTTCGTTACTAACGACGTTTACCGTCGGCTTCTGACGTGCAGCTAGAAGGTTACCGTTAGAGTTTTGAACTGTTGTGTAGTTAGTGAGTGCAAACTTCACTCAGAAGCACGGGCCTACGATCCTTACCGCTTCGGTGGCTGGCTATCAGCGGTTACGGTTAGGTTTCGTCAAGTGACTCTGGTCGGCATCAGGCCCGCAAGCGCCATAGCAACAGTCTACAATCGGGATTTTATGAGCGTGAAGCGATGTCTAAAGCCGTGCTTTTTCGTTCACACCCTCAACCACCAACTTTGGAATAGGGTTAGGCGTGATTTTCGGATAGGTTTTGCGCGATCCAGCTATTATCACAGGTAACTTGACCCTGGATTTCACGGACATACTGAAGTTTGATAAAACACCTAGGCATAGAAAATACTAATCAAGGAGCGCAGAAAATATGACCACCGCTCAGGTATCCAGATCCTTCGACACTCTTAAATCTATTAGGAAATCCACCGGGTTTGTGCGGACAGCTATTTCGTTGTTTGCGATGCTTCCACTGCTACTTGCAGGTATGGCGAACTCCTGGGCGGAAGAGTACGTCGAGGGGGAGCACTACGACCTCATTTCACCGGTTATCCGTGGCAGTTCCGAAAAAATCGAAGTTACCGAGTTTTTTTGGTATGGCTGCGGTCACTGCTACACGTTCGAGCCACAACTATCGCAGTGGAAGAAGAGCCTGCCCGACGATGTGGTCCTAAAGGGCTCTCCGGCTATGTGGAACCCGCTCATGAAGGTGCACGCCCAAGCGTTCTATACAGCCGAGGCACTCGGCGTACTGGATAAAGTGCACATGCCGCTTTTTCAGGCCCTGAACATTGATCGCAAACGACTCGGCAGCGAGCCGGAACTCGCCGCAATATTTACAGCCAACGGCGTGTCTGGAGAAGATTTCAAGAAAGCCTTTAATTCCTTCGGTGTGGGCAGCCAGGTAAGGCAAGCTGATTCGAGGGCTCGCGCTGCCAAGATCTCGGGAACACCCGAGATGATGGTGGCGGGAAAGTATCGAATCAACACTCGTGCGGCGGGCGGGCAAGCCGAAATGCTCAAAGTCGTGGATTATCTAATCGAAAAAGAGCGAGCAGCCATGGCGACTGCTGGCTTGTGACGTACTCGCACCGAATGAAGACTTAGTTCATCCCGAGCTTCCGAAGCCGCATTGTGAAGATGCGGCTTTGATCCACTAGCCTTGAACCGCAGCGAAGCTGGCGTAGTTGCAACCGGCCCAGCGCTCGTCTTCGAGAGAGACAAACTCCCACGATTCTGCGTGGAACTTCGCTGAAGTTGGCGCTTGACCATAAAACATAACAAACCCCTGCTACCGCCCGCATAACGTCCTCAAAGAGCGCTACCGACAGCCGAACCCTGCTGTCTCACATACCGTTCTTGTACTCCGCAAGTGATGCCCTGCCACTTGCACGGATGTTCGTGAACGCCAGGGCATATTCGCGCAGGAGCTCCAGACAGTAGCCAAGCCTTTTGTGCAGATAATCGTGTTGCTCTAGCTGATTGTCCTGCGCGTCAGCATTAAATACCTTGTCGGCGTGGCGAACGATGAGGTGCTCGGGGAGATAGCAAATTCGGCTGTTCTTATAGCTGCTCATCCGAAGCTCAGCTACAGGATACGAGCCGCCCGTGGCACCCGTGGTCACTGCGATCAGCAATGCGGGTTTGTGTGCGAGTTCGCCGGAGCCGGGGAACATCAAAAAGAAGTTTTTTAAACCCGCGGGGGCCATCCCGTGCCATTCCGGGGTCACTATGACAAAAGCATCGCAGCTGGCCACTTCACGGCGGAGTTCGCCGAGCGCGTCCTCCCAGCGCTGTTCACCGCTCCAGAGCCCCTCATCCCAAAAGGGCAGGGGGTTCCCTCCAAGCGCGTAAATATAAACCTCATCGCATAGCTCGCGCTCGCTGAGCTGGTGTGCAACAAAACGGGCCACCTTTTCGCTCTGGGACTTCTCCCGATGACTACCGCTGATCACTCCTATCTTCATATTGAGCGTTCCTTGTTCATACGTTGTTTGGCAATCTCCGGTGGTGTGACTAGACCTTGAACTCGGGTCAGCCGCTCGGAAGTTGCCCGGCAGCCCCTAGCTGATTGCTGTTCGTTTACGAGCGGCAAGCCCCAGGTAGACCAGAATAAGTGCAAACAGGTTAACAACGATCAGCGCCCACAATAACGGTGCCGGCGATTGCGTAACCAATTGTCCGGCTAGACCGATTACGAGAGCACAACTTCCCATCTGCAAGAAGCCAAAGAGGGAAGATGCCGTTGCCGCGATCAGAGGAAACGGCTCCAGTGCGATAGCCGTTGCATTTGGAAGCGTAAGGCCCATCGCACAGCTGAAAATAGGTACTGGCGCTACCAGAGCCCACAGCGATTGAGGAAACGCGAATTGCAAGCAAGCCATGATGGCGGTCGCACCTACCGCAAGGCCTACTCCCAATGTTAGAACCGAACCGGATTCCATTGAGTGCGAAAGCCTAGCACTCAAGGCGCTGCCGGCCATGTAGCCAAGAACAATCACCAGGAATATGAGCCCAAAGTACTCTACCGGTACACCCATGAAACTGATGAAAATGAAACCGGACGAAGTGATGAACGCCATCATCCCTGAGTACGCCAGTGCACTAGCGAGCGCCACGCACAGATAGGTGCGATAGCTGATCAGGCTCCGATAATTACTGATGATGCTCGAAAAGTGCAAACTCTGCTTGGCCGGTAGGGTCTCAGTCAACTTGGTTCTGACCAACCAGAGGGCGAGCAAGCCGTAGATTGCAAGGAAAGCGAAAATCCCCGGCCATGCCACGTACTTGAGCATCGCTGCGCCCAGCCCTGGCGCAATAGCGGGTGCGAGAGCCATGATCATGGCGATAAGCGATAGAGCACGAGCAGAGTCTTTCGGACCGTAGATGTCTCGCGCCATAGCCCTAGCCAACGTGGGTCCCACGCAGGCTCCAATACCCTGGACAAACCGGGACGCCATCAACGCTTCGATGGTCGGAGAAAATGCACAAGCGAGCGAAGCGCCCACAAACAGAATTGTGCCGGTTGAGAGTATGGGGATACGCCCAAAGCGATCTGCAAGTGGGCCGTAAAAAAGGTGAAAAACCGCAAAGCCGGTCAAATATGCACTCATCGTTAAGTGCACCTGATACACGCCCGTCTGCATCGCAACCTGCAGGCTGGGCATCGCCGGCACATACATGTCAATGCTTAGTGGACCTAGCGATACCAGGATAGCCAGAAAGATAAGAACGCTACGATTTCCAGTCCCAGCCGCGTCATTTTTGTTTTCAATGGCATTCATAAGTACTTCCGAATCGCGGGCGCCACATCAATTCGAACGATCCGTTGCCTTGATAAAACAAGCTGATACGGGCGTTTGCATCCGATGGTTTCTCTACAGGTCTCTGAGGCTGCTAAACAGCACGTTGGAAGTGACCGAGACCACGTGTTCAGCGAGTGTTTCGGTTAGTCGTTTTTGAAGGAGACTTTTAACGTTCTCCGAAGGTATCGTTGTAGCTTGCCTGCGGTTAGAGTCGCCCCATGATGCGAGTGATACGCCTCCTTGCACTGGCTACTGGTGCGAGCCTGCTCGTCGGAGCACTTTTCCTGGACGACGGCCGAGTGTCCGCTCTCGATGAGCTGAGACCAGACCCGGCTACAAGACGTCAGACCAATCGCGGCCCGGTTGTGGGCGCCACAGTCGAATCCGGTACCCGAGTCTGGCTCGGTATCCCTTACGCGGCCACGACAGCCGGCGACGCCCGGTGGAAGGCGCCGCAGCCCCCGCAGCCCTGGTCGGGCGATTTTGAAGCGATCAAGTTCGGTCCGGTTTGTCCTCAGTTTTCGAGTCGTCTTGAGGCCGATGAGCAACCCGGCACGCTCATCGGGGACGAAGACTGTCTGTCGATCAACGTGTTTGCTCCTGGAAACCTACCCCCCTCCGGTAAGCTTCCGGTGATGGTGTTCGTTCACGGAGGGGGAAACACAATCGGTTCCTCTGAGTCCTATGATGCCACGCAGTTCGCCGAGGAACAGGGCGTCGTTATCGTCACGTTTAACTATCGTCTCGGGGTGCTCGGCTGGTTTTCGCATCGAATAATCCGCGAGAGTGCCGAAGGCGAATACGAGGCGTCCGGCAACTTCGCTTTACTCGATATGGTCCATGCTCTCACCTGGGTACGCGAAAACATTTCGACATTCGGAGGGGACTCCGGGCGCGTCACCCTGTTTGGCGAATCAGCCGGGGGGAGAAACATCTTTGGGCTGCTTGCCTCACCGCTGGCACGCGGGCTATTTCACGGGGCCATCATTCAGAGCGGTTTTCCAGGTACCTTCTCTAAACAACGTGCCGAGAGCCCGGCAAGTAACCCAAGTCCAGGTCACCCCAATAGTTCTCACGAGCTGCTGCTACGCTGGCTACGACGCTCGTCCCAGCAGGCCGAGGACGAGCTAGCAGAGCTTATTGCCCGGCTGCCCACCGAGGAGCTCATGAGCTACCTGCGTGGCAAGCCTGCTGCCGACCTGCTGAAACCACTCGCGACAAAAAGCGGAATGTATCCGGCGCCTGCTCTGTTTCGGGATGGCGTAGTAATTCCCACTCAGCCTCTGCCGGATGTATTCGCAGCGGGGGACGACTGGAATCGTGTCCCCCTGATTCTCGGGAGCAACCGCGATGAGCAGAAACTGTTTCTGCTTCTATCGGAGCGTTTTACTAAGCGGCGTTTTGGGATTTTTCCGACACCGCGTGATACAGAAACCTACGCGCGCGTCAGTCGCTACCACAGCGGCGCCTGGAAAGCGGCAGGCGTCGATCTGCCACTGCAATCTATAAGTACCACCTCCAATTCGCCACCGCTGTTTGCCTATCGTTTTGACTGGGACGACATGAGAGAAAACTGGCTTGTCGATCTGCCCGCTGTTCTCGGTGCGGCTCACGCCCTGGAGCTGGATTTTCTATTCAGCCCAATTTTTGCACCGCATATCCCTGGTGTTTTCCATCGTGGGAACCGTGAGTCGCGCGAGTTGCTCGCAAGAAGTATGCGCGACTATTGGGCCGGATTTGCTTATCACGGCGATCCTGGAGGAGGCCGCAGTGGTACACGAACCACCTGGCCACGCTGGCGTGCAGCCGAACCTTGGCTCATGCAGTTAGATTCGGCTCCCCACGGGCGCCTGAACGCGGAGCGCTACTGGTTGTCGAGTGATTCGATCAAAGCAGATTTACTGAAGGACGACTACCTGGGTCAGCGACTTAAATGTGCGCTGTATGTCGACATGTTCCTCAATAACAACGGGTTGAGTGAGCTGTTCACTGCAAGGGAGTACCGCGCCCTGGGATGTTCGCCGTTCCCGCCCTGGTCGCTGGCCGGTGAGTCGCGGTGAGCGGTTGCGGTCGCTCTCCTGGCCGGACGCAAAGTTAACAGACTAGGTCATCCGCGCCAGGTCAAACACCCCAGATACAACACCCCAGATCAAACACCCCAGATCAAACACCTAAGTCAGGTGATCGAGAGGAAGGTCAGTTCGCCCAATTACCTTTCGAAGGACAAAGCTTGAATGTACGTCGGTCACACCTTCAATCCGAGTCAGCCGTCCCAGCAAAAATCGCTCGTAGTAGTCCATATCCGGAATGACCGCCTTTACAAGGTAGTCCGCGTTCTGGCCGGTAACGACACTGCATTCAAGAACCTCCGGATAGTTAACCAGTTCGCTTTCAAAGGTCTCGAAGCGATCCGGCGTATGGCGGTCCATGCTGACATGAATAAAGGCCGTCAGGGTAAGGCCCAGTTGGCGCTGGTCCAGTAACGTGACGTGGCCGCGAACCAGGCCGCTTTCTTCAATCCGCTTTACGCGTCGGGCGCACGGTGTCGGCGAAAGGCCTACGTAGTCGGCCAGCTCAAGATTGGTGATCCGTGCGTTTTTTTGCAGTTGGGTCAGTATTCGACGATCCGTTCTATCGAGTTTCTCGACCATTTCACCTCCTGACTCTAAATTATTAGCAATTATCGCCAAAAAAATTCCGAAAAGTAGTGAATTTATGCAAGACAAAGCGCTTCTTCGCCTACATTTGCACACTATCCCTCTCCAGGTATGTCTAAACTTCGCGAATCTGGCGATAACGCTACCCTGCGTCTCCGGTCTATCATCCGGGCGTAACTGCACTGCCCACAAGGTTAGTCGATGGGGTAGCGTAGCCAGACCGAAGTCCTTGCACAGCCAGGTGTGACCCGATGAATCGCTACAACCACCGACGCTACCGTCCGTTTAGTCCCATACCTATGAGCGCCCGGCGCTGGCCTGATCGCGTGCTTCGGGAGGCGCCCACCTGGTGCAGTGTGGATTTACGAGACGGCAATCAGGCGCTGATTGAGCCGATGAACACCATGCAGAAAACACGGATGTGGCATCTGCTTGTGAAGCTTGGTTTCAAGGAAATAGAGGTTGGATTCCCGGCCGCATCAACGCACGACTACGAGTTCGTACGCAAGCTCATCAACGAAGACCTGATTCCCGAAGACGTTACGGTACAGGTGCTGACGCAAGCACGAGAGGAGCTCATCGAGAGGACCTTCAATGCCCTGGCCGGTATCCCCCGGGCAATTGTGCATGTCTATAACTCGACGTCTACTGTGCAGCGGGAGCAGGTGTTCGAAACGGGCCGAGACGGAGTAAAGACAATTGCCGTACAGGGCGCACGCTGGGTGCAGCACTTCGCAGCACAAAATCCCGATACGAAATGGACATTTCAGTATTCGCCTGAGAGCTTCACCGGAACGGAACTCGATTACGCGGTTGAGGTATGCGATGCGGTTACGGAAGTCTGGCAGCCGACCCCTTCGCAAAAGGTGATCATTAATCTGCCAGCAACCGTCGAGATGAGTACGCCCAATGTGTACGCCGATCAGATCGAATGGTTCTGCGATCACGTATCCCGTCGCGACAGCATTATTCTTTCTCTGCATACGCACAACGATCGTGGCTGTGCGGTAGCTGCGTCCGAACTGGGGGTGCTGGCAGGTGCTGATCGTATTGAGGGCACTTTACTCGGAAACGGCGAGCGCACCGGCAATATGGATATCGTCACGATGGCGATGAATCTCTACAGCCAGGGTATCGATCCGCAGCTGGATTTTTCTGCGATGGACGAGATTATCGAGATCGCTAAGTCTTGTACCCAGCTACCTGTTCATCCGCGCCATCCCTATGCCGGGGAGCTTGTGTTCACCGCTTTCTCCGGCAGTCATCAGGACGCCATTAAGAAGTGTCTGGCAAAGCGTCTGGACTCAGATGCCCCCTGGGAGGTCGCGTATCTGCCGATCGACCCAGAGGACATCGGCCGCACCTATCAGGAAGTTATCCGGATCAACAGCCAGTCGGGCAAGGGCGGCGTGGCTTATGTGATGCAGGCTGACCATGGATTCGATCTGCCTCGCTGGCTGCAGATCGACTTCAGCTCCACCGTTCAGGCCTATGCGGAAGATACCGAATCCGAAGTTGACTCCCAGACTATTTTTTCATTGTTTAAGCAGACGTATCTGCCCGATCAGACACGTTGGCGGCTGGGTGATTACCAGCTCAGTCGAGCTAACAATGTTGATCGCTTAGTCATGAAAATTACGGACGGGCAACGCGAGCAGGAAATCGCCGGTAGTGGCAACGGCGTCGTGGCGGCTTTCGTTGACGCCATGGAGCGTTTTCTGGGTAAGACGATCATCCTGGTTGAATACAGCGAACACGCGCTGTCCCAAAGTGCGGACGCGGAGGCAATCTGCTACATCCAGCTAAGCATCGAAGGGGTACGAAGCTGTGGTGTAGGTCGAAGTAGAGACATCGTACAGGCTTCGCTCAACGCTATTCTTTGTGCACTTGATCGAAGTTCGGAGCTGCAATCTAGCGCCGCAGCATAGCCGCACTGGGGTCACGTCTGCGTGCGATCAGTTCAAATCTGCAAAGTAGGTTCTTGCGGCCTGCATGACGTCCGGAGCAAGAATCAGCGTGCTCACCATGGTTGGAATCGCCATCAAGCCGTAGCACCCCGAGATTATATTGAAGACCACATCGATGCTGACACTGGCGCCAAAGATGACCGCGGCCACGAAGAACCATCTGAAGTGTTTTTGCCATTCGGCTCCGAGTAGGAATCCGCAGCATTTAGCGCCGTAGTACCAACCAGTGAACATGGTGGTGGTGCTCAGAATCAGGGCGACGAAACCCAGCGCGACAACGCCCAATGGCCCTATGGCTTCATCGAAGGCGTTTGCGGTCAGATTTATTCCCGATAAGTCGCCGGGATCCTGCCATGCGCCTGCCAGCAGTATGACGATGGCGGTACAGCTACAGACGATAAGCGTGTCGACCACCGGCCCCAGCATTGCCACCAGCCCCTCGCGGATCGGCTGGTCTGTTTTTGCCGCACCATGGGCCATCACCTCGGTTCCAACGCCCGCTTCATTGGAAAAAGCCCCTCGGCTGACCCCGATGAGTAGAACGCCCAGCAGACCTCCACCTGCGGCTTCGGCGCTGAACGCACCCTGGAAAATACTTGCGATGACATCCGGTACACGCTCAAGGTTGCCACCGATCACAAGCAGGGTCATCACCATATACACCGCCATCATGCTGGGTAGTGCTGCGAGAGCAACTGTGGCAACTCGGGGCAATCCCCCGAAAATTACGGCCGCGACCAAAAGCGCTACGGCGCAGCCAATAGCGGGTCCGGACCAGGCGGGGGCCGCGCCGCTGAAGACCACGCCTTCGACCAGGGCGGTCAGCTGGTTAGCCTGAAACATGGGAAGCGTGCCAATAACTCCTGCGAGGGAGAACATCACAGCAAGAGGATAAAACGGTCGGGGTAAGGCTTCGCGAATGATGTACATCGGCCCTCCCTGAATCTGTCCGCTGCTATCCGGCCCGCGATACATGATGCCGAGGGAGCAGGTGAAAAATTTGGTGGTGATACCAACAATCGCCGATATCCACATCCAGAAGATCGCTCCCGGCCCCCCCGCTACTATCGCGAGAGCAACGCCGGCAATGTTCCCAAGGCCCATGGTGCCCGATAACGCAGCAGCCAGCGCCTGCGCATGAGTGACCTCTCCCTGCGCTCCGGGTGTGTTGTATCGTCCGCCCAAAACCGCCAGCGCATGACCAAAGTAGCGATAAGGTAATCCCCGGGAGAACAGTAAAAAGAAAATACCGCCGCCCAATAGCAATACGACGAGAGGTGTACCCCAGACAGCATCAGCAAAGCGCCGAGCGAGTTCTTCCATTATGTTCTTCTTCCCTTATTCTGCGCTGCCGTCTTGTGTCGGGTGTCACTGAGCCAAATTTGCATTGCCAAAGAATGAGTAAAGTTCCTTCGGCACCTCGCACTCCCTAAACCATCGCTTGCCCCCGGGCGTGCAGAGCAGCGTGCGGTTTGTCGAGACGCTGGAGATAGTACAGAAATTCCTGGCTCAATAACCTTCTGCCCTGTGAAATGTGTTGCTTACCCCATTGGTCCTAAATCATGGTCCAAGGCACATTCAAACCCCATTAAGATGTAGGTTTTCGCTCACCGAAGAACATTCTATGCCTGAGTCCGCTTTTCATCTTGCTCTACCGGTAGACGATCTCGAAAGGGCCGCAGGCTTTTATGCGGGCGTATTGAACTGCACTCAGGGTCGCCGGTCCGACCAGTGGATCGACTACGATTTTTTTGGTCATCAGCTGGTGGTGCATAAAGTCGAGCCCGAACATCTGCCGGCTGTTGCCACCAATCCCGTCGACGGTGAATCGGTCCCAGCGAGCCATTTTGGTGTAGTACTTGGTTGGAGCGATTGGGATCAGGTGAAGGAGATGCTCGAATCTGCGGGTATCGTATATGTAATCGAGCCCACGACACGTTTCGCGGGTCGCAGGGGTGAGCAGAGGACGTTTTTCGTCCGGGATCCAGCTGGTAACTATCTGGAGTTCAAGAGCTTTCGGAATCCCGAGATGCTGTTTGCAGTGGATGAGCTGGGTTACGAGTGACGCGGGCAACGCACAAAAAGACACTCTTCGGGATTCTGCTCCTTTGCATCGCAACTCACTAAAGTGATCGCCTGCTGATGGCCTCTTTTCTTCGAGCGTGCAACGCTCTCGTTTCTTCTGCGCGCCCAGGTGCTCTCGGGTCTTGGGTGGTAAGCACGCCTCAGATGCGACGACTCGCAAGGATTCTTCTTTGCGTTGTCCTGCTTCTAACTACATCCTGCAGCAGTACCAAGTTCGTCTACAACCGCCTGGACTTCTTTCTTCCCTGGTACCTGGGTCGCTATGTTGATCTCGATAAATCTCAGTCCAAAGCTCTAGATGCTCATCTGGAACGTCTGCTGCCCTGGCATCGGTACGAGGAGTTGCCTGCGTACCTGAACACCCTGGCTGATGTTGAGGAGAGCCTGGGTTCAGCCGTGACGGTGGAGCAAGTCGCATACTATGCAGACGAGTTCGAGCAGGCCTGGTATCGGGTTCGAGACGAAGCAATGGAGGTGATGCTGGATCTCGGCGAAACCCTCGATCAGAAACAAATCGACCAGTTTCTTAAGAAGCTACGAAAACAGCAGAAAAAGTTTGAGCGAAAGTACCTCTCCCGCAGTGCTGATGAAGTGGCGGACGATGCCTACGATGACCTCAAGGACTCGTTTTCGGATTTTTTAGGTCGCTTGTCCAAAGACCAGCGTCAGATTCTGCGAAACGCGGCGGGCGATCTTGTGCGCTCCGATGAGTATTGGCTGAGTGAACGCGCGAACTGGATAAGCTTTGTCGCCGATGAACTCGCGCGGACTCCAGGCTGGCAGGATCGCATTCGCGCCACAATCGTGAACTGGGAGGAGCAACTCGATGCCGAGGCCCTGGCAGTTTATGAGGCGAATACGCTGCGTGTTCAGGAGGCTGCAGTTCAGATTTTAAACTCGCGATCCGAGAAACAGGACAAACGCCTGCGCCGCGAGATAGGTAAACTCGTTGATGACCTGACCGAGCTTAGCGAAAAAGATCGACTTTGAGATCCCCCTCTAGCGCACGGTGTTGACCGGACGTTCAAACCTCAGACGGACCATCCCGGCGGCGAGGGACTCAGTGTCTACGGGCTGTGTTTCAGGTCTTTAATCAGTACCTTTGAGTTCCGCTGCAAGTTGAACATCCTCTGACGTTGATCGGGCAGATCCTGGAGACTGGCGGTCGCAAACCCCTGTTCGAGAAACCAGTGTTCGGTCTGAGTGGTGAGAACGAATAGTCTTGTAATGTCCGCGTGTCGCGCTTCGTTCTCAAGGTCCTCCAGCAGTTTTTGCGCTCGTCCATCGCCTCGGTAATCCGGATGCGTAACGATGCAGGCAATCTCGGCACAACCTTCCTCCAGAAAAGGGTACATCGCCGCGCAGGCCGTTATGCGGCTGTCGCGTTCCAGGATGCGGAACTGGCCGATTTCACTCTCTAGCAGGTCGCGAGATCGCGTTCTCAGCACACCGCTTTGCTCAAGAGGCTGAATAAGCGCCAGGACTGCAGAAACGTCATCACTCACGGCCCAGCGTGCCGACTCATACTGCTCCCTCGTGATGAGGGTCCCACCGCCATCGACAGTAAACAGTTCTGTGAGAAGGGCATCCGGGTCGCAAAAACTGACGATGTGACAACGGTCAACACCACTGGTGCATGCGTCAGCCGCCAGTCGTAGTAGGCGGCCCCCGGCCTGGTGTGCAGTACTCGTGCTATTCACGCTCGCGCTGGTGCACTGCCTTATCAGCCTATCGTCAAGGTCATAGATACCGTTTGTCTCGGTCAGCAGAATCAGTTTCTCTGCGGACAGAGCGATAGCCGCAGCGCTTGCAACCTCTTCCGCATTTACATTGAAGGTCTCCCCGCTGGGAGAGTGCCCGAGCGCTGAAAGCATCACTATACTGCCCGCGTCGAGGAGGCTGCGAATCGCCTGTGTGTTGATGCGGCGGACGCTACCGGTTAGCTGAAAATCAACACCTTCGTGAACTCCCCGGGGGCGGGCGATCAGAAAATTCCCGCTAACCACTTGTAAGCGAGCGCCTTGCATCGGCGAGCTGGGCAACCCCATCGACAATAGCGCCTCTAGCTCGAAGCGCTGCCGGCCTACCACCTGACGAATGATCTGCATGATTGCGGAATCGGTAACCCGCAGCCCATCGTGCATCTCGCAGGGTAAATCCAGTTCCGCAAGCTCTGCATCAATCTGTGGACGACTTCCAAAGACCAGTACGATTCGCACTCCCAGGCTAGAGAGAAGAGCGAGGTCTTGCATGAGTCGCAGAAGCTGCCCACACGCAGCGACTTCTCCTGGAACCATCACCACGAACGTCGAGCGCCGGTGGGCGTTGATGTAGGGCGCTGTATTACGGAACCAGTCTATGGGCTCATCGGCGCTGCCCGCCATGGTGATTTCCTGTATCAGAAGTCTTGAAGGTATACGCAAACAATGTCTTTACCGGAGGTCTCGACATGCGGGCAAACATTTGCGGCTCACGCTCGTCAGGCTAAGGAGCTTCTGAACAAGTCCAGGCCACGCAGAGGCAACCTGAACTTGTTCAGAGGCTCCCTAATGCCCGAGCTACCCGAATATACCGCTCAGGGTGTAGAAAAAGATTATTGCGAGTACAGCACCAGCCGGCAATGTAATCAGCCAGCTCATGAATATGGAGCCGATGACCTGCAAATCGATGGCACCAAGACTGCGAACCAGGCCTACGCCAAGCACTGCGCCCACCAGGGTGTGCGTGGTAGACACGGGCAGTCCGGTTGCCGAGGCGAGAACGACTGTTGATGCCGCGGCGAGTTCGGCAGCAAAACCGCGCGAGGGTGTGAGCTCAGTGATTTTCTTACCAACCGTCGCGATCACTTTCCAACCATAGGTTGCAAGCCCTACCACGATGCCTACAGCGCCGGTCAGGAGAATCCACCCAGGCATTGCTGCGGTCGCCTCCACATTGCCCTTGGACTGCACGATGCTCGCGACCGCCGCAAGCGGGCCGACCGCATTCGCTACGTCGTTGGATCCATGGGCGAACGCCATGGAGCAGGCGGTGAACACCATCAGCACCGCGAATACGTTTTCGACGCTTTGCGGCCCGTGCTCCTTACCCTGCCGATAGGGAATTCGCCTGAGGAGCAAGGCGCCACCTACTGCGACAAAAAGGCCCATGATGGCGGCTAGCGGTATCGCGTTTGCAAAAGATGAACCCAGGCCAAAATCGATTTTGAATCCCAGATTCTTAAGGCCTTTTACGAGGGTGACCATAGTGATCATAAAACCGACCATCCACATGTAAATCGGGATCAGTCGCTTGGCCCGGGCGAAAGGATTCCTGGTGTCTAAGATCAGCTTTTGTACGCTGAGATAAAGAAGCGCCGAGATACTGCCTGCAATCAATGGCGACACCACCCAGCTGGCTGCGATGGTTGTCACCTGCGGCCAGTTAACAGCATCTACTGAGATCCCGACCGTGGCGAATCCAACGATCGCGCCGACAATCGAATGCGTGGTCGAGACGGGCCAGCCCCGCACGCTGGCGATCAGAAGCCAGGTGCCTGCAGCAAAGAGTGCAGACATCATGCCGTAGACGAGCTTCTCAGGTTCGTCTGACAGCAGCTGGGGATCGATAATGCCCCTCCTGATGGTGGCGGTAACCTCGCCACCGGCGAGGTACGCGCCCAGGAACTCGAACACTATAGCGATGAGAATGGCCTGGCGAATGGTGAGTGCTTTCGAGCCAACCGACGTTCCCATCGCGTTCGCGACGTCGTTTGCCCCGATGCCCCAGGCCATAAAAAATCCGGCAATACATGCAAGGCCGAGAAACTGCGGCCCGTAGGCGACGATTACGTCCAAAGTGCTAGCTGTCTCACGTGGTCAGAGGGTGGGAGGAAGCAGAGGTTTCCCGGCGCCGGAGTATAAATCTACAGCGGTGAACGTGTCTGCCTCGGCAAAAAAAATGCACAGAGTCAAAAAGGGAGCTAAATCGACATCAGATCCGTATTCAGAAGTGCTGTGCTAGAGTCTCCGACAATCTCCAGACGAGGCTTCGGCAGCCCGCTAAACTCCTGAAACCAGGGATCCCTGGCCCGCGCTGCGCGGTGCACGTCACGCCTTACGAAGTACCGGGCCATGCGCCGAAGGACTTTGGGAGAGTATCTGGAACGAATCCATAACGTAGTTGGAAGATGAGTACGGGACATAGAGGAACCAAGAGCGATCAAGAGCGATCAAGAGCGATCAAGAGAGAAGCACGAATTCTCGCGATCGAGTCGAATTGCTGGATCTGAAAGTCGTGATCCGCTAGTAACGGCTTAGCATATGTAGATCCCGTCATATTCAGCCGCTATCCCCTGATACGAAGCTGGGTCAGCTAGGCCTAACATGACCTTCCGCATCACTAAGCATCAATAAGGATTTACAAGAGTGCTCTGAAATGCTCCAGGCACGGACAATTTTTCAACCCGAGCAATCGCTCAGTTTGCTGCTGTTGCTCGAAGGCCTCCTCACCGACGGGCGCATCAGCGCCGCTGATCTACGCAGGTTCAAAGGCGTGACTTCGGGGGCCGTGCATCCGCTGGTGTTTCTGGCGGAGCAGAAGCTCACCGACTTAGCGGCGAGGGAGCAAGTGCTCGGTATGAGTGAGTTGCTCGACTGGCTTGGATCTCAGTCAGATCAGGCCGTTATTGAGATTGACCCACTAAAGATCAATGTAGCAGCCGTAGCGGAAGTCATGTCCCGCGCCTTCGCTGAGCGACACAAGATTCTCGCTGTCGATGTTTCCGAAGAAGAGGTTGTGATCGCCAGCGCCGAGCCGTTCCTTAAAGCCTGGCAAGAAAATCTGGAACACGTCGTTCGCAAGCCCATACGCCGTGTACTCGCCGATCCACGAGATATCGTTCGTTTTACCGCCGAGTTCTACACCATGGCTGGTTCGGTCCGGGGCGCGCGAGCGAGCGGCACTCGCAGTGTGGGCAGCGGTATCGGCAATCTGGAGCAAATGCTTGAACTTGGCTCCATGCAGGAGCTGGACGCCAATGACCAGCATATCGTCAGTATTGTTGACTGGCTGTTGCAGTACGCGTTCGAGCAAAGAGCGAGTGATATTCACATCGAGCCACGTCGCGATGTAGGCAACGTGCGCTTTCGCATCGACGGTGTTCTCACAAAGGTCTATGAACTGCCCGATCAGGTTTGTGCGGCGGTGACCAGCCGAATCAAGATACTCGGTCGTATGGACGTAGCCGAGAAGCGACGACCCCAGGACGGCCGCCTGAAAACGCGCAGTCCTCAGGGTGACGAAGTAGAGCTTCGCCTCTCCACGTTGCCTACGGCGTTCGGCGAGAAGCTGGTGATGCGGATCTTTGATCCGGACCTACTACAAAAAAGTTTCGAAGACCTGGGACTCGCGAATGAGGACCTGCTGCGCTGGCATCGTATGACCGGCACGGGGAACGGCATCGCGCTTGTCACCGGGCCGACCGGATCCGGAAAGACCACGACGCTTTATTCAACGCTTCGGCAGCTCGCACAACCCGAAGTGAACGTATGCACCATCGAAGATCCGATTGAAATGGTTGAAGGCGCATTCAATCAAATGCAGGTCAACACCAGCATCGACCTCGATTTTGCACGAGGAGTGCGTACGCTCATGCGCCAGGATCCGGACATCATCATGATCGGCGAGATCCGAGACCTTGAGACAGCGAATATGGCGATTCAGGCTGCGCTTACCGGTCACCTGGTACTGTCCACTCTTCACACCAACGACTCCCCAAGCTCAATATCACGATTGCTGGATCTGGGGGCGCCGGCCTATCTGGTAAAGGCAACGCTGAGAGGAATAATGTCACAGCGTCTCGTACGTATTCTTTGCGACGAGTGCAAACGCCGTGTACCGACAGATAAAGGGGGGTGGCAGGAGCTAGTCGCACCGTTTGATGTGCCCGCACCGGAGTACGTATACGAAGCGGTTGGCTGTAAAGCCTGTCGCGGCAGCGGCTACCGGGGCCGCCGAGGGATCTATGAAGTTCTGATTAACTCTCCTGCCGTACAGCAGCAAATTGTTGCGCAGATCAATACCGCTTCACTGCGCGATGTCGCTGTTGGCGAGGGGATGCATTCGCTGCGAGTCAGTGGTGCGGCTCGCGTTGCCCGTGGGGAGACGACCGTCGAAGAAGTGCTTCGGGTTGCTCCTGCGCTGAGTCATTGATTCACGACAAAAACGCGGAAATACCCGCGCCCCTTTCCGAGCGTGTCAGCCAGTTTCGAACGCTGATTGCGGAATCACTTGAACCATCCGAATTCCAGCGACTCTCCAAAGCACTGACACAGCCAGAGCTTAAGCGGCAATTTTCTGCCGTTCTGGCAGCATCACGCTACGCCGCAGAGCAGTTCCGGCGGTCACCAAAGACTCTACTTGAACTTGTTTCCAGCGATCTTCTTTTCAGACCCCTGGGCGAGGACGAACTCGAGTTGGAGCTCAAAGCGTGCTCCCGGGATCCGGAAAAGTTCTCCGGGGAGCTGCGTCGATTTCGCCATAAGCAACTGCTCCGAATTATCTGGCGAGATCTCAATAGGTTGGCGAGCACACGGGAGACGATGCACGACACCAGCTCTTTGGCGGATGCATCCATTCGCGCCGCCCTTGTTCGTTGTGAGCAACAACTGGTTGCAAGTTACGGGCGACCAATGGAGGCCGGCAGCGACGACAACCAGAATCTGATTGTGCTCGCACTCGGCAAGCTCGGCGGCTATGAACTCAATCTGTCGTCGGATGTGGATCTGATGTTTGTGTTCGCTCGTTCGGGCGAGACTAGCGGAGGCCCGCGCTCTCTCAGTAACGAGGAGTTCTTTACACGCCTGGGTCGTGCACTGATCGCGCAGTTGGATAAGGTAACGGTCGACGGATTCGCATTTCGCGTCGATATGCGTTTGCGCCCTTACGGCGAGAGCGGCGCGTTGGTACACAACTTCTCAGCTCTGGAGAACTATTACCAGGAGCAGGGCCGCGACTGGGAACGCTACGCCCTGATAAAAGCTCGCCCAGTCACTGGTTCCGCCGACGAGCAGATGCAACTGAATACGCTCATTCGCGCGTTTGTCTATCGGCGTTACGTCGACTATCGCGCCGTGGAAGCCCTACGGCAAATGAAAGCGCTTATTCTCGCGGAGGTTCGTCGGCGAGGATTGGAGGGCGACGTCAAGCTCGGTCGCGGGGGAATACGCGAGATCGAGTTTATTGCCCAGTGCTTCCAGCTTATCCGCGGAGGGCGGGATGTCTCGCTCCAAAGCCGCGAGTTGCTGCCGGTACTGGATCAGTGTGTCGTACTGGGTCTGCTGCCGAAGCATGCAGGTGATGAACTAAAGTCCGCCTACCTGTTTTTGCGCGATACCGAGCATGCGATCCAGGCCTGGGATGACAAACAAACGCAGAGTCTTCCTGAGGGTGCCGATGCAGCCGCTGCGTTGGCTTGGGCTATGGGATTCTCAGACCATGCCAGCTTTCTGCGGACACTGAATGAGCAGCGGGAGCTCGTGGCCGATCACTTCGCTGCGCTGATCGCACCTGTTGATGAGCCCCAGGACGAGGAGATTGATCCTCAGATCTGGTCCGAGCAATGCAGCTCCCATGCTCTTTCTGAGCTTGGGTTTCACGAACCCGAGGCCGTCGCAAACCAACTGGTCACGTTACACAAGTCTCGGTTAATCGCGCAGCTGCAACCCGATGGACGTGCCAGGCTCGATCGTCTGATGCCACTGCTCATCCAGGCGAGTGCTGACCTGAACGAGCCCGATCTCGCGGTGCAACGTGCGATCCCGCTGGTGCAGGCCGTGGCGCGACGCAGTGCCTACTTTTTACTCCTTATCGAAAACCCTCCAGCACTAGCCGACCTGGTGTCTTTATGCGGTGCAAGCCCCTGGATTGCCGAACAGCTCAGTCAGCGACCTGCGCTCCTCGATGAACTCCTGGATCGGGCGAGCCTTTACTCCGCGCCAGATAAAGCTGCTCTGGAATCTGAACTTCGTCAGCTACTGGGCCGGATTCCCTTTGAGGACCTCGAGGCGACGATGGAAACGCTGCGCTACTTCAAAGCCTCCCAGGTGCTGCGAGTCGCCGCGAGTGAGATTGCCGGCCGATTGCCGCTGATGGAGGTCAGCGACAAGTTAAGTTTCATCGCCGAAGTTTCTCTGGGTCGGGTGCTGGACGTCGCATGGCAGCAAATGTCGGCCCGCTACGGAGAACCCGAACGAGAAGGTTCGGGCACGGGCTTTCAGATTTTAGGGTACGGAAAACTGGGCGGCATCGAGTTGAGCTATGCCTCCGATCTGGATCTGGTTTTTATCTTCGACGCGAATGCGCGCGCGATGACCCGTGGTGCGAAAGCGGTCGATAACGCCACGTTCTACACGCGCCTGGCGCAGAGAATCGTACACATGCTCGAAACCTATATGACGCTGGGGAGACTCTATGAAGTCGACTTAAGGTTGCGGCCATCCGGGGCCTCTGGTCTTTTGGTGACGACGATCGCCGCGTTTGAGAAGTATCAATATGAAAACGCCTGGACCTGGGAGCACCAGGCCCTGGTTCGTGCACGCCCGGTAGCCGGAGATGAGGCTCTGGGTAATCGCCTGCTGGACTTACGACGCCAGGTTATCTCGAAGAAGCGTGACGAGCTGCGCCTTGCAAGGGAGGTTGCGGCAATGCGCGAGAAGATGCGGGATCATCACTCATCTGGGCAAGCAGCTAAGGGTTTCGAGTTGAAACAGGATCCTGGCGGTATCGTGGACATCGAATTTATGGTGCAATATGCCGTGCTTGCATGGTCTTCTCGCGAGCCCGCTCTGGCCGTCTGGTCCGATAATGTTCGCATCCTCGAGAGCCTGGCCGATACCCGCCTGTTACCCGACGGTGTTTGCAGTGGGCTGGTCAGCGCCTACCTAGCTATGCGCAGCGCGGTCCACGAATGCGCGCTGCAGAATAAGCCAGCTCGGGCTGATGAAGCGCGTTTTCATGAACACCGGAAGCTTGTGCAGACCGCGTGGCGGGAGCTATTGGGCCATGTGGATACGAGCGGCTATGACTTCTTTGAGTCACGCTCAACGGCTTTTCTGAAACCGCGATGAGATAGCTGCGTCGCGCAGCTGAGTCGATTCTGTGCATTCGCACTCTATAGGAAGTTGTGGAGGAGAAAATGAGTTTCGCGGATCGCGATGGCAGCATCTGGTTGGATGGAGAAATGGTTCCCTGGCGGGAGGCCAAAGTACACGTTCTGACACACACGCTGCACTATGGTCTGGGTGTGTTTGAGGGCGTTCGAGCCTATGAGACCCCGGATCGGGGTACCTGCATCTTTCGGCTCGACGCTCATACTGAGCGGTTGTTCAATTCCGCGAAGATACTGCGGATGGAGATGCCCTTCGACAGAGCGACGATTGAACAGGCGCAGCGCACTGTCGTCCACGAAAATGGGCTGAAGGAAGCCTACCTGCGGCCGATGTGCTTTTATGGGTCGGAGGGTATGGGGCTTAGGGCGGACTCGCTGCAAACTCACGTGATGGTGGCGAGTTGGGAATGGCCGTCATATATGGATCCCGCTGCTGCTGAGCGTGGGATTGCTGTGAAAACCTCGTCCTACACACGACATCATGTGAACATCACCATGTGCAAGGCTAAAGCAAACGGCAACTACATCAACTCAATGCTCGCACTGCGCGAAGCACTGGATGCCGGCGCCGAAGAAGCCCTGCTGCTCGATAACGAAGGCTACGTCGCCGAAGGCAGCGGTGAAAATGTGTTCATTGTACGCCGCGGCCAGCTGCACACGCCGGAACTCACGTCTTGCCTGGATGGCATCACCCGCAGCACAGTGTTTTCACTCGCTGAAGAGCTGGGACTTGAGATTATCGAGCGGCGCATTACTCGCGATGAGGTTTATGTGGCTGACGAGGCGTTCTTCACGGGGACGGCCGCCGAAGTCGTGCCTATCCGGGAGCTTGATGGTCGCGTCATTGGAAATGGCGCTCGGGGGCCTATCACCGAGCAGATTCAAAGCATGTACTTCGATGCGGTTCGAGGCCGCCGCCCCCAGAACGCCGACTGGCTGGCACCGGTCAGCGACTAGCTGCGCCTGGTATCCAAGCTGCTCGAAGTAATGGGGCAAACGGCGTTAGCCTGTTTGAACCAGCGGTAGCCGATGCCTGCGCGACTGCGGATTGTTGCCCTGGACCAGACGTCCGATTGACTATCCGGTAGATCATCTGGACGATCACCTATCAGCTCACCAAAGGAGAGGCAGAGGCGTGCAAACACCGACATCAATCGAGCAAGAAGTCGCGAGCCAGGAAGGTCCCGAATCCAATCTGCCGGTTGAACCGGTGGTACCAATGGAAGTGTCATGTGAAGAGCACACGCTCGGCAGCGGTGTGTTCTATCGCCATTGGAGGGCGCCATCGCCGAAGGGTGTGGTGCTGCTGGCGCATGGCCTTGGTGAACATAGCGGACGTTATCAGCACGTGGCGGCCGCCCTTGGGCACGCCGGGTTTTCCTGCGTTGCACCAGATCATATGGGCCACGGTCGTTCGCCCGGAAACCGCTGTTTTGTGACGGCGTTTACTGACTTTTACGAACCTCTTGATGCCCTCCGTTCCCAAATCGACGAACTCTACGAAGGGCTGCCGTGTTTTCTGATCGGCCACAGTATGGGTGGACTTATCGCCAGCACTTATCTGTTGCAACGACAGAACTCTTTTGCCGGCGCAGCCTTCTCCGGGGCTGCTTTCAGAGTGCCGGAACCACCAAGCGGAATACTTCTGCTCATCGCAAAGCTACTGTCTGTGCTGATGCCACGAGCGGGTTTGATGCAGCTCGATGCGAGCGAAGTCAGTCGCGACCCCCAGGTGGTTGCTGACTACGTTGCCGACCCGCTTGTTCACAGCGGCAAAATCAGCGCTCGATTGGTAACTGAGTTATTCGGTGCTATCGATCAACACGTCCGTCGCAGTGGTGAGATCAAGGTACCCGTGCTGATCATGCACGGTGCTGGTGACGTGATGACGGCTGTCGAAGGTTCGCGAGAATTTCATGGGGCTGTATCAAGCACCGATAAAACACTCAAGATCTACCCGGACCTCTATCACGAAATCTTCAACGAACCGGAGCGCGACCAGGTGCTCGCTGATTTGTGCGAATGGCTCGATGACCGAGTCGGTCGAGTGGCTTCCCACTCTGCATCGTAATCGTGTCACGAGTCGTTGTTACCGGAGCGAGGGGGCAGGTCGGGCAAGCGCTTGTTGAGCTCTGTCCTTCGCGCTTCACGCTGTATTCCTATGCCCGAGACGAACTGGATATTGCCGATCACTCATCCGTCGATGAAGTGTTGAGTAGGGTCAGGCCAGACATGCTGATTAACGCCGCAGCTTATACGGCCGTAGACAATGCAGAACACGAGGCCGATGCGGCAATGCGAGTCAACCATCTTGGTTCGCAGGTCCTCGCGGAGTCTTGTAGGGAACGAGGTATCCGGCTTGTTCATATATCAACTGACTTTATCTTTGATGGGACGGCCTTTAAACCTTACGCAGTCGATGCTCCAGCCGCTCCGCTTGGCATCTACGGGCAAAGTAAGTGGCTTGGTGAAAAGGCGATACGTGAGGTCGCATCCGACCATCTGATTGTCCGAACCGGATGGGTTTATTCCCATCGCGGTTCGAATTTTTTTAAAACCATGTTGCGACTTCACCAGGAGCGAAGTGAAATTTCGGTCATTTCGGATCAGGTGGGTACCCCGACTCGCGCTGAGTCGCTGGCGACTGCGCTGTGGCGGTTTTCCGAACTCCGAGAACTGCATGGTACTTATCACTGGAGCGATGCTGGAGTTTGCAGCTGGTACGACTTCGCAGTCGCTATCGGGCGCAGCGCAGCCGAGCGAGGTGTTCTCGCCTCGCCTGCAAAGGTTAAGCCGATCTGCAGTGATGAATACCCGACTCCCGCTAAAAGACCGCACTACAGCGTTCTCGATAAAAGCACTAGCTGGCGTGAGTTGGGCTATCACGCCAACCACTGGGAAGAAGAGCTGGCCCGGGCTGTGGAGTGTTGTGCAGCCGCGCTTGAGCTTCCGCAGCCAGCATGAGAGCCTGGTGTTCTGCCCCTTTAGTTCGCATAACTTCAGCGCGTCAGCCAGGGCGTCTGGCAAGGCGCGCCCCGCGGGTAACACCCAAAGCATTCGCCACGCTCATGGGGTGGGCTCTGGCCGTAGCCCTTGGAAATAGAACCACTATTTTCAGCGGAACTCCCAGCGGAACGCGCCTTGCTGCAGCGTATGCTGTGGGCTCTGAAATCATGCGAACTAATGGGACAGGACACTAGTTATGCCTGATAACACCTTGCTTGTGACGGGTGCCGCCGGGTTTATCGGCGCAAACTTTGTTCACTACTGGCTAAAGAACTACCCGGCTGATCGGGTGATCGCATACGATGCCCTCACCTACGCGGGCAATCGCGCCAGCCTCGCCTCACTCGAAGATTTGCCGCAGTTCAGATTCGTGCACGCGGATATCCGTGATGAAGAGCAAGTCACGGATTTACTCAAAGCTGAGCAGATCAATCAAATCGTGCATTTTGCTGCCGAAAGCCACGTAGATCGCTCCATAAGCGGGCCAGATGCGTTTATCGATACGAACATAGTTGGGACCCACAGCCTGCTCAAAGCTGCTCGGACCGTATGGCTGGATGGAGACCGTACATTACCTATCCATCGCTTTCACCACGTGTCTACAGATGAGGTCTACGGGTCGCTGCAAGCGGATGATCCGGGATTTCACGAGGAACAACAGTATCAACCGAACTCACCTTATTCGGCGAGTAAAGCAGCGTCGGATCATCTTGTGCGCGCGTATCACCATACCTATGGTCTACAGGTGACGATCAGTAATTGTTCGAACAATTACGGTCCCCTGCACTACCCCGAGAAACTCATACCGCTGTGTATCACCAACGTGCTGCGCGGACGCAAACTGCCGATCTATGGGGATGGCAGCAATATTCGCGATTGGCTATATGTAGAGGATCACTGCCGAGGCATCGACCTCGTGCTGCGCGATGGCAGAGTCGGTGAGAGCTACAACATTGGCGGTAATAACGAGCGCACTAATCTACAACTCGTGCAAACCCTGTGTGAGCTGATGGACCAGCGTTTTGCCGCGAGTTCAGCACTCGCAGAGCAGTTTCCCGATTCTCCACAGGCTGGTGGCAGCAGCGCGGCTTCACTGATGGAGTTTGTGACGGACCGTGCCGGTCACGACTGGCGCTATGCGATTGATGCGACGCGAATTACTACTGAGCTGGGATACAGCCCCACTGAGACGTTCGAAACCGGAATGAACAAAACGCTCAACTGGTTTCTGGCCAATGAGTCCTGGTGGCGACCGCTGTTACTGAATTGAGAGGCTAGAGAGACTCTGAGCAAGTCCAGAGGCTCTCTAACTCAAGCGCGGCGCAGCAGCGAAGCTCAATCCCTGTTGGTCTTTCTCCGACAGTGTTGGCGGCTCTTCTTGCAGTAAGGGCCAGTCAATCGCAAGCTCAGGGTCATCCCAGGCGAGACTGATTTCACTCTGTGGATCGTAGCGATCAGTGCACTTGTACTGGAAGTCAGCGTATTCAGACAGCACGTAAAATCCATGCGCGAAGCCAGGGGGCACCCAAAGTTGTTCCTTAGTGTCGCTGTCCAGATAAACACCCACCCACTGACCTAAGGTCGGGGAGTCACGCCTTAGGTCTACCGCGACGTCATACACGCGTCCGACCGACACGCGCACCAGTTTTCCCTGCGTGTGGGCCGTCTGATAGTGCAGACCCCGCAGTGTGCCCTGCGCGGAGCGGCTGTGATTGTCCTGAACAAAGTTAAGATCGAACCCAGCCTCTTTGAAGATCTGCGCGTTCCAGGTTTCGAAGAAAAAGCCTCGCTCGTCGCCAAACACTTTCGGCTTTATCAGGTACACACCGGGTAATTTGGTTGCTTCAGCGTGCATCGCGCACCGTCCCTTCTTCTCTCAGCAGACCGAGTAAATACTCGCCGTACCCGCTCTTTTTTAGCGGTCGGGCAAGCCGCTCCAGCTCGTCGGCACTGATATACGAGTTCCGGTACGCAATTTCTTCCGGACAGGCAATCTTCAAACCTTGCCGTTCCTCAACCACTCGAATGAAGTTCGCCGCATCTAGCAGGGAGTTGTGTGTTCCTGTGTCCAGCCAGGCTGTGCCGCGACTCATGACCTCTACGCGGAGTTTTTGCCGCTGCAGGTAGGCTAGATTCACATCGGTGATTTCAAGCTCACCTCGGGGAGAGGGTTTGATGTCCTTTGCGATTTGAATCACGTCATTGTCGTAAAAGTACAGCCCGGTCACTGCGTAATGCGATCGCGGCGATTCTGGCTTCTCTTCAATGCCCTGAGCAACACCTTCGGCGTCAAAATCGACCACGCCATAGCGCTCCGGATCATTCACGTAGTAGGCAAAAACAGTCGCACCGGAGTCCTGCTTAGCGGCGCGCGCCAGGCTCGTCGAAAAACCTTCTCCGTAGAAAATATTGTCTCCGAGCACGAGGCTGACCGGAGAGTCACCGATAAATTGCTCGCCCAACAAAAAAGCCTGCGCCAGCCCGTCTGGTGAGGGCTGTACGGTATAGCTCAGGTTGATGCCCCAGCGCGCGCCGTCTCCCAACAGGTCCATAAACGCACGCTGATCCCGGGGCGTGGTGATAATCAGCACATCGCGGATACCCGCCTCCATCAAGGTAGCGAGGGGGTAATAGATCATCGGTTTGTCATAAACCGGCATGAGCTGTTTGCTCACCGTGCTGGTCAGCGGGTGAAGTCGGGTGCCGGAACCACCGGCCAGGACAATGCCTTTATGCGTTTTGCTGTTCAATCTTGCTCTCGCTGGGAGTTACCATCTGCTCGGCGGGCGGTAGTATACCGGCGGCTCCCCGGCGAATGCTGGACCCTGCACGCTTCGTTGTCTGTCGCTGCGACGTGCGACACATTTGCGACACCGGAAGCCCAAGGACTGCGCCCGGTGTGGTCTGGGCTACTGCTGCCCAGCTTCGGTATCGGTGTGGCTCGGTATATAGTGCCTTCCCGCCCATCGCCACCTCCTGCAACCCCGACAACCAGCTCCATCGTTTTTGCATGCCTGAAAACCGCGACCATCTGAAAATTGCTTTGCTTGGTTATCGAAGCCTGCCTCACGGCGGCGGCCAAGGCATCTATTTGCGCTACCTGAGCAAGGCGCTCGTCGAGGCCGGTCATCAGGTAGATGTGATCTCCGGCCCTCCGTATCCGGATTTGGATGATCGAGTGAAGCTCATCCGTATTCCAAGCCTCGATCTGTTTGCAAACGGGCTCGGTTCGCTAAGACCCCGCCATCTTTTGTCACTTACCGATACGATAGAGTGGCTTAGCAAGTTGACCGGCGGGTTCGCGGAACCGTATACCTTCGGGAGGCGAGTGCGTAAGTATCTGCGCCGATATGGCCGTCACTACGACCTGATCCACGACAATCAGAGCCTGAGTTATGGAGTGCTCAAGCTTCAACTCGAAGGGTTTCCCGTAGTGACCACGGTCCACCATCCGATTACGCAGGATCGGAGGCTAGCGCTGGGCGCTGCGCGAGGCTGGCGCGAGCGGTTGCTGGTCCGCAGATGGCACTCCTTTCTGCGCATGCAGACTCGCGTGATTCGCAGATTGAAGCACGTGATCACTGTCTCCAAACAATCACAGCAGGATATTCAGCGTGAGTTTGGATTGCCTGCAGATAAGGTCGATTTGATCTACAACGGAATCGACACCACTGTATTCACTCCGAAACACGTCGACCCTGGGTCGGCCCCAAGGCTGATGGCGACGGCATCGGCGGATGCGCCGCTGAAAGGATTGAAATATCTACTGCTTGCCTACGCAGATCTGTTGACAGACTTTCCGGATCTAGAGTTGATTGTTGTAGGACAGCCTAACCCGGGAGGGAAAACGGACCGTTTACTGGACCGCCTGAAGCTGCGCGGTCGAGTCGAATTCGTCTCGGGATTGAGTACCGATGAACTGGTCCTGTGCTATGCCCAGGCACACATCGCGGTTGTTCCATCTTTGTATGAAGGCTTCGGCCTACCTGCGGGAGAGGCCATGGCGTGTGGTGTTCCGGTGGTGACGACGGATGGCGGTGCGTTGCCCGAGGTCGTGGGTGAGGCGGGAGTCATAGTACCCAGGGGTGATGCGCGAGCGCTGGCTAAAGCGATCACCTGGTTATTGCGCGATTCCGAACGTCGTCAGTCGCTCGCAGTCGCCGGGCGGCGTCACATCGTAGATAACTTTAGCTGGGAGGTCTGCGCCGCGCAGCTCATTAACTATTACCGTGGAGTCATAACCGATGCAAACGGTTGATCGCCGGTTTTTTCCGATGCAACGCGGAGAGCTGCTGCTCGACTTAGGCTGTGGCGAGGGTCGCCACCTGGTGGCGACCTGTCTGCTGGATGGGATCGATTCGGTAGGCGTGGACCTCTCCCAGGAGGATCTCGGTACGGCGAGGCGGCGCCTCGATGAGTTTACCGAGGCCCTGCGTGCTGGCGAAAGTGCATCCGTGGACGATCCGGCGTTGTTTTCTGTGCTGGCTGGAGACGCACTGCGTTTGCCTTTTGCCGATGAAACCTTCGATGCAGTTATCTGTAGTGAGGTGCTCGAGCACATTCCGGATTACCGCTCGGCGATCGTTGAGATACGCCGGGTGCTGAAACCTAACGGTCGTTTGTGTGCCAGCGTGCCGCGAGCCTGGCCTGAGCGGGTCTGTTGGTTCTTTTCACGCGAGTACCACCAGGTTCTCGGCGGCCACTTGCGGATTTTCAATGCCGACGAACTTCAATCGACGATTAGCGATCAGGGGTTCAATGCCTATGCCAGTCATGGCGCGCATTCCCTGCACAGCTTTTACTGGTGGCTTCAGTGCATGTTCTGGAGAACTCGCGATACTAATTGGCTGATTCGCCAATATCATCGATTTCTCGTCTGGGATATAATGAAACGTCCCGCGCTTACGCAGTGGTTGGAGCGCGTTCTCAATCCGTACTTTGGCAAAAGCATTGTGATGTATTTTCGCAAGGCTCTCTAATGAGTGGTCCTTACTTTACAACCGGGCTGTATCCGCGCGAGTTCCTGGCTCCCACGGTCGAGTCCATCCTTGCACTGCAGCGGGAATCGGGCGAAATCGTCTGGTCCGAGGGTAAGCACTCGGACCCCTGGGACCTCGTGGAAGCGGCCATGGGTTTGTCTATCGGTGGTGAGTGGCAGGCCGCGGCGCGAGCCTATAACTGGTTGGCATCTATTCAGTTGGAAGATGGCAGCTGGTGGGCATCGTACGAGCACGGAGGTCGGCCGGTCGCTGTGCGCCGCGAGAGCAATTTCGTAGCGTACTTCGCTACGGGAGTCTGGCATCACTTTTTGGTCACGGGTGATGATGACTTCCTAGAAACCATGGCGCCGACGGTTGAACGCGCAATCGAGTTTGTACTCGGGCTTCAAACTCGGCACGGGGACGTCCATTGGGCGGTCGACGCCGCCGGCATTGCACTGGAAGACGCTTTAGTTACCGGCTGCAGTTCAATCTATAAAAGCCTCGAATGCGCCTATAACGTCGCCGGCACGTTGGGTAAGTCTCGGGCTGACTGGCTGGCGGCGCGGGCACGTCTTGGCGAAGCTCTGCGCAAGAAGCCAAAGCGTTTTGATCGCACCTGGGAAAGTAAGAAGCGCTACTCGATGGATTGGTTTTATCCGGTTCTAACGGGTGTGATCACCGGGCCGGTCGCCCGAGCCCGCCTTAACAGTCGCTGGCAGGAGTTCGTCGAACCTGGACTTGGGTGTCGCTGCGTCGTCGAGGAACCCTGGGTTACTGTGGCCGAGTCCTGCGAATTGGTCATGGCCCTCCTGGCCGCAGGTGATCACGCTCGCGCCGTAGAACTGTACAGCTGGCTTCACCAGTGGCGCAGTGATACCGGGGATTATTGGACTGGATATCAGTTTGTCGATGAAGTCCTTTGGCCCGATGAACGCCCAAGCTGGACCGCCGGGGCTGTGCTGCTCGCGGCCGATGCGCTCACTAAGCATACTGCGGCCGCCAATCTGTTTTGCAGTGTGCAGCTGGTACACGACAAAAAAGCCTCAGAGGTTCGGCGCGCGCCCTAGACAGGAAGTTGCTCTAGCTAACCGGGTGTTACACATTCGTAGCCTGAAGCGCTGTTGCGCTGAATCTCATTTTTGCTCGTCGTTGCCACTACCTTTTCTAAGACCTTAGCAACGACTTTTACAACGACTTTTACAACGACTTTTACAACGACTTTAGCAACGACCTTAGCCAAGACCTGGACCAAGACCTGGACCAAGACCTGGGCTGGACTCTTCCTAGAGACGCTGCAGTATTCGCAGCGAATTCGCGGCCGCAAACTCGCTGAACAGCCCCGATGCCAGGGCTAGACGGAAAACGGTGACTGGGGCTTGCCCACCAGCGACCGGATCCGGAAACACGTCGTGGATTGCCAGTATGGATCCCCGCGTAAGAAACCCGCTCCAGCAGCGGTAGTCTGTCAGTGCTGCTTCGAGGCTATGCCCCCCGTCGATGAAGAGCATCGATAGCGGGCCGCTCCAGGCCCTGGCAAAAACCTGCGATCGAGTGACCACTGGAACGACAGTATCCTCCAGCTTCGCAGCAGCTACTGTTCGCCGGAACTCCCCAAAAGAATCGATGGCACCTGATCCATCTGCTAGAGCCGGGTCGTGAAACAGTTCGCCTTCCTGATGTTCCTCAGACCCTCGATGATGATCTACTGCGAAGAGTGTACGTCCCGCCCGCTGACATCCAAGGCCGAGATACACGGTTGATTTCCCGCAGTAACTGCCGATCTCTATGGCTGGTGCCTGATGGCGAAGCTCCGCTGCAACCCGATGCAGAAGCTCTCCCTCCGCGGTTTCCAGGAATCCTCGGACGGTTGATAGGTCAATCGGGAGCTTAAGTGATGACATCTGGGATTCTGGCTGGGATCAAGTGCTGGATCGTGGACCCTACGCGGACGATCCAGCGGGAGCAAGCTGGCTCGGATCTTCTGTGCTCGCTATGCTGGCAGCCCCGAATTGATTGCAGCCCTGGTGCATGCGCGGTCTCTACAGCACGCTGATGTCAGCTTTGGTTCCCCTGCTTATGGCGCGCATGCTTTGGCGCTCTGTTCGGGCGCCCGACTATCGCAGACGGTTAGCTGAACGCCTGGGGCTGTTTAATGCTGAGTTACCACCGGGTCGAAGCGAGTCAATTTGGATACATGCCGTCTCGCTCGGAGAAACACTGGCCGCCCGACCTCTGATTGAAGCGCTGCTCGATCAGCGACCTGACTGTCTGGTGATTGTCACAACCACTACGCCGACAGGTTCCGAGCAAGTGCGCCGTCTGTTTGGAGACCGGGTGTTTCATGTCTATGCGCCGTGGGATACGTCCGGCGCAGTGCGACGATTTCTGGCCAAACTGCGACCAGAGCTTCTCGTCCTGATCGAAACCGAACTCTGGCCCAACATGCTCCACTGGTGCGCCCGCTCTCAATGCAAAGTTCTTCTGGCTAATGCGCGACTTTCTGCCCGTTCAGCCGCCGGGTATGCACGAATTGGAAACCTTACGCAGCAAATGCTCGAGTGCGTTGACTGCATCGCAGCACAGAGTGGCGCGGATGCGAGTCGCTTTATTGAGCTAGGGGCTCGCGAATCAAACACCCATGTCATCGGAAGCCTTAAGTTTGATGTTCAGTTGTCTGACGAGCAGCGTGACGAAGCAAACCGACTAAAGACTTTGCTGCTGTCTAACCGCCGAGCCCTCATAGTGGCGAGTACGCATCGTGGCGAAGACCAACTTGCACTGGAGGTTTTCCGGGACCTACGCGAGAAATTTCCCGAGCTGACGCTTCTTCTCGCACCCCGGCACCCGGAGCGCTTCGATGAAGTTGCTCGTCTTATCGAGAGTTTTCAGCCGGATTGGACCATGCGCCGCCGCTCGGAGGACGCCGATGGGACGCCCGGCTTTGATGTGCTGCTGATAGATACCCTGGGTGAGCTGCTACTCCTATTCGGAGTTACTGATCTGGCTGTGATTGGTGGAAGCTTTGTTGAGCACGGTGGGCACAACCCGCTGGAGGCTGCTGTGTGGGGCGTGCCGACGCTGGTCGGCCCGCACATGTTCAACTTCGCCGAGGTTTCTAAGCGGTTGGAATCTGATGGCGGTCTCGTAACCTGTAGAGACCGAAGCGCCGTCGTAAGAGAGGCTATGCTAGTACTCACGGATTCTGCTGAATACCTGCGTCGCCAGCGATCGGTCATCAAGACGGTGGCCAGCAATCAGGGAGCCCTGTCCGCCCTGATCGACGACATAGACCGACTGCTACAGTCACCGAGTCGATGAAGAGCCAGTTGTTGAGCTTGTAGGGGGCGGAGGCTCTTCTAAAAACCCATCCAGCAGGTAAACGTCTTCAGGACTGAGTAGGCCCGCTTGCTCTTTGAGCCTGAGAGAGTTGGTAATATAGTCGTAACGGCTGTTGGCATAGTCTCTCAATGCACCAAACAACGTATTTTGTGCATTTAACACGTCGACGATGTTCCGTGTTCCCACCTCGTAACCTGCCTCCGTCGCATCCAGTGCGCTTTTCGACGAAACAATGCTCTGCTTGCGCGCGGCCACTCGCGCCACATCGTTGACAACGGTCATGTGCAGCGATCGTGCATCGGTTACCGTCTGTCGAGTCAGATTGATTCTCTCTTCTCTGGCTTGGTTGAACTGTTGAGCGGCACGCCTCCGCTCAGCGCTGACGCCCCCGCCCGAAAAAATCGGTACGTTAAGATCTACGCGTAACGAAGTGGATTCTCGCTCCTGATCCGGAGGGAAGTTGAAAATACCGGCGGGATCCTGAAAACGGGATCCGTCTGTCTCAAAATCGGTATATTGACCGCTGCCTACAATCGTCGGTGCATGAGCAAATTGGCGGGCCTTCGCGGTTTTACGCGCCGCCTCTTCACCGTATTTGGCCGCTTGCAGGTTAAAGTTGTTCTCCAGTGCGAACTCTACCCAGGAGCTTCGATCAGCAGGCTCCGGCATCTTTGCGGTGAACGACTCCACAAGCACATCCAGGCTGGTATGCCGTTTGCCGGTGAGCACCGACAGGTTTTCCAGCGCGACCGAAACGCTGTTCTCATCGGAGATCCGATCAACTCGCGCCAGATCAAACGCAGCCTGGCTTTCGTACACATCGGTGATAGCAATCAGTCCAACTTCGAATCGTTGCTGGTTTTGCTCAAGCTGGCGTTCGAACGCCTGTTCCCGGGCGAGCGAGGCCTTCAGATTGTCCTGGGCACGAAGAACGGCGAGATAGGCTTCTACAACACGCACAATCAGGTTTTGCTGATTTGCCGCGAACACAGCCTCGGCCTGTTGCGATACTTCTTTTCCTGAGCGAAATGTAAACCAGGCAGGCAGATCGAAAATAGCTTGCTGCAGCGATACTGAATATCCGGTCGTATCGATGTCAGTGTTGTCGAACGTATCACCGATTACGGGTGTACCGGTTGCATCAAATCCGATGATGCCAGGACTCGTCGTATCGGTGTCTGAGTTCTCGAAACTGTACTGCCCATTGATCTGTGGAAGCAGCTGGGCGAGAGCCGACTTCTCCGTTTCAAGGTTGGCGAGATACTGTGCTTCCTGCGCCTTAAGCGTCGCATCGTTTTCGAGGGCCAGTTCGTAAATATCCCGCAGTGACTCGGCGGCGCTCGCCGAGAATGAGGCCGCAGCTATTGCAAGCAGTATTGCGTGGCGAACCGCTGTGTTTACCGCGGGCTTCAGACGCGACGATCGCTGAGGTAATGGCACCCTGAATGAAGCATTAAGTGACCTATCGTTGCGGCCCTCGGCGAGCCGGGCGAGCTGGTTCAGCCGGGCAGTAAGTGCGCGGGCATGCAGCAAAAATCCGGCGCATGACCGCTTGTTGACCCGCTTATCTAGCATATTGCTTTCCTTAAGCCGATGGCGCCTTGTTCAGGCAGCCGCAAATAATATCAGTAATGCCAACTGCATCGCAGAGCGCAATAGTTGCAGCGGCGGAACTTTCTAAGCGCGCCAGCTTAGATGATAAGCTCGCGCAGCTTTCGTGTTCAAAATGCGTTCATCGCAAAGACCCGACGCTTAGTCGATTTTGACCGCTGGTTCCTTCGACGTAGCTGCCGAGCGGTCGATTTGGATCTGTCCAAGCGATCGCTGGCAACCGGCGAATTTACGCAACACTACATAGATACGGTTTACCCGGCAGGATACCGGTGCCATGACGGTGTTCACGTAAACACTTATTGAAGCTTGTAGTTTTTTCACAAGTTTTCTGTGGGTTGTCTACACTAGCCAGTCTGGCTTTGGCTACGGGTTCTCGGTAACGTCGATGGCCGTGAGGGTTGGGATCTGAGAATCCTCGATGTGAACCCCCGTAGTTGGCCTGGTTGACCCAAAGATCAGTCGGTGACGACCGCGGGGCCTACCGGGAGAAAGCCGGGAAGCAGCTAGTAGGTACCACGCGGTGGTACGGGCGATTGAAATGGTAAAAGTACCAGCAATCTGAGCGACAGTCGGTATATTGCTGACCGTGACACTGGGTGAATAGCAGCTGCACGATGGGTAGACAGCAGGTCGGGAACAGGGTCCATGCAGTGTCACGATAGGCCTGACAGCATGCGCAATGACTGGCGCCGAATGAGATTTTGATGAGCAGGACTCCAACGTTGTCGTGACAAAAACCAGTGGTCACAAAACAGGGCCGCGGTCCACCGAGCCGTCGGTGCGGCCAGGTGGCAAACGCTATGCCGTGGATTTGCGAGGTCTCCACGCCTTGTGCGAGGCCAACTATGCCCGCTTGTTGCGGCTCTTTCCCGATTACGAAACCTGCAACAGCAAACACTTTCGCCTGGCGGCCGCGCAGGTGCATATCGACGTGATTGAGCGCAGCCGCTACACCACCTTGTTCCGATTAAGATCGTCACGTGTTGCAAGCGGTGCGGAACCTATCGGGACTGAACCGTTGGATATCGAGGTGCGGGCTTACCACGACGCGGGAATGCTCGAGGTTGTTAATTTCCAGCAAAGAGGACGTACCGAAGGCCGTTATTCCTATCCCAATCCTTCGATGCACCAGCAGGATGAAAAGAACCAGCAAAACGCATTTCTTGCGGACTGGCTCTCGCACTGCCTGCACTTTGGGGAGGCCGATCTCAAAGGCTACCGAGCACCTGGGGAAACCCACGCCTAGCGGCGCACTACTCCATGAGCGATGTTCGCGACAGCTTCCAGCAGCTGAGTGTGCAGGGCGAGACTGTCCGAATCGCACAGATTACCGATACCCATCTGACGGCTTACGAGGGTGGAAAGCTTCTCGGTGTAAACACGGATCGCACTCTCAAAGCGGTCATTGATCTTGCGCAGCAAGAGCGCGAGGCACCGCATCTCGTGTTGGCGACTGGCGACCTGGCGGATGCGGGGGCAGCAAATGCTTATCGCAGGGCGATCGATTATTTTGGCATGTTGACGCCCAATCAATTCTGGCTGCCCGGCAACCATGACGATGTCGACGTGATGCGTACAATCGGAGGGGCTCAACGCAACTGTGATGCCGTAAGAGCGGGCGCCTGGCAGATTGTGCTTCTGAATTCCCAGATTGCGGGCGAGGTGAATGGTCGGCTTGGCCCCGCTGAGCTCGCAAAATTGGACAGGCTATTGAGTAATAGCGAGCGCGAAGGCTTGCACAATCTCGTATGCCTTCACCATCACCCGGTGCCGATCGGCTGCCAATGGCTTGATCAGCAGATCGTCAGCGACTCAGACGATTTTTTTGATGTCATCGATTGCTACAAATCTGTTCGGGCTGTCGCCTGGGGGCATGTGCACCAGGAGATCGCGACCAGAAGAGGCGATGTGAATCTGATGTGCGCCCCATCGACATCGATACAGTTCAAACCAGGTCAGATTGATTTTGCATTAGATGACGTTCCTCCAGGTTACCGATGGCTCGAGTTGCATGCCGACGGTAGAGTGGATTCCGGAATCTCGCGCGTGACCGCTCAAAAGTTTGACATAGACCTGGATTCAAAAGGCTATCTATAGCCTATCCTCGTTCAAGGTTTCAACGATCTGGCAACCGCGACTGAGTTTTGATCGGGGGATACAAGCAGATTTTCAGTCCCAGCGGGGCCCTACCGGTTAGTTCGATCCTGCTTTTGACTTAGCCGCGCAAGGTGGTTTGGCCGGTGCAGAGCACTCCCATTCTGGCCGGGCTGGGTAGCACGCTTGTGTACAATGCGCCGCTGGTTTTCTACTGAGCACCCTTACTCCGTGAACGATTACTCGTCCAAATCGATTGAGGTTCTGACTGGCCTCGAGCCCGTGCGCAAGCGCCCGGGTATGTACACCGATACGACCCGTCCCAATCATCTGGCCCAGGAAGTTATCGATAACAGCGTCGATGAGGCGCTCGCCGGTTTCGCTCGACAGATTGACGTAGTCCTTCATGGCGACGGCTCGTTGTCGGTGACCGACGACGGCCGCGGCATGCCCGTGGACCTGCATCCGGAGCAGAAGAAGCCAGGCGTGGAAGTGATTCTTTCCACGCTGCATGCAGGCGGTAAGTTTTCAAACAGAAACTATCAGTTCAGCGGTGGTCTCCATGGCGTGGGTGTGTCCGTCGTGAACGCGCTTTCTAAACATCTGGTGGTTCGGATCCGGCGAGATGCACAGGTCCATCAGATGGAATTTGCTGGGGGTGAAAAAAGCATTGAACTTTCGGTTGTCGATCAATGCGGCAAGCGCAACACCGGCACATGCATCACCTTCACACCGGACTCACGCTATTTCGACTCGGTGAGTTTCTCCGTGCCCCGTCTGCAGCATGTGCTGCGTGCAAAAGCGGTGCTGTGCCCCGGTTTGCGCGTGACGTTCCTGGATGAAAAAAAGAAAGAGAAGTCCGAGTGGTACTACGAGGACGGGCTGACGGATTATCTGGTCTCCGCGACCGAGGGGTTTGCGACCTTGCCTGCGGTTCCGTTCACAGGTAGCTTCAGCGGTAGTGCTGAAGCCGCCGACTGGGCAGTGCAGTGGCTACCCGAGGGCGGTGATCTCGTTACCGAGTCCTACGTCAATCTGATACCCACGGCCCAGGGAGGAACGCATGTCAACGGCCTGAGGACGGGGCTTCTCGATGCCATGCGCGACTTTTGCGAGCTGCGTTCTCTGCTGCCACGCGGAGTCAAGCTATCCGGCGACGATATCTGGGACCGCTGCAGCTATGTGTTGTCGTCGAAGCTTGAGGATCCGCAGTTTTCAGGTCAGACCAAAGAGCGGCTAAGCTCGCGCGAGGCGGCCGCGTTTGTTGCTGGTATATCGAAAGATGCGTTCAGCCTCTGGCTCAATCAACATACGGCCGATGCCGAGGCTCTTGCGGAGATGTGCATCACCAATGCGCAACGCCGCATGCGCAGCGCCAAGAAGGTCGTTCGCAAAAAAGTAAGCGCCGGTCCCGCTCTACCAGGCAAACTCGCTGATTGTTCCGGTGAAGACTCGTCCCGCTCCGAGCTGTTTCTGGTCGAGGGAGATTCGGCGGGCGGTAGCGCAAAACAGGCGCGAGATCGGGAGTTCCAGGCGATACTGCCGCTGCGCGGAAAAATACTGAACACCTGGGAGGTAGACTCACAGGAGATTCTCGCATCCGCAGAAGTCCACAATATATCGGTAGCCCTGGGAATTGATCCGGGCAGCGACGATCTCACGCACCTGCGCTACGGGAAGGTGTGCATCCTGGCGGACGCCGATTCCGACGGCTTGCATATCGCTACGCTAATTTGCGCCCTATTCGTTCGTCACTTCAAACCGCTGGTTTCTGCCGGGCACGTGTTTGTGGCCATGCCGCCACTCTATCGGATTGATATCGGCAAGGAAGTGTTCTACGCGCTTGACGAAAGTGAGAAGCAGGGGGTTTTGGATCGCATTGAGGCCGAGAAAAAGAGGGGCAAGGTAGGAGTACAGCGATTTAAAGGGCTGGGGGAGATGAACCCTATGCAGCTGCGTGAAACAACCATGAGCCCCGATACCCGTCGTCTTGTCCAGCTCAGGCTTGACCCAGGCGATGGCACCGCTCGGATGCTCGACATGCTCCTCGCCAAGAAGCGGTCCGGTGATCGGAAAGAGTGGTTGGAGAAAAAGGGCGATCTCGCAGAAGTGCTGTGACGCAGTGGTAACACGGTTTTTCTCCGGGTACTTGCGCATGTTCAACACAGGCAAAAGTTTGGGGAGTACAGCCCTGATTGACTAGCACGGGTGATTGTAGCGGTAGTGCTCTGTACCGTATACGCAACTCGCTCAAGTCAATCATGCCCGCATACCATGCAAAACACGGAATTGACCGTTCCTGATCGACCTGCAGTACACTTGCAGCGTCGCCTGAGCGCGCAAGTCAGGGTGCCCTGCCATCTCGCCGCAAGCTTCGAAATCGAAATCCACACAAGAAGGGGGCAGTCTCGTATCCGAACTCCCGAGCAGGGGACGTTCACCTGATATCGCTTCTGGTGAGCAGCTCAAGATTAGCGCGCTGAGTCATCGCGAGCTCAATGAGCGCTACATTGCCTGCCCAGCTTGTGATGCGCTGTGGCAAAGACCGGTCCTGCCCGCTGGTGGCCGGGCTCGGTGTCCTCGCTGTAGTCATGTGCTCTTTGCGAATAAGGCGCAGAGTGTAGAGCAGGCCATTGCACTGCTCATGGCGAGCTTCGTGCTGTTTGCGCTGGCTGTTACTTATCCTTTCCTGAGCTTGAACGCATCTGGCCTGAGCAACCAGATCTCCGTGGTCGATGCCACGCGGGTGCTTTGGGAGTCGGGTTATCCACTTTTGGCAATCACCTGTTCGCTGCTGATATTGCTGTTTCCCCTGATTCAGATCGCGCTGGCATTTGCC
The DNA here is from genome assembly GCA_039111155.1 of Pseudomonadota bacterium. Taxonomy (GTDB): domain Bacteria; phylum Pseudomonadota; class Gammaproteobacteria; order Pseudomonadales; family Halieaceae; genus Congregibacter. The sequence goes on along the minus strand of JBCCPL010000032.1, from coordinate 16,512 downwards.
GTCGGTCTCGGCATTCTGGCTACGGGCCCCGTATCCCAGGTGCAGCTGCGTATGAACGTCTGGTTGCGCAAGGTTACGCCCTGGGCAATGGCCGACATTTTTCTTTTGGGTGTTGTCGTTTCGCTGGTCAAGATTGGCGCCCTTGCTGAGATACACGTCGGCATTGCCTTCTGGTCTTTGGCGGCGCTGATCGTCACCCTAGCAATTGGCGCCAATGCTATGTGCGCCGATACGATCTGGGCCCGAGCGCGAGAGGCGCTATGACTTCGGCACGGGCTCTCGGGTTGATCCAGTGCCGTTCCTGCGGATCCCTGGCGCACGAGGGCGATACTCGTTGCCCGGTTTGTGGGGACAAAGTCCAGTCCTACTCGACGATGAGCTTGCAACGGGTGTGGGCGTTCTGGACCGCTGGTATCGCCGCTTACATACCCGGCAATATGTTACCCATCATGATCACCAGTACACCTCAGGGCGATGCACCCTCGACGATCATCGGTGGCGTCGCCATACTGATGCATCACGGCAGCTACTTGATTGCTGCGGTGATCTTCTTCGCCAGTATCGTTGTGCCGGTGAGCAAATTCCTGGTGCTTGCATGGCTGACGCTCTCAATTCAGCTACGCAGTAATCAGAGCGCTCATACCCGACAGCAGGCTCACGAAATGATCGAGCTTATTGGAAGCTGGTCTATGGTCGACGTGTTTGTGGTCGCGGCTCTAGCGGCTCTCATTCAACTGGGCGCGATCATGCGTGTTGCCCCAGGGCCGGGGGTTGAGTTTTTTGCGCTGTCGGTGCTGCTGACCATGCTCGCAGCACGAAGCCTCGATACGCGTCTGATTTGGGCAACGGCAAATGACTGATATCGACCCCGCAGAACCGACGATCGACGCACCCCGGCAAAATCGCCTTTCCTGGATCTGGTTGGTTCCGTTATTGGTCGTTTGCGTCGCCGGGTGGGTGGTTTACCAGTCGTATGTGGATCGCGGCGTCAACGTTGAGATTTTCTTCTCGCAGGGTAAAGGCATACAAGCCGGGAAAACACTGATTCGGTACAAGGATGTCACCGTGGGCACTGTGGAATCGCTGCGCCTTTCGGAGTCGCTGAACGGCGTGGTTGCCAGCGCATTGCTGGACCGTCGTCTCGAACCTTATCTGGGTGACACTACCGATTTTTGGATTGTTACAGCGAATATTTCCGGCACCACCTTCAGGGGGTTGGACACACTTTTATCCGGCGCTTATATCGAAATGGACTGGTCAGCGGAACCGACCACCAAGCAACGTCGCTTCGAAGGATTGCTGGATCCGCCGCTTACTCCGCCAAGCGCCGCTGGCAGTCACTTTCTATTGCGCAGTGAGGATGGAAAGTCTCTGCAGGTGGGCTCGCCCGTCATGTATCGAGGACTGCAGATCGGTCAGGTTGAGCGCCGGTCCCTCGATGAAAGCTACCAGTTGATTGAGTACCGCTTGTTTATCGATGCGCCCTATGATGGCCTCATAAACAACGGCACCCGCTTTTACGATATTTCTGGGGTAAGCCTGGCATTGACGAGTGAGGGTCTTGAGCTTGAGTTAGAGTCCTTAGAAACGCTGGCCATCGGTGGGGTCACTTTTTTTACGCCAAAGATCAGCAGTACAGCCGAACTTGATTCGGAACGCGTATTCACCTTGTTCAATAACCGTAACGCGGCCGAAGAGAGTCAATTCGAGGGAGTAGGTGCTACCCACTACTTCTTCAGCGCCGAATTTACCGGCGGAGTTGAGGGCCTGGAAGCTGGAGCTCCGATTGTGTGGCAAGGCGTACGTTTGGGAACGGTGCTTGAGATCGAACTGGATCTGGGTTCACAACCCGACACGTCTCGACAGATCGTCGTGCTGGATCTGCAACCAGGGCGAGTTGGTCGCGAAGATGTGAATCAGGAAGAAGCTCTCGCGGACTTTGCTTTATGGATCAAGCAGGGCATGCGGGCCGAAATCGTTACGAGCAATATTCTGACCGGCAGTAAGCGAATCCAATTTGTAGACCGACCCGATGCGCCACCCGCTGAGCTCGATATGGACGCCGTACCGTATCCGCGAATCCCCACCATCGCATCCGAGTTTGGCGCGGTGACGCAGAGTGTGACCCAACTTTCGGCGTCGCTCGCTGAACTTCCCTACGACGAACTGGTGCGGTCGGCGATCAACCTAATGAACAGTGTTTCTGCATTGGCCGGAAGCGCCGATACACGAGCCCTCCCCGGCTCCCTTAACTCGGCTGTAGCGTCTGTTGAAGCGCTAGTCGGCGAGATGCAATCGACCGTGGCGAGGGGCGAGGTAGCGCTGGCGGGACTCACACCCGAGTCACCGTTATACGTGGAGCTTTTGCGCACTACCCGCGAACTGCAGGAAGCGGCCCAGTCCGTCCGAGAGCTTGCGACCCTGCTTGAGGAAAACCCAAATGCACTTATCACTGGCCGTCGTTAGGCACTGCCGGCGGTCCTTAGTCCGTCCAGCGTTCGCGCAAGCGGTGGGAGCAATCGTACTTGCGGCGCTAGCTGGGTGCGGTAGTACGCCCAGCCCAAATCTCTATCTGATACCTTCTCCGACGCTGGTGACTGCTGGCCCGAACACTACGCACCCAGCCGCTCACACGGTAGAAGATCCCGGGGCGTTCTTGCTGGCGGTGGCCGATGTGACCCTGCCTTCTTATGCAAAGGATCGGCGTATAGCGGTGCAGGCCGACTCGGCAAAGTTGGCGCGTGAAGAAGGTCACCGTTGGGCCGCTGATCCCGAAGACCTCGTTGTTGAAGCGCTTGTGCACCGGCTTCGTGCACGCAGGGTTGATGCTTGGCCGTTGCCGCTCCCCCCGCCCTATCGGGCAGACAAGACGCTGGTGGTCCGGTTTGATGAATTTCTACTGCACCAGAACAGCACCGCACAGCTCGCCGGTCACTTCGCAGTAATCAACGAAGGACGGCCGACGGTGTCACAGCCGTTCCAGTTGCGAAGCGGGCGGGTTGATGGAGCCGGCGACTATGCCGCAGCGGTCGGAACCGTACTCGATGAGCTGAGCGGCCTGATCACGGCCGCTCTCGAACCTCTCCCCGAAGGGACAGATGATTGAAGGGCCGAGGGTAACTCTGAACAAATCCAGAGGCGCCCTAGCCGCCGAGTTGTCCCGCGCTAGCTACTCGCCGGCGTCTGCCCTGAACCAGGAGCAGGCCAGACAGCGCTAACGCCATCGATCCCGGCACTGGCACAGCGTTTACAGCGAGGGTAGTCCAACCGGCATCGCCTGGAACCGCCGTCGGGCCTGAAGCTGCACTTACCAACTGCGTGTTGAGAAATGCGTCACCGGCGGTTACCTGCGGATCAAGCCCTAGACCGCCCATATCATCGAGTTCACTCGGCAGAGACCAGTTTCGATATCGGGCACTGTTGATACCATCGCAGCACCCCTCGAACCCGAGCAGCGTTAAGGTGAAGTCGCCCTGAGCGGCGATAGTAAAGTCAATGACGTCTCGATCTGACCAGCGCTTGCGCCACCAGATATCCTCGCTTACGAGCGAGCTGACGCCGTTCGACTCTTCCGATTCAAACGACAGAAATCCCCCGCGCCCCCAGTCCAGTCCGAACTGAAAGTTTGTCACGCCTGAATTGGAACCACTAATTGTATAGCGAGCTCCATAGTTCCTCCGACCGCCGTCGCACAGATCCTGGTAGGTTATCGAGTCGAAGGCTTCAACAGCCTGCATGCAGCTCCCGTTCTCTCGGGCTGCGGTGTTAAATGCGCCGTCGGCGGCGGCGAATGCAGTTGCCGGATCGAGACGCGATCCGTCCGGAGCAAGTCGATTCGCGTTCGCCCGCGCGTTGTACTTGGTGCTCGTCATCTCGACGTCTATCGAATCGATGATGATACCGGCTTGGCTTACGGCCGCGATGGATGAAAGTCCGATCGCACAGAGTACTTTTTTCATTTTGTGAGCGTCCCCATTTCAAGAGCGGCGTATCTTCCACGCTGGGGAGCTGGTTGCAGCCCAGCCGCTGTGAAAATGCCGCTGGGCTCACACTTGGCGGGGTATCGACCGATGAATTGTGTCTCAGATCACACCGTGGATTCGCGTACTGATAGACCTCTAATAGCGCGACCTACGTCGCTCTCGGGTATTCGATGTAAAGCAAAGATGCTTGAATCTTGAAGCTCCGCCATTGATCATTTCGCCTCAACAAAAAGAACAGAGCTGTCCCTATGCTAATAGTCGATTCCTATTCGATAGCCGTTGCCATGTGCGTCATAACCATGTTTTGTTGGGGGTCCTGGGCTAATACCCAGAAGCTCGCTAGCAGTGAATGGCAGTTCCAGCTCTTTTACTGGGACTACTCCATCGGCGTACTCCTGCTTACCCTGATCTTCGCCTTCACTATTGGCTCCACCGGTGAGGAGGGTCGGGCGTTTGCTACCGACATAAGCCAGGCTAGCTCGTCGGCTCTTCAGTCCGCCTTTATTGGTGGTGTTGTGTTTAACCTCGCGAACATTCTATTGGTAGTCGCTATTGATATCGCCGGGATGGCTGTCGCGTTCCCGGTGGCTATTGGTCTCGCGCTTGTGATCGGCGTCGTGACGAATTATCTGGCTGCGCCGGTGGGCAATGCGATGTTCCTGTTCACCGGTGTTGGCCTGGTCACCGCTGCAGTTCTGGTGTGTGCGTTGATCTACAGCCGGCTTCCGCAGGACGCGGATCGATCAGTGGGCAAGGGACTCGCTATTTCTGTCATTGCCGGCATTGCCATGGGCTTTTTCTATCGTTTCGTGGCGGCGTCCATCTCTTTCGACTTCGCAAATCCCGAAGCAGGCCTGATGACACCCTACAGTGCGGGTGTCGTATTTTCGGTGGGGCTGCTGTTGTCGAACATAGTCTGGCTGATTCCACTCCAGTACAAACCACTTTCCGGCGAAGTTGCGCCTCTGGGAGAGTACTTCAGTCGCGGAACACCGCGCCTGCACCTGGTAGGTATTCTGGGGGGTATCATCTGGTCCGTGGGTTTCTCATTCAGCTTCATCGCATCCGGGGCGGCGGGTCCTGCGATTTCCTATGGGCTTGGCCAGGGTGCGACGATGGTGGCGGCATTTTGGGGCGTGTTCATCTGGAGGGAGTTCAAGGATGCCCCTGCGGGAACCTCGGGAATGATCGCTGCCATGTTTGCTTTGTTCATCGTCGGACTGGGGCTGATCGTTTACTCCCGCTAGCACCCGTAGCTTTGCTTCGGGGCACCACGGCTACCATGACGCTTCACTTACAGGGGTCTAATCCCTGCTACCACGCTGTGGTTTGGGTCGGTTAACCCGTGACACGGACGATTGTTTTCTACGGTATTGCTCTGTTTGCAGCCACGTCCGTTCTGCAGTGGCTGGAGTATCGCTATCTGCTGCGCCACATTCCCCCAGCCTGGATTCTTGTAGTGGTTGCACTGTTGTTTGCCGGACTAGGGCTCTGGGCGGGAATCGCGCTCGCTCCGCGAGAGCGTGAACCTGGCTTCAAAGTGAATGAGAACGCCCTGGCGTCACTGCGGATTTCCAGACGGGAGTACTCCGTACTCGAGCAGTTGGCGTTGGGCCTGACCAATAAACAGATTGCGCAAAAGCTCAATATCTCACCCAATACAGTGAAGACCCATGTGGCGAAGCTCTATGAAAAGCTGGATGCTTCTCGCCGCACGGAGGCCGTCAATAAGTCCCGTGAGCTGCGCCTGATACCCTGAAACTCGATTTTCGAACGAATCGCCTCTCCCGCACTCCGTAATTTGGATTAAATCAGCCGTCTCATACCTTTGGGCGATAGCATTTGGGGTGATCTTTTCGCCATTCTCCGCGTTGTTCGACACAAACGGGAGAATCAACGTTGACACCTTTCATCCTTCGCTATGGAAGCTATTCCGGAATACTGGTCATCGCCACACTACTGCTGGGCGCCCTGATCGGATCGGCCGGCGCCGCCGTCGGGGAGCTGCTCGGCTATCTGTTCATGCTGGTGGCACTGTCGATGATCTTCATAGCTATCAAGCGCTATCGCGATCAGGAGCTTGGAGGCGTTATCCGCTTCTGGCAGGGCGTAACTCTGGGTATCGGTATCTCTCTTGTGGCTGCGCTGGCCTATGTGGTGGGTTGGGAGATTTATCTGAATATGACCGACTACGCTTTTATGGACGAATACGCGCAGGGCGTTCTGGATGAAGCCGCTGCCGGTGGAGCCTCTGAGGAGGCTCTGGCCCAGTTGCGAGCTGATACGGAACTGGCGAAGGAGAATTACGCGCGGCCATTGTATCGCCTGTCGATTACCTTCCTCGAGATCTTTCCCGTAGGAATAGTAGTGACGCTCATTTCCGCCGGTCTGCTGCGCAATCCCCGGCTGCTAAGAGCAGGTTAAAAATGATGGATCTCACTCATGAATAGTTCGGGCTAGTACGCACCGGTGTTCTCACCGGTGGCGCCGCTCACGATCGAAACTCCCGCGGAGCACCCGAGCCGATTCGCGCCGGCGTCTAGCATTGCCTTGGCGGTAGCGAAGTCACGAATACCGCCGGAGGCCTTCACACCGAGCTTGGAACCGACCACTGAACGCATGAGTGCGACGTCTGCGGTGGTGGCTCCGCCAGTCGAAAACCCGGTCGAGGTCTTTACGAAGGCGACACCGATATCACGACAGATTTCGCAGGCGCGCTTTTTTTGCTCATTGCTGAGCAGGCAGGTCTCCAGAATCACTTTTAAGGGTGTGCTTCCACATTCACGATAAACGGCTTCGATACCGCTGGCGACCGCCGGCCATTCCCCGTCGATGGCATCGCCGATGGACATCACCATGTCGATTTCCCGAGCTCCATCGGCGATAGCCTGGCGAGCCTCATCGGCTACTGCGCAGGGAACACTCGCGCCGAGCGGGAACCCGACAACAGAACAAGGTAGAGGCGCGTTGCCTGCCAATCGGTCTGCAACGTGCTTTACCCACCGGCCATTCACACAGACTGCGGCGAAGCCATAACTGATGGCTTCGTCGCAGAGCTGGTCAATCTCTGCTGCTCTTGCATCGGGCTTCAGAAGAGTGTGATCAATAAGAGCGGCGACGGAGGACAGAACTTGGGTTTTGGAGCTTGTTGGCATCAGGGCAATCACCCGGGTGAGTTTTTCACGGCTTAGGCTACACTGGCGCGTCGCGAATAAAAAACGGAAGTCCGGATATGACGATAGCTGTGATTGGTTCCTGCATGGTCGATCTCATTGCCTATACAGATACGATCCCAAAAGCAGGAGAAACCCTGGTCGCCAATGAGTTCGCCATGGGTTGCGGTGGTAAGGGCGCCAACCAGGCGGTTGCTGCATCACAGCTCGGAGCGGATGTGCTGATGATGGGGCGGGTCGGAGACGATGCCTTTGCCGACAACACTCTGGAGAACTTCAAGCAGTACGGAGTCAGTACCGACTACGTTTCGCGGGTCGAAGGGGTGTCCAGCGGAGTTGCACCAATCTGGGTCGATTCCGACTCGCAAAATCGGATTCTGATTATCCCCGGCGCGAATATGCATCTGCTACCTGCCGACATCGCTGCGGCGGAGAACGCGCTGGCCCAATGTCAGATGATTATTCTCCAGCTGGAGATACCGCTTGAGACGATTTACGCGGCGATCGACTTCGCGAATGCGCGCGGCATCCCCGTGCTCTTGAACCCGGCGCCAGCCAGCACGGCGCTGGATATTGAATTCGCGTGTCGCTGTGACTACTTCGTGCCCAACGAAACTGAACTCGAGATCCTGACCGGAATGTCAGTGGGTTCCGACGCAGAGATCTCTGCAGCGGCCGAATCCCTGCTGGATAAAGGTCTGAAAAATCTGATTGTGACTCTGGGAGATAAGGGTGCCTTGTGGCTGACTCCGGATTCAAGGCAGGAGTTTTCTGCTCCTGCGGTCAACGCAGTCGATACAACCGGTGCCGGCGACGCCTTTATCGGTTGCTTCGCGGCTCAGTTGTCCGCCGGAAAGTCGGTAGCTGATTCGATCGCTGAATCAGTGCGCTACGCCTCTCACAGTGTGACCGGCAAGGGAACACAAACTTCCTACGCTACCGCTGAGGAGTTTGCGGCGTTTTAGGGCCTGCTAAAAAGACCTTCATTAAAGTCGCGCCAGAGTCTCAATCGAAAACTGTACCCGACTGGCGGCGGATTTCTGGCGGCGGCTGCGCAGTGACTCCACAGCCCGTAGTCGGGGCAGCAGCCCTCGGCGGTTCGCCAGCTGAATCGCAAGTCCAGGTCGCGCGTTCAGTTCGAGCAACATAGGCCCTTGCGTTTCATCGATTACGATGTCCGTACCAAGATAGCCAAGCTCGGTCATCTCAAAGCAGCGGGCCGAAAGCTCCAGGATTTCCGGCCAGTTTTCAATGCGAATGTCGTCTAGCGCACGGCCCGTGTCGGGATGGGTGTCGATAAATCGGTCGAACTGCACGGCGCTCGCAAAACGACCGTCGTCCAGCGAAAGGCCGACTCCGACGGCACCCTGATGGAGGTTGGCTTTGCCGTCAGACGCGTGGGTTGCAAGTCTCAGCATGGCCATTATCGGATACCCGCGAAAAACGATCACCCGTATGTCCGGCACGCCCTCATGAGATAGTTCGGTAAAACTGGGCGCAGCGCGAATAAGATCTTCGATGATTACCTTGTCGGTGCTACCAGCCAGCGAGTAGAGGCCCGCCAGCGTATTACTCATGTGGCGGCGCAGGTCGGTGCGCGAAACTCGCGCCCCGGAGGTTTTAAGAAACTCGCCTTCCTCGCGCCCGCCAATCACCCAGATGCCTTTGCCGCCGCTGCCTTTGGCCGGTTTCAGCGCGAAGCCACTTAACTCTTCTAATTGCTTAAGTGCGTCATTGACCTCGTGCTGCTGAGATATGGCCGCCAGAAGCTTTGGAACCGGTATCTCAAACTCCTGGGCTATTTGCTTTGTCCGCAGTTTGTCATCCACGAGCGGGTAAAGCTGGCGCTTGTTGTAGCGTCCAATGTAATTGAGGTTTCGAGCATTCATCCCGAGCATTCCGCGGGACTTAAGCTGTCGTGGCGCGACCCATCCTTCCATGCTCAGTCGCCAAGGACCGCAAACCGCCGAAGCTCGAGCAGCTTGTAGCCCGTGTACTGGCCCATCGCCAGGATCGCTGCCAACAACAGTAGATTCAGCTCGGGAAAGTTGAAGCTCAAATGCTGCATCAGCGAGGATTGCATCAGGAGGAACGACAGAACTGCAACCAGCAAACTGCCACCACCCTGAACCAGCACATCTCGGGGGCCTTCCTCCTCCCAAAGTATTGACAGCCTCTCGATCGTCCAGGCGATGATGATCATCGGAAAAAAGGTGATCACCATGCCGGTACTGATACCCAACTGATACCCAATAATGCTGAGAAGGGAAATAAGGAAAATCACCAGCACGATCAGAGCTGCGATACGCGCGACCAACAACAGATTCAGTTGGCTTAGATATCCGCGCATCAGCAGGCCTACGATAACTACAGACACAAAGGCCAGCAGGCCGGGCAGCAGCGCCGTTTGCAGAAACACCAGAGCGATCAGAACAGGCATAAACGTGCCTGCGGTTTGCACTCCTATCAGAACCCGACAGAAAACGACGACGGAGGCACCCAGGGGCAGCAATAACAGGAGCTTGAACATGCTCTGCTCTTCGATGGGCAGCCGGTGCACTCCAATCAGCGAGAACAGCGAATTCTCATCGCGTTCCACTGCAAGTTGAACCGCTGGGACCGACTGCCGGATCATCGAAAAGCTCAACCGGGAGCTACGCCCACCACTGACATCAAGTACCGAGCGGCCGCCGCGGTGCCATAGGAGCAAGTCTTCGGGCGCTTCAATTGGCCCTGTACTCGGATCCACCAATACCCATTGTTCTCCGTCATACAACTCAAGGAGGGACTGAAGTGACTGGCGTCTACGCGCATCCTCCAGAGGTAGGCCAATCACCTCGCGGGTGGGTATATCTGCATCGTTGAGCAGTTTACCGAGCAGCTGATTGGCATCATCAGCGCGCGCCAGCAGCAGGGCGGCGTTTTGTGACGGCGCCGACTCGGAGAGCAGCAAAGCCAGTTCCCGCGCGAGACTGCGCGGGTCGCTGGAACGAGAGGCGGCAGCTGCGTTCAGCGCACGGGCTGCAGTGACCTCAGCATCGCCCCAGAACACCGGTCTAGCGGTCGGCTCCTCGCCGGTATGCGGAATGCTCTTCGGGCCGGGAATGAAGTTGGCACTGAAGTACAGCGACTGCGCTCCGCTGGCTTCCCGACGAGTCCATTCGCCCCGGCGTTCCTCTTCACGATCAATAATACTGAAGCCGTATCCCGCTGACGCTGCCTGTTCTCCGGAAATCTGAAAGCCCGGAATCTGATCCGGAATACTAAGACTTGCGGTGACCGCGCCTCCGAGCGCCACAAAATCAACCCGCGCTTCGACCAGCCAGATACTCGTGCGCTCTCCCGGTACGAAGGGGATTCCGGTTTGCAGATGACGTAAGAAAGCAAGAGACAGTCCGATCAGCGTCAGCACGACGACCATAAAGCCTACTGTCGCCCGACTATTCACAATGCGTTGGCTTGATTCTCGCTCGCGACCTTAGGAAGCGGGACCAAATTGTTCTGACTCACGTCCACGATCATCACATCTCGCAGAATATTGCGGCCAACCAGCACCTGGTAGTCCAGGTTGCTGCGATCCGAGAGCGTGAACTCAGCCAGTTGCCTGATGGGACCTAACTGAATGCCCAGCCGAATTACAGGCCGCCGTTCCGGCTCAGCGCTGTTCGCCTGGAGTACCAGCGCCTGGCGTACCCGGCGCCGCTCGAGGCGGATGGGGTCACCCCCGTTGGGGTCCGGAATCTCAAAGCTGACCCAGGGTTTTCCATCTCGCTCAAAGCTCGCAATGTTCCTGGCATCGAGTGACGCCGTCTCCGCACCGGTATCGATGCGGGCCGAGAGAGCCAGCTGAAGCGCCTCCACCCAGACTCGCTCGCGGCTGCCTACAATGAGCTTATCGATCACGGGCACCGCCAATGTCTCGTCACCGGTCTCTTCAAGTACCGGGACGACTTCCGCAACCGCGCTGGCCTCGCACGCGCGCAAGCTGGCCGCAAACTGCGTGCTTAAGTCCTCAAGATCACCCTGGATCGCAGCCAGGGTGCTGGCGCTGCTTTGCTGGGTGCTGGACAGGGCATCGAAGTTTGCCCGACATTCAGCCAGCGCGGGCTCCAAAGGATTTGTATCAGGCTTTGAGCTTGCACTGCCCAGCTCTGCGCAGGCGCCCAACGTAAGGCTGAGACCCAACACAAGCGGCGAGACGTATACAGGTTTCAAATCTTATGGCTCCGGGCTGTTATCGGGTTGGCACTGAGTTAGCGCTGGGATAGAGCGAGATTGTCGCTGGGTGTGAGGCATTATGCGCGCGAGGCTTTGAGGCTCTGTTGTGACAATCGGGCCGGCCATTATCAGCCAGCATGGGCGCCGGGTCATCCCACTGGATTGATCAGCTCGTGATCGGACAGTAAACGGATGTAACTCTACGGGGTTTGCAGCCATACCCGCAGCCACACTGGCAGCTAATAGGGCCCCACCGGGAGCTCTCGCTGTGCCGCGTGCTCGAACTGGTCGACTCGCTGGCGCGATTTTGGAACACAAGCAACCGCAACGGTGTCGCGAAATGTTACTGAGCGACTTACTAGAGATAGAGGACAACAGAGTGAACAAAACAGTTCCTGATTTGACGTGCAACCGCAGAATTTTCCAGTCAGTGGTCGGTTTGCTGGCGCTATTAAGCGTTTCAGCACGTGCCGACTGGTTGCTGGACGAGTCTCGCTCCGACGTACAGTTTTTATCCGTTAAGAACGCGAGCATAGCTGAGGTTCATCACTTTTCCTCTCTGACCGGCGGCATCAATGATGATGGTATAGCTCAGGTAGTCATTGATCTGGACAGCGTTGAAACATTGATCCCCATTCGAAATGAACGCATGCGTAAGATGCTGTTCGAAACATTGCAGTTTCCTGCCGCCACTCTGAGCGTCGAGGTGCCTGACTCTCTTGAGGCCCTGAAGGCGGGTGAGACCGCAGAGCTTGATCTTAAGGTGAATGTAGCTCTACACGGGAAAACCATGGCCTACGATGCCAGTTTGCAGGCAACTAAACTGGCAAATGGATCGCTTGAGGTGAACGTACTGCAGCCTCTAGTGGTATATGCAGCGGATTTTGGCCTCGCAGGTGGCGTTCAGGCTCTGCAGCAAATAGCAGGTCTCAATTCCATCAGCACAGCAGTACCGGTAACTGCCAGGCTCACTTTTCTGCCTCAGTAGACCCGTAGAGTCGAGCTTCGGCGCCCTGCGGCACTGATTCCGAGCGACGCGTGCGCGGGGCATCATTCGATGGCGAGTAGCTTTTCCATGTCATTTCAAGGCCAGCCGAGCGTATACGTCTTGTAAGTGCAAACAATTTGCATTAGCGTATGCATGCGATCAGTTCGCAGGTCACGCAAATGCGACTCCAATTTTTATGCCCTGAGCATCGCCGGGCGCTTATGAAGCATCCTGTTGAAGCAGCCGACTACTGGCATGAGACCCTTGAGCGGCTTCGCCGGACCGAACCGAGGGCGGCCACGCCCTGCCGCGTAAATTTAGCAGGTTGCGCCCTTGAGGCAGCCGGAATCTACCTGCATGCGCGGACCGAGTGCCCGGCCGAAGACATACAGTGCTACACAGACACCGCCCTGTCGTTGATCGACCTGTTGGCAGAACTGCACCAGAGTCGTCTGGCGCTGATTGTTGTTGCCGGCGCGAATGCCATGGTTGAGCAGCTCGCGCTGGGCGGGGGGGATCAAAGAGTAGCGTTGGAGGCAAGTCGGCGACTTACGCTTGAGGGAACATTTTGGTACACCTCGTCGGCAAACCATCTGCACAGTGGCACAGTCCATTAGCCCGAACCCTTCACGAACCGCCGTGGTAATTGCGTAGAGCATTGTTCGCACAAGGCATTTGCCAACCGAGCGGATTACCGGTGTGTGTTTCTGGCTTTGGCGAATGCCTTACGCGAAAGGGAATCGAGCAAGGATCCCGCGAGGGCGCGAGCGCATTCATGAATAGTTTGGGCTAGCGTCGCTGCTCATTGAAGTGGGCCGTTATCTGTGTGTTCAGCAACAGTGCCTGGCGGGTACGGCGACATAGACCTCGTGCCTAGTTCCGCTTAGGCTTGGGCGGATGAAGCTTGGCATTTTAAAAACTGACGAAGTGCGGCCTGAATGGGTCGATGAGTATGGCGAGTATCCGGATATGTTCATCGAGCTCCTCGGGACCCGCGACCCATCGTTACGCTTCGAAGTCTACGATGCGATGGAACAGGAGTACCCGGAGTACATCGATGATGTGGATGCTTACCTGATCACCGGAAGCAAATTCGGCGTTTATGACGATCTTGAGTGGATTCACCGGCTTACCGACTACGTTCGGGATCTGCATCAGGCCGGCAAAAAAATCGTGGGAATCTGCTTCGGACATCAGCTCATGACTCTTGCACTGGGAGGTCGGGCGGAGAAAGCCGCTGCCGGGTGGGGCGTCGGCATCCACACTCACCAGTTCAATCAAAGGCCTGAGTGGATGGACGAAGGATCTTCAAGCTTCAATGTACTGGTGAGCCATCAGGATCAGGTGCTGGAGCCACCGCCGGGAGCGACGACGTTAGCGGGCAGCGACTTCTGCCCCCACGCTGTATGCCAGATAGGCCAGCAGGTGCTCACTTTTCAGGGGCATCCTGAGTTCAGGCCTGAGTATTCTCGAGAAATTATGGAATTTCGGCGTGAGCGTATTGGCGAGTCGATTTATCAGTCAGGTATCGCCTCGCTCGCCGTACCGCCAGAAACGGATCGCATGGCGAACTGGATACTGCGCTTCCTTAAAAGCTAACCGCTGTGGCCCACATTCAGGGTATGCTGGATGATCAGCGAGTTGCGCCCATCGACGATCTTCCATTCACCCGGGTGATCGCCTTCGGCGAGATCGTTTTTCATCTGAGATTCTGCGTCGTCTGCACTGTCATCACCGTCAGCCGCCAGCAGAGTTTCAACGTGATTTGAACGGTGGATCAACCCCGGATCGCTGAATTCCACTTCCACGAAGTTTGCGAAGCGACGCAGACTGATCGACATAAAAAGCCGTCCCCACTCGCGCTCCGATTCAAAAATGTCCTTTACCACGGCCTCCAGCAAAGGCTGCAGCTTGAGGCGTGCCGATTTCTCGAGACCAACTTTCTGCCATTGATAAGTCAGCCATCGAGTCGCGGCCAGGAGGAGCGACTCGTCTATCAGAAGGCTGACTTCCTCAGTCTGAAATACACCCTGCATGGGATCGTTAAGTTCACAGGCCAGTAGCGGCTGAAATAGCTGCTCCCCTGCCGCGGAATCGGCCTCGAACCATGTTTGGAGCAAGTTCAAATACCGGGCCCGCGTAGAATTCCAGGACTCATGCATGCTGTCCTTGAGAAAGCTCTTGAGCCTCCTGGCCTGCTGCTCGGCACTCTGTGCCGGCGTGGCCTGAATCAGCAGTCGGTCTCCCGGATCCAACGTTAACTGTTGTTCGGCGAAAGGGTCCCATGCGGGGCTGCTGCGGATCTCCTCGTGCGGCGAAGCTCCAAATTGAAACCAGCGCGTTGCCAGCTCATTGCCGCGCAGCAGGAGGGGCATCACTCCGCGAGACGCCAGATGCAACTGCCCTTCAACATAAGTGATGAATCCCGCGCTGATATTAGTTCGGTCTTCTAGAGAGGCAACCGGCAGAGCCTCAAACAAACGAGGCAGAAAAACCCCCGGGGGAGTCTCGTATTCCTGTTGTACCCAGCGAGTGAGGTCGCTGTAGAGGCGTTGCCTGGGCCACTCGCTATCCTCTATACCTCCGGTCGGAGAAGCGAATGCAAAATACAGACACTGGCTGTGTTCCGCATGCAAGAACAGCTGGTTGCCGCTAGAGGCGGTATCGCCAGCTACCCAATAGCGAAGGCTCGCCTGCATTCTACTTTGGTTCTACCAGCTACCGGTGTTTGGCATCGATGCCCACGGTTCAGCGGGTGCGAGGGCGCCGCCGGCCTGGAGCAGCTCGATGGAGATACCATCGGGTGAGCGTATAAACGCCATGTAGCCATCGCGCGGCGGGCGATTAATCACGACCCCAGATTTCTGAAGCTGCTCACAGGTCGCATAGATATCGTCCACGCGATAAGCAAGATGACCAAAGTTTCGGCCTCCGTCGTAGTCCTCAGTGTCCCAGTTATAGGTGAGTTCAAGCATTGGAGCCTTCCGCTGCGCGGCGAGTTCTTCGTCTTCACTGGCAGCGAGAAAAACCAGCGTAAATCGGCCTTGCTCGTTCTCCATACGATTTATTTCGATCAGTCCGAGCTTGTTGCAGTAAAAGTCGAGAGAAGCATCGAGGTCATGAACTCGAACCATTGTGTGTAGATATTGCATGCGGATCAGCTCCATTGGCTTTGGCTAAAAATACAAGCACCTCGCAAAGCAAGTCCAGACTTGTGCACCGGCGCCTCTTTTCTGACGGCGAACCTCCTCCTCGAGTCGTGCGCAGGCGCACCGCAGGTCCCTTAGGTGGCGCTCTCACATTCTGAGACGAGTTGGCGACGCAGCCTTCGGTATCACTTGTGTAGAATGTTCGGCTTTTTTACCTCAGCAGACATTCAGTATGTGGTTTAAGAACCTGCGGGCCTACCGCATGACTCGCGGTCTCGATCTTCCCATCGAGCGTATCGAAGAGGCCCTGCGGGCCAGGCTCTTTCAAGCCTGCCGCCCTACCCAGGGCCAGGCCGTCGGCTGGGTACCCGCGCTTGGTGCCGATACGGATGCACTCGTACACAGCGCGGGCGGTTTTTTGTTGCTTCGTCTTCGCCGTGAGGAAAAAATTCTTCCTGCGTCGGTGGTTCGTGAGCTATTAGAAGAGCGCATAAAGGGTATCGAGGAGAAGCAAAGCCGTAAGGTATATCGAAAGGAGAAACAGTCTCTCAAAGAAGAGATCGTGATCGATTGCCTGCCGCGAGCATTCAGCCGGCATTCGGAGCTGCGGCTTCTGTTCGATCTCAAGAATCGCTGGGTGTTCGTTGATTCGACGAGCGCCAACCGAGCCGAAGAGGCCCTGAATCTTTTCCGTGAATGCGTGGGGACTTTCCCGGTTTTGCCTGCTCAGACAAATCATGCACCGGCGGCAGCTATAAGCGGTTGGCTGGCGAATAATACGCTGGCCGATGATTTTCTTCTGCGCGATGAATGTGAGATGCGTGAGATCGGAGAGAGCGCATCATTGGTTCGCTGTAAGGGAATGGACCTGCGCAGTGATGAGGTGCTTCAGCATCTGAACGCGGGTATGCAGGTTATTCGTGTGGCCCTTGAGTGGCGCGAGCAAATCCGGTTCGTCCTGGGAGAAGATCTAGCGTTCCGGCGGATTCGCTTTGCAGATG
>JBCCPL010000031.1:0-72388 GCA_039111155.1 Pseudomonadota bacterium | reverse complement strand
GCATCGACAACGTTTTGAAAGGAGTGACCCTGGTTCGCCAGGCGTCGCTGTAGCGTGCGGGCACTCATCCCAAACTCGGCCGCAACGGAAGAGACACTCGGAACACCTTCGCTGAGCATGTGCGCAAGAACGCGCCTTATTCTTTGCTCCAATCCATCTTCCAGAGGCTGTGATGCCAGCTCCTGCTCAAGATGACGATCAAAGAACTCGGCGATTGTTGCGTCACCAAGTCTGTTCGGCGCGTCAAGGCTTGCGTCGCTCACAAGCACTGCATCGCGACCGGAATCGAAAAAGCAAGGGCAGCCAAAATGCGCGTCGAACACCGTTTGGTCGCCTCGCGGCGGATGTTTGAAATGGATCGCCAGCGGCGTGAACTTTTGCGCGCTGACTTCCTGGCTGATGGCAACTACCGCAGCCAGGCTGGCTTCGTTCGACAACGTCATGCCCGGTCGTCCATCCCCGGCCTTATCCAGGCTATAGAACACACCTTCTGGCGTTTGCTCCATGGAATAGGTCTCCGCGCTCCCCAGAACCCGTCCATAGCGCTCTGATCGGACGTAGGAGCCACGAAGACTCGGCGCGGACTTCCAGGCGAGGCCAAACGCGCCGTACTCATCGCTTCGCATCGCCGAGCCGATACGAAGTGGCAGCGTAAGGCCTTTCGGGTCGCGATCCGCTAATGCGGCAAAGAAATCGTAGTAGGCAGCAGACGGCACCATCCTCGCCGGGTCGACGGGACCGTCGGGAGAGAGCCCTAGCTTCTTAAATAGGTCGCGAGTCGGCACGCCGGGACTAGCCTGCCCAACGACCTTGTAGACATAGAGAGACGTAATCTGGCTCATGTCATCAGGTGAAGACCCTTGGAATCCCGTCTGGCCCTAGGGGCTCCGTCACATGTTGTGGGGTTGGGGCGCGTAACCGCTTTCGAGAGTCAGTGAAGTACTTCAAACGTCAGCGTTACAAAGTCGCTTTCCCAATTGAAGTTATCCTTGTCGATCGCCCGGAGATGCGTCGCGTACACCATATACCGCCCGATACCCGTGGTTTGTACTTTGAGGAGTCCTTTCTCATCCGACGATAGCAGCGGTTGAGGCTGGTCGCCTTCGCGAACTACGGCCACGGATTGACCGCTAAGAGGCTCGCCGTCGAAAAGCACGCGCAAATCCAGCGACTCGCCTGCACTCAGTTGTGTTGGGTCTTGCAGTGGCAGGATATCGAATCGGGACTCAGAGGCCGTCGCGGTGCAATCGGGCGCGGCACCAGATGCAGAGGCGCGCAGGTAGGTGCGCGCTAGCTTGCTGTAGGACTCCCTCCAGAGATCTTCGTCTTTCTCGGCATTCCAGTGCTGCCAAACTGAGTCGCCTGCGCCAATTTCTTCCAGATAGTGTTTTATGTCGTCGTGGTCAGGGATCTCGAGAATTCGTGGTCTGAGCTGCACCCACACGCAGTTGAGACCTTCTTTTGCCAACGCTTGCAACGACAACCCGCCGTCAGTAGCCCGTTGGGGATCGAGTGCATGGATACTTAAATTATTCGCAAGCGATGCATCAACGACCCGATCCGGGGTAATGGCCGAGCCCTTTGCCGGAAAGCCCATTCCGCTACTCATCTGAAACTCAACCAAAGAGCCCGCAGCCGGCGAAAAGTCGTCAGGGAGCAGCCACGTTTCATGAGCAGTACTCCCGGCTGATGCCAGGAACAGTATGGCTGTTCTGCAAAACGCAGCTGGTAGGGTGGTAGTTTTCATATCAGGAATGGACTTTGGGGAACGAGTGGGTTTCATACAAGAAGTGGAAAGGCTACAGCGGGACAAAAGACCCGGGACGTAAGGTAATTGATACTACGGTTTTAAATTATCAATGGTTGACTCTGCGTTACGCGTGACCATGGCACTGGGGTCGAACCAGACACAACTCGCGTGCGAATGCGCCGGAAAAGAATCTGAAGGTCAACGCATTGTGACCGGGTTGTGTCCGAACTCGCACGTGTGGCCGGTAAGTCACACAATACGTTGTGACGCTCCAGCATGCGCTCAGGATCCGTCTTCCAGATAGCCCTCATCGACCTCATAGAGCGCGTAAAGCTCGTCAAAGTATGCGGGGCACTCGTCATCGAGGTTGTAATCATTCGTCAGCTCTTCGCCGATCGCGATGTCTCGGGTTGCCAGAAGCGAAAAACGATCTGCCCGTAGCGCCTGGGCTACGCGCTGAATGTAGTCCGGAGCATTTGAGTCCAGTGAGGGTAGGGTCGGTTCGGTGTTGTTTGTTGCCAGATTTGGCCGAATCGAGTGATTGATATAGATGCCGTCGTCGAGCGCCCGAATCATGCACCCGGGAAAGTCCTCAAATGCGTGCATGTGGGTCAGTTCGAACACGACCTCATCGTGCTCCATGTAGCTGATCAGTTCCCGGAATCCCTGTTCATCGAATACCGTGAAAGCCTCCGGGAGGTGACGCCAGACGGCCTGGCCTTTGTATATCAATTCGTCGGTGACAACGCCCAGTCCTTTTCCTGGGATTTCTTCGACGTGCACCTGCACCAGGAAACCTGTTTGTTGGTTGTTCATCTAGTTTGGGTACCAGGTTCGACAATCTAATCCCAGGTGCATAATAAGGTCCGAAGCTCCTGAGCCTTTATTAACCTCCCCGAAAAGCTAAGTTCGAACGCTTTGCCGCTCACATCGAAAAACACTCGGGGATTCTGCCAGTCACTCTTCAAAATGGTAGCGCCATACCGGTCCGGCCAGCTCTCGCGCAGCAACTGCGCTGGTCAGCGCTTCGATTTTTGGGCAGTGCTGTCTCCGCCAACGTTTACCGACGGACCAACGACTGACTGTGGCGATTGAGAGGTCTGCGATCGAAAGTCCATTCGGCAGAAGCCAGGGGGTGCCGCTGATAGCAGCTTCGACGTTGAGCCAGCGGCGGCGAATTCGCTGCTGGGATCGATCCAGGATCACCCTGCGCTCAACATCCGAAGCTACGAAGCGCTTTGGGTAGTCGCGGATTTCAATCATGGGGTAGATTTCTGACGCCACGTAGACCAGCCAGCGTAAGGCAGAGGCGCGTGCCTGGGGATTGCGATCTGGTAACAGACGCGCTGATCGGTGGCGCTCAGCCAGGCTTATCAGAATCGCCGCGGACTCGGTCAGTACCTCTCCCGAGGGTGTCTCGAGTGCGGGTAGCTTCCCCGTTGGGTTTTTCTCAAAAAACCGATCCGTGTGTTTTCCCCCCTTGCCTAATCGCGTGCTCACGCGCTCAAACGGTGCTTTGGCCTCGGCCAGGGCCATCTCGATCATGGCCGCTCCAGAGGTTTTGGCACCATAGACTTTGTAGGGATGATTCTTAGCCACTAATCCGCTTCCTTCGCACCGAAACTGTCGCTCAACAGTTTCAGTGTAGCTGGCTATCAGGGGTTGTAAGCGCGGCGATGGCAAAGCGTGAGCCAGACCGGATGGATTTGCGCGGTTCAGTTGTCATCGGCCTGGTGCGTCAGTCACTCGTTTTGCGCGGTTGGCTCACTGGCGATTACGGCCGAGAAAATTGCAGCGCCAATATCCGCGATGGCGGAGTTGCGAGCGGCAAAACTGGCCTCGGTCTGTGTGACGTAGACTGCGGCAAACACCGCCGCTCCATCCGGCGGATACAGTACGGCAATCAGCGCGCGAGAACC
Source organism: Pseudomonadota bacterium (assembly GCA_039111155.1). GTDB lineage: Bacteria > Pseudomonadota > Gammaproteobacteria > Pseudomonadales > Halieaceae > Congregibacter. The sequence goes on along the minus strand of JBCCPL010000031.1, from coordinate 68,719 downwards.
GTAGCCGCCGGCGCCTGATTTGTCTGCGATGCCCCAGCCAGCGGGAAGGCGTGATCGAAACAAGGCATCGGCCACACGATCGGCGATCATCCAGGACTCCAGGCGCTGTGCTTGGGTGTCGCTGAGCGCGCCTCCCTGCAGAAGAGCTGCCAGGGTATGCGCTATCGCAATCGGGGTCGTCGTATCGCGCGGGTCATTGGGCGTGGCTTCGTTCAGATCCGGCTCAGTCCGGTCCAGCCTCGTATACCGGTCTCCGGACTTGCGGAGGAACGCGGTCAGCCCCGGTGGCCCACCAATGGCCGCGAGTAAAAGATTCCCGGCCGTATTGTCGCTAAGCGTGATCGCGGCTTCGCAGGCATCAGCCAGACTTATCGTCGATCCGACGTAATCCTGGGTAAATGGTGAGTAGGTGACCAGTTCCTCCTGGCGGACTTCTACCTCGCGACTCAGCTTTTCCGACCCTGCATCCACCCTCGCGAGTACGGCGGCACAAGCCAGCGGCTTGAATGTGCTGGTAAGCGGAAAGCGTTCTTCTCCCCGGTGGTGCCAGGTTTTACCGCTCCCGCTATCGACAACCGCAACGCCGATCCTGGCATCAAGGCGTTCTTCTAACTCCCCAATGACTTCGTACAGCGGAGACGCCTTTGTGCTGCCTGCGAATCCTTGCAGGCAGAGCAGTAACCCGATCGTTAGGGCCAGGCGGCATGCGAGCGGACCTTGAGCAGCCGATATGCCGTGATTATTGCGTGAACAGGCACTAGCCATCACGACTTATCAGCAGCAGTTCAAGCCGCTTAACCTCTCGTATCACCCGATCCGCCTGCATTTGGGGCATCAGGCTAGTTTTCAGGCTGAGAGCCATGATGAGCAGCGTCGCACCGGTTATTCCCCACTTAACTGCGACCAGTCCATCGGACGCGCCGTAGAATTGAGTGGCGCAGTATGCACCTGCAATGAACATTGTGGACTGCAAGAGCATGATGAGCCACGTCACCCAGCCCAGCTTGCCGCTGAATTGACCCAGGCCAAGTTCAAACCAGCCGAGCTCGCGGGTTTCGTTCACGAGCGCCTTGTCCTGGTCTTCCAGAGCGTCGCGGATCAGATCATCCAGTTTGGTCATGATTGTCTACCTCCAGTACGTGTCGAAGTTGCTCGCGTGCATGCATAAGTCGTGTCTTAACCGTACCCATGGGTACGTCCATCGAGGCAGCAACCTCGGACACGGTCATGCCCTCCAGATAAAAGAGTGCCAGAGTGGCTGAATGGGCTGGTTTAAGCCGCGCCATAGCGGCTCGCACAGCGCTCGCATCGGCGTCGCGCTCACCCAAAGGTGGCTCCTCGGTCACGCAAGTCACGGCCCAGTCGTTGGCCAGGTGTCTATCTCTTTGCTTACCTCGTATGACCCTCGCCACTTTGCGAGAGACGATGCGCAGCGCATAGACATGAAACGCCGACACGGCCCTCAGGCGAGGTAGACCCCAGAGAATGTCGATCCAGGCGGCCTGCGTCACATCTCGCGCTCCATCAGCATCACCCAGTAAGCGGTGGGCATGACTAAGCAGTCGTGGTTGCAGTAAACGAACGAGCTTTTCAGTTGCCGCTGCGTCTCCGCTGCGTGCCGCAGACACCAGGAACGCCTCCAGTGCTCTGCGTTTGCGGACCGATTGCGTCTCTTCCTGCTCCATACCGCTAAAGTGCCTGTAAGGCGAGGTTCGGTTCAAACCTGGGAAGAAAAAACAGAGACTTACTAGTTATCGCGTGGTTAGACAATTCATCATAAATCGCATGCCGGGAAAGATACTGCGCCCGGGACCAGGCGCGCTCTCGTGGAATGGATCGGTACAATCGTCACTTGCTGGAGGTAAAGCCTGCCCAAGGATAAACACGATGTAGGATGAGCCTTGAGATTCGATAGGGCAGACCTTGTAATTCCGCTAGTTTACGATCCTCTGGCACCCAACTTACGCATGTTTTTGAACCAGTCATTCACGTTAGCATCACTCGCCTGGTTGGCAGGCGCACAGTACGTAAGGCGCATGGGTCGTAACCCGATGAACTCAAAAACCTGCCTTCGAATCTGCTTGATGATAGCGTCTCCATAAAACGTCCGGAGTGCCCATCGCGCAGTATCTGAGGTCAGAATCAAGCGAGCTGAACGGCCGGCAAACAGCGGTCGCGGCGCTCCCAGGCAATTCGTTTGCCATGGGTCAAAGCTCCGTCCCGGCAGTAGCGCCCTATCGAGCAGGCCTTTGAGTTTTGCCGGCACACCGCCCCACCAAATGGGTGCGGCGAGCACGACATGCTCGGACCAATTCAGATCCGCCAGGAATGTCTCAAGATCAGGTTCCAATGGCTTGCTGTCATGGTATGAAGACTGGCCAAAGTCTGCGTCGAACGTCATGCGGCTGATGTCTGTGTGTCTGACAGCGTGGCCCGATTCGATAGCGGCTGAGCCGTAGTTTTCAAGCATCTGCCTGGACAGGCTCTCATCGCCAGGGTGGCCGTTTACGAGCAGTATTCGCTTTGTCTTTGTGGTCATGGGCTATTCCTCCAGCATGGTAGTAAGAGTCTCGAGCGCTGAGTCCACGCCAGCGTCTCTTGCTGACCTTTCGAACTGCGGAACTTGAACGTCTACCGGTATACCTGTCCCTTCGAACCACTCGTCCTGCACCGAGAGGTAAAACTCGTTGCCCACAGAGGCGCCCCAGCCGTTTGTGAGCTTTTTGTCGAGTTGGTCGGACAGACCACCCTGGGTCGATTCACCCAGCAGGGTCACGTTGGGCAGTTCTCGCATGATCAGCGTGAACACTTCAGCGGCGCTCGCCGTTTCGTTACTGGTTAGCAGTACGATTGGTCCCAGGTACTGCGTGGAACCACGGGGGCTCGCATAAACCTCCCGCAGCTCGGTGCGCCCGTCACCGTCTCGGGCTTGCTTGCGATAGGCCTGGGTCTCGTTGGCGATAAACCGGCCGGCCAAGGCGATACTCAGGAAGTCCTTGCCGCCACCATTGCGGCGAATATCGAGCACCAGGACTTCTGCATCCCGAAGGTCCTGCAGTGCGATGTCGAGTCCTCGATCCAGCTGAACGAGTTCATCTTCGTTGTCTTCGATGTCGCCAAATCCCAGCATCGCATCGACCGCCAGATACCCCACCCCGTCGACTTCGAACCAGGTCAGCAAACCGTTAGCTGCGCGTCTGATATCTTCTTCATCACTGGCATAGGACAGGGTGATAGCCCGATCCCGGATGGCCTGCTCAAGGATGTACTCATTCAATGCCTCAAGCTCTGTAACGGACAGAGGCGGCGTGACTTCTTGATCCAGGAGCCACTCATTGACGAGTCGTTGTTGCAATGATGGTTTGTTGAGAACCTTGATCAGCCCTTCGCTGGTCTCAACCGTGGCGTGGATGTCGGCAAACGGCTCTGCGAGGCGAAACAGAGCCTCTGTCAGTTCCTGATCGTTGCTTTCAATGCTGAGTAGCGCTGCCTGTTGCTCGAACAGATCGAACACGTCGATGTCGCGCAAGCTCGGGTAGATTGAATACTCGGCGATTAGCTCCGCGAATAAACGCAAGTCACGACGAGGGTCTCGCTTGTAACCGGCCTCTCCGACGGTCGGCGTTAGCTCTGGATCGCAGCTTGCCGGGAGCGAGGCCACGCTCTGAAAGCGCACAGCAGGCGCACCAAACTCCGCTGTACCAACACTTGAGAACCACTCAAGCTGATTGCCGCTCAGCCTGAACAAAGACTCTATGTCTTTGGTTGTAACCTCTGTTTCGTTGGCGGTTACGAGACAGTAGCTGTCGGTGTAGTCCAGCAAACGTAGTGAGTCCGTGCCAATCTCCAAAACCCGGCCGTAGCCTGCCGCCAGCCAGCTACCCTGATACACGGCTGTAATGGCGGGAGGTCTTGGGGTTGATGAAGGCGGGGCGCTCGGAGCTCGAGCTCCACCACCGCCGTCGCACGCGGCCAAAATTGAGAGGGTGACAGCTGCAACTGTTACTCGATAAATACAAGAAGTTCTCATGATGATTCCTCAGCTGGATGTACAGATGATTTAGAGACGCTGGCCGCCCATGGCGGCGTCGGTGGCGAACCAGACAACGGCCGTGCCGATCGCTATAAGCGCGGTCAAAATCACGTAGTTAAAGGTGTGGCTTCTGCTTTGACTTGCGGTTTGGGGCGTGCCTCGCGCCGCTCGCAGCGATGCGAACATCAACGGGATCGCGGCCGTCATGCCCAGAACTTCGATGAGCGCCAGCGCGAACGACATGGGAGTAGGTGATCGGGGGAAGATCTGTGCCAGATCGACGGCATAGACTGCGTAAAAGCCAATCGCCGCAGCGAATGCGCCTCTGGCTGCCCAGTTACGCTCCTTGAAGGCAAAGAATGCGAGTACGACCGAGCCTATATCCAGAGTGGTGAGAAACACGTTGAACAGACCGAGGACGAGCGGGTGTATATGTGAGAAGTCCCGGTTCTCAACGGGGCCGCCGGGAATCAGGGTGGAGAGCAGGAGCGCTGATGCGATCAGCCAGAATCCGGTGTATCGAAACGAATGTGTGTTCATAGGGTTTAATCCTTGTTTGATTGGGTAAATGAGGACGCGTTGTTCTGGCAACCCAGGGGTAGGGCCAGGCCCTGCAAGAGCACTGAGTTGCCTCGAGTAAGGTGTGTGCATTAGCCGCTGACGCGATTTGGCCCGGCCGCGGACTGCGCTGCTGGAGAGCTTTGGGATGGCCTGTAAGGCTCTTCCCGGAGAAGGTGGGCGCCGATGATCTTCATGTAGAAAACCGGTAGCAGCCACTCAAGGCCATCGATCTGGGGGAGTGCCAGCAGGCTGTAACCTATGCCGATGGCGACAATCCCCGCGCTTAACGGGCGCTGGAGATACAGCGGTGCAAGGACCACCGTGACAGCAGCCACAACTAGGTAGGCCGATGCGCCGAGAAACCAGCCGAAGTCAGCGGCGGCAAATACCCACATCACAAGAGCAAAATGCAGAACGTGCATGCCTGCGAAGGCGAGGTGGTGAATCGGGGTTTGCGAATCTCGATGGAACCAGCGTTTAGCACTTGAGGTGCTGTTGGTGATCACGCCGCCAAGCCCATCGAGCGCAAGAAATGCGACGACGAGCTGCTGGGGCATGTTCCAGGGCAATCCAGTAATGTGAACCAGCAGGGGAACCGCGCCTGCCGCCGCCAGCGGTAGAGTCAGTTGCAGTGCCAGTTCTGCGGATGTGTACCCCGGACCAAATGCTCGATCGAGCAGGCCCGCAAAACCTGACCTGAGCAAAGGCACTTTCCAGTCGATGCAAGAACGGTCGCCGCTTGTGTGATTATCAGCATTCATAACGTGCTCCTTGGGTTTTGCGTTGTAGTTGACGATGCGTTCGGCTCGTCTTCGGCAGCATCCAGGGGCCTCCAGAGCGCGTGATCGACGGTGCCGAACTCGCCGAGGGCGGCCGCGATTCTGGTAGTCCAACCCGTGGAGTGGTTGGATTGGTCGGGACTCAGCAGATGGATGCTCAGGTCACAGGTGGGCGCCTCGCGCAGATACACAGCAACTGCGGTGTGCGGAGAGGGAGGTTCGAATTCTTCGGTGAGCTCGCGCACGTAGGCGACCACGGCGTCGAGGCGCGACGAGCGCACGGTGATGGTTTCAAGCCACATAAAAACTACCCCTGTTTAACTCAAATTCTGTTGAGTTAGAGCATGTGGCGTGCCAGATTTAAAAATGTATATAAAACAATAAGATGCGAGATAGCTTGATGTAAAAATGCTATATTTCGCAAAAAATATCTGCTATATATCGCAATATATTGATAAATTGCGAAATATGGCAACTAAAACGGAAGATGCGTTTTTCAGAAGGGCGACCGCCGCCATATGTCGGCATCTTCGTCCCGAGGACGGGTTGCGCGCCTGCGCTGAACTTCTCGCCAAAGAAATGCCCGTCGGTCAGATGTTCCTCGAGGTGTATGAGCACGATCTTGGGTCTATCCGCTCTATAGCCCGGGCAACACCATCCCGCGGGCAGGCAATGGACATGTTGGTACCCATTAGCGCGGCGCAGCGATCGGTGGTCACCGGATTTCGCGATCAGTCCCCCAGCGACAATGTCTTCGTTGTGAATGAGCCCAAGGCCGATCCGGTGTCCCGGACCATGCTCGAAGCGCTCGGTGAACCCATCGACACGTCAGTCCTTGGAACCTATCCGGCGTTTGACGATCAGGTGGTGGGCAGCGTGGTCGTAACCGCGCCCGGCGAGAACCAGTTCACCGCAGCTCATGCTGAGCTCTTTGGGTTGCTTAAAACGCCTTTCGCCGTGGCTATTCTGAACGCCATGCGCTACCGCGAGATTCTGCGTCTGAAGGAGCTTCTGGCAGACGACAACCGCTTCCTTCAGCGGGAACTCATTCGCGATACCGGCGCTCAGATAGTGGGAGCGGACTTTGGGCTGCGCGACGTGATGAGCGCCGCTCAACAGGTTGCAGCGCACGACAGCCCGGTACTGTTACTGGGCGAGACTGGTGTGGGAAAAGACGTCATCGCAAACCACATTCACCAGATTTCCCGTCGTCGAGACGGCCCGATGATCAAGGTGAACTGCGGTGCCATTCCCGAGTCGTTGATGGATAGTGAACTGTTTGGGCATGAGAAAGGCGCATTTACCGGCGCTCTCTCGCGTAAGCGCGGCAGGTTCGAGCGCGCAGAAAGCGGTACGATTTTCCTCGATGAAATTGGCGAGCTATCGCTGCAGGCGCAGACTCGATTACTGCGAGTCCTTCAGAACCGCGAGATAGAACGAGTCGGAGGAGATACGACGATCGATGTGGATATCCGGGTAATTGCAGCAACTCACCGGGATCTTCACGAGATGGTGCGCGCCGGAGAGTTCCGAGAAGACCTCTGGTATCGATTGAATGTCTTCCCGATCCACATACCACCGTTGCGAACCCGAAGAGACGATATTCCAGCGCTGACCGAGTTCCTTATCCAGCAGAAGACCCGGCGCTTGAACTTTCAGCACAGTCCCCGGTTGACACCGCAGGTTCTGGATCAGCTCATGAGCTATGACTGGCCCGGCAATGTTCGTGAGCTCGACAACGTCATCGAGCGCGCCCTTATCCTGTCTTCTGGGCGATCCCTGAGTCTGGACGGAATTCTGTCCGGTGCATCGAGCGGCACTCAACGAGAATACCGAGGCCGAACAGCGACTCCGGTACGCACCCTGGATCAGGTTATGAGAAAGCACATTACCGAGGTCCTGGCATCCGTCGGCGGTAAAGTGCACGGCCGAGATGGCGCGGCGGCAGCCCTGGGTATTAATCCCAGCACGCTTCGCTCAAGGATGGACAAGTTGGGAATCGAATACGGCAGAAGCCAGTAGAAAGCGGGTGCTGACACTTGGAGCCAAGCCATGTTTTTAGACCCGCAAAACCTCGTTCGCTCTTCCAGGGAAAGGTATATGGGATGGTTGCCACCAAGCGGTTGTTCGCCCAGCCATGATTAAAGTGCTCGTACTCGGTGCAAGTGGAGCGACTGGCCGGCTATTGGTATCTGCCCTGCTAAGCCGGGGATGCTTCGTTACCGCCATCGTGAGGGGGGCGAGCTCCATGCGGAGTGATTTTGCCGGGGCCAGCAACTACCAAGAAGTCGCAGCCAGCATCAGCGAGTTAGATGAAACCGCCTTAAGTGAGCATCTCGCCGGTTGCCATGCTGCGCTTTCCTGCCTAGGTCACAACCTGACCTTCAAGGGTATTTTTGGTGAGCCCAGAGATCTGGTCTCTGGGGCAATGGACAAGCTCATCCGGGTCATCGAGAGGCAGAACTGTGACCATAAGACAAAAATCATCCTCATGAACACGTCAGGGAACAGCAATCGCGATATCCCTGAACAACCGCCATTGTCTCAGCGCCTGGTGATCTCGTTAGTACGGGCACTGTTGCCTCCCCATGGGGACAACGAGCGGGCCGCCGATATTCTTCGTCAGTTGATCGGGCAAAACCACCAGGCGATCGAATGGATAGCCGTGAGGCCAGGTGGCCTGGTTGATCATGGCGAAGTGACAGAGTACGACGTGCTCCCGTCCCCAGATAGAAACGTGATCTTCAATGACGGCAGCGCAAGCCGCATAAACGTAGCCGATTTTATGGCGAGGCTCGTGGTAGAGCCGGAGCTGTGGTCGAAGTGGAAAGGAAGGATGCCAGTCCTATACAACAGCGAATAAGCGGCACTAGCCCGCCCGCGGTCTGACAAGTAAGCGTCGGCGATGAGCCCTCGCGCGTGACTGGAGTGCTACCAGCTACTGCACATACACATTAACGTTCACAACCAAATTTCAATGCCGGATCCCACAAGTGTCTCGCTGGGAGAAGTCGACAAGGCCTTGCGCTTCATTCACGATCACTGACATGAAGCTCTTAACGTCCAACAGTCCTATGACTCGGCCGGCCCCAGCCTGGTACACGACGGCGCTGCTAGGGATAGCGGCTCCGGTTTTGCTTATGCTGGTGCTTGCGGCGGAGTCCCCACCTCGGGCTTTGGCGAGTGGCGCGATATTCACCTTGGGCCTGATGGGCGTTGGCATAATCGGTTCAGCGACTGCCGGGCGTTTCTGGGTCGGCGTCCTGTTGGCCTTGCTGACTGCGGGTTGTTTACTGGTGTTGGCACTCGCGCTGGGTATGCCGGCACTGCCGCACCCTCTCTCAACGGGGTTTGCTATGGTGATCGCCAGTTTCAGTTTCGCTGCGCGAGGCGCTCTTTTTTCGAAGACGCTCGCTCATAAAGGCTGGTTGATGGCCTTGTTCGTTGTCGCCGGCGAAGCATCTGTTTTGCTGATAGTCGCCGTTTGGCCAGGCGTTCTGCCGGACTGGTTTCTCGCGCTTCTGCCCGCTCAGTGGGCAAGTATTGCCATCCAGACGGCGTTCACCGGGACTGGCACGCTTGCCGCTATGCCGGTCTTGATCGCCCTGGCTGGCACTGCCGCGACAACTCTGCTGGCGGCCAAACTCTGGCTGAACCGCTGGCCTTATTTATTGATGTTCACAACGTGGCTCGGCTTGTCTGCGCTGGTGTTTTTTTGGTCTTCGCCAATGACCTCCAGTGCCAATCTTGCGTTCGTCGCGTCAGCCTCGCCTGCTGCATAGTCTCTGGTGGTGGGGTAGGGCGATGACAGTGGATTCAGCTCGTTCGGAGTGTCATGAGATCGGGTCTGTGCCGCGATTGCTTACCCAATCCAAAGTGGGCATAGTAGCTACTTTAGCTATCTAGCTACCGAGAAATAGGCTTGTGAAAACCGTCGCAGCAAAAGAAGCAAAGAATCGTTTCGGTCAACTTATTGACGATGCCCAGCGTGGTCCGGTCACCATAGAAAAAAATGGCCGACCATTCGCAGTCGTGCAATCGTACGAAGACTTCCAAGAATCCGAAAAAGCAAAAATGGAAGCCTTGCGGGTCGCGATCACTGAGGCGCGCGAGCTCTACGATCAGGGTCTGGGCAAGCGATTGGATAACTCTGCATTAGAGTCGATGAAGAGCAAAGGACGTCGGATACTAGCAGCACGCACTTCTGAGCAAGGTTGACTCAGGTTTTTTATCAACCGGCTGCTGAAAAGGACCTGATTGCAGTCTGGTTAGCCGTCGCCGATGATCTTGGGTCGGCCGAAGCCGACAAGTACCTAAACAAAATTGTTGAGCTTTGCGAGCTTATCGCAACGCAACCTGAAATGGGTCCCGAACGGATAGATGTAGCGGAAGGTGTACGGGCATTCCCAATTGATCGATATGTAGTCTTCTATGAGGCGCGGCACGGTGAGCTTCGTATTCTGAGGATTTGGCACTCCGCACAGGATCCAAAATCGCTAAACGTTTGAACGCCCAAGCTCACGCGACCGCTCAAACGTGTTGAAAGGCTACGCTTGAATGCGCTGGATTCAACGGAGCCCGATCATTGCAACAGCTTGCTATTCAGTAAACTGGCAAGTCGACTCGTTGAATGGCCCGCACGGGCTGATATACAGGCACTTGCCTACAAATCCTTAAGGCGTTCGTCGGAATAGAAGGCCAGCATGAGTTGGTCTTTGATGGACAGGCGAACGCCCTTGCCCGCGCCAGCGGGTCCCACCTCGGCATCGCCGCAATAGGTGCCGAAGACGCGGTCCCAAAAAATGATGTCACAACCGTAGTTGGAATCGGCCTGACGTCGCTCCAGGGCATGGTGGCAGTGGTGCTGCTGTGCGGTCGCAAAGAACCAGTCCCACACAGGCATCGAAATCATCGGCAGGTTGGCATGGTTAAACTTGCCGTTCCACATACCGAAGGCTGCCGAAACGATAAAGACTTCGTCACTGGCACCCATTAGGGCCAGTGCCATTGGAGTGCCGAGCCCAAGCGCTAGATATTCCAGCGGGTGAGTACGGTTGCCGCGCATAGCGCTCATCTTGGTCACGTGGTGATGGGTCGCGTGAATGCGCCACCAGAACAATGACTCATGCTGAATCCGATGCAGCCAGTAGTAGAAAAAGCTGGAAGTAAATCGGATTATCAGCATGGCCCCAATAAGTCCGAGTACCGTGGTCGGCTGGAACTCGATCTGCAGTGGAGACATATCACGCAGGGCCTTGAAGCCCTCAGACACTGGCGTGCGATACAGGTCGGAAATAAGAGGACCCCAGAGTAGGGCTCCAGAGGCCATCCAGAAAACGTCTTCTGCCATTTCGTCGGGCTTGAGCAGCCAGGACTTCTTCTTGGCCCAAAAGCGTTCGGCGATCAGCAAAAGCGGCGTGGCAGAGACTGCAACGAGCAGCGTCCATACTCGGTAGTACTCTCCTCCCCACTCATTGACCAACATGGTGGCGACGAGAAATACGGAGCCGGCAACCAGAAGCGGCTGGGGCAGTGCCCACAGAATCGCCTTTTTGTCCCACTTCACTTTGCTGCCTTCTGTGATGATCCCCTCTTCGGTGCGCACAAGTGGCTGGCCAGAGGAACCTGTCACAGATGATGAGCGGTCCGCCGAATCCAGCGGGCCTACCGTATCGAGAGGGTTTAGGGATTGATCAGTCATTACCGCTGCTCCAAAGCTTATCGGCTGATGCTTTAGGTTGTTTGATTCGTCGTACGCTGCACTTGCACTACCTAGCAGACCTTCTTAGCGCTGCAGGTCCCAGTGGTTGCCCACTCAACTTTTCCGCCCTCGATTTTCGGGGTACGAATGTAGGTCACCCCATCCAGGTCGGATTCATCCTTTGACCACGTGGCAAATACCCGGCCATCAATTACGGAGATGCCGTGCCCCTCATCAGAAACAAGCACCTCATCTGGTAGCCCTGCCTCTCCGCTATCTAGTAAATCCATCTGAACGCCGACTCGAGCCAACAGGGCAACCTCTATCGCGTCTTCGATGGGCTCAACCTGATCGACTAATTCGCGATAACGAAACTCATCACTCAGATCTTCGTACCGGTCAAAATTGCGCACCAGATAGATGACGGCTAGAGCCGCCACGACACCCGCGAAGGCGAGTTGGGACAGTTTCTGCCGCTGGTGGGGCTGAGTTTCGGCCCCGTCCACCGGATGGTCGATTGTCGATGCATTATCGGTATTGGTTGGCGGACTGCCCGGCTTTTTACCAACGCCATCACCTAGTCCAAGAGCGCCCAACTGGGCGACGCCCCACGCCATCAGAACAACAACCAGCGCTCCGATGGCTTTGTTCTTACCCTCGAACTCCAGATAGCCCCAGACGGGAATGCAGACGAGGATCAATCCGAAGCCCGCAATCACCGGACGAATTTCTCTACCGGCGAATTTCACAGTGCTTTCTAGCTTTATCTTGGTCAAAAGCCGATCAAGCTTATCGACCAGACTATTCCAAGTTTCCATACCAATTCGTGTCTCTTTTTGAGACAAAAAAACAGCCGGATGCACTGAGTGTGTGCGTAATAACCGCGAAATGGGCAAAATCACCCACGCTAATTAAGGCAGCAATTACTGTGCCTGGCTTGGCTGGTGGTGCCTGCTTCCAGCCTGGTCAGTGTTTCTTACCCCCACCCATCGGCGGTCATAAAGGCTGATGGCACTTCGAGAAACGAAGTGCGTCCGTCTGACAAAGCTCACCGTCCCCGTTGTCTCCGCTCAACAAGCATCCTGAAGATGATTAGTTGGTGAATCCTCCGCGTGCGCCTTGTGCAACTCATGCCAGCTGATGTAGGCCCTGGTGATGCTCAAGCGTATCGGCACCAAAAAGGACGTCCGACAAAAAAACGGCGTTGGGGTGTGAAAGTTGCATAGTCAGCTAAGCCTGCAAGCGTGCAGGACGCCAGTGTCTGCAAAATTGGAAAACAGCTCGATGACAACGCCGCAAACAGGGAGTCGGCAGGAGGGGCTCACAACCGCCGAGATGGTTGTCTACCCGATGGTGGTAGTCACATTTATCGGCTTTGCCTTTGGCTTCTACCACAACTCCAGAATCGAAGACGCAGTGGCCGCTGCGGTTGATCTGGGAAAGGAGAGGCGGGAAGTCATAGAAGCGTACTTCGATACCTACGGTGAGATGCCGCAGTCAGAAGCGGACATCAACCTAAGCTCTTTGATGTCGGAAGGTATCCTAACCGGCCTCGATTACCAGGCCGGTGAGTTGGGAGTCCCTGCGGCCGACAAACTACGCACCGCAACACTTAGGGCCCTGGTGGACATGACAGAGTTTGGTGCTCGATTTAAAGACACTGAATCTGGCTTCCTCCTCATCGCGCGAGCCCAGGACGACGGCACCATCAAATGGGACTGCGTGCCGGACGTCGTCACAGTTGACGCCTTAGACAAGCGCTACCTGCCAAAGCCCTGTAGGGGAAAGAAAGACGACGAAGATGAGGAGGGGGATGGCGACGATGAATAGCTGGAGGAGCGACAAAGGTTAGAGTCACCTAATCTGCTATTTCTGGCATCTTTGCAGCAGCCCTCGCAATACGCAGATAGACCGCACTGGGCGTATCTCCGGCTCCATTCTTGGAGTGGTGTGTTCTACAAAAACTGTCTGGCAACGGATGGGTTGCGAAGTACGCGATTCGACCAAAACCCGGTCTTGGTTACCCATTAAATAGACGAACCGAAAGCGACCAAGCCTCCGTAACGTGAAAGCTCCAAAGTGGCCCTACCGGACTCTCTGACACTGACGGTAACCTCTTTAGTTTCGAATTTTTCGTAAACGTCGGTTCCCGGCACTAGTTCAAACTTCAGTAAAGCCGTACATGGCGTCCGCTCGTGACAGAAGATGACGAAGCGATCGTCGGATAGCGAGATGTCGCCCCTTCGCAATTCAGTGTAGTGATCTAAAAGCGCCTCGGTAGCCAAGGTGATGAATCGCTCTCGCTGAATAATTGGTTCATCGGTGGAGCACGCGGGCAAAATAAATGGGACAAGCACGGTGGCAGCTTGACAAAGCAACTGCCCGCATACTCTCCGCGACCAACCGGAACACTCTCTAGCAGCTTGGAGGTCCAATCGATGCGAAGCAGCGCATCCTTTGTTGGCCATGCAGGGTGTGTGTTTCACGGGATTTCTACGTTCCTTTACATTTACACTGACTAGGGCGAGCCACTCGAGGACGGTCGTCAGACCATGCGTTTCGTTTTGTGGGCAGTTTCGGTGGCGTCCAATCGGGTTTCAGTCCTTTCTCCGAACAGTACATTGCACAAGCTTTTTCGTCGCCCGCGAGTATTTTTGAGAACAAAGCAAACAGAAACGCCGCAACTGCGATCACAAAAGCCATCGTTACCCCCTTTATTTGCGTATTCAGCGCGAGGAAACCTTTTGTTTTGTGCTGGGACGACGAAGAGAGTTGCATGCTTGCGCACCGGCAGGCGTAGTCCGTGACAACAGCAACTGGTTTCTAGACATAGCTAAGTGAACACCATCTATCAGATGACCATCAGAGATTGGCAGTGTTTTTGCGGCGCTTCTAGTTCGGCCTGACGGTGGCCTTCCAATCTCCAGCTCCATCTCTACTGGGAAATGAGTAGGTAAGTTCCTCAGATGAGTATTTACCGTCCGACAATTATTAACGGTCCATAGTTGGTCTGTGATTCCAGTGGATCGGCCCCAAAACACTCACACCGATCCCTACTCGCTGTCACGGGAGGGGAGTACCATGCCACTTGAATCCGCAAGGCTCTTCGAAACGAAGGTCGCCATTCGTCCGATCGCCAATTCCCCAGACTCATTGAAACTGGCGAACACGTAGTAACGGGATTCCCTTTCACTCAATGGTCTAGAACACGAACTAAAGTGCCTATTCTTGACGATATGAATGCTTGTCTCAGGACCCTTGAAGTTCTCGAGTACCTGGAACGTTGCAATCTGCTCATCGTTATCGCCGATTTTGAGGTCAATTAGTTCTCCATAAAACCCAGCATCCGACCGTTCAAGGATGGCCCCTGGATCACCTGCCACAATCATCGCTGGCGGATTGGGGCAGGCTTCGGCAGTGGCACCTAGCAGCATCAGAAATAGCGTATAGATATAAACAGGGCGCAACAATGCAAGACACCGAATAAAGCCGTTTATCGCTTTAGCACTCATCATTAGAGCCTACCGCTGGGTCTAAGATTGGACCAAAAACGCAAATAATGACGGAGCTTGGAGGTCCGCAACCGTGATCAAGTTACTAGTATATGAGGTGCTGCAGAAAGCGATGTTACAGAATGTTGCACAGAGAGATGAAGATCGAATAAGGCATGGGTGGTAATCGGCACCTGCTCGCAGAGCACGTAGCTGAATTCACAAATAAACTCGCGAGAATCGAAATACGTTCTACTATCGATCAATCGATGGGTGGCCTGTGAGGTACTTTGATGTTCATGTCTGTTTTGGAAAATACTTTTTTTCGCCTGGGAGTTGGAATCCTCTTCGCGCTATTAAATAGCCACGTTTTTGCAGCTCAAAATTCGAAACCCGAGACGGCGGCCCTTGTTTCTGCTATCGACGAATCCGGTCAGTTCGTAGCAATGGACACAGAAGCTATGAAGGCGCGTATGCGCGCCGGCATGTCGATGTATATCGAACAGACGAGGATGAGGCTTGAAGTTATGACCGACCCGGAGCTTGCGCGTCTTCTGGCACAGTTCTCTCGATCCTATTATGAGGCGCTTATAGAAGCAGGGTTTTCATCCGAGGAAGCTATGAAGCTGGTAGTTGCCGTGGGGATTCCTGACAATCGTTAAGGCGTCGTGTCAATTTGAGCGTCGACTATTATTGTCAATCTCGCGGTCATTTGCTGATGGCACTCGCCAAAGACGAGGATGGCCGAGTGCGCTGTTCGTCTCCCGGATCAACATTCCATGGAAACGTAGAGAGAGGTTAGCACACATCATTTCCTGCGGACGAATAATCGCGTTTACACTCATGCTGTTCACAATTTGCGTCACCGTCAAAGCGGGGTGCGTTGATGTCGTTGATATAGCAACCGAGCTTCCGCAAAACGAATTAACGCCTAACAGAATTGGCATCTTTTATTCGTATGACCTTCGAAATGAGCAATATCGAATCTCGTGGAGCAGAGAGCAACATCGTGGCGGCCCATACGGGCCATTCATGCTCACGCGCGGTTGCGCTCCCGCCAGCCTCCACTGGGAGAGTAATGACTTCCTCCTTTTCCACGCGGGGTGTGGCACGTTTTGCTGGTACGTTTTGGCGATACCTTTAAAGAACACAACCGAGCCATACCAGAAATTCGAACGTCCGCTAGCTTTCGACCAGGAAAGAAGTCTATTGGCGTTCTACGCAGCAAGAGACGTCATCCGAGTAAAAAGTCTGGTAACGGGGCAAGAGCAAGAAATCCGCACGGCGTACAATTGTGAAATGGCGTCGGGACTCTGTTTCGAAGCCGTGCGCTTTACCAAAAACAAACTGGAATACAGATGGCGACATAATCCGACGGGCAGGGTTTTTGCGGTGTCGCTCAACGATCAGTTGATTGGTCCCGACTGATTTTCTTGGACGGTGCAGTCCTTTTCGCTGCTCCAAAGGGAGAGCGCCGGCGTCTCCGGACGACTCTTATCAGTTTGTCGCGTTACCTCTCACCATGCGGAAGGACGCGATGAGGGGTGCCGAGCTGAGAGAACTCTGGTCTGATCTTGAGTATAAGCGAGTGTGTAAACAGTCATCCGATTGCTGCCGTGATATTGATCAAGTTGGACTTGACGCGGTCGATTGGCATCGTGAGTGTCTAAAAGCAGGTAGTCCAAGTTCAGATAGCCTTTAGATGCGGATGGTGCTTAACGTCTTCGTCGTTAGCAGCGGATGAAAGATCGTCTACCACCTGAAGAATGCAGGACTAGCGACTCTTTGAGGAGGGATTGATCGTGACACTTAAAACTGTCGCCATTCTACTGATTGCTTTTGCAGCTGGGCTCCTCGTGCGTGACCAGTTGCCAGAGCAGGAGGCGGTGTCGGATTCGCCTATCGTCACGAATGAGACATTAAAGCAGATTGCTGGGAAGGGTTTGCCTCCATCACCCGAAAGACCGACGCCTAACGCCGCCCCCATGGGGTTCGCGGCGCTCGCTGAGCAATCAACGATCTTCGATGTCCTGCATGCCGCCTACGCGTTAGCCGCAAGCGCCGGCATTGAGCAATCCAAAGCCTATCTAAAGGCCTCGCTGGTCATCGACGATCCGCTGTTTAGTGCCAACGTCGCCGATGTGTTCTTAGAGCGCTTGAGCGCACTAGACGTCAGCGAGTCAGTGACTTTCATCGAAGGTCTGCCTGAAGGAAAAGGCCAACGGAGGCTGATGATCAGTGTGCTCACTACCTGGGCAAGAATCGACGGCGACGCGGCGCTTAACTACTTGGCAGACATTGAAGATGTTCAGTTCAGGCGGCTGGCCGCCAATGTAATCTCGACTGACGCGGGTTTGCCGGATCCAGTTATCACGGCAGCACAAGAAGTCCTTACAGCAGCCATCGTTGAGCTGCGCGGGGATTCGGCGTTGTTGGCAAAATCAGTAAGTCTCAATAACGCTCAGGTGACCGAGGACATCGCAGCAATCGAGAAACGCGTGACCGCTGACCCTGACGGCACGTTGGATGAGCTCATGGCCATGCCTCGGTCCAGACAAAAAGAGATGCTGACTACGGCTGCTTTGGGGAAACTGGCAATCAAAGATCCTGAGCGTGCGATCGCGTTTCTAACGGAGTTCCCCGAAGAGCTGGCGTCTGCCGAAAACCAGGTGTTCACGGTGATTGCTCGCACCGCACCCGAGCGATTTAAGGCCGAGATAGAGGAGCATGCTCGTCGTACTGGAGATTTTAGGGCTACCGGCGACATGATTACAGCCATGATGCGGACCGATAAAGACGCCGCTGTTGAGTACTTCGAATCACTCAATGAAAGAGCAAGGTCGCGACTTGGAGACCAGATTGTGGCGCTGCTCATTAAGGACGATCCCTACGAAGGATTAAAGTGGGCACTCGAGCATGAACAAGGGGATCACTTGATGTTTTCAATGATGACTAACAGCAATCCTCAAATCGTCGTACAAGCTGACATCCTCATGGCCGAACTACCAACTGACAGCAGTGACCGAGCTGACTTAATGGTCGCGCTATCTACTCATCACTCACGGGATGATCCACGAAAGGCCCTGACTTGGCTTGACCGGTATCGAGGTGATCTTGGATACGACCGGGCTTATGTCGACATACTCAATCGATGGGCGTCGGATGATCCAGCCGCCGCGGCTGCACAACTGGCGTCCGATCCACCTGCGTCGGACGGAGGTCATGTGTACAACATGCTCGCCCACTATTGGGGCCGTTCAGACCCGGATGCTGCGGAATCCTGGGCTTTTGGCTTACGCGACGAAAGGATGCGAGAACTCGCACTCGGCAGTCTGATTAGTCAGTACGCTAGTACGCAAGAACAGCGGGCTCGATCTCTGTATTCGAAACTGCCGAAAGGTCTCGCTCGTGACAAAGCAGGTGCAATGCTCGCCATGCAGATCGCGGGTGACAATCCGAGTGAGTGGCGTGAGGCGATGGAAGATCTTGGTGTTTCGGAAGAAGTTATTGAGAGCTTCCTGATCGCGTGGACGCCCTGAGCAAGGCAGGCGCGCAGGTCTGCGTGTCTCCACCGCGTGCTGAACTCTCTTCGCGCTGACGCTCGAGGAGGCCGTCTTTCGTCGAAGATGTTGGCAGCAGATGAATTGCAGAAATCAGCGACGTACTCTCGAGGATGCCGGGAAGCGAGCTGCACAATTGCGGCACTGGTCCTGACCCTATTTTTTGCCTCGGCGTGAATACGTACCAGATAAAGGGGATGTTTTTTATCAAAAGCCTGATGGTGATTGCGTTCATGCTGATGTGCTTTTCTCCCGTTTTACGGGGCGTCATTGCTGTTTGTGGGCCAGAGGACGAGTGCGAATTTGAGCGGTTCGAGCTTGCTGATGTGTTGAAGCGAAACGAGGCCGCATTTCCGTTTATCTACACGGGGGTTTTCGAGATCGTAGACAAGAACCCGGTAAATACCCAGTCAAGTGGGTTGATCAAATTACGATTCCATATCCAAGATATCGTAAAGGGCGATGCAAGTAGCGAGACGATCAGCTTCTTGATACTTGGTCACGTTGGCTTTTTTAAGAATCTCGACGGAAGCGTGGCGACCTATTCAGAAGTTGAAGGAATCGTAGAAAGGAACCTACAATTTGAAGAGCAACGCCGACGGAGTGGTTATCAAAGTGCCGTTGCGGTAGCTCAATACAATGCGCAGCGTGAGGGACTAAGGTTATCATTGTCTGATGATAACTATGGGCAAACCGACGCGCGGCTGGCGGTACTGGCGCCGGTGACAAATCGCATTGGGCTTGATCGGACACTTCGAGATGCGGACGCGATCATCCTTCCGGGGAAGCCTTACACGGTGTATATCACCGACTCGATAGAGTCGCATGACCATTTTGTAAAACCGATGAATTACGACCTGTACCCGTTATCAGCAATCTCAAACCCGGAGTAGCAGCTGGTAGAGAAGCTTCTGCGCTTTTCGATACTTTGAATCAGCTTTCGCTTAACGGGAAGACCGTTGTCGAGAGGTCTTGAGCGTAAACAAACGTAGACTCACACACGCGGCGGAAACCATTGGTAATCCGAGTCTGTAAGGCAGCAACAACTCAATCATGTACGGGACGGTCTTTTTCGATCTAGACGGTACACTGACCGACCCACAGCTAGGCATAGTTCGGTCGATCCGGCACGCATTAGACAGATTAGGAGTGGAGGCGTTGGCCGACGATGACCTAACCTGGTGTATTGGCCCGCCTCTGCAAGTAAGTCTGGCACGTCTTGTAGGCGACGTTCGCGTCCCCCAAGCACTGAGGTATTACCGTGAGAGGTTCGGAGATATCGGATGGAAGGAAAACGAGCTGTATCCAGGAATCACTGAAGCTCTGACCCACCTCACCACCAACGGAGCGACGCTGTACGTCGCGACCAGCAAACCACTTGTGTTCGCTGAGCGGATCCTACGCCACTTCGAGCTGGCTGAGTTTTTCGATCGTATCTTCGGGTCAGAACTCGACGGGACACTATCGGACAAAGCTGATCTTCTCAGGTTCGCGCTCCGTGAAGCCCGTCCCTCGGATACTCCAACGATGGTCGGTGACAGAGAACACGACATCATCGGTGCCAGGGCCAACAGACTTCGGTCCATCGGTTTGACTTATGGATACGGTAGCCGTGAAGAGCTAGTGCAAGCGGGTGCGGACGTTATCGTCGAAACTACCTCTCAAATCAGCGTCGCCTTGGCTCAGAATACATATTGCCCTTGAGGCGCGGTGCCGGCAGAGATCACGCGTGTGTTAGCGGAGAGCGTTCTTGAGGGTACCGACGTCAACTCTCCAGATTGCGACAACATATTTTATCAATGTTATACGCGGCTGATCGTGCCACGGCATTTTACCTGCCGGTAAAGAACCACATTCGAATTGATAGCCAACCTGGTAATGCGCTCATCGAGGTGAGGCACTATCTGAAGTAACGCAGTTCGACACCAAACATCCGAGGGTCGTTTACAACAAAAAACGGGGGGTCAACGGGAGCTACCACACCGGTATTGTTTGCGACTGCGGTCGCAGCCTGGTTCAGGACAATCCGCTCATCGAAGATATTATTGGCAAAGGCAGAGATACTCCAGCTGTCTGCTCGGTAACCGGCGCGAACATTCACCAGGGTGTATTCGTCCGCCTCATTTTCCGGCAAATTAGTGACATCGGAGAACCGCTCACTTTGGTAGCTGGCGTTACCGCTCACAAAAAAACCGCTGGGATCATCATAGGAGAAGCCCAAAGCTATCGTTGTCTGCGGTGCGGTATTGAATTCGTTACCGGACAGGTTGGCAAACTGGGGATCCTGAGAATTTAAGGGATTTCCCTCTCCATCGACGGCAAACGGGAAGTCTGAAAACTCCGTGCGCGTTATGCCCAGGCTCGCAAAAGCCTGCAGGCGCTCCCGGAAGACTTTACGCAGCTCGATCTCAAGTCCGTAGAGCTCTGAACTGCCAGCGTTCGTTGTAATGACATCAAATGGAGAACTGGTCGGTCCTGGTATAGTCACCTGCTGGTCCTCCCAGTCGGAAAAGAACACATTCGCGTTGAAGGTTAAGGTGCGATCCATCCATTGAGAGCGAAACGCCAGCTCGTAGCTCATCAGATACTCGGGATCGAAGGACTGCTGCACGAAACCGGCTGGCGTCAGCTCGCCGAAGGTGCCTCCCGCTCGGTAGCCCCGCGAGATATTGAATGATAACGACCGCAACTCGTCAAAATAGTGAATGATCGATGCACGCGGTAAGAATGCGTTGAAGTCTCCGATGATCGGCTCCGTAGTGGCACCGTCGGCAAAAACAAGACAGGAGAGGCCCCCGAGAGAGACGATGATGCAGTCGGGCGGATCAACGGAGAACTCCCCCTCCTGGTCGGACTGAGAGAATTCCTCTTCGTCGTAACGCGCCCCGATATTGATCGACCAGCGTTCGCTCAGCTCATACGTCAGATCGGCATAGACCGCTCGGTTTTCGGTTTTAGTCAGACTGGCGGTTTTCGCTGCAATCACTGAATCAGGGGGATCGATAACCAGGCCAAAGCCTGCCAACAGCACGCGTGCATCAAACGTGTTCAAAAGTTCTTCATCAAAATAATAGGCACCCACCCAACCGCTGAGTCGGCCATAGTCAAACGCCGCTCGAATATCCAGCTGCAGCGTATCGCCGGGGTTGAGAGACGTGCCGACAGAACCAAAATCCGTTGCGCGCTCTACATCTTCGTAGGTAAGTAATCCGAACAACTTCCAATTAGCGTTCAAATCATAGGTAAGATCGAGGATGGACCGGTTGACGGTAACGTCCTCAAAGCGAGCTTGGGTGCCAAATGTCTCATCCCCAAAGGGGTCGAAGGCGTCGTACTCCGGGGTGCCAAACTGACCAGGGGGGTTAACTTGGTTGAATTGTCCATTCGATGAATCGACGTACTGATGGCCCAGTTCGATGCGCAGGTCATCCATGGGCTCCCAAAGGATCTTAGCTCGGGCCGTTAAGACCTCGTCAAAGCGGGTATTGTTGCCCGTGTCGACATTCCTAACCCCGAAATCAACTTCCCGATAATCTACCACTAAGCGTAGAGCTAGCGTGTCGTCGAGGATGGGCAGGTTGACCGTACCGGAGTACTGTCCCAGGTTCTCGTTGCCCCTCAAAATTCGAAGGTCGACGCTGCTTTCGTAGGTGGGATCGGCGGAGCTGATTACCACCGCGCCGGCGAGTGCATTGCGGCCCTGGTTCGTGGACTGAGTTCCCCGAAGCACCTCAACCTGTGCAACATCCCATAGGTTAGATGAACCCAGGTTCGCCGTGCCCGAGTTGGGGGAACCATCCACGTAGACGTTAACCGTAGCGCCAGAACCCGCCCCGCCGACACCCCCGGCGCTCACCCCCCGAATGGAAAGTGTGTTCAGGTTATTCCCACCCGCCGTTGCCACGTTAGGGGTGCGCAGCAGAATGTCCTCAACGTTGAAAAGTACCTGCTCCGCAATATCTTTCTGGGTTACTAGGGCAACAGACACCTGGGTGTCCTGCAGCGACTTGTTCTTCTTGGTGCCGTATACGATCACTTCTTCAACGATTGCTTCGGTCGCCACACTGGCGGGGGAGGTGTTAGTAAGTGGCACACGCGTGGAAGATTTCTCTATCAAAAAGCCTCCGCCTGCTGAAGAAGAGGCGACAAGTCCGGTTCCAGCAAGAGCAGCGGCTAGGGCCGTTTCTACTCGGTAAGAGCCAGAAACTGCTCCGGCTTCCAAGCCGTCTATCACTGAGTCGGCTACGAAAACACTGGCCCCAAATGCTTTAGCTATCTCTCTAAGCGTCCGATTGAGCGGACCGGCAGCAAGGTTGATCGATACACTGTCGCTCTCAGCCGCCGCATCCTGTGCAAGGGCCAGTGGGCTCAACGTTGTATGTGAGAGCACTAGCGAACATATGACTACTGCCGTGGTGCGCACCACGCGATTGGGGCTTATCATCTTCGGGTGTTCCTTTGGAGAATGCGAACGCTATTGATTCACAACTACGTCTTCTTCCACTTGACGCCCGAGGACCCCGATTCGTTACTTTTTTTACTGTTTTTGCAGAACGCCGCTCTGCGTCCGACTAATGAATGCGGATAACAACCATGTTCTCAGCCGACTGGTCGACTTCTACGGGGAATAGCTGAGGAAGAGCAGCCAACATCGATTCAGTGTCGGTGCTTTCAAAGTAGGCAGAGACGGTAATGTCACTAATGCTTTCCCGGCGACCGCGGATAACGATAGGGATCTCCGAATATCGGTTGGCGTCAGCTACAAGCTCCGTGAGAGTCGCTCCTTCATAGTCGAGGCGAGCCTGGCGCCAAGCCGCAAAGCGATCATTCTCAAAAGTCCCGAATACATCCGATCGTGCTCCTTCTGGTGTAGCTCCGTACTCACCGGAGTTGAGCTCACGTCGATTGAATATATCCGTCTGGTTGTCACCGACCACCAATGCGGATGCATACTCTACGCGACCCTCCTCAACGGCGACTCTCACCACACCACCGTTGTTACGCACTTCAAATACAGTACCCAGTGCAGTGGCCTCGACCCTGCCGGCAGTGACGGAGAATGGCCGGCCTGGATCCGAAGCAACGTCAAAAATCGCCGCACCACGAACCAAGTTCACGTCTCTCGCATCAGCGGATAGCGCGGCGGTCAGTTTGGTTGCAGCACTAAGTAAGACAGTGCTGCCATCATTCAACGTGACCAATTGTTGATCGGCGATTTGCGTCTCATAACTGGCCAAAAAGTCTTGCGGAGAACCAAGCCGGGTTTCGGTTCCTGCCCATAGGGACCAACCAATCGCTACGGCGAGGCTGAGCGTCGCAGCGGTTGCAAGCGGCAAGGCGATGCGCCAACCAGCTTTTTTTCTCGGTATGCCTTCCACGCCATGCTGATCGGGCGCAGAGGCCACGCAAGCGGAAACATCATTTTCTAACTGATCGCGGGATATCGCGCTGAACGCTTCCCAGTTTTCCGCCGCTTGGGCATACGCCGCCGCGTGGCTTGGATCGCGTTCTATCCACGCATGAAAGGCCTGACGTTGCTCGGTCGTAGAATCGCCACCTTCGAGAGTAAGGTGCCACCCGAACGCTTCCTCGAGCACCTGTTGGGTCAGAGCGTTTTTAACGCTGCTCATGGAATTCTCAAGGCAGCGAGCGGTAGGTATCAGCTAATGCAGCAGTGATCTGAGCAGAGGCTTTCGCCAATCGCTTCACGACCGCTGACCGACTGACACCTTGCCGTTTCGCTATGTCTGTCTTGCTCATACCGTCGATCCGACTCAAAACAAAGGCCTCTTGCAGGCTCGCGGGCATCTCTCTCAGAACCTCATTAATTACCGCCAACTGCTGTCTTATTTCTATGACGCTCTCAGGACTCGATTTGTCACCTTCTTCAGGCAGGTAACGGCGTTCGACTTCGGGCTCGAGCAGCGTTTTTACGTTCGCATGCCGCAGGGCGCTGATGGTGAGGTTTCGGGCAGTCTGGCGAAGAAATCCAGGATAATTATCGATCCGTTCTGTTTGCTGGCGCTGCAGGAGCTTCTCGAATGCCTGCTGCGCCATGTCCTCCGGACAAGGCGGCCCATCGCCAAACTGGCGCCGCAGATACGACACCAGGGCAGAGCTGTGTTCTTTGTACAAACGCGCAATGTCGACCTGGCCGGATTTATTCGCAGAGATCTGACTCACGGAATCAGCCTGCTGACAACCACTTGAGCCTTCAATGTCGGCAATCCGAAGCAAGCTGCAAGAGTGGTGGTTGTACGGGTGGTCGAGTGCACATACGCAGGGGCTACTGTCAGCGTGTTCATCGGGAGCGATCATACCGCCTACTGTCGATTTACACCCAAGACTAATCGAGGGTAACGGGCGAGCATTGATTTCAAATCTGCAGCCGCTTCTGGCTGTGCGGAAGCTTGACACTGTTGTACATGATTAGCCTACGGAACCTCTGAACAAGTCCGAAGCGTGTCAGCACCACTGCAAGACAGTTTAAGTAGGCACAAATTGCTTATGCCTTACATGTGCAACTGTTCAGCGGTTTGAGAAAGAAGCCCCAGCTTCAGCTATAGCGACTATCTCTGGAAAAGACGCTAGCTCGCACCTCGATATATCCCAGCGAGGAGATATCGATAAAGATGCCAATAAACGAAACAGTAGCAAGCGTAAGCGCCCACAGGTATCCGATCCCCGGATTATCGATTGCAACAGTTGTCGCAACCGTCCAAATCATAAAGAAATACAGTATCCAACACCGCCAGAGGTGTGACGCATACGACGGTACTCGCCACGACCCGCAGAGTTTCGTTAGCGTGACGGCTAGTAGCCAAAGTGCAGCACAGGCAGGTAGCAAAAAGGAGGAGACAACACTTCCGCTGCTACTGAAACGATCCATCCAGTCGATGGATTTCAGTTCAGAATAAGAAATGACTGCGACGACGCTGAGCGTGCAAGCGTAAACTGCGTAACTTACAGGTGTCAGAGCTCGAAAGAGCTTTATTCCAAAGCCTCGGGTCATGGGTACTCTACCAACCGTACAAAGACTCGAGCGATTCTTTACAAAAATAGCCGAATTGCGCTAGCTCTACAGTCCTTATGGGAATTGGGTAGTGGCTCAGTTTGAAATTAATCAGGATCATCCGTAAGGCTCTATCCTTGAGCGCTCATGCTATCCTTCGAACATGGCGAAGAACCCCAAAAGACCACGAGACGCAAACCAGCTCGCCAAGCGGATCGTTGATTTGACCACGGGTGACGCAAAGGAAGAACAGTCCGAGGGAGGTGGTAAAGACGCCGCCGCAGTCGCGCTTGGACGTAAGGGTGGCCTTAAGGGCGGAAAGTCGCGAGCTGATCGCCTGACGCCAGAGCAGCGATCTGAAATAGCTCGCATTGCCGCAGAAGCTAGGTGGAAAAAGGACGACTAGGCCGCGCTTTCTTCCCGCGCGAGGTTGTGCTCTTCAACGTCGTCTGTAAAGTCGAGAACTAAGTTGATCGGCGTCTGCTCTTCGTTTTTGTCATTGTAAACGTTTACGTCAGTAGATAGCTGCACACAGTCTCCTACGATTTGCTGCCGGCGCTGTTGAAAGGCTTTTTCCATATGCCGTCTTGGCGCCTTATCCAAGTCAGCCCAGAAAGTTCCCTGCTCACCTCTGACAGCGTGATTGACTCTATATCGTCGGCCCTTACGATCCGTTTTGTACTCGTTTCTTAGGGCATCTGCGAGATCGCTAGCGCACCGTTTGATCTGGTCTGCCGGCTTCATTGACCACAGGTTGTTTCGGATCATCCAGCCCGCAACGTCCTGCAGGTTGGAAGGTTTATCTCCATGCTCTTGTTCGTAACGATGGAAGTTCTCTTGCATTTGCTGCTGATAACTGGCCATTTCTTTTACCTCACAGTTCGACCGGAAATACGTCGCCCCAGCCATCGGATGGAGCATAAGGGAGTATGTAGCCCCTGATCTTGACAAGGTGCTTTCTGAGAAAAGCATGCTCCTGCCTGTAATTGTTTATCTGTCCTACAGCGATTCCTGGGTGAACTCCAAGCCTCCTCGCAAATCCCAGCACATCTTTCTCTGAGATATACGGATGCTTTCTAGCGATAAATGACTTTAGCTGAGCACGAGATACACAGAACTCGCCTGCAGCAGAATTTGCGACACGCTCTTCTTCGGGGATATCAGCCGTTTCCGAAGAATTCTCACCATCAAGATCATCAATGATTTCTTCGCGCTTAGCGTGGCCTTGGAGTACGTGCTCCAGTTCGTGTCTCAGAACAAACCAAAAGTTGTCGATGCGGTCATGTCGCAGCGACATCCCGATAACCGGTTTACTGCGCTCCCAGAAGCAAACTCCGTCGATTTTTGCCTGCGGAAGCTTCTCAACAAAAACTATGCGAACGCCGCAACTCGCCAGCAATTCAGGTACGTACCGGATTTCCTCTGGCGCGATCATCAGCGAAGGTAGCTCGGAATCTACTAGCTTCTGCAGTTTCGCTCTTGAGTAACTGCCTACTTGAAGGTCGGCAGCAATTTGGTGGACACGATAAAGCCAAGCAAATTGAGAGGGTGACACCTTTTCGCTGTAGCTTGTCTTCTTTGCTGCATGACTAAGAAAAGGAATGGCTTCGATATTCTTTTTCGAAAAAAACCGCAGGAACTGGCCTTCAAGCAGTGTCACGTCTCCTACATCCTGAAACCACTCCCTTTTGATCATTTCGCGAACAGGAAAACTCTCCTGCAGACGTGCGCGCTTGGCGATAGCTGGGTCAGGAGACGCTGCTTTGTAATGATCGTAACTGGTTTGCATGTTTGAGAAGAACTCAGGTGCTACATCAAACGCCTCGCCTAACGCCTTTGCCATTTCTGTGCTGACAGCACGTTTTCCTGAAAGAATTGGATTAACTTGCTGAACAGACATACCTAGAATGTAAGCGAGATCGCTCTGCGACCAACCCCGTGCGTCTAGTTCTTCCTTGATAAAGAATCCGGGCGGGGGTACTTCAATACTCATATCATTCATCTGTGGTAGTCCTCGATGCCAATCACATTCACTGTTTTCGGGCTTGTGGAATCGTCAAGTTCGATTATTAGTCGCCACTGATCATTTAGCCTGATTGACCGTTGATGTTTCCTATCTCCTTTCAATTTTTCGTAATGCAAGCTCTTCCAGTTGCGCAGTGTCCTTTCGTCCGGCGCGTTCTTTATGAGCAATATCTTTCTCTGAAAAGACCGGATGACCGCAATTGAGAATCGGGTATCGGTTGCCGCAGCACTGCTGGCCAGAGACCGCAAGCTTTCATCATCAAAGTCCACCTCCATGCTCGGATGGTACTCTCGCACAGAGATATGTCAATAAATACTTTAACGCTATGCGTTAAACTGAATTATATGCTTAACCCAGCCGGCGCTCGGTGAGCACCATCGAATCTATGAACAAGTTGAGCACCAAGCAACGCGCCCAAATCCTTCACATGCTTGTGGAAGGCAATTCACTTCGGGCGACCGCTCGCATGGCAGACGTGAGCCGCAACACGGTAGACAAGCTGCTGCGCGACGCTGGCGAAGCCTGTCTCGACTACCAGGACAGTGTGCTGCGAGACCTGCCTTGCAAGCGCGTCCAGTGCAATGAGATTTGGAGCTTCGTTTACGCCAAGCAAAAGAACGTCGCGGGCGCTACTGCCGCACCAGAAAAAGCTGGAGACATATGGACTTGGACAGCGGTTGATGCGGACACTAAGTTAGTCCCTTGCTGGCATTTAGGAAATCGCGACTTGGCGTCTGCTACCGCGTTCATCGACGACCTGGCCGCACGGCTGACCAACCGGGTGCAACTCACTATGGACGGCCACAGGCCCTACCTAGAAGCCGTAGAGGGCGCTTTCGGCGCGGATATCGACTATGCCAGGCTCATTGAGATTTATGGAACTGACAAAGCGGCGAAGGCGGAGAAGCGCTACAGCCCCGCGAAATTTATCGAGGCAAAGTGTGGCACTGTTTCCGGCAACCCTGAGCAAAAGCACATTTCAACGAGCTACGTCGAGCACCAGAACCGAACCATGCGCATGTCTATGCGTCGTTTTGCCTGGCTGACCAACGGGTTCAGCAAGAAGATTGAGAACCACATGCACGCTATCTCGCTGCACTACATGCACTACAATTTCTGCCGCATCCACAACACACTGAAAGTGACGCCAGCGATGGAAGCCGGAATTGCTGAATCAGTCTATGATCCAGAATTCATCGTAAGCCTGATTGATGAAAGAGCACCGTCACCGAATAAACGCGGACCCTACAAGAGGCGAGCAATTTCAAACTGAGCCAGCACCGGGAATTGATATCAAAAGAAGCGGTCACTGATCTAGCACTAAGTTGAACGTA
This sequence comes from Pseudomonadota bacterium, assembly GCA_039111155.1. Classification (GTDB taxonomy): domain Bacteria; phylum Pseudomonadota; class Gammaproteobacteria; order Pseudomonadales; family Halieaceae; genus Congregibacter. The sequence continues at coordinate 40,222 of JBCCPL010000031.1, read as the reverse complement.
GTACATGTTTTGGAATTAGCTTTGCTGGTGCGGTTAGAGAGCGAAAAGGTATGTGCGAAGATCACCGAGGTTTTTTCAAAGTTTGCTGATCTACGTGGGTTCATGTCAGACCGTCTCCGTTTTAAATTAGGTCTCGAAAGCGGCAGATGTAGCTCTCTCGTCGCGCTCCTCAGTAACGCGCTTCAACTCTTTCTTCAGCTGCCGGATTTCTTTCTCAGCCAACACCCGCTACGCTGATCAGGTTTTGCACCTACCCTCTCACTGTTGTTCGCAATAGTTGATGCTTACCCGAGGCTTGCGCACTTGGTATGCTGATTTCGTCGATGACGCGCGTGGTCGCGAGAGCTCTTCTGCTGTCGTCACGACGAAGCAGCGTTAACGATCGCGTTTGGCGTCTCGCGAGTTTCCGCGAAGTGCAGAGGCATGATTCGAGTGGCGAAGACTTAACCGCGCTCTTTGCGAAGCCTATAACCAGTAAAAAGTGTAGCTACATCTTTGACTGAACACGCAGCCCGAGACACTCGTAAGCGTAGATACTCTCCGGAAGTCCGGCGCTCAATGCTGCTTGATGCGGCAGCGACTCTCATCGAGTGCGACGGCATATCACAGCTCTCGATGGAGCGAATAGCGAAGCACGCGGACGTCAGCAAGTCGCTGATCTACCGTTATTTCGAAAGTATCCAGGACCTGATGCGTGAACTCTTGCGGCGCGAGCTTGTGTACTTGCGCGAAACACAATTCGCTGCCGCAGAGGCAGCAGAAACGTTTGAAGAGCTGGTGCGCGGCATCACCAAAAGCTATCTCGGCAATATCGCAAGAAAGGGGTTGCTGATAGAAAGACTTCAATCCGATCCTGCGATTTCGGCGACCAAAGATCCAACAGCCTTTGATCGCGAACGTGCAGTGGACTACCTCGCCAATATCGTTAACCGCAATTTTGATATCCCCATGGATGTCGCAAGAGCGGTCACTGATATTTCTTTCGGTGTACCCTCCGCTGCCGGTGCCTATCTGCTTCGACACGAGATTGATTTTGATGACCTCATCGAGATTACGGTCTCGATGATCATCGGCTCAGTCAACGGAATTCGCGACGACTATATGATCCGCAAACGCAAGCTTAAGCGTTAAGAGACTGACGCCGGCAGGTGATCGTACCTGGTCGCGCACCTTGCCATTTAGAAGCGGATCGTTGCTTCGACCCCAAAAGTCCGAGGCTCTAAGATGACCACCTCACGGAATCGGCCGACAAGGCGACCGGCCGGTAAGACGCGCGTAATGTCATCGTTATCAAAGGCATTTTTGACGTAAGCTCGGATGTCCCAGTTGCCATTGCCTGGGACCATGAGCAGCTTCAGGTCGGTTTGGCTGTAACCATCGAACTCATCCGCTGGTTTATTGAACAACGTCGCCTGAAACGAACTCTGCTGATAGTGATCCAGCCGTGGTGACACAGTCCAGTCCGCTACCCGAAAGTCATACTGTATCCCCAGTGCAAACTTAAACTCAGGAGAAAACGGAAGTTCGTTCCCGTCCAGATCCTTGGTCACCACGCCCCCTGTCACCGAGGCCACTTGCGTTCCGGGGGCTGAGCCAAAGGGATCCGTCTCGTCTATTGATGCGAAGTTCTCGACTTCAGAGTTCAGGTAGCTCACGCTTCCATCAATCTGCAGATTCTCAGTTGGTCGGAATGCAAATTCTCCTTCCAGACCCCAGACCGTCGCATCGGTGTTTACCGTGAGCGCAGCAGTTGCAGTTGTTTGCCCGATCTGAAGGTCTTCGTAGTCGTAGTAAAACGCTGCCAGACTCGCAGACAGCGAACCGTCGGCATTCGATCCCTTGAGGCCTACTTCAAAAGCATTGAGGAACTCCGGTTCAAAGCCGGAGGTATCAACTCCCACCTCGCCCGGATTGATGCCGCCGGCTTTGTATCCTCGCGAGATGCTTGCGTAGCCCAGTAGGTCATCGGTCAGTCGATGATCGACTACGAGGCGACCCGTGAACACACCTTTATCAAATTCACCCTCGGTAAAGGGCGGCAGACTGAGATCTGGTTGAGGATTAAGGAAGATCTGCCGCGTCTGAATTGTCTTGTCATCGTACGAGTAGCGCAGACCGCCAGTCAGCCTGGTGACGTCAGACACGTCGAAGTAGACCTCGCCGAACACGCCAAAGCTCTGGGTTTCTACCGGATTAGATTCGGTCACGAGAGAATCGAAAGTGTCGGGCAGGCCCGTAAGCTGCTGCTGGGCGGCGATCGTCACATGGGTAAAGTTGGCCGATGATTCACTTTCCTGGTCGTAGTAGTTGCCTCCGATCAAGAAATTAAATGCGCCATCGAAGGACGACGCGAGCCGCAGCTCCTGAAAGTATTCACGCGCTTCGCTGTTGTCTCGGCGCCCGGTCAGGATGCTTTCAGTGGTAATGGGATTGCCATTTGCGAAGGCATCGAAGGTCACAGGGCGCAGAAGGTCAAGCGAGGCAACGAAGCGATCAAAGTCCTTGAACAATTCTCGCTCTACGCGGTGGTAACTGGTGAGTGAGGTCAGCGTCAGCGCACCGAAGCTGTGTTCGATCTCAAGGAGTGCGCTCCACTCTTCGACAAAATGCGTGGGATCCAAATCTTCATTCAGAGTGCGATTGTCAGCGGGATTCACACTGCCTGCGTAGTAATCAACCGCGTTGGGACCGAACCCTGTGGGTATTGTCCCCGTCAGGGCACCAAGGGTATTGAACAAAGTGCCTCGTGAATCTGGCACCTCGAAGCCGTTCGCCAACGGAGAGCAGCCGAGGACCGCGTCTTTGACACACAGCACTTTTGTTCGCGGCAGACGCCGATCGTCCTCTTCGAACCAGGAGAGCACCAGGTCTGCACTCGTGTTTGCAAACTCAAAGCGTGTGCTGCTGCGAATCCCTAACATTTCGCGGTCATCGACATCGGTTCCAGTAAACACGTTATCGGCGTAGCCGTCACGATCCAGGTAAAAACCGGCTAGCCTCGTCGAGATGTCATCGGTGATGGGAATGTTGACGGCTCCCCGGAGTTTTCTCGAATCGAAATTGCCGTAACCTCCTGTGACGTAGCCTTCAAACTCCTCACCTGCTTTCTGCGTGATGACGTTTAGGACGCCCGCAGTGGTGTTGCGGCCATAGAGCGTGCCTTGCGGGCCACGCAGGACTTCAATGCGCTCGACATCGAAGTACTCGGCTTCGATCGCGGCTGAGCCCAGGTACACCCCATTCACGTGGTAACCAAGCCCCGACTCAGCAGTTGCCGAAATTGCAAGATTACCGACGCCTCTAAGAGAAGCCCCGAAGATATCGAACGTAAGGTTCGGCACGGAAAAGCTGAGATCTACGGCATCGTCAATCACCTTGTCTTCAATCAGTGTCTCGTCGAAGGCCGTAATTGCCAGCGGTACATCCTGAATGTCCTCGGCACGCTTCTGAGCGGTGACAACGATCACCGGGAGAATTTTGTTGTCCGCCCTGGCGGTGCCAGATTCCGGTTCTTGCGCCATGGACGAGTGAGAAAGCAGCACGGACGCCGCGAGCAGGCCTTTGACGATCCGTGCTTGATCAACTCGCGATTGGTTCGAATATTTTGCCATGAGATATCCTTTTATTGGACTAATAGTTATTTAAAGGTATATTAAGCCCAAAATATACGCCCTGAAAAGCACCTAAATACATAAATAATCATTAAAATGCTTGCGACCCTGTTAGACCGAGAATGTGCCCCGCATGGACATTTGGGGGGATGGACCCTCCGGATCTCCCATAAAAGCTCGATTTGCGACCGGTCAAAGGCAGGAACCTATCCGAGGTTGCTATGCACCGATTTCTCTTGATTCTCTGCGCTTTCTTGACAATCGCGGCCTGTGGTCGCTCGGGCGCCCCGTCGGACGCACCGATTCCTGACTCGGTCATTCGTGGTGTGAACTTCATCGGGGTACATGTCAGCGATCTCGATGCAGCGGAGCGCTTCTACGTCGACGCCGTCGACGCAACAACGCTGGTTACCACCGATCTGTCCGAGGGAAACGTGCTGAGTCAGCTCGTTGATAGTGGCGACGGCGCTGTGAAGACGCATCTGACCCGTCGAACCAATGCTCAGCTGAGACTAATGACGTTCGCTGACCGCTCTCAGCGCGGTAGGGAGTTCGATGCGGTCGAAGTGCAGGGCCCCGGCATTTCCCACGTGTGCTTTCAGGTGGCACAGCAAACAGAGATCTATCGCCGGTTCCTCGAAGCCGGCGCCATTCCAATCGGCGATACAGACCTCGTCCAACTGAACCCCAAGAACCCAGTCCGTTACGGCTATGTAAAAGACCAGGACGGGATCATCACAGAGGTCGAAGAAGTGGACTTGACGAAACTCGATCAAGCAGGCCCGGTGAAAAACCTGATCCGTGTCCGTCATGTGTCGCTCGCAACGCCAGATATCGATCGACTGATCGACTTTTACAGCGCTTTTCTGGGTGGGCAGGAGCCGCGCCACGTCGGTAAGTGGATTGCCGTCGGTGGCGAAAACATCGATCGCGTCTCAGGTCTTGCCGATAGCAAAATTGAGATGGCCTGGTTCCAGCTGCGCAACCTGGAAATAGAGATCTTTCAGTACCACAGCCACCCGACGGCTATCCCGGCGCAGCCTCGCCCGATCGATGCGCCCGGCTACAACATGATCGTCTTCGATGTGTCCGACCTTGAGCAGGCTCGACAGCGCGTGCTGGCCGCCGGTGGTGAGATCGTCGCAGATCGAGGCTCGCTGGACGGCGGGGATATCCTGTTTGCCCGCGACCCTGACGGCAACCTCATTGGCCTGCAAACACTGCCTCCAGAGTCTGTTTACTCGGCGGCGAATTTTCCAGACAACGGAATCTGAGTTGGGAGAAATGATGTTTGATTTAAGCAACAAAGTCGCGATTGTTACCGGCGGGAATGGAGGTCTTGGCCTGGCTTATGGCCGCGGGCTCGTGAAGCAAGGAGCAAAAGTTGCGATTTGGGGCCGTAACGAAGCTAAAAATGCTGCGGCTGCTGAAGAGCTGCGAGCTCTGGGTGGTGATGTAGCGGCAATTAACTGTGACGTTACCGATGAGGGGCAGATTGAGGAAGCGTTCGAGGCTACGCTTGCTCGTTTCGATCAAGTCGACAGTTGCTTCGCCAATGCCGGCGGCGCGGGGTTTCGTGGCATGTCGCATAAGACTTCGCGAAGCGAATGGCTGAAGGCCATCGATCTGAACCTCATGAGCGTCGTCGAGACCTGGAAGCCCGTTACCGACCATTTAATCGCGCGAAAGGCACATGGACGGCTGGTCGTGACCTCGTCGGTGGCCGCGCTACTCGGTACTGGCGGGGCAGCCGGTTATTCCACGACCAAGGCTGCGGTAATTGGCCTCGTGCAGGCACTGGCATTGGAACTCGGCCAGGCTGGAATCCGCGTGAATGCAATTTTGCCCGGATACATCGAGACCGAGATGTCTTTGGATACCAGTGCGGCGTTTCAGGAGGCAACACGTCGGCGCTCAGCCATCGGTCGAATTGGCCGACTCGAAGATATGGAAGGTGTCGCCGTATATCTCGCATCTGATGAAAGTGACTTCATGACTGGGCGCTGCATGATTCTCGATGGCGGTCACACCATCCATCCGATGTGACACAACCAATTGCTTAGTAGGTCGGTTTGGTGAGGGAACCACAATGAACATGCGAGTGATAGCAAACAGGATTTTTGCAGTCTTGTTGTTGCTGGTCGGGGGGCTGCTGTTACTGCCCGGCGCATGGCTGCTGTATCTGGGCGGCAGTGCGTATTACGCCGTTGCGGGCCTTACTACCATTGCCGTCGGCGTCTTGCTGCTGCGCAAACGCGCCTCAGCGCTTCTACTGTTTGGCGCGCTCTTGGCGGGAACCGCGTTGTGGTCGCTCTATGAATCCGGTCTCGATTTTTTTGCCTTGCTTCCCCGGGTTGCTCTTTGGCTCGGTTTCGCAGCTTATCTAGTAACACCATGGGCTCGCGAGGGATTCAAGAATGCGGCGGCAGAGAAAGATCAGCGCTCCGTGACGCCGTGGTTAGTGGGTGCGCCTGCAGTGGCGATTGTAGGCATGCTCGTTCTGGCCGGTTTGGCAGGATACGAACACCACGGAACCGGGAGCGTACGCGATACCCCCGAGGAATTCACTGCTGACTGGCCACACTACGGTAACTCAGCCGGGGGATCGCGTTTCGCCACTCTAGAGCAGATCAACCCGGACACGATTGGCGACCTTCATGAAATTTGGCGCTATCGAACAGGAGTTGAGGAAGACTTCAAAGCAACACCGTTGGCCATAAACGGAAGACTGTATTTTTGTGCCGCGGCCAATGTGGTTATTGCTTTGGACTCAGAGACGGGCGCCGAGGTATGGCGTTTTGATCCCGGCATCAAGCCGCCCGATGAACATCAGTACGCCATCACCTGCCGGGGCGTGGCCTATCACGAAGCGCCGCCAGAGTATGTCGGGGAATGCAAGCGACGTATCGTCACGGCAACAGTGGCCGCTACGCTCATCGCTTTGAATGCCGACACCGGAGAGTCCTGTTCGGACTTTGGCAATGACGGGGTTGTCGATCTGCGCGTCGGTATGAGTGAGCATCTTCCGAAGGAGTATTACCACACATCTCCGCCAACCGTGGCGCGGGATAAGCTGGTTGTAGGAGGTTTAGTCCTTGATAGTCAGCGCCTGGGTCTTCCATCGGGAGTGGTGCGTGCTTTTGATGCGGTGACGGGTGACCTGGCCTGGGCTTGGGATCTGGGCGACCCGGAAAACCGCGGATTGCCTCCCGAAGGGCGAAGCTACACACCCGGTACTCCGAACGTGTGGTCCGTCATGAGTTACGACCCCGATCTCGACCTGATCTACGCACCCACCGGCAACGCCAATCCCGACTATTTCGGTGGCGAAAGGCGAGACTTCGATGACCGCTACTCCTCTGCGGTGGTCGCTATCGATGCAAGTACAGGCCGTGAACGGTGGACTTTCCAGACCGTTCACCACGATATCTGGGACTACGATGTGCCAGCGCAGCCGGTGCTTGTCGAGGTCACGCGAGATGAGCGGCAGATTCCAGCCATCGCGATTCCAACAAAGATGGGCGAGATCTTTTTACTGGATCGCCGGGATGGCACACCGGTGGATGACCTTGAGGACCGGCCCGTGCCTCAAGCTCCTGAGATAGACGAGTACCTCTCTGCCACACAGCCGTTCTCATCCTTGCCCAACTTTCATCCGTTTCGCGAAGAAAAAGACATGTGGGGTTTGACGCCCATTGACCAGATGGCCTGCCGCATCGAATATCGATTAATGCGCTATGACGGTATGTACACGCCGCCGACGGGCACTGGCACCCTGATTGCGCCAGGCAATTTCGGTGGCTTCAACTGGGGCAGTGTTTCGGTTGATGCCGATCACGGGCTATTGGTTGCTGCGCCCATGCTACTCGCGCACCAACTGCTGCTGGTTACTCCGGAGCAGGTGCAAGCTGCGGGTCCGCGTGCTGCTCGGCTTTTGGGACCCGATCATCCTGCCGTTCGTCTGGACGAAAACGCTCCAATCGAGCCCCTGCCAGAGCCTGATGCTTCAGACCCTTACGACCAGATGAGAGTGAAGTACTTTGGTCTGCCCAGACCTTTTATGTCGCGTTTGGGTACCGGAGTGCCATGCTTCGAACCCCCATGGTCTCAGCTCGCTGTAATTGACTTGAACACTGGTGAATTGCTTTGGAAGCGGCCACTAGGTGATATGCGAGACTCCGGTCCGTTCAATCTACGCAGTGGCTTAGCTATCGATGTGGGCACAGCCGTGCGCGCAGGCTCACTTACAACGCGCGGCGGCCTTACATTTATCAGCTCTACCATGGACGCTACCGCGCGAGCCTTCGAGGTGCGTACCGGTAAAGAAGTCTGGAGCACACGACTCCCGGGCAACGGTCAATCGACTCCCATGTCGTATGAATCTCAATCCGGTCGTCAGATACTTATCGTCACGGTGCCAAATCCGTCCTGGCGCTACCCCCGTGATCCAGCTACTGGAGAGTACCTGGATTCGCGAGCAACTCGCGACGGCAAAGGCGGCTATGTGATCGCCTATGCGTTGAAAGATCCTATCGACAATCAGATTGCTGGCGAGTGAGCCTCGAGACTGCTCTGTTCAGGGCGTCGCGTGAGTTAGATTCAGCCAGCGTTGGTGGGTATAGGTGAAGATGGCGGGCTTTATACCTCTACGCCTGCGCAAACGTGCCGTCCACTGAAAACCGCCGCTTCTACATGGGGCATGCCCCATCGTTCAGTGATGATCGAATGGTCGAGCTGGCGTTTCTTGCATCGTTCTTGCAAATTTCTTGCGGAAATCTCACACCGTCTGAAGATCGGCGTGCTTCTCTGATGACCGATGAACTGTCGATGCGGTAAAGAACGCACGCCCAGTCGGTAATAGTGCCCGGCTACCCGACGTGTTCTCTCTTTGCCGAGCACGACGTTCATCAAAACAGTCAACACAACAGAAGTTTATGGGGGATAACATGACGAACATTACACGGCGTGAGAGTCTCAGCGTAATCGCTACTACCGTTGGGGCATTAGCGATGCACGGAAATGCCAGCGAGGCCGCGGCAAAAGTTGCAGCCACATTCGATCAATCGAATGTCAATTGGAATACGTTCGATGGGGTTGACCACATGTGGTACCACATCTTGAATGTGGATCGGTCGCGAAAGCTCGTTGACGTGCTGTTTAAATTTGCAGCCAACGAGCGCGTGTTCCTGCACCGGCATCACGCGGACTACAGTACTTTTATTATTCAGGGAGAGTTACGTCTATATAACTCCGACGGTGATCTGACAGAAATCCGACCTACCGCGAGCTTCGTCCAGAAATCTGCTGGAGGAGCCCCCCATACCGAGGGCGGAGGGGACATTGACTGTATTGCCTGGTTCAGCAATGTGGGTACCGACGGTGTCATCTATGAAGTCCTCAGTCCCGACGGCGAAACGGTGAGTACGTTTGGCTTTTCGGAGTTTGAAGCACTTTGGCTGGCGCAGCCGGACGCGATACAACCTCTCATACCTGCATGAGTTAGCCAATTGCGCGTAGTCCGTAGCATGTTTACGGACTGCGCGTCCGATGGCGTGACTATTCAGCTAGCCGCCTTTTAAGCTGGTGCGCCACCGCGCATTCAAAGCTCTGTTCATCTCTACCCTGATAACCACCGCTGCGTGGGTCGACCAGAGACACCGACACTCAGTCCTTGCACTGATCCCCTTTGGTGCATGCGAAAGTCTTCAATAAACGTTCAGGGCAATATAGTTGTTCGGGAGAAGTGCACGGCACGCCATCGTGGCACAGCGTAGAGTGGATGACGCTCCTTCGCCCTCGACGCTCGAGGTATCGCCGCACGAAGATGAGGGCTGCGATATCGGGATTAATTCCTGATCACTAGATAGACCTGCGGTTCAGTCAAAAAACGGCTATCCGCGAGGACCACTCCCGTTGTAGTAGCCCATCCGCATTGCCCGCCAGCACCAATGTATCGGTGTTACTTAGCTAACTGCCCCCATCGGCATCTGGTTTGCAAATTACTTGCAATAGTTTTGCGCCTCGCTGACACAAATAGACGTTGTCAGATAGATCCTCTGTCTCGAACTTTACGGGGGAAGATCAACGATGTTCGAGACCGAAGCTACATCAAGACCATCATCACAAAGAAGCGTCACGGGGCTGGCCTATAAGCTTGCTTTAAAGAAACAGCAGCGGATTGCCTTTTCAATGCTCGCAATGTTTTTAGTATTGCCAGCCTGTTCGTCGCAACCACCTTGCTTACAGTACAGTCGCGAGCAAGTTACACGAACGGTTTATCTTCGCGGCTACGGGTCAATGCAAGTATCAAAACCGGTTCGGGTTTGCACCGCGAGAGCGGATGCGCCAGACCCAAAACCGGAAGACCAGAACGGCCAACCGATACTTGCCGCGAGCGTGCATCCCAGCAAGTCAGTTGAATTACAGACTGAAACACTCAACTGATTCAGGCAGCGTTTGACCCCCATTGCACTGGGATTGTCGCGTAGCGGTGATCAGCCACCTCAGCATGATCGAGCACAACTGCCCGGCGCTCATCCGATTTAGCCTGTAGTCTACTTGTTGAGTGTTTCTACGAATGGCCGCTTAAGAAGACCGGCTCAGCTAACTCCTAACCTTTCGACTGGCTCTGGGGTTTTGCATACCAACGGCTACGCCAAGCTCGTCAGATACGCAGTCACAGTCGCCGTCAGCCGCTCTTAGCGGCACACACAGCAGGAGTACGCTCACATCAATGGGGGCTGGGGAGCTTGGTCTTTATGATCCATGCCCACCCAGCGTGCATGAGGACCAAACACTTGGATTTGTCTTTAGTAACGTGAGAGTTCCGATCCGGATTGTTCCTGAAACCACCAAGTGGAAGACCGGTTCTGTAACAACGAGCTTTCCCTGGTGTGTCAACTGTGTTTTTGAAATGCAGGTGTCACCGTGACCCGTCCGGATAATTTCGAGTCTCAGGAAACTTGAGAGACTGATCCACGTCGTGGAACTGGACCATAGCAAAGAAGTCGACTGATTGAAGATCTTAATCGAGCACTTCCATATTTCTTCCACATTTGCCGTATATCTTGCAGTTGACGCGACGAAAGACGTCACAGAAAGATTGCTAGGTGTCCTTCCAAAGTGCCTACATGCAACCCTGATTGGGCAGAGACAGGCTACTAGCGAAGACCATTGGAGACAGTTTCTGAGATTTAGCTAGGGTGGCCGATTTAGCAAACCTTCGCTCCCCGTCTTTGTGGGCGTCTCTATTTACCCCGCTCGGTGGTATTTGCTGCCGGGCACCAGAAGGGATCTAGATGTGATCAAAACGGTAGCCAAATTCCTTTCGACGATTGCTTTTATTGCATCTGCTCACGTTAACGCGGCGTTGATAAACTTCGAATTAACCTACGGAGCTACTGCGGTGACTCCTGATGGAGGAGTCGGTTCTTTCGTATGGGACGACGCTGCACTGCTCATCAGTGACTTTGTCTGGGACTTTGGTGGCGGTGACGTTGGGGGGTACGAGCAATCCCTCTTCGATGACAGTGGAGAACTATTCGGGCCAGGTTCGACGCGTTCGACTATTCTGTTCGAACCTCTAACGGGTCAGGATGTCGGTCCTTTCGGTATTTGCCCTTTCTGCGGGCTCGACAGTTTACCCAGCCGTGTCAGTAACTTTTACAAGTCGCGTATTACAAAAGCCGCAGCCGCCGACTAACTCTTTGATTGTAAATCCTCCTTTTTTGTTGACCTGTGTCTTTTTTTTAGGCCAATACAGTAAACGTCCGAGGCGTAAAGATGGAAATCACCAAGTACGTAGCAATGATTCTCGCCATTTTTGGTACCAGCGTTACGCATGCTGCACTGATTGTTGAGGTCGGTGACGCGGGGGACACGATAGGCGCGGCGCAGTCCGTTGGCGGTGGTGTCGATTCTATTTCGGGCGCACTGGACTTCTCAGCCGAGGATTACCTGGATCTCTTTGCGGTCAGCTTTTCTAGCAGTGTCACGGCAACGGTGTCTTCGATCTTAGATACCGAGTTTTTGGTGACAGATACAGCGGGTTTTGTGGTTGCGTCGGACGATGACTCGGGTGGCTCTTCGCAACCATCGGTCGATCTGGCCGCTGGAAGCTATTTATTCGGTGTTGGTACGGATTTTACCGGATATCTGCTTGGGGGCGTGGAGCTGATTGCCTTTAACGATAATCAGGGGCGCGATAACATTACCAATCTATTTTTCAGCGACACTGCGGGACTCGGGCCGTTAACTGGGTCGTCAGATTTATCTTTCGGGTTCTTTGATTTGTCTGGCACGTACACGATTCAATTCTCATCCCCGACTTCGCCTCAAATTACCGTACCGGCGCCCGCCACTCTTGGCCTGATCGGTGTAGGGTTGATCGGATTAAGGAGACTGCGACACCAACCATGAGCAATAAACCAAGAATGAACGACACCCGGCCATGCGCTGGGTTTTTTATGACCGCAGCAACCTTACTGCTGCCTTTCACAGCTAATTGACGCGTCTATCTGAACGACCGCTATGGCGTGACTAGTGTCAAGTCGGCGTTCGTCGGCCACCGCTGATTCTCCCTAGCACTTTCAATCTAGGACAGGCTCGTCAGGTAAACAACCACACTCGCCTTTAGCTGCTCCATGCGCCATTTCTGCTCTGCCGGGGTCAATGGGTAGCATCGATCGACGGTCGAGCAGATTAACTCCACCGCGTAGCGTGCAACGCGAAGTAACTCCTTCCGAGGCATTTTGGCGTAGTACACTTTCAGGATGCCCGCGAGGGCAGTGGTGGATGCTGCGAGCGATTCTTCTTCTACTTCTCCAAGGTCTGGCCAAACGCGCATGGCTGTGCGAAGGGCAACGACACCTCGGTGCCGTTTAGCGGACTCCCAGTAGGAGTCGATCACGGTCGTGATCACGGACTCCAGGTCCGAGTCCGCGCTAAATGAGCTGCGAGCCTCATCCAGCCAAAGCTTTTCTGCAGCGATGAAACGTTGCGCGAGACTCTTCATTACTTCTTCTTTGTTTTTGAAATGGCGGTAGACCGTGGGCGGGGTGAAACCGGCCCGGGCTGCGAGTGCATTGGTGTTTAGCTGTGCAACGCCATCGGAGTCCAGAATGTCAGCTGCTGCATCCAGCAGCCGGTCTCGTGTGGAGCTCATAAGCCATCCTGTATCGCTGGGAAATCCTCTTGGTTGAACTGTAAGTAGTATTTGCTATTCTATGCAAAGTAGTAATTACTATCTTGTGCTTATCAGACGGAGGTCTCTAGCGTGTCAGTGGCTACCATGGGTCAGTTTCTTCACTACTTCGATGTTTTTGAAAAGGCGCTTGAATCGGAAGACTGGACGAACGTAGCGGAGTGCTTCGCAGAAGATGCCCGCTATACGGTCGAGGGTGTGCCTTTTGCCTGCCATATTGAGGGGCGCCAGCCGATCATTGAGGCGTTTAAACGATCGACTAAAAACTTCGACGCTACGATGGACACCCGAATACTCGACATTCAGTCGATGTTCCGTCTTTCGCCGGATTGTGTGCGTGTGGAACTGATCAGCGGCTACGGACGAGCGTCCGTCGGCGGTATTACGGCGCCCGTTGCAACAGAGGTTACAACGTCCGAGCACGGGATCGTGGCGCTGCGAGACATCTACGACCCTGCCCTCACTAGCCCAGCACTTACCTGGTTAGCAACGCACATGAGCGATGCTGATCCCAGCTATGTGTAGGCCGTGCGGCCTGGAGCTTTGCTGCTATCGTAAAGGGATGCGGGCCAGGGACAACATCGATGAAGATCGAAAGGATAGCTGCATTCAGTGACGGGCAGAGTGGTGGCAACCCTGCGGGCGTGGTTGTCACGGAGCAACCGCTTGAGCTTGGCGAGATGCAACGCGTGGCTGCGGATGTGAACTATTCAGAAACTGTGTTTGCGCATCATGAAGGACCATCATCGAAGATCTGGCGGGTGCGCTACTTCTCACCGGAGACCGAAGTGCCTTTCTGCGGGCACGCCACAATTGCCCTTGGAGCAGCCCTCGCGCGCCGCTTTGGAACGGATCGGTACGAACTGATCCTTAATTCGGCACGCATTACCGTTGATGGAAGGAGGGAGGCGGGTCAGTGCTCAGCAACGCTTAGATCGCCGCCAACCTCCAATGGGCTGGCTACGGAGCACGAAACTGACGAGGCGATGTCGCTGTTTGGTTTTGACACTGATGATCTCGACGCCCGGCTGCCGGTGGCACGGATTCACGGCGGCGCCGACCACCTTATGCTGGCGCTGAAAGATCGGGAGGTGCTTCGGCGCATGAGCTACGATCTGGATGAAGGGCGCAGAATGATGCGCGAGCATGGGTTCGTCACGATCATGCTGGTTTACGTTGATGCGGAGCGGAGATTTACGGTGCGCAACGCTTTTGCATCTGGTGGCGTGCTCGAAGATCCGGCAACCGGAGCTGCAGCTGCCGCATTTGCTGGATTGCTCCGCGATCAGAGCTGGCCGCATGGCGATGAATTTACGATTGTTCAGGGTGAGGATATGGGTGCTAGGTCTCTGATCACGGTCAGCTATCCCGATCCAAGCGATCGGTCCGTATTCGTACACGGGCTAACGCACCTGATCTAAAACGAGCTTTTACCTCAAGCGATTACTTTGATGCCTTCTGCGCCAATTCCTATCTTAATGCACGCGAGATCGTCAACCGCCTCGCTGTAGCCAGTCGATAACGGCCTGCGCGTTTTCGTCGGGCGGAAACACGGGGTAGAACATCTTGGTGATTGTACCGTCGTCAATAACCAGCGTGATGCGTCGCAACAGGGTCGCATCACCGACACGAAAAACAGGCAGGTTCAGGCCGCGTGCGAGCTGCAAATCACTGTCCGATAAAAGCGCAAAGGGCAGGTGTAGACGCTCCGCCGCCTCCTGCTGATCTACGCTGCGCTGTGTGGAGATTCCGTAAACGCCAGACACGCCGAGCCTCCTAAGCTCGTCTGAGTGATCTCTAAATGCACAGGACTGCGGCGTGCAGCCCCGTGCACCAGGAATCTGATCCCACCCGTCGGGCAGCGGAGTACCGGGGCGCCCCGTCATTGGGTAGGCGTACACCAGCGATCTACCCGGCAGCTTGGAGAGGTCGACGTTAATGCCATCAGTCGACTCCAACTCGATCGCTGGCCACGGCATTCCCACGAGGTGATTCGCGGCTCCATCATCGACAGGGGCGGGGATCGCGCTCCAGTCAACCGTATGTAAATCCGTCATATAAATCGAAACTCTGGTCTCGTGTTTTTGTGTACGTTCAAGTGCAAACGTCAGCTTGCCATCGAGAGGATGACCGTTTGCCTGTTAACTCAACTTGGTGACCTTACGAAATCCAATCCGCGAATGACCTTTGGGGAAGTTCTCAAAACGCGTGAACTCGACGAAACCTAGTTCTCGATAGAAACCTTCGGCCTGCCAGCTCTGCGTCCAAAGCCAGATTCCCTCGAGCTGCTCAGCTACCGCGAATGATTCTGCATGTTGCATCAGCGTGCGACCAAGCCCGTGGCCCCGGTGGTGCTCCGCCACCCACAGCTGATCGACATAGATCCAGTCCCACAGTACTTCGCAAGTAAGCACACCCACCAGGCTGTTTTGGTCCTCAACCGCACGCCAGTGGAAGGCGTGCTTCTCATAATCTGGAGCAAGTGTATTGCGGCTATGCTGGCTGAATCCATCAGCGACGATGGCTTCGTCGGTCGCCGTTAGCGGTCCCCGACTGAGTAGTATCTCCAAGCACTGTTCCTCGCGGTTTGCGCTAAGTATCTCTGCGAGCTCTACCCAGGTTGGCAATCGTGCGTAGCGTTTTCCCTGGCCTATGTGACGGCCCGCTTACTCAGTTTTAACAGACTGCTCGTACCGTGTGACAATCCAGGCAGGTGGTTCCGGATCACCGCGAAAGCTGATGCCGGCCCCGAGGCTTTTGTTCCAGCGCCACAGCCAAGAGGGCCCATAACGCGTCACCAAAGTATCGTCCGTTTTGTAAGCGGGGTGCTTCATCGCCGTGGAAAGATCAATAAAGCTGTATCCCCGGGCTTGAAGGCGCGTGAGCAGGTCGCTCAACGTGTCTGCCGTAATCCTGTTCGCGTGAAGAATCAGGGTCTGCGGGATCCCAGCTCCAAACAGCTCCTCACTTTTGCCTTCAGCAAAAGTTGTCGTTCTCAGCACAAAATCCAGGAACGCGATTCTCAGCGTCTCTGCCAATTCGGAATCACCTGCGGACAGGGCGTCAAGGTAGACTCGATTGAACAACGAATCTTGGCTGGCGATGGTGTATGGCGCGATTTCATAGCCAAGCTCTGCCAGGTAGGCGTTGATGCTCGTTTTCTTGGCCTCGGTGTTCCCCGTGTGCGTGTACGGATGGCGAAAGTACCGCTGGTACGACCCCTGCGAAGACATGATTTCTAGCGTTACCCGCTCGCCGTCTTTGATCTGCCGTTTGTACTCTTCGACGGTCACTGTGTTCAGATCGGCATGAGAGTACGTGTGATTGCCCAGAACGACTCCCGCAGACGCCCACTTAGTCAGCAGCTGCTTCCGCAATGCGGCCTCCCCGGTGATCGCCAGGTTTGCCTCATTGACGAATCCGATTGCCGGTGCGTTGTGTTTGTTAAGAGTGTTGATAAAGCCTTCAGTGACATAGCGAACACGCTCGATGCTGTCTTCATATCCCGACGACTGATACGGCAAATCGTCGATCGTCAGCGCCATAGTCCGACTCGGGTCGGCCCGAACACTCACTACGAGAAGGATCTGAACGCAGAAGAGGGGGATCAGCCATAGAAAGTAATGGCGTGCCGCTACAGCATCAGTTGGCCTAGAAGGTCTTGTACTTCTTAGGGCACCATTAATCATTGCCAGTTTTGCATCCGTTTTGCATCGAAGGTCGATTGAATCCCTTTTTCCAGAATGGCTTTAACATCTCTCGAATATTGGTCGAAGTCTGAAGATCCGAGATTCTCTTGCCCAATCCCGAAACTGCGCTATCTTCGATTCTGGATCAAGATGTTGGCCAGGATAATCCTTAAAATTCAACGATGAGAAATCGAGCTATAACCAGGACTGTCAATTGAACGAATCACATTGCCCTTGGCAGGTGTTTGCGCTGCATCATGAACCTGGCGAACGTCTTTGCGTGTTCATTACGAACGTTACGGACTTCGGCCTGTTCTGTGCCTTAAATGGCGGGATAGATGGGGATATCGAGGGTCTCGTGCATCTATCCGATATTACCTGGGAGCCGGACGACACCGACGCGATTCAACAGTACAGCGTTGGCAGCGAGGTCGAGGTGCAGATACTGTCGATTGACGTTGCACGACAGCGGGTATCGTTAGGAATTAAACAGCTACGAGACCCGCCCGACAGCGGTCGGCGACGTGGAGGTCGCAACGGTCCGACCGACCCTACGCCGGTACTCCCGAGGCCCAGAGGACCGCGACCTTCTCTCTCCGGCTTTGCCCGGCCTCAGGTTGCGAGCGACTAGCCCTTGGAAGAGCCCTGGCACCGGCGCGGTGCCATACCGTTTACCGCAGTTCAACGTTCACGGCGGCGGCGACAGCCGCTGCCTTGCTACGTGCTTCATCGGTCGAGGTAGCTCCCGCTAAAGCCACACCCATGCGGCGTCGGCCAGCAACCTCCGGCTTACCGAACAGCTTTAAATCGGTGCCGGGCTCGCGCAGGGCGGCGGCCAGGTTCCCAAAACAGATGTTGGTCGAGAAGCCCTCGGGCAGCACTACCGCCGACGCACTTGGTCCGCGAAAGCCAATCTCAGTCAACGGAAGCCCCAGAAACGCCCGAACGTGCAGGGCAAATTCTGACAAATTCTGCGAGTATAGAGTCACCATGCCAGTATCGTGTGGTCTGGGCGATACTTCGCTGAAGTACACATCCCGGCCTTTAATGAAAAACTCGACGCCAAAAAGACCGCGCCCACCCAGAGCCCCGGTAACACGCTCGGCGATGTTCTGGCACGTTTCCAAAGCCATGCTATCCATTGCCTGGGGCTGCCAGGACTCCCGATAGTCGCCATCTTCCTGGCGGTGTCCGATCGGCTCGCAGAAAGCGACTCCGTCGACATGGCGGATCGTCAGCAGAGTAATCTCATAGTCGAACTCCACCCATCCCTCGACGATGACACGTCCGGCGCCAGCACGGCCTTGCTGTTGTGCGCTGTCCCAGGCTGCGTCAATCTGAGACAGATCCCGGATCGTACTTTGCCCTTTGCCCGATGAACTCATGATCGGCTTCACTACACAGGGCAACCCGATTTCGTCGACGGCGGCGCGAAATTCCTCCTGGCTGTTGGCAAAGCGATAGGGCGAGGTGCGAATACCCAGGTCCTCGGCGACGAGCCGGCGAATACCTTCCCTATTCATGGTGAGACTCGCGGCTTTCGCCGATGGGACTACGTTGAAGCCTTCTTTCTCAAGCGCCAAAAGCGTATCCGTATGGATGGCCTCGATCTCCGGCACGATGAAGTGCGGTCGTTCTCGTTCAATGACTCTGCGCAGCTCTTCGCCGTCGAGCATTTTGAACACGTAGCTTCGGTCGGCGACCTGCATGGCGGGCGCGTTCGGGTAGCGATCACAGGCAATGACTTCGACTCCTAGCCGTTTGAGCTCTATGACGACTTCTTTTCCAAGCTCTCCGGCACCGCAGAGGAGGGCTCGGGTAGCGGCGGGGGCGAAAGGTGTTCCTAGTGTGGGCATGGGCTTTTGTTCTTATTAAAACGCGCGAGTGTACACCGCGCTGCATCGAGAGCGGACTCAAACTTCCGTTTGTGCTGCTCTTTAGCCCTGCGTATGGTCGCGCTTGGAGGAGATCTATTTATGTATCTACGAATCGCTCTGATGCTTGTATTCGGCTCGGTGGTTTCATGTGCGAGCCCGCCGCAAGAGGAGCCGAGCATGGTGAACGCTGCCGATGCACAGCTTCGGTCGTTGTACGAGTCGGAATGGGATTGGCGGCAGCGAGAGAACGCGCGCCAGCAGACCGACAGTGGCGACTGGGAGCCTTCTGATCGATGGCCAGAGGTAGACGAGGCGGCGCAATCGCGCCGTTTGGCGTATTGGCGCGAAGCACTGACGACGCTTGCGGATATTGATCGATCCAAGCTCTCTGCCGAAGAGGCGATAAACGCTGCAGTGTTTGAGCAGATTATCGAGACGCTGGTGAGCGATGTGGAGTTCAAGGCCTATGAAGCGCCACTGAACTCCGATACTTTTTTCTGGAGTCGTCTGCATCCGCGAAACCGGGGTTTCGCCTCCTACGATGCCTACCTTCGATACTTTGATCGAATAAGCGACATTCCCCGCTACTTCGCTGACCAGCAGCAGAATATGCGCGCCGGTATGGCAAGGGGTTACACGGTACCGGCGGTTTCACTGAAGGGTCGTGATGGATCGATCGAAGCCTACCTGCGTAGCGGACAAGACAATCCGTTCTGGGCGCCGCTTGAGTCTCTCCCTCCTACCGTTACCGACGCTCAGCGTGAAGAGCTTCAGGCGATGGCACTGCGCCTGATCAGTGAGCAGGTGGTGCCGACCTATCAGGAGCTGCTGGATTTTTTGCGGGAGGAGTACTTCCCAGCGGCACGACAGACGATCGCCGCTCGGGATCTACCCAATGGTGACGAGTTTTATCAGGCGCAGATTAGGAAGCACACCACGCTGGCACTCACACCCGAGGCGATTTACGAAACAGGTCTTGATGAGGTCGCCAGGATCCGCAGAGCGCAGGAAGCTATCCTTAAAGAGCTCGAGTACTCCGGGACGATGGAAGAGTTTTTCGAATTCCTGCGCACCGATCCCCGGTTTTACGCCAAAACACCCGACGAGCTCATGGGGTATTCCTCTTATGTGGCCAAGCGTATGGACGGTAAGCTCGCCGAGGTTTTGAGTTTTCTTCCGCGACGCCGCTTTTCGATCAGCCCCGTGCCCGATGAGATCGCGCCTATATACACCAGTGGTCGAGGCGGTCTGAACGGGTGCCTGATGAACACCTACAATTTGCCAGCGCGCCCGCTTTACTCAATTCCGGCACTCACACTGCATGAGTGTGCTCCGGGCCATGCACTGCAGTTTGCCATCGCGGTCGAAGCTCCCGGCGAGATACCTGAATTCCGAGCGCAGAACTACTTCTCCGGTTACGGTGAGGGCTGGGGTCTGTATACCGAATGGCTAGGTGGTGAGATTGGTATTTATCGCACGCCTTATGAGCGCTTTGGTCAGCTGACCTTCGAGATGTGGCGCGCGTGTCGCCTGGTTATTGATACCGGGCTGCATCAGTTCGGTTGGTCGCGTCAGCGGGCCATTGACTATCTAACGGAACACGCCGCGTTGTCTGCGCACGATATCGAGACAGAGATTGACCGCTATATCTCCTGGCCCGCTCAGGCGCTGTCTTACAAACTGGGTGAGATCATGCTGCGCGAAAAGCGCACGCTAGCCGAGGAACGGCTCGGCGTGAACTTTGATCAACGCTATTTTCACGACAAGATTTTGAGTCTGCGTTCGGTGCCGCTCACGGTACTTGATACAGAGCTCGACGCCTGGATCGCGGCTGGCGGACCTGACCCTTATGCGGGCGAGGAGATCAACTAGCAGCCTGGTAGGGCGCATCACAGCATCTGGCTTAGCTGCAGCGATAATCTGGCTGCTGCCCGGCTCCGTGTTCGCTAGCCGAGCAGTGCGCGCCCGGGAATAGCACTCAACAACTTCTGCGTGTACGGCTGTTCGGGGTTATCGAACAGCGAGTGGCCGTCGCCCTGCTCGACGATTTCGCCGTGATAAAGAACGATGATTCGATCGGCCAGATGTTGTACGACAGCCAGATCGTGCGATACGAACAACATCGTTAATCCGTATTCGCGGCCCAGTTCTAACATCAGTTCGAGTATCTGGGCCTGAATCGTTACATCGAGGGCCGAGACTGGCTCATCCGCCACGACGAATTCGGGGCGTGTCGCCAGGGCTCGACCAATTGCAATCCGCTGGCGCTGGCCGCCCGAGAACTCATGGGGATACTTGCGAATCGCGCTGCGGGCCAGACCCACGTCGTCCATCAGGGCGAGCACCGCCGCCGCCACGGTTTTTTTTGACTCGATCTTGTGCAGAAGCAACGGTTCGGCGAGCGTATCGTAAACGGTCATCCGCGGATTCAGCGAAGCGAAAGGATCCTGAAAAATCATCTGCATTCGCCGCCGAAGGTTCGTAAGCCGGCGGCCCGTGCTCTGGCTGATATCCTCTCCGTCGAAAATGATCTGGCCGTCCGTCAGGGGAACGAGTCGCAGAAGTGATCGCCCAATCGTGGACTTGCCTGACCCTGACTCCCCAACCAGTCCCAGAATCTCTCCGCGACGAATGTCGAAGCTCACGTCGTTGACGGCTTTAACGATGTTGTCGCCCTGACCGAACCAAGTCTTAAGGCCACGAACCTGCAGCAGGGGTTCCGGTTCCGCATCCGCAGTCTCTTTTCGCCCCGATGGGATCGCCGCCAGGAGTTTTTGCGTGTAGGGGTGTTGGGCGTTGTCAAAGATCGCGGCGCGATCACCACGCTCTACAATTTTGCCCGTTTGCATGACCGCGATTTCATCGGCGATGTCGGCCACCACCGCCAGATCGTGGCTGATAAAAATGACGCCGATGTCGCGTTCCTTTTGCAGATCGGAGATCAGCGCAAGAATCTGAGCCTGGATGGTGACATCCAGTGCTGTGGTCGGCTCGTCGGCAATCAGCAGCTTCGGTTCATTGATCAAAGCCATCGCGATCATGACGCGTTGTCGCATACCGCCCGACAGTTCGTGGGGATAGCAGTTGATGGTCAATGCAGGGTCCCGCAGCCCAACCTCCCCAAGCAGAGCTTCCGCGCGTTGCAGGGCTTCGCGTTTTGCAGTCCCTTTATGAAGCACCAGCGGTTCGATCATCTGTTCGCCGATGCGTAAAAACGGGTTCAGGCAGGTCATCGGATCCTGAAAGATCATTGCGATGTCGCGTCCGCGAATTCCCCGGAGCTGGCTCTCGCTCATGCTGAGCAGGTCCTGCCCTTCGAAGTGCGCAGTACCGCCATCAATGCGGCCCGGGGGCATCGGTACGAGGCCCAGCATGCTATAGCACGAGACGGACTTCCCAGACCCGGATTCACCAATGATCGCAGTAATCTTGCCACGCTCGACGTCGAAGCTGATACCGTCGACGGCCTTGTTGACACCGTTTCGCGTGACAAAACTGACGGATAAATCTCGAACGCTTAGCAGAGACATATCAGTCCTTGGACCCCCGCACATCGAGCGCATCGCGCAGTCCGTCACCCAGAAAGTTGAGGGAGAACAGTGTGAGCGTTAGGGCAAGACCGGGATAAATCAGGAGCCACGGGTACTCCTCCATGGTCTCGGCGCCGTACGAGATAAGCAGACCCCAGGAAGTCTGGGGCGGCTGTATCCCGAGCCCCAGAAAACTCAGGAAGGCTTCGAGTAGCATCACGCTCGGGATAGTGAGCGTTGTGTAGACGATGATCGGGCCCAGCGCGTTAGGAACGAGGTGTCGCCGGATAATGGTGGCGGGCGGCAAGCCGATGGATATCGCGGCTTCCACAAATTCCTGCTGGCGCAGTGACTGCACCTGTCCGCGCATGATCCGTGCCATGGTAAGCCATTCGACGGCGCCGATCGCCAGAAACAGTAAAATGACGTTACGGCCGAATACCACCATCAGCAGCACGATAAAAATCATAAATGGTAGCGCATAGAGAATGTCGACCAGACGCATCATGATCGCGTCGACACGGCCGCCCACGTATCCCGCAATCGCACCCCAGGTAACACCGATGGTCAGGGCGACTGAGGTTGCTATAAAGCCAACGGCCAGCGAGACGCGCCCGCCATACATGATCTGTGTGAGCATATCCCGGCCAAAAATATCGGTCCCCAGCCAATGCGCTGCCGACGGAGGGGTCGCTCCCAGATCCAGATTTTGCGCATCGTAGGCATAGGGCGCGATCCACGGCGTAAGCAGGGCGACGACGATCATCGTCGTCAGTACACCGAGACCAAACACAGCCAGTTTGTTCCTTTTGAGGCGGACCCAGGCGTCTTCCCACAGCGACGTCCCTTTTTCGGCTTCGTCCAGGGTAGTGATGCTTCCCGGGTTACTCATGCATGATTCCCCGCCGCATACTGATCCCGTAGCCGTGGATTAAGGCTCGCAGCGAGAATGTCCGAGAGCAGATTGAACAGCACGATCAACGTTGACAGAAACACCGTGGTTCCGAGGATCATCGTGTAGTCGCGATTGAAGGCCGCCTGGACGTAGAACCGTCCCAGCCCCGGGATCTGGAATATGGTTTCAACCACAAACGATCCAGCGAGCAAACCGGCAAAAGCAGGCCCGAGAAACGCAATGACCGGAAGCAAGCCACCGCGCAGCGCATGCTTCAAGACGACTTGCCGTTCCGGCAGTCCCTTCGCGCGTGCCGTACGGATGTAATCCTGGCTCAGTACCTCGAGCATCCCCGCCCGCGACAGTCGCGCGATGTAGGCTGCATAGGCTGCGCCAAGCGTGATGCTGGGTAGGATCTTATCGCCGGGAATATCGCCCCAGCCTGATACCGGTAACCATTCGAGTCGAATCCCAAATATCAGTACCAGCAGCGGCCCCAACAGGAAGGTCGGCATGCATATGCCGATCATGGCCAGCGACATGGGGACATAATCCTGCAGGCTGTTGGGCTTGAGTGACGCGAAAACACCGGCAGCGCCGCCAATGAGCGTGGCGATCAGCAGTGCGTACAGGCCAAGTTCGGCCGTCACCAGCAGACCCGCTTCAATCAGCTCATTGACGCTCCGTCCCGGGTACTTGAAAGATGGACCAAAATCGCCCTTGGCCAGATCGCCGAGGTAGGCGGTGTACTGTTCAAAAAGGGGAAGGTCGAGTCGGTACTGGGCCTCGAGTGCGGCCTTAACTTCCGGAAGCACAGCCTTCTCACTGTCGAACGGCCCGCCCGGGGCAATCCGTACCAGAAAAAATGTCACCGTGATCACAGCGAGGATCACAGGAACAGCCTGCAGCAGTCGAAACGTGATGAACCGTCCCACGGGGACTAGCCGTCGCAGCTCTGGGAAGGAGTAGTGCGCTCAGGATCTAGCCAAACGTAGCGAAAGTTCAGGGAGTCCATGAGGTTCGTCGGCAGTCCACACACGCTCGGATGAATCAGATGCCGGCTCGTATAGGTGTAGATAGGAATGATCGGCATCTGCTCCATGAGCATCGTCTCGGCCTCAAAAAACCTGGCGTAGCGCTCGTCGCGGCTTTTGGCGCTAGGTGCCTGGTTCAGAATCAGGTCGTCGTAACGGGGGTCCGCGTAGCCGGTGTTGTTATTGCCGCCCTCGGCGAGGAACAGATCCAGGAAGTTGTTCGGATCCACGTAGTCGCCAATCCAGCCGCGGCGGGCGACATCGAAATTTCGGGTGCTGACTGAATCCAGGTAGACCTTCCACTCCTGGTTGGCAATCGTAACCTCGACGTTGAGCGCGTCCTTCCACATCTGCTGAACAGCGACGGCGATCTTCCGATGGCTTTCCAGAGTGTTGTAGGTGATCTCAAGGCCGGGCCAGCCTTCTCCGTTGGGGTAGCCTGCTTCAGCAAGTAGTTCGCGTGCAGCTGCCGGATCGTAGTTGAATAACCTGGGGGGTTGATATCCGAGGGTTCCTGGTGGCGTGATGCTGTAGGCAGGCACCACAGCCCCTTGCATCACCGTTCTTGCAAGCGTCTCGCGATCGAGCGCCATCGCCAGAGCCCGACGCACGCGCGGGTCATTCACCGGCTCGCGATCGGTGTTGACCAGATAGTAGTAAGTACCCAGATAGGGCGCCTGCACATAGGGAGAGTCATCCATTTCCTTATATACCGGGATTTTGTCCAGCGGTGGCTCATACACGTAGTGGAGCTGGCCAGCCCGAAACCCCCGCTCTTCTGATACCTGATTTTCGGTCGGGTAGAAGACTATCTTGTTGAGCTTTACCTTGTCCCGATCCCAGTAGGTATCGCTCTTGCGCATGGTAATGCGGCGATTGAGCAGCCACTCCTCCAGGTTGAAAGGCCCGTTGCTGACGATGTTTTCGGCCCGCGTCCACTTAGTGAATCGATCGGTAGCTTTTCCAAACTTTTCCACGGTTGGGGGATGCACGGCAAACGTGGAGTAATGGTCCATCAACTGCAAGAAGTACGGGGTGGGATTTTTGAGACTCACCACGAGCGTCAACGGATCGGGAGCCTTCACGCCGACCTCTGAGAAGTCAGTAATTTCGCGTTTTGAGAATTCTTCGGCATTTACAATCGGGAACAGCATGTAGGCGTACAGGTTGCCCATATCCGGATGCAGCGCTCGCCTCCAACTCCACACATAGTCGTCCGCCGTTACCGGATCACCATTCGACCAGCGCGCCTTCGGGTTGATGTAAAAAGTAAGCTGCCGGCCGTCCTCGCTGAATTCCCAGCGCTCCGCTACGCCCGGCTCGGGTTCGAGTGTGTAGGGATTCTTGACG
Organism: Pseudomonadota bacterium; assembly: GCA_039111155.1. Lineage (GTDB taxonomy): Bacteria > Pseudomonadota > Gammaproteobacteria > Pseudomonadales > Halieaceae > Congregibacter. Next base: position 15,034 of record JBCCPL010000031.1, on the reverse strand, counting down.
GCCAGGCCCTCAAAAAGAGCCCGTATCAGTCGGTTCTCGGGCACGCCGGTCACCACGTGAGGATCAAGACCCTGGGGTTCCGCTGCGTTGCCGATGTGAAGCACGCCTTCACGATTACCCCACTCGACGTTAGATTCCCCGCCTATGCAGGCGGTGAGAGCAAGGTTCAGGGTGACGAAAAGAATAGGGGAGAAGAGTTTAGAGAGCACTTGGAGAGAATCGTTGTTGTTTAAATATCGGTCGGGCACGGCCGAGAACTCATTACGTGAAGGTTAACGATAGCAACTTTCTCAGTGAACTCACTCATTGGGCCCCCTCACCTCACACACCCAAGCGACTGGCTAACGGTAGGCGGGGACCGGCGGTCCGGATCATCTTCTGTCGTTGCTACAGGCGACGTGTTGATTGTTGCGAGGTGCATCCTTCTGGCACAGTCACTCGAGCTGAGCACGAATTCAGCAAGATTGGTCAAGCGGCCCGAGCCCACCCCAGGGCCATCAGGGAAGGTCACCACGAAGAGCTATCACTTCGACGGCAGCCAAGGGCGCAAAGTTCCAATTGCTCCCTTGGCTCATGAGAGGGTTTACGAAAAGGTGGCGTGACCGTGATCGATTCGGTCGCGCTAGAAGATCAGGTTCTTGGCGCTGGACTCTTCCGAGTCAGCGGTCAATTCCACGCGTCGGCCAGAAACAACCGGTTCTCTGGAGGATTTCTCCCGGGTAGCGCGAGCGGATCTGGCGCCCCGTTGCGGTCGCCGCCCATTGACCATCATGTATTCAAGGCGACCGTCTCCGTGTAGCACCCCATGATCGATGAGCAAATCGGGAGCCAGGGAATCGTTGATCAATTTCCGATTGTGCGCGAACAGCGGTACGTCGGTTTCACCGCGAAGCGCGATCGCCGTGCGATCTTTGAGGCCCAGTGAGCGAAGCTTTTGTTCCACACCGCGTTTGTGCAGCAGATAGCCGTGCCCGCGAAAATCCGCCGAAACGCCTCGTTTGAGCACGTTGGCGAATGCGCCTAGCGCCTGCGGATGAAGGTAGTTCAAGGTGTCCCAGAAAAACAGGAGATCGAACTGAACGCCCCGAAGCTCTGCAAGAATAGCTCCGAGCTCGTGTTCCATTTGCTTCGAACTCGGCATTTCTTCTCGCTTGGCAAGATCGCGCGACCAGTCAAGGAGTGACTCCGCCACGTCCAGTACGCAGAGCCGACAGCTAAACTGATTGAACAGCTCGAGACTGGGTCCATACGCGCTACCGAAGTCCAGAACGTTGAGGGTGTTGAACTTCTCTAGAAATTCATCATCCAGAAGCTTTGGAAGTAGTCGACTTGCTAACTCAACTGGTTGGTGCTGCGACGAACCTTTACCCACACCAGACCGCTTTGTACTCGCGGTGGACAGAGAGTTCCCTAGTCCTAGGAGGCCGGCCATGCTGAGGTGCAGTTCCTGGTAATTGACGGGGTTATAGATTGGGTTTCAGAAGAGGCCGGAGGTAGCACTATTACAGGCGTATTCGATGCAGAAATAGACTGCGGCTTTCTTACACCTCCCCCACTTCTCACGCGGAAATAGCGGGTTGATTTGTCGCAGTGCGACAAACGTCTTCGATGAGTGACTAAATCGGACGTGCCTTGGGTCGAAACAATTTGCTCATTTGTATTGGGGGCCAGAAGGCTGCGGTGACGATTGTTTGCCGAAGCCTTCTGGTGAATCATCAGGCGGTGTGCATCAAGAAGGAAGTGAATGAGCGTATAGGAGCATAAAGAAGCTCTGTTAGCCGGCTTTGTCGATACTGGCGATTTCTGGTTTCGACATTTCTAGCTTGGACTCTTGCCTTGACTCATGCTTTGACTCTTGCCTTGACAAGGGAGCAGCTTTTACCGACTGGGACTTACTGCTGCCCATGTCTATGCTGCCCTTGAAGCGACCACCGTCTTCCAGCATCACGCGCGGAGCCGTCACATTGCCCTGAACGTTACCGGAAGCGCAGATCACTACGCGTTCAGCACCTTCGATATCGCCGGTAACCTCACCTTCAATACGAATGGTTTTTGCATTGACATTAGCTTCGACCCGTCCCGAGGAACCAACGACAAGTTCGTTGTCCGTCAGAGTGATGGTTCCGGTAACTTCGCCTTCTACCAACAGATCCTCGCTGCTGACGATGTCTCCGTTGACTTTCACTTTGGCACCGATCATGGCCTGACGTCCTCTAGTTGGCTGGGATTGCTGGTGTGCTTCGGGCGAAACCGACTCAGGTATAGCCGGCTCCTGTCTTTCACGCCCCCTATTGCGCTCCTCGCGCGGTGCGTTCTTATTGCTCTTTCGGTCGAACATGTTGCGTCCTTCTGACGTTTGTCACAGTGCGGCTAACCCGATCAACAGTGCCTATGCGACGCAGCACGCACCCGTTAGCGGTGCGTAAATGCCCCAGCTGTCCAGCGACATAAACGATCTCTCGATGCATGCTAGTTCAAGCCTTTTGCTGAAGCAAATAACCTGCAGCACCCGCTTTTGTGGCCCCCCAGTTGCCCTTAGCTGTTTTTTCCCCTTGCCCACGAGTCTATTGACCCGGTCCGGAGCCGGAATGTGCAAAACCGTCGCAATTCCTGTGTGAATCGACGGAAGCCCCCTTCAAGTGACGTACAAACGCTCGCAAGATTCAGATTCCTGTTAGCAATGGTCACCCAAAGGAGAGTACAAATGAAATACACAGTCACAGCAACGACGGCTTTTCTATTAGTCATGAGCGGTATCGCAATCGCGCAACCAGGAGGCGGAATCCTGAGGATGGATCAGGATGGAGACGGACTTGTCAGCCGAGAAGAGTTCGCGTTGCCGGAGAAGCGCCGTGGTCCGCGGATGTTCGAGCGGGCGGACTTGAATAGCGATGGATCGGTGACGTTTGAAGAGCTGCAAAGCTCACTGGAGGAGGGTGCGGCGAAACGCTCCACTTTTGCCAACGAGCGTTTTGGTGAAATGGATGCAGATGGTAATCAGGTGCTGACGCTTGATGAGGTGCTTGATCACGGATTCAACCAGACAGACGCTAACGGCGATGGATTTATCTCCGAAGAGGAAGCGCGTGCACATTTCGACGAGCGACGTGGTCATCGACGATCGCGTCGCGCTGACGGCTAACGGCCTGATCCGCGCCGGTTTTTCTTATGCGTTAACTTATGCTGCGTGATAACGAAGCGCAGCTCATGCGCCGCGTCGCCGATGGTGATCGCGGCGCTTTTCGTTCACTGCTGGATCAGCACCAGCGGTCGCTGGCGATCTACGTCCGCAGGATGATGGGTGATAGCCACCTGGCCGACGATATCGTCCAGGAGACGTTTTTGCGTATGTGGACCCAAGCAGCCCGTTACGACAGCCAAACGGCTCGTTTGAGTACCTGGCTGCACAATATTGCCCATAATCTGTGCATCGACAGTTTTCGCAAGAGTTCGCGTATTACTTACACGGATAACGATGAAACCTTCGGCGGTGAGACGCAGACTATTGAACAAGGCCACGATCAGCAGCTCAAAAGCGCCGAGGTTCGCGCCGCGCTGGCTGCCCTCCCGGAGCGTCAGAGGAGCGCTTTGCTGCTGTGCCACTATCAGGGTCTGTCTAACAAAGAAGCGGCCCAAATCCTTGAGGTGTCGGTGGATGCCCTTGAATCACTTCTAGCCCGCGGTCGCAGAAAGCTCCGCAAGGAACTGCTCGCCCATGATTGACGAAACAAAATTTCGAGCCGTAATTGACTGCTATGGCAGCCAGCCTTCGCGCTGGCCCCAGGAACTGCGAGGCGAGATGCAGCAATATGAGATAGCGAACCCTGGCGCCTCTCGCTGGCTAATCAGGGCACGCGCACTGGATTCTTTGCTCGATACCTACCAGCCGTCGGTGAACGATCTCCGCGAGGAGATTATTGACGCCATACCTAAAACTCTCGGCGACAGGCTGAGCGAATGGCTGCTGCCCCATTCGCCGTTCGGGTTATGGAAGCCCGCGCTGGCGGGTTCGATACCTCTTCTTTTTGGGGTAGCAGTGGGAATGTATAGCGGTGCGTATCCGATGGACGGCGCTGGCGTCTATCCGGCCGATAGCTGGGAGGTTGAAGAGCGTGCGATGCTGTCTCCGGCCTCGATGACTGGGCCGTTTGTGGACTCCCTCGGCGGTGAGTTCTATGAGTAGAACAGCCGTTTTGTCATTGGCCCTCGGCGTGTCTCTCACCATAAACCTGCTCGTCCTGGGTTTTGTGATCGGCCGCAACTCTGTGGGCTCCGAGGGCGCCGCAGAGCGACGGGCCGCACCGATGGAGTGGGCGGCACAGAAGCTGGAACCCGGAACTCAAAGGTTGGTGCGTCAACAGCTGCGCAAGCGACTTCGTGAGGTGCGTCCAATTCGACGAGACATGCAGGCGGCTAAGCGTGCGGTCCAGCGTGCCATCACGGCCGACGAGTACAGCGCCAAAGAGTTGGAGTCGGCGTTGGCGGAGTTGCGCGATGCGTCGGCGCGTTATCAGACACTGATTCATTCAAGTCTTGTACAGGTATCCCAGGGGCTCACGAAGGAGCAGCGTATCGCCGTGGCACGGGCAGCCATCGATAGAGCGCAAACTACCCGAATTCCCAGAGACCAGTGACGCCCTTCGGCGAGCCCTTTGGCCAGCACGTCGTTATACTCCCGTTGGGGCCAATCCCTGGGTAATGTTCGAACTTGCAAGTCTCTTCAAGACTATTTCACATGCTGCTCATTCCAGCGGCGTTGTTGCTGACCGCCTGTGTAAGTCAGCGCCCCGGGCCCACGTCCAGTGCCTGTGAGCGTGCGAGCTTCGATCTCGAATTGCTGGCAGAACAGCAGGCTGTCTATGTGAGCGAGCCCCGCTCTGTAGCTGGGTACCCCTACCTGGGAACGAACCGGTTTCTTGCCTCCCTACCAAACGCTCAATGGTCTATGCAGCAGCGTTCCGCCTGGGTGCAACGATTATTCGATGCCGGAGAAGAGCGCCGCGCAATACTCCACCGCCTGACGAGAGACGATAGTGCTGTCTCTGGGGGCTCGCAGAGAAATCTCGCGACCGATTGCGAAACAGCCATTGATCGAGGCCCTCTTTTGGGACCGAAATGGGCAGATTTAGTCAGCGCTGCCCAAGTCCCGGATGATTACAGCGGTTGGTGGCGGGCGGTGGGTTTATACCCCGTGACTAACCTACCCGTCCGTTCCGGAGTAAAACGGCTGCAAGCTGAGCTGTACGATGCGTTCACCACTCAGGTTGGCGCGTTTGCATCCCAATCACAGCTTGCGTACTACCGGCTAGCAGATACTGAAAATACAGAGCCTCAATCTAGCCGGCGCGATGCTCTGGGTCTGCGTTTGCCGGACGACTCCACGCTCGAAGCCATGTTCAGCGCTTACTCCCCAGTCTGGGCTATAGAACAGCTCGGAGACTACGATAAACCGGGCGTGCCATCGCGAACGATTGAGGGAGATCTGGGTTTCGATGACTCCCGGCCATCGGTATATTCCTACGCGTCGCTGACCCAGTTTGCTGGCGCCGTCCGCCTGCAACTCAACTACCTGATCTGGTTCGAGGCTCGACCTGCGGACGGCACGTTCGACATTCTGGCCGGAAAACTCGACGGAGTGCACTGGCGTGTCACTCTCGGCGATGATGGGCGGCCGCTGATTTTCGATTCGGTCCATCCCTGCGGTTGCTACCACAGTTTTTATCCGCTGCCAGGTATCGCTGTTCGCGCATCCGCGATGGAGTCGCCGGAGCCTCCACTTGTGCATCCGCTCGCTGAGCCGCTGCGGACGAACCCTCCCATGGTACTTATCGAGAGCGGGAGCCACTACGTGCGCGGCGTGGCGGACGCGACCCCGGGTCGCAATGACACACTCCAGCCGATGCAGTTGCTGGGCTATGAGTCGCTGTACTTCTCGACGGAGGATTCCCCCAGTCGTCTTTTTGACAAACGAGGGATCATTCGCGGCACTGAGCGTCTCGAGAGGTTTTCGTTATGGCCTATGGGCGTCCTTTCTCCCGGAGCTATGCGTGAGCGTGGCCGCCATGCCACGGCATTCCTCGGGCGGCGTCACTTTGATGCTGGCGATCTTCTCGATCAATTGTTCTATCTGGAAGGCGCGCAGTTGTAAGAGCACGGAATACGTGGTTTTGCGCTGAATCAGTCGATTATTTACACAAACCGATACCTATAACGACGGTGAACACAATGAAAACTGATATGAACGTGGGGCTATTCCTCACAAGGCGTGCCCAGCGCAATTCCAATCAGCCATTCATCAACGACCTTTTTGCGAAGCAGCGCCTAAGCTTTTCGCAGGTCAATGAACGGGCGAATCAGCTCACTCATGCTCTCGAATCCCGTGGGCTCAGGCACGGAGATCGAGTGGCGATTCTGGCCCACAACGGGCACCAGTTCGTCGAGAGCTTCTTTGGTCCCGCGAAGTCCGGCTACGTCATCATGCCACTTAACTGGAGGCTCACAGCGGACGAGCTTGCGTTTATTCTGCAAGATGGCGGAGCGACTGCGTTGATTTTTGACGAAGCGTTCTCTTCGGTGGTTGAACAGCTTCACAGTCGCGGTGAAGAGGGCGTTTCTGTCAGACATTGGATTGGTATCGGTCAGAATCCACCAGCATTTGCGACACCATACGAAGAACTGCTCGAAGGACAACCCAGTGAGGAGCCCAGCACGCTGGCTGAGGCGTATGACAATCTCTTCATCATGTATACATCTGGCACCACCGGTCTGCCCAAGGGAGTGGTACACACGCATGAGGGGATGTTCTGGGCCGTAATCAACCTATTGAGCAGCAGCGATAACCAGGCTAGTGATCGGTACCTCATCGTTCTGCCGATGTTTCATATCGCGGCCCTGGGCCCGATGATTGGTGCCACGTATCGGGCGAATGCGCTGACGATCATGCGCGAGGCCGACCCCAGTAAAATCTGGGAGACCATTGATCGCGAACAGATCACGACAACCTTGTGTGTACCGGCACTGCTGAATTTTATGCTGCAAGTGCCGGCGTTGCGGGAGTTCGATCACTCAAGCGTACGCTGCATTCTGGCGGGCGCAGCCCCCGTTCCCGAAGCCACGATTCGTGCCTACATCGATCTCGGGATCAGGATTGATCAGGCGTACGGGCTCACCGAAAACTGCGGATGTGGGTGTCTCTTGACCGGACCGGATGCCCTGGAGCGCGTGGGCTCAACGGGCAAGGCGTTCATGCACACCGAAGTTCGTGTGGTCGACGAATCAGGCAAGGATCAGCCGCCTAACGAACCTGGCGAAGTCATCATTCGCGGGCGTCATGTGATGAAGGAATACTGGAATCGACCGGACGCTACCGCAGAGACCCTGCGAGACGGCTGGCTTTACACCGGAGACATCGCGACGGCGGATGCGGATGGGTTTGTCACCATCTGTGATCGAAAGAAGGACATGATCATTTCGGGGGGAGAAAACGTATACCCGGCCGAGGTCGAGGCGGTGCTGCTTCAGATGGATGGGGTCGCGGACGCCGCCGTTATCGGAGAGCCCAGCGAAAGATGGGGAGAGTCGCCGCTGGCCGTTATTGTCAGGGGTAATCCAGACCTGTCCGATAACGCAATCCTGGAGCACTGCAATGGGAGACTGGCCCGCTTTAAGCAGCCGGCGCGTGTGTTATTCACCGACGCTATCCCACGCAATCCCAGCGGAAAAATTCTCAAACGCGTACTACGAGAGACACTCCTGGAAGTAGCCTCCGGCTGAACTATTGTCCTGTCTAAAGAGTAGTAAATGAAGTTGGTGCAGAGGTTAACGCAACGTCGTTTCTCTGAGGCAGTGCGCGAACTTGCGCACCGCGATTCCGACATCAAGGCAATCGTCGAGCGGATCGGAGCGCCAAAGCCGATTTATCGTCAACCGGGATTTGCATCTCTTGCCTACATCATTCTCGAACAACAGGTGTCCCTGGCGTCCGCAAAATCTACATTTGAGAAGCTAACGCTGCAAACGGGACCCTTCACTCCGACAGCACTCCTTGATCTCGATGACGAAAATCTCCGCTCAGCGGGGGTAAGCCGGCAGAAAGCTCGCTATTTGCGGGTGCTCGCCCGCGCGGTCTGCGACGGGACGCTCTTCCTCGAAGAGTTGGAGCGCCAATCTGATGAACAGGTTCGGGCCGAGCTGACAGCCCTGACTGGGATCGGAGACTGGACCGCTGACGTCTACCTGCTTATGGCCTTGCGACGGCCTGATCTATGGCCTGTGGGTGACTTGGCATTGGTAAAAGCCGTCGGTGAGATCAAGGGACTGAGCCCTCGTCCTGATCCAAGCCAACTCAATTCTCTAGGCGAAAGCTACCGACCGTATCGCTCGGTAGCGACAAGATTGTATTGGCATCACTACCTTAATCCGGAGTGAGAACCCGCCAAACCCCCCACTTTGGTGATAGGGGCTGACCGGGGCAAATGCTGATAGGTGACGAACGAGCGCCGGCTAAGTGCCGAAGACATGCTGAATCAACGCCGCGTACGTGCGGAAATAGATCCCAATAAGCTCCCAGGCTGATGTTGCCTGAATGATGTCTGAACGGCGCTCCAAAAGTTGTTGTGCTACGTAAGGATTCAAAGATTCATCAAGCGCACGTCACAGTACTATGCAGATCCGAAAACTCCTAAAGCTCCTGCACACGTTTGGCAGCATCGGTCTTACCGGGGCGCTCGGCATCCAGCTGCTTATGTTGCTCAACATGCCATCACCGGAATCTCTGAGTGAGTACGCGGTAGCCCGGGGCCAGATGGGATTGGTCGCTCAGTGGGTGCTATTCCCGTCGCTGGCGATGGTATTGGTTAGCGGTCTTCTTGCGATGGCATGGACCGATGCTTACTTAAGTGCAGGTTGGGTGTGGGCGAAGCTGGCCTTGGGAGTAAGTGTTTTCGAGGGCACTCTCGTGGCTATTCAGGGCCCGGCAAGACGCGAAGCAGAGCAAGCCGCCCAGGCTTTAGTAGGGGAGTTCGACGCGGCTTTACTCGGCGTGACCAGCTCGGCGGAAATGAAGTCAACACTGGTGATACTTGCGGTAGCGGTGATCAATGTCGTGCTTGCTGTTTTCAGGCCGAAGTTTTCACGCCGCAAGCGTAGTAGACCCATTCCGTCAGCTCACACCTCGTGACTTCCAGCCTAACCCGTTTCCAAACCTGGCACTTCATTCAACCCCAGAGCGCTTGGCCTGTCGCTGCCTTCAGGTGATTCCACCCGATCGCGACCGGCTCTCTTTGCCGCGTACAGAGCCTTATCGGCCTCTCGCAACAAAGCCATAGCTCCGCTTTGGAAGTCCTCCCCCGAGGCGCTTGCGACGCCAAAGCTGGCAGTGAAGGGCTGAGCATCATTGCCAGCGATACTGATCTCGTGGCGAAGACGTTCTGCTAGCTGAATTGCCGCTGATGATGGAGTGTCGGCCAGGATTACGGCGAACTCCTCTCCGCCGATGCGGGCGATGGCGTCGATCTGGCGCGATCCATCTTCCAACACCCGGGCGACTCGCTTCAGCGCTGCGTCACCAGCCGGGTGTCCATGGTCGTCATTCAGCTCTTTGAAGTTGTCTATATCGAGCAAGATCAGGGACAGGTCTCTCTGGTAGCGCTCCGCTCTTGCGTGAACCTTAGTCAGCTCTTCGTCAAACGCTCTCCGATTCAGCAGGCCGGTAAGTCCATCGGTTCGCGCCAGCGCCTCTGACTCGGTAATCGCATCCAATGTGAAACTCAGTAGAGCAAACAGCCCGACGCCCGAGAGCAGCACTGGTAGAAAGCTCAGGTAAAGTCCCCACGCCGCTACTGGATTGGTATCTGACTGCGTTGTGCCGATCCAGAAAGCGTAACTTGCGACCGGCAGCGCGATAAGCGCCGACGATACAAGTGCCAGATCGCCGATGTTGTGGCGTCCGTTTTTCTTGAGCAATACCCAGCTGCTGCTGACCAGACCAATCACGATGGAGGAGACCGCAAATGGCATGTACGACCCTGGAGCCAGTGCAAAGGCCTCTACCGCCAACACGGGCGCCAGCCAGCCAAGAATGAGGCAGTTTATAAACCACCAGCTTATTCGCCGGCCGCTGCGTAGCCAAAAGCCGCACCACATGGCTGCCATTCCGCATGCGCCTGTCAGATTTACTGTCACAAAGCCGATGCCAGTCATTATGCTGGCCGGTGGCAGCAACATCGCTTGAGCCCAGGTGATACCGATTGCCGCAAAAGAAATGGCAAAAGCAGTAGCCGCACGAAAACTGATACTGCGCTTCGCTACGATAATCATAGCGATCGCCATCAGCAGGCAAATGCCAACCGTGCTGCTCATCTGGGCAATCATTGGGTCAAACATGGGGCCGCGTTGTCTTAAGAGTCATCATTATCTTTATGAGAGATCATACGCACCGGAGGCTCAAGTCCGACGGGCTCTAAATGTGCTTAAGCGGACAAAACCGCGCTGCTTCGTTTACGAAGGGCACAAGCCACACCATGGTGAAGGCTCGCTCCCAGTCTGGAGCTGTTCTACTAAGCTAAACCTCCAGTGGAGCGTTAACCTGCCGGCTCTTTCTACCAATTGCGAGCCAGCACAGTATTTCTTTCTAGTCCTGACCAAACCTCGTCGTATTCTTCCTTTGACTACGGATTAGCGGTAATTCGTCGCTAACGTTTACTTCGGAGCCGCGCATCTTCGGGCGCAGCCGTGCGCCGGCTACGGCCAACCGCGCGAGACAGTTTCTGGAGCATGCAGTCGCTTGAGTTCAATGGAAAGTAGTACCTTAGCAACCTCGATTCCCAGTTCTCCGGCTTCAGCGGTTGGCTCTCCTGTGCCCGTCGATCTCCAGCGTCGCATATTCATGGAGAGAATGACTATTTTCTATGCGGCGCTCATCCCCTCGATCTTCGCGGTCCTCGCAACTACCCTGCTGGTGGCAACGATTCTTTGGAAACCGGCGGAGCGTTACACAATATGCGGTTGGTGCATAGCGAGCATGTTGGTGGCCATTTACCGGCTGCGAATGATGACTCTGTTTCGGCGCCTGAGTGAGGCCGAGCAGGAATCTGAAAAGCAGACCTTTTACCTGCAGAACCTGATCGGCGCCGCATTGGGTGGAGCGATCTGGGGCATGCTTGGGGTGCTTTTCTACGATCAAAACACGCCATTGAACCAGTCGTTTGTCGTCTATGTAATCACGGGAATGAGTACGGGTTCCGTGGTTACTCTGTCTGCGTTTTCCGCCGCCAGCGTTTTGTTTCTTGTTTTCTCAATCGCTCCTTTTGCCCTACGCCTTCTGGTGATCGGAGGTATAGAAGCCTATTCAATGGCGTTCTTCAGTGCGTTTTACTTGTGCTTGCTGATTGGATTTGCCCTTCGCGTCAACCGAATTCTGGTTGAAGGCCTCGAAATGAAGTTCCTCCGATCGCGCGCCGAGGAGGCTGTGCAGCGTCAGGCCCTGTTTGATGAACTAACGGGTCTACCCAATCGTCGTTTACTGAATGACCGCCTCAGTCAGGCGATAGCGCGAACGAAGCGCCGTAAGATTCGTGCTGCTTTGCTATTCATGGATCTCGACTTCTTCAAACGTGTGAACGACTCGCTCGGGCATAGCGTTGGGGACGAACTCCTGGTCGAGATAGCGAATCGAATGAAAGCTTTGCTCCGAGAGGGGGACACCGCGGCACGTCTTGGTGGCGATGAATTCGTAGCGTTACTGACAGATCTCGATGGAGACGGCGAGGCACTCCTTGCACTGATACGGCGGAGAGGAGAGGAACTGCGTCAGGTCGTCGAACGCCCTGTCAAAATTCGCGACAACGAGATCCACGTGACCGTGAGTATTGGCATCAGCATTCTCGATGACACGACCGGCAGCGTTGAAGACCTGCTGAAGCATGCTGATACCGCCATGTATCGCGCTAAGGAAGATGGGCGCAATACGCTGCGTTTCTTCGTCTCGGATATGCAGGAAGCACTCGCGCAGCGGCTGAAAATGGAGCAAGACCTCCGAATTGCTCTTGATCGGCGGGAAGGTCTGGAGCTGTATGTTCAGCCTCAGTTGAGCCACCAGATGCAGGTGTGTGGAGCCGAACTCCTTCTGCGCTGGAACCACGAGGGGCGTTCGATACCACCGGATGGGTTTATCTCGGTCGCAGAAGACTGCGGGCTGAATTATCGACTGGCGACTGGGTTATCGGCGAGGCTTGCGCCATCGCCGCACGTTTGGGAAAGCTGAAGCTCGATGAAAATTTCTCGATCGCGGTCAACGTAAGTCCGCAGCAGTTTAGTCAAAAATCCTTCACCGACGGTGTGCTAAGTGCCATCGCTCGGGAGCGGCTTCCTGCGGGCAGGATCGAACTCGAAGTTACCGAGGGCCTGCTCATCGAGAACGTGGAAGATACGGTTCGAAAGATGGAAACACTAAGAGCGCACGGTGTTCGATTCTCGATCGACGACTTCGGCACTGGCTACTCTTCACTCAGGTACCTGAAGTCACTGCCCTTGGATACGCTCAAGATTGACCAGTCATTCGTGCGGGACGTGCTCAGTGATCCGGGGGATGCCAGCATCGTTCGCGCTATCATTTCGATGGCGAGCACACTGGATCTAGAGGTGATAGCTGAAGGTGTTGAAACCCGAGAAATACACGAATTTCTTACTTTGGCCGGCTGCCGAAAGTTCCAGGGCTTCCTCTACTCTCGTCCGATGCCTGTCTCGGACTTCGAACGGGAGATGAGTCAATCAACACACCTTTACCCTTCAAAACTAGCGCCTTCAATATCCTTATGACCGCTCGCTTTGACTCGACACCAGGAGCTTTCTTGGGATCCGAGTGCCTGCGCCGGAGTAGCCGTAGTGACCCGTGAACGCCAGCACGAATGGGGCACTGAGCAGGCCGCGCCGGGCGCGACAATGCTCGACGAAGTAGCTCGAGAAGTGTTTCTGCAGCAACTAGCCATAAGCTTCGATGCGCTTCGCATCTCGAATTCGGCCGTAGTTCTGATTTCATCCATTACCGCGCTTGTTCTGTGGACGCCTGAGCTACAGCTGTGGATTCTGGCTTGGCTCGCGATGACTGTGCTAGTGGTGGGGTACCGGCTCTGGATCGCACGCACGTTCGCAAAGTCCACCGGCCCGACTATCGAACAAAATATTTCTTATTGGCATCGTCAGTTACTATGCGGCGCGGCCATGGGCGGCGCCGTCTGGGGTCTTGGGAGCGCCTTGCTTTACGACATGAATGATCTCCTGAGTCTAATGGTCATTCCCTTTGTTCTGGCTGGGATGTGTGCGGGCGCCATTACGACGCTGACCGCCTTTACCGGTGCGACGGTTCTGTTTTTGGCCTTCGCACTTTTCCCCTTTGCCGGCAGAATGGCGCTGGAAGGTGGCGTGGCTGCCAATGTTCTAGCATGCGTCACACTTGTGTACTTCGCGTTCATGGTGAATTTTACGCGGCGCGCAAATCGTGTGCTCGTAGGCGGTCTTGAAATGGCCTTGCTGCGCTCTCACGCGGAAGAAACGATAAAAAAGCAGGCGCTTTTCGACGATCTGACAGGATTACCAAATCGGCGTCTTCTGCAAGACCGACTGGCCCAGGCACTCGCGCGATCACAGCGCCAGCATACCCATGCGGCACTCTTCTTTCTCGATCTGGATAATTTCAAGCGAGTCAACGACTCGTTGGGTCACAGCGTCGGCGACGAGCTGCTGGCAGAGATAGCCCGGCGAGTTCAAGAGCTCCTGCGGGATGAAGATACTGCTGCCCGCCTTGGCGGAGACGAGTTCGTGGCGCTACTGACTGACCTCTCTGCGGATGGAGAAGAACTACTTGCCTTGGTTCGCCGCCGGGGTGAGCAGCTGCGCCGGGCTATTGAGATGCCCGCAACAATCAGAGGCAATGAGATACACATAACGGTCAGTATCGGCATCAGCATGCTCGATGAAAACACGACAAACCTCGAGGATCTACTCAAGCATGCGGACACAGCGATGTATCGGGCCAAGGATGATGGCAGAAATACGCTGCGCTTTTTTGAGTCATCTATGCAGGATGCGCTGGATCGGCGCCTTGGCCTTGAGAACGATTTGCGTTCGGCTCTCGATACCGGCGAAGGGCTACAACTCTACCTTCAGCCACAGTATGACCAGAGCATGGGGGTCGTGGGCGCGGAAATGCTTCTGCGGTGGCGCCACGAGGGCCGTTTTATTCCTCCGGATCAGTTTATTGCCGTTGCCGAGGACTGCGGTCTGATTTATCGACTTGGTGATTGGGTTGTTGATGAAGTCTGTGCGATCGGAGCGCGAATCAGCTCTCTGACGAACGAACGGGCTTTCTCACTGGCGCTGAACGTGAGCCCGCAGCAGTTTCGCGATAAGGCTTTCACCGGCAAGGTTCTTTCCGGGATTGAGAAGTGGCGGTTGCCCGCCGGACTCATAGAGCTTGAATTGACGGAAGGCTTGTTGATTGAAGATGTGGAAGACACAGTGCGCAAAATGCAGGAACTGCGAGCACACGGAGTACGGTTTTCTATTGATGATTTTGGTACCGGGTACTCATCTCTCAGTTACCTGAAATCTTTGCCCCTCGATGCGCTGAAGATTGATCAGTCCTTCGTGCGCGACGTTTTAAGTGATCCCGGGGACGCGAGCATCGTCAACGCCATCATCTATATGGCAAAGACTCTAGACCTGGAGGTGATCGCAGAAGGTGTAGAGGCGCAGGCTATTCATGAGTTTTTATCGGCTGCGGGATGCCGAAAATTCCAGGGCTTTCTGTATGCGCGACCCATGCCGCTGGAGGAGTTTGAAGCAATGTTCCGGATTCCGGGCTCCAACGTAGAGCTTACTTCGGCGAGCAACGCACTTTGAATCGAATATGAACACGCAGGGGAGCACGACCAGGGTCGAATCCTCTATCCCAAAGCACCGGTCGCCGGAGTTTTACGCCCGTCGGCCGCTACTGCCTGACGACATGGCTGAGGTTTAGCCAGAGAAGTTGGCTATG
>JBCCPL010000030.1:0-74134 GCA_039111155.1 Pseudomonadota bacterium | reverse complement strand
GGGTTTCAGCCGCGTTCGCCAGCGTGCCGCCACTTTCGGCGAGAGCCTTGACCACCTGATTCAGGTAGTCGTCCAGCGACCGAATGCCATCGGCTAGATCGCCGATCTCATCACTGCCGGTATGGGTGACCCGCTCCGACAAATCGCCCGCTGCTAGTCGTTTGGTGGCCTGCGCCATCTTCACTAACGGGCTCGCAAACAAACGACCCACCAGTAAACCTGCCAGTAGTGCAGCGATCGCGATCGTGATCCCTTCGACCTTTACCAGCTCGCGTTGACCGATAGGAACAGCGGCTGATTCGTTCCGATCAGCTCGAACAAGAACCGACCAGTTCATACCGGGATAACCCAAAGCACCGGTCAGGTGTGAGTAACCGCTGGCCTGTTCAATCTGCTTGCGAGCATGGAAGGAATAAATTGCACCCGTCTCGCCGCGCTCCACCGATGCCACCGCTGATTCAACCCCCTTTTCCGCGAGGTTCAGCTTCATAAAAGCGTCGGTCTTGGTGACTTTTTCACTACCTCTAGTGAACGGGTCAAAATCGATAATTATCCGCCCCTCACCGTCGAGCAAGGTTATTTCGGTGGTTGCGTACCCGACAGATTTCATCGTCTGGAAGGTAGTCTCGAAGATCTCCTCGAGCGCCGCCAGATCGACCATCGTGTACCAGTAGCCAAGTACGGCACCGCTGCGCTCTACCGGTGCGGAAAACCCGATCACCGCACCGCTGTGAGATGGGTAAAGAGCAGCCACTCGTTCATCGATGTACAAATCCTGGATAACGGTACCGTTCGAGGCATCGTTGCCTGGTGCCGTGAAGGGCTGACGCGTGGAGTATTCGCCGCGCTGCACGCGCTGAAACCAATTCTCGCCGCTTACGTCTGTGCCGATCAGGTCCTGGGTACGCAGTGGTCGACCCGCCGCGTCTTCAGTGTTGACGGCCAACACGCGACCCTGGGGGTCGGTCAGCAGCATGAGGGGGTACAGCCCATAGGTCTGGACGTAGCCGTTCATGACTTCGCTTATCTGCTGCGGATCGTAGGCCGCCGTGTCTGCGGCCTGATTTAACGCGAAGCCCTGCACATCGCTGTAGCGCTGGGCGAGATTGCGATCAATGCGATCGGCTATCTGCTTCGCGAAGATCGTGAAAATCTGAAGGCCCTTCTGCTCCTGCCCGTGGGTGGCCTGCCATAAGCTGGTACCGATTACAGCGGTAGGCACCAGCGCAAAGGCCAATAGCAGCAGCGCTAGCCGTTTTGATAAGTCGAATCGTAGTTGCACAGGCTCCCCCGTTGGTTCCGGTCCTAGGTCTGGTTAGCCCGCGACGCGGAACTGGTCGACAATGGATTTCAGGTCATGGCTGCTTGAGGCAAGTCCAGCGGCTTCGTCTTCGACCTCGGTGGCCGCATCGTCGATATCCTGGATTTGCTGCGTCACCTGCGAAATATCGGAAGCGATCTCAGAAGAGCTCTTGGTCACCTCCGCAAAACGCTCACTCATACCGGTAATCGTCTGGGCGGTACTGCTCACATCACCCGCCATCGATTGCGTGGTCGCGGACTGCTCTTCAACAGCCGCTGCGATCGTCTGCACGATGTCACTGACTTCACCAATCACCGAACGAATGCTCCCGATTTCTTCGACCGTGGCACCGGTGGAGCCCTGAATGGCTTCGATCTTTGCGCGGATTTCTTCTGTCGCCGTGTTGGTCTGCTGGGCGAGATCCTTTACTTCCGATGCGACGACCGCAAAGCCCTTGCCAGCCTCGCCAGCACGAGCGGCCTCAATCGTGGCGTTCAGAGCCAGCAGCTTGGTCTGTTCGGCGATTTCGAGGATTACATCGATTACACGACTGATCTCATCCGACGCCTGGGCAAGCTCTTCTACCCGGTCGTTCGCCGCCGAGGCAGTGCCAACGGCAGTACTTGTGATCGTGCGAGCACGCTCGGAGCTCTGCGCAATTTCGCGGATTGTGGATGCCATCTCTTCGGCACCATTAGCGACCGATTTGATCATCTCACTGGACTCTTCAGCGGACTGGGAGACAGTCTTAAGCGCTCCGGTCATCTGACCTGCGGCGGCGGCTACATTGGCTGCACGGGTCGCCGAGTCGCTGGCACTGTTGTTGATTGTGGTTGTCTGCGACGCCAGCTTAACCGCTGACTGATCCAGCGAGCTGCTGTTGCGCGCAAGGGATGCAATCGCCTGATTTAAGTAGTCACGTACCGAATTAATGCTGCGCGCCACCTGCCCAATCTCACTGCTTCCATCGTATTCAACTCGTCCCGAGAGATCACCGGATGCGATTCTTTGAGTGACGCCGGCCATCTGCACGAGGGGAGACGCGAAATAGCGTCCTACGAAGAAACCGGCAATCACGGCGAGGACAGCGATGACTACGGCCTGCGTGATCAACAGCTTGCGGGTCGCGTTGGGCACTGCAGCGGCTACGGATTTCGGCGTTCGTACCAGCACAGACCAGTTCATCCCCGGGAATCCCTGCGCACCCTGAAGGTGGGCATAGCCCGCGGCCTGGACAATCTGTTTTCTTGTGTGCAGCGCATAGAGCGCGCCAGACTTACCGCTCACCGCGAGCTTAGCTGCCTCTACGCCGCCGGACGCCAGGTTCAGACTCATGAAGGCGTCGGTCTTAGACACCGACTCTGAGCCTCGAAGTGTTGGATCAAAGTCAACGATGATCGTCCCGTCGCCGTCCAACAGCGTGAGCTCAGTTGCTCCGTATCCGGAGGCCTTGAGTGACTGATAGGTGTTCTCGTAGATCTCTTCCACAGAGGAGAGATCAACCATGTTGTACCAGTAACCGACGGTGCGACCATTGCGTTCTACTGGCGCGGCAAACCCGAACACAGCGCCGCTGTGCGAGGGATAGAATTCTTTAACCCGCTCATCGACATACAGATCAACGACCACCGTACCGTCGGCTCCATCGTTACCGGGCGCGGTGAAAGGTTGGCGGGTGGTGTAGTCCCGCGCCTTGGCGCGCTGGAACCACGCCTCGCCACTCACATCTGAGCCGATCAGCCGAAAACTACCCAGCGGTGATCCCGAAGCGTCTAGCGTGTTGACCGCCTGGACCACGCCGCTCGTATCGGCAAAGATCGTGAGAGGATAGAGCTCATACTGCGCGACGTAACCGTTCATCACATCGATCAGGCGACTTAAATCGTTCTCGACAGCGTCGACCGGCGCACCTAGCGCAAACGCCTGCACGTCTTTGTAGCGGTCAGCGAGCTTGCGGTCGATATTCTCGGCGATCTTGCTGGCGTAAAAACTGTTGGTTTCCAGGCGCTGATTCTCGGCCTCATCTGTGGCCTGCCACAGGCTGATACCGATCAGAGCCGTTGGCGCAAGGGCAAAGAGCAACAGCAGGAGAGCCAAACGATAGGCGAGACCAAAAACAACCTTTCGGCCACTCCCATCTAACCGCGAACCCAGGCTGGTAACGGCAGCTGCGTTTCCTAGGAAATCAGTTGAAGCGTTCATACCACGACCCTCCCAGGCTCGTTAGTATTAGTCAGCAGCAGAGCCGCTTTCTTCCGTAAGAATGCGATCCAGATTCAAAAGGCAGGCGAGTCCACCGGGGCGCTTCAGCACCGCGTCGAAGAAGTCACCTTTGACACCAGAGATGTTTGCAGGTGGCGGCTCCAGCTCATCGACATGCGCGGCTACGATGTCCTGCACCTCATCCACCAGCAGGCCCAGTACCGCGTTGTCGTGGCGCACCACGACAATGCGGCTGTCTTTCCCAATTTTCGTTGGCTCGATTCCGAATACGATGCGCAGATCCACGACGGTAATTACCTGGCCGCGGAGGTTGGCAACTCCGCGCACATACATCGCGGCCTCAGGAACTTCGATGATGTTGAGCTGGCCTTTGATCTCCTGCGCATTCTCGATATCGAGGGCACAGGTGAAGTCGGCCACGCCGAAGACCACCAGTTCGCGACGCTTTTCACCCATCTGCGCCGCCGCCAGTTCTACCTCTTTTACTCGTGAGTTCATTTGGTTGTTCCTCAGGCCGCTTTCGCGATGTAGCGATCAAGACAATCCAGGATTTCTTCCTTGTCGAGCTTGATCAGGTATTCGTTGACTCCGGCCTCCATGCCGCGAGCCTTGTCGATATCACCGGCAAGACTGGTGACCGCGATAACCGGGAAGTGCCGGAAGCGATCATCGGCGCGCATGGCGCGGGTAAACTCGAAGCCGTCCATGACGGGCATTTCGATATCCGTCATCACGAGGTCAATCTCCTGCAGGTTTGCTCCTAGCTCCTCAAGCCCACGGCTGCCGTCTTCGGCAGTCAGCACGTCGTAGCCTGAGTCTTCAAGGAATGCTTTCAAGTGACCGCGGAAGAACGAGGAGTCCTCGACCACAAGAATCGTTGAACGCGAATCAGCTTCAGCCTCGATCACCTCGGCCTTTCGGGTCCAGTCGGGCTCAGCTGCTTCGACCACGCCCACCAAATCGACCAGGAAGGTCGTCTTGTCGCGAATGATGGCTGAGCCACTGATACCCGGCTGACGGAACGCGTCGCGATCGAACTCGACGGCGACGTTCAGTGTGTCCTCGAGGGAAGAAACCATCAGGCCGACCTCGCGGCGGTTCACATTGAACACGACCACATAAGCTTCGTCGCCATCGGCGATAGGCTGCACGTCGGCGACATCATCCAACGTGAATAAAACCAGCGACCCGTCGCGGTAGATGATGCTGCGACGCTTCGCGCTGAACTCGAGTCGGTCGCGCTGTATTTTTTCGATGCGGGTAATGAGCGGCAGCGGAATCGCGAACGTCTCGCGCTCGCCACTCTTGACGAGCAGCAGCGACATGGTGTCGCCGCTCGCACCGCTCTCGTCCGCCTCGGCCTGGAGCCGCGCAGCTTCGAGCTCATGGGTGCGCGATACATCCAGCTCGATGAATCGGGACAGCTCCACCACGTCGAGAATCATAGCCACACCGCCATCCCCCTGGATGGTGGCTCCGGCGTAGATCGCCTGACTCTGAAAATGGCCATCGAGAGGCTTGACGACGATCTCTTCCGAGTCGAGAAGCTGATCGACGACGACTCCGTAGCGAAGAGACCCGGCAAGTACCACAACCACGCTGACTGCGCTCTCGAAACTTACGCGGCGATTTTCAGCAACCTCGCGTCGTTCCTGCTCGGCGGAGTCAAAACCATTCGTATGGGTGCGGCGATCATAGAGAGACCCACGCCGGTCTCGACGCAACTCTCCAGTTTCGTTGTCTCTATAGACTGGGTCCATCGAGAGAATTTCGCTCAATTTCACGATGGGAAGCAGCTCACCACGCAGACGCATCACCTGGGATCGGCCTATGCTCTGAATTCGCTCGGGCACCTCCCGAGCTGGAATGCGCACCAGCTCCTGCACGTTGACCTGCGGAACCGCGTAGCGACGCTCCGACAAGCCGACAATCAGGCTTGGGATAATGGCGAGGGTCAGTGGTAGCTTGATGCGAATCGTCGTACCTTTGCCGACCGCCGAGGTCACATCGACAACGCCGCCCATCTGGGTAAGGTTGGTATTGACCACGTCCATACCGACGCCGCGGCCAGAAATATCGGTAACTTCGCCGGCGGTGGAGAATCCGGGCAGGAATATGAGCTTTACGAGCTCCGCATCGCTCATCGCATCGAGTACGGCTTTGTCTTTAAGGCCCTTCTCGAGAGCCTTTGCCTTTACTTTTTCCGGATCGATACCGCCGCCGTCGTCAGCGACTTCGATAATCACCTGACCGGCCTCGTGAAAGGCGCGTAGATTCAGAGTGGCTTCTTCGACTTTGCCAGCTGCCTTGCGCTTGGCCGGGTCTTCGATTCCGTGATCGACGCCGTTCCGTACCAGGTGGGTCAGCGGATCGGACAGACCTTCGATAATGGTCTTATCCAGCTCGACATCTTCACCCTCGATCTCCAGGTTGATTTTCTTGCCGAGCTGCTTGGACATGTCGCGAACAACCCGGCGGAATTTGGTGAACACCACGCCAACCGGCTGCATGCGAGTGGAGACGATCGCCTCCTGGAGCTCAGAAGTAATCTGATCAAGACGCTGCGAGGCGTGCTCTGACTGGCTGCGATCACCACTGCTCACAGCCAGCGACATCTGGTTACGCGTCAGTACCAGCTCGCCGGCCAGCGTCATTAATTGATCAAGCAGTTTTACGCTGACGCGCAGCTTGCTTTCAGCCGTCGCACCACCGCGCGACTCAGCCGGCTCTTTAGGAGCTTTTTCTACCTCGGCAATTGGCGCTGGTTCTGGTGCGACCTGCTCAGCCGGAGGGGCTGCAGGCTTCGGCGCCTCAGCAGCGGGCTGAGGCGACTCTTCGACTTTCGCGGCCTCGACGGGTGCAGGCTCTGGCTCGGCGACGGCCTCGGGGGCCTGCGCTGTTGGCGCAGGAGCAACAGGCTCACTTGCAACTGGCTCGGCCGCAGACTCGGCTTCCGCCACGGCTACGGCCTCCGAGGCCGCTGCGACTGGCGCCTCGCCAGCCACGATAGCCTGTAACGCAGCGATGGGCTCCGAAAGGTCGCGATCATTGCTATTGGCAAGATCGTCGAACATCTGATTGAGCAGGTCGGCCGAGGCCAGCAGCACACTGACTATTTCCGGCGTGGGAACCAGCTCTTTGTTGCGGACCATGTTCAGGACATTTTCCATGTCATGGCCCAGGTCCTTGATGTTATCAAGCCCGAAGAAGCCAGCACCGCCCTTCACCGAATGGATGCCGCGAAAAACCTTGTTGACCAGATCAACGTCAATGTTCGCGCCACCGGCTTCGATTTCCAGCAGCAAATCTTCTATGCCATCGAGATGTTCGAGCGCTTCTTCTACGTAGAGCGCAACTGTTTCGTCGTCGAGATCCATAGGATTGTTCCATTACCGATCGGATAAATGTGAATCTGAGGAGCAGCCTGATAATGAGCGAGGCTTGGTCTCCTATCGAGACGGTTAGCGGCAGTGGCGCTTGCTTGCTTAGGTAAGACTTGGTGATCCACAGCGGGTGGCTCCGCCGTGCGCTGGTACAGGCAATTTAAGAGCCGATAGGCGCTCAGGGGGTGTCCGCGAACCGGGCTCACAAGTGATGGCTTGCCCGGTTTTAACAAACAGGTACTGGCACGCGCTGTTTTCGGCTACTGCCTCGGTAGTAAGTAAGGCACGTGAAGTGGTCCGTGGGCTTCGGTACACTTCTCACTACGGCATCGCCCTTGCGGTTCTCACTATGCGCCTCTGCGAAGGCGCCCTTATAACCGCACAAGGGTTAACCCGCTGGCTAGGCAACTTCGACTAGAGAACCCGTTTCGCAGCAGCTACACCGGAGGCTCCATGACAAAAGCCCATGTCATTCACGAAAATCCCGAGTGGAGTGCACCGCTTTTTACCGCTCTGACCGAGCTGCAGATACCATTTGAGGACTGGTTTCTGGATGAGGGCGCGCTGGATTTGGCGAGCGAACCTCCGCAGGGTGTCTTCTACAACCGAATGAGCGCTTCGTCGCATACGCGAGACCATCGCTTTTCCCCCGAGTACGCGGCGGCGGTACTGGCGTGGCTGGAAGCCCACGGTCGCCGGGTACTCAACCCCACCAATGCCCTGAGACTTGAGGTGAGCAAGGTCGCGCAATATGCCGCGCTGCAGGCGGTGGGCATCAGAACACCGCGTACCATCGCGGTGGTGGGAAAGAACGATCTTGCGAAAGCAGCTGACGCAATTGGTGCACCGTTTATCACCAAGCACAACCGTGCAGGCAAGGGATTGGGCGTACGTCTTTTCTATTCGACCCAAGAACTGCTGGATTACGCCAGCAGCGGCTCTTTCGAGGCACCGATCGATGGGATTACGCTCATTCAGCAGTACATCGAAGCTCCGGAGCCGTTCATTACGCGCTGCGAGTTTGTGGGCCAACGGTTTTTGTATGCCGTTCGGGTAGATACCTCGGATGGATTTTTACTGTGTCCGGCAGATGAGTGTCAGGACGATGACGCCACTGTGTGTCCAGCCACTTCAGCGGCGAAATTCGAGATTATTGAGGGCTTCTCCCATCGCCTCATTGATCAATACGAGCGGATGCTCAGGCACAACGACATTCACGTGGCGGGAATCGAATTTATCGTCGACGCCGAGGGAACCCCCTTCACCTACGACATCAATACCAATACCAACTACAACCCTCGAGCCGAGAGCAGGGCCCAGGTGAGCGGTATGCGCGCTATCGCCGATCTGCTCGCCCGTGAGGTCGCCGACTTTCGGGCGGCGGCCTAGGACAGCTCAAGATTCATGAAACGCCCATCCTGAGCTCCATTGAGGCGCGTGACGAGCCCGTCACCCAGCGCGGAAGCCGGGGTGAGTACGCCACTGTTTCTCGGCACACCGCGCCGATCCTTCATTAGACAAAGCGCAAGCTCTGCGAGCATCTTGGACGTGGCGCCGTAGCCTGGATCACCCTTTCCGGAGACCGTCGCAATGACTCGTCTCCCGTCGTCGGCCTCAGCGCTCACCTCAACACAGAACGCACCCTGTTTGAGCAGCCAGGGGGGCGGTCCTTCGCCAGACTTGGGGATGAACTTAATTGGCTGCCCGAGCGGGAAGCCCAGTCCGCGGCTTGCGTACAGCCAGGCAATGCGAGACCAAAGCACAGGTGCGCAGCACTCCCGATAGGAAACTTGCTCCGTGACGCCAGCAAGGGCGAGAGAGCGCCGCACCACCGGAGCGTTAATGATGCCCATGAAGAATGGCAGCAAAAGTCCGTTACCCGATTCATAGCGCTGTTTGAAGCGCGGCGGCATGCCGTCGAGCGTCCGCTCTTCCCGGTCGGATCCTTGCGCACCTGGAGCGAGAATGTACGGGTCGTGAAGTGCATCTTTTGTCAGCCGGCCACTGCGTATTGCTGCCTGCCTCGCGCGGCCCGATGCCAAAGTACCGCCAGAGAAAGAGCCGCTGTATTCAGTGTACTTCCCTGTCACCTGAACGTAGGTGTCTTCCTGCGGTTTTATTCCCAGCCCCTTAAGTGCGAGGTACGCGCCAAGGTCACTTGGAATCGAATCCACACCGCCGCCAAGAACGATTTTCGAGCCGCTCTGGCGAGCAATATCGTGGTAGGCATCGATCATCTCGCGCTGCCAGAAGCCTTCACCAGACAGATCTGAGTAATGCACACCCAGGCGCGCGCACGCACCGAGAAGCTGATCACCCTGGTACAGGCTATAAGGGCCTGCCGTGGTTATCACAACTTTGGATGAGCTCACCATGGATTCCACGGCGGCCGTATCGTCAAGCGGACAGGGTACAACGTCCACCTGATCGCTCGTGAGCGTTGCACGCACCGCAGCCAAAGCTTCGGCGTTGCGCCCGGCGATGGCCCAACGCTTACCTGTAAGGTCAGGATGCTGATCGAGATAGGCAGCGGTCAGCTTGCCCGTGAACCCGGTCGCCCCATAGAGAAGCACGCCATACTTTTTGGTGTTTGCCACGAATAAACCTTTTATTGCGCGAAACTGCCCAGGAGTAGGTGTACGCAATTTCTTGGCATTTGGTCCTGGAAAAGTGGCGGAGGGCACATCGCGCTGCGATCCGAATCAATAGTTTGCAGCGCACTGGTTTTTTTGTAGATTTGACGAGTGTCCTGTCTGGGCCAGGTAACACTTATTGGGTGCAATCACCGAGCAACCGCTGTCGGAGTATGTCAGGGAACAGCTCATCGTTCGCGCCAGCGAGGACGGTGGCAAATTCACTGAAGACTCCCTTTGGTATGCGGGAGGCGTCCTGCTTCGTTTCGTCGAGACCGGTCAGCTGTTTGAGTCCAAACATGAATCTCCCACACCTGTGCTGGCCTTAATGTACGGCCAGGCCTGTACCGCCACGACCAGCAGCGAGCGTATCAACTGCCTGCGGCGTCTCGGCGACACAGCGCTTTTTATGGGTGCGCTGTTTCCAGATAACTTTCATCGCCGCGGTATAAGCAAAGACTACTTCGTAGGGATGGGTGGCGGAGCGTACGGAAGTCTGGCGGATCAATTGCCTTCGCAGAAATCCCTATTCTCCGAGTTGGCTGAGCGTTTTCCACGCCTGATGCAGCTGCTCGCCCGCGTTTGTGAGAGGGAGCTGGGCTTTGAACCTCAGGACATTCTTGGGTTGTATGAACGCTGGCGGCTGACCAAGAGCCCTGAGATACAGAGCCAACTAAGCTCTCTGGGCATTATCCCCATCGACGCAAGCCCGAGCTGCAACTGAGCGGAGAGCTCACACCAGGGCTGCCGATCATCATCGGCTCACATCATCAAAAGCGTGCACGTAGGCAGCGCGCTGCTGGAGCCTACTTACATAGTCACTAAATACGCCGTCCTTGCACATTCCGTAAGCTCTCGCCCAGTTAACGTTATGACCCATGACGATATCAGCGGCGCTGAAAGCGGATCCGCAAATGTAGTCGGCCTGCGAGAGCCTTTGCCAAAGCTGCGGTTCGACTTCAGCCGTAAATTTGCTCTGGGTGCGGTCAATGGTCCGTTGATCAACCTCGCCTTCCGGCAATAGATTCCGATGCAGGCGGAGCTGCCAGAGCATCGCGTCCATCCAGTCGCCAGCGAAATGAATCATCTGTAAATAGTCGGCACGTTGCTGCGTAAGAGCGGGAGCAGGGGCCAGTCCTTTATCCGGATATGCATCTGCCAACCACTCAATCATGGCCACGCTTTCAAGCATGTATTGAAGCTCACCGTTTTGCCACTGGACTTGCAAGACGGGGACAGAGTGATTGGGATTGAATTGGAGGAACTCCGGCGCGTAGGCCTCTCCCTTCAGTAAATCCATGGTCCGCAGCGTATACCCCTGCCCATAAGTTTCAGCCAGAGCCCAGCGCACCCGGGCACTGCGGCTGCCCGGAAAGTGATAGAGCGTAAGCGATGCGATTTCGTCCATGAGGAGACTTTGTGAATTTCCAGACGTTCACGCTACACCAGTTTGCACTGTGGGAGGTGCTTTGATAGCCGAAAAGGCCTGGTAGCGGGAATTGGCTCCTCCCGTACTTGGATTTAACATGGCGCCTCGAGCAGGCACTCGGAATTTGGATGGCGCCACTGCCTGATGCATGACCTACTGGGGGCAACACGATGAACAACACTGAAGAATCCGCCGGCTTTTTGCAGACGGTGGGTGAATCAATCGGCGGCCTGATCGCCGGGATACCGTCGGCACTTGGCAGTTTTTTTTCTGGCGTCGGGGAAGGTGCAGGGGTAAACGGGCTGCTCGACTGGATCCTGTTGCTGCTCGGACTGGCGCTTTTGCTCTCGGTCATAAAAGGCATCAAAGCGGGTCGCATCGTTGGCCCTGCCCTGCGAGGCGTGATCGGTGTTGCACTTATGGGCTGGGCAGTAACGTAGAACACACACCCCGAATTGAGCGTTCAATAGGAGATTAACCATGAAAAAAGTTCGAGCTTTGGTTCTAGCTGCGGCCGGACTGGCGGTGACCCACGGGTCAGGCGCCCAGGAACCAACAGAAACCGCAGAAAAGATACAGGCGGCCCTTGCCCTCGACTACCGCACAGAGTCGGATCGCGCGCGAGACCGCAATCGGCGCCCCGCACAGGCGCTTGAACTGATGGGGCTGCGTGATGATATGAGCGTGTTTGAGTTTGGCCCGGGCAATGGTTGGTACACAAAGATTCTGGCGCCAGTTCTGAAAGACGAGGGACAGCTTCATATCGGCTATCGCGCTGAATGGCTTGCCGAGCTGGATGAAACGATGGAAGCGCCCGAGATGGCCGAGGTCCGCAAGGTCGCACTGGACATGGACTGGAATGACGACGTCGATGCCTTCGAGTTCGACGGCATGGATTTCAAAGCCAGCAAACTCGACATGTTTCTGAACATCCGCGAATACCATAACCTGCACGGAGAGGAGCGCGCCGAGTTTAACGAAGCCGTGTTTGCGGCCCTTAAGCCCGGCGGAACCTATGTCGTGATCGATCACACGCGTCGCCACATGCAGGACGACAACGACGAGAACTGGCGTCGGGAGGATCCGGTTACCGTGCTACTTGAGGTATTAGAAGCGGGGTTCGAGCTGAAAGAGCATTCAGATATGTTCTATCGGCCCGACGACACTCTCGAATACGAAGTAGGTCGTCGCACGGTCAGCGGAAACACCGATCGATTCTTCTTCGTATTCCAAAAACCTGCTTGATCGAAACAGCGGATCCCCTTGCGCGTGTCGGGCGGCACGCCTGGTTTTTATCCCCTGGTAGTCCCAGCGCCTGAGGGTCCTTTCACCTAACTGTCGTGACGCCTAGTGGTCGGTAGACCTAAAGCAGCCTGACCACTGAGCGTTAAATCCTGACCGTTCTCAGTGGACACGACTCGGCACACGACCTGGGGGATCAGTAGGTGTATCTGGCCATCAGCCTAACGCTTCGCGGCAAGCCTGGGCGTGCGCCGAAAGGCCTTCGGGAGACCACATAGACATCATCGGTGAGATTGTCGACGCGACCTGAGAAGCTCCAGTGATCGTTGAGTCTGTACGTGCCAGCAAGATCGAAGACCGTAACCTCGTCGGACCCGCTGTCGGCAGAAAATGGCCCGGCTCCTGCCACATCGCGCATTCGGTCCGTATAGGTAGCTGACAGCTTCACATCCCATTTGGCCGCCTGCAGGCCAAGGGTGAGGTTGGCACGGTTTGCGGGCAGGTACGGCAGTTCAAAGCCCTCCTCCACCTCCCCATACTGGGGGTTGGTGGATGAGAAGGACTCACCGAATTCTGCGTCGGTAAACGTGTAGTTGAGCCTGACCGGGATTGAGAGCGTGGGAGATACGTCAAACTGAGCGTTCCACCCTAGCTCCAACCCCTGGGTGAGGACCTCTCCGGCGCTTGTTTGCGTATCGAGGTCTGACGGCGCGCATCCCGCCGAAACCGTACAGACAGCAGTCAGATTGCTGTAGTCGTTGTAAAACGCAATCGCTTCAAGCTGGCCGACTGGGCTCGCCCAGCGAACCCCTAACTCGTAATTCACCGAGAACTCCGGTTCCAGGTTCCGCGTGAGCGATGGTAGAGCCGGCGAAAAGCCGCGATGCACCCCGAACAGCACGTCGAGCGCGTCCGTTGCCGAGTAAAGCGCCCCGAGGCCTGGCAAAGCAACCAGATAGTCGTTCTCCTGCCTGGCGGGCACAAGGCGGTTGTTAAAACTGTTCTGAATGTTCTCCAGGCGCAGTCCCGGCACCAGCACCCAGCGGCCCAGTTCGATTTCATCCTGCGCCCACAGTGCCAACGCTCGAGTGACACCGGTATTATCGGCGGTTATCGCGCGGGGCAGCGAATTGACTATGATCTCGCCACTTCGCTGCTCGTAACCGAACTCATCATGCAGACGCTCAATTCGGTCCCAGTGCAGGCGGCTGCCCACTTCCAGCGAATGGCGAACGCGTCCTCCGAATTCCCAGGTGATTTCGCCCTGTACACCCGCCTGATCGATAACACGATCGTTTGTGCCAATGCGAATATCATCCGGAGATCCACTGACTCCGTCGGTATCACCGCCTTGCAGTATCGACACGAATAGCTGGCTGAACGGGCCGTTGGGATTGGCCAGGACATCACCGATGTTCGCGCCGGCAAAGTTGTTGAACTTCAGCCAAGCGCGATCGAGGCGCTGCGCATAACCGGTAACCTGCAGGTTCCCACCTAGCAGCGGCTGAGCCCAATCGGCCCGCGTGCTGATCCAGTCCCACTCCATACGATCCAGAACACTGGCGGTGTATCGACGATTGGGATTCTCGCGCAAGTCGTCGTCGGTTAATCCCAGGTAGGTCTCATCGGAAACCTCGTCTGCATAGCTAAGCCGCAATTCCAGAACACCGGGGCCAAAGTCCCGGGCTGCTTTCAGCACTAGCTCATTCTTTTCAAACCCCGTGTCGCCACCGCCATCGATCGTCTTAAAACCATCGCTGCCGATGTGGACAAACTCGGCCGCGACGCCAAGCTCGCCGTAGCGCCCTCCCGTACGAGTGTGTAACTGGCGGAAGCCATCGCTGCCTGATCCAAGTTCCGTCATGAACTCAGTCTGGCCGGGAATCGGTGCAGACAAGAGGTTGATTGCTCCACCGACGGTCTGAGGTCCGTACTGGATCGACGCCGGCCCTTTGAACACCTCTACCCCGACCGTTCGAGCAGTCAGGGGAAAGAAGTAGGCGGCTGGCGCTGAGTAGGGAGCGGGAGACAAGGGCACGCCATCTTCCATAAGCATCACCTTGACGCTTCGTTCCGCACTCGCACCACGCAATCCGATATTTGGACGCAGGCCTACGCCATCTTCCTCACGCACATAGACGCCTGGTACAAAATTCAGAATCCGGTTCACGTCGGTATAACGAAAGGATTCCAACTCCGCTTGATCGATGCGATGTGCGGAACCAGCAATACGACGTGGGTCTTCAAAGATGCCCATAACCAAGACCTCTTCGATCTCCTCGGCCGCGGGGCTAGCGGTATCGACGGACTGCGACGCCGCATTCAGTGCCCATAACAGTGCTATGCAGAGACGGATGAGTTTTCTCATCGACCCAGCGCCAAACGCAGAGGCTTCTGCAGAGGAGGAGGCTCGGACGGTGCCTCAGTTATCCAGGTTGCTCGACCCAGGCCCCGATTCACCTGCGCAAGATTTATGCTGGAATCGATCATGGAGTGCGCCAGCCTACCGTTCAATGAGACCTGCGAATCGGCATAGACCTCTACTGGCGCCAGGCCCTTTTGCTCGTACTCGTCACGAATATGATGCGCCAGCTGAAGGATCATATCTGGCTGGCCTGCCATCTCACGGTACTGGTCTTCGGTTAGGTATTGATGCGGAGATATCAGCGACGTCCGGCGCTCGCTGCCATTCTCGCCGCCATTCTTGCTGTGATAGACGACCCGATACTGCAGCGATCCGGACTTCTCTCGCAGCATCACTCGCCAGGAAAAGCGCATTCCCTGCTCATGCCACAGAACGGTTCCTGGATACAGCAGGTGGCGCAACGGCATCAGCGCCTGAAAAATGCAAAAAGAAACGATACAAGCAGCGTACAGCGTCTTTCTGCTCGTCCAAGGGTTTAGCTGCCCCTTAGCGTAAGGATTGCTACAGGACTGGGTTCGCGGCGGCGAGAAGCGAAAAGTGGAAAGTAGTTTTCTTGGCCAGTCAGCTTCGAAGAAAATCAGCACCGACAGCACCATGATGAATGGAAACAAACCGATGTTAAAAAACAGATAGGTAAAGTAGTGAAAAACCAGTATCACCACGAAAGCGAAGGGCCTGGCGCGGCGCCACAACATGAACGCGATAATGGTCGTATCGAACAGAAAGGCGAACCAAGAGAACGCGAAGTGTACCCACGTAAACTCAAGGTAAGGACCGAGCACCGGAATTCCGCTGTGGGGAGGCAACCAGAGGTTCAGAGGCTGGGCATGGAGTAACCAGTCGGGCTCAAACTTAGCCACACCCGCGTAGAAATACAGCAAGCCAACCTGGAAGCGCAGCCAGTAAGTCTGCCAGGCAGGCAAAGTCACGCTACGTAACGATGGGCGCAGCCAGGCGTCGACAGACCATGCGCGATGGGGGGACAGAAAGCACATAATCAGCGCGAGCAGGCTGATGAAGTAATAGTGATTCAGGTAGGTCGTGACATCCATCAGCTCCGCGTAGGTGAATAGACACCAGAACGCAATGATGGCAATCCGGTAAAACGCTCCGAGGGCGACCAGTAGCGCTGAGATCGCAATACCCCAGTAAAGAGCGTAGAGGCCCGCCTCGGAGGGAACCGTGACCCACTCGAACCCCCAGAACTTGAAGTGAAAACCAGGCTCGACGTACATGCGCTCGATCCAGCCATTGCGCATGAAGCGCCACGCACCGAAGCACATAAGCGCGCCGAGCATAACCCTGAACGCCGCAAGCGCGGCAATGTCGCGTGGCTGTTGGCACGCCACCGCGACCGCATGCATGTGTACATTTATGCGTTCACTTATGCGAGATAGAGCACTCCGATGAAGATCGGCCATCGTTCTTACCGCCCTAGTGTCCTGCGCGGCTAATTCGTTGAATTATTTCGGCGCTTTTTCGCGCCTGACGGCGTTGCGGATCGTCGTCATAGCTATGGCTATGAATCCTCACCGCGCCTTGCCAGGCACGAAAAATCACTCGAAATTTATTCAACGGATTAACCATGCAGGACACTAGAAGCCAGCGTCAGTCGTTGTCGCCGGCAGCCGCGGTAGGTATGGCAAGACCGAGCGCTGCAACGATCGGCGCTCGGAAGATATCCATCGCCGCCTTGATAGATCCCTGCAGTGCACACGGAGGCAGACCCGTGGAGTTGGCCGCGGCATTGATGCACTCAGTGGCGTCCGAAATCGCCCCAACCTGGGCATCGAAACCAGTTCCGGCCTCAATCGCAGCGATATCGGCGAGTACGACGTCGAGTGCTTCAATAAGCGCATCTGCGAGGTCCTGACGCTCAATCGCAATGAGCAACGCGTTAACACCAAAACCACCGTCAACGCCGGTAAACACATCGCGGAATGCCTGCACGTTCGCAGCCAGATTCGCTCCCGAGTTCATCGATATGGGGGACTCAAGAAACTCCGGGCATGCCACGGGATCAGCGCACTCAAAGCCGGACACGGGGATACCCGTTGGCAGGGCGATCTTTCGGTCTTTAGTCGATTTCTCGACATAGAAAAGCGCAATCGATAACGCATCAAGAGCATCTTGGGGACGACTGTAAACGACACTCGAATCAAGCCCCGCCGAGCTCCACTGCCCCAAGAAATTGTCCTCCGCGGGCTCCCAACGCTCACGAAGCGCAGTCGCAAGGATCACCAGGCGATCTACCAGTCGGGCAGTGTGAGACGCGCGCTGGGCAGCCGTCGGCTGAGCCGAACAATCGGCCGGCGCGCTGCTGGTAAACAACAACTGTTCTACGGCTCCAAGGCCAGTAATGTTGATCGGCGTGCCGGCATTGACGGAATCACCATTAGCCGCAGCAGCTTCCAGGGAACATGCGTTTAAGGTAAACGGCCAGGAGTAAATCAAGTCGCGAAAGTCCTGACCACCGGCGACGGCATCCGGATTGGCCGAACGACCGGACGGACCCACCTGAAGAACCTCATTGCGTTGCCAGGAGGCCATCGCCAGGCGCCACTCTTCCTGCGCTGTTTCCAGACGAGCGCTGTCGGCCGGGGCATCACTCAACGCCGAAGCAGCGGCCTGAAGTACGAGAGCGCGCTGCTCAAAGTCGCGCAGCGCCGGCAAGATGATCTTCTCAGCGATGTCGGCAAGTACCACGCGACGAGCATCGTCACCGCTCACCTGCGGCGTTGTGGCTTCGAATACCGCCTCGAGGAAGAAAACCTCATCACCCGATAAGAAAGCAAGGAGCGTGTCATTGCCGGCAAAACCAGCTGTAAATAGCCGACAATCGTCCTGCGAACCGCCGCACAGGCCGCGATCGCGTCGTCGCCACTCAACGAATCGGAACCCCTGCTCTGGTTGCGCGACAAACGTCTCATCAAAGTCGGTATCACTGACCTCTACCTCAGCGCATTGCGTTCCGCTCTGGCAGGTGTAACTACCGGACAGCGTCGTTACCGAGCCGCCCGCCGTGGCGCTAACCTGTATCTTGCAACCGGAGAATGCGGCACAGGCCAATAAAGCCAGTGACCAACGAAGTTTTGTAGGGAAATTCATCGGGCGCTAACTACCTCATTGCCGGGGTGGTCAATCACCGAAATAAGGTGCTGGCTACCCGAATTAAAAACACAAAACCCCGGTGCAAACTCGAAGGTTCGCGCCGGGGCCTGGATCAGAACTTGTGTTACCCGATGTGCATCAGGAGTCCGATCCGACTTTGAGAATTACGATACGGGCGCCCGCATCGCTGGTATTGGTCGACATGGCGACCCGACTACCATCGGGAGACAGAGCGATACCAAAGAACTGACTCGATACTGGGCTATCGCCGAGTTCGACGATTCCATCGCCGCCCACACGGGTGTCGAGCTGGCCGTTCGGTAACAGTACGAACGCGGCGGCATTACCTCCATAACGCCCAACGATGACGATCCGATCGTCTGGTAGCACCACCGTGTGGCGCCCGCGGTCCTCAGTGGTGGGGAAGCCCTGGCCCTCTGATTGCACGGCCTGCGAGCCCATGTTTGCGAAGCTCATATCTATTGCAGTGGAGGTGCCTCCCGAGACACGGAAGGCCACCATGTCCTGCCGCGTGGACGTCTCGAACCCGAGCGTGGAACCGGTGGCCAGATTGCGCTCTGTTGCCTCGCCGTACCCGCCGATCACATAAGAGGCGGTGCCTTCCTGCCACGCAGCGCCGTAGCTTTCGGCAAAGCCACCGTCAACCTTGAACGGATTAAAGACGGCGATACCCGGCGTCGCAGGGATAGTAGGCTCGTCACTGAAACCTGCAAAATTGGCGTCGATGGTGCCATCCACGTTCAGACGGATCTGAAATACGTGGTTGCCAAGACCATCACCAAGATTGGTGTAGCCCGAAGACATGATCTTGCCGTCCGGCTCGACTAATCCCCGTCGCTCATTGTCATTCAGTACGCCGGTAGCATTATAGGTGAATGCGTTACCGCCATTGAACATGGGATCCGCCTCGGCGCCTGCGGAGGTGATGTTCAGTCGTGCTACGTAGCGATCGCGGTCAGTGCGAACACCGTCGCTGGCCGAACCCTGACCAAACACGACGACGCGATCGCCAGCGACACTTCGGTCTACCAGAACGTCCCAGGCGATATCGGACGGGATAGTAGCTGGCGAGCCGGGAAAATCACCGTTGTCAGCGTTCGCATAGCCAAAGACCACTTCCGCTTTGCCCTGCGCATCGCCCCAGCCTGCTACTTGATCACCATCGGGATTGAGTCTGAAGAGATACACGGATTGTCCGCCGTCGGCGTCACGGGCAAACGCCACCACGATGAGATCACCGCCCTGAAGCTCGGTGATGCTGTAGGACAACTCATCTCCGCTACCCTCGGCCTCTGTGGCTTCCAGTTCTACAAACCCATCGCCGCCAAAGCTCGGATCGGGTGTGCCATCGGCGAAGAAACGGGCGACGACTACTTGGCGAGTGTCGTCAGATGTGCCGACGTGACCGGACGCGTACAATTTGTTGGCGTGAGGTGCGACCCGTGAGTAGGTAAGACCACGGAGGTCGTTTGCAGCGGTCGTAACCTGGTCTACGGCAACGACGGCGCTGCTGCCTGTCGCATCTTCTCCAGCGGGACCGGCTGGGCCGGCGGGGCCTTCCGGACCGGTCGC
Organism: Pseudomonadota bacterium; assembly: GCA_039111155.1. GTDB lineage: Bacteria > Pseudomonadota > Gammaproteobacteria > Pseudomonadales > Halieaceae > Congregibacter. The sequence goes on along the minus strand of JBCCPL010000030.1, from coordinate 54,792 downwards.
TCCTGCGGGACCAGCAGGTCCTGCCGCACCGGGTGCTCCATCGTCACCGTCGTCTCCCTCGCATCCGGCCAGGGCGACCAGGCTGGCGAGCACAGCGCTCGCTAGTAACTTCTTTGACATCCAGTCTTCTCCTTTTGAATTCTCGCTCCCTGAGTCGAGCGGCGACGGAACGTAACAGCAATCATTCTCATTAAAAACTTCATGTAAAGATAGAGCCGCTCTGAGGCTGGACAAAATATGGACAAACCAATTTCTACACCGTTGAGGCGGGCAGCGCTAAAACGCAACCAGGGCGAAGGGAATTGGGAGTCACCGTGTAAAACGGTGCCGACTGAACAACTTGATCGGAAGGGAGAGAGCGGCACGCCCTCACTGGAAGTCAGGGCGGCCGAGTAATGGACACAGGCTAAAGGGTGGTAGCAGGCTCCAGAAGATCAGCACTTGAGTGACCATCACCCACCGACCAAAGGCCGTGAGCGTGTTTAACGGTCGCCTCCAGATCCCGGGTCACGAGAATGTTTCTTTCTACGAACGCGTAGTCGCCGGGGTACAGGTAGCACTGCAGGTCAGCCGCGAGGGCGGCGCCCTGGTTGACAGGGGTGTCTTCCACAGCGATGGCATCGACGGATGAAACACCGAGCTGGTTGAGCGCATAGCGGTAGACCGCAGGATCAGGCTTTTCCGCCTCTACATCGTCTTTGCTGCAGATCAGCGCGAAGTTTTGTCGGTCCAGCCCTCGCGTATATCGAAACAGACTATCAAGCATCTCAACAGTGGTCGTCGTCACCCAGGCGACCGGAATCTCGTTTGTGTGGCAGAACTTAAGAACTTGGGCTACGCCGGGGCGTAGCTCGAGCCCATCGCTGATCAGGTTATCGAAATGTTTGTGCTTCAGGGTGTGGACTTCTTCGGTCAACCCAACCGGCCATTCGTCTCCAAAGGCAAAATCAAGACGACGCAGACCACCGGGGGTTTCCAGCAGTCGACAATAGGTCGCCACGTTCCAGTGAGCGTCAAGCCCAAGGTCCTTAAACGCCTCGTTGTAGGCGATGCGTTGCAGACGGGATGACTCGACCAAAACTCCGATCGAGCCTAACAGACAAGCTTTCATTAAATATTCCGCCCAGGGATTCGTGAGTACTACGGTGAACGAGCCGGGAGGAGGTCATCTCTGTTCAAGGATTGTCGGACTATGCGACTACTCGAGCAATTCCAAATGCGATGAGTCGGTCAGAATGATCGCGTAATCGCCGTGAGGAAGAAGAGCTGGGTCTCGTCCTCGACGATGGGACTGTCTGCGGCGTTGTCAAACAATTGGCTGGCGCGAAGAATCGCCGTTGCTCGCCACTTAGTCCGACCGAGCGGAACGCTCACCAGACCTTGCAATCCAAAGCGCTCCACACCTGCATCAGCCTCATAGGGAGCCAGACCCGTGTCGACCGAATCCTCGTCCGATACTCCGAACAGCGAATTCTTGTAGGTTGAGTCCCCGATTCGAAGCACCGGGCCGAACGCATAGAACCCCGCACCGGACCCCAGACGACCCCGGCGAGCGAGGCTCAGATCCAGATAGGCGCCCTCGTGTCCGGAGCCAACGTCTTGAGCAAGCTGGGCGCTCATTGTCCACGACCGGCCGCCCGTCTCTAGCAACAGACGCGTTTCGGTCGCAATGCCCACCTCGTCTAGGCCCTCGATCGAGTCGTCGCGTACATTAAAACCAGGGGCAAGCGAGAGACCCAGATTCAGGAAGTTCCCCGTCATACGATTGGGTTTACGGTAAAAATATCCTCCAAGGCCTTGAGGTACGTTCGCAAAGTAGCGGGTTCCCTTCTCGTCGAAAAACCGAAAGTCGAAGTAGGGTATCGGCGTAATGTTGTACTCATCACCCCCTGCAAACTTCGGGTTAGCGATAACCCCGAGGCCCAATTGACGTCGCCATCCAGGGCGCATCGCTGCTGCTGCGCTGGGGATACCGGATGCGGCTGCCACGGCCGCCGAATCCGTGTCATCCTGGGCGAAGGCGGATGAAAAACTGCCGCTTAGCAAAAAGATCAGGCCGCTGAGTGTGGAGCTGACGACTAACCGATTGTTAATCTCTTTCCGAGAACCTCGACTCACGCTCCTACCTCCTAACCACGTTTGTGAAATCTACCTAGCAGCTCTGTGCCCCGGGCACTTGTGCGTACGTGGCGGCATATACGCGGTTTCGAATCAGCTGGAGCACCCTGAAAAGGTGTAATGGGAGAAAACGCAAGCCCTAGCGGCGGCCACCAGGATCCGAGTTTATGGGTAGATCATCACTTCACAGTTAAGGATTCGAAACTGGCGAAATCAGGTAACCCTCACGGATGCGCTGCGGGTGGTCGCCGACATCAATCCGGACAACTTCAGTGGCCGACTCGAAATCAATGACGGACATCGTGTCCGTTTCGCTCCACGAGATGTAGCAATGATCGCCGGACTTACTGGTCACCGCCCAGTAAGGCTTCTCGCCCAGATCCGGCAGTAGTTCGTAGGCCTCAGTCTCGCGATCCACGATCGCTACATAGTCATCCATCGTCCCGGCGACACACAACTTGCGGTTATCCCCGCTTATCGCAAGGCCATGGTGCGCGGAGTCGTTGACGTAGCTGGTTCGAGGTAGAGTGGTGACCTTCGGCAATTCAATTACCCTGGTAATGCTGTCGTTAGGCAGGTCGTACTCGACCAACCCATGCAGGAACGAAAGCTGAAAATAGAAGTTCTTTTCGTCATCCGTATGTGCCATCGGGCGGATCGCCGGACTTAAGTCTTCGAGGCCGGCCGCGTCTAACTTCTCGCGTATGTCGAACGCCAACTCGACGCTATAGTCAGCCGTGTTCACGACCTGGAAGACGCGATTGCCCTTCAACAGTCCACCACCAGCCAGATCCAGCGGTGAGAACACGTTGCCGATGCTGGCATGGAACAGATGCTTGCCGTCTTTCGAATAGACGTTTTCGTGCGGAGAGTCGCCGGTTGGAAAACTGGCATGCTCCCGTCCGGTGTCAACCTCGATCACATGTACTTTGTCTGCGGTCGACGCCGATACAGCCACAAAGCGTCCATCAGGTGATAACGCCATATGATCCGCGCGACGACCGTCGACGGGAAAACGCCAGGCTATCTCACCTGTACGTGTATTGATCGCCACCACGTCGGCGAAGCTCGGCCGGGATACAACCAGCAAACGACCGTCAATCGAGCTGTACATATCGTCGACGTACTGATCGTGACCCTCGCCGACCGCCATGCGAATGGCGAAAAACATCAGCCTATAAAAAAACTTCGAATCAATTTCTCGCAGGCGCTCCAATTTGTCGGGTATTCCATCGATAACGCCAAGCTTTCGATAGTCTTCAAGTGAAATAACTGTGATCGTGCCCTGCCAGTTGTTGCCAACGAAAATCACGGGAACTCGATTCTCATCGTCCAGCATCGATCCGCCGGTCATGGCCTGGAAGGCATCACCTCCCTCCAACTCGGTCCAGCTGTCGTGCCAGCGTTGAAGTGGGCGCTGCTGGGTAGCTGCCTGCTCTAACAAGTCATCGATCGCCCTGGATGCCAGCACCTGTACGACCAGCACGGCTACGACCAGCAGCAAAAAAACAAATAACCCGAATCGCAGAATCGTTTTCATATTCGATGTGTAAGATGCCTGAATATCCCAGGCGCGCATTGACGCTGCGTTGAATCGTCATGTCAAGCGGCTGGGCCATAGCGGTCGTCGCGTCGCACCTGCAATAATTTGTTTCGACGGCACTTATTCAACTACGCAAGAGCAGTGAGCCCTATGTCTCGAACACCGGTGTTCTCGATTTTTCTTTCTGGCCTGATTGCCATCGTTGCAACCATCACGTCCTGCTCGACAGGCACAGCAATACCGGTGGTCTCGTCTGGGGCTATCGAGCCCTCATACGATGGCAGCTTTGGTACCGGCGCAATTCCATGGACATCACTTGAAGCGCTTGATGGCGACGCGCGTTTTCACTTTGTTGTCATCACCGATCGCACGGGGGGAGAGCGGGAGGGAGTTTTTGGACCGGCAATGGAAGCCATCAACTTGATGCAACCAGCTTTCGTGGTGAGTGTGGGAGATCTGATTGAAGGTTACACACGAGATCGGCAGCAGATTGAAGCCGAGTGGGATGAACTCGACGGATTCATCAAAGCGCTGGACGCACCTTTTTTTTATACCCCGGGAAATCACGACTACAGCAATCAGGTGATGGCCGACGTTTGGGCAGAACGCTATGGCCCGAGCTATTACAGCTTCGTCTACAAGGAAGTCCTTTTCGTCGTCCTGAACTCCGCGCTATTCGATCGCGAAGGCATTGAAGGACATGGTCAGCGCTTCGAAGACTGGTCAGTGGAACAGCAGGCGCAGCTAAGCTGGTTCGAGAAAACGCTGGCAGCTCACGAGGACGTACGCTGGACGTTCGTACTTACCCATCGGCCCTATTGGCGCAAGAGCTGGAAAGAGCCTGAAGAAGATGGGGATCTTAAGACACCAAGCGCAAGCGGTCCCTGGCCTCGCCACGAAGGCGAGGTCCGCGAATGGAAGGCAATTGAGAGGCTGCTTGATGACCGGGACTACACCGCCTTTGCAGGCCACATGCACAGCTACGAGTACGAGCCCGGTCCTGGCGGCCCTCACGTACACGAAAAAATTGCTCTTGCCACAACCGGTGGAGTGTCGGGGCTACGAGGGAAGCAATACGGCGAATTCGATCACTTCGTCTGGATGACGATGACCGATGAAGGCCCGGTGATGGCCAATGTGCTACTCGACGGCGTGCTGGGCAAGGACCATCCAATGCCTCTCAGGCGGCCCTACTGGGTACCGGGGCCCGATCTAAAACCTGAATGACAGCGATGCTCACGCTTTATTGAGAATTCGCAATGACCGCTCCGGCGCCTACTGAGGTCGGCCCAAATACCCTGAGGTCAGGGAGTCGCGTCGTACTGCATGAGTTCCACCGGCGCGCCATTGACTTCAATGAAAGCAACGCGCAGCCCCGGACCCGGTGAATTTGGCTGGATAATGACTTTTTGCCCCTGGAGTTCTGCATCGAGGTCGTCGACCTCGAACGCCACGTGGGGAACTTGCTGAACCAACTCTGGATAGGGCGCCTTCTCCCAGTACCGCTGCCACTGAATTCCAAAAGGATTGTTCGTGTGGTCCGACACGGTCATTTTCAAATGGGGCAAATCGATCTCGCCGTCAAACGACTCCCGGGTTGGAATCCCAATGTGGTTAAAACGCACTGTGATTTCCTTACCAATGCATGGATGCATCATCGAACAGATGGTGATGCTTGCCAACCCAAGGGCGATTTTTAGGTGCTTGTGTAAGCACTCGCACAGGCACCGCACTATCTCTAAGTGACACTCGGCTCAGCGCTGCACTGTTTTTTGGCCCCAGGATCCGATTGCCCTATAACCCCAAGGCGCTCGACTGCGCGATAACAGCTGAGCGCCGCGAATGGATCAGCCTGCTGACCCCGACTCCCTGCTTGCAGAGTGCCCGCGCTCAGTAATTTGCGCCGTACCGTGGACGATCAAGACTGTCATAAATGCTGTTTCCCCAGCCGGTCAACAGATCGTTCTTGAACACCAGCGGCGTGGTCTCGTCACGAGTGGTCTCCCCATCTGAATGCTTATGCTGGGTCCGGTAGAACAACACACGGACCTCGTCATCACCGACGGTGAAGGCCTCAGACTCGGCGGGAACTCCAAGCCGGCTAACAACCTCGGCTCGCGTGGCACCGACCTCGAGAGAACTGATCGCTTGGCGGTTGTCTCGTTGCTCATCGCGCCAGTCGTCACCGGCGACGCGCTCGCCATTGACATAGATGCACCCGGTCAGGGTACAGGCGGATAGATACAGTAATCCCATTTTCGTCATCAGGTTCACGGTGAACTCCATTTTGTGTGCTGATGAATTTTAGTGCTCTCAAGCGGGGTTACCCGTTAAAAGCCGTTGCTATTTCTGGACGCTCATTGTTGAGTTAGCGAAGAACAGGGGCAACTCGCTGATACACGCTTCGCCCCGGATTAACCCCCATTCGTCGCAGATTTGGCGCGGTCGACCAGCTTGGGGCAATTAGTAGGCGTTTCCGCGGCGGATTTCATCGCGTCGCATAGGCATTGAGTCGATCAGGCTGAAAAGCTCCATAAGATTGAGGCGCGACTCCCTGGTTTTGACACCTCCGTCTTTGCCAATGAGTACGACCGGTTGGCCAGGCTCAAAGCGAGCTGCAATTTCGCCGCGAACCTGATCGGAGACATCTCCTGCATAGTTGCTTTTGAGACTACCGTTGCTGACAACAAACCAAATGAGATCACGGTCTTCTACGCCACGTTCTTGCTGTGTTAACTACTCCTGCTTATGAGCCATGGGCGGCAGGATCACGAGGACTCGATTCTCCCAACGTAGCTGACCGAGAGAGGTTAGGGTCTCGGCTGCGGAACTCACAAGCGAGATGTTCAGACACACAAGTACTAAAGCGACGGCCTTCATGCGCGCTCTGGCAAGCAATCGGATCCCTGAGGTTGAGCATAGCGTGAGCTTCGCATTGGCTTTCATTGGTGTACTCTCATCGTAACCCAATAGGTACGCTCGGCTGGGGCGAGCCGATTCGGTTTACTCCACGATGCAAGTGGGGTGAATAGCAGGCCGCGGGCTCACATGAGCTACCTGTACTTCGAAAGTGGCAGTCCATTGAACGCCCCAGTGCGTACTTCTTGCGAGGGAGACTCTTGACTTGTTCAGAGGCGTTCTCGCAGTGCTCGCCGGTAGAATCGGCACAGCTATCCCACACGCGGTTCCTGGTCTAACACCGATGATTTCAGCTCCAACGGCCGGCTTCGAGTTTCTATGAGCGGTGCTTTTTTATCCAACTTGACTTCGCCGCCACTCTTGTTTTTTTTCTTGGGTGTTTTTGCCACGTTCGCGCGTTCCGATCTGGATGTTCCCAATCCCGTGGCGCGTGCTATCTCGCTGTACCTTCTGTTTGCGATTGGGTTTAAAGGAGGTGTCGCCCTTTCGGCAAGCCCGTTGAGTTCCGACGTGCTCATCGCACTGGGTGCGGCTCTATTGCTGGCCGCGCTTGTGCCAGTCTATGTATTTTTTTTGGTGACCCGATTCTTCTCGAGTGCTAATGCGGCGGCACTTGCGGCGACCTATGGATCGATTAGCGCTGTCACTTTTGTAACGGCAACCAACTATCTCGATGCGGTAGGCATCAGCTGGGGCGGACACTTTGTTGCCGCGATGGCCTTGATGGAAGCTCCGGCCATAGTTGTTGGCTTATTCCTGTATCGCCGTGCGGGGGGCGATACCGAGGTGAGCGCCGATAGGGAAGCTACCGCCGAAAGAACCACGATCCAGCAACTCCTGCGCGAAGCTTTTTTAAACGGTTCGGTAGTGCTCATACTGGGCAGCCTGCTCATTGGCTGGATTAATGGTGAAGCGGGCATGGAACAGCTCGCGCCTCTGGTCAAGTATCCCTTCGTAGGGATGCTTTGCCTGTTTCTCCTCGATATGGGTCTGGTAGCTGCGCGACGCATACGTGACATCTACGATCCTCGAGCCGGTGAGCGCTCTGTTTCTGCGAAGACCATGGTGGCGCTAGCGCTGGCCTTTGCATTGCTGAATGGAAGCGTGGCGTTGCTGATTGCCCTGCTTGCGGGGCTGCCGGAGGGTGACGCCCTGCTGCTGACTATACTTGGAGCCAGTGCCTCCTACATCGCTGTGCCAGCGGCAATGCGCCTCGCACTACCGAGTGCGAACCCGGGAATTTACCTGACGATGGCTCTGGCAGTGACCTTCCCGTTTAACATTGTTATCGGCATTCCGCTGTTTCACTATCTGATTCGCGCCCTGAGCGCTTGAATGAAAATCAGGAGGTTGGCATGCGTCCATGCAAACGAATTGAAATAGTCGTCGAGCGCTCGGCGGCAGAGCGGCTGGAAGAAACTCTTCGCGCCGCGGGCGCACCCGACTATACGTTGCTCCAGAACGCGGGAGGGAGCGGTGATCGTGGTTACCGAAGAGCCGACGACGTAACCGATACCGATGAGAACTGCGTATTTATCGTCGCTCTGGAAGACGAAACGCTTCTGGATAAGATCGTTGAGGGCGTCCGCCCTCTGCTCAAACGATTCGGAGGAATGTGCCTTGTTTCCGACGCCCATTGGCTGATCCACTGATACTAGGGCCGTAAGCTACCGGTGTTTGGCCATTGGCACGCTAAGACATTGCAATAAGTAAGCACCCGGAGCATTGAGTTAAATGCGGCGAAGGCACTTTCTGGCGGGTATTCTTGGATCCGCAATGACCTACAACAACATGCCCCAGGCACAAAGCGACCCGGCATCTAGGAACGCCGCAGCAAAACCCTATTGGCGAGCGCCTGCCGAGGAGGGACCGCATGCCGCGACCTGGATGGCATGGCCCTCAACACAAAACCTCTACGGCGACAGAGCCTACTTCGAGGATGTGCAGGAACACCTCGCGCGGCTAGCACGCGCGATTGCCGAGTTCGAGCCGGTGTTCATGGCTGCTCCGGACGAGTCCTTCGCTCTAATAAGCGAGCTTTGTGGACCAGGCGTCACCCCGGTGGCTATCCCGACCAATGACATGTGGATGCGCGATTCGGGACCCGTATTTGTCACCAGCTCTCGCAGAGAGCTCGCTGCCGTCGATCTCAACTTTAACGGTTGGGGCGCAAAGCAAAATCCTCGCGATTTCGACGAAAAGGTAGCAGAGGGCGTCGCGGCAGAACTTAGCGTAACCCGGCTAGCCACGGAGTTGGTGGGCGAAGGCGGAGGCATTGAATTCGATGGCGAAGGTACGCTACTGCTAACTGATAGCTGCTGGCTGAACGACAACCGGAATCCGGGTGTCACGCAAGAGCAGATAAACCAAGAATTCAAGCGGCTTCTTGGCATTGAAAAAGTCATCTGGCTTCCGGGGGTGTCGGGTAAAGACATCACGGATGGACACATCGATGGCTCTATCCGGTTCGTTCGCCCGGGACTCGTCATGACCGGGGGTTACCCGGGCGATAAGTCTGAGTGGGGTGAAGTTCTGCTCCAATCGAAGCGGATCCTGACACGCGAGTCGGATGCACGCGGTAGACCGTTCACATTGGTTGACATACCCAGTGCAACTCAGCCGGTCAACACAAGTCCGGATCTGTTCACCGGTTATGCTAATTTCTACGTAGCAAACGGGGCTGTCTTCACGCCCCTGTTCGGTGACCGCAGGGCAGACGCACTGGCGGTTGAACGACTTACTGAACTATACCCGGGAAGACGCGTTATCGGACTGGAGGTCGACCGTATCTATGAAAACGGCGGTGGAATCCACTGCGTAACGCAGCAACAGCCGAGCACCGGAGCCTAGTGTCCTGCGTGGTTAATCCGTTGAATAAATTTCGAGTGATTTTTTGTGCCTGGAAAGGCGCGGTGAGGAGTCATAGCCGTAGCTATGGCGACGATCCGCAACGCCGCCAGGCGCGAAAAAGCGCCGAAATAATTCAATGAATTAGCCACGCAGGACACAAGCGAGCCCCTGAACAAATCCAGGGTGCCTCCGCGTAGTCACAGTTGATCGAATAGAAATCCGTAAATATCGGCGTACTGGGCGAGGACTTGTTCACGTGTAGAGCCGATACCGTGCCCCGATTCAAAGTCTATCCGCAGCAGCGTCGTATTATCGCTGCCCGCCGCCTGCAGTCTCGCAGCCATTTTGCCCGACATCCACGGATTGACCCGTGGGTCATTAAAGCCATGCGTCAGTAGAGTCGCGGGGTAGGCAACGCCATCCTCGACTTTGTGATACGCACTCATGGCGAGTAGACCGCGGAAGCCATCTTCCTCGGTGACCGTGCCAAACTCCTTAATGTTGGGCACGCCGTTGGTCGTCGTTTCGGCGCGAATGGCGTCGAGCATCCCAACCTGAATCACCGCAGCACCGAATAAATCCGGTCGCTCGGTTATGGAACGTCCCACCAGGATTCCACCTGCTGAACCTCCCATCGGGGCCATATGCTCCGGAGAGCTGTAACGCTGATCCACCAGATATTCAGCGCAGGCGATCAGATCAAGCCAGGTGTTCGGCTTGGTCTGCATACGCCCGGCGTAGTGCCATTCCTGGCCATATTCGCCACCGCCACGCACGTGCGCGATCGCATAGATACCACCGCGCTCAAGCCAGGCCATGCGAATCGGCGAAAATGCGACATCCATGGATATCGAGTAGGACCCATAGCCATAAACGATGGTTGGATTGGTGCCATCAAGTTTCAGGTCAGCACGGTGAATGATTGACAGCGGCACCGATACTCCGTCGTGCGATGGAACGAGCACTTCGCGTGCTACGAACCCCTCCATAGCGTCGAAGCGACCTTTCGGGATCAATCCGTCATCGGCAAACGTATTGCGCTGCGGATCGTAGATGTAACGTACGCCACCCTGAATCCACGTGGTCTCATAAACGCGTAGTCCGGAAACTGCTGGCGAGACGGCGGAGATATAGGCGGCGCCACTGCGCGGTGTCTCAAGCTTCTGCGGGTCGCTATCAGGGGCGAGCCGCCACAGCTGAGATATACCGTCCTGCTTCGCCTCGACATACAGGGCGTCGCGTGCAGCTGCGACGGCCTCAAGAACCAGATCACCGGCAGGAATAATCTCTTCGGCAGCACCCAGATCAGGCGCTGCGAGAGCCGTTTTCAGCAGTTTGAACCGGGGCGCGCCCTCGGCGCTCAACAGGAAGATGTCGTCACCCACAACGGCAAAGTCTTTAATCAGATCCTTCTCGGCACATATTTGCTTCCAGGGTGTCTCATTGCGGCGAAGGGTCTCGCGAGGAGCGGTAAAGAGCGATATCTCGTTGTTGTCTCCGTGCTTCACCTGCAGAACTGCGTGCGCTGAGTCGGGCGTTATCACAACGCTTGGAAAATCGGTATCAAGAAGCGGCAGACTCGCGTCGCCATACGCCGCAATAACCGGGTCGTCCTCCGGGTTGGTCCCGAGTTGGTGGTAGCGAACGGCCGTTTGCTTGTAGATCTCTGTCTCGGGCGCATCAGCAGGAAGAGTGCGTCGTCGTGAGTAGTAAAAACCACTGTTGTCGCGAGCCCACTGGGGCCGGTTGTAGGCGGTTTCAATATTGCCGATGGGAGCATCGAGCACGCTTCCATCAGCCACATTGAGAACGAAATAGGTCGTTTCTTCAGAGCCGCCCTGGGCAAGCCCGTAAACGACATAGGCACCGTCCCAGCTTGGCTGGTAGCTCGCCAGAGAATAGTGCTGATCGCCTTCATCGCCCACGGCTTCGGGATCGACGAGCAGTCGCGGAGATGGCGCACCGACGGGATCCACGTAGAGCTTCGACAAGTTCCCACCTGCCTCGCGACGAAGATAAAACACATCGCCGTTCTCGAGCTGTTTTACTCCGGATGTGCTAAACGGCGCACCCTGATCCAGTTCCATAAGGCGGGCTAAGATCTCAGCGCGCTCCGGTAAGTTTTCCAGCACGTCGGTAGCGTAAGCCGCCTGCCCCTCGAACCATTCGCGCACATAGGAATCGCCGATGTCTTCCATGTAGCGATAAGGGTCGGATACCTCGACGCCCCAATGGGTGTCGATGACATCTTGAGTTCTGGCGATCGGTTGTTGCATCGGTCCGTCTGCGGACAAGGTGGGATCTCCTTCGCGGATTCTTGTTTGTTCGGCGCCACAGGCGACGAGAATACATGCGCAAAGAGATACCGATAAAAGCCGCAAAAGCCAGCTGGATTCGCGCAATTTCTTCATAGCAGCAAGAGCCTGACGCTCTCTGTGATGAATCGGGGGCGCGAAATATACAGCTTTTTGACCGACAAGAGGTAGGTCAGACGTGAGGAAGCCACATAAAGACTACAGTGCCGAAAACCCCAAGCGCCGTCACCGCAGTGGCAGAAAAGAGCATGGTTGAGGTCAATCTGCGGAACCAGGGCGCAGACGATGCCTGCGCAAGAAAATACAGTTCGAGCAAAAGCAAAGGAATCGTATAGCTCCCAATGCTCAGCGCGAAATCAGCAGGGCCGGAAAGGGTAGCATTCATCCCCCGGGGTCCCTGATTGATCAGCACCCACGCCATAATGCCAATGCGGAAAAACCATACGCCATTGGCCGCGAGAAAAGCACGGAGCGCCCAGCGTTGATGCGAGGCGAACGAGCGACGCATGGCGGTGAACCACGCTGCGGTGACAAACCAGATGATCAGCAACGCGTTGACTGTCGTGGGTATGGCCGATTCAGGTACAAGGTAGCTGCCGCGAACCCAAGTCAGCCAGAGGCCACTGAACGCCATGAAATAGGCGGTAATTACGAACACGCGGCCAACCAGCCGATGGGAAACCGGCCAACGAGTCCTGATTGCTGGAACGAGCTGATGCAGCCCGCCCAGAGTGATTATCACTGCCATCAACACATGGGATATGTACAGCAGATTGCCGATAAAATCGCCGTTGGTGTACGCCTCTATGTGGGGCTTATCGTCCCAGCCCGCATAATCGCCGACGGCTGTGCGCACCCCATAGAACGCGAGAATAAACAGCACAAACGCGAGCTGCCCCAGGGCTGCTACAGCGAGCCAGGACTTCGCGCTGCGTCGCACCCAGTGCTGGCTGGATCTTAAGCCCTGCGCAGGTAGCGAAGCGCGCTGGCTGGCGTCTCGGGAAGGATAAATAACATCACTCATAAACAGCCTGCTGTCGTCGGTTGCTCAACTCGTCGTAAAACTTGCCCTTTCGGGCGTGTCTGTGTCTTGCCGATTCGAAAATCGGCTAGGCTCAACCGATGAAATGAATCCTGAGAGCGGTAATCGACCGCCGCACTGGCGGCGTTGATCCGGACTCAGCATGCAGAGGTTGCGGGGTTGCGGCAGATAAAGAACTTAGAAAAGACCGTATTGCCGTGAAGGCTTGGGAGTCCGTGGATGGGGCGGCGAGCGCACGATGACAGCGGACGGTATCTACTTATCAGCGGGCCTATCGGCTCCCGTGCTGGCTCTCGCCCTGATCGAAGCCCTACGGCGTCACGCCGCGCCCAGGCTGACTCTTACTTTATTTATCGTCTTCTCGATTTCTATTTCGGCGTTCATCAGTCAATCTTTCCTCGAGCTGCCCGCGCTCTGGACCCGGGCTTTCGAGGTAGTAGCAGGCGCTTCCTGCGGACTATCCTGGCTACTGACTCGGTCGCTGTTTCAGACTCCCAACAATAAGCTCGCGGCCTTGGAGAACCCCGGTGGGATAACACCCTCAAATCAAGCGGTTCCGCTTTGGTGTTGGACCGTAGTTGCACTGATTTTTACGAGCCATTTATTTGTCGTCCTGTTGGCGACCTACATGGAATCGGGACTGCTTCGAAACGAACTGCAGCGAACCTTCTTGAACATCAATTTGCTGGCAAGTTCGGTGGCCCTGCTGCTGGCATTGATTGAACCCATCAGCAGCGGCTTCGCTCGTCATTCCAGTGCCGAAAAACGTTTTCGGCTTCGCTTCACCAGCGGCTATGCGCTGCTCCTTGGGCTGTCTGTCGTATGGCTAGGCGGAGCGCCGGATACGGCACCGACTGCGGATCTAACCGAACCCGTACGAGTTGCGTGTGCGTTTTTCGCACTCATCGGCTTTGGGGCTGCTGTGCTCTATCGGTCGGCGCATCCTCTTCCGAAAGCTAATTCCATAGAAGCGGGTTGGTCCATCGCACCAAAACCGAATTCCACCGCCTACCTGGAGTTGAAGTCGGCCGGATCTCTGAATGCGAACGAGGGGCAGCAAGAGCTTACCAATCACGCGGTACGAGCAGAGTCTGGCCCGAGCGCCGCCGACCGGGAACTCGCTCATAAGCTGCTTACCGCCTTGGGTGAATCGCATGGTTTTCGCAATCCGGAGTTGAAGGTTGAACATCTCGCTCGCCAGCTTAATGAGAAAAGCTATCGGATAACGCAGGCCATCAGCAGCGCCACTGAATACAGAAACTTTAACCAGATGGTAAACAGTTACCGGCTGAACGAGGCTGCTTGTGCGCTGCGCAGTCCCCAGCATGCAAACGATTCGATTCTCAGTATCGCCCTGGCAAGTGGCTTTAACTCTATTGGTCCGTTTAATCGTGCGTTTAAACAGAGGTTTGGCCTCACGCCATCTCAGTACCGTCTATCTACTGGCAGTGAGCACGTAACAAAGAAGCGATGAGAGCGCATGCCGTTGGCAATCGCCTGAATCTGTGTAAGCTTGCGGGTCACTAACAAAAAAAGAACTCACCCGTGAGCACCCCAGACGCCGATTTAGCGGGCGATGCAACGAGCAGCGCCGCCCCTCAAAACCCTTACGCCAGCAAAAAGGCCTGCTACTACGCTCTGGGCCTGCTGACCATTGTTTATGCGTTTAACTTCATTGATCGGCAGTTACTCGCAATTTTGCAGGAGTCGATCAAGGCTGATCTAGAGCTATCCGACAGCCAGCTTGGACTGCTGACCGGGTTCGCCTTTGCCATATTTTACGTAACAGCTGGCCTACCGATCGCGCGTTGGGCCGATCGTGGCAATCGCCGCAACATCGTATCGCTGTCCTTGTTCATCTGGAGCTTTATGACCGCGATCAGCGGCTTCGTACAAAACTACTATCAGCTTCTGCTGGCACGAATAGGTGTCGGCGTCGGGGAGGCAGGGGGAAGCCCGCCTTCGCACTCGATCATATCCGACATCTTTCCAGCCAATCAGCGCGCCAGCGCCATCGGCTTTTACTCGGCGGGCATCAGTGTCGGAATTCTGTTTGGATTTCTGGCTGGCGGTTGGCTGAACGAATTCTTCGGCTGGCGCACCGCTTTTATGGTTGTGGGTGTTCCCGGCGTCATCCTCGCACTGGTGCTGCGATTCACCCTGGCCGAACCCTTGCGTGGTCTGCACGATGCAGCCGGATCGCAGGATTCGGCAAAAGCCAGCTTCGGTGATGTTCTGCACATACTGCGATCACGTCCGTCGTTCAAACATTTGGCCATCGGTGCGGGTCTAAACGCATTTTGCGGCTATGCGACGGCGAACTGGACGGCGTCATTCATGATCCGAACCCACGCAATGCCGGTCGGTGAGCTTGGCACGTACCTCGCCTTCACGATTGGCCTCGGTGGTGCCTTCGGTGTCTTCGGCGGCGGGCTGCTGGCCGATTATTTATCGGCCCGGGATAAGCGCTGGTATGCGTGGCTGCCGAGTTTGTGTGGATTCATCATTGTCCCCTTTATGACAGCTGTATACCTGGTCGATACGGCTTACGCCGCACTGGCGATGTCCATCGTTCCGAGCCTCTTGTTCCAGGTGTATCTCGGCAACACTATTGCGACTACACACGCCCTGGTAAGTCCAACGATGCGCGCCACAGCCTCGGCCATTTTGTTCCTGATTCTAAACATCATTGGTCTTGGCGGCGGTCCCTGGGTTATTGGCGTCGTCAGCGACTATCTGTCTCCAAGCCTCGGGTCCGAGTCTCTGCGGTACGCGATGCTCTACGTATTGCCGCCGGTGATGGCCTGGTCAGCGTTTCATTACTGGCTCGCATCGCGCTCCTTGAGAGACGATATCGCCAACGCTCCCAGCTGAAACGAACCACACGCCCCGGCAGCGTTCGGGCGAGAGAGGTTGCAGCCGCGGCGCCAAACCCGCCATGGTAGCCACGGCAACTGCCTGTCTTTTCAGCAAAGGCTGCACGCTGCTTGCACATTTCGTACATAAGCTGAGTCCCTAAGTTAGTCATGTGGGGGACTCATCTTGAACCGATCGATGCACGCTCTTATTGCAGTGAGCTTATCCGCGGGAATCACCGTCGGCTGCAAGATCCAGGTGGTCGCGCCGCAGGGAGCGAGTGTCGTCACCCGCTCTGGTAACTATTCCTGTTCTGCCGGCAACACATGCTTCATCGAAGTAAGCAACCTTCTCTTCGATGAAACCTTCGAAGTCGTACCGTCTGACGGTTATACCTTTTTAAGCTGGCGGCTTCGGGAACGAGGACTGTGCGGTGGCAGCGCGGATCCCTGCAGCCTGAACACAAGTGGGTTTGCAGATCTGGAGGTCCTGCTTGCCTTTCTGGACAGCGACGAGATCTTCTATCTCGAAGCCGTCGTTGACAATGGGACGCCCTGGATAACGAATAGCGAGTCTCGTGCCGAAAACATCTTTGAGAATTCCAGTAGCCTGGGGGTTGTCGAGGATGTGCAGAGCGTGACATCGCAGGATGGGTTCACCGTAGTCGCGACCAATGGGATCCCGAACTACGACGTAGTCGTCGACGATGAAATCCTCGCTGCACTCAATTCACGCCCACTGTCAGCAAGGGACTTCAGCGCCGGGGTCAGCACCGTCGCCGTAAACGACATTGTGCAGTTCGGCCAGGACATCGGCTACGCCAGCCAGACGAGCGGCAACTGTGCAGCCACTGGTGGTGGGGGGTACTGGCCTCCAGGGCCGGTCTGCCCCACAGCGCTTGCGCGCGAGGAGTACTTCCGCGAGACACCCACGCCCGCGAACGACGAGTGTGAACTTGGGCTTGGCACAGTTGGACTGATGGTGAATGGGACCGCGATCTTCAACTGGGGCGACGGGATGAGTTTTGGCAACAATGTCTGGTACAACCTGGCACCGATCGCAGAGCAATACGACGTTGACATCTGCGGTGGTCATGCAGCGAACGGCGAATACCATCACCACTTCTATACCTCGTGCCTGGCCAATCTTGTCGGTGACTATGGCGAAGAGCATTCACCGATTTACGGTTATGCCGCCGATGGTTACCCGGTTTACGGCCCTTGGGAAGCGAAAGGTGTGCTTGCGGTCAGCGCCTGGGATGCACGCGACTACGGCGCTAACCCCGATGAAGGTGGTTGCGGTACCCCCGGCGAGCGCAGCTGTATTTTAGTTGACCCCTATGATGTAAGCGCTGGTATCGATGCAAGCGTCGAGCCAGGACCCGACATAGGCGAGCTGGTTACAACGCTTTCGGGTAACACGCTTGCCGCGAGTGACGGTTACTACTTCGAAGACTATTTATTCGCGGGCCGCGAAGTTGCTGGCGCACAACTCGACGAGCATAACGGTCACAGCACCGGCGACGGGCGAGGCTACCACTACCACATCACGCTGAATATCGATGACAACGGTGATCTCCAACCTTCGTTTCCCTTCACGATCGGACCGCGGTTTTATGGTGAGCTGGCCGATAACGCACTGACCTCCTGTGGCGGTGCCACAGGCGGACCTGGAGGCCCCCCCGCGGGGCCTCGCCCCTAGCCCCTAGCCCCTAGCCCGAACTATTCATGTATCTCGCCAGACTCACCCAACTTGTGATGCTCGTAGCGCTCGCAGCGTTGCTGCCCGCCATTGCGGCTTTTTCGGAAACCTCAGAAAAGGCGCTGCCTGCCACGAATGCGCATAGAATGCCCAATACCTCACCCGAAATAAGCCACGCGCACCGACCGATTGAAGTACCGGCAGATGCACCGGCGCCCACGCTCAGCCTGGACCTGCGGGGCGATGCCATTTCGGGGATCAACCTGATACTTCGAACACAGAACTTCGTATTTACCGTACCTCCAGCAACGACGGCCCCTGAACCCGGGATCGAACCAAGGTCCGCCGTCGACGAGACTGACCTTAGCGGGCACGCTCACCTATATATAAACGGCGTAAAGATCATGCGGGTTTACGGCAACGCGGTTCACGTGCCTGAAGAACAGCTCCGAAATGGAATAAATCAGCTATCGGTAAGCCTTAACGACCACAGCCACAGGCAGTGGTCCAGGGGCCAGCGCCCGATTCTGGCTACTTTGTTCGTGCATCGCTCCTCGACGGGCTTCGAGCTCGTGCACCGATTTGAGAGTTTTCCGAGCGGAACTCCAACCGTGCTATTGGAACTCGGGCATTTCACAGCGGATTTGCTCACGCGAAAGCACGCCTTTTAGTCGCTTTCACGGCTCTCAGGTTGGACCGCGATGGTTGCCCAGCCTAGATATCGTTCTTTTGATGGTATGGGGGAGCACAATCCGCTGCTATACGTCGAAAATTACGAGTAAAAGCAGTCTCCAACTTGCGGCGCGTTCGGCGACAGAACGCGGCTTTCGACACCCAAACAACATCCAAAAAATTTGGGCTGCATCAAGGTATCGAGGCGGGCTACAATACGCCTCCACGCGCCCGTAGCTCAGCTGGATAGAGTAACTGGCTTCGAACCAGTTGGTCGGGAGTTCGAATCTCTCCGGGCGCGCCAACTTCCCCCTATCCCTTGGCTTACCAGCCAACCGCGTAGGCTGCGCGACGCGGATCGGCACCTGCAGTGTAGGTGCCGTGTTTTTCGCTCTTGAGAATTGCCTGAACACTCCCCAGCGAAAAAGAAGGCGCCAGCTGCAGGTTGTGGCCCATCTTTGTAAGGTTGTCATACTGCTTCTGAGATAGGCGATCTTCGAAACGTACTGTGATATCGGCGCCTGTTTTATAGAAGTTTGGTTTAGCAAAAAGGCTGAAACGCGGTGCTTCGATTGCCGTCTGCACGGGCATGGCGAAGTCCAGCACATTTACAATCACCTGAAACTGCGTTTGACCAATTGTCTCTCCACCCGGTGTACCCAGCGCCATAATGAACTCGCCATCCTTCATAATGATGATCGGTGAATTATTCAGGATGGGAATCTGGCCGCCACGAGCGTAGTTCACGTCATCCGGGTACGGTGATGTCGACCCGATGCGAGTACCGTTGTTGAAAGTGATACCGGTGTCGCCGACGACGACTCCAGTACCAAAGGAGCCGCCATGGGTCGGCGTAGCCGCCATGACATTGCCGTCTTTGTCCCGAATCGAAAAACTCGTAGTGCTTCCAGGAACGCTGGTCTCCTCACCTGAACTCAGTGCCACCAAGGGCGCGCTGCTGTTTATGGCCGCAGCGGCTTCGCCCTCTGGCCTTCCGGGAGCGGGGTACTTCATTGCAGATGACTTCACGATAGTAGCTCGACGCCGCTCGGCATAGCCCGAGTCCAGCATCCCTAGAACCGGAACATCGTACCGGGATGGGTCTGCGACAAAGTGGTAGATGTCCGCCTTTGCCAACTTGATAGCCTCGATCATCAGGTGTTTCGTAAGCGGGTTCTCCTGGCCCAGGCCAGCGAGATCAAAGCCCTCAACCAGCTTGAGTTGCATAAGTACCTCCAGGCCACCTCTGGAGGTGGGTGGTGAGGTATAAACGTCGTAGCCGCGATAGGTTGTATGGATGGGCTGTTGCCAGATCGGTACATAGCCCGCGAAGTCTTTTTCGGTAAACAGTCCACCATGGTCGCGATAAAAAGCAGCCATCTCCGACGCTATTTCGCCACGGTAGAAAAGATCGAACGCAGCCTGCAATGCAGCTTCCCGACTAGCCCCTGACTTCAGTGCGCGCTGCTCCGCCGCGACAACGCGCTCAAAGGTTCGTGCCAGATCCGGCAGAGCAATGTTCTGGCCTGTCTGTGGCGTCTCTCCCGCTGGCAGGAACATAGCTGCGCTGCTCGGATATTTCAGAAAAACACTCTCGGCGGATTCGATGGCGCGAACGACGGATTCTTCGATAGGGTGCCCGGATCTCGCGTAGCCAATCGCCGGAGCCAGCACGTCGGCCAGTGAACGGGTACCGAACTTCTTAAGGATTGAAATCCAGCCGCCAAACAGCCCCGGTACGACTCCCGCATGGATTCCCTTGTTGAGTTGCTCTGCTTTCAGCTCCTGTGCATCCAAAGCGAGAGGTGCGGCACCCGTCGCGCTCAGCGAATGCAGCGAGCCATTGACACTTTCGTAATAGGTAAAGAACCCATTCCCACCAGCGCCGGACATCTGGGGCCTGACGACATTGAGGACGGCCAGCACCGCCACAGAGGCATCTGCGGCATTGCCGCCATCCATAAGGATGCGCAGGCCAGCCATGGATGCGAGCGGGTGACCCGCGGTCACCAGTCCATTGGGACCAGGAACTTCGGGCCGGTGACGATCCCGATCACTGCTCATCTGGAGTGGGTAAGCGTTCTCCTGTGCATAGCCAGCAGTCACAGCTAGCTGCATCACGGCAGGCAGGAGAGCAGACAAAAGCGTACGTAATAGTCTCAAATTCAAAGGTCCGAGTCGTTGGCAGTTAAACAACGGCCATTGGGCGCAGAGTCGTTGCGTACGAGTCTACCCAATAGCGTCTCTGGCGGTGCTGTGGCGAGAAAACCACCCGCCGGGAAGCTTGCTGGATTAGAGTAGAATGCCAGCGACCGCTGCTTAAATTAACTAGCAACCGGCATGCGAAATAACAACAAGCCATTGGGGGCACTCACGTGTTCCTTATAGAACCTATTGCGGGTAGGTGACTCATGAGTTGCACCTTGAAGCACGACGCCTTTTTGAATCCCTGCTTCGAGCCCCGTATCAGGTCCCTGTGAAACCAACCTGAAAGCAAGGGAGCCTGTGAACGTTTTATGAAATCAGGTTCTTCGGAGTTACAGGCCCCGAGTGCCCAGGCCGACCTGGAGCTTACTCTGATAGAGGCGCTCTATGTGCACTTTCCCGTCGTCGCGCTGGGAAACTCAGTGCTGGCAGCTGCGAATTTCGTTGCCTACTACAAAAAACTCCCGCTTACCGGATTGATGGCGTATTTCGGAGGCGTGCTTGTGTTGGTGGGTCTGCGGATGCTTCTCTACCTGAACTATCGGCGCAACTCTGTATCCAAGCAGTCGGTTCCGCGACACTCCCGGGTAATCCAGTCGCTCTCACTCGCCAATGGCGTGATCTGGGGTTACTGGGCCTGGTATGCCTCGGTGCATCTGCCCTCGGGTGAACTACTCGCAATGGTGGTGGTACAGGCGGGTATCTGTGCCGGAACAGTGTCGACGTCCTCTGCATCCAGAAAGGGTCTGGCGTTTTTCGTTGTCCTGGCGCTGGCACCTCTGGCAACTCACCAGTTCGTGTCCGGTGGGCCGAACGGTGCGGTCGTCGCCTCAGTGGTATTGCTCTATCTACTGCTCGTTCTGGCTTCGTCAAATCGGATTTATCAGACGATTCGCAACAGTGTTGAGCTGGCCCACAAGAACAAAGCGCTCGCTGACCAGCTTTACCACTTTTCTAACACCGACGGCCTGACAGGTCTTGCCAATCGCCGATTTCTCGACAGTAGTCTTGAGACGATGCTGGGGCTTCATGCGCGTCATGATCTTGGGTTCTCGCTGTTACTGATAGACGTTGACGACTTCAAGGCGTTCAACGACAACAACGGACATCTCGCCGGCGATGAATGTCTGAAAACGATTGCCCAAACCGCTCAGCAAGTCTTCTCAAGAAAAGAGGATCTGGTTGCCCGCTACGGCGGAGAGGAGTTTGCCGTGCTGCTGCCGGGGTTCGAAGCAGAAGAAGCCACGGTGGTCGCCCAAGCCTTTCTCAAGCGCGTTTACGAACTCAACCTGCGGCATGAGCAGTCGACAAATGACGGTCGGGTGACGGTATCGATCGGACTCACCGACACCACAAGCGAGCACTATTCCACACCTGAGTGTCTGCTGGCCGGCGCCGACCAAGCGCTGTACAGCGCTAAGCGAAGCGGTAAGAATCAACTACAACGGAATAAAGCGGTGAGCTGATCGAGGCAAGACTACTTTGAATCCACCAAACTTCGACGTCCAAACTTGGAACAGCCTTGCTACACGCCACCTGCGAATCTGAAATACATAGCCACGACTCATTGATTGGGACTAAAACAATATGAGCATTTCCTTTTACGACGCCAGCGTGGCGAGCTATCTCCAAACCCTTGGCGGCATCAGCCAAGTGATGGATAAAGGCGAGAAAGCCGCGCAGGAAGGCGCCTTTGATCTAGCCGATATCGTACGCTACCGAATGCGTGACGATATGGCGCCGTTCAGCTTTCAGGTGATCTCGGTATGGCATCACTCGCTGGGCGCCATCAAAGGCTGCAAAGCCGGGCTCTTCGCGCCGCCGCCAAAAATGAGTGACATGGACTGGTCCAAATTACGGGGGCTGATCAAAGAGGCGCAGGATTTCCTGCGAGAGCAGGAGCAGGACGACATTAATGCGCTCAGCGGTAAGCCGATGGTGTTCCGGATCGGCGAAAGGGAGATTCCTTTCACGACCGACAACTTTCTGCTGTCGTTCAGCCAGCCCAATTTTTACTTCCACGCCACCACGACCTACGCAGTGCTTCGTCAGCATGGTGTGCCCCTGGGCAAGATGGACTACCTCGGGCCGCTTCGCGTCGATAACTAGTCGAGGAGTAAACGTTATGGATAAGACCGAGTCCCTGGAGCTTTGGACGTTCGCTACACCTAACGGATGGAAAGCAAGCATCATGATCGAGGAGTTGAAGGAGGCCGGCGTGGAGCTTCCACCACTATCGGTTCGAACCGTGAACATCATGAACCGCGAGCAGTTCTCGGAGGAATTCACGTCCGTCAATCCGAATCAGAAGATTCCGGGTTTGGTGCATGGCGAGCAACGCCTGATGGAGAGCTGCGCCATTCTGCTCTATCTGGCCGAAACCTTTCCTTCGCCGTTGCTACCGCAGGATGAGCAGCGCTGGGACGTGATTCAGTGGGTATTCTGGCAGGCGGCAAATGTCGGGCCGGTCTTTGGTAACAAATTGAGCTATACCCGTTACATGGAAGATCTGCCCGTCGAAGCAAAGGCCCACCCGCTGGAGCGCTTCGGCACTGAGGCGCAGCGCCTCCTGCGGGTTCTAGATCGACAACTCGAAGGGCGCAGCTATATCTGCGGCGATGAATTCACCATCGCAGACATCGCCAGCTATCCGTGGATTCGGGGCTGGAAGTGGAGCAAGATCGATATCACTGGGCACGCCAACATCGTTGCATGGATCGACCGTGTTCGAGCGCGACCAGGCGTCGAGCGTGGGCTCAAGTACGGTGCGCCCGAAGGTGAAACGGACCAGTGGAGTGAAGAAACCAAACGCCGCTACGCGCGCGGCGGTGCGTCCATCGCATCGAACGAGTCCATTGCCTCCTAAAACACGCTAGCTATGCGTCGCCGTTATGAATGGTGCCTGCTCGTAAAATTTGTGCAGAAAACAGAACCATTTTGGCGGTCCCACCTAATTGCCTCGCCCCACCACCCTGATTAGCCTGTTCTGATAGAGGGAATGCATGGCGCAAACCCGGGGGAATCAGGGAATCGATGGTGAAAAACATGAAGAAGGGCTGGCGTCATCAGGGCTTGCTGGCGGCGACGATAGGTTTTGGATTGACGCTCCAGGCTCACGCCGGCCTCGTGAACTTTGAGTACACGGTAGAGGATGTTAATGGAGACGGGTCAGAGTACGAATACGACATGCAATTCTGGATCGACGTAGACGATCCAGAGTATTCGTCGACTCTTGGCTTCAGCAGCATCAATGTCAACGTCGGCACAGCTGATGGTGGAGTGGGGGGGCCACGTCCTTTTGGAAACAACTTTATCACCGAGGTCCAATCGGGTTTCACGGCGACGGATGTCACGGGCTTACCCAACTCGTCGGTGATCAGGGTGGACGCCCCGGGGTTCAACTTCTGGCAGCCGAATATGGACGACTTCTTTATCCGGTTTACCGGGGTTTCCTCAGTACTTGCGGATATGACCTGGAACTACTTTGGGCGCAGCGACGTTGATGTAAATACATCAGTCATCAGCGGTGCTGATGGGAGAGGTCGGCTGACAAGCCCGCCAGTGATGATGCTTACCGACTTCTCGCCACCGCCCACCGGTGGCGGCGGAGCCGCGCGAGTGCCTGCGCCACCGAGCCTGCCGCTTGCTATCGCGGGTATCGGCCTGGTGGCACTGGTTCGTAGAAAACTACCGTCCTCAAACTAGTCTTTAAGAAGGTGACTGAAGTCGGGAAAAAGAAGGCCGGCAGGGGGTGGGCGCTAAGCTGCGGCGCGATTAATCCGCGCCGCTTTCGCCTTCGCGGCTGTCCTTATCCCCACCTCTGATTTCCACGTTAGGCAGAATCACCTCCACCCGGCGATTTTGCTGTCGACCTTCGGCGGTGTCGTTATCGGCGACTGGGTAATCGGGCCCGAGCCCCTCGATGGAGATACGCTCGCTTGCGATGCCGTTGTTCACCAGGAACGATCGCACAGCGACGGCGCGACGTTGGGAGAGCTGCAAGTTGTAGTCCCGGCTGCCCACGGCGTCTGTATGCCCCTCAACAATGACCATTTGATCTGGCGTATCGATTAAAACGTCAACAAGCGGTCGCAGCGTTCGCGTGACGCCCGCTTTGAGGTCAGCCTGATTGAAGGCGAACAGCACATCGCCCAGGGTCAGCAAAAGCCCGCGTTCCGTAGGACGCGCTTCTAACTCGGCCAGACGGCTACGCATGCTTTCCATCTCAGCTCTGGCTGCTTCTGCTTCAGCGCGCATTGTCTCGGCCTGTCTGCGAGCAGCGGCGGCATCCGAGGAGGCCACCAGCGCAGCTTCTTCCGCCAGGCGCTGCTGTTCGAGTGCCAACTCACGCGCGGCATCGGCCTCCGCCTTCGCCATCGCCGCTGCCTCGGCTTCCTGCAGGGCACTTTCACGTAGTGCTATGGCGGCTGCGGCCTCGGCCTTCGCCTTCTCAGCGGCGCTGCGTGCTGCATTAGCCTCGCGGGTCCGGGCCTCCAGCACCAGACGCTCACGTTCCTGGACCAGCGCCTTGCGCTCGTCAAACGCGAGGCGCTCCCGGGCAGAAAACTCAGCAATATCAATCAGCCTACGTGCGCTATAAATGGCCTCATCGAGCTCCTCAGCGTTGTAGTCTTGACTCGAAAGGCTACGTACCGCGCTCACAGCATTTTTAAACTCTTCTCCCCCTCGACTGGCCAGCTCTGGTTTGTCGAGCAGCGATCCAAGTTGCTGCTCAACATCTGCGATTCGTGGATCTGGCGGCGGTGTGGCGCAGGCCACCATAAGGAGGGTGAGACCAAGCGCGGCAACAAAAGAGCGAGACATCATGACTCATCTCCGTCGAGGGCCAACTCCCGGCGCAGAGTTTCGACGACCGACTCCAATTCCTGTCGACTTTGCTCCGCTTTGGCGGCCCTGGCTTTAGCATCGGCGAGTTCCGCGTCCCTGAGGGCGCGATCGGCACTGCGCTCCGCATCGTTCCAACGGCGGTTATCGGCATCTACGAGCGCTGCCGCAAGATTATCTCGAGCCGCTTTCAGCTCGATGGGGGCAAGCTCACTCGCACCATTACGCTCCGCCGCTCGAACGCTGGCATTCGCTTCTGCGAGCGCAACGGTGGCGCTGCTTCGGTCAGCAACGGCGAGTGACGAAAAAGCGAACAATCCGATCACCACAGCGACCGGGGCAGTGAAAACACGCATCTCAAAAATTTCCCGAAACATCAGAATCGCGAATATAGGTGTTACCGGAGCAGAATCAAGCGTTGACAGCTATCAGCGACCGGCGGTCCACCTGCACGGGCACTCCCCAGCGGTGCGTCCACAGCGTGTTTCGGTTCAGGGCAGCCTCGATGAACTGCTCGCATCAAACCAACACCCTAAGCTGGTTTTTTAAAGGTCAGAACGTGCTGCTGAGGCAGGTATCCTTCGGTTTTTTCCCAGATCATGCCAATCGCACCCATCTCCCGCTTGACCTGCGCCTCGGTCATTTTGTGCAGAAGCTTAATGGGCACATTGGGATCTTCGGCTCGGTACTCGATCAGGATCAGGCGACCGCCTGGCTTAAGAGCACGAACGATGGCCTCGCCCATCTCTCTGGGATGGGAAAATTCGTGATAGGCGTCTACGATGAATGCAAGATCGATCGTCCCGTCTGGTAACCCGGGCGAGGTGATGGTGCCGAGTACCGTCTTCACATTTCCGATACCGTTGGCTTCAGTTCGTCGCGCTATGATGTCGAGCATCTCTTGCTGAATGTCCACCGCATAGACCTTGCCACCTGTTACTCGTTTGGCTACCGGGAAGCTGAAGTAACCCGTGCCCGCCCCTATGTCGGCAACGACAGACTCCTGCGTCACCGGCAGGCGATCGATGAGCAAATCTGTGCGCTCTTCGATCAGGCGTCCACGTCGTTCCAGCCAACCTGCGCCCAGATGTCCCATCACATGCGAGATTTCTCGGCCAAGATAGAATTTTCCGATGCCATCCCGGCTTGGGGACCCGTACTCATATACAGAGTTATTTCGCGATTCACTGGCAACCTGCGTGTCCTGGGTGTCTGCGGCACACCCCAGAGCAATGGATGAAAGAGCCACAACCAAAATCGCCAGATAGGCCCTCTGGAGTCGACCACTGAGTGAGCGATTACTAGTTCTTGACCGATAAGAAATTCGCATAATCGATTACCTGTGTACCGGTAGTGACGAAGCTTGATGGTTACCGCTGGCGGGCTCTGACGGGGACTTCCGCAGTTTGGGGCCTCAAGTTTACGTGGCTGTTTGAAGGCCGCGCCTAAAAAGCTCAAGTACGGAAACGAACCTTCGCCAGCCGTGAAGGTCCTAGGGAGTATCTGAACAAGTTCAGATTCTCCCTAGCTTGCATACGGTAGTGATTGTTAATAGGTCCTGTTTGTACGCTACTGAATCACAATTAATGTCGGAGGCGTCTCTTGATGCTGTTTAAGAATCTCTTAGTCTCTGCTGCTTTCACGTCATTTGCTCACATGGCCCTCGCAGAGCAGTTTTCGTCGGGACCAGAGTCCGTGCCGCTGCTTGAGCTTTTCACCTCAGAGGGATGCAGCTCGTGCCCGCCCGCAGACCGTTGGCTCAGCGCGTTCAGTACGGATAGAGACCTCTGGGATCAGTACGTACCCATCGCATTTCATGTCGACTATTGGAACTACCTGGGCTGGGAAGACAAATACGCCAGGGAGGTGTTCTCGGAGCGCCAGCGTCGTTATCGCTATCAGGGTTACACCCAGGGCGTGTATACACCGGGAGTCATTCTGGGCGGCACGGAATGGCGATCCTGGCGTCGGGGCGGCACGCCCGGCCCTCTCAGTCCTGATCGGGTCGGCACGCTGAACGTTCGCCTGGAGGCTAGAGGATTTAAAGCTGAATTCAATCCAGGGCCCGATAGCGACGTCAAAAGACGGAATGCTTACCATCGCCCTGTTAGGAATGGGTATACAGACGATGGTGAAAGCCGGCGAAAACCGAGGAAAATCCCTGAGCCATGATTTTGTGGTGTTGGCTCATGATCAGTTCGATCCGACAAGAAATAGTGAGCAAGATCGTGGTGTTCTCTACTGGGACGGTGAATTACCAACCAGCACCAATCAGAGCGACGCCAGGCGGTTAGCCTTGGCGGCATGGGTGAGCGACGGTGCGGATCTTCTACCCATACAGGCTGTCGGTGGCTGGTTAGATTAAGCTAACCACCGTTGCCACCATTGAGCACCCCGCTTCAAGCCGATGAGAACATCTTCTCGACCGAATCCGCTACAGCGTTTCGCAAAAGATCTTCCAACTGGCCGGCTTGAGTGGATAGGCGTGCGGCCCGCACGCCGGCAGCCGATGCAGGTTCTCGAAAAGGTGGACGCGCTGGAATCGCTGGGGCTTGCGGGCGATCACCGCACCCAGAAAACCCCCGGATCAGCGCGCCAGGTTACCGTCACATCTCATGAGTTCATCGCCCAGATTGCTCACTACCTGGGCGTCTCAGCCATCGACCCGGCGCTCCTGCGCCGTAATCTGGTTGTTAGCGGAATCAACCTGAACGCTCTCCGATACCAGACCTTTTTAATCGGCACCGCTATTATGGAGGCGAAGGCCCTCTGCCATCCGTGCTCGCGCATGGAGTCTGCCCTCGGTAAAGGCGCCGTTGCGGCTATGCTTGGCCACGGCGGGCTCTGCTGCGAGATTGTAAAGAGCGGCACGCTGCAAATCGGCGACGAGGTTCAGGTCATTGATTCGGGCATCACACCGGATTTGTTCGCCTGACCCAGAGACCGCTTTCGCCCTGCCTTACCCCGCTCCCGTGTATGATGTTAGTCATCCGTCAGATTCATCGAGACACTAGTGACCGATCAACTTAAGTCAATCACAGAAAAGCACTGCACAAACCCGCCTGCAAGTTACGAAGATCTGAAAGTGCTGATGCTCAACTGCACGCTGACGCGCTCACCCAAACTGTCGCACACAGCGGGTTTGCTACAAGTAGCGCAGAGCATCTTCGAAGCGAATGGCGTCAAAACAGAAACGCTCAGGCCAGTTGATTTCGAGATACCCGGTGGGCTGGAACACCACGATTACACCGGTATCGATGGCTACGAAAAGGACGATTGGCCCGAGATCCAGAAAAAGATCGATGCCTGCGACATTCTTATCCTCGGCACATCGGTGTGGCTCGGCGAGAAAAGCTCTGTGTGCAACCGCGTCCTGGAACGGATGTACAGCTACACGCACTCCTTCAACGAGAAAGGCCAGTATCGGGACTACGGCAAGGTTGGCGCGACGCTGATAACGGGCAACGAAGACGGCGTTAAACACTGCGCCATGAGCATTCTGTTTTCGCTATCGCACATCGGCTACACGGTTCCCCCTCAGGCCGACGCGGGTTGGATGGGAGAGGCCGGCCCCGGGCCTTCCTACATGGACCCTGGATCCGGCGGACCAGAAAACGACTTCACCAACCGCAACACGACGTTCCTGGTCTGGAACTGCCTGCACTTGGCAAGAATGCTCAAAGATGCGGGCGGCATCCCGGCGCACGGAAACCAGCCCGAAGTGTGGGACTCAGGCTGCCATACGGACTTTCACAGCCCGGAGCACAAACGCTAGCCGGCCAGGTATCCAGACGCATCAATCAGGCAGGTTCCGGTAGCCCATGTTAAAGAGAGCGAATCCATAGAGATCCGCGTACAGCTCAATAACCTTTGCGATCGGCATGCCGCCGCCGTGGCCGGCGTCGGTTTCAATGCGGATTAGTGTTGGCGCGGAACTCGCCTGAGAATCCTGCAGCCTGGCGGCGAACTTAAACGAATGCGCAGGAACGACTCGATCGTCGTGGTCTGCGGTTGTGACCATGGTGGCAGGATAGCTCTCCCCCGACTCGAGATTGTGCAAAGGCGAATAGCCGAGCAGGTAGCTGAACATCGCTTCGTTATCTTCCGACGTGCCGTAGTCATAGGCCCAGCCGGCACCGGCGGTGAAGGTGTGATAGCGCAGCATATCCATAACGCCGACGGCTGGCAGCGCGACCGAAGCAAGATCCGGTCGCTGCGTCATCACCGCGCCGACCAACAGACCACCATTGGAACCACCGCGAATCGCGAGGGTATCGCGGGAGGCATAGCGCTCCCCGATCAGGTATTCGGCGGCAGCTATGAAGTCATCAAACACGTTCTGCTTTTGCAGTTTGGTGCCGGCGTTGTGCCAGGCTTTTCCGTACTCACCACCGCCACGAATGTTCGGCACGGCGTAAACCCCACCAAGCTCCAGCCAGGCCGCGACGGTGCTGCTAAAGCGCGGTCTGAGGCTGATGTTGAAGCCGCCGTAGGCGTACAACATCGTGGGAGCCGAGCCATTTCGCTTCAGATCCTTGTGATGGGTAATCATCATCGGAATCCGCGTGCCGTCTTTCGAGTTGTAGAACACCTGTCGTGATACAAACTGATCACTGTCAAAGCTTGAGTCGGACGCGCGATAAACCTCCGTCTCTCCGCTGCCCACATCGAAAGCAAAGATCGTTGTGGGATAGCGATAGTTGGTGAACTGGAAGTACAGCGTGTCATCCGCGTACTTTCCAGAAAAACCCGAGGCGGTGCCGGGATCCGGCAAATCGATGCGGCGGACCAGTTGGCCCTGGTCGTTGATCTGCTCGACCTGACTCAGAGCATCGACCATGTAGTTTGCAAAGAAGTAGCCACCACCCGTGCTAACCGACAGCACCTGTTCGCGCTCGGGGATAAAGTCCTCCCAGTTTTCGGGCCGGGGATCAGCGGCGCTCACTTTCACTACCCGGCCATTGGGGGCGTCCCGATTCGTATAGAAGAAAAGCTCTTCGCCGCGATTGTCGACCAAATAGGCATCGGAGGCCTCGTCATCGAGGATCGTGATCAGCGGGGCACCCGAATCCTGCAGATCGCGAAGGAACAGTTTGTTGCCTGATGTTGTGTTCGCGGCAGAGATCACGAGGTAGCGATTGTCTTCGCTTACCTGCGCTCCCACATAGCGATGCTGCTGGTCGCCACCGCCGTAAACCAGCCGGTCGTAGCTTTGATCTGTGTCCAGCTCGTGGAAGTACAGCTTATGGGAATCTGTCTTGGCCGTGAGCACACTGCCGTCGGGTCGATCATAGCTTGAATAGTAGAAACCTTCGTCTCCAAGCCATGAGATCCCACTGAACTTAACGTCTTCAAGCGCTCGCTCAAGGGTGTTGCCTGACTCCGCATCCAGGATTTCGATCGTCCGCCAGTCGCTGCCGCCTTCCGACAACTGGTAGGCAAGCTTCTCGCCCGATGTGGAGAAACTGAGCGCCGACATCGAAACCGTGCCGTCGTCGCTGAAGTTATTCGGATCGATGAACAGCTCAGCCTCGCCGCCGTCCTCGCGGCGATACAGCACGTCCTGGTTCTGCAGGCCATCGTTACGATAGAAGTAGGTATAGGCGCCCTCGGTGAAGGGTGCCGAGACTCGTTCGTAGTCCAACAAGCGCTCTACCGTCTCGGCAATGGAACCGCGATAGGGAATGTTGTTCAGATAATCCTGCGTGACCTGGTTCTGGGCGGTCACCCAGGCTGCTGTCTCGTCGCTGCGATCGTCTTCCAGCCAGCGGTAGGGATCGGCGACTGACCGGCCGAAATACTCATCTACCACCTCACCGCGTCGGGTCTCAGGATACTGAACAGAGGCCCGACCGGACATAGCTTCCGGAGCAGACGTGGGGGACTTATCACTCACCTGCTGGCACGACGCCAAGACGGCGGCTGCCGGCAATAAAAGAAACATCCGCATGTGTACTTTCATAGGTAGGGTCCGGTTTGTGTTGGCGCTTGCTTAACTGTTTGCTGTTCGGCTAACGAACATCACCAGGCGATCACATCGCCATAACGCAGTAGTGACACAGCAGTGACAGCGCAAGCCTGACTGGGATCAGAGATTTTCGATGGGAACGAAGTCCAGATCAAATCCAAAATTTCGGGGCGCCACGACCGCCAGGGCTTTCTCGCTGCGGTAGTGGGGCGGGCAACCGATCCCAAAAACGGTGACTCGCTGACCATAGTGAATTCGCTCGGCATTGATTGGCGTACCGGTTTCATGATCTACCACCGTAATCAGATCGGGGACACTGGCCACAACCCGCTCACCTTCTCGGGCCAGGAGAAACTCGTTCTTTATAGACAGGCACAATGGCTCCCGGGGCGAGCCTGATGACGAGGAACCTTGAGCACCGGAAGAATCAGTCGCCGCTACAACCGCCTCGCCTACGTCGAATCCGCCGACGGTTTTTCGGGCTATGTCGACGACCTTACCGGTATACAGGTGACGAAACTCGCCGTAGTCAGATGAAGCAAAAAGCTCCCGTAGTGGACCATCCAGGGCCATGGCATTGCCGCGCTGTTCGCGCAGCAGGCGACCGAGCTTGAGTGCAAAGCTGATCGTGCCTGGGACTACAGCGCGCCGGGCCTGGGAGCCGGTCATCGGGTGCTCGGCACAGAACACCATGCCACCCATGGCCATAGACAAGTTCCGAATCTGACGCTCGTAATAACGGGTATCGTCGGTATCGAAGTACACACAGCCACCGCGAAAATCTACCGCCACCGCGGGGGAGGGCTTCACCCCCTCTATCGCAAAAGTCATCATCTGGGCTTCCGGCAGCGCTCGAGCCATACCGTCGCCATCGATCAGCGTTATCCCGCGGGCCGCCGCCGCGATCAGCGGGATAACCGAATTGGCACCACCGACTTCAAAGGAAACCAGATGCGTGATTGTTTTGCCGGTGAACGCCTCGAACCGCTCAAGGGCAAGCAGGCACTCATCACCATTCGGTAGTTGCTCCAGACTGATCGAAGGTGCACCCACCTCCCCCAAGGCGACGACAAGCGCGTCGTCACCCACATCTGACAGATCGCATAACTCGACGGGGCCGTATTTTCTGAGCGCCTCGGTAACCAGCAGCTGGCTCACATAGGGGTCGCCCCCGCCGCCCGTCGCCAGGAACACAGAGCCACGGCAAAGGTCTTCGATATCATCGGCGGCGATAGTGAGGCTCATGTGCTGCCCTCCTCGCCGGCTGTGCCGGGATTCGGACCCTGTACTTTACTATCACCGGTGAATTTGAGATCTCCTACCATCTTGATGCGCAGCTTGCTGGATTCCTCAGCGAGGTAGGAAATAGCCGTTTCCTCCACATCGGCGATCCGAACTGACTCGGGATCGGCGCCGGCGTCTGTCAGCTCCTGCGTGAGAATTGCGGCAAGCTCCTTAAGTATCTCTTCGCGAGACTGACTCCGATAACTGACGATCTTTTCGATTTCTCGACCGATCTGGGCGTTGGCAGCGCCAATCGCGTTGG
Source organism: Pseudomonadota bacterium (assembly GCA_039111155.1). Lineage (GTDB taxonomy): Bacteria > Pseudomonadota > Gammaproteobacteria > Pseudomonadales > Halieaceae > Congregibacter. The sequence goes on along the minus strand of JBCCPL010000030.1, from coordinate 22,212 downwards.
CGACCGCGGCATACTCTGGGCGCAAGAGCTCGGACGCGGTCTCAAGCTGTCGGGAAATTAAAATCGAACCACCGCCGACCAGGATAACCGGCACCGGGCTGGAGCTTGACCGCATTTGATCTATTCCGCGGTCGATCATCTGGTGCATGGTTTGCGTAGCACGTTCGATAACTTCTGCGGGCAGCTCGTCGACGTTACTCGGATCGCCAAAGCTGGCCGCTCCACTGGCGACCGCAATATCTGTGCTTGTCAGTGTCTCACCGCCGAAGATGCGCCCCTCCTGAGGAAGCTTATAGCCGACAGAGGTCGGCCCAATCTGAGACCCGTCTTCGCTGACCACGCTTCCGCCGCCGAGTCCCAGAGCCTGTATATCGGGCATTCGAAAGTTTGTGCGCACGCCACCCACTGCGATTGCAACGTTGGATTGACGAGGGAAGCCACCCTGCAGTACCCCAATGTCAGAAGTGGTTCCACCGATATCAACGACCAGCGCATCGGATCGCTCGGTAAGCAGGCTGGCGCCGCGAAGCGAATTAGTGGGCCCGGACGCAAACGTCAGCGCAGGAAACTCTGCCGCGAAGTCCGCCGACATCAGGGTACCGTCGTTCTGTGAGACGAAAAACGGGCACCCCATGCCCCGCTCAGCCAATGCCTGCTCGAAGGCTTTAATCACTTTTGTCGCGAGCGGAAGTAGCGACGTATTCAGGATCGCGGCGTTCTCGCGTTCCAGAAGTCCCATACCGCCTATGCGATGGGAAAGAGTGATTTGCGCATCGGGGAGTCGCTGCTTCACACGTTCTCCGATCAGCCGCTCCTGAGTTGGGTTCGATGGCGCGAATACGCTGGATATCGCAACCAGAGACAGGCCCTTTTCCTCGATACTATCCAGGACCCGATCAAGCTCGGACTCGTCCAGTTCGCCGATGGGAAACCCATCGTACGTCTGACCTCCATGAATCATGAAAGCGTGGCGACCAACGGCCTGCGCGATATCATCAGGCCAGTCGACCATTGGCGGGGTCATCGCGCCCGAGGGCAACGCGGCCCGAATCACCGCGGTGGGCTGAAGCTCACGGCGCTCCACAACGGCATTGGTGAACTGCGTGGTTCCAATCATTACCGCTTGGACGCATTCGTGACTGATCTGAGCGCTTTCGAGCACAGCGTCGAGAGCGCTGAACACTCCGTCACGAACATTTTCCGACGTGAGCTGTTTTACGGACGCCAGTACCTGCGAGCCATCGAGAATGACCGCATCGGTGTGCGTTCCTCCAACATCGATACCGACTCTCATAGGCGACTCATGCTGAACTCGCGGCGTGACGCGACGCGCTGAGCTTTTCCAGGACTAAGTAGGACAGGGAAGCGATCAGCAGCGAATCCACCGCGCCGATGCTGGTCAGCGAAGCTCCGTGAAAGCTCAGCCAACTCGAAAGAGCCCCGGTACCCACGACCACAGCGACAGGGTTGGCTCGCAACGCCGGGCGCTGTTCCAGATGGGCCGCACTGAAATCACGCCGCTTGAAAATAAAGAAGTCGGTCAGGTAAACGCCTGCAATCGGAGGAACAACCAGCCCCATCACCACCAGAAAATCGATAAGCTGGTCAGAGATTCCGATCAATGCGGCGCCCGTACCCAGTACGCCGAGAAGAAAAACCATCAGCCGATAGCTACCTGCCTCCAGCGATGCGCGCGCAGCAAGCGCCGTTGAGTAAAGGTTGATGACATTAGTTGTCCAGGTCGCAAACACCAGCACGGCGAGGGCAAAACCACCAAAACCCAGCAGCAGCATATACGCCATGGGTTCCAGCTCATTCCAAACGAGTACCGGGATCATCCCGGCGAGATAGGCGATGCACATTCCACCGCCCTGTCCCAGGAACGATGCGACCACACAGTCACCGGTAGTTCGAGCGTAACGAGTCAGATCGGGTGTCAGGACAACGCCAACGATGGCCGCTCCGATCACGGCCGATACGGCTGTGGCTAGGTCTAAAGATCCGTCGCCGGCTAGCTGCAACAAATCACCTAGCCCGGTATCGCGCAAAGAAAGAATCACGACCGCCAATACCGCCAGCAGTAGACAGGGCACTGCGAGTAGGGCCAGACGATCAATCGCGCGGAAACCGTAGACAGTGGTTACCGTCACGACCAGGCTGGATAGAACGGTGTAGACCCACTCCGGCCAGTTACTCACCAGCAGATCGTTTGCGGCGAGAAACAAGGTGCGGCCAAAAAGCTCCGCAGTTACGGCGTACCAGCCGAGTAAAAAGATACCGAGCACCGCATTGATAAACTTTGCACCGGCAAACCCAAAGGTATGCTCGATGATCATATAGCTTGATAAACGTGTTTTTGCACCGACGATCGCCGCGGGAATCGACATCAGGCTGAGGACCAGCGCGCCCAGTACAGTTGCTAGAACCGCGCGCTGAAAGCCGATCGCCTGCGCCAGCTCCCCAGCGCTGTACATCAGCGGAAGCGTGATCGAGATACCGATCATAACCAACGACAGCTGCTGACCCCCAACCGTCTCGGCAGGGTCTACAGGCGCGCGCGAGTCGTCATCAGCGGCAGGACTGGGGGCCAAAAAAGCAAGCTCGGTGAGGTTCTAATCGCACCCTATCACACGCAGATTGATCACTTCATCAATGGATTCCAGTGCGGCAAGAGCCTTGGCGTCAGGACAGCATTCGAGATCGATGATGTTATAGGCGATATCCTCGCGACTCCGGTTCAGGATATCGACGATGTTGATATTGTGATCGGCAATAATGCCGGTGATGCTACCCAGCACCCGAGGCACATTGCGGTTCGTGATGGTGACCCGCACCGGAGTTGAACGCGGTAACTCTATCTGCGGAAAGTTGACGGAGTTGCGAATGTTGCCATTCTCAAGAAAGTCCATGAGCTGATCGGCAACCATGACCGCACAATTCTCTTCCGCCTCGCCGGTGCTTGCGCCGATGTGGGGCATTTGCAGCACCTTCTCATGACCCAGGGTTGCGTTCGTCGGGAAATCACAGACATAGCGATGGAGTGCGCCACTATCAAGAGCGGCAAGAATGGCTGGAACGTCGACAATTTCTCCGCGCGCGAAGTTGAGCAGCACAGTTCCTGGGCTCACGTTGCCGAGCAATGTCGCGTCCACCAGGCCTCGCGTCGCCTCCAGGGCCGGTAAGTGCAGACTGATGTAGTCAGCCCGACCAAACAGGCTCGGCAGGTTATCCATCTTCTCGACCGCGCTCGAAAGCCGCCAGGCGGCTTCTACGCTGATCGCCGGGTCGTAGCCGATGACCTTCATGCCCAGTGCAAGCCCCATATTGGCAACCAGCGAACCAATGTTTCCGAGACCCACGACACCCAGAGTTTTGCCGATAACTTCGGAGCCTGCGAAACGCTTCTTCTCTTTTTCTAGCAGGGGATCCAGGCCATCCATTGGACTTAAGCCACCGACGAACTGCATACCGGCATAAATGTCTCGTGAGCCAAGCAGCATTCCGGCGAGCACCAGTTCCTTAACGGCATTGGCGTTGGCTCCGGGCGCGTTGAAAACCACAATCCCTTCTTCGCTACAGCGCTCAAGCGGCACGTTGTTGACCCCCGCGCCCGCCCGACCAATTGCCTTCAGCGTCGGCGGAAACTCCATATCATGGAGCTTCTGGCTGCGAATCAGGAACGCATCCGGATTTGGCAACTCGCTCGCCACCTCGTAGTCTTCACGACCGAAGCGGTCCAGGCCCTTTACAGAAATGGCGTTGTAGGTGCGTATCTTGTGCATATCGGTGGGTTCGCTGACCAGTTGAGTGGTTGAGTAGATGCAGGTACTCAAGAGGTGCGCGATTGTAGGAGCATTGCCGCCATTCGACCACTGTATTCGTATGGCTTATATGGATACTCCGAATTGCCAGATACTATTTTGCTGGCGTTTTTAGTGACATCGAGATTCGGCGATCGCAGCAGGTATTGGATTGGTGGGTGTCGATTTCCTAATACACCGGTACGCCAGGGAAAAACCTGTCAATGAAATGCAGATAGCGAATCACTCGAAGCACCCGAAAAGTTCACTAGATTGGAGCTGTAAAGCCGGTATCGGAGCGTTGCTGCTTTCAATCCTGGCCTGCTCTCCCCGCGTGGAACTGCCTCCGGGGATTCAGGTGAAAGAAGCCCCGGTGCAACAAGAGATCAATGAAGGGGAACTGATAGAAATCGATGGCGCCGTCCTGGCGGCCCGCGCGAGCTATCGTATCCGCGGAAAGTTACTTTCCAAACGCCGCTATCGTTTCGACCAGCTCGCCAGGATTGCACCCTGGGATTTCGCCATCGGTTGGGGACCGATGTCCGACGAGGCCGTGATCTCCGGGATAGCGGTCACCCAGGGAGATCGATTTTTGTTCTGGAAGCGCTTCGCGACAGGCCTGCCTCTTCGCGATATTGAGCGTCATTCGGCAAACCTGCATCTCATTCCCGCAGACACGGCCGTTGCCGATCAACTCGAATCGATCCGGGATGGGTCGCTGCTCGAACTGACAGGCACCCTGGTCGATGTGAAGCTCACCGACGGGTTGCTCATACCGACCAGCCTCACGCGAGACGATCGCGGAGCCGGTGCCTGCGAGATTCTGCTCGTACGAGAATTTACACCGCTTCCGGGTGCATGACACCGCTCCGTTCGCGCCAGCAATTGACGGCATCTCGGGCAAACTCCCACACGTCCTTCGGGAACGGCATGTACTGCGGGTTTGAAGCACTGGCATAGGCTTCGGCGTACCAGGCTTCTGTGCGCTCGGCGAGGTCTTGGTCACCATCGTGGAAGGCAAGCGACGCGCGCAACCAACGTTCGGCGAATTCCAACACCGGTGGTGAATCGGGTGACTGATCTTTCAACGCCCCGACCTCCCGGAGAAGCGGCGCCCATACCTCATCGATCTCACGACCAAAGCCGTCCGAAGTCTTTCGAGCCACAATCTGCGCCAACTGATCCGAGGTGTAGTGCCTGTCCGCGAGAGCCTGATCATCGTCCGTCCACTGGTACTGGTCGATCACACCCATCTGCAGAGACACGGCAACAAGATCGTCGACCGAGAGGCTTTCGCCGGCGGCCAGTTTGCCCCGTGCTTCGCGCAAGACGGTAAGCCCGGAAGACAAAGAGTCCAGCCGGTTGCTGATGAGCGTCTCCTGCTCCGCCAGAAGGGCGTCCAGGGACGCATCACTCGCCTGCAGCTCCGCGATTTTCTGCAGCGAGAATCCCAGCCGCCTCAGGATCTGAATCTTAAACAGGCGGGTAAGATCCTGCTGTTGATAGCTGCGCCAGCCTGCTTCAGTACGCTCCGGGTTGATAAGGCCATGAGTTTCGTAAAGGCGTAGCGCCTTGCTGCTGATACCTAGGATTTCGCTAACTTGCTTGGTGGTGAATGACATTAAAAAGCTCCTGTAACTTCCCAGGTCTTATTTTTAGACCCTGCCCCAAGGGCCGTTGCAAGTACTTTTTCGTGGTGAAGGTGATGGAGGAATCGAGCTTAAGTGCTGATCAGCTCTCAAGTGACAGCCACACCTCGTAGTTCGCTATTTACACATCGGGAATCTTCTTACCAGTAGCCTTTTTGCAGTCCGGGAAGTGCAGCAGCGCCCCATCGGCCTTCTACTCATTTGCAAGCGAGAGTGACCCGATTCAAACCGGTTCCGGTAAATCACCCACCGCCCGAAAAGCCTCGTCGATAGCTCCGTGAGTGTAGGCGTAGGCGCCGGCATCGGAGTTCGCCATAGAGATATTGCCAAATGGCGCCCGCGCTAACAGATGAGGCTCATTGCCCTCCTCGACGTTCTTATCCCACAAATCAAGGTATTCGTGAGCGTAACCATGAGGCCATCGATTCACTGTGATCGCCAGGATATCGTTCGCTACATCAAAACCGGCAGGACCTAATAGACCATCGAGAACAGTCCGTACCTCACGCTCATAGTCCTCGAAGCTCATGCCCAGCATCATCTGGCGGGACGCCCGGCGCTGAGCCATCAGATCACCTGAATTTGGCGGCGGCGAGATCATGCCCCAGAACACGAGAGATACGGGCCCTGAATCATCGATGTCATGCTGATAACCGCCGTTGTTGATCCCGCGGAAGGTAAACAGGCTGGCAAACAGTCGACCGGGGCAATGCACGTTATCGATGCCCAGCTCGTCCAGCGCTTTGGTGTTTTTCAGCAGCACGTTGGTCAGTACCAGCGGTACCTTGACCTGATACTTCATCGCCTGCTTCTGCGGCTCGGGTAACTCGGGGCACAAGTGGGGAATGATCACGTGATAGCAGGCCATCACGCAGTGCTTCGCTCGCACGCGAGCCAGTTGATTGTTTTGCAAATACGTGACGTCAACCCCGCCCGAGGTGTCTTGCGCCCGAACGACGGTAGAGTTCAACCGCAGGCGCACCGGCGCGCCGGCTACATCGAGTTTTGCGTAATCGAAGCTTTCGGTGCTTACGTTGTCTGCGGTGACACCGGGCGCTACGTCGGGAATCAGTGAGGCGACCTGCAGGCGGACCAGGCTCGCATTGCCGTCGGGCCACATCGCCGCGGGGTAGTCCCACTCCTCCTCGCTGTGCTCCCCACCCAGCAGGTGCTCACCTGGCATACCTGATTCGATCGCCTCAGCGACTGACACACAGGACATATCCACACCCCAGCTGCCATGGAGTTGTTTCTCGAACAGGTAGATTTCTTCGTCTTCCAGCGCTCCATAACGGCGCAGGAACTCGGGGTAAGAGATACTGCGCAGCAACGCCTCCTTCTCTGTCGTAGCCAGGTCGGGAAGAACATCAGCACTGCGGGAATAGAAGGCGATAAGGCGCGCCTTCGCCGGAGGCGAGATGGGAAACTGCTCAATGCGCTCTGCCGGCAAACCGCCAGGCATGGACATGTCAGCCTTCGTGACCAGACGATCGATGCCGTAGGTGTCCCGATCAAACCACATCGCCGGACTGTTGGGTGCCTGCAGCCCGTACCTGAACTGCATGTTGCGGCGCATACGTTTGGTACTGACGCCCAAACGCTTCAGGTAACGTTTGACGTCACCGCTGAAGTTCCACCATTCAAGGTTGTGCGTGCCACCGAGCGACAGGCGCATCTGCCCACCCTGATGAAACTCGTTCCGGCGCGCATGGCCTCCAAAGTCATCATGATTTTCTACGATGAGAATCTTCGAATCGGGACCAAAGCGATCCTGATAGTAGTGCGCCGCGGCGAGACCGGAAATGCCACCACCGACCACAACCAGGTCGTAGGATTCATCGAGATCCGATGGATCTGGGAAACTCCGCCCCTCTCGCGCCAGCGCATGCGCCGCCTCATACGCCCCCGGATGTGATCCGCGCAATCCTGTTCTGACCGGTGGATAGTCGAGCGCGCTGGGCGCGGGAGCGCCGGGGCCGGAGGCCGATGGAGATTTGCTGTCCGCAAGTGACGCAGCGGCGCCAAGACCTGCGCTCACGCCTAACCCCAGAGCGGCCAGGCCAGCATCTTGAAGAAGGTCCCGGCGCGTGATGCGCTTGCCCATACCCAACTGCTTATCTGATTTCACTCGCTTCACTCGCACCTCTTCGGGAAAGTGACCATTTCCAGAACGGTTGGTTGATAGAACAAATCCTGCGTTCGATTAAAGCTCCGGTTCGGCGAGCAAGCCACCGGGCCGACACGCCAGGTCCGGAGCAGTACTATTCTGAAGATCACACTTTGAGTGTACTCAATCGACCCGTTTGCAGCAGCAGGAGATGCCATACCGGCGACACGGCTTACATCGACACGCTCTACTGCTTGAATCTGCGACCGACGTAACGCCACGACTGCACCGGCTGCGGTAAGCTTAAGCAATCGAACCAGCGAATCACGATGGATGATCACAGAAGCGACAGCGGCAGGTTTTAGCGCCAGCACCGCCCCCAGCCTGGAGGAACAGGCACGGAATCGTGCGCGGCGGCGCGTATTTGCGCTGACTGCAGCGATTTCACTGGCAGTCGGTGTGGTCTATACGCTGCTCCAACCCGTGGTCTATCAGAGCAAGGCTGTTGTACTGATGACGGCGCCAGCGGCAATAGATGCCGAAATCGCCGATGCTGATGTGCAGGAAGTCGCGATTCAGCGCCGCGTTCTCACGGGAAACGAGATCACAGGCGCTCTGACTGAGCAACTGCAGCAGAACTACGGCTCGAATCTGGATGCCATCGGAGTCCGAGCGCTGCTAGACGTTGAATCAGTCCCCGATACTAATTTGCTCGAGCTGCAGGCAACCGGATCAGTAGCGGAGCTCCTGCCACCCCTGGTTGAGACTTGGATCGACGTCTATACCAACGCCCGCGCCGAAGACATCGAACAGCGCCGTTCTCAGACAATGACCGAGGTACAGTCCGAGCTCGATGGGCTGGCTGAGAAATTAGTCGAAGCCAGAACGGCCCTGGACGTGTTTCGTGCCAAGAACGAAATCATCTCGATGGAGCGGCAGGAAAATGCCGTTCTATCCGAGCTGGAAGGTCTCAACAAAGCGTTGAACAACGCCATTGAGGCCGAAGTTAAAGCCAAAGCCTATCTGGATACCCTGCGCGAGTCGCTGGCAGCTGGCGAACAGTTCGTACCGCAGTCCGAGCGCAAGGATGTCGCGGGCATGGCTGAGCGTCTGGCGCAGCTGCGCAGCAGGCTAGTTGAGTTGCGGTCGCGATATACAGACGACTACATACAGAAAGATCCGCGTTTACGAGAAATACCGCTTCAGGTCGAGGAACTCGCAGCCGAACTACAACTGGCCTACAGCGAGGGCACTTCTGCCGAGCTTGCCAACGCGGAGCGCGATTTTCGCAGCGCGAGCGAGTCTGTTCGTGAATTGCGTGCGCGCCTGGAAGAGCACAAGGATGACGTCGCGAGTTTTAACTCCATGTATGCGACGCATGAGGCGCTGGTCGAAGACCTGGCGCGCCTGGAAGCACTGAACCGGGATTCCCAGGCGAGACTTGTGCAGATTGAAGTCAGTCAGATAGACCGCTACCCCCAGCTCTCGGTAGTGGACTGGCCAGCGACAAGCGCGACCCGTATCGGTCCGCACTACTCGCTGCTCCTGGGTGCGACGTTGGGCATCGCAACCGCTTTGAGCCTGTTTGCGGTATGGCTCTACGGATATTTGAATCCGCGACCTCAGCAACCCGCCTTTGTGGCCCTGTCGGGTGTTCCGGTTTATCCCAATGAAGCAATCGCGGCTATCGATGGCACGACTCGCCCCCAGCAACTGGAGTCTCAAAATAACGCCAGGCTCGCCCATCAGGAGGCTGGCATCGACGACAGCTCATCGCCGGACGAAGAAGACCTGAGTGGTGAGCCGGTGTCTGGAGACGCAAACGCCGAGGGCCAAAACGGACCAGCGGTTGACGATGATGGTGGCACCAACCGGTCCAAGTAGCGCGCATCCTCCACGCCCAAGGCAAGGACCCGCGCTACCGTCTGCGACTCTTCCCAACCGTGATTGTCTTTTTACCCCTGCTCACCCCTGCTCATCGAAATAGGCGATCGACCGTTTCAAGCCCAGCGTGCAAAACCCGGTTGCGCAGCTTGTCGTAGCGAGAAAGGCGCTGCCCCGTGATTCCCGGCTTTCCGTCGAAATAAACAGGATCACCGACCGAGACTCGGCCGGTCCGTTTCACAAGAGCGTTGATGCCAAGGTGGCGGCCGGTCTCCCGGCCAAGGGCGGAAAGCACACGCCCATCCCGCTCAAGCAATCCATCCTGTTCCACGACGCTCAGGGGCTGCGATGGCGCAGAACACCGTACGGTGCGAGAGTCGCACGCAAGTACGACTTCCCCGATGCTCAGCTCACCCCGTACCCACGAAAAATCATCGAGGCCGGCACCGTCATCGACACTTTGAATGTACAAATTTGGACGAAAACGCTCGACCCGAAAGTCGGCCTCGGGATCCTGTCGACGCATGTGCGCAATCGCTGCACTACTCAATACATGCAGGGGATAAACATCCTGATAGCGTCCGAGCGGAGTCACAAAGAGCATTAACTCCAGCACTCGAGAAAGCGGTATCGAAGACAGATCGGGCAGTGTTTTGCTGGCAAACTGGCGTTTTAGTTCGCGGGCACCCTGGGGTTTTGCAAGTCGATAGTGACCGAGACGCCGTTTTGGTTGGCGAGGCCACAAGCTCAGAGGTTTGCCGATAAAGTTCGAGAGCCGTTCTGCCGCATCCGGATCGCGTGTGCTGAACGACTCCCCATCTGGCAAGGTAACCCGGACCGATGGCATGCACTCTCCGACAGCGCCTGGCCGTGGTTCGGATTCGTACTGTGCCCGACACTTAAGAAGCTGTGGTGTGCGACGCACAACGGTCAATTGTCCGAGTTCTTCTTCGCGAGCGCACCACCCGCGATCACCCACCAGCCCGTCTTTCTGCACATCTGCGGCGGACAGAGTAACGCCACCCATCGATTTCACGGGGTATTGCCACAGCTGAGCGACGTGACCGACGAGCTCAGCCACGGACAGAAACCGGGTAGCCTGGCTGGTAGTGCTCTACACCCTGGCGGACAAAGCGATAAGGCCGCGACGACGTCACGGCCGCAATGCGTAGCCTTGCTGTTGCAGCAACACGTGGGTCGTTGTCGCTGAGTGTGTGATTTCGACTCCCGGCAGCAGGTCATTCTTGGTCACGTCGCGATACACCGCGGACTGGCCACAGTAGAACACCTTCACTCCATGCTCCTGCAGCGCCGCAAGGATTTCTGCATTCGGGTTGGCTCCACCGTAGGCTTTGTTAACCAGTAAATCCCGGTGCGCGGGACCGTGCACAACCAAAGCGACATCGATTTGGTCCGCGGGGATTCCGTTCGCATGCTGAAGATTCAGAAAGCTCGCAGCTGTCTGAAACTTACTGTTGATCACTCCCTCCTTGCCGCCTTCCACAATGTCAATCGCCAGCTTCAGACGGGTATCGGTCGGTAGCGGTTTTGCATCAGGCACCTCGGCAATTCTGCCGAACTGCGGAATCAGTTCTCCCGCATGAAAGTCCTTTTCTCCGCCAATGGCAGCGAACGCCGGCAAAAACGCCAGCACCAGAATTGCCAGAGATCGTCCTCCAGAAAGCTGTTTCAGATTTGTATTGCTAGTGGCTAGTTTGGTCGTTGCCTTGGTCGTTGCGTTAGTGGTTGGGTTAGTAGTTGCGTTGAACATCGCTCATGCTCTCGTATTTGGTCAGTGCTTTGTCTCCGAATGGAGACCGTTAGGGCACTATGCGCCAGCTCGCCGGTCAGGTAATCGTCGTCGGTGTTTTTTTGAGAAAACCGACCCCTTGGTCTCGCCTTGAGAACCAGAAGATCAGTGGAATACGGGATTAAGTGTACCGTCGTCGAGGGGTGTACGGGAACAAAACCAAGAGCGGGCGCGATAAACAGAACAAAGAGCGGGGCGCCATAGACATCGGGTGGCGACTCGACAAGTGTCAGACGATTAGAAGTCGCCGCGCAATTGAAGAGTAATCGTCCTTGCCCGGCTTTGCTCACGGACTTCTCGGAATGCGAGCGGTGACACGCTTCGGTCCCCGGCAAATACGCGACGGTCACGATCGTCTCCGTCACGCAGCAGGTCCTCCACCACCAGCCGCAGCCGCAGACCGTCGAAATGTCGACTTTCAACAAAAAAGTCCATATCGGCACGATGACTTCTGATATCTATTTCATCCAGCCCGTAAAGAGGGAAGCTATCGAAAGCGAACAAGGTTGCACCCCAGGCCAATCGCTGCGCCGTTAGGTCCTGGCGCAACTCAACCACCGCCTGCCACTGCCGCTCCTCAGACAGATACCGTGGCGAACCGGTGAGTGGGTCATCGACGCGAGACGTCTGCCAACGCGCCGAAGCATCCATACGACCGCCGGTCAGGCCGATCGGATCCAGAGGCACGGTGAATTCCCCACGCAGTCCTGCGCGCGTTGCGGAGCCGATATTGCCTGGAACTTCAAGCTGCCCCGACAGTGGGAGGAGGTCATTCACATCGCTGACCCAATCATGAAAGGCGGTCAGCGATCCGATGGCGAATCCTTCTCCGCGTAATTCGTAGCTAAGATCCACAGTCACGGTGGTCTCCGGCGATAGCTGAGGATTGCCGAGCGCCAGTTCAACATCGCCAAGATCAGCTCCGCTAACGAAATCTTCCAGATCGAGTTGTCCGACGTTACGCAGGGCCCGAAGCCGCCACTGGGACCGGGTTGTCGGCGAGTAGCTCATCGTCAGGCTCGGCTTAAAAAAGAAGAACGATCGATCCTCGGCAAATCCACCAACCTGGGTCACGGTGGAGTCCTCCGCGCCCAGGGTTGCATCGATCGAGATCTCTCCGAGCTGGAACGAATCCGACAGGAGCAGGTCGATCCGCGACTCCTCAACGGTACTTTGTGCACCGGGAACGGGTTGTTCTACCAGATCGTCGCCCTCAAGTGCCCGCAGCGAGAATTGTGACTCCAGGGTATTGGTCGCCGATTCGAGATTAATCTCGATGGTGTGCCCTTCGAACCCAGAATAATCGAGTTCCAGTCTGGCGATTCTTTCTTCACTGATGCTGCGCCGACGCGTGGCCGCTTCCTGCACGGTGCGAATGCCCTGCGACGCAAGGCTGAGCGGTGTGCGGAACAACGACTGCAACTCTGTGTAGTCACGTTCGCGATACAGCCCTATGACCTTTCCACGCCACGAGTTACCAAGACTGCGTTCGGCGTCAAACCCCACCTCGGTGTTGATGATCCGATCGTAGTCGCCCTGAAACAGTTCGAAGGGAGGATCGTCGCTCTGTTGTGGATAACGACGGGAACTCTCGCCACCGTCAGCGAGAAAGTAACGTTTACCGATGTTGGCGGATAGTCGCCAGTCACTCAGTTCTACCACGGAGTTAAGCGTTGCGCTGTACTGTTCCTCATCTTCGTCACTGATCTCAAAGCGGCCTTCCTGGAGCTCTGCGGAACCGTCCAGAACGCGCTCGCGGCGCTCACGAATAGCTTTGCCCTCACGAAACGATAGCGCACCGGTAAACTGGCCGATTTCGGGCGCGGTGCTGTAGCTGAGTTCGCCAGAGGGATACGTGCCTCCGCTCGGATCATAGGTACTGGCACCGGCGGTCCAAGCCCCGGACGATGAACCACCGAGGCGGATGATATTGGCGACAACGGTCTGTCCGCGCAGATCGAGACCCGCTACCTGACCGCGAATGACGTCGATGCGCTCGACATCCGCCGCCGGAATGCGCCCCAGAATGTCCGACGGCGCCTCGGTCTTTGCAGAGATTCGCGCGCCGTTAATCACAACGTTGCCAGCTGCACCGCCAAAGCCACGGCTGTCCTGATTTCCATCATTCAGCGCAAATCCTGGAAGATTGGACACCATATCGAGCGCGCTTACGGGTGCATAACGATCGAAAAACGAAGCCGGATAGCTGATCGTACAGGCCCCTTCGTCGCAGATCTGGCTTGGCGAATTTTCTACGCTTAGCACCTCATCGAGCGGTGCTTCCCCTACTACCTGATCAGGGAGTGCGACATCTTCGGCGCGCAAAACGCCGGCAAGCAAAATGACAACAAAGAACACCAGACTGCGATAGATAGGCGCGGTCTGTGCGAGTAAATGAACTGGTGAACGCACGGACACGACTATCCTAGAGACTCCGATAAGCGGGCTGGGCGAACCCGGGGCCGGCGACGGCTTGTCTGTTTTGTTTGTCTTGTTTTCTTGTTTGTATAGGTGTCTGCATGGTCTCTGACTGGACGTCGATCTAGTACTCCACATAACGACTGCCCGAGTTGCGTGCCGGCTCTTCGCGTGAATTCCGGCTCTGGATGTCACTCTGGGCGATGATAGTCGGCCAGGTGCTAAAGGCTCGTCACAGAACTGGAGAATTGAGCCGAAAACAGAGCCACGCACGCCGGGGTGTCGCAGGGGCGCGTATTGAAACCCAGACGACCGGTACTTCGTCAAGCTCGAGCGCGGTCGAAAGAGAAAGAGATCATGCTTTTTTGCGATCTGATGCCTGCTGGCACCATCAAAGTAGCCAGGAGTCCAAAAACTGATCGAATACGTCGAAAGAGCGGACTATCGGCAGGAATATTTTTGGTCTAAGCGGTTTCCTGACACATTTCGCGCAAGATAGCGGCAAGCTCACTTTTGCAGGAACCGCAATTGGTTCCGCATCGCAGCTCATCACCGAGTGCCTCAACGGTATCCGCCCCTTCCACTATCGCAGCGCGAATCTGGCGCTCTCCAATTTTGAAGCAGGAGCAAACGAGTCGACCCCGGTCCTGCAGACTGGGAGCCTTCGCCGCAAGCAAGCCCATCAGATTTATGGGCCGCTCAGCCAGCAGCGGACCAAAGCTCATCGCGTTGGGTAGATGTTGCCGCGAATCTCCCCAGGAGATAAAGACCAGCAGTTGGTCATCCGCAACCACAGCAAGTCTGCGACAGCCGTTTGCGTTGTCTATGAACTGCGCAACCTGCAGGTCCTGGCCCCAGCGGTCCTCCACCCACTGTACCCAGTCGATTTCCTGATCCAATCCGAATTCGTAGCGATGGGCCGCATGCGCGAGGTCAGCCGCACCAGCCTGACTTCCCTGCGCGGCACCAGCATCGACGGATACGATGTTTCGTACCCAGTATTGCGCGGGCAAGTCTGCAATGGCCTCGCGACACAGAACAACTCCCCAGGAACTGATCTCAACTGGCTCAATGCGAACAGGCGTCTGCTTGGACTCGGGCTGCCCTGAGTAGGGATCACGCTCAGGGGTCACCACTACGCCCATGCGACCGCCGCTGGAATTCTCACCCGTCCAGTGCATCGGAAGAAAAACTTCACCCGGGCGCACCGTATTGTCGACGCAGGTCAGAGCCTTCACCGCACCGGCGCTGCTGGATATCTTTAGAAGGTCACCGTCGGCGACACCTAAGCGCATCGCATCACGTTTGCAGATTGAAAGCTGCGGTGCATCGATGTGTTGTGACAGCCGCTCCGCTTTGCCGGTTCGCGTCATCGTGTGCCACTGGTCCCGAATGCGACCTGTATTAAGTAGATAGGGGTATCTTGCTGAGACCGTGGCCGAAGGCCGCTGCGCCTCGATCGATAAAAAACGGGCCCTGCGATTTGCCGTATAAAAAAGCCCGTCGCTGAACAAGCGTGCGCAAGTACGTCCAGTCTCGGCTCCACTGTCACTAGTGGGTGCTGTGTGTACCGGCCACTGGATGGGGTCCAGATTCAAGTACTGGGCCTCGGTCAGGTCCGCGAGCCCCCCGATATTGAAAGCTCGGGTATCGGGATTCTCGAATGCCGAGAGGCGCGCGTGCTCCAGGAAGATCTCGTGGGCTGATCGGTAGTCGAACGCAGACGACCATCCCATACGCTTGGCGACCTCACATACTATCCACCAGTCATCCTGTGCCTCACCTGCCGGCTCCACAAGAGCAGGTTGCAACGAAATACAGCGTTCAGAGTTCGTCACCGTGCCCTGCTTCTCGGACCATCCTCGTGCCGGCAACAACACGTCCGCCAAACGAGCGGTGTCCGTCTGAGCGATGCAGTCCGAGACGACAACAAACTCACATTTCTCCAGTGCTTCTTGCACGCGATCAGCCTGAGGAAGGCTGACGACTGGATTTGTCGCCATGATCCACACGGCCTTTACGCGGCCGTCATGAATGGCTTCGAAGAGATCGACCGCCAGCAATCCGGGTTTCTCCGCCATATGTGGGGCGTCCCAGAATCGGCGCACACGATCGATATCGTCGGTTTCAAACCCCATATGCGCCGCAAGCTGGTTAGCAAGCCCCCCTACTTCGCGGCCTCCCATTGCGTTGGGTTGGCCGGTAATGGAGAAAGGCCCCATACCCACTTTGCCGATCCGACCGGTAGCCAGATGAACATTGATGATGGCATTGCACTTGTCTGTTCCGGTCGACGATTGATTAATGCCCTGGGAGTAGAAGGAGACCATTTTCTCCGTATCCTTCGCCCAGTTTAAAAAAGTCAGCAGGTCTCGATCGGCAACTTCGCAGAACTCGGCCACCACCGCGGGGGTCCAGGGAGCCGCAGCGGCGAGGGCGGCGTCAAAACCCTCTGTATGTGCATCAATGTACTTTGGATCGCAGGCGTTTGACTGATGTAAAAAGTTGAGCAGACCATTGAACAGTGCGGCGTCGGTGCCCGGAGCAACCTGCAGGTGCAGGTCGGCAAGTTCGCAGGTCGCGGTACGCCGAGGATCGATCACAACCACGCGCATCTCGGGTCGCGACTCTTTAGCCGCCACAATCCGTTGGTACAGGACCGGGTGTGTCCAGGCGGCATTCGACCCGACCATGATCAGCAGATCACAGCTCTCTAGGTCCCCGTAGTCGCAGGGTACGACGTCCGCACCGAATGCGCGCTTGTAACCCGCAACCGCTGATGCCATACACAGGCGCGAATTCGTATCGACGTTGGCAGTGCCGACGTAGCCCTTCATGAGCTTATTCGCCACGTAGTAGTCTTCGGTCAATAGTTGGCCCGACAAATAGAACGCAACCGAATCCGGTCCGTCTTCGTCGGCGATTGCCTTAAATCTATCCGCTACGGTGGTGAGTGCGTGATCCCAGGTGACTCGTTCGCCGTCCACCTGCGGATGGAGCAAGCGGTCGTGCTTCGCCAGGGTCTCGTGCAGCGAGGCGCCTTTGACACACAAACGCCCAAAGTTTGCGGGGTGGAAATCCGTGCCTCGTACTGCGCAAACGGTGTTGGTATTGTCTTGTGCTGTGCGTAAAGCGGAAGAATCTGCCGACGCGCTGCTGTCCATGCGCACAGACCTGATATCAGTGTTGCTTTCAGGTGCCGTAGTTAAAGAGGACCCACTCCCGGTCTGAGCCCGAACCGTGGCATCCACGCCGCAACCCACACCGCAATAGGGGCAGGTTGTGCGCACCGTTGACGCCTTGTCTTCCTGGCTTTGAGCAATGATATCCATAACCGAACTCAGCCAGTTTTTTCCAGAGCCTTTTCCAGACTGCCTGCGCGGGTTTTAGAGAGTGCTATCTCGGAGCACTCCAGGGTGTGCTCCGATAGCTGATCTGCCGGCGAATTCAGCGAGGCCAACAGGACCTCCAGGGTTTGGGTACAGCCACCGCAGCCTGTTCCTGCCTTGGTGGTCGCCTTGAGCGCATCCAGGGTTTTGCACCCAGACTTAATGGCATCGTGGATTGAGCCTTTCGTGACGCTATTGCAGGAGCAAATCATAGCCGTATCGGGGAGCGCGCCTGGATCGGACTGCACATAGGAAACGCCACCTGGAAGCACCAACTGCTCTGGAGATGCGGGCAGGGGGAGTTGATTGAGGTGACACTGGAGCAAGGTATCGTAATCATCGGTGTCACCAACCAGAACCGCCCCAAGCAGTCTTTCACCGTCAGCGCTTGTGCATATCGACTTGTAGACCTGCCGTGTCGGATCACTGAAACTGAATGACATGGACTGTTTGGCACGACCGTGGGCATCCCCGATCGAACCAACTTGAACACCCAGCAGTTTGAGTTTTGTGCTCATGTCCGCGCCGGTGAAGCACGCAGGCGCGCCGCGAATCGCCGCGACGGCCGTCTCCGCCATTTTATATCCGGGCGATACGAGGCCAAGAATGCGCCCCTGCCAGAGCGCGCATTCCCCAACCGCAAAAATATGCGGATCGCTTGTTCGGCACTGATCGTCAACGACGATACCGCCGCGCTCTCCCACAGCCAGGCCACTGTCCCGGGCTAGCTGGTCGTGCGGCCTGATACCGGCAGAGAACACGATCATATCGGTGTCCAGCGATTCGCCGTCGGCAAACTCCATGTGCAGGCGTCGCTTGTCGCCAGCCATGATGCTCTTCGTGGCTTTCTGGGTATGCACGCGCACACCGAGTCCTTCAATTTGCCGCCTGAGCATTTTGCTTCCCGAGCTATCGAGCTGCACACCCATCAATCCGGGAGCGAACTCAACGACGTGCGTCTCAAGTCCCAGATTGTGCAGGGCGTTGGCGCACTCCAGTCCCAGCAAGCCTCCCCCAACGACGACGCCCACGCGCGCCGCTGCGGCGCTGGCCTTGATCTGTTCCAGATCTTCGATGGTTCGGTACGTTAAACAGTGGGCGCTGTCATTACCGGGGATCGGAGGAACGAAGGGATAAGAACCGGTGGCAAGGATGAGACTGTCATAGCCGAGAACGAGCCCGCTCCCTGTGGTGACAGTCTTCGACTGCGGCTCAATCGCTGCAACTGGATCACCATAGACCGAGCGAATACCCAGCTTCGTGTAGCCCGCCTCGGTTGCCAGCGCAAGATCTTCGCACGTGCGACCCGCAAAGAACTCGGAGAGGTGCACGCGGTCGTAAGCGGGGCGTGGCTCCCCGCCCACAACCGTGATCTTGAAATCAGCGGGAGTGGTCGCCAGCAGCTCAACACAGCGATGACCGACCATGCCGTTGCCCACAACGACGACTTGTTGGGCGTCCATTAACAGTTGGTCTCAGCCAGTATCGGCTCAGGCGACTTCGCGAGTCTTTGCTTTGTTGGTGGACTTTGCCGAGCGCGCAGCGTGGATGGTTTCGATCTTACGTTGCTTCTCGTACAGGAACTTGAGTACAGCGGACCGAATATCAATGTAATCGGGGCTCGAAGCGAGGCTGATCCGGTCGCGGGGGCGCTCGATATCAACGCTGAGTATCTCGCCTATCGTGGCCGCTGGCCCGTTGGTCATCATCACAATGCGATCTGACAGTAACACCGCCTCATCGACATCGTGTGTGATCATGATGACGGTATTGTTCAGCTCAGCCTGAATCTCCATCAGAGAGTCCTGCATGTGCGAACGGGTCAGCGCATCCAGCGCTCCAAACGGCTCATCGAGGAGCAGGATTTCGGGCTGCATCGACAATGCCCGGGCAATGCCCACACGCTGCTTCATACCGCCCGAGATCTCATCGGGCCGCTTGTGCATCGCGTGATCCATATGAACCAGATGCAAGTTGTGCTCAATCCATTCCTGTTTCTCGGCTTTGGACTTGGGGTTAGAACTGCGTTTGCCAAACACCTGATCAACCGCCAGTTCGACATTTTCATAAGCCGTAAGCCAGGGCAGTAGGGAGTGATTCTGGAAGACAACGGCCCGCTCAGGACCCGGTTCATCGACTTCCCTTCCATTTAGGATCACACCGCCCTTTGTGGCCTTGTAAAGGCCGGCCACCACATTCAACACTGTCGATTTACCGCAGCCGGAATGTCCGATCAGCGATACGAACTCACCTTCACGGATTTTAAGGTCGACATCCTGTAATGCCAGAAACGCCCCGTCTGGCGTCGGGAACTCCATATCGATTTTGCTGATGTGCAGCTTTGCTTTCATAGTCTGCCCAGGTTCTCTTTAGCGTCTCGTCGGTGATTTATTCTGCCCGCTTCAACCACGGCGGTTCAGCGCGTTGCGGCGTTCTTATCCCAGGATGCGAAGCGCTGGATCTGCAACATACCCCGGTCCAGAAGAAACCCGATAAACCCGATAACCAGAACCGCTGCCATGATTCGGCTAAGAGAATTTGAACTGCCGTTCTGGAACTCGTCCCAGACGAACTTTCCAAGACCCGGATTCTGCGCCAGCATCTCAGCTGCGATCAGCACCATCCACGCAATGCCAAGTGACAGGCGCATCCCGGTAAAGATCATGGGAATCGAGGCCGGAAGCACGATTTTGCGGACGTGGGTAAGAGCGGGGAGTCGCAGGACCTTGCTGACGTTCGTGAGATCCGCAGGGATTGTGGCCACACCAAAAGCGGTATTGATAACCATCGGCCACAGGCAACACAGTGTGACCGTCACCATGGAGTTGATGAACGCCTTGGGCACGGCTGGATCTGACGTGGTGTACAACGCGCTGACGACCATCGTCACGAGGGGGAGCCAGGCAAGGGGTGATACCGGTTTGAAAAGTTGGATGATGGGGTTGACCGCCGTGTTGAGCGTTCTACTGAGCCCCACCGCAATACCAAGCGGTATGGCAATCACGCCCGCCAGTAAGAAACCGCACATTACCGTCAAAAGGCTTGTGCCAATCTGATCAAGGAAGGTCTCTTTGCCGGTGTAGGCGCGTATCTTGGGAACGTAATCCGGATCTTTGGCAACGCGATCGGCGTTGCGCTTCTCCTGACGCTCGTAGAACGCGCGCTCTTTCTCTCGTCCTGCTTGATGTTCTTCGAGAAGCGCACCGAACTGCTCCCACACGGCCGTTGGCCCGGGGAACTTACCCAGGGATGTATCTACGCGCGCCGCCCCTGCGGACCACAGCAGTAAAAACACTGCGATTCCGCAAAGCGGCACCCCCACCGACTCGACTAACCGACCAAGTGAGTTTTTAAGCCACGCACCAAGCTCGAAGTCACTGGTGGGTGTGGATACAACCGCATTACTGGAATCCATGATTCTGGTGCACCTGCCTTGAGGATGGGTCGCCGGGTGTTACTAGAGGGTCTCGCCGGTTTTTAATCCGATAGGAAACAGATCGATGTAGGCGTTAGGCTCCCGACCGTTGTAGCTGATGCCATCAATGAAGGTCGTTTGTGGTTCCTTGTAGCCATCTTCCTTATCGAAATCCGGAAACCCGACCGGCTCCACGAGACCCTCTGCGATCAGGCTCTTTGCCGCTTCGGCATAGATATCAGGCCGATAGACCTTCGCTGCGACTTCCTGGTACCAGTCATCGGATTTGTCTTCGGAAATCTGACCCCAGCGACGCATCTGAGTCAGGTACCAGATTGCATCGGAGTAGTAGGGGTAGGTCGCGTTGTAACGAAAGAACACATTGAAATCAGGAACAGATCGCTTGTCTCCCTTTTCATACTCGAACGTGCCGGTCATCGAATTAGCGATGACGTCGTAGTCAGCGCCGACATAGTTCGATTGAGAGAGATACTTAACGGCGGCCGGGCGGTTAGCGTTGTCGTTTTCGTCAAGCCAGATGGCTGCTCGAATTAGCGCACGAACAAGCCGGACGGTCGTGTTGGGATACTTCTCAGCAAACTCTGCTGTGATGCCAAAGACCTTTTCCGGGTTGTCCTTCCAGATTTCGTAGTCGGTAATTACAGGAACACCGATACCCTTGAACACCGCTTGCTGATTCCAGGGTTCACCTACGCAGTATCCATAAATGGTCCCTGCCTCAAGGGTGGCCGGCATCTGCGGTGGCGGGGTCACCGACAAGAGTGCATCCGCATCAATCTGCCCCGATGTATCGCCTTTGTGCGGCGCGTAAAAACCCGGGTGAATTCCTCCCGCCGCGAGCCAGTAGCGCAGCTCGTAGTTGTGAGTAGATACCGGGAAGACCATTCCGAGATTAAAAGGACGGCCATCTTCTTTGTAGGCATCTACAACCGGCTTCAAGTAGTCAGCTTTTATGGGATGAACGGGACGCCCGTCGTCCATCTTGGGAATGTTCGGCTTCATCTGCTCCCAGATGGCATTCGACACGGTGATGCCATTGCCGTTCAGGTCCATGGAGAACGGCGTGATGATATGAGCCTCGGTACCAAAGCCAATAGTCGCTGCAAGGGGCTGCCCTGCCAGCATATGAGCCCCATCCAACCGCCCATCGATGACCCCATCCAAGAGCACCTTCCAATTGGCCTGGGCCTCAATCGTTACGTACAGACCCTCATCCTCGAAATAGCCGTTCTCGTAGGCGATGGCGATTGGCGCCATGTCGGTCAGCTTGATGAAGCCGAACGTCAGCTCTTCTTTCTCGGGATAGCCAAGTTCGGCAACAGCGGGCATCCCAGGAAGTGTCACGGATAAAGCAGCGAGAAGAATCGCAGGAAGGCCCGCTGCCTTTCGCATCCAGGTTAAGACATCGATTGATGGGGTTGGCCGGTTTGTGTGGCTTGCTCGGTTAGGTGCTTGATCAGCGGTTCCTGAAAGCAAAGCGACCTCGCGGTTGTCTGATTCGTAATTGCGCGGCGCGAAACTCCGCTTCAACCAAGTGATAACTGCGCGTAGCAGGGTAGAGAAAATCAATGAATGTCTCCTGGTGTTCCAAAGATCACCCCCGAAAAACTGCGCGGGGTGACTGAGATTTGTTTAAAAACGATGTGCGTCTTTACACGTTGTTTCGCTGGCGAAGCTTGCTCCCAACGCTGCCGCGAAGTACCCGCAGCTGCGGGTCAT
>JBCCPL010000029.1:0-85215 GCA_039111155.1 Pseudomonadota bacterium | reverse complement strand
ACTTCCAGGACTTCAACCCCGGTGTCAGGGCCCTCTAATCGTCGTAGCTGCGTGAATATAGCTTCTGGTCGTGGTAGGTGATCTTCTCCGAGAAACGAGAACAAACCAAGACACAAATCCAGATCATCGTTAAGCGGTGGACCGTCGAGAAGCCGGTTTACAAGTGCTGGCATACCCTAGAACCCTGGCTTACTTTCGGGTTGGCCGGCCAAAACAGCGAACGCCCGCCCTTCTTTCGTTTTCTTTTGTATTTGATACATGTAGTTGGGTGTGCCCGCTGGTTTCTCGGTTAGGTCCTAAATTCGGTCTAAGTCGCTGTTCTGGCTCTGAGCGTATCTATGAGGTTGTTTTCTGCGGCTGCATTATGTCTTATGCGCCTCGGTTAAACAGCAGTTTCGTGTCTGTCCCCGTCGGTACTCCCTTTTCGCGGCCGTCCTTGGCTTTCGGCCGAAGGCGCAACCTACGTGCCCTAGCAGACTCAATTATCTCGCAACCTGCGCCCGTTTGGCTGCATCCTGACCTGCTCAATCTCTTCTAACTGTGACACAGGCACGTCAGGCCGCGATCGTGGTGTGCCGTATGGTACGGAGCTGGTTTAGACTGTCGCAAAATTCGATCCACAAGCTGTCAGGAGCAAAAGAGTGTCTACGCAATCGGCCGCCGAAGCGGCATTGGCTACTCTGCTGGTAGAAGTGCTAAACCTTGAAGACGTCGAGCCGGGCTCCATCGACCCGGAAGCGCCGATGTTCGGTGACGACGGACTCGGTCTGGACTCTATCGACGCACTGGAGATAGCGCTGGCGGTTGCTGAAGAACACGGCATCGAGATGCAGGCCGAGGATGAGGCCACGCGAGAGGCTTTCGCTACGTTACGATCGCTGAACGGATTTATCGAGTCCAACAAGTAACCGGGCCTTTCCCAAGATCACGTACTCGTGCCGCCCCCGTAAGCACTGATAACCGCTCTAAGAGATGGCTGGATCCTCTCTCCTGCTTCGAGAATTCGATGGCCCGATTGCATGGTTGACGCGGGACACGTCTGACTTCTATCGGCATCATAATTCTAGCGATCAAGCGATATCCCGGCAGCGGTTCCTCCAGCAGGCTAACTGGCTTTCCCAACGCCTCCCCGATACCCCGGCGATAGTCAACGAAGTCAATAACCGGTACCTTTTTTTGCTCACCTTGTGTGCCGCGTCAATCCGCGGAATCACTTGCCTGCTTCCACAAAACCGAACACCTGCCGTTCGCAAGTTTTTGGGAGACAGTTATCCAGACGCCGTCAGTGTTTACGACGGCGGGCGTCGTGAAGAATCCGGGAATACCCAGCTCACGGGTCTGAATGTTTCAGAACTCCCGCTCTTCTCTCTACCGGTCGGTCCTGGCGGCGAGTCCAACCCCGCGATTGCCGATAATCACATAGCCGTGGTTTGTTTTACCTCCGGGTCCACAGGTGACCCGAAGCCCCTGCCTAAAACATGGCGAACTCTCCGAGAGAGCTCCCGAATAAACTACCGCTATTTCTGCAGCCACCCGCAGCTCACGACGATCTACCATTACGCGGGCGTACCGCCGCAACACATGTGGGGGCTAGAGACGAGCGTGTTCCTGCCGCTCTTTGCTGACGTTTGTACCGTCGATGCCCATGCTGAGTTGCCAGGAGATTTGATCAAGCAGTTTATTGGGCTGCCACGCCCTTTGACTTTCATTGGAACTCCGCTGCACCTACGCGCCTTAATGGCCACGACCCGAGCCAACGCTCAAGCAGGTCGCAAGCAGCCGATAACTTTGGATCGAGTGCTATGCGCCACATCGCCGTTGGACGAGGGCATCGCTGCCGCTATTGAAGAGCAGTTTGCTACCCAGGTGCATGAAGTCTACGGCTGTAGCGAGGTAGGCTCGATGGCGCATAGAAGAACCGCCAAAGACGCGCTCTGGACTTGTTTTGACGGAATTGCCTTTCAAGTCGATGAAGATGGTGGGGTGCAGGCCGGTACTGAGTACCTAGGTGAGTCGTTTTCTCTGGGTGATCGTCTGGAGTTTGTGAACAGCACACATTTTCGCCTGGCAGGCCGCAGCGACGACCTTGTTAAGATCGCTGGAAAGCGCGGATCGCTGGCGGCCATTCACAAGGTGCTCTTTCGCTATCCGGACCTTGTTGATGGGGCGGTGTTTCATCCCGTCGAGCGAGCATCTACCACCAGGCTGGCCGCGATTGTGAGCCTTTCCTCTGAGGGCGACCTGGACGCCCTGAAACAATACCTGGCCAATCATTTGGACAGTACGTTTGTTCCTCGTCCCATCTACGTTGTCGACGCCCTGCCGCGGCAGGCAAATGGCAAGCTTCCGCAGGGCCGGTTGTTGGAGTTGTACGAACGACTGAATGCCAGGCGTTGATAAAGCGACTCTTTTAATTTGTGAGCCGCGACTTTTCTTTATAAGCAGCCTCGCCGTTACCTCGCGAGCAGCGCAATTATCTTGCTAGCAGCGCTATTACCTTGCCAGCAGCGGCGCCTGCCGTTCGACGGTTGCTTTACTGCGCCAGAACATCCGAGCGTAAATAAACCCGATGCTGATGCCGCCAGTGGTCTCGACCAGCGGAGAGTCGTGAAAAGTAGCGGCGCTTACATCGTCATAACGCACGAAGCCGACCCACAGACGTTTTCGATTAAGAGAACGGATCGAAAACTGGGCGCGTAAACCCGAAAAACCTGCATCAGCGGAATAGCGCCTGCGCTCAGCAGTCGCAAACTCCTCCGGTACCCCGTAGTACAACTCCTGAAATGAGCTACTCGCGAACGATGCACCGAGTGACGCCCGTGCACGCCACCGTTCGCCACCCAGCTCCAGGAATTGCGTGTAGTAGAGGGTGGGCGCGAAAGTGAACCCGCGCTCGTCGATCCCATCCTCAGAAATCTCTATGTTCGCTCGCAGGGGCAATACGACTGTCCAGTCGGAGTGGTCGGTTTCGAACAACCGGGTGGCGAGGGAGGGGCCAATCTGCAGCACACTGCCTATGTCATCCATACCCTCCCGGATGTCGACGTCGTCGCTATCTACGGCAAAGTTAAAGTCTGCGCTAAGGTCGAGATCAAAGCGCGAGTTCTGAATGAGATCTGCTCGAGTGCCCTGGTCGTCCGACTTAAAAATGTGACCCCGATAAATAGGAAGCGGCACCGGAAACACAACGTTTCGCTGCTCACTGCTACCGGGATAGTACGGCATGTTTATCGCACCGATACCAAAACCCAGCTCGGCCAGCGGTAGCTCTTCCGCCGATGCGCTGCGTGTAGCGATCAGCGTCATCGATACTACGAGAGAGACGAGCAGGGCGAGTCTGAAGGGCACAGATGCGGACATGTGATACGGGGCGAAACACCCGTGTGGGGATACTGGATATGTCAACGTACGTGTCCCGGGAGCCTAAGGATTGTCATCTTACTGATCTGAACCAGAGATTGATCGGTCGGAGCACAAAATACCCCGCCATTCTCAACGTCTGACGCTTGGTTAGCCGTCATTGTGAATGACATTAGCCAGCGAAGGCCAGTCAACAGGACCTTGCCGAAAGATCGAGCTTAGGGAGCTTCTGAACAAGCCCAGAGACACCCTGGACTTGTTTAGAGGCTCCCTAAGCCAGTCGTGGTTGCCGTTAACGATTAGATCGGCGAAGAATCGTTGCCAATCCAACCTTTGAAACGCAAATTCGTTGCTCTATGCTTTTTCGCCTTATGGATATTCGTGTAATTACCTACGAGTCAACTTCGGCGGCCGGTATCAATGTGAGCGAGCTGCGCCGCGCGATCGACACTCGGCAATCGGGTTTGCGCAGGAACGACCTTCCAGGGTCTTCTATCGATACCTGGATCGGCAAGGTTCCCGGGCTTGAAGAGATTGAGCTCGGCCACTGGCAAAGCCGCAATAATGCCCTCGCCGATCTTGCCTATCGCCAGGGCGAATTGGAGGCGACGGTGGAGGCGCTAAAGACCCAGGTTGGCTCTCACAGAGTCGGTGTGGTCATGGGCTCGAGTACCTCCAGCATCGACCGAACAGAGCAGGCCTACACCGAACTTGACGATGGATCTCTTGCTGAAAAGTATCGACAGGCACAAGTCCACAACCCGGATGGGCCCGCGCTTTTTGTTGCAGAGCGCGCGGGGATTACCGGTCCGGCCGTGACTATAAATACCGCCTGCTCTTCCAGTGCCAAGGCTTTCGCTACGGCGGCACGCTGGCTAACGACGGGAATCGTTGACGTCGTTCTTGCGGGTGGTGTCGATACGCTCTGCCTGAGTGTTCTGCACGGTTTTCATTCACTCCAACTTGTATCCAGCAATCCCTGTAAACCGCTGGATCGCAATCGCGATGGCATCAACCTTGGTGAGGCCGCGGGCTATGCGCTGTTGATAGATGCGGACAGCAACCCTGAATTAGCCGATCAGTTCCGAAATGTGTCTCCAGGTGCATCCGTATCGTTACGCGGCTATGGTGAAAGCTCAGACGCGCATCATATGTCGCACCCTCACCCCGAGGGTGCAGGGGCTCGAAGCGCTATGCTGGGTGCTTTGGCGACCGCAAAGCTAGACCCAGGCGAGATCGGGTACGTTAACCTTCACGGTACTTCGAGTCGTGCTAACGACCTCATAGAGGGCAAGCAGGTGGCAGATCTGTTTCCCAGTGCTCGAGCTTCATCAACAAAGGCGTGGATGGGCCATACTCTCGGTGCGGCAGGTATCACTGAGGCCATCATATGTATCGATGCCCTGCATCGAGATCTGGCTCCGGGTACGCTGAACCTGGATGAACTCGACGACGGGCTTGAGCTCAATACCTCTCCCGAAAACACCGAGATACCGCTGAAATACGCGTTGACCAATTCGTTCGGCTTTGGCGGGAACAATTGCAGCCTTCTGTTTGAGAAGCATCTGCGTTAGTGCGAAGCTCGCCCGGCGATTCGGGCGCTCCTCGCATACTTCTGTCTGGCAACATCATGGAAAAAACCGACATCCCACCGCTTCTAATCGTTGGCTGCGGAACCTGGTCACCGTGGTTTGAGAATTGGGACGCTTTCGTCGCGAAGGTCTCGGGGGGCGAGTTAGAGGAGCACGGGCTCAAGGCCCCCGCCGCTTCTGTAATTCCTGGGACTGAGCGACGCAGAGCTCCGCTGCCGGTAAAGCTGGCGATTGAAGCGTCTACGCAGGCCTGCGCCGCCGCCTCAATGGACCCAGCTCAGTTACCCAGCGTGTTCGTTTCTGGACTGGGGGATACGCAGCTTACGGACTATATGTGCCGTACCCTCGCCTCCGAAAACAAAGCGCTCTCCCCGACCCGGTTTCACAATTCCGTGCACAATGCTGCCGCCGGTTACTGGACCATCAGTGTCGGATGCATGCGCTCATCCAACTCACTGGCCGGCTACGGGGTATCTATGCCCATGGCTCTTCTCGAGGCTGCCGTGCAGGCCAACAGTGAGCAAAGTCCAATGTTGATCACATTTTATGATGCTCCCGTAGCACCGGTGTTGCAGCCCCTGCTGCATAACCGTCACGCTTTTGCTCTGGCGTTGGTTGTAACCCCGACAAGTGCGCTAGATGCCGCTGAAGACTCCAAGGCACTAGGTACGCTGCGTTTATCCAGTGGAGCTGGTACGTCGTCTTGGCCCAAGCTTGGATTGCCAGCGCCGCTAAAGGAATGTTATGAAACGAATCCGGCAGCTCGCAGCCTGTTGCTTGCCGAGTTGCTGATCCACAAAAATAAAGATAATCCTGTGACCGTTCCATTATCGAATGGTACGCACATGGCTTTGGAGATCAGTTGATGGCAGTCGCGCACAAGGCTTCCGTGAAAACGGAGGCTGGCACATCGGTGGGGCATGATCGGGTGGCGCAAAATTCGGCGGGATCGGCGGGAAGAGTGAACACCGATGTTGCCATCCTTGGCGGTGGGCTCGCCGGACTTACTCTTGCCCAGCAGATCTCCAACGCGAACCCAGATCTGGACATTTGCGTATTGGAGAAGAACCGCTTCCCCGTGCCCGAGAAGACTGCCAAGGTCGGCGAGTCCACGGTTGAGATTGGATCGCGCTATCTAAAAACAACACTGGGCATGGAGCAGCACTTTGCGGAACGCCACTTGCGGAAACACGGGTTGCGGTGTTTTTTCGGCGGACCCCAGCAGGACTTCTGTCAGCAGGATGAGCTGGGCGTAAGCGAGCTTTTTGGCATACCGACTTACCAGATCGATCGGGGCGCTATCGAGAATCACCTCCGGAATAGCTTGAGCGCCCGAGGTATAAGCATTTTTGATGGCGCTCAGATCTCCGACGTCAACATTTCCAAAAATGACAAATTGGTCGTGGCGTCGCGCGGTGGCGAGACGGTCAAGATTAAGGGGCATTGGTTGATCGACTCAGCCGGACGGAGAAATGTTTTGAAGTCGGCTCTCGATCTCTCCCGCGACAACGACCATAACGGCAATGCGGTCTGGTTTCGCATCGATCGGCAGATCAAGATCGATGACTGGACAGAGGATCGATCCTGGCAGGACCGAATCGTAGAGCCGCAAACGCGCTGGTTGAGCACCAATCATCTGATGGGACCCGGTTACTGGGTCTGGATAATTCCTCTGGATAACGGTGCGACGAGTTTCGGCATTGTTATGGACGACGAAGCGTTTTGTCGAGCCGATTTTTCAAACTACGAAGGAATGATGACCTGGCTTCGTGATCGCCATCCTATTTGCGCTGAAGAAGTGGCGAAAGGTGAACTCCTTGACTACGTCTGCCTGCGCAATTACTCCCACAGCTGCAAGCAGCTCTTCAGCGATCAGGGCTGGGGCATCACGGGCGAAGCCGGTGTTTTTGCTGATCCATTTTATTCACCCGGGAGTGATTTTATCGCGTTTGGCAATACATTCATCACAGATCTGGTGAGTCGCTGGCGGTCCGGTGAGGATGTCAGGATACAAACTCGGGTATACGACCGGGTTTATCAGTCGTTTTTCGCGAGCACATTGTCTTTGTACCAGGGCAACTACGGTGGATTTGGGGATCGTCGAATGATGTCTCTGAAACTGGTATGGGACTATGCCTATTACTGGGGGGTGCTGGCTGTGCTGTTTTTCCGCGAGGTGCTAACTGACAGCCAGCTCATGCGCGAAATCTCTCCACCACTGCAGAAAGTCCAAGCCCTGAATGTTGCTGTACAGGACAGGTTTCGTCTGCGCGCGAAAATGCGCGCTGTTCAGCCGGCTCGTGGCTTATTTATAAATCAGTACCAGGTGCCCTGCCTGCGGGATCTCAGTGCGCGCCTTGAACGCCCATCCGGAGGCTGTGCCAGTAGCGTTAAAGAGGAACTCCTCGAAAATTGCGCTCTGCTTGAGCGACTCGCTCTGCACATCGGCAATTTGTTGTTTGATGATTCAATTCAGCCCATCTGTGCAGAGGAGCTTGCGCTGCTGGGTGAGTATCGACACTCGGTGCTAGCCGCCTAGCACCGGCACCGCGTATTGCTCGTTGATAACACAGAACCCAATAATCACCGAAGCAGACATGAAGGCGTTAGGCAAACCATCTGTCGAA
This sequence comes from Pseudomonadota bacterium, assembly GCA_039111155.1. GTDB lineage: Bacteria > Pseudomonadota > Gammaproteobacteria > Pseudomonadales > Halieaceae > Congregibacter. The sequence goes on along the minus strand of JBCCPL010000029.1, from coordinate 77,636 downwards.
ACCTCTCTGAAGGCTTCACCTCGATCTGCCGCAAAGCCTGTGGTAAGTCATCTTGCCAGATCGCTGCTGCGTACTAAGGCCGTGGTCCTGGCAGTAGTCGGGATTGTGACTGTGGGCTACCCGTTCGTCGTTTACGGAACGCTGCAAGAATTCGGGCCGAGCATCTTAAGTGTTGCGCTCCTCTTATTGCTGGTTGCCCGGGTTGTGCTGCGCGGTGAGTATCATCAACCTGAGCAGCGCCTGCAGCTAATCTTGGTTGGTTCTCTTTGCCTCGTTGCGGCACTGTTTGCGAGTCAGGCGCTCTTGCAGTACTACCCGGTGCTCATGAGCCTGAGCTTTGCGATGTTCTTTCTATTTTCTTTACGAGGCGAGCAGTCGCTCGTTGAGCGCTTCGCGCGTATATTTCGCTCCGAATTTCAGCCCTACCAAATCCGATATATGCGTCGACTGAGTGCGCTGTGGGCTTGCCTGCTGATTCTAAATGCCGGTGCAGCAGCCTACACCGCGTGTTGCACGAATCTTGCCACCTGGACTCTATATAATGGCGCTGTCGCCTATGGCATATTCGCTACGGTCATGGTTCTGGAGTACGTGTTCCGCCAGTTTTACGAGCGTCGTTACCAGGCGCGTCTGAAGACAAACTGAGCCGAGAACGCAGTACCTCTCGTGCCGATCCAACAAGCACTCGAAGCACTGTTCAGTGAGCCCGGTGACTGGCCGTCGCTGCGGGCGGTCGATTGGACAGAGGAGTGCCTTAGCCTCGAGCTCTTCATTCCCGGATCACTCGATTGCTTTCGAGGGCATTTCCCCGGGCAACCTGTGCTGCCCGGTGTTTTGCAGACGCTCTGGGTATTACGAATAGCCGAGCGTGTGTATGGTGAGCGGGATTTCATCGGAATTCGAAGCGTAAAGTACAACGGGATGTTATTACCGAATAATGCCGTATCGCTCGAACTTCGCCCCGCAGGCGATGGCCTGCGGTTTACTTTTTCCGAATTGGGTAGCGCCGAGCGGAAGATAAAGGCGACGGTCGGTGAGTTCAGCTTCGCGCCGAAGCTTCAACCGACGGCGTCGCAATGAAGCACTGCGTTGTAATACCCCACTTCAACCATGCCGACCAGCTAAGTGAATTTTTACCAAAGCTAATGTCTAGCGGCGTTCCTGTGATCGTCGTTGACGATGGTAGCGATATTGGCCAACGGGAGAAGCTTCGCGCGCTTTTGGCGACATACCCTGATGCTTCTTTGCACTTCACCGAACGAAATGAGGGTAAAGGCGCGGCCTTCTTTAAAGGAGTTGATATCGCAGGCGCCCTGGGCTTTACGCACGTTGTTCAGATAGATGCCGATGGCCAGCATGACGCGAAACAGTTAGTGGAATTTATCGGCCAGAGCTGCGCTTACCCGCGTGCACTTATCTGTGGAGCACCGATTTTTGACGATGATGCGCCACGGGCGCGAGTCTACGGACGTCGGGTGACAGACTTCTTCGTGATGCTGGAGACTCTCTCTCTGGCGATACGAGATTCACTGTGTGGCTATCGCGTCTATCCTCTGGACGCTCTTGGTGAGTTGCGGTCTCGCTACTCGTTTGCTGAAGGTATGGGCATCGATACCGATCTCATCGTTAAGTTCAGCTGGGAAGGCGTGCCGATACGGTTCCTGGATACACGCATAGTTTATGGGGAGGGCGGCGTTTCTCACTTCAGGTATTTTGGGGACAACCTGCGTCTTGTTCGTTTGCACGTACGCCTGCTGTGGGGAGCTTTTTTTCGTATCCCGCGTTTTCTGTTCGGGCGCCGCCGACTAAAACCCTCCATCGATCATCGTCGAGGTAGCACCGGTGCCTGAATCTGGTGCCCGCAGGGATGGCGATGTAGTTCCGGGTGTGGCCACGCTAGAATCCCGTATCGACGATGATGCTTGTCCGGAAACGGAGCAGGTGCCGACGAGCGTTCACTGGTCTTCTATGCGCGAAGCAGGAACGCTGTATGGCCTGCGCTTTCTTGCCTGGATCAATGATTGCTTCGGGCGCCGACTTCTATCCCTTTTTCTTGTTCCCACAGCGGCTTACTTCTGGGTTTTTCGTACGCACGCACGTCGCAGTTCGAGTCGCTATCTGAGCCAGCATTACCGCTTTTATCCACAGCTATGGACAAATCCTCCGGGACGCTTCGCATCACTAAAGCATCTTTATGTGTTTGCTGAGTCCGTCGTCGATAAGCTGTTGTCCTGGCATGTCGAGATAGAAGAGGAACGCTTTCGGCTAGAAGATGAATCCAAGGTGGAGCAGATACTCGCCGATCGGCGAGGTCAGCTGATCATAGGCTCGCATTTCGGAAACCTGGAATACTGCCGCGGCTTCATGCAGCGCTATAAAGACAAAGAAATCAACATCCTGGTGCACGATAAGCACTCGGAAAACTACAACGCAATGATGGCTCGCTTCGATCCTTCGTCGCGCGTTAATGTCTATCAGGTATCGGAGTTCAACGCCGTGTCGGTGCTCGCGATGAAGAAGAAGATCGACAACGGTGAGTGGCTTTTTATCGCCGGTGACAGGCTGCCGCTCTCAGGCCATGATAGAACCGTGCCTGTCGATTTCCTGGGACGGCAGGCGCACTTTCCTGTCGGACCCTACTTGCTCGCTAAAGGCCTCAAATGCCCGGTGAAGCTGATGTTTTCGTATTGCGACTACTTCGCAGAGGGGCGGCCTGTGTACTTTCGAATCGTCGACTTCGCGGATCGAATAGAGCTGCCGAGGAAAGAGCGCTTAGCTCAGTTGGAGGCATATGCGATTCGCTTTGCCCAGGAGCTTGAGCAGCAGTGTCGTGACGCACCTTTCCACTGGTTCAACTTTTATGATTTCTGGGCGGGACAGCCGGCGTACAGCGATGCTTCAACCTGACCCTGAAATCATCGATCTTATCCCTCATCGGGAGCCGATGTTGCTTTTGCACGATCTCATCATGGTTGACTCGAACCGGAGTGCGGCTTTGGTACACGTATCGAGTTCAGCTCCCTTCTATGAGAACGGCAAAGGTGTTCCGGCTATTGTAGGCATTGAATATATGGGGCAAACGGCCGCACTGATTGCCGGGCATCAATGCAAAATCGGACAGCTGGCGAACCACCTGGGATTCTTACTGGGCGTGCGCAACTATGCGGTGGATGTTGGATATTTTCCGCTGGACGTGACGTTAAAAGTGACCTGCACCGAAACTGCTGTGGTTGGAGACGGACTAGCAAAGTTCAGCTGTGACATCGAGCGATATGACTCAGGTCAGCGATTTGCGACGGGCAAGCTCTCGGTTTTTCGCCAACCCATCAAATAAGGCACCAACAATATGGCAGAGCAACGCGTCGTAATTACCGGCGCTGGAAATATCTCACCGCTCGGAAACACCTGGCATGAAGTGGCCGAGAGACTAAAAACCGGACGCAGCGCCGTGCGCTACATGCATGAGTGGGACCAGTACACCGATTTGAAAACCAGGCTTGGGGCGCCGATTGACGGGTTTGCGTTGCCAGCCCACTACCGAGCAAAGCGTAAAAGAAGCATGGGTCGAGTTGCTCAACTTGCTGTTCTGGCGACAGAACACGCGTTGATCGATGCGGGACTGCTCGATGACCCGATACTGAAAAGCGGCGAAGTTGGTGTGGCCTATGGTTCGGCGACTGGAAGCAGCGCTGCAGGTATGGAGTTCTTTAAATTACTCGCCAATGGCTCGATGGAGGATGTGACAACCACCACCTACATTCGCATGATGAGTCACTCCGCTCCGGTCAACATCGGCGTTCATTTCGGCATTCAGGGAAGAATGTACACCACCACCAGTGCGTGCACCGCCGGCAGTCAGGGGGTTGGATTTGCCTATGAGGCGATTCGTGCCGGGCAGCAGACGGTGATGATTGCCGGAGGCTCGGAAGAGCTCTGTGTGACCCAGGCGGCGGTCTTCGACACGATTATGGCCGCCAGTCTTCGCAATGATCGACCCACAACAGCGCCGCGCCCATTTGATCGCGATCGTGATGGGTTGGTGCTGGGCGAAGGCGCTACCACGCTGATTCTCGAGTCTCTCGAACATGCGCAAGCCCGAGGGGCGAAGATCATGGGTGAGGTGATCGGGTTTGGTACCAATACCGATGGTGGACACATGATTCGGCCGAGTCAGCCAACTATGCAGCGAGTCATGGAACTAGCTGTTGCCGACGCTGGAATCCCGCCTTCAGAAATCGACTACGTCAGCGCGCATGCAACGGCGACAGACTCTGGAGACGTTTTCGAGAGCCACGCAACCTTCGATGTCGTCGGTCACAAACCGATTAGTGCGCTTAAGAGCTTTACTGGGCATGGTCTGGGGGCCTGTGCCTCATTCGAGCTGTGGGCGACGATTAACATGATGAACGAGGGATGGTTCGCACCGACCCTCAACCTGGATAATGTCGATGAACGATGCGCCGATCTTGAGTACATAGCTGGGAAGCCACGAGACATTCAGGCGGACACCATAATGAGCAATAATTTTGCGTTCGGAGGTATCAACACCAGTTTGATCGTTCGCTCAGCTGCGAGCGTGTCCTAGCTCAGTTTGGCTTGTCGAGTGTAGATTTAATGTAGGTCGAATACAGGCTTAGCCCTGCAGAAGCCGTTTCAGCTGATCTGCATATCTGTGCTTCTGTCGCGCGACCAGCAGACGCTGCGCCTGAACAATCTTGCGCAGATCGCTCAACGCCCGCTCAAATGAGTCGTTGATCACAAGGTAGTCTGCGTCTTTAAAATGTGATATTTCCGAGACTGCGGCCGCCATACGACGATCGATGGTCTCGCTATCATCTTGTCCGCGATTACTGAGCCTGTCCCGCAGGGCGTCGATATCCGGAGGAAGAATAAAAATGGCGCAACTGCGTGGCAGCAGACGTTTGACCTGACCAGCACCCTGCCAGTCGATCTCCAGAACCACATCACGATCAGCGGCCAATTGCTCTTCGACGAAACGGCGTGAAGTACCATACAGGTTGTCGAACACCTCTGCGTGTTCCAGGAAGTCGGCCTGCCGCAGCATCTCCCGGAAGGTTTCCTTCTCACAGAAATAGTAGTTTTCGCCGTCGACTTCCCCCGGACGGATGGGGCGAGTTGTGTGCGAAATAGACACCTGAAGACTGGGCTCGGCTTCGACTAAAGCCTTCACGAGGCTTGTTTTTCCTGCGCCAGAGGGTGCAGAGACGGTAAATAGCGTGCCGGTTTGCGCTTCCATATCCAAGTGCGAGTGCTTGTACTCTCAGGGCCGTAAGTCGAAATGCGTTAGGGCTTAGGCAAGGGGCAGATTCAAGGATCCTGTTCGAACGCCAGAGTCCGCAGCCTAAACGCCCTCCACCGTTCATTATGGTAACAGCCTGCGGAACTCGGGTCCGCTGGTGGGCCTCTCTATTCGAGGTTTTGGATCTGCTCGCGCATCTGTTCAATGAGCACTTTCAGCTCTACCGCAGTCTGGGTGGTAGAACTGGCTATTGATTTGGATGCGAGCGTGTTCGCTTCGCGGTTGAGTTCCTGCATGAGGAAGTCGAGACGGCGCCCGCAAGGACCGCCCTTCCTGAGCGTGAGGGTAATTTCATTGACGTGTGCATCGAGTCGATCAAGCTCCTCGTCCACATCCGATTTTTGCAGCAACAACGCGAGCTCTTGTTCAAGACGACCTTCGTCGATGTCAACGGAAAGCTCCGCGAGGCGACTTCGGATTCGTTCCTCCTGGCGGCTGCGAAGCTCGGGAAGTTGTTCACGCACAACGGTGAGTTCGGCAGCCAGTTTATCGAGGCGCTGCATAAGAAACTCGGAAAGCTGCGCACCCTCGCGTTGCCGGTTCTCGACAAGAGACTCAAGCGCTCTCTCGAAGAGTTGCTTTACAGCTGATTGAATAAGCGACTCACTATTTTCGGAGCCCTCGAACACACCGGGGAACTGCAGGATGTCCAGTGCATTGGGCGGTGACACCTCTGGCGATGCGGCAAGAATCTGTTGAGCCGCATTGAGAACCAGCGTGAGTCGGGCCTCGTTCAAAACCAGGGCGCTGTCCCGATCTTCATTGCTTATCCGTATTTGGCAATCAACCTTGCCCCGCTTGAGATTCTTTGAAAACAGCTCGCGAAACCAGGGTTCAAGGCTCCTGACACTGTCGGAAAGTTTGAAGTGGCAGTCCAGATAACGATGGTTAACGCTTCGGAGCTCGATCTGTATCGAGGCTGGTTCGCTGAGGCTTTCTCGGGCGAACGCCGTCATGCTGTGCAGAGGCATAGGATTTCCTGAATCGGATGGGCAAGCACTAACTGATGCCCTTACATGCTTGTTTAGGAGTTCTTGAGGGGAAAGGAGCAGCTGACACTAAGCCCGTCGGTCGAGAATGGCCGATGTTACGCCGCCGCTCTGAGTTCCGAATTCTCACCGCGCGAATGGTACCAGCTTCCCGGTCACTGACTGAGCGTTATGGTACCGGGCAACTCGCGCTGACCGCGTATACTGCGCGTCCAGAGATAGAGGATAGAAGGCATGAAACGATCCGACGGGCGGCAATGTGCCGAGCTGCGCTCCGTATCTTTGCAGCGCAATTTTACCTGTCACGCTGAGGGGTCGGTTCTCGTCTCTTTCGGCGCTACGCGTGTGCTGTGCACCGCATCGATTGAAGAAAGCGTCCCCCGTTTTCTGCGTGGATCTGGTTCTGGTTGGATTACCGCGGAGTATGGAATGCTCCCTCGGTCGACCGGCACGCGCACAAATCGAGAGGCGACCCGAGGCAAACAGGGTGGCCGCACAATGGAGATTCAGCGACTCATAGGTCGTTCATTGCGCGCCGCTGTTGATCTCACTCACCTTGGTGAGCATACGATTACCCTCGATTGTGACGTGTTACAGGCCGATGGCGGGACACGTACAGCATCGATTACCGGGGCTTTCGTCGCTCTTGTTGACGCAATCAACGTTCTGCAGCGCAGCAAACGTATCAGCGGTGATCCACTTCGTTTCTTCGTGGCGTCGGTGTCTGTTGGCATCGTCGCTGGCCAGCCCATTCTCGATCTCAACTATGAGGAAGACTCATCGGCTGAGACGGACCTCAACGTGGTGATGTCGGAGACTGGTGATTTCATTGAGGTGCAGGGAACTGCGGAAGGCGCGCCGTTCCATCGAGGAGAACTCGACGCGATGCTGGATCTCGCATCCTCCGGTATCGAAGAACTTATTCAGCAGCAGCGCTCGGCGCTGGCCGAGGGTTGATTAAAAACCAGACCGGCGAGAAGAGGGACGACGCGCCTGCTGCTAGAGCTCTATATCGTAGTCTACAATCACCGGCGCGTGTGCCGAGAAGCTCGCACCCGTGTAAATCGCCGCATGCTCGACAGAATTTTGCAGATCATCGGAAATCACCTGTAGGTCAATCCGATACCCGTCACTCCTCTGTCCCGGTTTTTCTTCCGGGTCTGCATGCCAGCTTGGCCAGAACGTAAACGCGTCGGAATCTTGGCTGGCGATACGGAAAGCATCTGCATAACCCTTGTCGAACAGGGTATCGAGCCATTCGCGCTCGTGAGGTAGGGTTCTTACCCCATTGCTGGCCAGCTCTGGGTTTTGGATATCCGCGAGCGCTGGCGCGATTCCCCAGTCGCCACAGATGATGTATTCGCGGCGCTTGTTACGGATTTTTTCGAGATGGGCCGCTAACAGCGAGAAGAACGAGTCGCGGTTGTCCTGAGAAGACTGATCAGTCGCGACTGGTGCCAAAAGGCAACCCACCGACAGTGTGCCGTAGTCAGCCTGAATGTATCGACCTTGCATGTCGAAATCCGAGAAACCGAGCCCCGTCATAATGGCCTTTGGTAGCTCTTTGCAATACACAGCCACGCCGTTTTCCTGACCACCTATATCGTCAAAAAAATAAGCGTTGTAGCCGGTTGGAAAGAAACTATCGTCCTGAAGATCGTACTCGGAACAGCGCAGATCCTGAATGCAAATGAAATCTGCGTCTTGTCGGGCGAGCCACTCGAACAGGCCCCGACCTTCTGCTTCGCGCACCCCGCCTGCGCTGAAGCTGATGATTCTCATTTTTTACCCCTAATGCCTTGAACCGCTATGATACAGAAACCTAACGGCAACTGCCCGTCGTTAGTCCAGCCAGAGCGCAGTTTTTGCCGTTTTGGAACCACCTTCGCTCGACCCAACTATTGCGTATATGAAGCCCTATCAACAACGATTCATCGAGCTGTCCGAGCAGCTAAATGCTCTAAAGTTCGGCGAATTCACGCTTAAATCGGGGCGAACGAGCCCTTACTTTTTTAATGCTGGCGCGTTTTCAAGTGGTGCGGCACTCGCTGCGATGGGTGAATGTTATGCCAATCGTATCGTCGATTCCCAAATAGAATTCGATGTCCTCTTTGGTCCGGCCTATAAAGGTATTCCACTTGCGTCTTCCACCGCGATCGCGCTTGCGAACCACCACGACGTTGCTATCCCGTTCGCCTATAACCGCAAAGAAGCAAAAGACCATGGCGAGGGTGGTCTGATCGTAGGAGGACCGCTATCGGGTAGAGTCCTGATAATTGATGATGTGATCACAGCGGGTACCGCCGTCACTGAAGCCATCGGTCTGATTACCGATGCGGGAGCTGAGGTCGCGGGAATTGTCGTCGGACTGGATCGCCAGGAAAAAGGCACCGGCGATCGCTCAGCAATCCAGGAGCTTGAAGATAGTTGGAATTGTCCGGTGATCAGCCTGATCAGCTTTGATCTGCTGATAAATTATCTGGAGATGACCACGAAATCTGCCGAAATAATAGATGAAGAATCCGGCGTGACCGATGGTGGAGATCCTAAAGGAACCGAGGCGAGTAACGATTCGGTGCTGCTCGCTATGCGGGCCTATCGGGATCTCCATGGAGTATGACTTGTAGCCTCGATTGGGCAGCTCTATATTGACGACTATGGCTTTTTCTTTTGCTTCGTTTTTCAGCCGATTCTTGAGTTTGTCGCTGCGACGATCTCTAACACTAAGCGCTGTGCTGTGGGCCGCCGCTCTGGCGATGTCCGCGACAGCAGCCGAGCGAGACAGTCGCAACTTGTATCGTTACGTGAACGAGCAAGGTGTCAAGGTTCTCGCCTATCAGGTCCCGCCGCAGTTCGTGTCCGGTGGCTACGAGGTTCTGAGCACGACCGGCGCCGTTATCGAGATCGTTCCCAAGCAACTCGATGAGAGTGAGATCGATTCGCTTGACGGTAAGTCCCGACGCGCGGCCGAAGCGGCCGAAGAAGCGGAGCGTTTACGTAAATGGGACGAGTCGCTGCTTCTTCGCTACAGCAGCATTGATGATATCGAGGCTGCTAGAAACCGCGAACTACGGGACTTGAAGATTCGAGTGAATATCCTCAAGGGAAAGCTCAGATCGCTTAAGCAGCAGGTCGAAAACTATCAGTCTGTCGCCGCTGATCAGCAGAGACTGGGCCTCAATGTAGACGAACAACACCTAAAGGCTATGGATGACCTGCGAGGAGAGATCGATTCAACGCAAAGGGCAATTGTTGATCGCGAGAATGCCATCGCGTCCGTCGACGCCGACTATGATCGAGACGTAGAAAGATTTACGAGCTTGTTAGACATAGTTGAAATGCGCCGCACGATGTCGGCTAAGCCGTCATCAGGGCGCAGAGCAGACAGCTTAGATAGATAACAAATTTATTAACCAGCTATTCGCCGCAGGGCGTTGATTGCTCTTATCCACTTGGCCCCTGGGGAACCGCGCGCATTAAACCATCGGTAAGGTAGGCGAACTGCTCGTCCCAACCCGCACTGGGGCTCCGTCGGAACTCGCTTCGCACGAATTGCGCGATACGCCCTTCGGCGCAGCTGGTTAAGAGTACTGCCGCCTCCGAGACCGGCAGTACGGGCCTGAGCCCTTCTCTGATCTCCGCTTCGCGAAGAATTTGTTTGAGCTGTGTTTCTACCCGCTCCAGTAGCTGATTGACTCGATGACGAAGTCGGTCGGTCTCTCCCGTGAGCGCGTCACCCGTGAGCACTCGGCTGATACCAGGATTCCTCTCGGAGAAACTGACAAGCAGCGACAGGATCATTCCGCATCGTTTGAGTGCCAGTGGTTCTTCTTGAAGAATCAGTGCTATCCGTTGGAATAGAACTTCTTCACAAAACTCGATGAGCCCATCGAACATTTTGGCTTTGCTAGGGAAGTGGCGGTAAAGCGCGGCTTCCGAAACTCCAACTTCGCGCGCCAGGCGAGCTGTGGTGATACGGTCACCTGGATTGTCCTCAAGCATTCGTGCCAGGGCTTCAAGGATCTGTTGGCGTCGTTGCGCGTTTCTCGGCATGGATTAGGTGCTTCAGCTCCCGCCTTTTCGGGTAATAATTGTGCCCATTCCCGCATCGGTGAATATCTCCAACAGCACTGCATGAGGAACCCGGCCGTCGATTATATGCGCGGCAAAAACTCCACCGTTGACGGCTTCAAGAGCACATCGCATTTTTGGCAGCATGCCGCCATGTACCGTGCCATCATCGATCAGGTGCTGAGCCTGCTTAGCGGAAAGGCCTGTTAAAAGCCGCTCCTCGCGATCGAGCAATCCCCCAACGTTTGTCAGTAGCATCAGCTTCTCCGCACCCATGACCTCGGCGATTTTTCCTGCAACTAAGTCTGCGTTGATGTTGTAAGTGCGACCGTCCCCATCGGCGCCCACCGGTGCAATGATCGGAATAAAATCGCTGTCCACGATGACATCGAGTATCTCCCGGTCGATGCTCTCCACCTCACCCACTTGACCGATATCGACGATCTCACTTGCCTTCATCGCGAGATTACGTGGTTCTTGCGTCAGCGGACGGGCGCGTATGAGTCGACCATCCTTACCCGTAACGCCAATCGCTTTACCCCCATGTCGATTAATAGAGGAGACGATTTCCTTGTTCACGGAGCCTCCCAGAACCATCTCTACCACGTCCATGGTTTCGGCATCGGTAACACGCATACCGTCGACAAAGCGGCTCTCGATGTTCAGCTTACTGAGGAGTTCACCAATCTGTGGTCCCCCTCCGTGTACGACAACCGGGTTCATTCCAACGAGCTTCATGAGCACGATGTCCCGGGCGAAGCTCGCGTTTAACTTGGGATCCACCATCGCATTACCGCCAAACTTCACTACGATGGTGCGCCCGATGAAGCGCTGAATGTAGGGCAGCGCCTCTGTCAGAACCTTTGCGATGTTGAGTGCGTTATCCGGTGTCAGGGTCATCTAGCTCGCGGCCAGAACCAGAGCTTCGCTCTGTGTGCCAGTGTTTAAATTCACTAAAACGGGATCTGCAAATCTGGCGCTGTGTCTGCAAGCTGACTGCGGAACAGAGTGCAAATGTGCTCAAGAGCCCGTGCGTCTTCGGCCTCGAACCGCGCCGTTAGTGCGGGCCCGGTATTGGAGGCTCGCAACAGCCCCCAGCCTTCTCCGAAGTCGACGCGAATACCGTCGATATTAGTCACCTTACCGTCCGGAAACTTGGCTTTCTCCGCAAAGCGTTTCATCACCTCGAACTTCTCGCTGTCGTCGACCGGCAGTAGGATCTCCGGTGTGCTGACGGACTGCGGCATCTTCGCGACCAACTCCTCAAGGGTCTCTTCCTGGGAGGCGATGATCTCCGCAAGTCGTCCGGTCGCGTAGAGACCGTCGTCAAAACCATACCAACGTTCTCCGAAGAATATATGACCGGAAAACTCTCCGCCGAACAAAGCGCCAGTTTCGAGCATCTTTTGTTTCATAAACGCATGGCCAGTCTTCCAAAGTACCGGACGACCGCCCAGGCTGGTGACCAATTGCGCAAGGTGGCGACTACACTTCACGTCGTACACAACATCGGCACCGGGATTTCGAGACAGCACATCCTCGGCGAAAACCATCATCAACGAATCGGTTCTCAGAATCCTGCCGCTGCCGCTTACCACCGCAACGCGATCGCCATCCCCATCGTACGCTACACCAAAGTCAGCTTCGGATTCGTTGACCTTCTGTACGAGAGCTTCAAGGTTTCGCTCATCACTGGTGTCCGGAGACCGGTTGGGGAAGTTACCGTCGATCTCGCAGTTTAGCTGAATGACCTCACAGCCCAGCTCTTCCAGTACTGCGGGCGCGAGGACGCTCAGGGCACCATTACCGGCATCAACCACCACACGCAGTGGCATGGCGATCGCGATGTCAGTCAGTAACTCGTCGCTATAGTGCGACGCAATATCGTGCTGGCTTATCGTGCCTTTCCCGGTTTTGAAATCGCCCGCACTTGCGATATCTCGGATCTTCGCGATCGTGCCGTCACTGACGGTCTCGCCTCTTAAAACAATCTTGAAACCGTTGTGATCAGGAGGGTTATGGCTGCCTGTGACCATCACACCGGAGCTCGCCTCGCTTTGTTTCGTCGCGTAGTAGAGCAGTGGAGTGGAAACAAGGCCCAGGTCCAGAACGTCGCATCCGGATTTTAAAAGAGAATCGGTCAGTGTTTGTTTGATCCTGTTCGAACTGTTGCGTCCATCGCAACCGACAGCGAGCGTGGTTTCTCCAAGATCCCTGGCTAATGTGCCTATGGCCGAGCCAATGCGCTGTACCGTGTCGTCATCTAGATCGGTATCGGCGACACCGCGAATGTCGTACGCCCGGAATATATTGGCAGGCAATTCTCTGCTGCCCATCCCGCTAGCAGTCGCCTTGCCTGAAGCTAACGCCGCTGCGGAGGAAACCGATCTTCCCACCTCATCCGATGCGTCACGCTGCGCATCTACCAGCGGGCTTTTCTCGGGGGCTTTTTTTTGTAGTGCAGCGGCAAGCGGAACGAGCGCCGCAATGCTGAGACTTATTGATTTACTTTTTTGAGGCCCCGCAAGAATGACTTCGGTCTGCTGCTGAATCGCTCGCCGGGCGAGTAAAACGGCGGCCACAACAGCCAGTACTGCTGCGAGAGTCAGGACTGCAATTACTGCATAGTCGGGGTGCACATGTGATTCGAAACTCTCCACGGTCGCAGCCGACGCTTCGAATTCCACTATCCAGTTTGAATTTGGCACTTCACTTCTCTGGCTCACGCGCCCGCTTCCAGTGCCAAGAGTGCTTATCGTAACTTCTCGATTTACGGTACCGCTTACAACTTTCTGCTGGAGCCTGAACGCCCCCGGAACGCCGCCCCTGGCGTCACCAAGTTCTTGCGGGTAGGTGATCAGCCCCTTGACGAATTCCTCCGGGAAACTCGCCAGTACTACGGCCTTTTGATCGGAGTTGTTCAAACTACTTACCGCCAGGGCGAGCGACAGATACCAGTTCCCCTCATGTTGATAGGCTTCGGGATACACCGTCTCTTCATTGCTGGCTCTTCTGACCAGATCGATTTCGATGAGGTTACGCAACCCTTGTTCGCCGCTACCCAGGCGGGCAGTGCCAAGTTCACTCAAAGGAATGAACTTGAGACTTGTAGCTTGGGGAAAGTAGGCCCGTAGGAGTCCTTCACGTTGTTCGAGCAGGGCCCTGGATTGACTTCGTGCTCCCTCGGGTGCGGTCGCATCCGCTGTCGGCGGATTAGCGGCAAAGATTGAAGCGGCAGCGGCTTGCATTTCTTGTCCAAGCAGATCTACCCGGTTGGCAACGCTCGCCGCTTGTTGAGTCGCGTATGCCCGCGATACGGACGCTATGAGAGCGTTTCGTGAGTCCGGAGCCCGAACAAAGTGTAGATAACTGGCCGCAGCAGCTGCCGTAATGAGTATGATTGCCAGTGCGGTCAGGGCTATACCGAGTAGCGCGTCACCGGCCACGGTGACTCCTTCGGCCCCGGCGGGCGCCTTCGATGCAGTGCTGCTGTTTTTGTTTCTTTTAATCATTTTTTCGAAATTGGTCTTCGCATCGATCGTTGAACCGGCCCGTTCAAGCGGTCTTTACGGATTCTGCAAACACATCCTGGCTGAAAGTACTCTCGCTCTATACAGCGCGCTGCGCTTCGTGCACTCCCAAATTCTCTGCCTAAGTCTGAGTATCTACATCATACCCTGCAAAGAGGCGCCAACTTCGACCCCTCGCCGGTTAGCGACCACTCGCGGCGATTTTGACATCTGACCAAACATAAAAAATGTCACCGCTGAAATACGGGAAAAACCGCAGGACTGTCCCCGTTGCCCCCACTCAAATCGAGGATCCTCAGGCAGGTCTGTCCTATTGGTTCGGCTCCATTCAGGCCGCACGCAGCGCAGCCGTTTTCGTTACAACCGTCGCCGCCAGAGCATCTTTGCTACAGCGGGCAACTTCCTGTTCCCCGCCTTCCCAGATGAGTAGCGCTGCGTTGTCGTCGCTGTTAAATCCAATACCTGGATCGCTCACGTCGTTGGCGACGATGAGGTCCATTCCTTTTCTTACCCGCTTCTCGGCGGCGTAACGTCTCAGATGCTCGGTTTCTGCCGCAAAACCCACAATGAACGGTCGCGGTGCAGTCGCAGCTATAGCGGACACGATATCCGGGTTTGGAATTAGGCGAAGATTGGTGTCGTCATCGCTTTTCTTGATTTTTTGCAGAGCGGATTCAGCTGGACGATAGTCCGCTACCGCAGCACAAGCGATGAAAATATCGCACGATGGCTGGAGTTTCAGGCTTGCCTCAAGCATTTCTACCGCCGTTTCAACCCTTGTGACTCTTACCCGGTCCGGAGGCGGTATCTGGGTCGGTCCTGTCACAAGGTCTACGGCGGCACCCGCGGCCAACGCCGCCCTAGCCAGAGCGTAACCCATCCGCCCTGAGCTGTGATTGGACAAGTAGCGGACCGGGTCCAGAGGTTCACGAGTAGGACCCGCGGTTACAACAACATGTAGGTTTTGTAACAGACCAGAAGCGAATAGAGATGCCGCCTGCTCCGTGATTAGCTCAGGTTCGAGCATGCGTCCGGGCCCAACATCTCCACAGGCCTGGTCACCACTATCCGGGCCCGCGATGTGAGTGCCTCGTTTTGTGAGCGCATTTAAACTGGCCTGCGTCGCCGGGTGCATCCACATTTGTTGGTTCATGGCCGGGGCCAGAAGCAGCGGTGATGGGCTCGCAAGCACGACAGCCCCGAGCAAATCATCGGCGCGCCCCGCAGCCAGGCGGGCCATGCAGTCCGCTGTTGCCGGAGCAATGATAATTAGATCTGCCCAGCGTGCGAGTTCTATATGACCCATCGCACGTTCGGCCTCCTCGTCCAGGAGGCTGTCGTGAACGGGGTTGCCCGATAGCGCCTGAAACGTAAGCGGTGTTACAAACTCCCGCGCTCCTCTCGTCAGGATGACCCGCACATCCGCGCCTTGTCGCTGTAGTTCACGCACCAACTGGGCTGATTTATAAGCGGCTATACCGCCACAAACAGCCAGAAGCACCCGACGCTGGAAAAGATGTCCCATTACAGATTCCCGAGGGCAACAATCGCCGGCGGACCATAACACTTGCCAAGGGTGGTGGCATCGGTGGCTAACCAGACAAAAGTCGGTAAATCCAAGCAGTCTTCGCGCTGCAGAACGGTGGTCGGTACACCGGCAACGGGGCCGCGTGAGCGGCTGCTCATCCATGGCGTTCGTGCCCTCAGCGACAGCGAGTTGCTCGCGGTTCTGATACAGCACGGCGTTAAAGGCCACTCAGCCCAGTCCATTGCCGAGTCACTCCTGCACAGCGGGGGGTCGTTGGCTTCGTTGTTCAAGAACAACTGCCTGCTATTGAAGCAGCAAGTCGGACTGGGTCCCGCGCGGCGCGCACTCCTGCTGGCCGCGCTTGAGCTTGGGCGCCGCTGCGCCGAGCTGCCGCTCCAGGGCCGCACACTCGTCAACTCGACGTCTCGAACCCGGCGCTTTCTCCAGCATCATATGGCCAATCGAGAGCGTGAGGTGTTCACCTGCCTCTACCTCGACACTCAACACCGATTATTGCGCTGCGAGGACTTATTTCTTGGCACCCTCGATGGCGCTGCAGTCTATCCCCGCGAGGTCGTTCGCAGTGCGCTGAAATACGGTGCAGCCTCGGTGATCTGCGCTCATAATCATCCTTCCGGGGTCACCACTCCGTCTGACTCTGATCGGCGGATCACCGACCGGCTCAAACATGCCCTCGCATTAATTGAAATAAGGCTCCTGGATCATATTATTGTCAGCCCGGGCTCCTACCATTCCTTTGCAGAATGCGGAATGTTGTGAGTGCTGAGTTGTTCTTTTACGGTCCGCAGGTGCGCCGCGCTTGGCAATCGCAATGAATTCTCAATGTGCACACACCCGTATACCGACGCGCCAATCTTGCTGTAGATCTACCCTTCTGGTATAACGTCGCGCTCGCTAATCCGGGGTAGAGTTGCAATCGCGCTAAACCTCTGATTTTCAAGATTTTATGACCTTCTTGGAGCACGGTTCCGGCTAGGCAGATCGCGAATCCGCCAAAGTAGCTTGGAAACTGTTTCTTTAAGGGCCTTCAAAGGCCTTCGGGTGACATCGGCAGCTGCCGAGTCAACCTCTGTGGGACTTATTCATCGTGAAGCCGCGGGCTTTGCGCACGCCGAAGCCGGCTACCCCGGGCGCTCTCGCCATAAAGATGTGAGTCCTGCTGGAGGTGCTACTTGGCCGCGGTATCGCATCGGACGCTGTAGAGAGGACATTATGGCCAGAGTGTGTCAGGTCACGGGTAAAAGGCCCATGACCGGTAACAATGTATCGCATGCCAAGAATCGAACCCGGCGTCGATTTCTTCCAAACCTTCACCAGCACAGGTTCTGGGTGGAGTCGGAGAAGCGTTTCGTGAAACTTCGTGTATCCAGCAAGGGTATGAGAATCATCGATAAAAAAGGTATCGATGCTGTGCTCAGCGATATGCGCGCACGCGGCGAGCAAGTCTAGAGATCGGAGCGCCGGAGCCGATCCAGGTTTTTCGCGTATCGCTAAACTACGATGCACGGTCATGCGGCGGCGGTTTGCCGCTGTCGAGGTATGTGTGCGTCGTCGTTCCGAAAGTTCGTGCGCCGAGGCCGAGCAGCAATACCTAAATCCGAGTAAATGCGGAGTTGAGGAAAAATGAGAGAAAAGATCCGAATGAATTCGACAGCGGGCACCGGTCATTTCTATACGACCGACAAGAACAAGCGAACCACGCCTGACAAACTTGAGATGAAAAAGTACGACCCGGTGGCTCGCAAGCACGTGATCTACAAGGAAGGCAAGATCAAGTAATCGAGGGTCTCGATCTTAAAGGTCGCCGGTGCCCGAACTCCCAGAGGTAGAAACAACCCGGCGAGGCATAAGACCTTATTGCGAGGGCCGTAAGCTTTCGGACGTACACATACGTGAGCGTCGCTTGCGCTGGCCTGTGCTCCCCGACCTGGAGCGCAGACTAAAGGGGCAGCGTATTCACGCTGTAGAGCGTAGAGCAAAATATCTTCTTCTGAACCTGGATGCGGGCCGTTTGCTTGTCCATCTGGGGATGTCCGGTTCTCTGCGTGTGCTGCGTCGCCCCGCGCTGCCTGAAAAGCACGATCACATCGATCTTGTTACCGACGCCGGAGACACCCTCCGCTACAACGATCCCCGCCGGTTCGGCAGTTTTCAGTGGTTCGAGCATGGTGAACCTCTTGCTCCTCTGTGCAAACTCGGTCCGGAGCCACTGTCGCAGGACTTTAACGGGCTCTATCTGTATCAAAAGTCTCGTGGTCGAAAAGCGCCCGTGAAGGCCTTCGTTATGGATGGTGCGGTTGTCGTCGGAGTGGGAAATATCTATGCAAATGAGGCACTGTTTGCTGCGGGCATTCGCCCCGATCGTGCCGCAGGTCGTATCAGTGAGGAACGCTACGAGCGCCTCGCAAAAGAGATCAAGTACGTACTCGCCAGGGCGATCGAGCGCGGCGGGACGACGCTGCGTGACTTCGTCGGTGGAGATGGTAGGCCGGGCTATTTTGCTCAGGAGCTATTTGTTTACGGGCGCGCCGGCGAGTCCTGCAAAACCTGCGATGGACAGCTGCGTGGGAAGGTCATAGGCCAGCGTGCCAGCGTGTACTGCGTGGTATGTCAGCGTTGATATGGGTAAACTTTTCCGCTGCGGTGACGCCAACCCACCGGGAGGACGTGTTCATGTCGGCGAATTTAGCGAAAGTAAGGCAAAAGCTTGTGGCGTTTGCTTTGGTATGTTCAATCGGATTTGTGGGGTCTGCACCTGCGCTTGCGCAGGGTTCCGTGGATGAAAAACCCGATGCGTTTGCCATGACGGGTGATCTTCTTATCGCAAGGCCAATCGGCGCGGCGATGACGGTCGTCGGGGCTGCCGCATTCGTGGTTTCTCTTCCTTTCACTGCGCTCGCCGGATCGGTATCTGAATCGGCGGAGACTCTGATACTTGGGCCCGCCGAAGCGACGTTTATGCGATGCCTTGGGTGCCGCGAAACCGGATATACCTACAAAGATGTAGAGCGACGTAAAGCCCGACGTGCTCGAGCCGCTGAAGAGGCTGCTCAAGAAGCCGGTGCTGCTGAGTGAGGCCAGCTCCGGCGGTCTTCGTGGTTCCCTGATCTCTCTCTAAAATCTTTCTGAACTGTCTCCGATACCCTCCGATATCTTACTGAACTCGCTCTGAGCCAGGTCTGTCTCACTGGCCGTGGCTCCGCTGGCGCCAGTGCCGCCAGCATCCATTTCTTAGTCCTCACCGGTTATTTTCAACACTAGTTCTCGAATTTCAGCGTCCAGGCAGGAAAACCACTTTGTCCCGGTGAGAGCGACATTCGCCGGTCGAAAGCAATCTATAGCCGGAAAGTGAGCCAATAATCAGGTTGCCATCGCGGTAAGACGTGACACAAATCTGCCGGCAGGCAATACGCCATCGGCCCATGCCTAGCTTTCGAATTTCTCAGTCAACGCTTGTGCTACGGGCTTTGGTACGAAGGGTGTGATATCTCCACTCAAGGACGCGATTTCGCGCACCAGCGATGAAGAGATGTATGACAGATGATCAGCGGGAGTCAGGAAAATACTCTCAAACTCCGGGTAGAGTGCCCGGTTCATATTCGCCAGCTGAAACTCGTACTCGAAATCGGCAACCGCTCGCAGCCCGCGAAGGACGCAGCGAGCTCCCTCCGACTTTGCAAAGTCGGTGAGTAAATTACTAAAGCCCTTAACCTCTGCATTGTCGATGTGGGAAATTGCTGCATTACAAAGCCCCACGCGCTCCTCAAGCGAGAACAGTGGCTTCTTCTTGGGGCTGTCCGCAATTGCGATGACCACTCGGTCGAATAGGCGTGCCGCGCGTTCTGCGAGGTCCACATGTCCGTTGGTTATGGGGTCGAACGTACCCGGATAGATGACGGTGCGACTTTCCACTGCGTTATGAGCTCTTACCTGTAAGCTGGTTTAAGGCCTCTTTTTAGAGGCCAGATTTGAGGCCTAATAAGAGATGGGCCCGGTGGCAAGCTCTACGTCCCGACGGACCGTACGCCACAATTTGGGTTGAACGGCGTTGTTTGGTGATTCCGCTTGCCCGGTACATCGCCGCCTTTTCTTTTCCTTTATTAGCTCTCGTTCACTCCAACCCCGTGGCTAAGGGAATGCGGGAAGCAGCTGCGCCGATATCGCGGTGTTTCGGATCTTAATCAATGGCACTTTCTCGCACAAACTCGCGTGAACGGTCTCAACAGACTAGGTCGCATTGGCTTCATCAGATACGTCTGTCATGGCACCCAGCTTTCACTGTCTACGAGTTTTGGCTAATGCTCGGGCTTGTTCTAGGCAGCACCGGTATTTAAGAAGCGCTTTAGCGCTGAAACCATGGCTTCTCGAGCGTACTCGGCGGTCACAACTACGTCGATCGCTGGCACGGATGTATGGATCTGGCCCTCACACTCGATAAGCTCTACCTCAACCCCCGCTTTCGCAAGCGCCGTCGCGTAGGCATTGCCCTCATCCCGTAGAGGATCAAACTGACAGGTCACGACCAGTGCCGGGGGCAGGTCTGCCAGGCTCGGCGCCTGGAGCGGAGACGCCCGCGGATCGGTTCTCTGTTGTGCATCGCAGTAGTGGTCCCAGAACCAGCGCATCAGCGATAACGTCAGTCCCAGGCGTTCGGCGTTTTCTTGAAGGGAGGGGTATTCCCGGGCTCCGTCTGTTGCGGGACAAAGCAGCACTTGCCCGGCGAGCACCGGCCCGTGCTCCCGCGCCTGTTGAGCGGTGACTGCGGCGACATTGCCGCCTGCGCTCCAGCCCGCCACCGCGACCGGATCGGGCGTGCCGCCAAGTTCCTGAGCGTGCGCTGCGACCCACTGAACGGATGCAAGACCGTCGTCAATCGCGGCGGGAAAGCAGGCCTCCGGTGCGTGACGATAGTTCACGGATACGATGATGACATTCGCGTTCCGGCACAGGTAGCGGCACAGCGGATCATCGGTGGTGTGGTTTCCAATGACCCATCCCCCACCGTGAAAGTACACCGCAATTCGATGTGGTCCATCGGTCGCTGGCCTGTAGAGCCGATACTCCAGCTCACCGCCATCTGCCCCAGCCAGTACCCCATCTAACACCTCGCCGACCTCGGGCCCCGGCGGCACTGTTGCACCGGACTCGATCATGAACTGGCGTGCTCCCTCCACTCCCATGTCTTCGATGGGTGGCAGCCCCAGTTGCTCGATGGCTTCTAAAAGAAGTTGTGCATCTGGCTTCAACTCGCGAATGATTCCGTCGTTAAACTGACGGACGTCCGGGCCTTCCAGTGTGAAACCAAGATACCCGCGCTCGACAACCTCATTGCACGCCGCTCGATAACGATCAACACCACCAATGTAAGGCAGAAACACCTGAGGCTTGCCAGGCACATTGGCACCCATGTACCAGGAGTTCGCAGATGGCATAAGCGTAATGCCGGCGAATTCGTTGTTGTGTTGCACCCAACGCGACTGGGCCAGCGTTGAGGGTTCGATGCGCTCGAAGCCTTCTGAGCGCATGTGGATCAGCGTGTCACTAATCAGGTCTACATGCTGCTCGATCGATACCATCATGTTGGATAGCACCGATGGACTACCCGGTCCAGTGATCAGAAAAAGATTGGGAAAACCTACAGTCATCAACCCGAGATAGGTCTGGGGGCCGTCCGCCCAGGCGTCTTTGAGGCTGACGCCGCCCATCCCGTTGATGTTCACGCTCACAAGAGCCCCGGTCATGGCATCGAACCCGGTGGCGAATACGATTGCGTCGAATTCAAAGTTCTCTTTCTGGGTCGAAACGCCAGTCTCCGTGACAGTCTTGATCGGATCACTCCTAAGATCCACCAGGCGAACATTAGGTCGGTTGTAGGTCTGGTAGTAGTTCGTGTCGAGGCAAGGGCGCTTGGTTGCAACGTAATGATTTGTGGGGCATAGCGCCTCGGCCACAAGCGGATCATTCACGGCATCCCGAATTTTGCCGTGGATAAACTGGCGCATCGTGTCATTGGCGTCTGGGTTGATCAGAATGTCGTTGTACGTTGCGCCAATCGCACGCAGCTCCCCTTCCTGCCACATGGCCTCATAGCATTCGGTACGCTCCTCTTCACTGACCTGTAGCGCACCCAACATGGGTCTTGCGCGGGGCACACCGATCTCCGACCAGCGCGCTTCCTCGCGATAGGCGGCCGGGTCTGCGCGGTAGGATGCCATGCGACCCTCAGCCACGGGGCCATTGCGGGCAGGTATGGAAAAATTTGGTGTGCGCTGAAAAACCGTGAGCCGCTGCGCCTGCTCAGCGATAAGGGGTATGGACTGCACCGCCGAGGAGCCCGTGCCAATGACGCCGACGCGTTTTCCTGTGAAGTCGACTCCTTCTTGGGGCCAGGTGCTTGTGAAATACACTTCGCCGGCAAACTGATCTGTGCCCGCGATATCGGGCACTTTGGGCATAGAGAGGCAGCCAGTAGCCATAACGTAGTAGCGAGTACGGATGCTGTCGCCCTGCTCTGTGCTCACGGACCAGAGCTGGCTCGCCTCATCCCAGGTGGCCTCGCGCACCCGGGTGCCAAATCGAATGTCGCGGCGCAAATCGTGCTTCTGGGCGACATACTGAGCGTAGCGCAAGATCTCCGGTTGCGTCGCATAGCGCTCCGACCAGTTCCACTCTCGTTGGAGTTCCGGGTCCCAGCTGTAGGAATAATCAACGGTAAGAATGTCGCAGCGTGCACCTGGATAGCGATTCCAGTACCAGGTGCCGCCCACATCATTGCCTGCTTCGAGCACCAATGCTCGAAACCCGGCCTCGCGCGTCCGGTAAAGCTGATACATACCGGCAAATCCAGCGCCGACAATCAGAACGTCAAAATCGGGTGATGCGTTGTTATCGTTTTTCATAGCTTGCTCTGTGTAGGCGCAGCTGGGGTGTTATTACTGCATGTTAGGAAAAATCAGGCAAAGCACCATTTGATCCAGCCATCGACTCAGAGATAGGGTGCCAATCCGTTTAACCGCTGCGTAGCAAGACGCATTGTGCACACAAGGTCTGTTGCAAAAAACAGGTTAAGCGCACACGAAAACAAACAAAACTCGCACGCCGATCCATCAAGTAGAGCCTGAGAAAGGTGTCTTGCCAACCGAAGTAAAAGCATAGATCCAGAGCGGTCGTGAGGCGAAAGTGATGCAAAAGTGATAGAAAGACTCAGATCGGCCAGTTTGCCGCAACGATTCAGTTGTATACGGGGCCTTCACCCCTCCGGCCTCACCTCTATGTTCTATTCTCAGCAAGCTCTTTCTTATACAACCCAAATACCACGTCGCCCGCGCGCTTTTGTCGCCACAGATTCCAGTCGGGGCCGACTTGAATCGCTTCATGGGCAGAATGCTCGATGTAAACGAATCCTCCCGGATTCAACACGTCCCCACCTGCTACTGCTTCGAATGCGGCTTGTGGTCTCCCATCTCCAAAAGGCGGGTCGAGAAAAACAACATCCCAGCCAGAGCCTGAGTATTGGGCGAGAAAATCGAGTGCATCGCCGTGAACGACGGAGGCGTTTTCACCGCATCCCAGTACATCGATACTTTTGGATAGCAGCTGTGCTGTGGGATGGTCGTGCTCAACAAAGTCGCAGCGCTGCGCACCACGGGAAAGAGACTCAAGCCCAAGTGCTCCAGTACCCGCATACAGATCCAGGCAATGTGCACCACTGATAAATGGCATCAGCCAGTTAAACAAGGTCTCTCTAACCCGGTCGCTGGTCGGCCTCACCTCTCGCGCGTCGCTAATCGACAAGCGACGGCCCCGCCAGGCACCCCCGATGATTCTCAGTGTGCCTCGCTCCTTCTTTGCCACTGACCAAGATCTCCATCGCGGATGGCTGCGACGCGATGATACGATACGTCGGCGGTGATTCAGCCCCTAATTGTTATCCCTTGAGCCAACGATTACGGCTTTCACAGGTGAGCCGAACGCCTCCTGAAACCCGATTTACACCATCATCTACTCAGGCCCCGACCATCGTGCCATGAAGTTCTTCAAGTCCAGAAAAAAAGCACCGGATACCAGTCCGCCACCACCCGTGGACGGTTCGTCTTCTGGCGCACTCTCTCCGTCTGAGAGCTCGTCCCGAACTGACGGCTCTTCGCCTGCTGAAGGCTCTTCACAAGCAGAGGGCTTGCCCACCGTTGAGGGATTACAAGAGGCCGCGTCTTCTCAAGAGCCCACCGTTTTGGCCCAGGGTCAGGCGACGCCTGCGGCTAAGCATCCGGATACTGAGAATCGCGGGGATGGTTTTTTCGCGCGTCTTAAGCGCGGCCTTGCGCGCACTGGCAGTAGCCTCGGCCAGGGGCTCGGGGATTTGCTCCTGGGAAGCAAGGAGATCGACGCGCAACTGCTTGAAGAGCTCGAAACCCAGCTGCTGATGGCGGATGTGGGCGTCGAGGCCACCGCAGAGATCATTGACTCTCTCACCGACCGGGTATCGAGGATGGAGCTCACCGAGGCGTCCGCCGTTTATACAGCGTTACGTACTGAGCTTCAGGCGTTGCTTACTCCTTGCGAAACGCCTCTACAGGTTGGTAGTGCCAAACCATTTGTCATCCTCATGGTGGGTGTCAATGGGGTCGGCAAAACCACCACCATTGGCAAGCTCGCACGCCGTTTTCAAGCGGAGGGGCGTTCAGTGATGCTGGCAGCTGGAGATACCTTTCGCGCCGCTGCCGTAGAACAGCTGCTTCATTGGGGTGAGCGGAATTCAGTGCCGGTTGTGGCGCAGCACACCGGAGCGGACAGCGCATCGGTCATCTTTGACGCGTTGCAGTCGGCCATGGCCAGGGGCGTTGATGTGCTGATCGCCGATACGGCAGGCCGCTTGCAGAACAAAGACCACCTGATGGAAGAGCTTCGGAAAGTCGTCCGAGTTATGCAGAAGCTTGATCCCGACGCGCCGCATGAATGCATGCTCGTACTGGATGCCGGTACTGGACAAAACGCAGTATCCCAGGCGGAGCAGTTTCGTCAGGCTGTTGGGGTCAGCGGGTTGACGATAAGCAAGCTGGACGGTACAGCGAAAGGCGGTGTTGTTTTTGCCATCGCAAAACGTCTCCAGCTGCCAATTCGTTTTATCGGAGTAGGCGAAGGTGCCCAGGACCTGCGTCCGTTTGCTGCCGGCGAGTTTATTGAGGCGTTATTTAGCCATGACTCCGAGCGACGCGGTTAATAAGCCCACGGTGGGTGCACCACACCATACAGCGCCGTGATTACTTTCGAACGCGTCAGCAAACGTTATGACAGCGGCCACGATGCACTCCGCGAGGTGAGCCTACACATCGAGAGAGACGAGCTCGTTTTCTTAACGGGACATAGCGGTGCCGGTAAGAGCACCTTGCTACGCCTCATCATGCTTATGGAGAAGCCGACGCGTGGGCGGGTAACGATCGCAGGAGCGGATCTTGGCAAGCTCCGGCGTGGCGCGATACCGCAGCATCGACGCTCCATCGGTGTCGTGTTTCAGAATCACAAGTTACTCATGGATCGTACCGTCTTCGACAATGTTGCGCTGCCGCTTGTGATTGAGGGTTACAACGATAGGGACATCCCGAAGCGGGTTGGAGCCGCCCTGGATAAGGTAGGGTTACTGGATCGTCAGCACGCTTACCCCATGAGCCTATCGGGTGGAGAGCAGCAGCGCGTCGGTATCGCGCGCGCCGTGGTCGGGCGCCCGGCGATCCTATTGGCGGATGAGCCGACGGGGAACCTCGATCCAGAGCTATCCGCTGAGATAATGCAGCTATTTACCGATTTCAGCCGGGTCGGAGTAACGGTTCTCATAGCAAGCCACGATCTGGCTTTAATCTCGAGGCTTCGTCATCGCACGCTCACGTTGCGGGAAGGACGCCTGATCAGCACCACGCAGGGCGCTGCTCAAGGCCCAAGCCATGCAGGCTAGTCCGCGCCAGAAGTCGCTTCGAGGAGGTCGCGGTGCCGTCCTGCGTACGCGGCGGCGTCCGCTGGGCGAGCGATGGCTGGCGTGGCGCCGTCACCACAGCCAGTCGGCGGCGGATTCTCTTGCGCGTGTGCTCAGGGACCCAGTCGCCAGCATCATGACCTGGCTCGTATTGGGCATAGCCATCGCATTGCCCGCCGGCCTTGAGTTGGCGCTTACTAACTTAGAACGCCTTGGAGGCTCTGTTGAGACTTCGGCGCGGCTGTCTGTTTTTCTGGTTGCGGACGCAAGCTCAGTGGATGCGCAGTCGCTAGCGTCCGAGCTCACCAGTGATCCGCGGATAGAGATTGCTGAATTCGTAAATCGTGACGCAGCGCTTCGGGACTTTCGAGAACGATCCGGGCTCGATGCTCTTCTTGATTCGCTTCCCGGAAACCCTCTTCCCCACATAGTCTTAGTCACACTTTCCAGTGACGATGTAAGCGCGCTTGAGAGGCTGGCAAACGAGCTCTCCGACAATTCGACGGTGGAAGAAGTCATTGTCGACACAAAATGGGTCGAGAGATTCCGTGCGTTCATGGATCTGGGAAGAAAAGGGGTCCTGTTGCTGGCCGTGGTTTTCGTCATCGCGATGATTCTGGCTCTCGGAAATACGATACGTCTCACAATAGAGAGTCGGCGGGAGGAAATCGTTATCGTAAAACTGGTGGGGGGGACGGATGCATTTGTGCGCCGTCCGATGCTGTATACAGGCCTTTGGTATGGGCTCGGAGGAGGCGTAGTGTCCGCGGTGCTGCTCGGAATAGGGGTTTCTCTTCTCTCCAGTCCGGTGGAAGTCCTGGCAGAGGCCTATGACAGCGACTTTCAGATACGCGGCTACGGTGTGTTCGATGCACTGCAGCTTATCTTGGTAGGCACGACTATGGGCTTGATCGGCGCCTGGATTGCTGTATCTCGGCATATACGAAATATAAATCCAGATTGATATATCGAAAGGCTATATCATTCTAAGGGATAGGATAAAGATTTTAGCACTCTAAGCCGCTGAGTGCTAAAATATCCTGCCCAATGGAGGAAGCATGTCTACAACTATGACAGTTTCACATGCGGTCGCGGCGCGAGACTCAGTTGTCGGTAAAGCTGCTGGCGAACCGGACTCTTCGACACGCAAGCAGCTTATGCCGGTCGATCAAATGGTTCCCGGTGCAAATCTCGCTGCCTACGTCCAGGCCGTCGGTGCTATTCCTGTACTTACCGCAGAGCGGGAGCGTTCTCTCGCGGAGCGGCTTTTTTATGAGGACGATGTACAGGCTGCGCGCGAGTTAGTCATGTCGCATCTGCGGTTTGTCGTGCACATTGCCCGCAGCTACAGTGGCTATGGTCTCGCAGAGGCCGATCTGATCCAGGAAGGTAACGTAGGCCTGATGAAAGCCGTAAAACGCTTTGATCCGTCCAAGGGCGTACGTCTTGTATCCTTCGCCGTCCACTGGATTAAGGCTGAAATACACGAGTTCATTCTGCGTAACTGGCGCATAGTCAAAGTCGCGACGACGAAGGCGCAACGCAAACTCTTCTTTAACTTGCGCAGCGCCAAGAAGACTTTGTCCTGGCTCAGCGCCGATGAGGCAAAAGCGGTCGCTGACGATCTCGGTGTGGATGTAAAAGAAGTTCATCGCATGGAAGGCCGACTCACTGGTCGCGATGTCGCCTTCGATGCGCCATCGGACGCTGATGACGAGGAGGGATGGCAGGCGCCTCAGAATTACCTCGAGGATGCAGTCGCCGATCCGGCCCAGTCTGCCGAAGATGAGCAGTGGTCCAGCAATAATCAAGAGCTTCTACATGCGGCGCTGGCCGATCTTGACGAGCGCAGCCGGGATATCCTCGCGCGACGCTGGCTCAGTGACCAGAAGGCAACATTGCATGAGTTGGCAGATGTATATGGCGTCTCGGCTGAGCGCATACGCCAGCTGGAGCAGGCGGCGATCAAGAAGATGCGATCGGTAATGCTCGCCTGATCATTGGTCGAGCCCGCTACGCCGGGCTCGACTCTTTACCTGCAACCTACAGTTACGCTCTTACCGACGGTTATATCCTCACCGGCCGTTACACCCCCAACGGCCGTTACACCCTCACTGTTACTGGCTTCCGGTCATCACGGTTGCGATCCCTGCGACTGCTTCATAACTTGGGGGTCTCGTAAACCGCAGTTTTCACGCATCCTCCGTTAGTCTGTATCTCCTGCACGCTTTGACGTTTCCCGCCTGCTCCGGTCTGAATAGTACTGCGGCAGTCGCAACTGCCTTCGCGCTCAGCCAGGTTCTCAGCAATGACTGTATACCGTGTTGTGCCTCGAACCGTCTTGAGGCGGTATCGCGATCATGAGTGAACAACCATGACCTCGTGCCGACCATCGACTCTTCCGTGAGCCCCCGTTCACCTTGGCAGGCATTCGGCCGGATGTCGGGACTGCCTCCTCACCATGTTTACGGCATACTGCCAAGCGTTTCCGGCAATCGAGAACTCCATGGCAAAGTTAACGTTGTTCATTGGTGCGACCGCAGGTCTTCTGGGAGTCTGCCTAGGTGCATTTGGTGCGCACGCGCTGAGGTCGAGGCTCGATGACTATGCCATGGGGGTGTTTGAGACCGCGGTGCAGTATCAGTTCTACCACGCTCTTGTTCTGCTCGCAGTGGGTGTCCTGCTTGTCAACCAGCCATCGTCTCTTTTATTGAAGTCCAGTGCCTGGCTGTTCACGGCGGGTGTACTGGTTTTCTCTGGAAGTCTCTATGTGCTGAGCTTCACCGGGATTAAGTGGCTTGGTGCCGTGACTCCTGTCGGTGGCATCGGCTTTATAGGAGGGTGGATCTGCCTGATGCTCGCCGCGCTCAAAGTACTGGACTAGTCACCTCTGCGTTGCGGTAGTTTCGGTTTGGAAAAAAAATCAATCCGCAGTTTTGTAATCAGGGCCGGCCGGATGACGCCCGCGCAGCAGCGTGCCTACGACCACGGGTGGGAGCTTTGGGGCATCGACTATCTTCCGGAGCCTATGGACTTACGCAACGTCTTTGGGGATTCGAAGAGATTTATTCTGGAAATCGGATTTGGGATGGGTGGGTCGCTACTTGAAATGGCGCGGAACGATCCCGAGAGCGCCTATCTCGGTATTGAGGTACACAGGCCTGGTGTAGGCAGGTTGCTGATGGGGATCAGCGAGCTCGGCGTGACCAATCTGCGCATCATGTGCCATGACGCTGTGGAAGTGCTTGAACGTTGCATAACCCCTGGGACACTTGATGCTATTCAGATCTTTTTTCCGGATCCCTGGCCAAAAAAACGGCACCATAAGCGTCGTCTCGTTCAACTGCCTTTCGTACGTCTGGCTGCAGATCGATTACGCAGCGGCGGCCGGTTGCACTTGGCAACCGACTGGCAGCCTTATGCCGAGCATATGCTTCAGGTCCTCGAAGACGAAAAATCGCTGCGAAATGCCCATGGTAAGAACCGGTACGCTCCACGCCCCCAGGACCGCCCGTTGACCAAGTTTGAAGCGCGAGGCCGCGGTTTGGGTCACGGGGTTTGGGATTTGGTTTTTGAGCGAGCGGCGCCCCCGCCGACCACATCATAAAAGCGTATCGTGCTGAAAGTATGGCCTTGGCATCGGCTTATAAATCATTGTTCGGAGGAGCCTGGATCCAGTGAAGACCTATGTCTTACTTTTTCGGGGGATCAACGTCGGCGGAAAGAATCTTCTACCGATGAAGGAGCTTACGGCAGTTCTTGAACGGTGCGGCATGCGCGAGGTTCGTACTTACATCCAGTCAGGAAACGCGGTGCTGAAAAGCTCGCGACTGCCCGGTGCTGATCTTAGTACCGCCCTGGCTGACGAGTTCGGATTCGAACCAGAACTACTCGCAATAGAGTCCTCGAAGTTTACCGATGCTGTCTCGGCAAACCCGTTCGATAGCGCTGATGGAAAGCTCGTTCACTTTTACTTCTGCAAATCCAAGCCTGCACCGGATGAGGAGAAGATCAGTCGGTTCAAGTTGCCGAGTGAGGAACTGCGCATTATCAATCATGTGGCCTACCTGTACGCACCTGATGGTATCGGTCGATCCAAACTCGTCTCCAACGTTGAAGCCTGCCTGGGAGTTCGAGCTACTGGGAGGAATCTGAACACTATCAACCGGTTGCAGAAGATGATCATCGATGCAGGCTGAGTGCTTGCTTTACGACTGTAGTGGAGGCGACACCGCTTAGGAGATTGCCCCCACCGGGCTTGTCGGATTTTCCAAACGAATACCCCGAACCGTCAGAAACAAGCCCAGACCAACAATCGCAATCAGATTGCACAACATAAAGGTTGCTGTCACCGCGTTGTGACCTAGCGCGGGTGCAAAGTCCCGAGCCACCATTGTTGTCGCCACCAGCAGCGAAGCAAACACTCCCCAGCCTGCCAGCAGGCTGGGGACTTTCCCGGATTTGAGTAGCAGGAAGAAAAACCCTGCTTTTGCGGCGCTAGAGAGCACGAGGCTGAGATGGAAAGAGGTGTAGTCGGACGTAGCCTGGATCGCTGTGAGCAACAACCGCTCGTCTGATGATGCCAGCGTTTGGAAAGCTGAGTTGCCGGCGAGCATGGCCGCGTTCATAGCGAACACTGATCCGAGAAACACCAGCAGCGCAGACCCGGCGGACATCAGGAGTGACCACGACGCCAGCAAAGGACTCTGTCGTCTGACTAATTGATAGAGCCCGATACTCACCAGAAGATCCAGCCCGAAACCGACACACCCCAGGTAAGCTTTGGCCTTTAGTCTCTGTTCGGCCTCAAGCATAGCCGTTGCCGTAGCGGTGACATCGGCGCTCAGGTTGATATCAATGCCATGGCTCACGAAGACTGCACCTGCAATCCCTGACCCAATCAACGAAAGTAGTGCAATGCCGGTTACACGAGCCAGCTTGATTTCCTGCCCCTGCCCTTCACTCATCACTGCCCACCTGAAGGCTTCTCGAAACGTCCACCACTTTAGCTCCAACACACGTCTGGCCTTGCTCCCGAATCGACAGTACGTTACTCCCACAAGGTGAGCGGAGCATTCGGGAAGTGCCCATATGCGCCGCATCAGGTCCTACTCATATGTACTCGTCGAGAAGCCTAAGCTCTGATTGCGCCGGGGGATTAGACGCGGCGGGTGCCTTCAAAGAACGCAGCTACGAGATTATCGAGATACCTCTGGCCCCGGGCCGTCGCCCGTACACAATCAGCAGCCATCTCAAGCAGACCAAGTTCACGTTGGGTATCGACAATCGGTTGAATCGATTGTGCTGAAAGACCGGTTCTCGCTTCAAAGAGTCCGTACGTGAAGCCGCTGTTGAGCCGCAGCGCATTCATCGCAAACTCACCTCGAAGATCCGCTGCCTCCAGAACCCGGCTACCACGTCGCTCGATTCCCGCGGGAGCATCGTTTCGCGTCGTTCCGCCACGCAGGTAGTCTTCCGGCTGGCGGGTTTTCGAGTAGCGATGCACCACACCCTGAGCCGACGTAAGCTTACCGTGCGCGCCTGCGCCGATCGCCAGGTAATCTCCAAACGACCAGTAGTTCAGGTTGTGCCTGCATTCTTCGCCAGGCCGCGACCAGGCGGACACTTCATACTGGCGATATCCGCTCTCGCGAAGCAACGCTGCGCCACTATCCTCAAGGCTCCCGAGTACCTCTTCGACGGGGAGCGGTGGTGGTTTGCTATAGAAGCGTGTGTTCGGTTCGATCGTCAGCTGGTACCAAGAGATGTGTGGTGGTGCCAGCGCGATGCCGGTCAATAGATCTTCGAGCCCGTCCTCTGCGGATTGATGCGGCAGCCCGTGCATGAGATCTAGATTGAACGTCTGGGCGCCAGAATCCCTGGCTCGTTGCACAGCGAATTTTGCAGCCTCGCCATCATGAACCCGACCCAGATGCTGGAGCGACCGATCGTTGAAGCTCTGGATGCCCAGTGAAAAGCGATTGATACCGGCATCCACATAACCCGCGAGACGGTCACGCTCAACGCTCCCGGGGTTGGCTTCCATTGTTATCTCCGCATCATCGGAGATCGCTGTCCGGCTTCGGATGCCCTCCATAAGTCGGCGGATCGAAGACTCACTGAAAAGGCTCGGTGTGCCACCGCCTATAAAGATACTCGTGAGTCGCCGGTCTTCATCCTCATACTCAAACTCAAGATCGCGCAACAGGGTATCCACATAGCGGGTTTCTGGCCGGCTCAAAGCTTCATGCGAGTTGAAGTCACAGTAAGGACATTTTTTCTCACACCATGGTATGTGGACATAAAGGCCGAGGGGCGGGCGGGAGTCTGGTTTCGTCGCGGTTCCAGCTATTTGCAGCTCTCTTTGCGCGGCTCTTGGGGTGGGTGTCATGCCGTTCTTTAAGCGGTAGCCTTTCTCATGGATGTTTCCGCGCAGCTCACCGGGGGCGAGCAGAGGGCAAACAGAGAGAAAAAGCAGAAGGGACAGGCAGAACGAGCAGATTAGGCATTCTCCTGGCCTCGAAGAAAACTAAGCATGGCCTGCACCGCTTGCCCTCGATGGCTGATCCGATTTTTAACTTCTGGAGACATCTGCGCAGCACTGAGCTGCTGGGTCTGGTCGTAGAACAACGGGTCGTAGCCGAAGCCGGCGCTTCCTATCGGTGCGTTCAATATGCGCCCTTCCCAGGACCCGTGGGCAACAAACGGCACCGGGTCATGCGGGTGGCGCAGCAACACGATCACGCAGTGAAAGCGCGCCGTCCGCTGCGACTCGGGGACATCTCTGAGTTCCCACAACAGTCGAGCGTTATTCGCGGTATCTTTTCCATGACCTTTCCCGTCACAATTCCCAAGGTCTTTGCCAAATCTCGTGTACTCATTTGAGGCGTAACTAGGTGCGTCTGCTGCATATCGCGCTGAGCGAACGCCCGGTGCCCCGTTGAGCGCATCAACTTCCAGGCCTGAGTCGTCAGCCAGCGCGGGAAAACCGGTTTGCTCCGCTGCTGCCCTCGCTTTTAGCAGGGCGTTCTCGACGAAGGTAAGCCCAGTCTCTTCAGCTGGTATTACGTTGAGCTCGGACTGGAGGCGAAGTCTGTAGGGGAGCCCGGTGAGCAACCGCTGGAACTCGGCGACCTTGCCTGCATTCCCTGTTGCTACAACAAGTTCTTGTTCAGCACCCGACATCGATCTGTATCCGGATTTCTATCACTGGCCTATTCGTTTACCCACATCTGGTGTTTGAATTTATAGTTGAACGATTCCTCTGAATTTTCCGGATCAAAGTCGACTTCAAAGTAGCGCCATTCTCGATTAAGAAATTTAAACTCTCCGATGTAGTAGATGGCAGGGCCTTCTATCACTTGAATGAAGTCGAAAAAATCCTGGCGCTCCGTCAGGTCCCAGCTCAGTCCTTTTAAGGCCATTTCCCGGGCAACCGTGGTGCCATCGCCCAGGTGCTCGCGCAGGGAAAGATTCAAAATTGCGCGATTCTTGCCGCGAGCTAAGCCGTATTGGGCTGCTACGGCTGGCTCAATGAAGGTCGTGTTCACAACGCTGTAATGGAGTTCATAGGGTCCAAACCGTTCGGAGAGCTGGGCCTGCGAAAACTCGCTGACGAGGATTAGCAAAAATACGCTCAGGAACAACCTTGCAGTCGTGTGAACTCGTTTATTCATATCGCCTTCTCAAGGAACCTGGTGTGTCCTGCTCTATCCGACTCACGTGGATTAGGAGCCACAGACAGCCGTTGCTCGTAATCGGAGCACGAGGCTCGTCACTGACTGATGTGCCGACTGATGTGATAGATCGCTGTCGTCGCAAACAGGTTGGGCCAGCGCCTGGCAAGCACGGTGCTGCGCGTTTCGCTCGCGATCATGTCCCGATGAAGTATTTGAATACCGCGATGTGAACATAGAGTCTCGAAGTCTCTCACCGTGCAAAAGTGGATGTTTGGCGTGTCATACCAGGTATACGGCATGAAACGCGAAACGGGCATGCGACCACGTGTAGCAAGGTGCAATCTTGATCGCCAGTGCCCGAAGTTTGGAAAGGTGACTACGCATTCACGGCCGATCCGTAGCATCTCTTCGAGCACGTTGTCGGGAAAGTGCACAGCCTGTAACGCATGAGCCATCACCACCATATCGAAACTGCCGTCGGCAAAGTTATCGAGACCTGCATCGAGGTCCTGTTCCACGATCGAGAGACCGCGGCGAATTGCCTGGCTTATCGCCTGCGCATCGATCTCGATGCCGGTAACCCGCGCGTTCTTCTGATCGCGCAGCAACTCAAGAAACTCCCCGTCGCCGCATCCCAAGTCAAGAACGCGAGAGTTCTCCGGCATCCAGCGCAATATTCGGGTCAGGTCCTGACGCATATAAAGTTTGCCAACAAGCCGTTTATGTGAGCGTGCGCAGTGTTCGAGTTGTACTCGCGTGCCCGGAACGGCGCTTGCGAGAGCGCTGGCGATAGCATTAGACGGTCACTCTGCGCAGATACGCTTTAAGCAGGTCTACATAACGAGGAATTGGAAGGAGAAACGCATCATGGCCCTCTTTGGCCGCGATCTCTGCGTAGCTTACTGGCCGCTCAGCAGCGAGCAATGCGTCGACTATTTCCCGCGATCGAGCGGGAGAGAAACGCCAATCGGTAGAGAACGATACAATGAGGAACTCAGCTTTCGCACGCTTGAATGCGGCGATAGCATCACCGCCAAAGTCCGCTGCAAAATCATAGCGATCGAGCACTCTGGTCATCAGCATGTACGTATTCGCGTCGAAGCTCTTGGCGAACTGTGAACCTTGATAACGAAGATAGCTCTCAACCTGAAACTCGGCGGGTTCGCGCGGTGAGTTGCTACTGGCGCCTCTAACAGCATCCGGATTCTGCAGTTCACGACCAAACTTGCTCGCCATGGCATCATCGGACAAATAGGTGATATGTCCGACCATTCGTGCGAGTGCTAGACCTTTATCGGGAGACTCACCACTGCCCAGATAGTAGCCATCGGCATAGGCCGGATCGGAGTAGATTGCTCGTCGCGCAACTTCGTTGAACGCAATGTTTTGCGCGCTGAGTTTCATCGCTGCTGCGATTGCAACACAGTGGCGCAGACGATCCGGATAGCGAATCGACCATGTCAGTGCCTGCATACCGCCAAGACTTCCGCCGATAACCGCGGCCCAACAGGCAACCCCCAGTCGATCTGCGAGTCGCGCCTGAGTATCGACCCAGTCTTCTACCGCGGGCTGCGGAAACGAAGGCCCCCATACCTGACTTCGGTCCTCCCGAAGCGACGTGGGGCCGGTCGAGCCGTGGCAGCCACCGATGTTGTTTAACGACACAACGAAAAACTGATCGGTATCGATGGCCTTTCCCGGGCCTATGCAGGCATCCCACCAGCCTGGTTTTTTGTCATCCGGCTGGTAATAGCCCGCTGCATGATGGCTCCCTGAGAGCGCGTGGCAGATCAGGATGGCGTTGTCCGCGCCGGGATTCAGCGCTCCATACGTCTCATAGATAAGTTCATAGCGATTGAGTGTGTCTCCACAGGCGAGTTTCAGCGGTTCGTCAAAACTGGCCGTCTGTGAATTGACCAGGCCTATTGATGCCTCGGATTCCATGGTTCGGTCTCGCGAGACTCAAATGCCCATCACCAGTTGCGCGGGAACTTGCAGGCCTGCAGCAAGATCTCGCAGCACGATCTCCAGAATGTTGATCAAAATGAAAAGGAGTATGGGCGAGAAGTCTATTCCGCCCATCGCCGGCAGGAGGCTGCGAACCGGCGCCATAATCGGCTCGGTAATCTGGTAGAGCAGATAGGCCGCGGGATTGCTGCTGCCGGGTGCTACCCAGCTGAGGATGATTGATCCAAGCAGTGCGAAAAAATAAATCTTGAGCAGCAGGCCGACGATTCCAACTACAGACCATGCGAGTAGTTTGCTCACAGGCGGAGGCGAGTAGCCTAGCATCGCCAGCAGAATCACGATCGTGATCACCTGGATAAGAATGGCAAGAACCAGTGAGGCTGCATCAAAACGCCCACGTGCTGGCAGAATTTTTCGCAGCGGTAGTACGACTGGGTTGGTGGCCTTCACAAGGAATTGGGAGATCGGGTTATAAAAGTCGGCCATTACCAGCTGAAGCACGAAACGCATCACCATGATCAGCATGTATAAACCCAATACGGTCTGAGTCAGGTAAATCCCTATGGAATTGACGGTGTTCATGCTCTCTTGTGCTCTCCCGTGTTCTGAAGTTCAGAATCGGCTTGTTTTCATTCTCTGGTCGGGGCCTTCTGGTGCCCGCCATTGATCCGGTTTGTTCGGAATACCTGGTGCTGCCTTTTGCAATAACTGAGACCTTCTCAATCCGCCGCGCGGGCTGATAATCAGGTCAGCTCTTCGGCGAGTTCCTGCGAGCGTTTGTAACACTCGCGCATGGCAGTTTGGATCAGCGTAGCAAAACCATCTTGTTCAAAAGACCGAATTGCACGCTCCGTAGTTCCGCCAGGGCTGGTAACCCGGCGACGTAGTTCTGCAGCGGGTACGGAGTCTTCGCGCAGCATGTATCCGGCACCTAGACAGGTTTGAGAGCACAGCAGGCGCGCGGTTTGCGGGTCAAGGCCCATACGCTCGCCTTCGGCAATCATGGCCTCCATCATCAGGAAGAAGTAGGCAGGTCCAGACCCGGATAAAGCGGTAACGCTGTGGAGGCTGTCCTCATCTTCGACCCAGCAGACTGCTCCCACAGATTTCATGACCCGCTCAATCCTATCTTTTTGAAGCGGGGTTACGGCGTTTGTGCAGAAAAGCGCACTCGCGCCTTTACCGACCAGCGCCGGTGTATTTGGCATGCATCGGGCAATCGGTGTGTCAGCGCCAAGCCAGGCTTGCAGGCTGGTGGTTTCGACGCCCGCAGCTATCGAGACGACCACCGTATCGGGTTCGACCTTAGCGCGCAGTTCTTCGCAGACGTTCTTTAACACCTGCGGCTTTACTGCAAGTACGACTACATTCGCGCCGCGAACCGCTTCTGTATTGGAAGCGCTGAGCTCCAGCGCGCCCATAGTAGCCATGAGCTCCCGGTTCGACTTCATGGGATCTGCGGCGCGCAAAGATTCCGGTGCAACTCCGGATGCAAGCATGCCACCAATGAAGCTGCGGGCCATGTTGCCTGCGCCGATAAAGGCGGTAACGAAATCACTCACAATTTAATGGTTGCCCGGATCATAGCGACCCGCGATTATACATCTCGCGGTAGTGCGTATTCACGAATTGCGGGCACCAAAAATACCGGTGCCAATGCGCACCATTGTGCTTCCCGCCGCAACTGCGGCTTCGAGATCAGCGCTCATTCCGATCGACAGTGTATCCATTGCAGGATGGCAATCGTGCACTCGTTCAAAACACGCGCGCAGCGCAGCGCATGCTCGAAATTGACGATCAAATCCTGTTTCCGGCGCTGGTATTGCCATCAGGCCGCGTAGGCGCAGGTTGGGCAGCTCCCCCGCTTCACTCACTAGATCGGCTACGGCATCCGGTGCGACTCCTGCTTTGCTGGCTTCACCCGAAATGTTCACCTGCAGACAGACATTTAGAGGGGTATCAGACTCGCGTTGGTCGCTAAGCCTGCGCAGCAATTTGCTGCGATCCACGCTGTGCACCCACGCAAACCGCTGGGCTATCTGGCGAGTTTTGTTTGATTGGATGGGGCCTATGAAATGCCAGTCAATATCAAGCCCTTCGAGACTCTCGATTTTGGCGAGCGCTTCTTGCAGGTAGTTTTCGCCAAACTGCGTGACCCCAGCGTTGGCGGCCGCTTTTACCGCGCTTGCTGGTTTGGTTTTGCTCACGGCCAGAAGCGTGATCTCATCGGCAGCGCGGCCATGTTTCTTGGCGGCTGCTCTGATCTCGGAGCGCACGTTTGCTATATTCGCGTCGATATTTTGTATATCCATGGGCGTATGGTAACGAAACGGCCTAAGGGCCGGTGCAAGGTCTACCGCTAACTCCAGCTACGGGGTGAAACACATCCCGGACTGAGCCTTGCAGTTGCGAGCTTTTAAGCTGCGAGCCTTTTAGCTGAAAGTGCACACATTAGTTGAAAGTACACAGGCCGCGTTAGCTGCTTGAGCCTCATCGCCATCGGAAGTTTGACATAAGGCAATAACCACGTATGGATATCACGGAGCTTCTCGCGTTCAGCGCAAAGCAGGGGGCATCTGACCTCCACCTGTCGGCCGGTCTTCCACCGATGATCCGGGTCGACGGTGACGTGCGCCGGATCAATTTGCCACCGCTTGAGCACAAGCAGGTTCATGAGCTGCTGTACGACATCATGAACGACAAGCAGCGGAAGGATTTTGAGGAGTATCTCGAAACGGATTTCTCTTTCGAGGTCCCCGGAGTCGCGAGATTTCGCGTTAATGCCTTCAATCAGAATCGTGGCGCCGGCGGTGTCTTCCGGACGATCCCCAGTAAAGTGCTCAGTATGGAGGATCTCGGGATGGGGCAGGTGTTTCGCGACATCAGTCTCACGCCACGGGGTCTCGTCCTTGTGACCGGTCCCACCGGATCGGGAAAGTCCACAACTCTCGCTGCAATGATCGACTTTATAAACGATCACAAGTACGAGCATATTCTTACCATTGAAGATCCGATCGAATTTGTGCACGAGAGCCGCAAGTGCCTGGTTAACCAGCGCGAAGTCCATCGGGATACGCTCGGCTTTGCAGAAGCGCTGAGAAGCGCCCTGCGGGAAGACCCGGACATCATTCTCGTTGGCGAGATGCGCGATCTGGAAACGATTCGACTCGCCCTTACCGCATCGGAGACGGGTCACCTTGTCTTTGGAACGTTACACACAACCTCGGCTGCCAAGACGATCGACCGCGTCATTGATGTTTTTCCCGCAGCTGAGAAAGATATGGTTCGCTCAATGCTCTCCGAGTCACTCCAGGCGGTGATATCGCAAACGCTTTTGCGTCGCGCTAACGGAGGACGTGTGGCTGCGCACGAAATCATGCGCGCAACGCCCGCTATCAGAAACCTGATTCGCGAAGACAAGGTTGCCCAGATGTACTCAGCGATCCAGACCGGGCAGGCGGTTGGAATGCAGACGATGGATCAGGCACTGAAAGAGCTCGTCGACAAGCGCATCATTACTCGTGAAGTAGCGAAGCAGAAAGCGCGAATGCCGGAAAGCTTCTGAACATGATCATGAGCTTTCATTGGCCAGAAATTTGTCGGCAGTGCTGTGTGGTCGGCAGTGCAGTCG
The DNA here is from genome assembly GCA_039111155.1 of Pseudomonadota bacterium. Lineage (GTDB taxonomy): Bacteria > Pseudomonadota > Gammaproteobacteria > Pseudomonadales > Halieaceae > Congregibacter. The sequence continues at coordinate 38,932 of JBCCPL010000029.1, read as the reverse complement.
ACTGCGCAGTCGAATAAGTCGTTGAGTACGTCAGGGATCGGATTCGCCACATGAATATTAATACACTACTCGCAGCGATGGTAAAGCGGGGAGCCTCCGACGGATTTATCACGTCTCACGCGGCACCAGCGATAAAAGTCGATGGCAAGATCAAGGCCATCTCCCGATCGGGTTTAAGCGACGCGGAGGCCCGCTCTTTAGTTTTCGAAACTATGACAGCGGATCAGCAGGCTCAGTTTCTGCGCGAACAGGAATGCAACTACGCAATTTTCTCCAATGACTATGGACGCTTCCGTGCGAGCGCCTTCATGCAACGGGGTGATTGCGGTCTCGTACTGCGAAGAATCAAGGCCGAAATTCCCGATATTCCCGAACTCGGCTTACCGTCGGTGGTAAGTAAGTTGGCGATGGATAAGCGAGGCCTGGTCATGTTTGTAGGCGGAACGGGTACCGGTAAGTCCACGTCCCTCGCATCGATGGTGGCCCATCGCAACCGCAACAGCCAGGGCCACATCTTGTCGATCGAGGATCCGATCGAGTACATCCATGAGCATGCTGGCTGCCTGATCACCCAGCGTGAGGTGGGTCTCGACACCGAATCGTTTGAAGTTGGTTTGCGCAACGCGCTGCGCCAGGCGCCCGACGTCATCTTGATCGGAGAGGTGAGAACGGCTGAAACCATGGCGCACGCGCTGACGTTCGCCGAGACCGGCCATCTTTGCCTGTGCACGCTCCACGCTAACAATGCGAACCAGGCGATTGACCGCATCCTGAGTTTCTTTCCATCGGAGCGGCACACCCAGGTGTTGATGGATTTGTCTTTGAACCTGAACGCCATGATTGCGCAGATGCTACTACCGAAAGCCCAGGGCGATGGTCGTGTGCCTGTGATGGAAGTTCTGCTTAACTCCCCACTCATTGCAGAGTACATCCGCACCGGCCAGGTCCACCTCATAAAAGAGGTAATGGCTCGCTCCACTGAGCTCGGCATGCAGACCCTGGACCAGTCGCTGCTTGCGAAATACAGTGAGGGAGAGATTTCGGCTGAAGAGGCAATTCGCTGTGCGGATTCAGCGAACGAGGTTCGCCTTGGCATCAAGATGTTCGATAAGCGACGCGGAGTGAACGTGGATGTTGCAAGTTCAGATCTACGTACGGAATCGCAGCCTGCGTCTCCGCCGATTAACCGAACGGGTTAGTCACACCTGGGTCGAGTGGCACCAGGACTTTTACTGGGCTTTTCAAAAGCGCATCCTAAGTTTGGCGAAGACAGTTTGAGCGCGCACTGAACAGCGAGCACAAATCCGAACGGGAATATCAGCGCCGCGACTGACTTTTACTCCCTTTTAAAGGCCATTCCGCGCGATTCAAGATGAAGCTCAAGTGTTCATCCAGTCTTTTAGTATCAGCTCCGCCGCCAGACTATCGACCGGCTCTTTTTTGAAGTCCGAGCCTCTGCCCTTGGTCTGACGCTGATCGATGCCGGTGAAACGTTCGTGTTTTACCGCGAAACTGGTCAACCGCTCGTCGACCATGGTGACCCCAATCTTGAATCTGCCTTCCAGGCGTCTGGCAAACTTCTGCGCGCGCAGAGAAATATCACTCGGCGTACCATCCATATTGATAGGGTCGCCGACCAGAAAGTGATCTGGTTGCCACTCGCGGAGCAACGTCGTGATCTCTGCCCACGACGGAACCCCGTCGCGGGCAAGCAGAACAGGAAGCGGCTGAGTAGTGCCCATGAAGGTGCTCCCCACCGCCACGCCTATCTGCCGCAGGCCGTAGTCGAACGCCAATACCCGGTTGGGCTCCTGTTTGCTGTTCATGACAGTCTGTCAGAGGTGCCAGCTGCGTCAGGCGTGCCCCGCCTCGCTGCTGAGCAGATTCATGTCGATCCCGAGCACCGATGCGGCCGCGCTTACGCGACGCTCAACGGGAGTATCGAACAGCACCTGGGGGTTGGCAGGTAAAGTCAGCCAACTGTTCCCGGCAATTTCTTCTTCCAACTGCCCGGCAGACCAACCTGCGTAGCCAAGCGCAATTACAAACGCTTTCGGCCCCGCACCCGTCGCGATCGCTTTGAGTACATCCTGGGAGGTCGTGAGATGTGTATCTTCGGTCACCCGTAGGGTTGCATCCCAGTCTTCCTCGCCGGGTGGATGGAGAACAAACCCGTGATCCACCTGTACCGGGCCGCCAGCTAGTACAGGTTCGTCTTTGAAGCTTCGCGCCGTAGTTATTTCAAGGTGTTCGAAGATTTCATGAAGATTGAGATCGAGGCGTTGGTTCAGCACAATCCCCATTGCCCCAGCTTCGCCGTGCTCACAGATGTAGGCGATGCTTCCGCTAAAAATACCGCTATCAATGCCGGGCATCGCCAGCAGAAAATGATCCCGCAGACAGGTGCTGCTGCTTAGATTAACGGTGCTCTTCAAGCTTGTTTTGACTTCCTTCGCAAATCGACCGCGGCGATCAATAATCGGGGGTCGATCGTGAGCTATTTCTCACGAGCTTAGCGGGTTTTGTTCGAATTGCCATGTGCGCAAAATTTCAAGTTTGTCTGTAGTTGCGCGCAACTCATCCGGAAATGGTAAGAACGGGGCGGCCATCCGCACGATACGCACTGCGGCTTCGTCAAGCACGGCGTGGCCAGAGCTGGACAGGATGTCAATCGCGTCGAGCTGCCCGTCTGCTCTGACCGTCACCAGCATCTTCAGACTTCCATAGATTCCGTAGCGAAGCGATGCCTCGGGGTAATAGCGATTGCCCACAGCTTCGACGCGCCGGCGCCAATCTGCCAAGTAGGCCGCATCGACGGCAGCACGCGCAGAAACCGCGTCAAGCCTTCGTACGCGCGGCTCGTTGTTGGTACGTCGCTGCTGTTTTCCCAGGTTGGCATCTAACTGCGCGAGCTCTTGCTGCAATTGCGCAAGCCTGCGTTCCGCTTCTGGAAGGTCTTGGTAGTTCGCCTGCTCACCACTGCGGTCAACGATTTTCTGGTCCGCGTCATTGGTAGTGAGTGTCGTAGCTGAGAGCCGGGCGCGACCGTTGTTGTCGACGGCGTAGTCACGCCGGGCGCTTGACTCGGGCTGGGGCAACGTACTTTCCAGTCCCGAGGCTCGATCTCGAAGCGCTCGTTCGCCGTTCCCCTGCTGGTTCGCCTGGGCTATGAGCAGAGCGTCCTCTGGTCGCTGACCGGGCTTTTGTATCAGGGTGACTTCAACTTGCTGTTGGTTACCCTGTGTCCGAAACGCATCGAAGCTTATACCGATTATCAGAAAGACGTGCAGAGCTGCTGCGACGAGGGCGCACAGCATGATTCGATCGTTACTTTTAGCAGCATCGGATAGCATCAATCGTCTATACGCTTGATCCTCTCGCTCAGAGCATCCATCAGTCGTCCGGCAATGTTGGTATCAAACGCTGCATCGATCTCGCGTATGCAGGTGGGACTGGTGACGTTTATTTCGGTGAGATAGTCTCCAATCACATCTAGGCCCACGAAGATCAAATCCCGTTTGACAAGCTCAGGACCGACTTGCTCTGCGATCCACCGATCCCTGTCGCTCAAGGGTTGTGCGCGCCCGCTTCCACCGGCTGCCAGGTTACCGCGCAGCTCACCCGATGACGGCAGTCGCGCAAGGCAGTAAGGAACCGGCTCCCCCTCGATCATGAGAATGCGTTTATCGCCATCTTTGATTTCCGGCAGATAACGCTGAGCCATGATGGTCTGGGTGCCGAATGCGGTCAGGGTTTCAAGAATCACCGATAAATTCTGGTCGCCTTCGCGCACCCGAAATATGGACGCGCCTCCCATTCCGTCGAGAGGCTTGTAAATAACGTCTCCGTGCTCAGCAAAAAACTCCTTGAGCTGGGTCGTGTCACCACTCACCAGAACCGGCGGACAACATTGGGGAAATTGGGTTGCAAAGACCTTTTCATTGCAATCGCGAAGTGATTGGCAACGATTGACGATAACAGTGCCTAGCCTTTCTGCCGCCTCCAGGATGTAGGTCGCGTAGATGTACTCGTTGTCAAAGGGCGGGTCTTTTCGCATCAGTATTGCATCGAGGTCTGCGAGATCGCAGTCGCGGTATTCGCCGAGCTCGTACCAATGCTCCGGGTCTTTAAACACCGAAAGCGGCGCCATCCTGGCACGCGCTGCACCCTGCACGATCGACAGGTTGCCCGGCTCCATATAAAACAGTGACCACCCTCGATCACTGGCGGCCCACAGCATTGCCATCGTGCTGTCTTTTTTGTAGCTGATGGCCGAAATCGGATCCATCACTACACCCACCTTTACGCTCATTGGCTTGCTTCCGAAAGAAAAGTCCGAACCGTACGGAAACCCCCGCCGGGGGGCAAGAACCAGCCGCTATCCCGGTGGCCAACCCAGCCGTTATCCCAGCAGGTCTCCCCAGCGTGCCTGGGCGATGGCAATAGCTACGAGGGGTGCTGTTTCTGTGCGCAGTACCCGCGGGCCCAGGGTGAGTGTGCGGAAGCCGGACGCCTTAGCGTCTGCAACTTCGTGTTCAGAAAAGCCGCCTTCCGGGCCAATCAGAAGTATCAGTTCGCGGCAGCCTGATTCCAATGGCGAAAACGAAGCCTCAGGGTGGAGTATGAGTTTGGTGGCTTGCGTGCAATCAGAGAATCGCTCCAGTGCCTGTTTGAACGGCTGCGGATGGAGCAACATCGGTACCGTATTTCTACCGCATTGCTCGCACGCGCTTATAGCAACGTTGCGCCAGCGAGCCTCTTTCTTCCCGGCCCGTTCCGAACTTAAGCGCAGCTCAGTGCGATCGGTTACTAACGGAACGATCGACTGTACACCGAGCTCGGTGGCCTTCTGCACAACAGTATCCATGCGGTCACCCCGGGACATCGCGATCGCAAGGGTGATTTGGAGGGACGACTCTCGGGACTTCACATCGACCTGCTCGATATGTACGAGCGTGCCTCTACGGGCGGCCTCCACAATGGTTGCTGTGGCTTCAAGTCCAGTTCCATCGAAAAGGCAGATCTGCTTGCCCGCGCGAAGGCGCAGGACTCTTGTTATGTGGTTTGATACGGCTGGGCTCAGCTCCAGCGTGGCGCCCCGGGAAAGTGCGTCGCTGACGTGAAACCTGGGCCTAAGCATTCTTATGCCTGGGGTAGTTACCGATGCCGGTATTGCCCAATCTTCCTCTAAGCGCCGTTGGCGACGAGCCTCAGATTCTTGCAGATCTGCAGCGTCGGCTCGGCCTGATTCATCGTATAGAAGTGGATCCCAGGCGCTCCGCTTTCCAGAAGTGTCTCGCAAAGCTGAGTCACAACTTCGATTCCGAAGGCGCGGATGCTTGCGCTATCGTCCCCATAACCTTCGAGTCGTCTGCGAATCCAGCGAGGAATCTCGGCACCGCAGTTCTGCGAAAAGCGGGCCAGATTCGAGTAGTTGGTAATTGGCATCACGCCCGCATAGATCGGCTTGTTGATTCCCGCATCTGCACAACGATCCAGGAAGTAAAAGTACGCCTCTACGTTGTAGAAGTATTGCGTAATTGCGCTATCGGCGCCTGCATCGAACTTGCCTTTCAGGAAGTTCACATCACTCTCATAGCTTGGTGCCTGCGGATGTATCTCCGGGTAGGCGGCGACCTCTATGTGAAAATGGTTGCCGGTTTTCTCGCGAATGAACTCGACCAATTGATTGGCGTATACGAGCCTTGCTCCCGCGCCGGTACCGGAAGGCAAATCCCCCCGCAACGCCACGAGGCGGTGAACTCCAGCATCGCAATAGCCCTGGAGCAGCGCAGCGATAGTGTCTTCGTCATCCAGACCAAAGCTCAAATGTGGGGCTACTGCGAGCCCCTGGTCATTGAGTGAAAGCACAGCTCCGCGAGTATTGTCGCGTGTTGACCCCCCCGCACCATAGGTAACGGAGAAGTACTCAGGCTTCGCCGCAAGCAGGCTTGGGGTTGTCTCGTTGAGTAGCTTCTCCTTTCCCGCCTCAGTTTTAGGCGGGAAGTACTCGAAGCTGATCGTAGCGTTTGCTTTCACACCATCACCTGCTGCTATTGCCGACAAGTATCAGTACTTGTACGTGTCTCCTTTGAACGGCCCATCGACATCGACTTTGATGTAGTCGGCCTGCTCTTGAGTGAGTTTAGTAATGACACCGCCGAACCCTTCCACCATGTGAGCTGCGACTTCTTCGTCGAGCTTCTTGGGAAGTACTTCAACTTTAAGTGCTGCAGCCTTATCGGCAGCGTCCATATCCGCGAAACGCTGGCTGTAAAGATAAATCTGTGCCAATACCTGGTTTGCGAAAGAGCCATCCATAATTCGCGATGGGTGACCAGTCGCATTGCCCAGATTTACCAGGCGACCCTCGGCCAGCAAAATGAGATGGTCATTGCTGCTGCGGTCACGGTAGACCTTGTGCACCTGGGGCTTTACCTCTTCCCAATCCCACTCACGGCGCATGTAGGCGGTATCGATCTCATTATCGAAGTGGCCGATGTTACAGACCACAGCACCGTTCTTAACGGCACGCAGCATGCGGTCGTTGCAGACGTTGTAATTACCCGTGGTGGTCACCAGCAGGTCAGTTTTGCCGAGCAAATCACCATCAATAGCAGCGTCGGTGCCATCATCTGCACCGTTGATAAACGGCGAAACCACTTCGAACCCGTCCATGCAGGCCTGCATCGCGCAGATCGGATCGACCTCGGTTACACGCACAATCATGCCTTCCTGGCGAAGCGACTGAGCCGATCCCTTGCCGACATCTCCATAACCAATGACCAGCGCGCGCTTGCCTGACAGCAGGTGGTCGGTGGCGCGCTTGATCGCGTCATTGAGACTGTGACGACATCCGTACTTGTTGTCGTTCTTTGACTTGGTCACCGAGTCATTGACGTTCACAGCCGGGACCTTCAACGATCCTGCTTCGAGCATCTCGTACAAGCGATGCACGCCAGTGGTGGTCTCCTCGGTGATGCCATGGATCTTGCTGAGCATTTCAGGATACTTGTCGTGCAGCATGGCTGTCAGGTCACCGCCATCGTCGAGGACCATATTGGCGTCCCAGGGCTGCCCATCGCTCAGAATAGTTTGCTCAATGCACCACTCATATTCTTCCTCGGTCTCACCCTTCCAGGCGAACACAGGCACACCCGCGGCAGCAATTGCGGCAGCTGCGTGGTCCTGAGTAGAGAAGATGTTGCAAGATGACCAGCGAACTTCAGCGCCGAGCTCAACCAGAGTCTCGATCAGTACACCGGTCTGAATTGTCATATGGATGCAGCCGAGAATCTTCGCGCCGGCGAGAGGCTTATCGGCAGCGTACTTGGCGCGCATCGCCATCAGTGCCGGCATTTCGCCCTCGGCGATCTCAAGCTCACGACGGCCCCAATCGGCCAAGCTGATGTCGGCGACTCGGTAATCTGGAGATGTTTCTAACTTCGTTACAGTGCTCATAGGGTGCTCCCTTTCGCTGAGTGTTCGTTGTGGTTTGTTTCCGTTTGTTCGCTGTGTTCGTTGTAGCTCGCTGGCGCCGGTCGGAGGGCCGACCTGAGACACGCCAAAAAGCGTCCTCCCTGACAGGCTAACGAGCGCCTTCCCTGGCGCTCGACTGTCTCAGGTCGGCCCTCCGACCGACGCCTTAGTGCCTTCAACCAGTAGTGGTTTTACTAGCCTTGGCGTCATCATTTCTCAATCACTGCGGGTACTTGATCATCCCGAACTTATCGAGCGCCACGCCTATTCTGTAATGTGCTTTGCACACAGTTGTAGGCTTAGTGCTCGATGTGTGGAGAGGGGCGTTACTACTGTCGGCGGACGTCAATCGCCATGGATGGCGATTGCCGAGCCTGTCATGGATGACGCCTTTTGGCGTTCCGTTGACTGTGGTAACGACCCTCTCCGTTTGTGGCACGAGGCCGGTCATCGATAGCAGCAGAAATCAGTGAAATCTAGACGGCAGCTCTCAGCGCCTCCGCCTTGTCCGTCTGCTCCCAGGTAAAGTTCGCTTCCTCTCGTCCGAAGTGACCATAAGCCGCCGTCGGCCGGTAAATCGGGCGCTTCAGATCCAGCATCTCGATCAAACCCTTCGGTCGCAAATCAAAGTGCTCTCGAATCAGTTCTGTAATTTTTTCATCGCTCACCGATCCAGTGCCGAAAGTGTTGATCGAGATAGAGGTCGGCTCGGCGACACCGATCGCGTAGGACACCTGGATTTCACAGCGTTCCGCCAGGCCCGCAGCCACTATGTTCTTGGCAACGTAGCGACCCGCGTAGGCCGCTGATCGGTCTACTTTCGAAGGGTCCTTTCCAGAGAACGCGCCTCCGCCATGGCGAGCCATGCCGCCATAGGTATCGACGATGATCTTCCGACCCGTGAGACCACAATCACCGACGGGTCCGCCGATGATGAACTGCCCTGTCGGGTTAATGTGGTATCGGGTGCCTTCGTGTAGCCATTCACCCGGAAGCACGTCCTGAATCACGTGCTCCATGATGGCGCTCTCGATTTCGGCCTGGCTTACTTTCGCCGCATGTTGCGTTGACAGGACGACCGCGTCGATGGCGACGGGCTTTCCGTTTTCGTAGCGCAGCGACACCTGGCTTTTGGCATCAGGGCGAAGCCAGGGCAGCGTTCCGTCTTTTCGCAGCTGGGCCTGACGTTCCACCAGTCGGTGTGAAAAAAAGATCGGCGCGGGCATCAGCACATCGGTCTCGCTGCTGGCGTAGCCAAACATCAGGCCCTGGTCACCGGCACCCTGTTCTTTTTCGTCGCCCTCATCGACACCCATCGCAATATCGTGCGATTGTTTTCCGATAGCATTGAGGACAGCGCAGGATGCACCGTCGAAGCCGACCTCGGAGCTATCGTATCCAATGTCGAGGACAACTCCGCGCACGACTTCTTCTAAGTCCACATAGGTATCAGTTGTGACCTCGCCGGCCACGACAACCATGCCCGTTTTTACCAATGTCTCGACGGCGACGCGCGCGTTCGGGTCGTCGGTTAAGATACTGTCTAAGATTGCATCCGAGATCTGGTCTGCCATCTTGTCGGGATGACCCTCGGATACCGACTCGGAGGTAAATACCCCGTACTCACTCATAGCTTTTCCTTATTCGATTCGTTGTGTTCGCTGCGCTAAGTTTTTTGAAAGAGCCGGACTTGTAAAGTAAAGCCGTTGCGCTGGCCCTGATACGAGCTCGTCCGTTCCGCGAGCCCGGCTTTTGATGCCCACGCCGCTACTAGCTCCGGTTTAAACCCGAGCCATAGATCGCCGCAGTTATCCCGCGCCCATCCCTGGTTGTGATCGCACAGCTCAGTAACGAGTAAGAACCCATCGCGAATGAGGCCTTGCGCTGCCTGCAGTAGAACGGTCTGCGGGTCCGGCGTGTGGTGCAGAACCATATTGACAACGACGAGATCGAATTGCGGTTCGGCGAGTACTGGATTTGCGGTATCGCCATGCACAAACGTTACGTTATTCAGATGCGCTTCCGAGGCGGTCAAGCGTGCTGTGTCGAGCATCAACTCCGAATTATCCAGGGCACACACTGATGTGAATGCTGCGCTCAGCGTTGGCAGTAACCATCCATCTCCCGGGCCGATCTCCAGGGCGCACGATCGCTGGTCTGCCGGTATGGTTCTGATGAATTCACTAACGACCTCAGCGTAGCGGCCCGGAGCCGCAATCAGGTCCTGTTGCTCCCGAAATCGTGGCAGATTCTGTCTGAAGAAACTCAGCGAGTTTTGCTGTCTCTTTGTCTGTAGCGTTTCCAGGCGCTGACTCTCACTCGAGTCCAAATCCAGCGAATCCGCAGCCATTAACACCGCAGTGTAAAGTGCGTCCTTCGCTTCCGAGCGTGCCGGTTCTGCCCTCCGGTAATAAATGTGGTTTCCATCTCGGTCGCCTCTGAGCAGGCCTGAGGACGTCAACACCTTTAAATGATGGCTGAGAGCCGGCTGGCGAACTTCGAGAAGTTCGCACAGCTCTGACACGTCCATCGCATCCTGTTTCAGGAGCCTGAGAACTCTTAGCCGAAGCGGATCGCCCGCTGCTTTTAAAAAAGAAGCGATATCGACGGCGCACGTGTTCTGGCTCTCCGCGAGGGTCTCGCGTGGGCTCTCCAAGGCTTCAACTGTAGGCATGGCTGTTGTCATCGCGCGCGGAGTCTAGCACTTTTGCAATCTTCATCAAATAATTTTGATATAGATTTGAAGCTGCCACAAGCAAGACTCCAGTGGTGTGCCGGATACGTGATGAAGTCGTCAGAAAGTTGTCCTGCTTAAGGCCTTACGCGACAATGCGCGCCCCTTGCCCGAGCCAGGATTGACCATGACAACCCGCCTTCAGTTGGCTAATGCCGTTCGCGCCCTTGCGATGGACGCTGTGCAGAGAGCGAACAGCGGTCACCCCGGTGCTCCGATGGGGATGGCTGATATTGCCGAGGTGCTATGGAATGACTTTCTAAAGCACAACCCCGCGAATCCGGATTGGGTCGATCGTGATCGTTTTGTGCTCTCCAATGGCCACGGGTCGATGCTTATTTACGCGCTGCTGCATCTGAGCGGATACGAATTGCCGATTGAGGAGCTTAAACAGTTCCGCCAACTGCACAGTAAAACCCCGGGGCACCCCGAGCACGATTACACACCCGGCGTCGAGACCACGACCGGGCCTCTCGGCCAGGGTCTTGCAAACGCGGTGGGTATGGCGATCGCCGAGCGGAATCTGGCTGCGGAGTTCAATCAGGATGGCCACACGGTGGTTGATCACTTCACCTACGTATTCGTCGGCGATGGATGCTTGATGGAGGGGATTTCCCATGAGGTGTGTTCTCTTGCCGGCACGCTCCAGCTGGGAAAGCTGATTGTCGTATACGACGACAACGGCATCTCAATCGATGGGGAGGTGGCTGGCTGGTTCAGTGATGACACACCGGGGCGGTTCAGCGCTTATGGTTGGCAGGTGATTCCTGATGTTGATGGTCATAATTCAGAGCAAGTCGCGAATGCGATCAGAAAGGCTCAGGACGACACTCAGCATCCCACCATAATCTGCTGCAAGACAGTGATTGGAAAGGGCGCACCCAATAAGCAGGGAACCGCATCTACGCACGGATCGCCGCTGGGAGTGGAAGAAATCGACGCGACTCGAGCCGCACTCGGCTGGGAACACGAACCCTTCCTTGTCCCAGAGGAAATCTATGAAGGTTGGAGCGCTAGAGATCGCGGAGCACGCGCGGAGGCCGATTGGACCGAGCGGTTTGCTCGCTATCGCGAAGCCTTCCCCGAGCTCGCGAGCGAACTAAAGCGTCGTCTCGCGGGCGACGTGCCGGAAGACTTCGGTGCGGTGGCTGATGGATTCATCCGCAGCTGCCAGCAAGATGAGGCAAACATCGCGTCTCGAAAAGCGTCGCAAAACGCGCTCGAACATCTCGCACCTGGTTTGCCTGAGTTACTGGGTGGCTCCGCGGACCTCGCCGGCTCTAACTTGACGAAGTGGACCGGCTCTCGCGGGCTGGACGAAAGTACCGCTCCAGGCAATTACATTTTCTACGGGGTTCGCGAGTTTGGAATGTCGGCCATCATGAACGGAATCGCGCTCCATGGGGGATTCATTCCCTACGGTGGGACCTTTCTGATTTTCATGGAGTACGCCCGTAATGCAGTGCGCATGGCGGCTCTCATGGCTCAACGCTCGATCTTCGTTTATACCCATGACTCTATTGGCGTTGGGGAGGATGGCCCTACCCACCAGCCCGTGGAGCAGCTAACCGCCCTGCGCGCCACGCCGAATCTGCATGTCTGGCGACCATGCGACACCGTTGAGTCGGCGGTAAGCTGGAAAGCCGCGATCTCGCGCTCGTCCGGGCCGACTGCACTGGTGTTCTCACGCCAGGGTCTGGTTCACCAGGCGCGCAGCGAAGAGCAGGTCAAAGACATTGAGCGCGGCGGCTACGTGCTTCGCGAATGTGAGGGAGCCCCGGAAGCGATACTGATTGCCACCGGTTCGGAGGTTGGTCTGGCCGTCGCCACAGCGGCCGCACTAAGCACGCGCCGGGTCAGAGTGGTCTCGATGCCCTGTGCGGAGGTTTTTGAGGAGCAGGACGCTGCTTACCGTGAGTCAGTCTTGCCGAGTACTTGCCTCGCCCGTGTGGCCGTGGAGGCAGGGCACGGCGACTACTGGTACAAGTATGTGGGACTTGATGGCCGCACCGTGGCGATGACGAGCTTCGGTGAGTCAGCACCCGGCAATGTGCTGATGGAGGAGTTCGGGTTCTCTACTGAGAATCTGACTCAGGTTGTCAGTGACCTCCTGGATTCGTTTTAGCGAGCGACCGTGCGACTTGCTATCAACGGCTATGGGCGTATTGGCCGTACACTGCTTCGAGCTCTCCACGAAAGTCGGCACAAAAGTGGCCTCGAAATCGTGGCGATCAATGAGCTGGCCGACGCAGCCACCGTGGTTCATCTAACGCGCTACGACTCTACCTTCGGTCGTTTTCCAGGGTCCGTGCAGCTACTGCCCAACCGTATCTGCGTGTCAGGAGCCGAGATCCAGCTACTTCGGGAGCCCGAGATTGAGAATCTCGACTGGAGCAAGATGGGGGTCGATCTGGTCCTTGAGTGCACCGGCGCCTTCTCGGACCGACAGTCTGCCCAAATGCATGTGAGTCGAGGCGCATCGCGTGTGCTGTTATCGCAACCGGCAACGCCTGATGTTGATACCACTATCGTGTTCGGCGTGAACGAGTCACAGTTGCAGCCTGGCTACGAAGTCGTGTCAGCCGCATCGTGCACGACGAATGGAATCGTGCCGGTGATCGCCGCGCTGGACGAGGCGTTTGGCATTGAGTTTGGGACGATCACCACAATTCATTCGGCGATGAACGATCAACCCGTACTGGACGCTTATCACGATACCGATCTTCGCAAGACGAGGGCAGCCAGCTCATCGATAATTCCGGTAGATACCGGCCTGGCGCTCGGTGTGGAGCGCATTCTTCCGGACTTTGCCGGTCGCTTTACCGCTCAGGCGCTTCGCGTGCCCACTCTAAACGTGTCGGCGATGGACCTCACTGTATCGGTTAGCAAAGACGCCAGTGAGGCCAGCGTCAATGCCGCTCTGGCGGAGGCAGCCGAGTCCAAATTCCACGGTGTTCTAGGCTACACGGAGGAACCACTGGCTTCGTGCGACTTTAATAAAGATGCGCGCTCCAGCATCATCGATGCGTGTCAGACGCGAGTCAGTGGTAGAAGGCTCATAAAAGTGCTTACCTGGTTTGATAATGAATGGGCTTACGCTAATCGAATGCTCGATATCGCAGCTTACTGGGGCCAGCTAGGGTAACGACATGTCACTCAACACTTGTCCGCGGCGCGTTCAACGCTTCCAAATAAAGGTACCCATCCCATGACTTTGGCCATTGCCCGAATGAGTGATCTGGAGCTCGTCGATCAGCGGGTTCTGATCCGAGAGGATCTGAATGTTCCAATAGCGGACGGAAAGGTGAGCTCCGATGCCCGAATACGAGCTGCGCTTCCGACGGTGCGCGCCGCTCTAGATGCCGGCGCCAAGGTGATGTTGATGTCGCATCTTGGCCGCCCTGCGGAGGGTGAATATGAAGAGCAGTACTCGCTGCAGCCTGTCGCCCATCGTCTCGAAGAGTTACTGGGCCAGCCGGTTACGCTTCGACGCGACTGGCGTAGCGGGCCGGCTCCGGAAAGCGGGGAAGTTATCCTGCTTGAAAATGTACGATTCAACCCCGGCGAAAAGAAAAACGAAGACGAGCTGGCCCAGGCCTATGCGGCGCAGTGCGATGTGTTTGTGATGGATGCCTTTGGGACAGCACACCGCGCCCAGGCATCAACCCACGGAGTAGCAAAGTTTGCGTCCATTGCCTGCGCGGGGCCATTACTTGTGGCAGAGCTAGAGGCGCTTGAAGCTGCGCTCTCCCAGCCCAAAAGGCCATTAGTAGCCATCGTCGGTGGATCAAAGGTGTCGACAAAGCTTGCGGTGCTCGAGGCGCTTGCGGACAAAGTTGATCAGCTCATTGTGGGCGGCGGTATAGCGAATACCTTTCTCGCCGCAGCCGGGCACCCTGTGGGAAAGTCTCTCTATGAGTCTGATTTAATCGACGCCGCTCGACGAATCGCGGCTAAAACCGAGATTCCGTTGCCGACTGACGTTGTTGTTTCAGAAGCGTTTCTGGCCGACGCCGCAGCCACGACCAAGCCGATTGAAGCGGTAGCTGACGCCGATATGATCTTGGACGTCGGGCCCGAGACAGCAGCTTACATGGCTAGCCTTATAGCGCGCGCGGGCACCATCCTGTGGAACGGGCCGCTGGGGGTTTTCGAGTTCGAGAATTTTGCTGATGGGACCCGGCGCATAGCCGAGGCAATCGCCGCGAGCGAAGCGTTCTCCGTAGCCGGTGGTGGCGATACGCTAGCTGCAATCGACCAATTCGGAGTCGAAGCCGACGTTTCCTACATTTCTACTGGTGGCGGTGCGTTTTTAGAGTACGTCGAAGGTAAGACATTGCCGGCTGTTTCCGTACTTCAGTCACGTACCGTCTGAAAAACGCCGTTATTTTGCACGCCGGTCTTGCCTACACAGTGAATAGAACGAGGGAAGCGCGATGAGTCACCCAGGTTTATGGCTGAATGAGCCCACAAAGCGCTGCAGGAGGTCTAGTCTTAGGTTGTTCTGGGTGTTGGCGCTCTGCGGTGTATTACTTCCGGTGGCAGGCGATGCGCAAGCGCAGGACACAAAGAGTAAGAAGGACTTCCCCGGCATTGAGGCTCTCATGGACGAGGGAGAGTTTAGCGAGGCAGGTCTTGGCAAATTGAGTCAAGACGAACTGAAGAATCTCAATGATTGGCTGCTGCGCTACACCGCCGGCGAGGCGAAGGTTCTACAACAAAAGAACACTGCGGTGCGCGAGGCCAAGAAGAACCTGGAAGTGGTGTCGAGAATCAGTGGAGATTTTTCAGGCTGGACAGGCAGCACAGTTTTCAAACTCGAGAACGGACAGGTTTGGCAGCAGCGCCTCGATGGCCGCTATCGCTATCGCGGTGAGGCCAACCCCGAAGTACGTATCTCAAAAAACTGGATGGGCTTTTATCGGATGGAGCTCATAGGTCAAAAGAAAGCGATCGGAGTCACACGTGTTCAGTGAGATCGCACATGAACACTTTCAAGGCACCAGCGGCTTCTGAATCGGCCGAACTGAATTCCGATGTCTGGATTTTTGCAGCTAGCGAATCGTCGCAGAACAATGAGTCTTAATTTCGGCACCCCGGCCGTTCCTTCGATGCCCGGAGCTTGGCTCAAAGCTTTATTTCAAGCGGTAGTTCTGTGGGCAATCAGCGCGCCGACGGTAGAAAGCGACCCACCGAATCGGCTTAACAACACGCTCTTTTATGGGGCTCTGTAGCTTCTGACGACCTTTAGGCTCTAGCGCAAAACCTTGTGAGAAAGCCTCCGTAACCTATTAAAAGTTGCGTGAATTTTTCACAGTCACCCCCTTCTCAGACTGTGTAGTATCTGCTGCGTTGCGGTAACGCCCTGCTATCCCGGTGATCCCGGTTTTGGCTCGGTCAGTCCGTCTCTCACGAAACAGGGGTAAATAAATATGTTGCAAAGAAAACCGCTATCGATGGCGGTGTGCGCCGCTGTCGGTGCAGCGTCGTTAGCCATGTCGGCTAAAACCCTGGCGCAAGGACCCGACGACGTTGCCGTCGAAGAGGTCGTCGTCACGGGTTCTAGGCTTACCAAATCCAACATCGAGTCTTCGGTTCCGCTTCTGCAGCTCGACGCAGCGGAGATCCAGAACCGCGGTGTTACGCGAATCGAAGAAATCGTCAACCTGCTGCCGAACGTCTTCGTATCTCAGACATCTCAGGTCGCGAATGGTTCCTCGGGAACATCCTCGCTCAACCAGCGTGGTCTTGACGCCGTGCGAACGCTGACGCTGATCGATGGCAAACGCCTTCCCTTCGGAAGCCCGTTTTCGTCTGCTGTCAACACCGACCTGGTTCCAGCAGCTCTGGTAGAGCGAGTGGATGTGATCACTTCCGGTGCGTCGGCCGTTTATGGTTCTGATGCTGTCGCGGGTGTTATTAACTTCATCACCAAGCGCGACTACGAAGGCTTCGAAGTCAACTTCCAGTCAGGTTGGCGTCAGAACCCGAACGACAACGGCTTTATGGCTGACGTTCTTGAGCGGTCAGGTATCGACGATCCGGGTGGTGTCACCACCGGTGAGGATTACCTGCTGACCGCGACGATGGGTATGAATTCCAGCGATGGTCGCGGCAACATTACCGCGTTTGCCAGCTACGCGCGCCAGCGTGAGATGGTTGGAGCCGACCGAGACACCGGCGCTTGTACGCTCGGTGGAAGCACTACTATTAGCTGTGTGGGTTCATCGAACTTCCGCAGATTCAATGGTAACGGCGTACCTGTTTTGTTCCAGGAGTTGGATGGAACGCTCATTCCGCTGACAGGCGGTCCTGATCAGACTTACAACTTCGGTGCCCGTAATCACTACCAGCGGCCTCTTGAGCGCTGGAACCTGAATGCCAGTGGCCACTACGAGCTGACTGATGGCGTTGAGGCCTACATGGACCTCGGGTTCCTGAGCAACAATACGAGAGCGCAAATCGCCGAATCAGCATCTTTCAACCGTTCGTTCCAGACCAACTGTGACAACCCGCTGCTTGCTGCGGGCCGTGGTCCCAGTGGCGCTGGCGAATTCACTTTCGGTGACTTCCTTGGAACCGGCAGCGGCGCAGATTTCGTAAGCTGTAACGAGATCCTTGCCGACGGCGACCCCACTAACGACGGGGTTGAGGTGCCGTTTATTAACTCGCACCGAAACATCGAAGGCGGACCTCGAGTAAGTACTTTCGAGAACACCACTTACCGATTTATTACAGGTCTGCGGGGCGACATCGCCGAGGACTTCGCGTTTGATGTGTTCGCGCAGTACGCTCGAACCCGCGGCACGCGAATCTCTCAAAACGACCTGAACTTCAACCGGGTTCAGCAGGCGCTGTTTGTTGTCGACGATGGCAGTGGCAACCCGGTATGTCGCGATACCACCGGTGGTTGTGTGCCCTGGAACATTCTTGACCGAACGGCTTCTGGCGACACTCTCGTAACCGATGAGGCCGTTAACTTCATTCAGGGTACCGGCATCGTGACTGGTGAAACTGAGCAGATCGTGGTCGGCGGTACACTCGAAGGCGATCTGACCAGCCGCGGCGTGAAGCTCCCCTGGGCCGATGATGGTCTTACCGGCCTGGTCGGTGTGGAATATCGCGAGGACAG
This sequence comes from Pseudomonadota bacterium, assembly GCA_039111155.1. Classification (GTDB taxonomy): domain Bacteria; phylum Pseudomonadota; class Gammaproteobacteria; order Pseudomonadales; family Halieaceae; genus Congregibacter. Next base: position 21,587 of record JBCCPL010000029.1, on the reverse strand, counting down.
CCTGTCGCGCATCTCTGATGACATCTCTCAGATTCCTGGGGGACGTGGTCTGACTGGTACCGGTGGTGCAACGCTGCCGATCGCCGGTGACATCGACGTGTTTGAGATCTTCTTCGAAGCGGAGCTGCCTATTATCCAGGACGCTCCTTTCGCTGAAGAGCTCGGTTTGTCTTTCGGCTATCGTTACTCTGATTACACGACTGCAGGCCTGGATCCGCAGACTCAGCAGAATACAACCGGTACCTTTACCGCAGACACCTGGTTTGTCGGTGGCACCTGGACTCCGATTGAGGATGTACGCTTCCGAGCTAACGTTTCTCGCTCGATCCGGGCACCCAACGTCTTCGACCTGTTTGTCGGCGCTAACACTGGTCTGGTAGACCTATCCACTAACGAGAACGGCTTGTTCGATCCCTGTGCATCAGGTTTTGATGCTACCGGTGCGGTGAACGTTCTGCCTGCGGCATCACTTGAAGCATGTCAGCGCACAGGAGCCACAGCGGCTCAGTACGCGGCAGGTATCGAGGACAACCCTGCGGGACAGTTCAACACCATCACGGGCGGTAACGCGCAGCTCGAAGCCGAGACTTCAGACACCACCACCTTTGGTGTCGTGATCACGCCTCGGGCAGTCGAAGGGCTGAGTATCGCGATTGACTACTTCGAGATCGAGGTATCGGACGCGATCGGTACTATTCCGCCGCAGGCTAGCCTCGACGGATGTATCGCGGGTGGTCCGGGTTCAGACGTGTTCTGTTCTCTGATTCAGCGTGACACCTTCGGAACTCTGTGGCTCTCAAACGACGCGCCTGGTGGCGGCATTGCAGGTATCAGCGAGCAGAACGCAAACATTGCTCTGCTTGAAACCCGCGGTATCGACCTCAACATCAAGTACCAGCTTGATATGGGCAACCTCGGCTTCTTGAGCGTTGACTACGCAAGTACCTTCCTCGATACACTGGATGAGACTCCGTTCGATGGCGCTGATCCTATCGAATGTGTCGACTTCTACGCGGGTCAGTGCAACCTGCCTAACCCCGAGTATCGTCACCGACTGCTGGCAACCTGGGATACGCCGATGGACTTCTCTGTCGCCGTTACGTGGCGTCACATTGGCGAAACCACCTTGTTCGGCCTCGACCGACAGGCGGCTTCGCAGCGTGATGAGCAGCTGAATGACTTCCTCGAAGAGCGTAACTACCTCGACGTGGCGGTTAACTACGATCTGAACGACTCGGTCAACCTTCGTCTGGGCGTGAACAACGTCTTTGCCAAGGATCCGCCCCTGTCAACGAACGTAGGTACGGGTACGGGTAACAACAACACCTACCCTGGTCTGTTCGACACCAGCCGCTTCATCTTTGCGGGCGCAACCGTGCGCTTCTAAGCAAAGTCTGAAAGTAAATGCCCGACCACCCTCTGGGTGGTCGGGTTTTTTTTGTCTGTTTAAAATCACCGACGTTCTTTGCTCTTATTGAGTAGCCAGCATGCAGACCACCAGTCAAGCACCGAATCTGATGCAACAGGCCGTTGCTGCCTTGCAGCAGGGGCGCCCAGCCGATGCTCGGCAAGCGGTGAGTGCAGCCATCCAGCAAGGTATGAACAACGCATCCTCCTGGGGAGTGCTGGCTTTGGCTTGCCGCGATCAGGGAGACATGGATGCTGCACAGGAGGCCGCCGATCGGTCCATCGCATTTGAGCCAAAAAATCCGCGGGTTCTGGTAGTAAAGGGGGATGCGTTCTACGCCACGGGTAAACGCCAGGCAGCCGCAGCCTACTATCGGGATGCACTTAAGTTTGCCGGGCACGCGGAGAATATCCCCGCCGAGATTCAAACCGAGCTGCGCCGCGCACAGACCCGTGTTGCTGATCTACAGAGGGACTTTGAGCGGCATCTCGAAGAACATGTCGGCAGCCAGTTAAAATCTCCGTCCGTCGATACGGCTCGCATGCGTAATGCCTTAGATTTAATGTGCGGCCGGCGGAAGGTTTTTTATCCGGAGCCTCACCACTTTATGTTCCCCGGGTTGCCCATACGGGAGTTTTACGATCCAGGCGAGTTCGATTGGGTTTCCGATCTCGAGGCTGCCACGGCCGATATTCGAGGTGAGTTGGAAGGGCTACTCGAACAACGCGCTGACTTCAATCCATACCTTACCGATGTTCAGGATCGACCTGCCTACGATACCCACGGGATGAAAGACAACGGTGATTGGGGTGCGTTCTATCTTTGGAACAACGGTGTACCCGTGCCCGAGAATCAAGCACGCTGTCCCAGAACAACAGCCGCTCTGCGGCAGGTTCCGCTGGTTTCCTCGGGGCAACGCTGCCCCAATGTTCTGTTTTCTCGCTTAAAAGCCGGAGCGCGTATCCCACCGCATACGGGGATGGTCAATACCAGGCTGATTTGTCATCTCGCATTGATTGTCCCGGACGGTTGCGGTTTTCGGGTCGGAAACGACACGCGAAAGTGGGAGGAAGGTAAGGTCTGGTTGTTCGATGACACGATCGAACACGAGGCGTGGAACCAGTCGACTTACGACCGCGTAGTGTTGATATTCGAGGTGTGGCGGCCAGAACTTTCGGAACCGGAGCAGGAATTCGTTACCAGCGTTCTTAAGGCGGTGGACAGCTATTGAGCCTGCCCCTTGCTTCACTCGCGAACGACATAGGCGCATCGGGTGTCTGCGAAGACTCGGAGGTTCGTATTGGTTACGGCAGCGACTGGTCGCGCGATTTCACCGAGACTCCCGAGGCCGTTCTCTTTCCCTCCAGCCTCGAGCACGTTCAGAGCATTGTTCGCTGGGCGAATCGCTCCGGCGTCTCACTGGTGCCCTCCGGAGGGCGTACAGGTTATAGCGGGGGAGCAGTGGCGGGGAGCGGTCAGGTCGTTCTCTCTCTCGACAAGCTCAATCAGATCCGCGACTTAAATACGACGGAGCAAACGGTGATCTGCGGTGCCGGAGTGGTTACGGCGCAACTCCAGGACTTCGCCAGAGCCAATGGTTTGTTTTACCCCGTCGACTTCGCGTCCAGCGGTAGCTCACAAATCGGTGGCAATATCGCGACCAACGCAGGAGGCATCCGGGTCATTCGCTACGGCATGACTCGCGACTGGGTAGCTGGACTTACGGTTGTCGATGCGACTGGAGAACGGCTTGACCTCAATCGGGGCTTAATCAAAAACAATGCGGGATACGATCTCCGGCATTTAATGATCGGCTCGGAAGGCACGCTTGGGATTATCGTGGAAGCCACGATGAGGCTGACGTCTGCTCCACCGGCTGGGGAACTTGTGCTCCTCGGCGCGACAAGCCTTGAGTCGATACTTCGCGTTCTGGATCATTATCGACGCCACTTTCGCTTGCAGGCTTTTGAGTTTTTTTCCGAGTCAGGTCTGCAATTGGTTTGCAGCAAGCTCGGACTACAGCCACCCCTCGCTGAGCGAAGTCCCTTTTATGCACTCGTCGAGGTAGAGGACGACACTAAAAGCGTGGACACAGCTCCGACCAACTCTGGGCGCGTCGATACAACTGCTGAGCGGGTGGTGGCTTGTTTCGAGCACTGTCTGCACTCGGGCTGGGTGACCGATGCGGTTATCGCGACCAGCGAGGCCCAGCGAGCAACCCTGTGGCGCTACCGGGAAGAGATATCCGCTTGCCTCGCCGATGAGAGGCCCTATAAGCAGGATTTATCAACGACCGTATCGCGTATGCCGGCTCTGGTAGAGGATCTGGATTGCTTATTTGCCCATCAGGATTTTGAGCTAAGAACCGTTTGGTTCGGCCACATCGGCGATGGCAACCTGCACCTCAATTTGCTTCGACCGTCATCAATGAATCACGACGATTTTCTCGCGCGATGTTCGGTCATCTGTGAACAGGTGTTCGCCATCGTGAGAAAGCACGGCGGCAGCATCTCTGCCGAGCACGGGGTCGGACGCCTGAAAAAGCCCTACCTGCACTATACGCACCGCCCTCCCGAGCTCGCAGTGATGAAGGCGATAAAGAAAGCTCTGGACCCGAAAGGGATTATGAATCCAGGGAAGATTCAGGACGTGTAAGCTCTTCAATACCTGCTTCGGTCGCAAGCAAAAGTCGGTCTGCCGGGCGCTGGGCAAACAGTCCATTGCAGACGACACCGACGATATTGTTTATTTGTTTCTCCATCGCCAGCGGCTGGGCAATCGGAAACCCATAGATGTCCAGGATACTATTGCCATTATCGGTCGTAACGCCCTCACGCAGTACCGGCCTTCCACCGAGTTTGACCAGTTCTCTGGCTACATGGCTGCGGGCCATAGGAATGATCTCTACCGGTAACGGAAACTCACCGAGAGTACGAACACGCTTGGACTCATCGGCGATGCACAGGAACTCCTGTGCAACTGCAGCGACGATTTTCTCTCGCGTGAGTGCAGCTCCACCACCCTTGATCAACTGTAATGACTCATTGCATTCATCGGCGCCGTCTATATAAATCGCTACGCTATCGACTGCCCGAAGGTCATACACGGTGACGCCGGCTTCGCGGAGTTTCTCTGCGCTCGCCTCGGAGCTCGCGACTGCGCCATCGAAGCGATGCGCAAGCACACCTAGATCGCTGATGAAGCGATTAGCGGTGCTTCCGGTACCAATTCCCAGGACCATGTCGGGCTCCAGCTGCGGCTCCACCCACTCGATGGCCGCTTTGGCAACGGCTACCTTTAACTCATCCTGATTCATCTATTGGATTCTCTTCGTCATATTATCCTGCTGGACTTGTCCAGAGGCACCCTCTATTGGTGACTCCGATCTAAAGCTTGTTCTGCCTGAACTGCGCATACATTACTATGCTTCTTTTATTCCTTTGCTGATCGCATGACGCAGTCTTACATAAAGCGAATCCTGGATGCGCGAGTTTACGATGTTGCGCGGGAAACACCCGTCGATGAGGCACGGCTCCTTTCTGAGCGGCTTGGCAATCGGGTGTGGTTGAAGCGTGAAGACCTGCAGCCAGTGTTTTCATTTAAGCTGCGCGGCGCTTATAACAAGATGCAGCGGATGTCTGCAGAGCAGCGTCAACGCGGAGTGGTAGCTGCATCCGCAGGGAATCACGCCCAGGGGCTTGCCATGGCGGCCCAGAAAATGGGTGTTGACGCAACTATCGTGATGCCCCGCACCACTCCCACTATAAAGATTCAAGGAGTACGGCGCCGGGGAGCGCGAGTCGTGCTTAGCGGCGACAGTTTTGACGAAGCGGTTGTGCACGCCGAGCAGTTGGTGCGCGACAAATCGCTAACGTTCGTTCATCCATTTGATGACCCGGACATAATCGCAGGACAAGGTACGGTGGGCCTGGAAGTCGTCCGTCAGCATCAAAGTCCACTCGATGCGGTGTTTGTACCCGTCGGTGGTGGTGGTCTCTTGGCGGGAATGGCTGCGTTTATTCGCTACGTATGGCCCCGCACAAAAATTATCGGTGTCGAACCCGAAGACGCAGCTTGTCTGGCCGCTGCGCTCAGACGTGGCCGCCGGATAACACTCAAGGAAGTGGGCTTGTTTGCCGACGGATGTGCGGTTGCGCAAGTTGGTAAAGAGAACTTTCGCGTAATCCGCGAAACCGTCGACGAAGTGATCACCGCGAGCACCGACGAAATGTGTGCGGCGATTAAGGATATTTTTGAGGACACGCGTGGCATCGCGGAACCTGCGGGCGCCCTGGCTCTGGCGGGACTCAAAAAATACGTGCAGCGTGACGGAGTTGAAGGTCAGCAGTTGCTCGCTGTCCTTAGTGGAGCGAACACTAATTTTGATCGATTACGCTACATATCAGAACGTACCGAGATCGGTGAACATCGTGAGGCCATCATTTGTGTAACGCTCCCAGAGCAGCCAGGAGCCTTCAGAAAATTCTGCGCCGCTCTCGGGAAACGCAACATCACCGAGTTCAACTACCGCTACAGCGATTCTGCCCGGGCTCGTATCTTCGTGGGTATCACTATCGATCCTAGTGAGCCAGACTTTGAGGCTTTGATGGCCGACCTTCGAGCTCAAGGCTATCAATGCGAAGACCTCACCGAAAATGAGATGGCGAAGCTCCATATCCGATACATGGTCGGAGGTAAGGCGCCCGAGCATATGACAAAGGAGCGTGTCTACCGAGTCGAGTTTCCAGAGCGTCCAGGTGCACTCGCTACTTTTTTATCGGGTTTGGGTCAGCAGTGGAATATTTCCCTCTTCCACTACCGCAATCACGGCGCAGCTTACGGGCGCATTCTGGTTGGCCTCCAGGTAGAGGGGGCAGGGACACGGACTGTTGAGGCGACGCTCAAAAAGATTGGCTATCCATTCCACGACGAAACCGAAAACATGGCTTATCTGAGGTATCTGGGCGCCGAGGCTCAGACCTGAAATCCAATTTCCAGATAACGCCTCCTAACATTCTACTTGAGGTTCGTCGATCGTTTCGCGGCATCGGCGATCAAAATTTGTTCAAAAAAGCTGTCGAAATCAAAAAATGTGTCGCTATCCTTTCTGAGGCGTTAGTACAAACAAACGTGCTGCGCAACAACTGAGTGTTTCAAAGTTGAGAAATGGTTGGTGCACGAGTTGCTCAGTGCGATATTCCGTGTCATATTGTTAAATAGTTCACAAATAATCCGAACTGAATACTCACCGTATCAACCAGGATGCCAGTTCCGTTGGGTATGGCCGGAGACGGCACCCACATCATGGACAGTGAAGGAACGGTGTACCGGCAAATGTGACCGAGCGCGCGCCACTGTTGGATGCGGCTCGCCTGGATGATGGCTTTGACTCGGTTTTAAGCGCGTCTCTAAAAGGCTAGGAAAGAAAAAAGCTAGGAATAAAGCCAGGAATAAAGCCAGGAAAAGAAGCCAGGAAAGAAGCCGGGAAATAACATCAAGGACGATACAAGACAGCTGTGAAATGGCCGGAAGGCGGCTAACGCAGTCAACCGGACTTTTATCCAAGGCTCGAGACGAACAAACCGACACAAGCCAAGACAAGCCAAAAGCAACCAAGACGACCCCAAAACTGAATAGATAGACTGATCCGTGAAACGTAAACCAGACACACTTCTAGTCCTGGCGGCCTCTTTCGGCCTGGGTTTATTGTTGACCCTTCTGATGCCAGCTTCGTCTAGCGATACTATCGCTGCTCCCGCATCACCGCTTCAGGCAGGTCTTATTCCAAGTCGCTAGGTACTCTTGCGGCAGTTCAAAGTGACCCAGGGAGTCCTGGACTACCTTGATTCACCGGTTTGTTTTCAGCGCACTTTCTTGCGCTTGCCCACGGCAGCCGGTCCGATGTGGTCGTCGGGCACCATCCGAATCAAAACAACTCCCTTCGTCCGGTGCGGCTCCTTACGCAGTGACTGAGTTTGCGACCAGGATAGCGACAAATCTTTGTTGCTAGCGATCTCTGCTGGTAGCGCTGTAAAACCACAATCGTTCGTTGTCTTGGCGTTGGCCTACGGAAACTGATACACATCTTTTTCCGTGATCACGGCCTTGAGCCCGACATCCGCTGGTTCCGAACAGCGATCGATTTTGTCATCGCGCTGAATTTCAAAGCCCAATCCAATGCGCTGCGCACTGCAGTTACTTTGGCTAAAAAAACGATCGTAGTAGCCGCCGCCCATGCCCAGGCGACTCCCGGTACCACTCCAACCAACTAGGGGGCAGAGTATTAGGTCAAGTATGGCAGGGTCCACCGCAGACCCGGCCGCCGTGGGAATACCATATTGTCCCGCGACCGATGAGGAGCCAGGCTTCCAAGGTGCAAACTCCATCGTCTTGTTTTCGACGCAGACGATGCGGGGAACATAAAGGAGTACTCCATTAGAGTGCATGTGCTCAGCAAGCAGAAGCGGATCGATCTCACCATCTGAAGCGATGTAAATCGCACAGTGCCGCACCTCGGTACACACAGAACCGCAATTGAGATAGTTGATTAGGTGGCTGGTGATAGCGCCACTAGCCTGCTCGCGAACCGCAGGCTGGACGGCTTGTCGCCTGTTGCGCAGCTCTTTCCGCAGCAGTTTTTTTTGCTTCAGCTTACGCTTCAGATGTTGCGATAGCTGCTGCTTTGGTTGCGCAGTGTTACGCATGATGAATTCGGAACCCGGCACACCGCTGACAGATCGGCCCTGAACCGTACGGTTCAAGGTGGTGGCTCCCGTATAACCTCAGGCTTCCCGGTCACGCCGGACTTGCACACTAGCTATAACGGTCACCTCCGGTTAACGCTTTATCGGCTCGAGGATCGAAAGTCTGGCGTATGGGCCAGGGACCGAGCCAAAAGTATAGCTCGTTTACGAGTCCTGGCCACCAGGCTTACCGGCAGTTGATCCTACAAATGTTAGGCAAAGGTCCAAAGGTTGAGCTTGCGCACAAGCTAGACCTACGCCTCTTCAGAAACTTAAACAACAACCTATGAGTGCCTTCTACCGGCGACACTCCTAGCAAGCCAGGTGCGACAACGGAATGTTCCGGCTACGCGCGTAATTGCCCAAAGCGCTCGTAATTGCCCAAGCTGTGCGTAAGTACCCAAGCAAGGGTGTAGGAAAATATGCCTGGATCAGCTGATTTCCAACTGGCGCAGTTGGTGCAAAGCCTGGTCAAGCTTAGCGTTCAGGCTTGAGAGACTTCGCTCGCTGGGTTTCTGGTCGTCGGACACTAACTCTTTCGCAGCTTTGGTGGCAGCCTTGGTTTTCTCCCCGCTCGGTGCTGACTCGCTAGCACTGCTATCACCGGATAGCTTGCTTTGCGCCTGCAGCAGCTCATGACTGATATTGAGCGCCGCCATTACTGCTATGCGTTCGAGCCCAATAACTTTCCCGTGTGATCTTATGGATCGCATCTGCTCATCGAGATGTTTGGCCGACAGTAGTAGTTCAGCCTGCTGCTCCGGTGGGCAGGCCACCTGGTATTCTTTATCCAGGATGCTGACGGTGAAGGTGTTTGCGTCACGGTTCATGACGCTGCCTCCATGCTGCGAAGACGTTGGAGCGTCGCTTCTACACGAGCTCGGGCGAGCTCATTCTTGGCAATAAGGTCGCGTCGTTCCTGTTGAAAACTCAAGTTTTCTTCTTTGAGTGCTCGATTCTCACGATTTAACTGTGAGCAAAGAGCGATCAACTGATCGATCTTCTCTTCCAGAGCTTTCATGGAGTCTTCGGCCATAGAGTCAGCAGGTTGACTTGCGAGTCTCGGGGGATTGTCGGCACTATAGGGATAGGGTCATAACAGGTCAACGGCGTGCGCGTAAGCGCACTGTCAGCACGCAGGTCATGCACGCGTTGTTCCAATGAGCAGTACTCCGCCGTGCTTGTCCCGTTTAGACTGTTTCCGATTCAGTAATGATGCAGGTCGTGCCGTCCTTGGATTTTCTCGAACCACACCCATCCGACGATTCCCCGATAAGTTTCGAGCAGTTGGCGAATGCGCTCCTGGCGCAGGGAGAGTTTTGCTCGCCCGCCGAACTGCACGGTGGCCTGTGTGGCTTACTGGGCGGCGGCATCGCCAACGATCCGAGTTTACTGATCGCAAATCTTGAACAGACTTTGGGCCTTGAACTGCGCGGTGAAGCGTCAGAACTGCTGGGTGCACTAGGTTCCGCAATTGTGTCAGCGGTGGGTTCCGGCGATTACGATTTTTATCCGTTACTACCCGACGACAGCGTCGATCTCGACCAACGAGTTGAAGCGCTGGCCGGGTGGTGTCGAGGGTTTCTGAGCGGCTACGCTCAGGGCCGAATTGGCCAGCAAACTCAGGCCGAAGCGGTGGCGCCTGACAGCGCGGAAGTCTTGAAAGACTTTGCAGCGATCGCACAAGCCGATAGCGATGCCGATGACCAGGAGGGCGAGTCGGATTTCTTCGAGCTTCTAGAATACGTACGCGTAGCTGCCATGAACGTACTGGCCGATACGGGAATCGATGAAGCGGAGACTACGCAAGACGATGAGCAATCCGGCTAGTGTGAGAACCTCCGACGAGTCTCGATGACTGGACGCGTGAACAGCTCTCAGACCTCTCTGAAGCAGCCGTCGGGCACGAAGGTTTCACCCGTAGCTCGGCGCGAGTTTTCCAGTCGTCGCCGCCGACTCATGGCCATGCTCGAACCTAACAGCATCGCCATCGTACCTGCAGCCCAAGCGGCAATCAGAACTCGGGATACGGAGTACCGATTCCGGCAGAATAACGACTTTTACTACCTTACGGGTTTTGAGGAGCCCAATGCGGTCGCGGTATTCATCCCGGGTAGGCAGCACGGTGAATACGTACTTTTTTGCCAGGAGCGCGATCCGCATCTGGAGCTGTGGCACGGTGCTCACGTAGGCACTGAGATGGCATGCGAGCGCTTCGGCGCTGATGATGCCTTTCCGCTTGCTGATATCGACGACATCTTACCAGGGCTTATCGAAGGTCGGAGCCATGTCTACTACTCGATGGGTCGTAGTGCCGAATTCGACGCCCGCGTTATGGCCTGGGTGAATTCATTGCGCAGTAAGGTTGCCGCGGGTGCACAATCACCCGGCGGGTTTATGGATCTAGACCGCCTGGTCCACGAGCTTCGACTCTACAAGTCTGCAGCGGAGTTGCGACAACTAAGACGATCGGCAGAAATATCCGTCCTTGCGCATCGACGGGCCATGCGCCAATGCCGGCCCGGGCTATTCGAATATCAGCTGGAAGCGGAACTTGTTCATGAGTTTGCCGTTCATGGTGCGCGGGACGAGGCCTACACTACGATTGTTGCGGGTGGGAAAAACGCCTGCACGATGCATTATGTTTCTAACCGGGATCGTCTTCGAAGTGGGGATCTCGTTCTAATCGACGCAGGTTGTGAATACGAGCTCTACGCGTCGGACATCACCAGGACGTTTCCGGTAAACGGTCGCTTTACTCGTCGTCAGAAGCAGCTCTACAAAATCGTGCTGGCTGCACAGGAAGCCGCTTTCTCCGCGTTAAAGCCTGGAAGGGACTGGAATGAACCGCATACCGCTAGTGTCGAAGTCATCACTTGCGGATTACTAGAGCTGGGATTGCTCAAAGGGCGGCTCTCCACGCTCTTAGAACGTGAGGCCTACCGCAAGTATTATCCACATCGGGTCGGCCACTGGTTGGGCCTCGATGTGCACGACGTGGGAGAATATCGACTCGCAGACGCATGGCGCATACTCGAGTGCGGGATGGTGCTGACCATTGAGCCCGGGATTTACATTCCGATCGACGACGAAACCGTGCCGGCACCCTGGCGGGGTATGGGTGTGCGAATCGAGGACAATGTTGCTATCACTGCCAATGGATACGATTTGTTAACTTCCGGTCTTCCCCGCTCGACGCAAGAGGTCGAAGCGTGGATGAACTTGAGCTGAGAGATACCGTGGTGAGCGAAGCGAGGCACACAATCATTATATCGGGAGGTGGTCTAGTCGGCTTGAGCGTCGCCTTGCTGCTTGCTGAAGGACTGCCTCCATCGGTGCGGATCCACGTGCTTGAAAGCCGCGGCCGGGCGCCTGCCAATGATCGTGAGAGCTGCGCCGGCAACTTCGATGCACGCTCTACTGCTTTGAGCTACAGCACCTACCAAATTTACGAGCAAATTAACGTGTGGCGTAAACTCGCGCCATTACTGGCACCGATAAAGAGCATTCATGTTTCTCGGCGTAATCGTTTCGGCAGCAGCCAGCTCCATGCGGTTGACCAGGGTTGGGATGCGCTTGGTTGGGTGGCCGAGAACGAACTGCTTGCCGACGTCCTGCTCGATGCGGTGCAGGCCAAGGACCAGATAAGCGTTAGTTTTGGCGTAAAGATATCTTCTGTTGAGCCAACGGCCACTGGCTTTTCCGTCACAACAACCTGCAGTGATGGCGAGCCCATGGCCGGCCACCCGCGGTCAGAGCAAACAGTGCGTAGCGATGGCCCCTCAGCGAGCGCCAACGGCACTAAGGCCAGTAAGCAATCAGTCGACCTGCTCATCGTTGCCGAGGGTGCGGGTTCGGAGCTGAGATCTCGCCTGGGTATCGACAGTCGGCGAACCAGCTATCGGCAACACGCGTTGATCGCCAATCTGTCTTTTCGCGGTACCCAACAGTCGATTGCCTTCGAGCGATTCACCGCGGACGGTCCGCTAGCACTACTGCCGTTACCATCGTCTGGTAATGAAAGCCGTATGGCTCTCGTTTGGACGCTTCCGCAAGATAAGGCTGCGCAGTTACAACATGCGAGCCACGAAGCGTTCTCGAGCGCCCTCGTTCAGGAATTCGGACATCGACTCGGTTCGCCGACTCACCTGGGTGAGAGATCGGTTTTTCCGCTGTCGCTGGTGGAATCTAAGGAGCAGGTGCGTCGTGGCTGTGTGATCCTGGGTAATGCAGCGCACTCCCTGCATCCGGTGGCTGGTCAGGGCTTTAATCTATCCATGCGCGACGCAGCCGCCCTGGTCGCCTATGTGAAGCAGGGCGTTGAGATCGGATCTGGCCCTGGCGACCTCACTTACCTCAGCGCGTACGCTACTGCCCGTCTCGACGATCAGGTGCAGACAATCCAGGCGAGCGATCAATTGCCGGAGTTGTTTATGCGCTCTGACCCTGTGCTGAGCATCGCCCGGGATTTAGCGTTGGCTGGACTGGATTTGATTCCCCAGGCCCGCAGACACTTCATTCGTGAAGCGGCCGGCAATGCCGCTCTAGAGCGATGACCCAACATTTCGAAGTCGCCCTAGTCGGCGGGGGCGTCGCGGGTCTTGCGGCCGCCCTGGCACTTGGGCGCGAGTCCATCCCCGTGGCCCTCATTGAACTGAACGCCCTGGGGACTGAGGTTTCTAGGAGTGGAGAGGCGGCGCAGGATTTCGACAGTCGCGTGAGCGCCCTTACGCCGCGTTCGATCGCTTTCCTTAAGCAGCTCGATGCCTGGGACGGGATTGAAAACAGACGCCATTGCCTCTACTCCCACATGACAGTTTGGGATGGGGAAGGTACCGGAGGGATAGAGTTCGATGCCCGAGAAGTATCGGCTAATCACCTCGGGACTATTGTCGAGAACCGTGTGATCACAGCGGCGCTATTTGATGCTGTTCGCGCATGCTCATTCATCCGCGTGCTGGACCAAACTAGTTTGTGTTCGCTTGATCAAATCGATAGCGGTTATAGCCTTGCGCTTACGGCGCGAGTATCCCAAGACGACTCGCGGGAAGAGAATTTGACCTGTTCGGTATTACTGGCCGCAGATGGTGCTCGATCTCCCACACGCTCTCTTCTTGGTATGGCAACTCGCGAGTGGAGTTATCAGCATACGGCGCTGGTATGCACCGCGCAGTTTGAGCAACCGCATCGGTTCACGGCCTGGCAGAGATTCCTGCAGACAGGGCCGCTTGCGCTACTACCCGTGCAAACAGCATGTAGCCGGCTGTGTTCGATCGTATGGTCCTGTACTGAGAGTCTGGCGCAGGAACTGAACAGGCTTCCTGAAGATCAGTTTCGGCATCGACTGGCCCAGGCCAGTGAGCAGGTGCTGGGCGAGGTGACCGAATGCTCGCCGCGCCGGTCTTTTCCACTGCGGCAGTGCCACGCCATTGACTACGTACTTCCGAGTGCTGCCGTGCTGGGCGACGCAGCACATTCAATACACCCGCTCGCGGGCCAGGGTGTGAATCTGGGGCTTGCCGATGTTGAGGTGCTTGCAGGCGAACTGCTTCGGGCGCGACGTCTCGATCTGGACCTGGGCGACCTGGCCGTTCTCAAGCGGTATCAACGACAGCGCAAAGGCGAGAATCTGTTGATGATGGGTGCCATGGATGGTTTCAAGCAGCTTTTCGAGCAAGAGACTCCATCGATCCGTTGGTTGCGCAACGCGGGTATGAGATCTTTAGCGTCTTTACCAATGATCAAGCGTCGGATTATCCAACACGCGCTCGGGGTAGCGGTCTAGGCACCCCGGACTTGTTCACAGGCTCCCCAGAAAAGATCGCCAACTTTTAGCTTGCATGATTCAATTTCCGATCCGATGCAGGCTAAAATCCCGGGTTTTTAGTCTGGGGTCATCGAGGTTACGGAACATGAGTCACGTTCTCCCTGAATTGCGCTATGCGCGTAGTCATGAATGGGCGCGGGTTGAAGAAGACGGAACGGTTACGGTAGGGATTAGCGACCATGCGCAAGAGGCGCTCGGAGACGTTGTGTTCGTGGAACTACCTGAAGAGGGCACCGATCTCGCAGCCGGTGATGAGGCTGGAGTGGTCGAGTCCGTCAAAGCAGCGTCAGACATCTACGCACCGGTAAGCGGGACGGTGATTGGTGTCAACAGTGACCTGGAAGAGACCCCCGAAACGGTAAATAGCGATCCCTACCATGACGGGTGGTTCTTTCGCCTGCAGCCGCAGGACCTCGGTGAGGCCGAAAAGCTATTGATGGATTCCGAGGCCTACCAGCAGCACTGTGAAGAGGAGGGGTAGACGCCTAACCAAATCCTCCGCCTCGTCGAGTATCGGGCGATCTCAGGCTGATCACTGACCAGCCGTTGCGGAAGGCAACGGCACGCAAAGTCTGATCTGGATCGACCGCAACCGGATGCCCCACTCTTTCAAGCAGCGGCAGGTCATTCAACGAATCGCTATAGAAGTACGCATCGGCCAGCGCGTTCTCACCCAGGCCGTTTTGCTCGATCCACTCCTGGACGCGAGCCACCTTTCCTGCCTGATAGGTGAGCGTTCCGGTGAAGTTACCAGTGAGTTTTCCGGATTCGATTTCGACAGGGCAGCCGAGCACATTGGGGACCCCCAGCCAGCGTCCTACCGGCTTAGCCACCAGCTCGTTGGTGGCGGTCACAATAACGATCTCGTCTCCCGAACTGCGATGCTCATTAAGCAGGTGCTTAGCCGCTGGCAAAAATAACGGCCGCATAGATGTCTCTATGAACTCAGCGAGCAGTGGCTGAAGGTCTGCGATGCTTCGGCCCTTGAGCGGTGCAAGCACAAAGCGAAGATACTTTTGTATGTCTAGCTTGCCGGACACGTAGTCTTCGTAGAATCTATCGTTCTGTTTCTGAAAATCAAGGGCATCCACCAGCCCTCGGTCACACAGAAACCGCCCCCATTGGTGATCGCTATCACCGGCGATCAGCGTGTTGTCTAGGTCAAACAGTGCGAGAGCCATCTTGCGCTTATTCATCAGTCATTCGTGATGGAATTTTCTGCTTTCGCAAAGTGTGGAACAATAAAATGTTATTGGTATTAATGGGTTCAAATGATCGATGCACAGGGCTTTAGGCCTAATGTAGGAATCATCGTCGCGAATGATCAGGGCCAGCTACTCTGGGCGCGCCGCGTGGGCGGACGTAACGCATGGCAGTTTCCCCAGGGTGGTATGCAAAAGAACGAGAAACCGGAGGACGCGTTGTATCGTGAACTCATGGAAGAAGTCGGCCTTGAGAAGGGCCAGGTGAGACTGCTGGCACAAACACGAGGATGGCTGCGCTACCGACTTCCGAAGCAGTATCAACGCAAGGGCCAATCGCCCCAATGCATAGGACAGAAACAGAAGTGGTTTCTGCTTCAAATGCTGGCCGACGATTCTGCTGTCAGCCTAAATGGTGATGGCAAGCCCGAGTTTGATCTGTGGAAGTGGGTGTCCTACTGGTATCCGCTCGGTCAGGTTGTCTACTTTAAGCGGGAGGTGTACCGCAGGGCGTTAAAAGAGTTGGCCATGGCTGTTGGTGCCGACAGCGCCAGACGAAACGTCATGCAAGTAGACGACTTGGACGAGGCCGGCACCAAGTGAGCTCGATTTCGAATGATCCTGCGGGGTTAGGAGGCTAAGGTGCTGTCACTCTTGCGGAACATCGTGCTCGAGGTGAACGCCGCTGAGTCGCTTGAAGACGTTTTGCGGATAATCGTTTCTCGCGTTCGAATGGCGATGGGGACCGAAGTCTGCAGCGTCTATTTACGTGAACGCAGCACCGATCGATTCGTGTTTCGGGCTACCGAAGGGCTCAATGCCGATCAGGTTGGCAAAGCGCACTTGAATTCCGGGCAGGGTTTGGTGGGCCTGGTCGCCCAGCGCGAAGAAGCCCTCAATCTTGATGACGCCGCCAGCCACGCGAATTTTCAGTTCTTTCCCGATATTGGTGAGGAACCATTCAGTGCGTTCCTTGGCGTGCCGATTATCCATCAGCGCGAAGTTCTCGGTGTTCTGGTCGTGCAGCAGGCCGTTCAGCGTCGCTTTGACGAGAGTGAAGAAGCATTTCTGGTCACGATGTCGGCCCAACTCGCCGGGGCCGTTGCCCACGCACTTGTGACCGGCGATGTTCCCGACCAAAGCAGCCCAGAGCGAGATAGCGTTTACAGCCGCATCAGCGGAGCGGCGGGAGCCCCCGGAGTTGGTATCGGTAAGGCAGTCGTTGTCTCGCCAATGGCTGATTTATATACCGTCCCCAGGCAGCCCAGTGCAGACCGGCGAGGCGAATTACGCGCGTTCAAAAGGGCATTGTCACAGGTACGGATCGACATCGAGGCGGTCGCCCAGAGTCTGCGCACCAAGCTTAGCCCTGAGGATCTCGCGCTTTTTGACGTGTATCTGGGAATTCTTGACGACTCCACAATTGGCGGTGAAGTAGCCTCACTCATCAAGGCTGGCCAGTGGGCGCAGGGGGCCCTGGCGCAGGTAATGATTGAGCACATCCGGCACTTCGAAGCGATGGAACACAGCTACCTTCGAGAACGCGCGGTCGATGTGCGGGACCTGGGAGAGCGGGTGCTTTCCTACCTGCAGGAGGAGCAACGGGAGGACCGAAGCTTTCCCGAACGCACCATCTTAGTGAGTGAGGAACTTACCGCCTCGATGTTAGGTGAAATACCGCCAGAACGTCTCGCGGGAATGGTCTCGGTACGCGGGTCATCGAACTCGCACGTGGCGATTCTTGCCAGGGCTATGGGCATACCAACAGTGATGGGAGCGGTGGATCTTCCCTTTACCCGATTAAGTGGTATGTCCTTGATCATCGATGGGTACAACGGAAATGTGCATCTGAACCCGACCCCTGATGTGCAAATGCGTTTTGAGGAAATCCTCAGTCAAGATCAGGAAATCAGCAAGGACCTCGAAGCGATTCGCGAGCTGCCGTGCGAGACGCTTGACCGGCAGCGACTCAAATTATGGGTGAACACCGGTCTCATGGCTGATGTGGCGCGTTCCCTGGAAAGCGGCGCCGAGGGTGTTGGCCTTTACCGTACCGAGGTTCCTTTTCTCATTCGTGATCGCTTTCCGTCGGAGGAGGAGCAGCGCCAGATCTATCGAGAACAGCTCGAGGCCTTCTCACCGTGCCCGGTCACTATGCGCACTTTGGATATTGGCGGCGACAAAGCACTGCCCTACTTCCCCATCGAGGAGGCAAACCCGTTTCTCGGATGGCGCGGCATTCGGGTAACTCTGGATCATCCGGAAATCCTTCTCGCCCAGGTGCGCGCAATGCTGAAGGCGAATGAGGGCTTGGGTAACCTGCGAATTATGCTGCCTATGGTGTCTAACATTCCGGAACTTGAGGAGGCACTAAGCCTGGTGCATCGCAGTCACGCGGAACTGGTCAGTGAGGGCATCGATACTCAGTTGCCACCGATCGGCGTGATGGTCGAGGTCCCAGCGGCCGTGTACCAGGCTAGAGCTTTGGCACAACGGGTGGATTTTTTATCGGTGGGTAGCAACGACTTGACACAGTACCTGCTGGCGGTAGATCGCAACAACGCACGGGTTGCCAGCTTGTATCATGCGTTTCATCCGGCGGTACTGTCCGCCTTGCACCATGTGGCCAAAACCGCGCGCGATGAAGGGAAACAGGTCAGCATCTGCGGCGAATTGGCAGGGAACCCCAAGGCGGCCGTGCTACTAGTCGCGATGGGGTATGACGTCCTGTCTATGAATGCGACAAGTCTGCCTCGCGTAAAGCAAGCGATTCGTTCGCTGACTGCTACCCAGGCAAAGCAGTTGCTGAAGCAAGTGGAAAGCCTAGAGAGTAGCGATGCCGTCCTTAGGAGCGTCGATGCGTTTTTTGCCAAACAGGATATTCTGCCTGCGATTCCTGACGTGACGGTTTGATGGCGCTCAACGCCTTCGAAAAGGCGTCGTCAATTTATCCGTCGCACCGTTTTTTGAACCCAAGCGCGATCACGTGCCCCTAACTTCAGCAGGCAGAGCGATCTGATCGGACCCGGTCGTTCGACCAAGCTGGTCGTACCGTCGCTCCTCTATTTCAAGCTCACCGGACTTCAGGCGGCGTATCGTGGTACTGCACCGCGTTCCGTAATCGGGAGTAACTATGAACTGTGCTGACAGTTGCCTGGCCATTTCTCCACTTAAGCCCACGTCTTCTAAAGCATCATTGTCAGCGAGGCTTCGGTCTCGTATGCAGCGGCGCAGTTCGTCATGTTCCGGCGGCGCCCCTTGTGACGACACAAGTGCGCTTAACTCGCGTTTTCCGGCGAGCAGCTTGGGCCATGGCGTATCGATAGAAGCGTTGCTGATACCGTAGACCCCCGGCATCAACGCGCGCGGCGTGCTCACACCATCTTCGTCCCGATTCAAGTAAGCAAGCGTGCGGCTGTCGCCAAGCAATAGGTTAAAGCCCTGGAATTGATCGGCCTGCGTTGCTACGTCTTCCAGATAATCGAGCGGAGCGCGAGTTCCAGCAAGAAAATCCGTTGTAAGTTCTCCGCGAGAACGAGGTGCGCTACCGCGCGCTGCAGCCGGGTCGCGCACGTTCGTTACTGCCGCAAATCGGCCACTTCGGCTGACACCAAGCCAGGTACCTCCCGCCTGCAGATCGCGACCTGCGAGTACATTGGGACGGTCCTCCCAGAATCCCAAAGGAGCGCTTGGACGCGCGTGAAACTCATCCCGATTAGCGGTGAGCAGAAGCGACGCGCCCGGATGCTGCATCCAGGAGAAAATAATAAGACACATAGAAGATGCTCAAAAAAGCGGATTGTAGAAAGCCAGAGGCTCAATAATAATGCCCCGCGCTCGGGGGCGCTGGCTGGAGAACGAACTTTGCCCGAGCCATCTATTTCCGCTGGACCTAATCCGTCCTCCCCGAGCCGTCGTTATCCGCACCGGATACGAGCTAGCAGCATGATTTCGCGCCATTGAATAGAGGTGGCGCGGGCGCTGCGAGGAAAACACCGCCAACATTTGCTGGAACGACTGACCAATGCTTACCTACCCAGAAATTGATCCTGTAGCGCTGGCGGTGGGACCTGTAAAAGTTCACTGGTACGGCCTGACCTACTTAGCCGGGCTCGCCTTCGCATGGTGGTTAGCCGTGCGCCGTGCCCGATGGGCCTTCACGCCACTTCAGCCGAAACAGGTTGACGATCTGATCTTCTACTGCGCACTGGGCGTTGTACTGGGTGGCCGGTTCGGCTACGTATTGTTTTACGGTGGTGAGCGGCTGACTTCCGATCCAACGTGGTTGCTGCGGGTCTGGGAGGGAGGCATGTCGTTCCACGGCGGTATGCTCGGGGTAATCCTCGCAACCTATCTGTATGCGCGAAAACAGGGGATCCGTTTTTGGCCTTTGATGGACTTCGTGGCGCCGCTCGCACCTCTTGGTCTTGCATTGGGGCGCATCGGAAATTTCATAGGCCAGGAGTTATGGGGCCGTGCAGCGAGCGTTCCCTGGGCGATGGTCTTTCCTAACGATCCGTTGCAACTGCCACGTCACCCCTCCCAGCTATATCAGTTTGCGCTTGAGGGTCTGCTGCTGTTCACCATTCTCCTTGCCTTCACAAGTAAGCCCAGACCGGTGTGCGCGGCATCCGGAGTATTTTGTCTGGGTTATGGAATGTTGAGATTCAGCGTGGAGTTTTTTCGTGAGCCAGACGCTCATCTAGGATTTCAGGCGTTTGGCTGGATGACCCGCGGGCAGATACTCTGCATCCCCATGATGCTCTTCGGCTTGTTTTTACTCTGGCGTGCTGCGACCGCTGCCTGGCCGTCCCGGTAGGCTCTAGCTAATTCAATGCTGGATTCTGCAACAGGTAGCCAGAACCCAAGGTGCACCGGTAGGGAGACACACAATGCAGCAATATCATGAGCTTCTTGAGGACATCCTCGAAAACGGTGTCACTAAGTCTGATCGCACGGGCACCGGGACTTTATCGGTTTTTGGCCGTCAGTTCAGGCACGATCTCGCGGCCGGCTATCCACTGCTGACCACAAAAAAGCTTCACCTAAAGAGCATTATTAACGAGCTTATCTGGTTCCTAAGAGGTGACACGAACATTCGCTGGCTCCAGGAACGAGGGGTTAGCATCTGGGATGAATGGGCGACCAACGATGGAGACCTCGGGCCGCTCTACGGTGCTCAGTGGCGCGCGTGGCCAACGCGGGGCGGTGAGGCCATCGATCAGATCGCCTATGTTGTGGATTGCCTGCGAAATCGACCCGATAGCCGGCGAATTCTGTTTCACGGCTGGAACGTCGAGTATCTGCCGGATGAGAGTATCTCACCGCAGGCGAATGCAGAGGCGGGTCGGATGGCCCTACCGCCGTGCCATCTCCTATATCAATTCTACGTAGCAGCGGGTCGGCTTTCGGCACAGCTCTATATTCGGTCAAGCGACACGTTTCTCGGGTTGCCTTACAACATGGCCTCCCTGGCAACACTTGTACATATGCTGGCGCAGCAGACTGATCTTGAACCTGGCGAAATCGTTATCACCACTGGTGATTCTCACATCTATCTCAACCACACAGAGCAGGTAAAAGAACAGCTGAGTCGAACTATCCGGCCTCTGCCAAGTCTGAGCATCGCACGACGACCGACATCCATCGATGAATATCAGTTCGACGATTTTGTACTCCATGGCTACGATCCGCATCCGGCAATAGCAGCGCCGATCGCGGTATGAAAGGTCCTTACATCTCGCTTATTGTCGCGGTCTCAGAGAACAACGTCATTGGCAACGACAACGCACTGCCCTGGCACCTACCCGCCGACCTTAAACACTTCAAGACGCTGACAATGGGCAAGCCGTTGATCATGGGACGCAAGACCTTTCAGTCGATCGGTCGCGCACTTCCGGGGCGTTTAAATATTGTAGTCACCACCGGACAGCAGGAGTTTGAAGGCGCAACTCGCTGCAGCAGTCTTGAAGATGCCCTGAATGTTGCGAAACAAGCAGCGCTTGAGTCGGGAGCGGAAGAGATCATGATCATCGGCGGTGCGCGCGTCTATAAGCAGGCCTTACCGATCGCCCAGCGCCTGTATCTCACCAGAGTTCACACGAGCGTAGACGGAGACACATTGTTTCCTGAGATTCCGGATCGTGATTGGACTGAGATCTCGGCCGAACAATATCCGCCACAGGGCGACGTGCCGGGATACAGCTTCATAGAAATGCACCGTAACGGACTTTAGCGGCGAGTGGTCTGCCCCATTCTGGCGCCCGTGGCCTAGAGTCGCGAAGTCACCGATGCACGAACGCCCTGTCTCGGACCCGGCGGCATCAATCAATGTTACTTTTTTAATCCCACTCGTTACGGTATTACACACTCTCCAGGCGCGTCTTCATTTACTCGTAGGCTTGTTT
>JBCCPL010000028.1:0-86516 GCA_039111155.1 Pseudomonadota bacterium | reverse complement strand
TCCAAGCCCTAAAACCGGACCTTCCGCGAACTCAATAGAATCAATGAGTCACTTGTTGTGTCTGAATAGTAATAAAGCTACTACTCCAACAAGTGCCCACACTTCTGTCTTCATCCAACTGTTAAACAACCTGCCAAACGTCAAGCTCAGCAGCTTTCCCCAGACCCAGCGGCCTGGCGGGGGGCGAATTATACTGACGCTTGCAGGTAACGCAAGCTCTAATTCGTAACATTTCTTGTCGTTCGGTTGCACGCGCCAATGCGGCTAGTGAATTGCAAAAAGATGGTGCTTCTTCTTCCCCAGACGAACCAGAAAGTACTGGTCATGACGGGCTTTCTCAGGGGAGAAAATCGCACGGACATCACTGTTGCGGTCCATTCCGACCGACTCTCCGTTTACGAAGACTGCATTTCGTTGCAGGGCGTCCTTGACCTGCTTACCGGAACCGGCCAGGCCACAGTCGGTGAACATCTGGGTCAGAGTCTCGGGCAACGCTTCTTTCTCCAGGGCGCTGGACGGCAGACCGTCTAGTCTAAGCTGGCCGAAATCATTGGCAGTCAAATCCGCCGCAGATCCACTAAAAAGACTCTCAGATATACGCTGCGCGGCTTCGAGACCCTGACCACCGTGCACTAGTCTGGTCACCTCCTCGGCAAGCACCCGCTGCGCGATAGGCCGGCCATCTCGCTTGAGATCCGTACGTTCGATCTCATCTATGTCGGCAACTGGCAGGAACGTGAAATAACGCAGGAATCTGTAAACATCCGCGTCCGCGGTTCCGAGCCAGAACTGATAAAAGCCGTAGGGGGATGTACGGTGCGCATCAAGCCAAATGGTGCCGCTTTCTGACTTCCCGAACTTACTTCCATCCGCTTTGGTTATGAGAGGCATGGTCAGGCCAAACACCTGACCACCATGCAGTCGCCGGGTAAGATCGATTCCGCCTGTGATGTTTCCCCACTGGTCCGACCCGCCAATCTGCAGACCGCAGTCGTAGCGCCTGTAGAGCTCCGAAAAATCATAGGACTGGAGAATCATGTAGGTGAATTCAGTAAAGCTGATCCCACTGCCTTCACGCTCGATTCGCTGTCGTACAGACTCTTTCTGCACCATCGAATTGATCGAAAAGTGCTTACCCACGTCCCGGAGAAACGTCAGCACATCCAGGCTCTTCGTCCAATCGAGATTGTTCACGACCTGAGCGGACGCGTTACCGGCATCGAAGTCGATAAATGCCGATACCTGGTCGCGAATTTTTTCGACCCAGCTTTCCACTGTGTCGCGGGTATTAAGCTGTCGTTCCTGGGCCTTAAAGCTGGGATCGCCGACCAGGCCTGTTGCGCCGCCAACCAAGGCTATCGGTCGATGCCCGGCCAGCTGAAATCTGCGCAGCATGAGCAGGGGGACCAGAGAACCGATATGGAGACTGTCCGCGGTGGGATCAAAACCGCAGTAGAGAGTTCGCGAAGCATCGTCCAGCCATCCGGGTAATTGCTCCTCACCTGCTATCTGGAAAACAAGCTCCCGCTCGCGAAGCTCACTTAATAAGGCACGGCTCATAGTGCATACCCATTGCTTTCGTGTCGTTGGACTAACGCTGGCTGAACCATCATCTATACACTGCGTATATTCGAGGTGTTCCGGATCTTTGGCGGCGTGGACCTTAACCCACACACGGCGGAACGCAAGACGTTTAGGGCATCGAACTTCACGGTTCTTGCCGTCGCTAGCCGTAACGAGAATTGCACTATCGTCGCCACTTTTCTTTTTTTATACTCTCGCGCGGCAACCCAGGGCTCTTAATGAATCTGTTCGGCGAAAAACCTCGAGGAGCAACTCCTGCGAGTGAATCAGTCGTGATCGAACGACACCATCTTCTATTCGTTGCCTTTCTAAGCGTTTGCTTGGCAATCGTGACTCTGGTGACACCTACCGATGAGGTGGCGGCGACAAAACCCGAACCTTCGGCGGAAGAAGTCGTTGTCATCGATGGCAGCGTCACCGATTTCGCACCGCTGGCGGAGCTAGCCGAAGCCACTGCGACTGCTGATGAACTCACCGAAGCGCCTGCACCTTCCAAGAAGCAGCTTTGGGAGGAGTTCATCGTTCAGAGCGGCGATAACCTGTCACTGCTCTTTGGACGGGCGGGCTTTTCGGATCGAGACGTCTATCAGATCGTAGCAACCGCCCCGCAGGGAAAGAACCTTGAGCGGATCTACCCCGGCCAGACTCTGGCCTTTCTTCGCGACGAGACTGGTGGGCTGGCTGCGATACGTCACAACGTCGATCAACTCCATTCGGTAACTTATCGGCGTATGGACGGAGGTTTTTCTTCCGAGACCAGCATTCGAGAGCCGGAAGTCCGCCAAAACTGGACCGTGGCGGAAATTGAATCATCACTGTTCTTGGCAGGACGCTCCGCTGGCATGTCCAGCAATCTCATCATGGAGGTTGCGAACGTGTTTGCGGGAGTAATTGACTTTGCGTTGGACCCGCGCAAGGGCGATACGATGGAGGTGCTCTACGAGGAGCTGTATCTTGACGGAACAAAGCTCAGTGACGGCAAGGTGATCGCGGCTTCCTTTACCAATCGGGGAGAAAGGTTCGATGCGTTTCGCTATACAGACAGTTACGGGGTTACAAGTTACTACAACGCCGAAGGCGTGAGCATGCGCAAGGCGTTTCTTATGGCGCCTGTGGACTTCACGAGAGTCAGCAGTAATTTTAATCCACGCCGCCTCCATCCGATTTACAAGACTCTGAGACCGCACAACGGCACCGACTACGCGGCGCCGCGCGGCACACCAGTGTTCGCGGCCGGTGACGGAAGGGTCATAGAAGCCGGGTATTCACGCCCCAACGGTAATTACGTCTTCATTCAGCATGGCCCGCGCTACGTAACCAAGTATCTTCATCTCAACAAGAAAAAGGTGGAGACAGGTCAACGTGTAGTCCAGAGCCAGGTTATAGGAACTGTGGGCTCCACGGGTGCAGCCACTGGGCCCCATCTTCACTACGAATTCCTGGTCGGGGGCGTCCACAAAAATCCGAGAACGATCCACAAGAGCCTGCCAAAGGCCAAGGCACTTCCGGATGCCGAACTGCCACGGTTCAGGCTTACGATTGATGAGGCCGCGGGGCAATTGGCTCAGCTACGATCCGAGCGTACGCGGTTGACCCAGAGCGATGCAGTGATCCAAGCGGCGCCCTGAGCACGATCGACCCCTCGGAGGCCCTGCTATTTCTGACTCGGGATCTCTTTACGTCGGTCTCATGTCGGGGACCAGCGTAGACGGCATCGATGCCGTTCTAACCGAAATTCGTGATCGATCGCTGAGCGTTGTTCATACCCACTCCAAGAACTATCCGGAAGATTTGCAACGCTCGCTTCGCGAACTCGCGTCCGGACAGGAAGACAGTGTTCACCGGGTTGCCCTCGCCGATACGGCTGTGGGCCGCTGTTTTGCCGAAGCATGTCTTGAACTACTGAGCGCCGCGTCAATAGCTACCAATCGAGTAACCGCAATTGGTAGTCACGGTCAGACCATTCGCCATAACCCCGCCGCAGACCCGGCAAGTCGCTACACCGTTCAAATCGGTGACCCTTCAGCCATTGCTGAGATAACCGGTATTCCAACGGTGGCTGACTTTCGTCGCCAGGACCTAAACGCCGGTGGTCAGGGCGCCCCCCTGGTCCCTGCATTTCATCAGTACTGTTTCTCAAGCAGCGACTACCGGGCGATCCTTAATTTAGGTGGCATAGCGAATGTCACGTTACTGCGAGGAAATGAGGTAATTAGCGGCTTTGACAGTGGCCCGGGGAACACCCTGTTGGATGCATGGGTGCGTCGGGAATTGGGTTTGGATTTCGATAGGAACGGCGCCTGGTCCGCAGAGCATCATCACGACGAACCGCTCCTGGAGCGCCTGCTGGCCGCTCCCTACTTCGACACATCCGGGCCTCGGAGCACAGGTCCAGAGCTCTTCAATCTGGATTGGCTCAAGACCCATTTGCATGGCGGTGAACCGAACGGCGTAGTGCAGGCCACTCTCGCCGAACTGACGGCAGAATCCGTTTTTCGGTCGCTGAATTCGAAATATGGGCTTCCCACCGCTGTTTTTGTCTGCGGCGGAGGCGCACGAAATACGGATCTCATGCGCCGGCTAAGCGCCAAGCTGGAACCACACGGAACTCGACTGGGAACAACGGACGAACTGGGCCTGGCGGCAGAATGGGTAGAGGCTGCGGCGTTTGCATGGCTCGCTCATCAACGACTGGCCAATCGTCCCGCAAACGTACCAGTCGTTACGGGAGCGTCTGGTTCGCGCACACTGGGAGCAATCTATCCTGCGCCGCTTTCGAAGTTTTAGATGCTTGCAGATTCTCTTCGCTAACGTAAACGCTCTAGCGCCGCGCAAATTGCTACATCGAAAAGGAAGCACCACAGCCGCAAGTCGTAACGGCATTCGGATTGTTGATGATAAATCGGGCTCCCTCCAGCCCTTCGCTGTAGTCCACTTCAGACCCGGCAAGGTAGGGATAGCTCAATGGGTCGATCAGCACTACGACACCGTTTCGTTCGATTTGTGTGTCGTCATCGGCCACTTCTTCTTCGAATGCAAAACCGTACTGAAACCCCGAGCAGCCGCCGCCAGTTATAAAGACGCGCAGCTTCAAAGCTGGGTTCTCTTCTTCGGTCACAAGCTCACGAACCTTCTCCACCGCCCGTTCTGACAAGGTGATGGTCGTGGGGTCAAATGCCGTTGCAACTGTCATTCAATACACCAACCTGGAAGTAAATTCCGAACTGCCGCGATGTGTGTTTACCGGAGTACCCAATCGGCATTAAGCCAACCAAACGCCGTCATTTCGACAATACAAACAAGTATAGCTTTCGCGATACGTCGGTGCTAACCGCTGCGAATGGAACACCTCCAGCCGTTCAGAAACTTAAGGGCTAGATCACGGAAACAGCGCAATACCGCCAAGACCACAGGTCTCCGCCTTGCCGAGCATCAAGTTCATACATTGTATTGCCTGGCCTGCTGCGCCCTTAACCAGATTGTCTTCGACCACGGTTACCACAACCGTTTGGCCACCGTCAGGTACGGCCACCGAAATCTGGCATCGATTCAACCCTCTCACAGAACGGGTCTCGGGGCTCACACCCAGGTCCAAAACATCGATAAAAGGTTCGTCGCCGTATGCGGATCGATATTGGGAGTGGACGGTCTCATTACAAGGGTCTGCTACTGTACCGTCCAGCCGAGCGAACAAAGTGGCATGTATGCCACGCGACATCGGTGCCAAATGGGGTACGAAGGTCACACGCGCAGTCGAGCCTGAGACTGTTGAAAGCGTCTGCTCAATCTCAGGAAGATGTCGGTGGCCGCTCACGCCATACGCAAAAAAGTTCTCATCAACCTCCGCGAACAGGTTCGCCACTTTTGCTTTACGTCCAGCCCCGCTAACCCCAGACACAGCGCTCACGATAAGTGAGCCGGGATCCACCACACCCGAGATCAGCAGAGGAAGAAACCCAAGCTGCACTGCCGTCGGGTAGCAACCCGGGCAAGCCACAAGAGTGGCGTCGCGCAGTTTTTCCCGATTGTATTCCGGTAGGCCGTATACCGCGTCCTCAATAAGCTCGGGGCTCGCGTGCTTCACACCGTACCAGCGTTCCCATAGCGCTACGTCCTTAATTCGATAATCTGCAGACAGATCGATAACCTTGCAACCGGCGTTCAGAAACCGCGGTACATCGTTCATGGCGACCCCGTGCGGTGTGGCAAAGAACACGACGTCGCACTGCTCAACTTCGGGATCATCCGGTGCGACAAAGCTCAGGTCGCTATGCCCGCTCAAGCTGGGAAAGTACTTTCCCAGAGCGACGCCCTCATCACTTCGGGAAGTAACCGCTCGCAGATCAACCTCTGGGTGCGCCAGAGCCAACCTGATCAATTCCGCTCCCGTGTAGCCGGTTCCTCCGACCACCGCGACCCGCACCATCTAACTTCTCCCAAACGAAATCCGACTCAGTATATCGTCACGGTCATTTTTATTGCTGCTAACATCCCGCTTTTGCCAGGATACGGCATTGTTCAAGCAGCTCCTCGAATATCGTCGGTCGCTGACTCGTTACGAGTCTGCGCTGGCCTATGCGATTCTCGGCATCGGGGCCGGTTTTCTTTCAGGCGCAGCGGTGATCATTTTTGAGCACGCGATTGACAAGGTTGCGCTGCTTTGGGGAGTAGACAATCGGGCAGACAATTTTGAAGCGCTGCCTCCCTTATATCGCTCTTTACTTCCGATAGGAGGAGCCCTCGTACTCGGTTTGTTCTTTACATTCCTTCGCGAGGAAGACCGAGACTCGGGTATTGCCCATGTCATCTCGAGAATGTACGGAAGCTATGGTGCACTACCTCTGCGCAATGCACTGGCGCAGTTTATTGGGGGTGTGACCGCCCTATCGACGGGCCAATCCGGCGGACGTGAGGGGCCGGGAGTTCACCTGGGTAGCGCTGTCGCCAGTTTAGCTGGACAGCGCCTGGGACTTCCTAACAACAGTCTTCGCGTACTCATCGCCTGCGGATCGGCCGGTAGCATCGCTGCTGCATTCAATACGCCCCTGGCCGGTGTGATCTTCACTATGGAGGTCATCGTCAGCGAGTATTCGGTTGCAGGGTTTGTCCCGGTAATGCTCTCCGCGGTTACAGCATCCGCTTTGAGCAAACAGTTTGGTGGCGGTGTTGAGATCTTTGAAGTCGGTGAGTTTCAATTGGCGAGCCTTGCCGAGCTCCCTCTCGTTCTCTGCCTGGGGTTAGCGTGCGGCGTATACGGGGCGATCTTTGTGAAAATCAGCTCGCGTGCATCGACCTTCAACGAACGCCCGGTGCTGCTGCGATTCCTTCTAGCGGGAACCGTGAGCGGCTGCATGGCGTTTTGGGTACCCGAAACCCTGGGGCTCGGCTATGACACGCTGGAGTCAGCACTGTTCGGACAGCTGGCCTGGACCGCGCTGATACTGATCGCCACCGTCAAGGTCGTCACTGCGGCACTAAGTCTTGGTCTCGGGATGCCGGTCGGAGTGATCGGACCCAGTTTGATGATTGGTGCTTGTGTCGGGGGGGCAGCTGGTTCGATTGCCGAGCTCGCCCTGCCCACGCTGGCAATTGATGCGGGAATGTATGTGACGATTGGGATGGGCGCGATGATGGCGACCACCCTGGGAGCGCCTCTCGCCGCCAGCCTGGCCGTTATTGAACTCACGCAGAGCACCAGCGTGGCGATGCCCGCTCTCCTCGCAATCATTGCCGCGCACCTGATGAATCTGACCGTGTTCAAGCAACTCTCAGCGCATCGGATGGTGCTTAAACAGCGCAAACTGCGAGTACCTGACGACCCATTGAATCAGCTGCTACATCGCACCGACATTAGTTCCGCCTTCGATGGCAGTGTGGTTGTCATCGGCGAGCGAATGACAGCCGCCATTGGCAGTGGATTGGCGGTGCAGGTGCCCAACTGGTGCTTGATTCGCCGTGAGAATGAAGACCTCTTTCTGGTCAATGGGCCAGAATTGATAGATCTGCTTGAGGCTCGTAAAGGCGATCCCGAGGCATCTTCCGAATCTCCGGATTTTGACATCACGGAGTCATCACTCAGGCGCTGGAGTATCGCCCATGCCCCCGAGCAAGCAACTCTCAGCCAGGCGTTGGATGTGCTTCGCGTAAAGACGGCAGAGGGGATCTGCGTTTATCGCAAAGAAGGAGGTAAACGGGTGCTCCGCGGCGTTCTTACCCGGGACATGATTGATCGTTTTACCCTGCGGCGCATTGATGGCTTGTGAGTCATCGTCGACTGCCACCTGATCCCGCTGCGCATCGCACGACCGAAATAGCGTTTTCGTCAAATCCGAGATCAAGGGCCCCGGTCCAGATCCTGTACTGGTTTCTGGCACAGCTGCCATCATTCTGACAACATACCGGCAATATCCTCGTTGCCGACAGGCAGCGAACACTAAAAAATGGTCTGTGTGTGACCCGGGAAGGAAATCTAACGCGATGAGTCGATCCGCGGAGCTCTTCGAGCGTGCAAAAGTGCATATACCAGGCGGCGTGAATTCGCCCGTACGCGCATTCAAAGCCGTAGGTGGAACACCGCTGTTCATCGATCACGCAGACGGCGCCTACATGTATGACGCCGACGGCCAGCGATATATCGACTATGTTCTCTCCTGGGGCCCGATGATCATGGGCCACAACCACCCCGAGGTCAGGCAGGCTGTAGTTGAGCAGGCTTCGCAAGGTCTGAGCTACGGTGCTCCAACTGAACTGGAAATCGAGCTGGCCGATACTATCTGCCGCATCATGCCCAACATGGATCTGGTGCGGATGGTCAGCTCCGGGACCGAAGCAACCATGAGCGCGTTGCGCCTAGCGCGCGGCTACACGGGCCGAGATCTGATCGTCAAGTTCGAGGGCTGCTATCACGGGCATTCGGATTCGCTACTGATAAAAGCGGGGTCTGGCGCTCTAACGCTCGGAGTACCAAGCTCACCGGGCGTTCCCAGTGCGCTGGCTGATTTCACGCTGACGCTTACCTACAACGATAGTGAGGGTCTGCGGCAGACGTTTGCCGAGTACGGGGATCGGATCGCTTGCCTAATTGTCGAGCCTGTTACGGGAAACATGAACTGCGTGCTTCCCGAGCCGGAGTTCCTGGAAACGATGCGTGAGGTGTGTACCGACAGCGGTGCCGTTCTGATCCTCGATGAGGTCATGACAGGTTTTCGTTTCGGAACAGCGGGGGCCCAAGGTTACCTGGGTCTGGATGCAGATCTTACCTGCCTTGGAAAGGTCGTCGGCGGAGGCATGCCGGTGGGAGCTTTTGGTGGTAAGCGCGAGATCATGGAGCAGATAGCTCCGCTTGGCCCGGTGTATCAGGCCGGCACTCTCTCCGGCAATCCGGTAGCGATGGCTGCCGGTCTTGCCACCATGGCGATCATTTCGAGGCCCGGGTTTTACGAAGACTTGTTCCGCCATACCCGGGAGTTGTGCGAAGGCATGCAGGACGCGGCCGATAGGGCGGGCGTTCCGTTCACCACGAATCACGCCGGCACTATGTTTGGTGGCTTCTTCACCGAGTCCGAAACCGTAAACAACTATGCAGATGTGATGGCTTGCGATACGGAGAGATTCGCGAAGTTCTTCCACAAAATGCTGGAGCTTGGTGTTTACCTCGCTCCTGCATCGTATGAGGCGGGCTTTATGTCGGCGGCTCACACCGACGAAGATATCGCAGCGACTGTTGATGCAGCCGCCCAGGCTTTTGCATCTCTCTGAGACCGGCCGGGGCAGTTCGGGTAACGTCGACAAAAGTGTCACTGGTCGCCACAAACCTTCCATGGAGCGGCCACCGCGGTAAGGAGTCAGAATGAGTTTTACAAGCAGCAGGGGCAGCTTTCCACAGACGCGCATGCGTCGTTTGCGAGCAAACACTTTCTCTCGGTCACTGGTACGAGAGAACTCGCTCAGCGCGGCAGACTTCATCTATCCGGTGTTTGTGCTGGAGGGCGAGCAACAGCGGGAACCCGTTCCATCGATGCCGGGAGTGGAGCGCCTGAGTCTTGATCTGCTCCTGGAATGCGCGCGAGAAGTCCACGAACTCGGGATTCCCGCTATCGCCCTGTTCCCGGTAGTTCCTGGCGATAAGAAGAGCCTGCTCGCCGAGGAGGCCTACAACCCCGATGGTCTCGTGCAGCGTTGCGTTCGAACGCTCAAGGAAGCACTGCCAGATCTCGGCGTCATAACCGATGTGGCACTGGATCCTTTTACCACTCACGGACAGGACGGCATTATCGATGATCGGGGTTACGTGCTGAACGACACGACTAAAGACACCTTGGTGCAGCAGGCGGCCAGCCACGCCGCGGCGGGAGCCGATGTCGTGGCGCCGTCGGACATGATGGACGGACGTATCGGCGCTATCCGCGATCGACTAGAAAATGATGGCCACTGCAACACGCTTATCCTGTCCTATGCCGCAAAGTACGCATCGAGCTACTACGGGCCTTTTCGAGATGCTGTCGGCTCGGCGGGGAACATCAAGGGCGGCAACAAGTACAGCTATCAGATGGATCCGGCCAATACTGATGAAGCACTGCATGAATGTGCTCTCGATCTCACCGAAGGCGCGGATATGATCATGGTAAAGCCGGGGATGCCCTACCTTGACATCGTAAATCGAGTCAACAGCGAGTTGAAGGTGCCGACTTTTGCCTATCAGGTGAGCGGCGAATACGCGATGCATGTGGCGGCCTTTCAGCATGGCTGGCTGACGCGCGAGGCAGTTGTTCTTGAGTCCCTGGTCGCATTCAAAAGAGCTGGCTGTGCCGGGATCCTGACGTACTTCGCAGTCGAAGCTGCGAAACTGTTGCACAGCTGAACAGCCTATTCACCGGACAGTACCGCCCCTAGCCCAACCGGAGGCACGCTCTGCAGTGTTTTACGAACCCAAAAATGGCCACGGGCTTCCGCACAACCCCTTTAGCGCAGTCATCACACCGCGACCTATTGCGTGGGTAGCGACACGTGCCTCGGACGGTACCGAGAATCTTTCTCCGTACTCATTCTTCAACGGGGTGTCCTATACACCACCACAGATCATGTTCGCATCAACCATGGGAAAGCCGGATCGAACCTGGGGCAAGGATTCCGTGTCCAACATTCGGGATACCGGTGTTTTCTGTGTCAATGTGGTGGAGTACGCCATGCGTGATGCAATGAACACCACGTCCGGTGCTTATGGTAAGGAGGTGGACGAGTTCGAGCTGGCCGGAATTGCGCGGCGAGACTGTGAAATGATCGACTGCTCCCGAATCGAAAACGCACCCGCGAGCCTGGAATGCAAGCTGGTGAGTAGTGTCGAGTTACCGGGAGAAAACAACATTGTCGTTTTCGGTGAAGTCATCGGCGTACACCTGCGCGAGGACTGTATTGTGGGCGGTCGCTTCGATATCACGCGCTACGAGCCACTCGCTCGGCTGGGGTATCAGGACTACACCAGAGTCAGCGAAATGTTCGCGATGGCAAGGCCCAGTAGCAAGCCCCGCCAGACAACCCAGTGAATGGGCGCTTTAGTTACATTTAATTTCGAGGTGGCAGTGTAGATGCCTCAACTGATAAAGATGAGAACTGCCCCGGTCGCATTCCTGCTCCTGTTTATTGCGGCTGTCGTGGGCGGCGGAAAAGCGGCTGCCAACGAAGCGGATGGCTGCGCCTGCCTGTGGAACGGCAGCTTTACCGAGGTTGCGCCGAACACGGATTTGGTCGTTGTCGCTAAAGTGAAGCAGCAAAAGGGCAATTCAATAGATATCGAAGTCGCACAAAGCCTGAAGGGCCAGGCCTATCTGGAGCAGGTGCGCGTCTGGCTGCAGGCAAAAAACTACTGCCGGCCAAAAGTGGACGAGTTCCCGATTGAAACGACCTGGATGTTCGCGCTTTCCCGGATTCGCGCGGTTCCCGAAGGTGGCTTTGATCCTGGAACCCCGAATGTGAGTTTCGGACGCGTGGATGACTATGAGCTATCCAGCTGTGGTGGATACTGGCTCAAGTACGACAGTGGTGTTGTCACGGGCAATTTAGTCGATGCACCGCGTTGGGCACGAGAACCGGATATGACTCCGGTACTAGTCGACGTCGTCGATTCCTTTCTCAAAGGCAAAACTTCGCGCGAAGCGGTGCTGGAAGCCAGTAAGCGCGACCCTCAGGTGCGAGAACTCATGCTGGATACGAAGGCATTTTTGCGCGGCGACTTGCCTGCGAATGAAAACTAACGGTGAAGTACTCTTATCCAGAGATTTGGTCGAAGAATGCGTAGCACCTAGGCACGCATAATTTCTCGCACGCCCATCCGCTTCTGCACATCTTGGCTCTCACACACCTGTTTTCGGACGCCATTTCGCCATGGGGGCACCTTTTGGCTCCTTTAGGCTCACTTCAGGCTGAAGGTCCGAACCCTCCGGGAACTGACTGCGAATATGCGCAGTCCGTTAAGGAAATACAGCGCCACAAATTCAATTTTCGGCATTAGCGGACGCAATCCTGACAAAGACCCCGTTTTTCTTCACCGTTTGTATACGTTTTAGTGCTTGGAGCTGGTCCTGCGTAACTTCGGTGGCGCGATACTGCTCGAGGCATCGGAAACACGCAACTCGCTGCACCGACAAACTGCAGCGCTACCGCGCTATGGAAAACCCCGCGGTGATCGAGTGCGAAGCTTTCAGAGCATTACACTCGATTGCAAACGGTGAGGAACATTGAAAGCTTGAATTTTCTCGGCCACGGAGAAGAGGATAGAACCATGGATAAAATCCTGCTGGTAGAAGACGCGGATTTTTTTGGGAACATCATCGAGAGGAGACTGCAGCGGCGGTCGGACACGGAAGTCACGTGGGTCAAAACCATGGAGGAGGCCCGCTCGGCTTTATCCGGTGGCAGCGAATTCACCCTGGCCCTACTCGATCTGAACCTTCCCGATGCCAACGGTACGGAAGTAGTGGAATTCGTTGCCGTCGAAAAGAATGTGCCGTCGATCGTATTCTCGGCAAGCTACGAACGCGTCATCCGCGATTCTATCGTTCGCCTCGGGGTGATTGACTACATAATCAAAGAAAGCCCTGCGAGCCTTGAGTATCTCTTTCAGACAGTCAATCGAATCATTTGCAATCGCAGCAGAATCGTCCTGATAGCGGATGACAGCACACCCGAGAGAATGAGGTTAAAACGCGCACTCGAGGAATTTCAGCTCACCGTAATCGCCGTGCGAGATGGCGTAGAAGCGCTGGCGGTACTAAGAAAGAGAGAAGATATCTCTTTGGTGATTACCGATTTCATAATGCCCAACATGGATGGCCTTGAGTTTACAAAAGCCGTTGTCCGAGAATTTCACAAAAGAAGGCTGGCGATTATTGGGGTGTCCGCATTTACCGAGTCAGACACGCATATCCAGTTCCTCAAAGCCGGCGCCAGTGACTTCCTCGGCAAACCCTTCGAGCGTGAACAACTGTTCTGTCGGGTGTCGCAAAACCTGAATGCGCTGGATCGCATCGATGCGCTGCATAATCTGGCTAACAAGGATCAACTCACGGGATTCAGCAACCGCCGTTCGTTCTTCGAAATCGGTGAATCGAAGCTAGCTCAGGCCCGCCGGTCTGGTGAAAGCTGCGCGGTCATGATGATGAGCATCGATAACTTTCGGGCGGTGAACGACTACTATGGTTACGACTCCGGTGATGAGGTGGTTAAGGGCATCGCAGAGCGTCTGGAGAGCCGCACGCGGAAGTCCGACTTGATCGCTCGCTTCAGTGGGAAGGAGTTCACCAAACTCCTTGTCGCCCCTGATCCAGAGTTTTTGCCAGAGATAGCGCGAGCTCATCTGGCTGCCGTTGCAGAGACCCCATTCAAGGGTGACGACGAGAACATTGCGGTAACCCTCTCTATTGGAATCGCCTATGGTGAAGGGCTGTCGCTCGGCCAGTTGATCGACAATGCGGATCAGCATTTGACCGAGGCAAAAGCTGCCGGCGGTAATCAGGCGGTAATCAGTCCCGCCGCACCTGGAAACCGGCCGCTTGTCGTTGAGTGCCCGGTAGAACTTGTGAAGTACTACGTTTAAGCACTTTAGCGAGCTTGTATGCTGCCCGGCAGTAGTGACCTTTCCCCAGCCATCTGCACGTAACCTTCCGACTCTGTAAGAATTTTGCGGGGTTTAGAAAGACTTAGAAATAGAGCTTCGCAACGTCCGCGGATACCTTGTTGGTGAAACGAGCATAAGCAGGGAATCCTCATGCAATTCGACATACCGCAAGGCGAGAGCCAGACACGCACATTTACCTTAACACCACAGCTTCCAGTTAGCGGGCAGGCACAGGAGTGGAAGCTG
Source organism: Pseudomonadota bacterium (assembly GCA_039111155.1). Classification (GTDB taxonomy): domain Bacteria; phylum Pseudomonadota; class Gammaproteobacteria; order Pseudomonadales; family Halieaceae; genus Congregibacter. The sequence continues at coordinate 72,574 of JBCCPL010000028.1, read as the reverse complement.
ATCTGCGACTCAGACAGCGAGAAAACTCACATCTCAACGCTAGATATATTTTTCAGTTCAGCATCAAGTCCAGCCGAGCGACTATCTGAATCGTTCACGATGAAGATCAATATTGATTCCGCGGTGCAGACCAGCAAATCCGTTTGGCGATTCGCGGCCCAGGGCATGATATTTGCCACCAATGGCGGTGACGACAAGCGCTGCTTTGAGGTTGTGAGCGGCAATGACAGCAACCAGCTTGTCGTTACCGTGACCTGTCTGGACAACGCAGGTGAGAGCTTCAAGTTCAGCTTTCTGGCAATGGAAACAACCCTGGAGAGCGGGGAGTGCCGGATATTTGCATCGGCTGACCCTGATGGAAATACAGGGAGAAGGCCCTAGGTGGATGGCAGGAGTAAACCGTCGTGACACCTAAGCACCTCATTTACCCCGGCTTCGCTGACAGCGAGGCCGCATAAATCGGTAAACCAGGGGAAAGAAAACCAAACGGGGTGATATCCCGATTCAGATGCTTCCAGAATTGCGGCTGACGCGCTGTTCGGTTCGTCTGCTAGTGCATAGATGGTTGCTGTTGCGTAAAGTACGCTTGAGGTAGCACCCAATCGATCTCTGGTCTCCTTCACTAAGCGAATCGCTTCGGAGAATCGCCCTAGATGAGCCAGAGCTTGCGCCTTGCTCGTGATCTCATAAAGGTGGAGTTCACGTCCTCCAAGCGCGGCCAACTCGTTGTAATACACGGCTGCTTCTTCCCTTCTATCCTGAAGCTCCAGGGAGTCAGCCAAATTTAAGATCACAGTCGCGTCGCCTCCAGTCTCCTCATAGTAGGGACGCAGTAGCTGTTCTGCAGCCTGAGGCTCTCCGGCTAGCAGATGGAGGAGCGCCATATTGGCTGCATAGTTCAGATTCTTACTACCTGCCAGGGCTTTTGTGAGGTGGACCCTGGCTGCACCCAAATCTCCCAAGTTTAGACTTATGAGTCCAGCGAGACTTAACGTGCGTGAATCGTCTGGAAACGCAGCCACGCCTTGCCTGATGACCCGGTTGGCCCACTCAAGTTCACCCCAGTAGTAGTAGTTTATGGCGCTACCGATGATGGCGTTTCGCGTGGGAAAACCCTGCACTGCCGATTCATACAGCTCCGAGGCCTGTTCGTACTCCCCCATGTATGACAGCATGTCGGCCTCCCACAGAGACAGCGACCACCAATCCGCTTTAGCAACGGCCGCGCGTTCGAGAAACTCCCGTGCCGCGTCAAAGTCACCGCGCTCAGCTGAGCTCTTTACCAGATCACCGTAGAGGCTAGCCGACTGCTCAGGATGACTGGCAATAAAAGCAGCCAGACTCTCAGTCTGCCGCACCGCCACGTCACTCTCGCCGGAGACATAGAAAATCTCCAGTCCGCAGTACACGCCCAGCCGGTAAACAGGCGGAAAGTCTCGCAACTCGCGCTTTATCTCGTTAATCGCTTCTATGGACTCTTGGCAGTCTGCGCTGTCGAGATTCACGCTGCGATGGAGCTCGTTGTATCGGTTCAGAGCGTGTATCGGAAGCTTCTTCTTGAGGCTTACATCGGCCGAACCCAATGGCAACGAAGCAAAGAGATGCTGTGCGATCTCAAACAATTGTCTTGAGCCATCCCCAAGAAACGGGACTCGCTCAGATACCGTCATCCTCGGTGCCTTTCGGCCATGGATTGACTCATGCTTAAAAAAAATCTGGCAACTACGACCTTCACATTCAATGATTGGCGTTACCCGCGACAATTGAACGTTCCGATGATCGGAGGCCATTTGCGCCCAATCGTCGGAGATCTCAGAGCTATCGAGAAGCAATAGCCGCTTGTCGGCCAGCACACCTTGCTCCAGTGCGGACTGAACCATGAGTTTCATGCCCATTTGCATCTCTGCGGGAAGACCGTCTGCTGTCTCAAGCAGCGTGGTATCTATAACGACATGAGTAGGTAGCCTGGGCCGTTCATACCAAACCAGTGCCAGACCCACTAACAGAATTAGAACGCCCACGGCCGCCCAGACGTACACTCTCGGTCCCGCGGTCGCGACTGGAGTATCGGGGGTTTCTTCCTGACACGACTCGGCGTGAAGAAGACGCAACTGCTCTGACAGCGAACTTAGATCCCGATCAGAGCCAAGGCCATTGAGGATGTGGTCGCACAGCCGCGTCCGCATGTGTTCGGGAATGACCTCACTGAACACTTGAGCAAAGGCGGTCAAATCGTTGATAGAAGCAGTGCTTCCGGTGGGATGACGCGAGTTGGCAGGGGAGAAATCCTCACTCATCTGACTCAACCCAAAATCGGTCAGCTTTACGTTACCGGACTTCGATACCAGAACGTTCTCCAGCCGAATGTCGCCATGGCTGATTCCGGCCTCTGCCAGAGCAGTCAGTGCATCGACGATCGCTCGCAAACACTGCACTCGCTCGACGAGGGTCCAGTTGTTCTCGATCAGGGCGAAACGTAGGGACGTGCCATCGATGTACTCGGCGACGATCGTCGGTCGGTCATCCAGGCGAATAACGTCAAAAACGCCCACAATGTTGGGGTGATTGACCTGAGCCCAGTGTCGAGCCTCGCCCAGAATCAATGATACTGCTTTGGTATTCAGCTGCTCAGAGCGCAGCTGCTTAAGCGCAACCTTACGGTTGAGGGACGAATCAAAAGCCAGCAACACATCAGCGTTAGCGCCGCTTCCGATCGGACCGTCAATTTGAAATCGCCCCTCAGGCGGCTGGTCCAGGGAGTTCACGCTGCCACCTACGTCTGGGGAAGTTGAGCAATCTGTGACGAACCCTTGTACACGCGGCAGCCGATGCTTCCAAAACGAATACGGCCGCGTTGTTTCTCAAGCAGTAGCGCTGTGGCAGAACTGGGAAAGGGAATGTGCTCAAGAAGAAGCTGTTGTACCCGGTGGATCTGAAGATTGAGATTGTTCGGGCTCAAGCCTAGTTGCTGGCAGAGCTGGCTCTTATCCATCCAACCGGCGCTGACCTCGTCGATACCCGCCTCTCGCTCCTCCGACTTGACCCGTGCCAGATGCAGCAGCAAGTAGTGCTGACTCCGAAACCCTAGATCGTGCTCAATCCCGCCGTGGTTTATTTTTGCGTGCGTTGACTCTTCATCCAGGCTGGTGTGCAACACAATCTCTAGTGTGCTAACGGCGGAGCGGTCGTTCATAACCGGAGTGGAGGTTCTGGGGTCTGCGGTAAACACCCGCCAACGCTTATTGCCGCAGACAACGTAGTCGCCGTGGCCAAAAGGGCCGGCGACGGACTCAGACTCATCCGCCGAGTAAAGGCACCAACCCCCAAGCGTTGGCTCATACATAAGTGCATGAGCCTGCCGATCACCTGGAAGTACAACGTATTTCTCCAGCGCGAGAGTCATCGACCCATCGCTATCCTCGATTAGAAGGTCGTTGGGGGCAGATAAGTCTTCTAATTTCCAGAGCTCTGAGGTGTCGGGTCCGAACTGAATGAGATGCTCATCGGACAACCTGGTGTCTGTGGAGCAGCGGACTCCGTCTACCCAGGTGCCATGTTTGCTGAGATCCTTCAAGAACCAGCGGTCGTCCGACCAGTGGATGACCGCATGCAACCTAGAGCAAGTCTCAGCGGTTAACGCAGTGTCCACCCGCGTGGAATCACGCCCGATCACATGGTACGCACGAAGAAACTGGGAAACACCTGTTTGGGTATTCGAGATGCTCGCCATTTGTTTGGGTATTCGTATGCGGTTATCAGCACGGGCTTGACGTGATACGAAAACTAAATGCTGCCGGTTAAATTATCAAGACGGGCACGTCACATCCTACAAGCGCAAGTTTTCCCCTCAACCGGAGAAGAAAGGCCGTTCTGAAGATCTTTCCATTCAGCACGGCTTTTTTAGCGCTCTACATAGAGTGAACGGAGGCATTGAATAGAGCATTTAAGACAAAAACGAAGTCGTCTATCCGGATAATCCCTTCGGTAACCCAGCACCAGCACTCGGACTTTTGCGCCTGGTTATTCGATGAATCGTGTAATAGACAAGCCGAACTGGCACCAACGGTTTCTTTGACAAACACTGGACGAAGGTCAGCTGGATCGACTGAAGACGGTTTTTGCTCGCATCAAGCGGAACCGTTTTTCCGCTAAAAAAACCGCCTTGATCTCTTCCGGTGCACCCGCAGAGACTAGGATCTCTGGTCAAGCATGTTCAATGCCGGGGTATTAAGCTTTTCGCCAATAGGCCCGAACCCAATAAGAAATCAATTTTTAGTGCATAAATTATCAGATTCGGTTTGGCCCGTTCCGCCCGAGAGGAAATTCGACGACGCCACACGCAGAACCCCGGAACCCACATTAACTGGGCTCCGGCTGATCAGGTAGTGGATAAGGCGGCCATGTAGCCCACAAGGCGCTTAAAGGCGAGCTTCTAGACGTACGTAACGCACCTGGGTTGTTTCTAACTTCGGTAAAGAGAGAGCACTGATTAGTGTTTAGTTTTCCATCGCATCCCGAAGGGCTTGGACGAACTTTTCACTGCACATCTCACACCGCGTCGTTGCCAGTCTTTCTTGTGGGCTGTGCGCACTCTACCCTCGCTGCTCGCCTACCCCTCTACTCACTTGACTGAAGGGTGAGTTGCTGACATCCGGCGGTGGCGACTCTGACCGTGTTAACAGGATTTGTACTTTTCATCCGGGAATGAGCGGCTGTACGGCATCCGGTTGCGCCGACCACAGAGCTTCGAAATCAGAGAAACCGAGAGTGTTCACGGTGTTGCCGTCCGGGTCCAGAATTTCGTAAATAACACCATCGGTCCCCACGTTGCTAAACCATGCTATGCAGTCCTCGTCACCACCACCTTCTGTATGCGGAGGACCTCCTGCGGACTTTTGGACAAAGCTGGCGGTTGGGCGAATCTCAGTGATATCGCCTTCGGCGTTGTAGAGCCGCAATTCGCCCTGAATGATGAATGTGCTGTAATCCGCGTGGTGCCTATGGAGAAAAACACGCTCATTGGCGGCAAATTTGAACAGCACGTCCACGACCTTGCGACCCCGGTCAACGTTCAAAATGTGGTACCACACATGGTCAGCACCTTCGAGCGTGTTCCATTTAACGTTCGACTGATCGAAGGCAGCAGCCGCTTTCGCTGCGGCTTCACTGCTGTTGCTCGACAACGAAAGAGCGCCCACGACAGCCCCCATCGCGGCGAGACCTTCTCTGCGTGTTAATTTAGTCATGACTTTCTCCCTCCGGACGGCAAAGTTGCCTGGCGCTGTTAGATTCAATTATCGAGTGTGAAAGCGCCTGGTTTGAATGCGGTGCTTTAATGCGCGGCGCCGGTAAAGCTTGGCGACATACGCAGTGAAACGAATCGAACAGAGAGAGATGTGAGATTTACGCAAAATAAATGCAAGAAAATTGCAAAACAGCGCTGAAGTGGCGACCTCGAGCATTTGAGCGTTGCCGGTCCGGAAAGTCGAATTTTCTGAAGACCCCCAGTTTGCCGGACAAAGGGTACGTTCAAAACCTCCGCCAGCGAGGCCTACTGGAAGATTCCCCGGCGACTACATCCAGGAGCTCGTCAAGCATCTTCAACGACAGACCCCAGATTTTTCGGCCTTCGTACTTATAGCATGGCATTTTCAACCGAAGCTTACCCCTTTCCCACAGCATTTCTTCTCTGTTTTCTGCATCGAGCAGAAACTCCATGGGTATCCATACAAGCTCCGCGACCTCGTGGTTAAGATGAAAGTTCACACTCCGCTTAAGATGAAACACGTAAGGAGAGATCACGAGTGCACCTCGAAACCGTCGATTCACAGCGTGCAGATCCGATAGTCGGCCTATGCAGGGCTCCTGGGGGCCGAGTTGCAAACCGATCTCCTCGTCTGTTTCGCGCTTCGCAGCAGCGAGACCATTGCGGTCGGCTTTCTCAAGACGCCCACCCGGAAATGCCATGTGTCCCGACCAGGGGTCTCCGGGTCTCTCTGCCCGTTTGATCATAAGCACGCCAAGCTCGCCGGCCCGTAGCTGTAAAACAAGCGCCACGGCAGCGCGCCTGGAGAGAACTTTGGACCATTTGTGTTTCGGTCGATGAGACGCAAGACCAGTTTCGGCCATTTGAAGGAGCGTTACAGACAACTATCAGTCACCGTGGTCAGGTTTGTCTTGTTCTGGCAATGCAGGGGATCGGCGATGGCTTGGTCAAGCACTTTCAGCAGGAGTTCCACATGCTACGCGAAAGCACGGACAAACGCGTTCAGTGATTACATAATCACTAGCTTGCGAACGTAAAGAAGCCTGCGATGAACCACCAAGCACCAGCGCAACTTTTTCAAATGCATCAGCTCGGGCTCACCTATCGAGCCAAGCCCGCATTAAGAGCGATCGACTGGTGTTGGCACGCGACCGAACACTGGGCTGTCCTGGGAGCTAATGGGTCTGGCAAGACAACAGTGGCCAAGGTTCTCAGTGGTGAGCTACCGCACTTTTCAGGTCGACTGGATCGGTCGCACGATCTGGCAAACCGCGGTGCCATTCTCGTCGATTTTGAACAGGGTCGATTGCTTTGCGATAGGGACCGTAAACTCGATTGCTCTGAGTTTGCCGCAAGCGCGAGCGACAGCGGCACTCGGGTGGAAGACCTCCTCCCGGAAAGCGAAACAAACGAAGTGCTTAGACGGCAAGTTCTAGACCTGCTTCAGCTGGGGCCACTGCTCGACCGCGGTGTCCGATTCCTGAGCACTGGAGAACTGCGAAAGACACTGCTGGCCAATGCGCTGCTTCTGGAGCCCCCACTTCTCATTCTTGACAGTCCGATGGACGGATTGGATAGAGACACGCAGCGGTCGTTAAGTGAGGCGCTAGATACACTCATTCCTCAGCTGCCGGCGGTACTGGTTCTGTGCCGTGATCAACAGGAAATTCCCAAGGCAATCGACCAAGTGCTCGTCCTTGATCGAGGTCGCATCGCGGCTTGCGGACCAAAGGCAGAGACACTCTCGAAACCCGCGACGGTCGCCGCATTACAGGCGCCGAACCTCGATTTTCGTATATCCGCCGATCTTATAGAAGCCGCCAACGCATCGTCGGGAGAGATACCGGATGCTGTAACGATTGAACTGATCGATGTATCCGCAAGTTTTGACAGTAAGCCGGTGTTTACCAGCCTTAATTGGAAACTACGGCGCAATCAGCACTGCATGATTGCCGGCCCTAATGGCAGCGGAAAAAGCACACTGCTCGATTTGCTGACCGGCGACAATCACAAAGCCTACGGACAACATGTCGCTCTCTTTGGCCATTTGCGGGGGCGCGGTGAGAGCGTATGGGACGTAAAAAACCGCTTCGGTCGCGTGGATGCCCGACTGCAATTCTCGGTACCTAATGGCAGCGACGTGATGTCGGTTGTAGCTTCAGGTTTTTTTGATAGCGTTGGCCTGCATCGCAAGCCCAGTGACCTGCAGCATCGCATCAGTAAACGGTGGCTGGTTTGTCTTGGCCTTGGAAGGTATGCGGCCGCTGATTTCTTCACGCTGAGTTTCGGGCTCCAACGATTGGTATTGCTGGCTCGGGCGATGGTGAAAGGCCCCGACATTCTGCTGTTGGATGAGGCTACACTTGGCCTTGATAGCGCACATCGCCGCTTACTTTTGCAGGCTGTGGACGAGGTAATCAGCGCTGGTCGAACGCAGCTACTGTTTGTCAGTCACACGATCGGAGAGCGACCAAGCTGTATAAATCAGTTGCTGGAGTTTCACCCAACGCCGGCAGGGTCGCATGTGTCGGTGACGGACAGGGTTTAGGCAGCGCGACGGGGCGGCCCGATGGCGGTTAGTTTGGGGCCTGGTCCCGGGTCTAGTTGCGGAGAAAGCGTTGCAATTCCCGGCAAACTGAACCCCCGCAGTATGCCAGTCCCCGTTCAGCCGCCGAGGTAGCGGAGACGGAGTCACCTCTGACTTGATAGTTCCGAGCAAGTTCGAGGTACACCTCTGCCGCCTGCGGGGAGATTCGCAGCGCGCGCTCAAGTCTCGCAAAGCTAGCGTCCAGATCTCCAGCTCGGCGCAACTCGACGGCTGACGCGATCAGTTTGACGGTCGGTATGGGCAGCTGCTTTTTTACGCTGCCGTCACTGGGTGCGGTTACCGCTGGTGTCGACTGCGTATCCGGCGGTTTGCGGGCATCAGGACTCTCAGTGGACACCGGCTGCGGACCCGTGGCACACGCTGCCAGCAGGCCGATCACCAAGAAAGCGGGCCAACGTATTGGTCTCATCCTCTAAACAGCCTCTCAAACCAGTTTCGGACGCCGCCGCGATTACCCCGGCATGAAGTTGTCGCAACGGGATGGGAACCTTGGACGAACGGCAGTAGGCGGGCATTGGGGCATCCCTCGCCCGTAAGTTCACCGGTGCTGTCGTCAACGCGATGCAGCTCGATACCCTCCGGTACTGGATTGGCCAGCGGACGGCTGTTAGCTGTAGCCATAAATTCTCCCCAGATACGGAGTGCTCCTGAAGCGCCGGTCAATCCCGTGGGCTTGTTGTTATCCCGACCTATCCAGACGACCGAGAGAAGATCGTTCGAGAAACCGGCGAACCAGGAATCACGACCATCGTTGGTGGTACCGGTTTTTCCTGCCACATGGAAATCGGCTGGCAGATAGCGGTACACCGCCTTGCCAGTGCCTTCTTTCACGGCTTCTCGAAGCGCATACTGCAGCAGATAGTTTGTTCTTGGATCGATTGCACGTTCATAGTTGGTCGTATTCGCTCGGATCGTGACTCCATCACGATTTACGATGAACCGTATAGCGCGCAGCGGCGGACTCGACCCATCCTTCGCCAGGGGAAGGTACATCCTGGTCATCGCCAGGGGCGAGTATTCGCCCGCTCCAAGCGCGAGCGACGGTACACGCGCCACTCCTTCAGTGACACCCAGGGATGAAAGCGTAGCAACAATTCCATCCAGCCCAATCGCTTGCGCGAGCCTTGCTGTAGCCTGGTTATAGGACCGTGCTAGCGCGGTATGAAGCGGCACTCTACCATGCGACTCGCGATCAAAGTTCCGCGGTGACCACGGCTTTCCATTGTCCATCTCAACGGTGAACGCTGAATCATCAACAAGTGTCGCCAGCGTAAAATCCTGCGGTTGTAGCAGCGCTGCCAGGTAGACGACAGGTTTCAGCAACGATCCCGCCGGTCTACGGGCATTTAATGCGCGATTAAAACCAATAGCACCGGGTATGCGACCGCCTACCAGAGCGACAACCTCGCCGTTACTGGTGCGCGTGACAACACTGCCGGTTTGCATATCACCGGCGGGGTTTAACGCATTGAGTACTCGCTCGGTACCAGACTCAAGCGCCTGCTGCAGTTGGGGGTCGAAAGGGGTGAATACCGTGAGGCCCGCGCTCCCATAATCGGATTTTTCATACTGCTGGAGCAGCTGATGGCGGACCAGGTCCAGATAGGCCGGAAAGCTGTCGGAGCGAGTTCCACGGCGCAAGCTCAGCGGCATAGCCTGCGCCACCAGCGCCTGCTCATCGTTGATAGCCCCACCAGCTGCCATGACTCGTAGAACAAGATTGCGACGTTCGAGGGCACGTTCCGGATTTCTCCACGGGTTGTAGAGACTCGGTCCGCGAATCATTCCAACGAGCAGAGCTTGCTGGTGCAGCCCGAGATCTTCCAAGGGTGTGTCGAAGTAATGCAGAGACGCCAGCGCAAATCCGTGGATCGCACGCGGCCCGTCCTGGCCGAGATAAATTTCGTTCAGGTAACTCTCAAGAATCTCCTCCTTCGAGAAATGGAGTTCGATGAGGACGGCCATCGCGAGTTCGACCAACTTGCGTCGCAGCGTCCGTTCCGGAGACAAGTAATAGTTCTTCACCAGCTGTTGGGTGATTGTGCTACCGCCGGCCACTACGCGACCGGAGCGAATATTTCCAAGCGCAGCGCGCGATATGCCGCTCACAGAAAAACCGAGATGGCTGTCGAAATCTCTGTCTTCGATCAGCTTAAGTCCAGCCAGCAACGTCGGCGGCGCGTCCGAGAGCGGCAACAGCAGCCGATCCTCGCCGTGTTTGGGGTAAATTCCGCCGATCAACAGCGGCTCCAGCCTCAGAAGGTCCAGCTCGCCGGTTGAGGACTGTAATGCGGTAACAAGGCCGTCATTGAACCGTACGGTGACCGGGATCGCGGTCTCGATACCGTCGGGAAACTCAAAGCCCCGGGTGTAAACCTCAATGCCTGTGTCGCGCAGCTCATACTCGCCAGGGGCTCGAACACTCTGACGACGACGGTATCCAAGCAATTCGAGCTCGGTGACCAGCGAAGCTTTTTTCTGTCGAGCACCGACATACAGCTCCAGCGGCCGTGCATAGACCATCGCCGGAAGAGCGTAGCGCTTTGCCTGAAATGTAGATGTAACAATTCCGTCCAGATAGAACACAAGTGCCAACGCGCAGCACAGCAGGATCAGAGCCACTTTTACAAGCAGTTGGGAAACCTTCGCCATGGGTCCACCATGCACTGCCAGGCCCTCCTTGCCAAGCGAGGTGCTGGCTCATCGAACCAGTGGGGCGCTGACATTCGCTCCGACCTTGCGCATAATGCCGCGCTTCAAAAACCGCGATCACTCGAAATGAAAAAGTACAAAATCTATGGCATCGGAGCCGCGCTGGTGGATACAGAAATGCGCGTAGAAGATGCCGACTTGAGACGCATTGGTGTCGAAAAGGGCCTGATGACGCTTGTTGATCAGGAGCGTCGAGCGGATCTGCTGCAGGCACTTGAGGGACATCTGGTGGAAGCCCATCACGCCAGTGGAGGCAGTGTGGGTAATTCAATAATTGCAGCCGCATCCTTTGGCGGCCCGTGTTTCATGAGTTGCCGAGTGGCCAACGATAGTGACGGCGACCTGTACGTGGCTGATATGCGCAGCGCGGGCGTCAACTCTGCTTCTCCGGTGAGCGCTGAGGAAGGCACGGGCAAATGCCTGGTACTGGTTACGCCCGATGCGGAGCGCAGTATGAACACGTACCTGGGCGCATCGGCCGGGTTGAGCACGGATCAACTCGACGAAGATGCGATTACCGCCTCGGAGTTCGTCTATATCGAGGGCTACCTGGTGACTTCTCCATTGGGACTCGAGGCCGCGGTTAAAACCCGTGAGATTGCCCAAGCCAATGGCGTTCCTGTCGCCGTGAGTTTCTCTGATCCCGGCATGGTCGAGCACTTTCCCGACCAGTTCCGGGAGATTGTCGGTGAAGGCGTGGATCTCGTGTTCGCGAACGAAGCTGAAGCGCTACAGTGGACAGGTACAGACTCAGTAGCGGAGGCCGCAGAGGCGCTCGGCTCCACGGCTAAGCAGTTCGCGATCACCTTAGGCGCCGACGGCGCGTTGTGCTCTGACGGAGCAAATCTTCATTCTGTCGCGGGTCACGAAATTAACGCCAAAGACAGCAACGGCGCTGGCGATATGTTCGCAGGCGCTTTCCTGTATGCCTTGACGTCGGGCCGATCGATTGAAACTGCTGGAAAGTTTGCCTCCCTGGCTGCGGCTCAGGTAGTTTCTCAGTGGGGCCCAAGGCTAAAAGCAGATCAGTACGGAGAGCTGCGAGACCAGTTCTTTGGCGCATGATCGTGCGCTACGAGGTGTCGCTTACCCTAACGGCTACCGGTAAAGCGGTGCCATACTTGACGATGTGGGAGAGCCGCAGCACGAACGCGGAAACTGTTTAGTCGCCGAGGCCAAGCATGACAGACAAACCAAAGATCAAAAGCGATGCGCTCTACCAACTGCTTAGGCAGGAGGACGTAAAGTCCTTCAACGACCAGCGGGATACACTTGACACCAGCGAGCTTAGGAACGGTGACTATCGCGGTCGGGACTTGCGCAACATGAACGCAAAGGGCCTGGATTTCAGTAACGCCTACTTTAGAAACACCGATCTGTCCGGCGTCGATTTTCGCACGACGAATCTGGAAGGCGCGAGCCTTCTAGATGCCAAGGTAAGCGGGGTTTACTTCCCCGATGAGCTAGCTCCGGAGGAAATTCGGTTGTCTCTTGAGACCGGCACGCGCCTGCGCTATCGCAAACCCGGTTAAGGATTCTAACCTTGAGCCAGTAAATCTCTAAGATCGATGATTCCTGCGTTCGCCCGGCTTATGTAGGACGCCATCACGAGGGAATGGTTTGCCAGGAATCCGAATCCGGTCCCATTTAGAATCATGGGACTCCATACGAAGTCCTGCGTCGCCTCAAGCTCACGAATGATCTGCCGCAGGCTGACTCGAGCGTTTTTCTTTTGCAGCACATCGGCGAAGTCAACATCTGCGGCCTTCAAAAAGTGGATTAGCGCCCAGGCCGCTCCTCTGGACTCATAGAAAACATCATCGATTTCGTTCCAGGGTGTCTGCACCTCCAGCTCGCCAGGCGCCGCCGTCGACTGGGCAGCACCCTGTTCGCCGGCCAGATCGGTATTAACGCGTCGCTGACCCACGCTAGCCGAAAGTCGCTGCGAAAGGCTTCCGAGCCTGGTGTTTACCATTGCCAACCACTCCCGCAAGTTGTCAGCACGGGCGTAGAACTGGGCATTGGTTGCCTGCGGATCAGCGAGCCGTTGAAGATACGCGTCCATATACTCCATCGACTGGCGATAGCTCGACTCGGACGCCGGCAGAATCCAGTGATCGGTGCTCATGTTCAGAGCGGGTTCTGCTACGGTGAGATCGGGATCTTCCTGGGATTGGGATTGAGATCGTGAAAAGAATTCCCGCATCGCTCGAGCAAGATCGCGCGACTGAACCAGCACACCGTATTCCCAGTTGGGAATATTGTCTAGGTACAAGCCCGGAGGAAACCGGTCGTTCGCAAGAAAGCCGCCCGGTTTATCAAGTAGTGTGTGGGTGACAGCCACAAGGGTATTGGTCGTAACTGCCCCCACGACTGGGCCGGGCACACTCGACGTATATTTCGCTGCGCGCTCGCGAACGTCAAACTCCGCCGGTGCAATACTCCAGTAGGCACCTAGAACCGCAACCACTACTGCGTAGATCACGAACGCAACACCAGCAATACTCAGCCAGCGGCCCTGAGGAAGGTAGTCGTCGGCCATATTTCGAAGGGTACGGAAAAATCCCACTGAAGGGGAGTGACCAGCACCACCAGTCGCGCCGGTGCCAGCGGTTGTATGGCTCTCACTGCTCATCGAGTCCTCTCCAAACATGTGACCTGGTCTTTCTACGCACCACCTGCCAACTGCCGGCCCACTGCTACTCGCCGGCCACTCACTGGATCACGCTCACCGACCGTACCTCAGTTATCTTTCGTAGGGCCGGCACCTGGACCTGGCGACGCAATCAGATGGACGGCGAAGGCCGACTCCAGCAGTCAACGTAACATGCCTACTCAGCTTTTTGTTGTGCCTCTCGATGGGCTGACGGTGCGTTGCGTTGAACGCGCGCATCAGCACAGGTATCCCCTCCCGCAGTTTGTAAGCACACAGCGACGCTCTCACCCGCTGAAGGCATTGGCGCGAGTCCCATAAGCATAATGTGAAGTCCACCTGGGGCGAGACTAACGCTTGATTTCGCAGGTACCACCAGCTCATCCACTGGCTGCATCAAAGATCGTCCATCTCTGGTAACGGTCTCGTGCAGAGTAGCGTTCGCGTCGGGGCTCGACACTCCGGTGATGCTTACAGGCTGGTCAGAGTTGTTGCTTACCGTTAGGTAAGCCGCTGTTGACGACCTACTCGGTGGCATTGCGCGAACCCAGGGCTCACTCAGCGTTAGCGTCGTTTGGTCAGTATCGGCGACAGCAAGACCAGACGTCGATCCTGCTAGAACTGCGATGAGAAAAGGTGCGTACCAAGACGTGGCTTCGGTTCGGGCAGAAAACTGCGGCATCGACGTTTTGTATCGCCGCGCAAGCCTACGCTGCAACGCTCCACCGAAGGCATCGCGTGGGCCGAGCAGAAAACGGCCATAACCAGATGAATAAAGCTTGAAGGGGATTGCAGCCCAAGCGGTGATCGCCGCGAACCGCAAACTGGACTTTGTAAGCATACTAGAGAACTCCATTGTTCAGGTGGTCTCGCGCAAGTGATCGTAGATCAGCGTAAGTAGCAAGCCAGATGAGATAATAGTGGGTTCAGCCGAATACTGATCTTTCGGACCTAGGGGTTCAGCTGGCGGTCATACCTCGGGGATAGTAATTCGCAAACGGAAAACATCCATAATCTGGCCAAGTCGCTTAGGCACACCCAGCCGCACTGAGCCGGTTCTCTCCGGGACCGTTACATGCTCAGACACATCATAAAGGGATAGGGATAGGGATAGGGATAGGGATAGGGATAGAGAGAGGCAAGGGTAAATCTATGAATTCAGGGGTAAGCATATTCAAACTTGCGTCCAGTAAATGCTGAAAACAGCTGACATTGCCTCGATAACGACTGATTGCCTTCGAATCACCGCTGCGAGTACTCGTACATGACTGACGGCAAGTCTTCTGCGCTCTGGAACTCGCTAGTCCTTCGCGCCTCAAAAGGTAGTGCAGACACCGAAGGTGCCCGCCGCAAAAGTGTACACCGAGGGGACCTTTGTTGCGGAGATATTGCTGTGAGCTTTGGCACACGGAGCTTTGGCACACAGAGCTTCGGCACAGTGAGCGACCGTGACAGACCTCTGACGAAACCTTCGATGTAAAGCTGCAGTAAGCGATAATCGACGGTCACCAGCAACCTGCGGAGCAGTTACAATTCGGTTATGAGAACAACATCAGCCATCTGTTCGCAATACTGCCTGCCGCGCTGGTGTAGCGCGTGGGTGTTATTCGGACTGTGCATCTTGGCGTATACCGCAGCTGCAAGTGAGACCGTAGCGGCACAGACTTACCTTCCTGACCAGTCAGCGATCCCCGAAGCATCAGTCAGGACCACGACGCTTGAGAGCCGAACCGCTTTGGCTGCAACGAACAGTTTAGGCCCCGCCTCCAGCGCTGGGCTTGCTACGAACCCCGGCGCAGTTTTTGGGAGTGGTTTTTCCGAACCGGATTTCCTACCCGTCGAAGAAGCCTATCCGCTCGCCATAGAACAGCAAAGCGATCGTGACCTACGCCTGATCTGGCAAATGCCGAACGGCTACTATCTTTACCGACACGCACTTAAGTTCTCAGCATCCGATTCGGGAGAAACGGTAGGGATCGCCAGCAACATACCCGACGGTCAGATTCGGGAAGACGAGTACTTCGGCAGGGTTGAGGTCTACTACTCCGAGTTGCAAGTGGGGCTAGCGGCGGATTCAGCTCTTGCTGGCACAGACATCACTGTAACCTCGCAGGGGTGCGCGGATGCGGGGCTGTGCTACCCACCCCGTACACAAGTTTTCCGCGTGACCGAAGACGGGCTGACGGAGATTACGCCGGATCCAAGAGCAATTGCAGACCGGGTTTCAGACTCGGTGGGCTTGCAGACCTCAGGCGCAGTTGCGCAGAGCGGTGTTGACCTGCGAGTTCTGGCAGTGATGATGCTGTTGGCCTTCGCAGGTGGGGTCATTCTAAACCTCATGCCCTGCGTTCTGCCGATCCTGTCACTGAAGGTCATCAGCTTTACCTGCGCCCCAGCGCGGGAGCGGCATCAACACGGGCTGCTGTACAGTCTTGGAGTCGTGTTCAGTTTTCTGCTGATCGCATTGCTTCTGATCGGTCTTCGCAGCGGTGGCCAGGCCATTGGCTGGGGTTTTCAGTTGCAGTCTCCGGGGGTCGTAGTCGGACTCGCCTATTTGTTTGTGGTTCTCGGTTTATCACTAGGCGGAGTAGTAGAGCTCGGCGCTAGCTTCATGAATGCGGGAAACGGTCTTGCCCAACGCGACGGTCCAATCGGTAGCTTCTTCACGGGGGTTCTTGCCGTATTGGTCGCGAGTCCTTGCACAGCGCCGTTTATGGGTAGCGCCCTCGGCTACGCCCTCGTCAGACCTGCTAGCGAGGGACTCGTGGTTTTCGCGGCACTAGGTGCGGGCATGGCATGTCCGATGTTGTTTTTGTCCTACAGTTCGCTGGCCAGGCGCGTTTTGCCCAAACCTGGGCCATGGACAGTCAAGCTGAAGCAGTTCATGGCGTTTCCTATGTACGCGACCGCCCTTTGGCTGTTCTGGGTCGCCGGTCGTCAAGTGAGCATCGATTTCATGGCTGCGGCGCTTCTTGGCGGCTTGCTTCTCGCGCTGGGGTGCTGGTCATTCGGAAGAACACTGGTAACACGCAGTTTCGCTGTGGTGTGTGTGCTGCTGGCAATGGCGCTCGCCACCTGGCGACCCGACGCCACGTCCGGCGACGCGCGGCAACTCCCAGCCGGGGCAGTAGCTTACTCCCCGGAGCGCCTGCAAGAACTGCGGGAACAAGGCCGCGAAGTGTTTGTTGATGTGACGGCCGATTGGTGTATCACCTGTCTAGCAAACGAAAAAGCTGTGCTTGCGACAACTGAGGTGAAAGACGCTTTTCGGCGTTCCGGAGTTGTTTACATGGTCGCGGACTGGACTGACTACGACCCGCTGATAGCCGAGTTTGTAGAGGCCCACGGTCGCAGTGGCATACCTTTGTATGTCGTCTATCGAACTCAGCAACCACCTCAAGTCTTGCCACAGATACTCAGGTCTTCAACCGTGTTGGATGCCATCGGTGCCGATGCCGTAGAAGGACTAGCGTCCCGATAGTTTCTAGCTCGGATCCAGTGCCCTGCCTTGCTAGTCCACTAAATTACTCAGTCGCTTCTTAGCACCTGGCCACGTTGCGGATCGTCGCCATAGCCACGGCTTTGCTTCATCACCGCGCCGTTGACAGTCACGAAGGCCAGTTGGGAATCGTCCGAAAGGGCTTCCATCAGAGGCAGCGCTGTTGAGCGCAATACCTGTGTCTGCTAGCGTCTGCGTGGCCAATTGGTCATGCAAACAAGAATAAGCATTCAGGGGCCTTAGCTAATGGACGGGATTTCTCGACGTAGACCCCCGCGGGCATCTGTAGCGCGCAGAGCCTCTGGTACCACCAACTCTCTCAGCTGTCTCTGGCCTGTCCGCACCTCATCACTGCGACGATACAAAGTGTTGACCGCACTGATTGCGATCGGCTCGACTGGCGCTCCGCCGACGTTCGCGCAGCAGCCATTATTGGAAGAGGTGATCGTAACTGCAGAGAAACGGGCGACCACAATCCAGGATACGCCGATCGCAGTGACTGCCTTCAGCGGTGAGGAGCTGGATCGAGCGCTGATCAACAAGCCTTTGGATATGCAGTTCAACGTGCCCAACATGCTAATGAGCAGGGGCAATTTCACGACCGCGGAAGTCTCGATCCGCGGCATTGGCAACCTTGCAGTAGGTGTGGCAGCCGATAGTGGAACGGCAATCACTTCAACGGAGTCTACTTAAACTCCGGTCGGATCTTTGAGTCGGAGTTCTACGACGCACAGCGAGTGGAAGTGCTACGAGGCCCCCAGGGCACCCTTTATGGCCGCAACACCACCGCTGGGGTTTTAAACCTGATCACCCGCAAACCCGACGAGGAAGTCGGCGGCTTCGTGAACATTGAGGCCGGCAACTTCAGCCATACAAAAATCAAGGGTGCGTTGAATCTCCCCATTAGTGAACAGGTCGCCCAGCGCTTTTCGTCGTTTTCGCTTAGACGCGATGGATTTGTCACCAATGACTTGAATGGACAACGCATCGACGACCGGGACATGTATTCGTGGCGTTCATCCACTCGCTGGTCGAACGCGAATACTGAGGCAAATCTGGTCGTAAACTACTTCGAAGAAACTTCGAATCGCCTGCGCGTAAGTAATCAGCTCTGCCAACGCGACCCGGATGGGATTATCGGCTGTCTTCCGAATGGCCTGAACACCGAGCGAACGAACAGTGCGGCGACGGTGACGGGGTTTTTGGTTAATTCTGTTGTCGCACCGATCACCGGCCTCACGTTTCCCATCGACGACTTTATCAATTCGCCGGTATTTGAAGACAAGCGACGTCAGGCGCTGGACTTTACACCGAAGTACGACGTCGATGATCTGATGGTCTCACTGGAGTTGAACCACGAGTTTGGCCGCTACAACCTGACCAGCCTGACCGGCTACCACCGCTCAGACCTCGATGCGCGCAGCGACTATGACTACACCATCGCATCCGAACCATGGCCGGTACAAGTGATGGTGAATCGAGGTCCCGATGGACCGGTTCTAGTCGATCGAGCTTACTCTTCTGATCGTTCTACCAATACACCCGAGCAAGTAAGTCAGGAGTTTCGTCTATCCTCCAACTTAGATGGAGACGTTAATTTTATGCTCGGGGGGTTTTACCTGGACTACGAAACTGAACTTCACTACTACGTGTACAGCGCAGCGCTAGAGCTGTTTGGAGCGGTGGCCGGTATTCCGCAAGAGCAGCGCCTGTTCGACAACGACGCACGCAGTTACACCCTGGAAACCTGGGCAGCCTTCGGTGAGGTCTATTGGCAGCTCCGCGACGACCTCGTGTTGACGATAGGACTTCGCTACACAGAAGAGGAGAAAACATCGCTACAACGCACGGTATATCTGGGATTCCTGGCGGATCCCAACGCACCGAACGGAGGTTATGACTTTTTCTCTGGGGAATGGTCCGAGCCGACCGGAAAGATAAATCTGACCTGGGATGCAAGCGACGAAGCCATGCTCTATGCAACGATCTCTCGCAGTTACAAGAGCGGTGGTTTCAATCCGGTCGATTCGGAATCGCCATTGCTTACTGAGGACCCCTCGCTCGCGGAGTTTGACCCGGAGTACATCAACGCCATCGAAATCGGCGCTAAAACGCGTCTTCTTACCGAGAGCCTGCAAGCCAACGTTACTTACTTCTACTACGACTATGAAGGACTGCAGATCTCCAAGATAACCAATCAAACCTCGCTCAACGAAAATTTTGATGCCAAGGTGCAGGGGTTCGAAGGTGAGTTCATCTGGGCACCCAGTAGTCACTGGCGCTTCACCGCTAACGTTGCCTGGCTTGATACGGAACTTGCCAGTGGAAGTTCGAGCCTCGACCCAGCAGATATCAATCTTCTCGGTACGACTGATAATGTTGTTAGCACCCCTAACGCTAATGTCTACACCGGCCCCGGTTGTCCTGCTGGCGTGTTTCCCTGCGCGGGATTGGACTCCGATATCTCAGGCAATGAGCTTCCCAACGCGCCAGGGTTCTCAGTGAACGTTGGTGTGGCCTATAGCTGGAGCATGCGCGACGGAATGCGCCTGACCGCTGCAGGCAATTACTACTGGCAGGACGACTTCTATACGCGTGTATTCAACACCGTAAACGATCGGGTCGATAGCTGGGACGTGATAAACGCCACGCTCACATTACATAGCTCGAGTCAGAAATGGTTTGGGGAGCTCTGGGGCCGCAACTTAAATGACGAAGACCACGTCACGGGCCAGTATCTTGGTGATCAGAACGTGGGACTTGCCACCAACCAGTTCTTGCTGGAGCCAAGGACCTATGGTCTGACCCTCGGCTACAACTTTTAAAGATAGAAGCCGGAGCTGATCTACGCTTGCTCGGCTCTGCTAACTTCTGGCTTTTGGCTTTTGGCTTTTGGCTAAAGAGCCTCTAATCAAGTCCAGGATGTCTCTGGCTGACAGGGGTACGACGTTTGATAAAAACAGCGCGTTATCAGTTGGAAACGAAATCCGAGAAAACTTTGGCGAAACGCCTCTTTTCGATCCCTGCCTCTGCCCTATGCCTTTCCTGCTTAGTGCAAGGTCACCTCGCGACGGCGCAGGAGCCACAACAGAGCTTTGATCGAGTCTGGCTGCTGGAGACGCTCAAGTCAGCACAGCCGGTGCCCACCACTCTTTTCATACCAGTCGATACCGGCTCGATCAGTACTGAAGACCCGACCTCAGTTGTCGCCAGCACTTTGTCCAATACCAACGTCGAGGAGACCGAGCCGCGGAACACTGGCAACAGCAGCGCTGAACCAGTCCTCCCTGCGGCGGGCTCAGATACGACTACGGCAGGGTTGCCGGGCCGAGGCCCCACAAGGCTCGAGGACAATTCATATGCATCGACACGCGCTCAGAAGAGAGAGCAGTTTGAGCTTAAATCAGACTTTGCAGTCCCGATTGAGGGAACAGAGATTATCCCGGTACCGGATGGTTCTATTAAGGAAAACGCCACGACTCCCACCCGGGTCAGCAGCAATACAGAGTTTCCCTGGTCTTCAATACACAAGCTTTTGGTTGAGTTTAGATCGTCGGAGTCTGGCCAGTTTCACTATTACTCGTGCACCGCATTTGCTGTGGGCTCTTTCCATCTGGCTACGTCGGGTAGCTGCGTGTACAACCACGATCCGGACAACAACGGATCGACTGGAGATCGTTCCTGGGCAACGCGCATCTGGACATGGGCGGGGCAGACGGACCAGCAAGAACCGTTTGACGTGGCGGACCATCCCTTCGGAATCGCTCAAGGCGTTTACATGCGCAGCTATACGGGATGGACTAACTCCCAGGACCAACGGCAGAACTGGGGTATCGTAACCCTGGATCGACGTCAGGGAGACAATACCGGCTGGATGGGCCTCGATGCCTCGATCAATCCAGTGTCAATGAACTACTCCGGCTATCCTGTGGAAAGCCCTTTCGTGCCACTAGGAACACACTGGCAGTATGCTGGGTTCGACTCGAATAACGTCACCTCGCGGACGAGTGAACAGTTTTTCGTAAACGCGCTCCTGTACGGAGGCAACAGCGGATCGCCCGCCTGGCGTTTCCTTGATGGTTCTCGTCATGCATTGGGAATCAATACCCAGTCTGATCGCGCAGGTAATGCCACGTTTACCCGATTGACCCAGGGCAAGCTTGACGACATTAGCAGGTGGCGTACCGAGGACGAGACGGACCGAAGACCTATCGAGCGTCCGAACCTCATCGAATATTGGTTTCCGGGTGCGATAAAAGACGTTACACCGAACGTGCAGGACCCGGGCGGAAATCTGACGATCGACTACAACATTGTCAACATAGGCTTTTCTGCTGCCACCAATACCATCCTTGATTTTTACTTGTCCATTGATGACTTCGTCGCAAGTTCTGATGTGTTCTTGGGAAGTCTCTCATTAGGAACGATAGACGCTTATAGTTTTCAGGACGGAACAGTCAGCCTTCAGGTACCGGTCGGAACTCCGACCGGTACCTATCATGTGGGCTGGATAGCCCGAACAAGCACACCGGAGTACAACACCGAGGACAACTCGGTTGTTGTGACAGCGACGGAGATCCGAATCTCCTCCACAGGCTCTTGTGCTCTGGATATCTACGAGCCAAACGGGTCCAGCAGCCTAGCGAAGGAAATATCGGTCAATGGCAGCCAGATACACAGCATTTGCCCGGTTGGTGACAATGACTGGCTGAAGTTCTCCCTCAGTTCCGAGAGCGCCGCCCTGCTTGAAACGGCAGGCTCATCGGGCGATACGCGAATGTGGTTGTACGACGCGGGACTAGCGGAGCTTGAGTTCAATGACGACGGCGGAAGTTTTCTTTTTTCACGCATCCAGCGAAGTTGCGATCGCGACCCGCTTCCGGCGGGGACCTACTTCATACAGATCGATGAGTTCTTCGATAACGACGAGATTCCTGAATACACGATCAGCCTCACAGCAACACCATGCTCTACGGCACCACCGACCATTCGCGCAGAGCCCCTGCGGCTCGACTTCTCGGCACCCGCGAGTGTCGAAGATAGGACTGAAGCACTGCGGTTTGCTACCAATGTTGGAGCGAGCCCCCTACCACCAGAGCAATCATCGTTTCTAGAGCTTCTTGGCGGCAACGTTGAAATCGCCTCGCTCGCAAGGCTCGATCCGGCAGAGATTGCTGACCTCGATGACCAACGTCACCTGCTTATGAACTTTGAAGAACTGTTGGACAGCCAGGAACGCAGTAGCCTGCAACGTGCAGGTATCAACGTGCTCGAGTACATCTCGGGCAGCACCTATTTGGTGGCGTTGTCCAGTTTTTCTGGAGCAAGTCAGAGAATCAGCAGTATGGGTGTTCGTTGGGCAGCTGTCCCACCACCGGAGGTAAAGGCAGCGGCGTTACCCAGCGATGCAGAATGGCCTGACCACGCAAGGAACAGCGACGGATCGCTAAAGGTTCTGGTCCGCTTGCACTCAGACGTTCCGGTAGTCGCTGCAACAAGCAATTTGGTAAGACTTGGGGCCGTGAAGTTGACGAGGGTTCTTGGCTTGCACGCCCTCGAGATTGACCTGCCCCGGGATGCTCTAGGCGACTTGGTAAACCTTGATGAGATCAGCTGGGTCGAACCGGCTTTGCCTCCCAGGAGCATACATAACGAAACGGCGGCGCAGCGAGTTAATGCTGATCAGGTACGTTTACCACCTCTAAGTCTTTCCGGTGAGTCGATCTCGATCGGAATATGGGACGGCGGCGCGGTAGATCAACACGTCGATTTCTCGGGTCGCCTGACGGTCGTTAATCAGGTGCTAGCTGGAAGCCACGCTACGCACGTCGCTGGGACCGCTGGGGGGGCCGGCCAAACCCGAGAATCAGCGCGGGGGATGGCTCCGGCATCGGATTTGTTCTCTTGGGATTGGAACAACGACATGACCGAGTTGCGCGGCGCAGCGACCAGTAGGCTGATTGATATTTCGAATCACTCGTACGGATACATCGTAGGTTGGCAATACGACTCCGAGAGTGACGCCTGGATCGACTACGGTGCCAATGGGTTTGGCCTGTATAGCAGCGTCGCAGCTCAGATTGACGATATCGTCTACGACACCGGAGTCCTGGTGTTCAAGTCGGCCGGCAATGACCGCAATGATGGACCAGACTGTAACTCCGGCGGACCTCGCTGCGATGGCGACTTCACCTCCATAGGATTCGTCGGTAACAGTAAGAACATTTTGAGTGTTTGCGCACTGACCGATAGCGACGCGATGACATCCTTTAGCTCCTGGGGGCCCACACTCGATGGGCGCGTAAAACCGGATCTCTGTGCGAACGGCAGTCGACTCGAGTCCACAGGGCTGGGGAACACCTATTACAGCTCTAGTGGTACCTCAATGTCCTCTCCGAGCGCTGCTGGGACAGCCGCTCTTCTGTACGAGCTGTTCGAGGCGCGAAACGGTACGGCGCCGCGCGCAGATTTAATGAAGGCAATACTCATCGCAGGGGCGCGCGATCTCGCAAATCCAGGGCCTGACTTCAGTACCGGGTGGGGAATCATAGATGCGGTAGCAAGTAGCGATCTCATTAACACTGACGGCTACGTACTGGGAGCTGTAGCGACAAACGATACGACAGAGATCGAATTCAACCATGGTGGTGGAGCACTGAAAGCCACGCTCGTCTGGACAGACCCAAGTGCATCGCCTTCCGCCAGTAAGGCCCTGGTAAACGACTTGGACCTCACTTTGGTCTCTCCATCGGGGCAGGTTTTCCAGCCTTGGGTGCTGGATGCGTCTTTTCCTTCTCGAGCTGCCGGACGCGGTATAAACCGCGTCGACAACGTCGAGCAAGTCTCCCTAAGCAATGCGCAGGCGGGTCGGTGGAAGCTGCGTGTTCAAGGCTCCAGCGTGCCTTTGGGTCCACAGGAATTCTCGGTTGTCTCTGCAGCACTGGGCGGTACAGACCAGTCCGCAGTGCAATCTTTCGTAGTATTCAATGACGGTGGAGAAACGCTGACCGTGAATAACATTGCGGCAAGCACGCCAGCGACTTGGCTCGAAGTGACGCCGAGGAGCTTCAGTATCGAGCCGGGGCAGACGAGCATCGTGAATGTTTACGTAGATTACGAGGCAGCACCTCCAGGTCGCTCTAGCGTAAAGCTCGACGTGACGTCGGATGACCCGGATCAGCCGGTTCTGCGCGATGGTGTTTTCGTAATTGTCGATTCGCTGGGCTGTGAGAACTTTGACGGCGATGAGCTTTGCGACGACGAGGACCCCGACGATGACAACGATGGCTACTCCGACGCCGACGAATTAGCCGCTGGTAGTTCGCCAAAGGACTCCCAATCGATACCCGCCGACAACGATGGCGATTTTCTTCCGGACTTAACAGATCCAGATGATGACAACGATGGATATACAGACGAAGAAGAATTGGCGTTTGGATCCAATCCGTTGGATGCATCCGACGTACCGGCGGCCGCGGGTGTTTCAATACACATGCTCGTGCCATCCCTCTGCAGCCAAGGAAAGATCGAGTGTGAATAGGCGGGGAGATTGGCCACTGGCTGGTGATTGATTCCCATCCTTCGTCGGAATTGATGAGTGATGGGAAAGACGGTCCTTGCACCTCCCCAGGTGGTCACGCTCTTCCACCTCGTCCTTTCGGTCGTCGAGTGTTGCAACGAAATCTAGCGGGATTCAAATTGCTACACTCGCTGCTGTGATCGAAGAAGAAAAAACAATCGTTGCAACGGCCAGCGCAAGTGAGGCTGCGGATGGAGCTTCTATCGCGGAGGGCCTCACTGCCGTGTTCGATCAGCTGGGATTTGAGCTTCTCCAGCCACTGGGTTCCGGTGGCATGGCCGACGTGTTCATGGCGCTCGAAACAGAGCTGGGGCGCCGAGTCGCGATAAAGGTTATGCGTGATGAGCTGGCGACCAGCGAAGAGCTACGGACCCGGTTCGTAAAGGAAGCTCAGCGCGCCGCCAAGCTTGAGCACAATCACATTCTTACGTTGTTTCGAGCTGGCACCACCGGGGAACTGCGATTCATCGTGATGCAGTTGGCAACCGAGGGTGATCTCAAGAAACGCATCGAAAGTTCTGCGATCGATCCGCCAGAGGCCATCCGCATCACGGAGCAGCTAGCCTCCGCTCTAGCCTACGCCCATGATCAGGGCATCGTTCACCGGGACGTAAAGCCCGGCAATGTCTTTTTCAGTAAGGAAGGGGAACCTCAGCTCGCAGATTTCGGGATAGCGAAATCATTGGTTGATCCCAGCCGCACCCAGCTGGGGTCGATTATCGGAACACCTCGTTACATGTCGCCGGAACAGGCAGCGGGGCAGGCGGTAGACGGAAGAACCGATGTTTACGCGCTCGGCCTCGTTTTCTTCGAGATGCTGACCCAGGATCTCCCCACGTCCCGGACAGATCTGAAAGCCATTCGCAACCAGCTGCCAGGTGCGGCCAGACATCATGCAGAACTGATCTATCGATGTCTTAGTAATAATCCGGCGGCCCGGCCACCTGCTACTGAGATTGCGGCCGTTCTGGCCGCCAGGAACACACAGAAGAAACGCTCACCGCTACTTACCGTGGCGCTCGCTGCAACAGTCAGTGTTGCGCTGGTGGTTGCCGTTTTAATCGCTCGCAATGTCAACGATCCGATCGAACTCGCCATCGACCTACAGCCAGCCGATGCGCGCGTTTATCTGGATGGGCGGGAAGTCTCTGGGTCGGTATTGAAACTGGCTGATGATTCCGGCGAGTTGGCGTTGGTCAAGCGCGGGTACGTTGGCCAATTGCTTGAGGTGCACGCAGATGAGCCCGCATTACGTACGGTACTCACACCGCTTATGCCACCCGATTTCGCAAATAAGCAGCGCTTTCATGAGCGTTTTGACGACGAATCGGCGGAACCAGACGAGCTGGTCTTCGACGATCTGACTAATCCGATTTATCGCGATCTTCTGCAGCTCAAACGTATGTTCGTCTCGGGACAGAGCATCACATCCGAGCTAGAGTCCCTGCGCACGCTCGCGAGCCTGGGAGACGACGCGGCTGCGCTTAAGTTGTTTTTGGCAGCCTCTGTTTCACCACCGCTCATAGCCGCTGACAGGGATGTAGCGCGCTCCTGGGTCGCCGCTGCTTCAAATGGCGACGATACCTACCCGGGCTACGGTCTCGCCAGCTATTATCGAGCGCTTGGTATCTTTCAGGAACGCGGGTTCGCAGAACTCACCGCGAGAGATAGAACGAGCGCCCGGGATCTGATGGCGCGTTCTTATTTTCAGGGACTCAAATGGCCCCAGACTCAGGAAAACTTGTTTTGGTACATCGCGCTTGCCTGTAATGCGCCTCTGGACACATCCGGCGAGCAGGCCATAACCCAGGAGTCCAGGAGCTGTGTAACGTCAACGCAACTGGCTATGGCCTCCTGCCTCACCCCCGATTCAAGGGTCGACTCGCCCCCAACCCTGCTGGCTTGCCTTCGCTCTGAAGGTGCGCCTATCTGACGAATATCTCAACGCGTCGATTCACACGATGCGCCTCGGCTGTCATCTCGCTCCGCAGGGGCCGCGACGATCCCACGCCTTCGTGGCTGATGCGTTTATCAAGCGAGGGCTCCATCGTCACGAGCATCGAAAAAACAGTGTAGGCACGCTCCTCTGACAGAGTCTGATTGCTTGTGGAGTCCCCAGTTACATCGGCGTGACCAATGAGGTGGTACCTGCGCTCGGAGTCTTCAGCAAGAATCTCCACTACATCCTTCAGCCGCCGACGTGAAGTCTCGTCCAGTCGTGTGGAGCTCACGAAAAAGTTCAGCGGTATGTTGATAGCGTTTGTTCGAAAGCGCGCCGCATCCGTACTGTGAGCAACCCTATCGGCCCCGGGCAATGAATGATTGCCTGCGCCACTGATATTGGACGCAGGGCGGCTTAGACTGGCTAGAACCATCTCAGGCACCTTGAAATCACCGAGGCCTGAGCGCATGGCTTCCTTGGTATTCATGGACCTGGGTATCTCGTTAGCAAGATCTCGTATCCACGTACTCTCAGGATCCAGCCGGAGCGCTTCGCTGATGTAGTTGTTTGCTTTCTGTGGATCATTCACCTGATACAGGACCTGCGCGTAACGACCGATCGCTTGTGCCGTTTCGCCATCGTCACTGGCGAGAGGGAGTGCACTTACGAAAGCCTGGGCAGCCGTGCTGTTTCCGCTTTGGCAAATCGCTTCTGATCCATCGGATGCAGGCAGGCAACCGGAGGCCAGTGCGGCTTCGCCAAAACTAAGGGCGAGTTCACCGTAGGCCTGCCATCTATCGAAATCGGGGCACAGTTCGACCGCCCGAGCGCGATATTCAAGCGCCGCTTCATCCAGGAAGTCGTTTTCCGCTCTGGCAGCCAGTGCGTCGTAGTCGCGGGCGATGGAGCAATCCGTCTGGGCCACTGTCGCGGATGAGACCAAACCGATCCACACAGAAACAGCCGCGGCTGATACCCCTCTAAAACCTATCGTGGTTTTCATTCCGATAACTCCTGGTTTCACCCTTTGTGCCGATCCTACCTATTTGCGTAGCGCCAGGTATCTGCTAGCGATAAACGTATAGTTAGCTATGCGCATCCAGCGGCATCAGCCGAGTAGCGTTGAGTCCAGGTGATCCGCTTTCGGCGTCCGCGCCGCGTATTGTAGATGCGCAGGCTCGGCGTTGCGTTAAACACCTGACTTGACTAAGTTCAGCGCTCACTTTCTTCAAATTGCTGTCATCGTTGGATCGCTGTTGCAGTTCCATCCCTTACAAAACGCTTGGTCTCCATCGCCTTTACCGCGTCGTGCCAAGGTACTTTGGCTCATTGCGATGCTTGGGCTCGTTGCAGTGCTGGCAACGCCGGGGCTTTCGGCCACCAGCCAGTCTGATACCGGCACCGCTTCGCAGCAGCTACTTGAGCGCGGAAACGCATTGGCTGACGCTGATCAGTTTCAGCAGGCCATCGAGCGTTTTCGACAGGCCAGGCAAGAAGCCGTGGCCTGCGGCGACACAAGCGTGGAGATCGATGCCCGACTCAACGAGGCGAGAGCGTCGCTGGATATGAACCGGAGCCCGGAAGCGGCTGCGATGCTGGCGGCGATAGCCCGAGAAAAATTACCCACGCTGGCCAGCACTGAGCGCGCGCTCGCGATGGGTGAGATGCTACACAGAGTCGATCGGGCGCTAGGATCGTCGCAGCGAACCTCCGAAGCCGTCGATTGGCTGCAGAGCGCCCTTCGCCAGGCAGCGATGGCTGGGGACGTCCGCTCCGAGTCGTTGGCGATCGGTTTACTGGGGGGCATTGCCGAAAGTCAGAGAGAATGGCAAACAACGCTCGCGAACTCGCGTATCGCTGCGAGACTCGCAGAGCAAGTAGGCGCATTGGACCTTCTTTATCGTTGGCACTGGCAGAGCGCACGTGCGCTTGAGGCGTTGGGCGACTCGAAGCAGGCACTCGTAGCGTACACGCTTGCGTTGGATACGCTGGAGCCGATTCGACCCATGTTGGCCAAACGTTCCTCCAGCTTCTTTAGGCGCCAGATAGCACCTCTCTTTTTTGACACAGCCAGTGCCATGCTGAAACAGCTCGATGAGCTTCCCCGCCAACAGCAGACCTCAGTTCTCATGCAGGTGCAGCAAACGGTGGAACGCCTGCGAGCGGCGGAAGTTCGCGATTACTTCGACGATGAGTGCGTTTTGGCGGAAGAAAGAGCCGTGGAAATCGCCGATCTCGGCAGTGATATTGCTGTGATCTACCCCATCTTATTTGATGATCGACTTGAGGTGCTCATCAGCCTCAGCGACACCGTCCTGCGCCACACGTCCCGAGTCAGTCGAGGGGAGCTGCGCCGCAGGGTCATGGAGTTTCGCAGGGCACTCACTTCTGATGCTTCCGACGCCCATAAGAAGCCTGCGCGCTTGCTCTACTCGTGGTTGCTCGGCCCGGCGGTCACGGCACTTGAGCGCGCTCAGGTAAGTACGCTTGTTTTCGTGCCCGACGGTGCTCTGCGCACCATACCGGTAGCCGCCCTGTGGAATGGTGACCGCTACCTGATCGAGGACTTCGCAGTATCGACATCACTCGGCGTTTCCCTTACGGACCCCGAGCCTTTGCGTGCTCGCAACCTCGGCGTGCTGGCAAGCGGACTCTCAGTGGCTGCGGGTGGTCTGGAAGCCCTGCCGAGTGTCGAGACGGAGCTAGCGCAGATTAATAAACTCTTGGATTCCCGCACGCTACTAAACGACGAGTTCCGGGTCGAACCAGTGCTTAATGAGCTCTCGGAAGGCCCCTACAGCGTGGTTCACATCGCGACGCACGGCAAGTTTGCTGCGGACTTCAGAGATTCCTTCCTGCAGGCCTACGATGGTCGGATCTCCCTGAACCAGGTAGAGCAATCGGTTAGCCGGCGCAGGCTGGACGGAGAGCCTATTGAACTCCTGGTCCTTAGTGCGTGCGAAACCGCGCTCGGAGATGACCGGGCGGCACTAGGTCTGGCCGGCGTTGCACTCAAAGCGGGTGCGCGCAGCGCCGTTGCCACTTTGTGGTCGGTGAGCGACGCCGCCACGGCGGAACTTATTGGAGAATTCTATCGTCAGCTCAGTCTGCCAGGCACCAGCAAAGCCCAAGCGCTCCG
Source organism: Pseudomonadota bacterium (assembly GCA_039111155.1). Classification (GTDB taxonomy): domain Bacteria; phylum Pseudomonadota; class Gammaproteobacteria; order Pseudomonadales; family Halieaceae; genus Congregibacter. Next base: position 43,176 of record JBCCPL010000028.1, on the reverse strand, counting down.
CACAGCCCAGCGCTTGTTGCTGGAAGACGATGAGTTTGCGCATCCGCGGCTCTGGTCACCCTATCTGATACTGGGGAACTGGCTGTGAGCGTGCTGCAGACCTGCTCGCGCGCACTGGTGACGTCCTTATTGTTGGTGTGCGCTTCGGTAGCCGCTGTCGCAGAGACGCCCATCCCCGATCTCACAGACCAATACTCAGAGCAGCTGCAACTTGAATCAATCTGGGTAGACACCATCGTCCTGGAAGGAAACACGCAGCTTGCGCCCGAAACCGTGAACGAGGTACTGGCCGGATACGCCGGCAGGCAACTCAGCTATGAATCCCTCCTCGCAGCAAGAGATGCATTGACCCGCCTTTATGTATCGGCTGGTTACATCAATTCAGGTGTTGTAATCAGCGATCAAAAAGTCGTCGAAGGTCGGGTCATCATGACAGCGATTGAGGGAAAACTGGGGCAGATCCGGTTTAGCGGCAATCGCTGGCTGAACGACGAGCACCTTGAATCGGTGCTTCGCCATGGAATGGATGACACGCTCAGTGTGACTGAGCTCGAAGCATCTCTGCGTAACATGCAAAGGCGCACCATGATTCACAGGGTCAATGCAGAGCTGGTGCCCTCATCCATCCGCGGCATCAGCGATCTGGATCTGGTCATCGAAGAAGGAGCGCCGATGCGGCTTTCCTTCGATGCAAACAACCACCGGGCACCCAGCGTCGGCGAGTACCAGGGAGTACTCGCATTCAGCCACCAGAGCGTTACCGGCCGCGAGGACGTACTCACGGCGTACTACGCTCTCGGCGATGGTGTCGACGATGCAAGCGTCACGTACAACACACCTCTCACTAGCGGTGATCTCCGCGCAGAGCTGTACTACCGCATGGGGAACTCGGACATCGTTGAATCGGGGTTCGATCAGCTCGATATTACAAGTGATATCGAAACCTGGGGCGTACGGTTTAGCAAGCCGGTGCTCAGAGGCGAGAATCAGGAAATCGTTCTGGGACTTGGTTTTGAGAACATCACGGCCGAAAGTACCTTGCTCGGCGAGCCCTTCTCGTTTTCGCCCGGCGAAAGCAACGGCGCCAGTGAGGTCTCGCTGCTGCGCGCGAGTTTCGAGTGGGTTTGGGGTGGCGACCGGGACGCGTTGTCTCTGTACACGGCGATAAACACTGGGATAGATGTACTTGACCCCAGCGATGCGCGGGACATCTCCGAGCTTTCACCTGCAGCTCCAGCTGACGTTCCGGACAACGACTTCACGAACCTGGTCGCTCAGCTCAACTATGTCAGGCAACTACCGTGGGGTGGTGCCAGGGCACTGTTGAATCTCACCTGGCAATACAGCGATGAGCCGCTCTTACCGACGCTTAAGCTTGCGGTAGGCGGTGTCTCGACGGTACGGGGATACCGGGAGAATCAGCTGGTGCGCGACAGGGGTGTGGTAGCGCGTGGCGAGCTTCGCATTCCGTTATTTCAGGGCAGTAAGACCCTCGGGCCCTGGGGTTTTCAACTAGCACCGTTCGTGGATTACGGACGAGCTGAGAACAATCCGATTGATCTGCCAGGCTTCAGCAGGCCGGGGACCGACGAGCTTGCCAGCGTCGGAGCCGGTTTGCTGGTGACCGGGTACGCGCCGCTGGCGCTGGGTGTGTACTACGGAGAACCATTAATAGAATCCGATGTAAGCGGCGATAGCCTTCAGGATCACGGGTGGCATGTACGAGCCGCTTTTTCGTGGGCGTTTGCGGGCTTCTGATGAATAAACGCCACCCGGATGAAGCTAGAGGATATCTCGTGTCCGATACGAGGTGTGGGTCATCACGAACGTTACAACGGTCAATGCCGGTCTTGTTGGCGGCGCTTTCTCAACCTCTGCTGGCGGACGTAGTCACCGATGGAACGGTTGGCGCCGCCTCTGCGCTCAGCGGCCCTAATTTCATGATCCCCGACTCCCTGGGCACTCGAGCGGGCAGCAATCTGTTCCATAGCTTCAGCCAGTTCTCGTTGAGCAGTACTGAGTCGGCGACATTCACCTCTTCCTTTTCCGGCGAGACGCACAACGTGATAAGCCGCATCACAGGAGGAGCGCCGTCGCTGATCGACGGCAGGCTGGCCTCTACGATTCCGGGAGCAGATCTCTGGCTTATCAATCCCAATGGTGTCCTTTTCGGCACCGGATCCAGCCTGGACTTGCAGGGCGGCTTGCACGTCGCCACGGCAAGTTATGTAGCGCTACAGGACGGAGGTCGCTTTGGAGCTGACGTGGCTGATCCCGGCAATACGCTGCTGACGACGGCCCCGGTCTCGGCATTCGGATTTCTGGATACGCCGCAGCCCGTCAGTGTAAACGGTCAGCTTGAGCTGGCCGAAGGTCAAGCGCTCACCTTCACCGCCGGAGACATCAGCATTGGCGGTCAGCTCGAGACACCTTCTGGCCAGGTGAGCGTAGTCGCGCTTGGCAGCTCGGGCGAACTGGCAATAGCGACAGGAGGTGGCGTTGACGACGCATCTCTGCACAGCTTTACCACGCTGGCCAATGTCGACATCAGCAGCGCGAATGGCAATCTCGCTCGAATTCGCTCCAATGGTGCAAGTCCGGGCTCGATCTACATTCGCGGCAACAGCTTTGTGCTGGATGGCCTGGTGGCTTCGATTGCCAATGAGCTCGACACAGACGATGCGCAGATCAACATCGCCGCGCGCGAGCGCATCGCTATCGGCACTCGCTCACCCGATTCATTCCTGGCAAGCGCCGTACTGGGCGGGGCCGAGGGGGCCGACCTTCGTCTGGTAGCGCCCGATATCGCCATTGCCGAGACCGCGGTGGTTACCGCTTTCGTTGATTCATCCGCACAGGGTGACGGGGGCAATCTCACTATCGCGGCCGATCGATTATCTGTAGCGGGCAACTTATCCACGGCTACCAATGGCAGTGGCGATGCCGGGGACGTTTCGATCAACGGGTACACAGCCGGACACGCGCAAACGGTTTCGGTGAGCGGCGATGAGGCCTTTATCTCGGCAGACAGCGGTGTTCTTTCAGCTTCGACAGAGGGTGACGCCGGTCGTATCAACATTGCCACGCAATCTCTACTTATTGACAGCAACAATGGCGGCGTCTTCGCGGACGCGCAAACAGCAAGCGCCGGCACAATCACTTTGAGCGTTGATGAGCTACTCCTTCGTCAGGGCACTGTCTCCGCTTCTGTCGTACCCGACGGTAGTGGCGAGGCAGGTTCTATCGAGATACGTGGACTTGATTCTTCGATGGGCGCCGCCGCGTCCGCTGGTTTGGTCAGAATCATTCGCGGTGACGGAGCTACAGCTGATGGCACTCGGGCGCCAGCCACTATCACCAGTTCAGGCGCGGGTGGCAGCGTCACAGTCACGGCCGACCACGTGGAAGTTCTGGATGGCGGGCTCATCAGCATTGTTAACCTTGATCAGGTCGGCGCACCCGGAGCGATCACGCTCAACGTGAACCAACTGGACGTTGGCGCGCCAGATTCAGGGTCGCCTGCGGCCCCTTCGCTAATTACGACGGCGACTTCAGGTGCGGGTGACGCAGGGAACATCGTCATCCGAGGTGTGGGCTCCACAGATTCGAACATTCTGCCGGCCTTGCGTGTATCGCTGAGCGATGAGTTCGGCGGACTGAGCGCTGACTCTTTCTCCCGGGAGAACGACGCCGGCGCCTCCGGGGACATTACCCTCCACTCTGAGAATGTGCTGATCCAGAACAGCGCCGGAATCGGCTCAACTAACGCAGGTGGCACACCGGGGTCCGTAACCCTGAACGTAGATTCTCTTGTAGTGACAGGTGCCGGCGCCATCTCGACATTGACGGTGGGCAACGCGGCGGCCGGAGACATCAATATACGTGGACTCACCAATGGTGAATCTGCGGTTGCTCCTGCCAGAGATGTACTGTTCACCGAAGGCTCAACGATTGGTGGCAATCCCATCGGTGAGACAGGAGGCGCCGGCGGCACGATTACGATTCGTACCGAAAGCCTGACCGTGAGTGAGGGTGCCCGCGTGGATGTGGGCGGTTTCTCCAGAACGAGCGCCGGTGGCAATGTATTGCTGCTGGCTGATGTCCTTCAAATCGATGGCGGTCAGGTCATCGCAAGTTCGCTAGCCGGTGGCGTGGCTGGCAGCATTCTGGTCGCCGGTAGTGCCTCCACCACGGAAGGACTTGTGCCTGCCCGGCAGGTCATTCTGATTAACGCTGCCCAGTTGTTAAGTAGCGCCTTGGGTAGCGGCCGCGATGCGGGTGGTGCAGGCGACGTAATCGTAGTCAGCGACGCCGTGTCGATCAGCAGGAGTGCTGAACTCTCGGCTACCACCGTAGACGGCCTGGCCGGTAGCGTAGTCATTGAAGCGACACGTCTGGAAGTAAGTGATGCGGGAAGGGTCGCCACATCGACGAGCGGGCTTGCCGATGGCGGAGACCTGACTTTGCTGGTCGACGACCTGGCACTGAACTCGGGATCCATAGAAGCCAACAGCGACCCAAACATTGATCGTTTCTTCTTCTATCAGCGTTTCGTACAGGAAGCCGACGCTTCGTTGGCCACAGCGCTTGAGCCAGGCGCTGTTCTCTTCGCATCGGTCCCTCCAGCTGACCTCGACGCTCCGACCGGTCCTTTTTTGTTCTTCACTGAACTAGAGCCAACAACCGCGGGCATATTGTGGGCGACCAATCTCCAGGTCGCGAGCGTGCCGGCAAACACCGTATCTGTCGCACCAGGTGATGCAGAGATTAGTGGCGCCTCTGACGGAACCTTGCCGATCCAGTTGCTTGTCTCCGGGATCTCGGATTCAGACTTTGTTGGTGCACACGACGAGGCGGGGCCAGTAGAACTGAATTTTCAGTTCCTTGAAGCGGGCGAGTATCAGTTCGGTGACGGGGGCACCATTACTGTTTTGGGTCGCGATGGATCGGCAGCATCAACCGTAAATCTGTCCGGAAGCGGAAAGATTACCTCAACATCGAGTGGTAGTGCCGGAACGATCACACCGACAGGAACGGAGCTCCCTGGCCTGGTATTCGAAGTGCTGCCCGGCGGCGCCGGGGAGGTTCAACTCGTCAGCAGTTCAATCAGACTCACGGACTCTGCCCTGATCAGCGCGGGCACCTTAGACGGCGCCGGTGGCTCCGTATTAATCAACGCGAATGACGTTGCGCTAATCGATGAATCGCGGGTAAGCGCTTCATCGAACGGCGCTGGTAACGCGGGATCCGTGGAGCTTACCGGGATGAACGGGCCCGTCAGTTCTACCTTGCTCGATGGCACGCGCCTCGAAAGCCTATCCACAGGAACGGGTAATGCGGGAAGCGTAGTGATCAACTCGGGGCAGCTGATCCTGACCGATGGTGCGCAGCTGAATGTGTTGTCTCTCGGATCAGGAACAGCCGGGTCGGTGGAGATCCGAGGTGCAGATTTGACCCTGACTTCGGGAAGTGCGGTTCTGGCATCCGTGAGCGACAACGCGGGAGGCAGTGTCGACATTCAGATTGAGGGGGCGCTCGACTTATCAAACAGCCGAATCACGGCATCCGCACAGGGTCTCGACCAGGGGGACAGTGGCGGAAACATCCGGATCAGTGCCCCCGAGGCGGTCACTCTCAACAACAGCCAGATACAGGCGGACGCCAATGCCGGCGCCGGTGGAAACATCGATATTGGTACGCGCACAATTGTGACAAGCGCCTACAGTGCCGTTTCCGCAAGTTCTCAGTCTAATGTTGACGGCCAGATCGAGATCGACGCCGTCAATCAAATCACGGGAGTTTTGGTGACTACTGATTCTCCGGAACTTGCCCAACCGGCGCCGATACGGCGACGCTGCGGGGCAGCGGACCTCGTCGACCGGAGTTCACTAGTAGTGCGCAGTGCGCCAAAAGATGCCGTCCGCTCACCTTACCTCAACGGACGGGGAGAAAAATCTGAAGGGGATACCTGCGGTCCAGACGCGACAACACGCTAGTCACCAATCCGAAATAACTAAAGTCGTTTGGATTTCAAAGGCAGAGCACTCAGTGGTGCATCGCCCCGGATCGCCTCTCTAATCCATTCATTCGCGGCATGGCTCACGGTCTGACGGCAAAACCAAGCGAACTTCTCAATAAAGAGGCCGCGATCTGTAGCCAACGTGCAAATCGGAGCGAATTTGGCCATCAAGTGCCGTTCTGAGCTGCAAATGTGCAACAGCTGCTACTAAAATACACAATCTACCTGCCATCTTCTCTTAAAATCGCCAAAAACTGGACAAACCTGGTCAAATCGGGAAGACTCCGGCGCTGAACTACAGGCTGAAGACTATGGCTCGGATACTTGTCATCCACGGTCCGAATCTAAATATGCTCGGTCAGCGAGAGCCTGGCATCTATGGGCAGGACACCCTTGCGGACATAGATAATCGGCTCGAGCGCATCGCGGGTGAGCACCAGGAGTCGATCCGGTGCGTGCAGAGCAACTCAGAATCGGAACTCATCGGCGAGATTCATTCGGCGAGGGGCGGCGGAACGGAATTTGTGCTGATCAATCCGGCAGCCTTTACCCATACGTCTGTAGCCCTTAGAGATGCGTTGGCGGCCAGTGACTTGCCATTTGTCGAGGTGCACATTTCGAATGTGCACAGCCGAGAGCCTTTTCGGCATAAGTCCTATTTCTCTGATCTCGCAGAGGGAGTCATCTGCGGCCTGGGCCCGCGAGGATACGAATACGCGCTGAACTATGCGCTCGATACGTTGAACAACGCCGCACGCTAGCGGTTAAAAGAAAAGAGATAACGCTATGGATATTCGCAAGGTTAAGAAGCTCATCGAGTTGCTGGAAGAAAGCGGAATCGGTGAGATCGAGATCAAAGAAGGCGAAGAATCGGTTCGTATCAGCCGCGGTGTCAGCACGCCTCCTCCCCCCACGGCGGCCAGCTATGCTGTCGCACCTCCCCCCGCACCAGTGGCGGTTGCGCCACCCGCACCGCAGGCACCAGCACCTGCCGCTGTTCCTGAAGGAGAACCACAAAAATCCGGGGCCGACATCAGCGGCAACGTAGTCAAATCACCGATGGTGGGAACTTTCTACCGCTCTCCCTCTCCATCATCACCTTCATTCGTTGAGGTTGGAGCAACAGTGAAAGCTGGCGATGTGTTGTGCATCGTCGAAGCAATGAAAATGATGAATCAGATCGAGGCAGATGTATCGGGCACCGTCGAAGCCGTATTGGTTGAAAATGGGGAGCCGGTAGAATTCGATCAGCCTCTGTTTTCTATCGTTTAGCGCGAACCGGACAGCGTTATGCTAGAGAAAGTTCTCATAGCGAATCGCGGTGAAATCGCGCTTCGAATCCTAAGAGCCTGCAAAGCCATGGGTATTCAGACCGTAGCGGTGCATTCGAAGGCCGACGCCGATCTGATGCACGTTCGCCTCGCAGACGAATCGATTTGCATTGGCCCTGCAGGCGCCAGTGAAAGCTACCTTCACTCTCCGGCGATCATCAGCGCCGCAGAAGTCAGCAACGCGGACGGGATCCATCCTGGCTACGGGTTTTTAGCCGAAAACGCGGATTTTGCCGAGCAGGTTGAAAAATCAGGTTTTACCTTCATCGGCCCTCGCTCCGAAACCATACGCCTCATGGGCGACAAAGTATCTGCAAAAGACGCGATGAAAAAGGCGGGAGTGCCAACAGTACCGGGCTCGGACGGCCCCCTACCGGAGGACCCGGACGCTATCATTGCCGCCGCACGACAGGTCGGCTATCCGGTCATTATCAAAGCGGCTGCCGGTGGCGGCGGTCGCGGTATGCGTGTAGTCCACAACGAAGCGGCTCTCGTGAACTCGGTCCAGATCACCAAGGGCGAGGCCGCTGTCGCCTTCGGATCCGATGTGGTTTACATGGAGAAATTCCTCCAACGACCTCGACACGTCGAGATCCAGGTGCTGGCCGATGGCGAAGGCCATGCAGTGCACCTTGGCGATCGGGACTGCTCGCTACAGCGTCGGCATCAAAAGGTCATCGAGGAAGCGCCAGCACCTGGCATCACCGACGACGCTCGCCTCGCCTGCGCTGAAGCCTGCGTCAATGCCTGCAAAGAAATAGGTTATCGCGGAGCCGGAACCTTCGAATTTCTTTACGAAGACGGCAATTTCTACTTCATCGAAATGAACACAAGGGTACAAGTTGAGCATCCGGTGACAGAGCTGATCACGGGCGTTGACATCGTCAGCGAGCAAATCCGTATTGCCGGGGGCATGCCTATTTCGTTTGCGCAGGACGATGTCGAGTTTGATGGCCATGCGCTTGAGTGCCGCATCAACGCAGAAGATCCGCAGACCTTTCTACCATCCCCGGGGCGCATCACCACCTTCCATGCGCCAGGAGGTCCGGGTATCCGGGTCGATTCCCACATCTACGATGGCTATACCGTACCGCCCTTTTACGACTCACTGATAGCGAAAGTCATCAGCTACGGTGAGACCCGGGATCAGGCCATGGCTAGAATGCGTCAGGCGCTTGACGAGCTCGTCATCGAAGGTATTCGCACGAACACATCCCTCCACCGCGAGCTGGTCCGCGACGCGTCTTTCATCGCCGGCGGTGTGAGTATTCACTACCTGGAAAGCAAGCTGGAAGACGGCTAGCAACTTACAGGCTGTTGAAGAACGTAGCGAGGAGCATTACCGGCTGGGCGCGCCTTGCCATACGCCTTGGCTGACACGCTGAAGTTATGCGAACTAACGGGACAGGACTCTAGTGGCGTGGGTGCAGCTACGCCTCAATTGCGAAAAGCATCAGGCTGAAGCGGCAGAGGATGCACTTATTGCCTTAGGCGCGCTGTCCGTAACCTTGCAGGACAGCGCAGACCAACCTCTGCTCGAACCCAAGGTCGGTGAAACGCCGCTTTGGAATGCTGTGCGGGTGACAGGGTTGTTTTCCGCCGAATGCCCCCTTGTGGCCAGCGCAGGTATCGGAGCGGGGGATCATCTTAGTGATGAGCCAGCGCCTGCTTCGAGGGAGCCATCAACGCCAGGCGAAGTCGACCCGCTGAGCGCGCTTCGGCAGTTTAACCAGGGCGCTCCTCCCAGACTCGATATTCTCGAGGACAAAGACTGGTCGCGAGCATGGATGGAGCACTATCGGCCGATGCGATTTGGTCGGCGGCTCTGGATCTGCCCCAGCTGGCAAGCACCTCCCCAAAAAGACGCCATCAATCTGATGCTGGATCCGGGACTGGCCTTCGGGACGGGAACCCATCCATCGACGGCGATGTGCCTGAAGGCACTTGATCATTATGTGTCGGAAGGTGACACCGTGGTTGACTACGGTTGTGGTTCCGGAATTCTGGGCATAGCCGCCGTGCTGCTGGGCGCCGAGCGGGTACTGTGTGTTGACTATGATCCGCAGGCGTTGGATGCGACTCGAAGCAATGCGCGACGTAACGGCGTGGCGGATTCTGCGCTTGCATGTGTGCCCCCCGAAGCCGAGGTGGCTGAATGGATCGGCAGCGCTGACGTTGTTGTGGCCAACATTCTGGCGACGCCCCTGGCCGAACTGGTCAACGTTTTGTGCAACTTCCTCAGACCGAACGGTACATTGATAATAGCGGGCATTCTGGATTCGCAAGCAAACTATCTGTGCTCTTTATATGCGGCCAGAATTGCGTTGCAGCAGCGCGAACAGCACGATGAGTGGGTGTGTCTGGCCGGAGCACTCTCGGGCTAAATCACGGGCCGGAAATCTCACCCAAGTCGAGAGGCCTCTGTAAACACCAGTTGTGGACTGGAAGGCATCCGTTCTCGGCAGCAAAAAACAGTTGGCACGGTTTGATCCGAATTTTTCGAACGGCTACGGCCGAGCAAGCCGGAAAAGCAAAGGAAACTACCCTCGCTGGGGCAAAATTCTGGTACTCGGCCTTTCTTGGTTCGGGCGGCTCACGTAGTATTGCGCGTCCGCGATAATCAGGCGTTTTATCGATCCAGACATGATCGCCATCGGATCTTTTTCTATGCGTAACCGGGTGGCGCTGGCACCGATGGCCGGGATCAGCGATCTGCCTTATCGCCGCTTATGCATGCGCTACGGTGCTGGCCTGGTTGTTGGCGAAATGATTCATAGCGACCCGACGCTCGTTGATTCGGCGAAGAGCAAACTGCGCCGGCGCCAAGACGACACCATCCAGCCTCGATCGGTGCAAATCGTAGGTAACGATCCGCAGCAAATGGCCGAGGCCGCGCGTTTTAACGCGAATCATGGCGCACAGATCATCGATATCAACATGGGCTGCCCCGCCAAAAAAGTCTGCAGGAAAGCAGCCGGATCTGCCCTGCTTGGAGACGAGCGCCTGGTGGAAAGAATAGTGCGATCAGTGGTGACCGCCGTCGAGATACCGGTGACTCTGAAGATACGTACTGGGATCGATCCCTCCCGTCGAAATGGGCCATCTATCTCCAGAATCGCGGAGGACGCGGGAGTTGCGATGATCACCGTTCACGGCCGAACTCGCGCCTGTGCGTTCAAGGGGACCGCGGAGCACGACACCACGGCTGCGATTGTGGAAACGGTAGCGATTCCGGTAGTAGCGAATGGTGACATCGGCAGCCTAGGCGAAGCACGCCGGGTTCTCCGGCACACGGGTGCCGCTGGCGTGATGATCGGACGTGCCGCTCAGGGCGCCCCCTGGCTACCCGGACTAATTGCGAGGCAGCTCGAAGGTCAAAGTGTCAACCCACCATCCCTCGCTGAACAGTTCGAACTGATGCGCGAACACGTGGCATCGCTACACACGTTTTACGGTGAGTTCTCTGGCGTCCGAATCGCCCGCAAACACGTGGGATGGTTCTTACGACAGATTGGTGGGCTCTCAGAGGTGCGTCGGGGATTCAACACACTGTCGCGCGCCAGCGATCAGCTACTCTACCTTGCTGATGTCTTCAATGAACTAGATCGATGGGAACTTGCCGCATGAGTAGGGCCGAACCTTTGGCTGAAAGCGCCGCCGTACTTCCAGATAGCACATCAAATTCCACCAACGGCTTAGCTGCCGCGCCTACTTTTCAATTGACTCAGCCGACTGAAGCGGCGACCGTTGCCTCGTTGCGCGAAGCTGTCGATCTGTTCGTTCGTCGTTACCTCGACGAAATCGATGGAGAGCTGTCATGTGACTTCTATGAGCTCGTTCTGAGCGAGGTAGAAGGGCCTCTTCTTCAGGCTGTGATGGAATACACCCGCTACAACCAGACCCGTGCTGCTCAGATGCTAGGGCTCAATCGCGGCACTCTCCGGAAGAAGCTCAAGCAGCATGTCGTAGAGCGGCGCAGGCACCCACGGTGACCACATGTGTTGTCAAACGGGCACTGCTGAGCGTATCCGATAAAGCAGGTATCGTTGAGTTCGCCCAAGCACTCCAGGGCCTTGGCGTCGAAATCCTCTCAACCGGGGGTACCTATCGCCTTCTGCGCGATGCACAAATCGAAGTGCTGGAGGTAGCAAGCTACACAGGGTTTCCCGAAATGATGGACGGCCGCGTAAAGACGCTGCACCCGAAAATTCACGGGGGCATACTGGCGCGAAGGGGGCAGGACGATGCGGCACTTGCGAGTCATGACATAGTCCCTATCGATCTGGTCGTCGTCAATCTGTATCCGTTCGAGAACACTATCGCGCAGGACGACTGCACGTTCGAAGCCGCGATTGAGAACATCGATATCGGTGGTCCCACGATGGTGCGTGCGGCGGCAAAGAACCATGCTTATGTCGGCATCGTCACGCAGCCTGATGATTACCAGCGCGTTCTGAATGCCCTGAAGGGCAGCGGAGGGATGCTGTCTTATGAACTCAGACGTGATCTCGCTACTAGGGCGTTTGAACACACGGCTGCCTACGACGGTGCCATTGCTACCTATCTCGGCCGACAGACAGCTGAACGACCTACTGGAAGCAACGGGGAAACAGCCGGTGACAACGCCTCTATCCAAGCGGCTGCGACCACCTTCAGTCGCACGATCAACCTCCAGATGTTAAAGGCACAGGATCTGCGCTACGGAGAAAATCCGCACCAGCGAGCCGCGTTTTATCGAGAACACAATCCCGAGGCAGGCACGATTGCTTCCGCACAGCAGCTGCAAGGAAAGGAACTATCCTTCAACAATATCGCCGATACGGATGCAGCACTCCAGTGCGTGCGCCAATTCAGCGAAACTGCCTGCGTCATCGTAAAACACGCAAACCCGTGTGGTGTTGCCGTGGGCTCTGACTGCCTCAGTGCCTATAACGATGCTTACTCGACGGACCCGGAATCGGCCTTTGGTGGAATCATCGCTTTTAACCAAAGGCTGGATGAGCCTACTGCTCGCGCCATTATCGAGCGGCAGTTTGTTGAGGTAGTCGTAGCCCCGGGGGTAGACGACGACGCAAAGGCTGCGCTGGCAACGAAACCCAATGTGCGGGTTCTGGTGACGGGGCCCACAGCAGAAGATTCCGCGGCCTGGGACTACAAGCGAGTCGCGGGAGGGCTTTTGGTGCAGGATGCAGACATCGCCACGGTCGACAACAGCGACCTCAAAGTCGTGACAACGCGACAGCCAACAGACACCGAGTTAACCGACCTTCGATTCGCCTGGCGGGTTGCCAAGTTTGTTAAATCCAACGCCATTGTCTATGCGGGAAATCGACGGACTATCGGCGTGGGCGCGGGCCAGATGAGCCGGGTCAACTCGGCGCGTATCGCCGCAATTAAGGCCGAGCATGCAGGTCTTGAAGTTGCCGGATCTGTAATGGCTTCGGATGCTTTTTTCCCATTTCGAGACGGTATCGATAACGCAGCCGCGGTTGGCATACGGGCCGTTATCCAACCCGGTGGTTCTATGCGCGATGATGAAACGATCACCGCAGCCAATGAACACGACATGGCGATGGTTTTCACGGGCATGCGCCACTTTCGACATTGATCCATCCGTTACCCGGAGCCGGGTTCGGCAAGGCTTCTTAGTGTCTCGTTGCTGAGTGAACACCTTGACATGCCAGCTGGTCAGCCCTGCGCCTTTACTTCTTCTAGGGCATCGAAAAGGACTAGAGGCAGGTCAGTAGGACAACAGCATAAGTAACCGCACGGAATAGCTATGAATGTTCTCGTTGTGGGCGGCGGCGGGCGTGAGCACGCGCTTGCCTGGAAGCTCTCTCAAAGCAATAACGTTCAGACGGTGTTTGTCGCTCCGGGCAATGCGGGAACGCAGTGTGAGCCTGGTCTTGAGAACGTTCCCCTCAATCCGATGGATTTCGATGCTCTGGTGAACTTCGCGACCGAGAATAACGTCGGATTCACAATGATCGGACCCGAGGCGCCGCTCGTTGAAGGGGTCGTCGACTACTTCGCGAGCCACGGGCTTCGCTGCTTCGGACCCAGCGCAAATGCGGCGCAACTAGAAGGCTCCAAAGCCTTCAGCAAGGCATTCCTGGCGCGGCACGGAGTTCCCACGGCGGGATACGCCGTCTTTAGTGAGCCGACCGAGGCTATAGCCTATGTGCGCATGCAGGGAGCGCCGATTGTCGTCAAGGCGGATGGTTTGGCCGCAGGAAAAGGCGTGATCGTTGCTGAGACTCTATCCCAGGCCGAGCAGGCGATTACCGACATGCTCAGCGGGAACGCTTTCGGCGATGCGGGCGCCCGAGTCGTGATCGAAGAGTTTCTGGAAGGTGAAGAGGCGAGTTTCATCGTCGTCAGCGACGGAGAGCATGTGGTTCCTATGGCTACCAGCCAGGATCACAAACGAATCGGCGAAGGTGATACAGGCCTGAACACCGGCGGGATGGGCGCGTACTCACCGGCGCCGGTGGTGACCAGTGAAGCCTATAAGCGCATCATGAAGGACGTGATCGAGCCTACGATCCGAGGTATGCGCGAGGATGGCCATCCCTACGTGGGGTTTCTCTATGCTGGTCTGATGATCGATAAAAGCGGGCAACCTAAGGTCATTGAATTTAACTGCCGCTTCGGTGACCCGGAGACCCAGCCCATCATGCTACGACTTAGAGGGGATTTTCTGGCGCTCTGTCAGGCCGCACTTGATGCGGAGCTTTCCTCAATGTCAGTCGACTGGGATCCGCGCCCTGCCTTAGGCGTTGTTATGGCCTCGGGCGGCTACCCCGGAAGCTACGACAAAGGTCACGTAATACACGGACTAAAAACAGATAAAGGCGACCCAGACCCGGGAAACCCAGGTAAAAGTGAGGTAAAGGTCTTTCATGCGGGCACGGCGTCCCACGACGGGCATACGGTAACCAGCGGTGGCCGCGTTCTATGCGTGGCGGCACTTGGCAGCGACTTACGCGATGCGAAAGATCGCGCCTACGCCCGCGCGAAAGAAATCAGCTGGCAGGATGCCGTTTTCAGGCATGACATCGGTTGGCGCGCGCTGGATCGTTGAACGGCCTCCGTGCCGATGGTTGTCTAAAACGCGACAGGAAGGCTAAGAAGCTGTCGGAGGTTCCTCAATCGCAAAACTGTGGCTGACCTCGACACCCGCCGCTTCAAGCATGATCGACGCGGAGCAATATTTTTCTGCTGACAAGGTTACAGCTCGAGCGACATGGCTCTCTTTTAAGCGAGTACCAGTTACCACGAAGTGCAGGTTTACCTTCGTGAACACGGCGGGCACCGCATCTGCTCTCTCGGCCTGAATCTCAACTCGGCAATCCTCGACCACCTGGCGCGACTTCTTGAGCATGCTCAGCACGTCGTAGATGGCACAGCCTCCTGTGCCAAGTAGCAGCATCTCCATGGGCCTTGCGCCAAGATTGCGGCCGCCGAGATCCGGTGGCCCATCCATCACCACGGAATGACCGGATCCGGATTCACCCACGAATCGGGCGCCGTCTAGCCAATGCACCTTTACGTCCATATTGGTCTTCAGAGCTCCTAGCCGCTTACCAGTGTTGAAGGGTACACTTGCGCCGTCGAAAAAGGAGATTCGTCAATGCTCAGACCGCAGCTGCTGCAGGCCATCCCAAACGTAGAGGAATTTCTCCGCTACTGCGAGATGCGGGAGTTTCCCAATCGCACAACGATCCTGAGGGAGGGGGAGCTCAGCGATAAGCTCTACCTGATCGTCGATGGCTCGGTGACGGTAATGGTAGAGGACGAACAGGATGGCGACCACAAGATGGTTGTGAGCTATCTGAACCTGGGGGACTTTTTTGGCGAAATGGGCCTGTTCGGCGAGGGTGGCGAATCAAGGAGCGCAGAAGTCATCACCAAGGAAGCAAGCAAAGTTGCCGAAATCAGCTACGAGCGCTTCATGAAGATCAAAGCGCAGTTCCCCGATATTCTATTTGCCATCGCTACGCAGATGGCCGTGCGGTTGCGTAAAACAACTTTCAAGCTCAAAAATTTAGCGTTCGTCGACGTGTCCGGACGCATTGCGCACACCCTGATGGATCTATGTAAACAGCCTGATGCGATGACGCATCCGGACGGCATGCAGATCAAAATCACCCGTCAGGAGTTGGGCAAGATAGCGGGCTGCTCCCGGGAAATGGCTGGTCGGGTTTTAAAGTCGCTGGAAGAAGAAGGCCTGGTTTCTGTGTCGGGTAAAACCATCGTCGTCTTCGACGCGCGCTGATTCGATCAGGTAGACGCTACTCACCCCGCAAGCGGTCCAGCCCTAGATTTTCACCGGATTTCGCTGGGCTTACTTGGCTGAAGCCCAATCAGCAAACAAGCTCGATAATGCGGCTCCCGGGTCTTGGACTCGCATAAAGGCTTCCCCTATCAGGAACGATGCGACACCAGCAGAACGCATCCTGGCAACATCGTCCCCCGAGTGGATTGCGGATTCAGTAATCACTGTTTTGCCCTCGGGAACCCGATCCAACAGCGTCAGAGTAGTTTCCAGGCTGGTGGTGAAATCCCGGAGGTTGCGGTTGTTGATTCCGAGCAGCGGTGACGGCAACGCCAGAGCCCTTTCCAGTTCTCTTTCATCATGAATTTCTACCAGCACGTCCAGCTGCAGCTCACCGGCCGTGTCACTCAAGACCTGAAGTTGGTCGTCGTCGAGCGCAGCCACTATTAACAAGATTGCATCTGCCCCGATTACACGTGCTTCGGTTACCTGGTAGGGATCGACTACGAAATCCTTGCGCAGCACCGGCAGCGCGCAGGCGTCTCGGGCCTGTTGGAGATATAGGTCGCTTCCCTGGAAAAAATCCACGTCCGTAAGGACCGAAAGGCAAGTGGCTCCGCCCTGCTCGTAGCTCTTCGCGATGTCACCGGGTATAAAACTTTCTCGAATCACGCCCTTGCTGGGAGACGCTTTCTTGACCTCGGCGATAACGGCCGGACCGCCACTGGCCGCCTTTTTTTGAATCGCCTGGGTAAACCCCCGGGTTGGCTCAAGCATGGTTGCCTCTGCTTGCAGTTCGACCAGAGATTTACTGCGGCGCCGATCCGCAACCTCCTCATGCTTCCGCGCAAGGATTTTCTTAAGGACGTCGGGAACCCGATGACTCATAGCGCCAGTTCAGGGGCGGAGAACAGGAGGAATAGTGCTTCGCCTTGTGCTCGCGCTGTACGCCGAAATCGGGACCTGATCACTTGCGCATCGCCTGGGTGGCCAGAACGAACTCTTCGAGCTTGGCGTGGGCCGCGCCATCGTGCAGTAGTTGCAATGCTCTTGAGACACCGTCGGCAAGGGTAGAGGTCAAGCCCGCAACGTAAATGGTTGCGCCCGCATTGAGTGCGATTATGTTCCGTGCCTTCTGCGCGGCGCTCAGTTCGTTTCCGGGCCCTTTGCTCAAACGTGAATCCGGCTGAATTGCGGCGGTCACCAGCTCCGCAGATTCCGAAGCGGAGTTTACGCCGAGGCCGGAGAGGTCATCGACGCCTAGTCCGTAATCCGAAGGGTTGACACGATAGTCACGGATCTCGCCAGCGCACAATTCGACCACGCGACTCGATGCCGCAACCGACAGTTCATCCAGCCCGTCATCCGAGTGCACCACCATTGCATGTTCGCTACCGAGGGCCTTAAGCACTTCGGCCATCGGGCTGCAGAGCTCGGCGTGGAAGACCCCGAGAAGCTGACGCTTTACGCCCGCAGGATTGGTCAGGGGTCCGAGTACGTTGAACATCGTTCGCATGCCCATTTCCCGGCGCGGACCGACAGCGTGGCGCATCGCGCTGTGATGAGCAGGTGCAAACATGAAACCTAGCCCAACGGTATCGATCAACGTACCGACTTGCGTAGGGTCAAGGTCCAGCGGAACACCGAGTGCCTCAAGAACATCTGAGCTGCCGCTGCTGCTCGAAACGGAGCGATTGCCATGTTTTGCGACGTGAGCCCCGGCGGCAGCCACCACGAAACATGCGGCAGTAGACACGTTGAACAGATTGGCGCCATCACCACCCGTACCGACTAAATCCACAGGGTCTGCCGCAGTGATCGTAACCGGGGTCGCCAACCGACGCATGACTGAGGCCGCGCCCGCGATCTCATCGGTGGTCTCTCCCTTCATGCGCAGACCCATCAACAACGCGCCGATCTGCGCGTCGGTGGCGTCGCCGGTCATGATGCTGTTCATAACCTCAGCCATGGCCCCAAAGCTGAGGTCTGAACCACCGGCGACGTTCGCCAGTGCGTCCTGGATATTCATACGATTCCCCGCGACGCAGTAATCTCCGGACTAGCCGCTACCGCGGCCGTAGTCCCCTGCTTGAGAAAGTTAGCCAGCAACGTGTGTCCGTGCTCGCTGAGTATGGATTCCGGATGGAACTGAACGCCCTCAGCACCGGTAGGATTGTGTCGCAGCCCCATAACTTCATCGACTTCACCGTTCTCATCCTCTGTCCATGCAGTTACGGTGAATTCTGCGGGAAGACTCGACCTATCGACGACTAACGAATGGTATCGCGTCGCAGTGAAGGGCGAGGGAAGTTCGCCAAAGACTCCTTCTCCGATGTGGTGGATCAACGAGGTCTTCCCATGCATTACTTTGCGGGCCCGCAGAACGCGCCCTCCGAAGGCCTGCCCTAGACTCTGATGCCCGAGGCAGATTCCAAGAAGCGGTACACGGCCAGCGAAATGTTCTATCAGTGCCAGTGAAATTCCTGCTTCGTTTGGAGTGCAAGGCCCAGGTGAGATCACAATCTGACTGGGATTGAGCGCCTCGACTTCTTCCAGGTTCAGTTCATCGTTACGGACGACGTGGACGTCGGCGCCAAGCT
This sequence comes from Pseudomonadota bacterium, assembly GCA_039111155.1. Taxonomy (GTDB): domain Bacteria; phylum Pseudomonadota; class Gammaproteobacteria; order Pseudomonadales; family Halieaceae; genus Congregibacter. Next base: position 24,948 of record JBCCPL010000028.1, on the reverse strand, counting down.
CAGCAAGGTACTGAACGACGTTGTAGGTGAACGAATCGTAATTATCGATCATCAGCAGCATCAGATCGCCTCCTGCTCAGGTTGTCTTTCGCACTTGGGATCCTGTTCGCCCCCCTCACCTGCCTGATGATCCGTACCGGCTTCGACCATCGCGGCGGCGCGCAATACCGCACGCGCCTTATCGAGTGTCTCCTGCCATTCAGATGCCGGTACCGAATCCGCAACCACACCCGCCCCGACCTGCACATGCAGCTGCTGGTCTTTTAACACCGCGGTTCGGATAGCGATCGCCGTATCCATATTGCCCGACCACGAGAGATAACCAACGGCACCGCCGTAAATTCCCCGTTTAACAGGCTCAAGCTCATCGATGATCTCCATGGCCCTAATCTTTGGCGCTCCGCTCAGCGTTCCTGCTGGTAGCGCCGCACGCAGCGCGTCAATTGCGGTGCGACCCGGCAGCAGATCCCCTTCGACGTTAGACACTATGTGCATTACGTGCGAGTAACGCTCAATGACCATGTTCTCGGTCACCCGCACCGTACCCGTCTTCGAAATCCGTCCGACATCGTTGCGGCCAAGGTCGATGAGCATCAGGTGTTCAGCGATCTCTTTGGGGTCGGCAAGCAGGTCCTGCTCGAGCGATCGGTCCTCTTCTTCTGAGCGACCGCGCTTCCGCGTGCCCGCGATCGGCCTCACCGTAACCGTGCCCTGCTCCGCGCGAACCAGGATTTCCGGTGAAGAGCCCACAACGTGGAATCCATCCAGATCGAGAAAATAGAGATAGGGTGATGGGTTGAGATTGCGGAGCGCGCGATAGAGATTCAACGGAGGCGAAGTGAACGGGACGCTCATACGCTGAGACGGAACCACCTGCATGACGTCACCGGCAAGCACATACTCCTTCACCGTGTTTACCGCATCCTCATAGACCTGGCGTGACATACTGCTGCGGGCCTGTGTCTCGAGCCGACTTCCATCAGCACCCTGAAGAGAGACGGGCGGAAAGGCCGAAAGTGGTGTTTCGAGCTTCTGGATTAGGTCTTCGACGCGAACATGAGCGTTCTCAAGAGCCTGAAGGTCACCGGGATCGACATTGACGATCACCCGGAGTGTTCCGGCGAGATTATCGAATACCAGAACCTCGTCGGAGAGCATGAGCAGTATATCTGGCGTGCCTAATTCATCGATGGGCTTGTGACGACGCAGACGTGGTTCGACGTAGCGCACCGTGTCGTATCCGAAGTAGCCCACAAGTCCGCCAAAAAAAACCGGTAACTCCGGAACTTCGGGGCTTCTAAACTCATCCTGCAGACTCTCCACATACTCGAGCGGGTCGTCGCTGGCGAGCTCCTGAACGAGCGTTTCACCGCTCCAGCGCTGGATACGCTTGCCGTATACACAAATGCGTTCGATGCACGGAAGCCCGATGATGGAATATCTGCCCCACTTCTCGCCTCCTTCTACGGATTCAAACAGGTAGGAGTAGGGCCCGGCAGCGAGCTTGCGGTAGGTGGACAGCGGGGTTTCGAAATCGGCCAGCACCTCGCGGTGCACGGGCACGCGTTTATAGCCCTGGGCAGCCAGGGCTGAAAAATACTGCTTGTTCATGGGAATTGATTCCTGATCGTTACTGAGACGGTGTTCCGGGGGTTGGTGAGTCTGCTCAGATCACCATCGCCAACGAAACATGTCTCGTAACGCAACGCACCAGAACCCGTGCTGTATCGCTCGGGCGGAGCGCGCACCGTAGGCCGGGTCCGGCCATGGGAATCGTGCGGTTATGAAGCAACTGTTCATAGCGCTGATTGTAGCTTGCCTCGAGCGCGAGGCAAGACATAAAGCTAGAAAGCTGGAAAGAGCTAAAGATTCGCGAGTTCGGCTCGCATCGCGTCGATCACCGTTCGATAATCCGGCTGCTTGAAGATCGCTGAGCCGGCGACGAAAGTATCGGCTCCTGCGGCCGCAATCTCGCCAATATTAGCAGGGCTTACGCCACCGTCGACCTCAAGACGAATATCCAATCCCGAGGCATCGATCAGCGCCCGCGCCTCCCGCAGCTTTCCCAGAGTCGATGGAATGAATGCCTGCCCACCAAATCCGGGATTGACGCTCATCAATAGGATCATGTCGACCTTGTCTAAAACGTAGGTCAGAGCCTCAAGGCCCACATGAGGATTAAATACCAACCCCGCTTTACATCCGGCATCGCGAATCATCTGCAGCGAACGGTCAACATGTGTCGACGCGTCCGGGTGAAAGGTGATGTAGCTGGCTCCCGCCTCCGCAAAATCTCCAATCAGCCTGTCAACCGGGCTCACCATAAGATGCACATCGATGGGTGCGGATACTCCGTAATCGCGTAGTGCCTTGCAGAGCATGGGGCCAATAGTCAGGTTCGGTACGTAGTGGTTATCCATAACGTCGAAGTGCACGAGATCCGCACCGGCTTCCAGCACCGCATCAACTTCGGCGCCCAGCCGTGCGAAGTCCGCGGACAGAATTGAGGGTGCAATCAAATATTCGCTCATACCTTTCTAAATGCCTTATCGGGATTCCATCTTGTCGCAGTCACAACGAGCTCTCGTTTTGCTGCGCGTGCTTTTCCAGGCGTTCATTCAGCTCTCGCAATCGCCCCGGGGTACCTATATCCAGCCAAGTGCCATCGAACAGGCTTCCCGACAGTCGTTTTTCCGAAATCGCCCTATCAAGCAAAGGGCGCATAGGAAGCGGCTCAGCGTCGTAGCCCGCAAAGAAACCGGGATGATAGACCCCGATACCGCTATAGGTGTACGTGGTGGCTCCACCAATCTCAATAAGGCTTTCTCGTAAATCAAAATCGCCGCTGGGATGATGCACGGGGTTTGCCACAAGCACCAGATGGCCTCGCCGCGCACCAACTTCCAGAGACAGGATCTGCCTGAAATCGAAATCGCTCCAAATGTCGGAGTTGACCAGTAGGAACGGCTTGGAGCCCAACAGCGGGAGCGCCTTTACAACCCCTCCGGCCGTTTCGAGAGGAGTTTCCTCTATGCTGTATTGGATCCGAACGCCCCGCCCACGTCCGTCGCCGAGGTAGTCGATGATCTGCTGCCCGAGCCAGGATACGTTTATAACGAACTCACTGAAGCCCGCATCAATCAGGCGCTCAAGCTGGTGCTCGATGAGGGGTTTATCGGCAACCGATAGGAGTGGTTTCGGAATCTGCTCAGTCAAAGGCCGCATACGCTCACCCTTTCCAGCAGCAAGGATCATCGCGCGCATACTAGTGTCCTACGTGGCTGATTCGCTGAGTTATTTCGGCGCTTTTTCGCGCCTGTCCGCGTTGCGGATCGTCGACATAGCTATGGCTATGACTCCCCACCGCGCCGTGCCAGTCATGAAGGCCAGTCACGAACGCCAACCACAAAAAATCATTCGAAATTTATTCAACGAATGAACCACGCAGGACACTAGCCGCTTTGCTTATCCATATCAGTGGTTGAGGGCTCATCGGGGGGCGGTCGCCAGGTGCGGATTCCACCATGGCTGCGTTCGAATCACCGGCAGCAATTCATCATCAAACCAACCGGCAAACTCCTTGATCGTAACCTCACAAGTTTGACATTTGGCGACGTCGCGGACATAGCCAACGACACGTGGCAGATCGTTTAGATAACTGCTTTTGTTATCGCGCAGGTACAGTCGGGCAAAGACACCCAGGACCTTGAGATGACGCTGAAGGCCCATGAGATCCGCATCTTCTAGAAACGCCTCCTCGTCGGGCACGCATACCTGTGCGGCCTGTAGCCTAGCCCGGTGTTCAAGAAGCCAGGTTCGCACGTCGCCATCTGCCCAGCGAACGTAACAATCCCGCAGAAGCGACACTGGGTCATAGGTCAGAGCACCCAAAACCGCGTCTTGAAAATCGATGACGGCTAGACGATCGTCGTTGAGCACCATCAGATTTCGGCTGTGAAAATCCCGGTGCACCAGGACCTGTGTCTGAGCAAGTGCTCGCGCGCAGAGCAGCTCGTAGAGTGATGCGACCATATGCTGCTCGACACCGCTCAGGTCACGACCCAGCATCTGACGGCAGAACCACTCAGAGAACAACTCCAGTTCCCGCTGGAGATGAGCCCGGTCGTAAGGGACGGACAAGTGGGAGCTGGGCCTGGCGACTGCGAGGTCCACGAGCATGCGCGATGCCTGCTCATAATACGCGGACACACTTTCCCTGCTCAGGCGCTTAAGGAGATCGGTGTGGCCCAGATCCTCGAGAACGAAAAAGCCTCTCTCGAGGTCTGCATGCAGGATTTCCGGGACCCGCAAACCTGCAGCTGTCAGATGCATCGCCACATCCACAAACTCGCGGTTCTTTTCGGTCTGCGGCGGCGAATCGCAGAGCACGACGGACGTCTTGTCGATCTCTGCGCGAAAATAACGGCGGAAACTGGCATCCCCTGCCAGCGCCTCTGGCTTGGTCGCTGACGGGCCCGCCCAGTTCATAAACCAGTGGGTGAGCACTGACAAACGCGATTGGGCTTCGACGATCATGACGGCGTGTTGGTTTCCCGTTTAGGGCCGCGCATGGGGGACTTGAGGGGGCAACATATCTCTCTTTGCATTATGATCGACGGCTGACTTTTTTCGCGAAACTCGATGCCGGCCAGACTCTCTACTCGCTTTGAAGCGCCTCGCCGCTGGTGCGCTCAGCAGGCCTTACTCGCTACATCCTTCGAGCTGGTTTTCCTGTACCTTTTTTCGGCCGTTGTTAGCTCGAGCGCTACGCTAGCACAAGCCGGCGACGTTCTGGTGGAAGAATCCATCTCCCGAACACAGGAGCAACTGCGCGACTGGGTCCGCACCGAAGAGCTGCCAGAGGAGTTGCGCGATTTTCGATGCCGCCTCTGTGGGGGTCGATACATCGATCCCCAGAGCAAGCTAAACACGCAACAGGATCCTGATACCGCGCCGATTGAAGCCAGCGCTAAGCAGACCGAATTGCGGGGCGACACCGTCACCCTCACCGGGGGTGTCGAAGTCACCCAGGGCTATCGTGAGTTTCAAAGCGACGAAGCAAGCATCAATCGCGAGTCCCGGGCGGGAACACTGGAGGGTAACATCACTCTGAGGGAGCCCGGGGTTTTGCTTCGAGGTGAGCGCGGCGAGTTCTATTCACGTTCGGGCGAGGCGCAGCTCGAGAACAGCCTGTTTGTGTTGCACCAGGAAAATTTACGGGGCAGTGCAGAGCTTCTCTCTCGCGACGCAGACGAGTTGATTCGCATCGAGGGCGGAGAGGTCACCTTTTGCGCGCCCGGAGACGACCATTGGCTGCTCAAAGCGGGCCAGCTTGAACTGGATCTCCAACGGGGACGTGCTGTGGCAAGAGACGCCACTCTTCGAGCAGGTGGGATTCCAGTTTTCTATGCTCCCTGGTTGAGCTTTTCAATTGACGACCGTCGGCGTACCGGTCTGCTTTTTCCGGCCGTTGGGTCGGACAGTCGCGGGGGCATCGACGCGGCACTTCCGCTCTACCTCAACCTGGCCCCGAACTACGACGCAACCTATGCTCCCAGATTCATCGGTCAGCGCGGCATCAATCATGTATTGCAGGGCCGGTATCTCGATCGCTTCAACGGGCTTTGGAGCGCCGGGGGCAGCTACATCGCCAACGACGAACAGTTTGAATCTGATTTTCCAGACCAGGATGACGCCGAAAGGTGGCTAGCTACGGTCAGGCAGCAGGGATTGTATGGGGGGCGCTGGCGTTCGGAAATCAATTACACGCGCGTCTCCGATGTCGACCTGATCCGGGATCTGGAAACGTCGAGATTGGACACTCGCAGAGATGTAAACCTCCTGCAACTTGGGCAACTCGATTATCTGGGGAATCGCTGGCTCGTAAACGTTCAGGCCCAGCAGTTCCAACCTCTGGCCGAAGACATACAGGAAGACTTCAAGAAGCTTCCGCAGATTACCGCTGCGTATCGCGGCTACGCTGAGCCGTTCTCGATTAATCCCATCGGGCTCGTTCAGCTGTCAAATTTTGATACGGACCAAAGCGATCTGGTGGTTGGCCAGCGCCTTTATGGAGAGGTTGGAGCCAGCTATCCGATGAACTGGTCTTACGGATATCTGCGCCCAGCGGCAAAGTACCGGCTGTTGAGTTATGCACTGGATAGACAACCCGATGGATTTGAGGACAATCCCAATGCACGCTCCGCTCTGGCCAGTATAGACAGTGGTCTGTTCTTTGAGCGCGAGACCTCACTCGTGGGACAGGATGTGGTTCAGACGCTGGAACCGCGTCTGTTCTATCTCTACAGCCAGTTCGACAATCAGGAAGAACAGCCTGATTTTGATAGCGCCGAACTCACCTTCAACTATAACCAGCTGTTTCGCGATACGCGGTTTTCCGGTCGAGACCGACTGGACGATGCCAACCAGCTTGCGGTGGGTGTAACCACAAGATTTCTTGACAGAGAAAACGGTTTCGAGCGGTTCAATGCAAGTATTGGACAGATCTTTTACTTCACGAACCGCCGCGTCCGTTTGAATGCGTCCGATCCTGAGCTTGATCAGTCCAGCTCCGAAGTGGCTGGCGAACTCAATTTCTATCCGAATGACCGTCTCTCGGTGCGCACCAACCTGCAGTACGACCCCTCAACGGGTAAAATGAACGCCGGCAACTTCCTGGCCAGCTACAACCGGCGCGATGAGAGCGTGATCAACTTTGGCTATACGTTCCGCAGGCCCGTGGCACTAGTAGGGAACCAACCGACGACAGATCAGGTCAGTCTATCTACCTACTTACCGATCAACAAAAACTGGCGCTTTTTCATGGCGTGGAACTATAGCTTTGAGGCAAATCGCAGCGTAGAAGACATGATCGGCTTCGAATACGATAGCTGCTGCTGGCAGGTACGCCTGCTGCATCTGCGCTATTTCGATACTGCGCGAAACCTCAATCCGAATTTCGACAATTTAGACCGTGAGTTTACGACTCAGGTTCAGTTTGTTCTCAAGGGCCTAGGTGGCTTCGGCGACGGAGTCGAGCAGCTATTGGGTGACATGATCAGAGGATTTAACCAGCTTGTTTATCGTAGATAAGAGTACGAACTGCACACCCGGCCCTGGTAACCCAATCGGCACTTATCGTCGCAGCGATGGCCGTATGCGAACGCCCCGACTGGCCTTAAAGAGGTACCGCAGTGGGCATGCGAATCGCTATCAAGTTCTACTTCGAGCAGGTGCCCTGATTAGCCTGTTTCTCACCAGCCTTACTGTTTCAGCTGCCACTCAAATGCTGGATCAGGTTGTAGCGATCGTCGATGACGATGTGGTCATGGCCAGCGAGCTGCGCGAACGACTCGCGACGGTGCGCGAGAATGTGGAGACCCGCGGCGGAGAGATGCCCAGCGAAGACCTACTCATTCGGGACACGCTTGACCGCCTGATTCTTGAGAGTATCCAGCTGCAAATGGGCGATCGATTCGGGGTGCGTATTTCGGATGCGCAACTCGATGCCGCGATGGCACGAATAGCATCGCAGAATCGCCTGTCACCAGAGCAATTCGCATACGCGCTTCAGCAGGAAGGCCGTTCTTTCGCAGAGCTGAGAGAGAACATTCGCAGAGAACTGGTGATACAGCGGGTTCAGCAAGGAAACGTGAATCAGCTTATCCAGATAACCGAGCAGGAAGTAGACAACTACCTGAATACCGAGGAAGGCCAGAAGCTTGTGCAACCTGAATACCGGATTGTGCACGCGCTGCTGCCTATCTCTTCGGCAACAAGCCGTGATGAGCGCGCAGCGGCCGAGGGCTTTGCTGGGGATCTTGTGCAACGCATTCAGGGAGGAGAGGACTTCGAACAAGTATTGAGTGTTGCCGAAAGCGAGTACACCTTCACCGGAGGCGATTTGGGTTGGCGTAAGCTCGATGATCTACCGAGCATCTTTCAGGACGTTGCCCAGAAGCTGGACGCTGGAGCGACGGCCGACCTGTTTCAAAGCCCGAGCGGATTACACATCGTCAAGCTCGCCGATCGGCGTGGCGTAGGAATGACGGTAAGGCAGACCAAAGTGCGCCACATCCTGATCAAGCCCACCGAGATTCTTTCGGATACGGAGGCTCAGGAGCAAGTAATCGAACTCAAGGAACGTATCGAAGCTGGCGAGGACTTTGGCGTGCTGGCCAAGGAATTCTCGGAAGACATCGGCTCAGCCGCTGAGGGCGGTGAACTGGGCTGGACAATGGCAGGCCAGATGGTCCCGGAATTTGAAAATACAATGGACAGCACAGAAATCGGAACCGTCTCGGATCCTGTGCGCAGTCAGTTCGGCTGGCACATCCTTGAAGTGCAGGACAGGCGAGACAAGGACATGACCGGAGAGATGCGTCGGGCGCAGATTCAGGAGTTCCTCCATAGCCGGAAGTACCAGGAAGAACTCGATGTCTGGCTTCGAAAAATACGTGATGAAGCGTTTGTAGACATCAAGTAACACTCAGTAGCGCTTCGTCTGGAACAAGTAGTCACGGTCGGACTGGAATCGCCGGTTCACTACCAACCAATCAAAAGTTGCGGAATGAAACACCATCACCGGGTTGCCGTTTCTGTCGGTGAACCAGCAGGCATAGGACCTGACATCGCGGTTGCCGCAGCCCAGCGGCTCTGGCCCTGCGAACTCGTTTTTGTAGCAGACCCACATCTTCTTGCATCCCGGGCTGAAGCCCTGGGCAGTACATTCAGCCTTAGGACCTACGCCCCGGAGAATAGCGACGTCGGCCGCACCGACAATAGTGGCTGGGAGCCCAGCTTGTTGCCGATCGCGACGGCCGTGCAACCACAGGCAGGCCAGCTAGATCAGCGCAATACGCCGTACGTTATCGCTGCGCTAAAAAGGTGTGTCGAAGGTTGCCTGACCGGAGAATTTTCTGCCCTGGCCACCGGTCCCATCCATAAGGGCATCATCAATATCGGCGGCATCAGTTTTTCCGGACATACCGAATATCTTGCGGAAGCCAGCAATACCGAGCAAGTAGTCATGTTGCTCGTTGCCGGTGACCTGCGAGTCGCTTTGGCTACAACTCATCTACCGCTACGCGAGGTACCTGATTCGCTCACCAAAGAGATGCTGCTACAGACCTTATGCGTGATCAATGCAGACGTTCACACCAGTTTCGGCATTTCGTCGCCACGAATAAGCGTTCTCGGACTCAACCCGCATGCCGGCGAAGGTGGCCACATTGGTCGTGAGGAGATCGACTGCATTGGTCCTGCAATTGAAGAAGCGGTCGCAAAGGGAATCAACGCAACGGGGCCCTGGTCCGCGGATACAGCGTTCAATCCACCGCTTCGAGCGGAAACAGACGTCTATCTGGCCATGTTTCACGACCAGGGTCTCCCCGTATTGAAGTACGCGGGCTTTGGTTCTGCGGTCAATGTAACGCTAGGGCTACCCTTTCCCCGTACCAGTGTCGATCATGGAACAGCTCTGGAACTCGCAGGCTCCGGAAAAGCTATACCCGACAGCATGCTGGAAGCTATTAATCTGGCTTGTAAGCTAGCAGCCGGGACGTAGTGCATCAGCAGCAATACCTCCGGTATGCACATCTAGGGAGCCTCTGAACCTTCCTCTCAGGATATTGCTCTCTGGGCCTTTCCCATTGAACCATTCTGGAATGCAGCTTTTGAATTTAAGCTGAGTGAGAATAGGCTTTCTTGGGGAACGACGGCTTTGGACGCAAGGGCGAATACGACCACCATTTGGATAATTCGGAAGCCGTCACCCAAGCCTCTCTAAATCAGGGTTATTCTTAGTCAGTCTTATTCTGGAGAAATAGGTTTGCTTTTAACCTCACTTGTACTTCCTTCCTACCTCTTTCTCAGTCTTTTCTTACCTCTTACCTCTTACCTCTTACCTCTTACCTCTTACCTCTTACCTCTTACCTGGTCCTGCTTTTCAGCGGGCTCATGGTTAAAGCGGTAGCGGTAACCAGGCTATCTGCGTAGGCCTGGGTAAGTGCGAGAGTTTTACAAGATTTTGTCGTAGCTCTGATCAACGTGTCGTTTGCTACATCAGCTACCGTGTTTTTCCATCGCTGCAACAAATCTCGCAAAAGCGTACTCGCTGACCCACGATTACTTTATCAGGCAGCTGTCTTTTGACTTTCCCGAATCGAGGTAGGCCTTGAAGACCTTTGGCGGACGCCCTCGGCCCGTCCATAGATGCTCCTCGCCGGCAACGACCAGACGATACTTAGGAGCGACCTTACCCTTTACCTTTGCTTTACCGGCTCCCTTGCGTCGACCGCGTCGACCTTTTACAGCCTTCAAGTCGCTGGCACTCAAACCACTTTCCTCCATGAGTGCACGTATCTTTGCGATTTTTGCTTTTCGCGCTGCAGCTTCCTTTGCTTCTTCGCGTGCTACTTCAGTTTTTAAAACCTGTTGCAGGTTTGTAATAACTCGCTCCAATTCCAGGGACGAAAGGCCTTTGGCCGCGGAGCGAGCCTTTAATTTTGATTTAACAAGCGGGGCAAGCAGTGGTGATGCCATTTTTTTCTCCAAAAAAGACAGTCTTTACGACTCTAGTTTTGACGGGGATCTAGCAAGAAGATTGTATACGGTGTGTGATGAAATTTATCGGGAATAGTTCCCTCGTTACGCCATGTACAATTCAAGAAGGTTAGGCGTAGGAATATAAGAAATTCGGCAGTTTAAAAAAATGTGGACTAAACAGGCCTATATAAACGTCCATTTAACGTCCTCCCCGATTAAGTCTTCGGATAGAGTCGAAAACGTGCGGGGGAATAGTTATCCCGTCAAGTGACGACATTTTTGTGTGCTGCCTTCATCGTATTTTGGAATAACGGAATACTGAGCCGAAAAATCAGGAGTATTAGGAAAAAACCGTGAAGGAACCGATGGTAGGAATTCGGGCATACGCCACCGAGTGATCGTAAGTTTCTGATCGCTCTTTTCTCGCAGTGCTTTTTTGACAGGATTCTTTCGACTGCGCTCCTCTGCCCGGCAACATTCGACCGGGATATGCCGGCTGAACTTTGTGAGTGCACTTTTCTGATTGCGCTGGCGGAAAAAGGAACGTGCCCTCCCCCGGACCTGCTCACCTTACCAAGCTACATGCAGATCCAGGTAAGAAGAGGTCGTCGCTGCAGATAAACAGTTCACAGGTTCGCTCTCGCTGCTACACTGGAATCCCACCAATGCACTGCCGCAACGAAGCCGCATGCAGCAGAAAATCTACGCTCTGGAAACTTTATGACTGAAGAGATTTCGGTTTCTTATTCGCTTGATAGCGGGACCAAAAACACTTTTGCAGATAAGCGCGCGGCCGAGACCTCTGCCGAGCCACTAGTTGCGTTTGCAGACTGCGAACTGATTCCTATCGATGCGCAGATGGTGCTGGTGATTAATCGCGAGAATGGAAATCAACAACTCGTCTCTACGCGAGTAGTCGAAGCTCTCAAAACCTGCGTGACTTTTCAGACACTGACCGAGCATGCATCCAGACTGTGTGACACAGCGCCCGGATTCAGCGGCCAGCAGATAAATGTCAGAAACACGTTGCAACAACTTTTCGAATCCGGATTGCTGCTACAGGCCGATACCATCAAAGCCCGTTTGCTCGAAGAGCGGCCCGAATCGTTGGCCGAGACGCGCGTTTTCATCATTACATGCGACCGTCCCGATCAGCTCTCGCGGCTTCTAGAGTCAATGCTGCGCACCAAAGACCTTACGAGCTATGAAAGCCTGTGGGTTATCGATGACTCGAAACTTGCAGAGAATCGCGAGGCCAACGCAGCGCATGTCGATCAGTTCAATACCACCAGCGCGGCGACCATGGAGTACTTTGGTGAGGCGGAGCAGGCCGCGCAGTTGAATCAGCTATTGAGTTCGTTCCCAGAGCACGAAGAAGGAATACGGTTTCTCATTGACCCGGCGCGGTGGGAAGGCAAACCGACCTACGGCAGAGCCCGTACTCTCGCCCTTCTCAAATCCGTGGGGCGTCGGCTGATTGTTCTGGACGACGATGTTTTGTGCCAGGCCGTTAGACCGGCGGTCCCTGAAGAAGATTTTTTTGTTGGCAGCAATGGTCATCGCGAAGCATCTTTTTTTTCTGATCGAGAATCGCTACTCGCGGCCGCCGCGCTGCATGAAGAATCACCGCTTGCTCTTCATCGCGAATATCTCGGACGCCGTTTAGGTAACACAATCACAAGTCTTTGCAGCGGTGTTTTTCCCGACGATGCGCTACAGGGTGCCAACGCGGCGATGTCCAATGTCTGGACTGCGGACTCCAAAATTCTGGTTACCCAGTGCGGCTCCTGGGGTGATCCGGGAACTGGAAACGCTCATTGGATCATGAATCTCTCCGAGCATTCGGTAAGTCGTCTGTTGACTGCCAATCGCGGCATGGCGGCGGCCGTAGAAGATCGCAACGTATGGCTGGGCGCACCTCGGCCCACGATCATGAAAATCGCGTTCATGTCGCAGATGACGGGTCTCGACAACACGGAGCTGTTGCCCCCTTATTTCACGGCATTCCGCGGCGAAGACCTTTTATTCGCAAGCGTGGTCGAGGCCCTGCATCCGAAGGGTGCAGTGCTCGAATGCGGATTCGCGGTACCTCACTTACCAGAACAGCGGACTCGCAAGACACTCAAAGATCCAATCGCGAATGCCGGTAGCGTAGCGCTGTTTGCCGGCTATCTGACCAATAACATCGATTACACAGACGCCAACAGCGCTGAGGATCGCATGCTCATGATCGCCGCGGATCTTCGGAGGCTGGCGAGTAAGAGTGATAACGACCTGTTGCTGGACTATCGGCGTGAGGTGGCAATGGGTCACGCTAGAATGCTGAGCACCATCAGCAAGCAGAAGAGCCGCATGAGCGACTTTGATTCCGCCAACTGGCAGGGTTATCTGGATAGAGCCAGATCCGAAATGCAAGGGGCGCTGCAACGTCGATGGGGTCCCGAAGATATCGACGGCGTGCCCGCCAACATGCCCGTCGAAGAGATCCTCGCGGGCTTCCGAAGCATGCTGAATGGGTTCGCAGCAGGCCTGGAGGCGTGGCCTGCTTTGCGCCAACACGTCGCGCTTTGACGCTGCCGAGATAGAGCTCGTATCTGAATCCGTGACGAGACATCTCCGGTGATTGCCGCGCTTCTGGCGACGCTCGCTTTGGTGTTCGTTTGGTTGGGCGGCGCATTCCTGCTGCGTGGCATCGTGTCCACCAGACCTTTCTCCATGGCACAACCACTGCATGCTTCTACAACGCTGGGGCTTGGATTTTTCGTAGGCCTCGCTTTTCAGTATCTGACATTCTCTTTGATCGCCCGATCTTTGGAATTTCACTGGGCACTACCGGCTTCGCTCGCCTTGCTGGCGTCAGTAGCCGTCGCTACTCGGTATCTGAGTCGAAAAATCTCCGCTGGCCCACCAGCCCCAGCTGCCTCCGGGAAGGAGGCAGAACTCGATGCCGCCTTCACGGCCAGAGCCTGGCTTACCTGGGCGTTCCTGATTCTGATCGGCTTGCACTTGACGCTTACGGTTGTGGAAATCCTCCATCGTCCGGTGTTCCCCTGGGATGCCTGGCACAACTGGATGTATCGGGCGAAAGTATGGTTTCTCACCGGTGAGTTAGCGCCCATGGACGACATCCGCGACTGGGCTCGAGGGTCGGTCACACACCGCTACGTTGTGGCTGGCGCGCACTATCCTGCGTTGGTTCCGATAACTGCCGTCTGGTTCTCCACAGCCCTGGGCGGCTGGAGTGAGACCCTGGTCAACATCCCCTATTTCTTCTGCGGCCTGGCGATGGTGTTCGCGCTGTACGGCCTCGGTCGGGACGCAGGCCGGTCGCCTCGAGTCTCTGCGATTCTGGCTTATCTGCTGATATCTATTCCACTGATCGGGTCTCATCTTTCACTCGCCGGACAGGCAGATATATTCATGGCCGCATTCTGCGGACTCGGATTCTCCGTTCTGCTGCTCGCCGCGTGCGAAAGAAATTCCGGGCTTGCAGCGCTAGGCCTTTGCCTAGTAGCCGTGGGGACCCTGATAAAGGTAGAAGGAAGCGTCTGGTTGCTTGCCGGCCTTCTGTTCACTGCCGTCACCTTCAAACCGCGTGTAAGCCTGTTGGTGGTCGCGTGCTTCATTCTTTCGGCGGCAGTTCTTGCGACCCTGGGTATACGTCAGGTCGAGCTTCCGATTCTGGGAACAGTTGGCGTCGTAGATGAGCGACTCTTTGTACCCTTTCTTGGCAGCTATGCTTTGCAAAGCTACGAACTCGGTGACGATTACATCAGCAACTTCTTTCTGGGAGGTAGCTGGCATCTGCTGTGGTCCATGGTGCTGGCAGGATGTGTTGTTGCTCTGGTGCGGATAAGGCGTCGGCGATCACTGGTGTACCTGAGCTTCGTCACCGTCACGGTTTGCGCCCAGGTAGTGATTTTCTTCTTCACAGAGCAAGGTGCCTGGGCCGATGACTGGACTGCGATAAACAGGCTACCACTACACTTCGCACCCGCATTTTTATACTCGTTGCTGCTGCTGGCGTCCGACACAACCGAGGGCGTCAAGGAAGAGCCGCAGGATTTTTCGAGGATTTCCCTTGGCAGGATTGGAGTGATCGTTGGCGGAGGCCTCCTGGCAACCGTTCTGATCAGTGTCGTGTTCATCGGGCTATCCGCCAGCCAACCCGCCCAAGAGGTCCTCGAAAAGAACGGTAACGAGCTGAAAGCCATGGTCGGCAGGGCTGAGGATTCTGGCAGTTCACTGCGCGTCACTTCATTCGAGAACAATATCGCGCTGCTCAGCAGTGGCCCGATCAATATCCAGGCGACTGATTTCGGGCTCGTGCACCTGAATGCAAGCGGAAGTAACCAGCAGGAATTCACCCTTTTCTGGCGAAGAGCAGACACGGGGAGTCTCCACAGGGTTAAGTTGGACGCCGTGGGTCCGCGATCTGTTGATTTAACAGAAAACGAGCACTGGCAGCGGCGGATTTCCGAGCTGGGACTAGTGTTCTATGAGGATGGCGGATCGGTAGACATCCACAAGCTGACGATAACCGCACGCGATGGCTCTGGACTCATCAGGAAGATACTTACCGACTGGAGAGCCGTAACACCTTGGTCTCAGCGGTCTGTCCACTGGTTGCCGGCCGGTACGATTGATGGCCCCCTACCGCTACCGGTTTTCGCACTGATGTTCATCGTCACGTCCGCGATGCTGGTGCTACTGCTCGGGCGCGGCAAACCAGACTCCAGCTATCTCTGGCTAGCGCTGCTATTACCATGGGTTCTGTTGGATCTACGGTGGCTGGGTACTCGGGTTACGCTCGCATCAACCACGAGCAGCCAGTATGAGATCGGTAGATCTGGTCCCCTTGTGTTCGGCGACGATGCGTTCGTGAAAGAAGCCGTAGATCGCGCGCTCTGCGATCAGCGATCAGCGGATTCCAGAGAGGAAACACCTCGCCTCCTGATAGCGGGAAACTCGGAACAGGATATGCGCTTTCAGATTCTGCGAGCGAAGTATCATGCCGCACCAGTCCCCGCATACGCTCATGATGCCGAGGTAAGTTCTGCTCCTCTCAACCTCGCCGAACGTCTACTCACATTGAAGCTCAGGTACGGCGCTGACCCCGACAAAACACTGTCTTCGCAGGAGATTGAGGATACGCTCTCGCGAAAAAGCTTTAACCCAAGATTCAAGCCCTGGGAGAATCAAAGCGCCTACTTGCATGTAATCGGCTCTCCCAGCGACTCGCCAACGTGCTGGGCAGCTATGCTGAGTGATGTGCGTGACTAGCAGTCCCGCTACTCCACTTCGTGTCCTTCATGTCGGAAAGTACTTTCCGCCGTACCGAGGCGGCATGGAGACGTTTCTTCGCAGCCTCATGGCAGAACAGCAGCGCCAGGGACTGGAAGTTGCCGCGCTTGTACATAACGAAGAGAGTAGCTTCACAAGCCGTGCCAGCATCTATGACTGGAAGGATCAATCGCTGCCTGTTGATCGGGTCGCACGCTGGGCAACGTTCGCGTTTACCCCCGTCAGTCCATCATTTCCCTTTCGCCTTGCGAGAGCGATCAAGCAGTTTGCCCCTGACGTTTTGCATCTTCACATGCCGAACGTATCTGCGTTCTACTGCCTGCTCGTTCCCAGCGCCCGATCAAGGCCGTGGGTGATTCACTGGCACTCGGATGTGCCCAAATCCAAGCACAGCGTTCTTCTGCGCCTGCTGTACAGCCTATACCGGATACCCGAACAGATCCTGCTAAAAAAAGCGCGACGGGTCATCGCAACCTCACCACCATATCTTGCCAGTAGTGAACCACTCTCCTCGCACGCAGACCGTTGCGTAGTCGTTCCCCTGGGTATCGAAGAAGAGCCACCAGAGGAGCAGTTTCAAGATCGTTGGCCGGCAGAAGATTCCCGAGTGAGCAATGCGTTGCACGTGCTGGCCGTCGGTCGCCTCACCTACTACAAAGGATTCGAATTTCTTCTCGACGCTGTGAGGCTGGAGCCGCGCATACGATTGACTCTGGTGGGCGATGGGGAAAATCGTGTCGCGCTGCAGGAAGCTGTGAAGGCCAAAGGCATCAGTGAGCGCGTGACCTTCCTGCGCGAATGTGACGACGCAACGCTGCAACACCTATTCGTTGAAGCAGATGTCCTATGTATGTCTTCTATTGAGCGTACCGAAGCGTTTGGCGTTGTACTCCTGGAAGCGATGCGGTCTCAACTTCCCTGCATTGTCACGGATGTAGCCGGCTCAGGCATGCGCTGGGTCGTCGATGCGCCCTCGGCGGGTATAGCGATTGAACCCGAAAATGCCGAGGCGTTGGCACAAGCGTTCGCAACAGTTCTGGAACACCCCCAGACGCTTCCCAGAATTGCCAGAGCTGGGAGCGATAGGTTCAAGTCTCATTTCACAATTGATCGTTGCGGTTCGCAGATCAGGAAAGTCTACATGGATTCAGTTACCTGATGACTGAATCCAAATCCCGACCCATGTATCAAAGCGAGCCTCTTGGCGGGCTTTGATCACCATCTGCTGATCAACGCAGTTAATTAATGTGCCTGGATTTACGTACCAGGTTTGCCGCTCCAGGGTTGTGGCGCCTTGGATACCGGACTGCCGTTGAGGCACTTTGGTTTCCGCTGCTGTTCCCGCTGCACCAACCTTCGCTCAAGGCAGACAGCTTAGGCGGCGCCCGATACGGCTTGCCTGTATCTGCCTACGGTTTCTTCTACGCCTCCCAAAAATGCCACCCTTCCTGCGTCTATCAGCAAAACACGATCGCAGAGACGCTCCACTTCCTGCAGATTGTGGGAAACCAGCACCACAGTCTGCTCCCCCGAGATGCGCTCTTTGAGTGCTGATGACGCTTTGCGACGAAAAGATGCGTCGCCCACTGCAAGCACCTCGTCGATGAACAAAATTTCCACCTGACTTATCAATGCGGTGGAGAAACCGAGTCTCGATCGCATGCCTGAAGAATAGGTACTCACGGGTCGATCAAACGCTTCACCAAGCTCCGAGAACTCGTAAATAGGTTCGATTGCATGCTGTGCCTGAGCCCGTGTACATCCCTGGAGCATGGCACTGAGCAACGCGTTATCGCGCCCGGTCAACTCCGGCCGAAAGCCAAGGCCTAGAGCAAGAACTGCGCGCGTGGTCCTGGGGCTGATATCGAGCGTTCCATGAGTGGGGGCAAGTATTCCCGCCATGACACGCAGGAGGCTGCTCTTACCACAACCGTTGGGCCCAATTACCCCTAGCGTCTCACCGTCAATGAGGTCTAAATTAATGTCGGTCAAGATGGGTATCGATGAAGTACGTAACCCGCCTGCACGGACGGTAAATTCGAGACCCACACTTTTCAGAGACAGAATGCTACGTGTCATCACGCCACCTGCCGTTGCAATTGAGACACTGCATCAAAAATGCGAGTGGTGCCGGTTGCCAGACGCGCTTTGCGCCACGCAGCGCCGATAGAGCCGGCCCCAGAAAACAACCAGCTGCTGCGGCTGCTTTGCTTCACGACGCCAGGACCCGCAACGCGATCCACTGATCGAGCTTGTCCACAAGCTTCAAAACCACAAAACAAGCTCCAAGCCCACAAACACCTATAACACCCAGGTGTGCAAAATTGGGGGCGCTTTCATAGAGAAGGCACTGGCGATACGCATCGAGAAGAAACGCGATTGGGTTTGCGGCAAGTATGAGCTGTTGAGTCTCGGTGGACTCAATAGCCCTAACGTCCCAAAAAATTCCGGATACGAAGAGAAGAAACACAGTGCCCAATGCAACAACTCGCATGAAATCACGCGCCACACAGACCAGGAGCGATGCCACCAGAGCGCAGGGAACGATAAGAAGGTACTGGGCAAGCATGATCGGGATTAACCACACCCATGAGCTGGTGACGGGAACACCTGAAGCCAACAGCAGTACCAGAAGAACGACAAAGACGGTCGATTGCCGGTACAAGCCCTCCTGCACCCGCGCCAGGGGAAACAACGCCTTGGGCAACTGGGTCTGGCCAATCAACCCCTTGGCGTTCAGTAACGAATTTGAAGCGGTATTGACGCTCCCGGAAAACCACATGAACGGTAGCTTGCCGCAAGCCAGAAACAGTAGAAAATCAGACCTGCCGCTCTTCAGAATGACGTCGAACACCAGGTAGAAGACCGCTACGTAAAGAAGCGGCTCGAGTGTCCACCAGAGATAGCCAAGGTACATGCGAGACGCATCAGCCCGCAACGACATCCGGGCCTGGATATCAATCAGAGACAAATAACGCGGAAGTTCGGAGGTGGTCACACGGGCTCCCAAGTTTGACGGTCCGCATCCTAGCAGCCTTCTATGAGCTGTAGTGCATTTACCGATTCGATGCGCCTTCGGGTAAGCTCACCAACCGGCCTGAATCGATGTCGCAGAAAATGGGGATCGAAGACTGGGTGCAAGCAGCGGCCCCGGGCCTGTAACGAGAAGACCACGAGACAGGCCCCCTACACGTGCACAAAAATCGGCCCCGAAAACGTTTTGGCCAGAATTTTCTAATCGATGATGGAGTCGTCTCGTCCATCGAAAAGGCTGTGTCGCCTGCGCCTACGGATCATGTGGTTGAAATTGGCCCCGGGTTGGGCGCCCTGACTAGAGAACTTCTGAGCAGCGGTTGCCGTCTGGACGCGATAGAGCTCGACAGAGACTTGCGGGCGCCATTGCTTGCCGAGTTCAGTATCAATGAGCGATTTCGCCTTCATCAAGGCGACGCTCTCACCTTCGACTTTTCCAGTCTGAAGCGATCGGACACACCACTGCGAGTGGTCGGCAATCTGCCCTACAACATCTCTACGCCACTGTTGTTCCGCCTGATTGATCTGGACGGAATCGCCGACATGCACTTTATGCTGCAGTTAGAAGTGGTACAGCGTTTAACAGCGACTCCCGGAGAGCGACATTGGGGGCGATTGGCGATCATGACCCAGCTGCACTGCAGTACACAGATGCTCTTTGAAGTTCCGCCCTCTGCCTTCAACCCACCCCCCAAGGTTCAGTCTGCTGTCATTCGCCTGGTTCCGCATGCTGCACCCCTGTTCCCGAGCACTGATCGCGATAAACTCGCGAGGCTTGTGACTGCAGCATTTGCACAACGGCGAAAAACTCTCAGGAACAATCTGAAGGGGCTTCTCAATGAAGCTCAGATCGCTTCTGCGGGCGCGGATCCGTCGGTCAGGGCCGAGGTTCTGGACCTTGCGACTTTCGTTAGGCTTACGGAAGCTCTAGGTACAGGTCAGCCGTAATGGGAGGGTAACTCCCCAAGTATTTATCCAAACATAAGGCCCTTGTTTGCCTATACAGTCCGACTACAGTCACGGAGATCGCGCGGCACACACTATGCAGCCGACTTTGTTTTCGACGATTCATTTAACCTCAATTCACGGAATAGACTAGTGGCGACCTGGGTCGTAGGGGACGTTCAGGGCTGTAAGAAGCCCTTAAAACGGTTACTGAAAAGGGTGGGGTTCTCTTGGGATCGCGATGTCCTTTGGTCTACCGGCGATCTCGTCAATCGGGGGCCGAGCTGCCTGAAAACGCTCCGATTCTTTTACAAACATCGCGAGAATATCCGCCTTGTACTCGGCAACCATGACCTGCACCTGCTCGCAATCGCAGCCGGAGCGCGACACCTGGGGCGCTCGGATACCCTGGCTGAGATTCTGGCAGCCCCGGATCGAGACGAGATGCTCGAGTGGCTCGAGCTCCAACCGCTCGTACACCAGCAGTACGGTTTCACTCTTGTCCACGCAGGTATCCCGCCTCAGTGGACTGTGGACGACGCAGCCCAGCGAGCGCGTGAGGTCGAAGCCGCTCTGAGAGGAAAGAAACGCTTCGCGTTCTATGAGGCCATGTATGGCAATGAGCCCGACCTTTGGTCCGATCGGCTCTCAGGAATGACCAGATTGCGGGTCATCACCAACTACCTGACACGGATGCGTTTTTGCTCAGGTACTGGGCGATTGGATCTCCAGAGCAAAGGTTCACCAAAAGCACTGACGCCCGATGGCAGCGATACAAACGCTCCATGGTTCGCGCACCCGCATCGAAAGGCGGTCAACGATAAGATTATTTTTGGTCATTGGGCTGCGCTAGGAGGGATCACTCACACAGCCACAGCCATCGGCCTTGATACGGGCTGCGTTTGGGGCAACGCCATGACTCTCTACTGCCTCGAGACCGGGGAGCGAGTGATCGAGCCGTGTCAGGCGAAGTGAACGACGCAGCGAGCGGTGACTTAGATGTTTACCTCGTCGGTGGTGCAGTACGCGATGAGCTACTCGGGCTTCCGGTCACAGAACGGGACTGGGTCGTGGTCGGTTCGACACCAGATGAGTTGGCATCCCGGGGTTTCTCACGTGTCGGTAAGGGTTTTCCCGTCTTTCTGCACCCCGAGACCAAAGAAGAGTATGCGCTGGCCAGACTCGAAAGAAAAACTGCAGCGGGTTACACCGGCTTTGACACCGAGTTTTCGACCAATGTGACGCTCGAAGAAGACCTGGCACGGCGTGATCTCACAGTAAATGCTATAGCCAAACGCCCCGATGGAACCCTGGTCGACCCTAATGGCGGCACCGAGGATCTGCAAAACAAACTGCTCCGGCACGTGACGGATGCCTTTGTCGAAGACCCCCTCCGCGTTCTGCGGGTGGCACGCTTCCTGGCGCGCTATGCCCACCTGGGTTTTCGTATCGCACCAGAAACCCAGGAACTGATGCAGCAGATTGCCGCATCGGGTGAACTACAGACACTCCCCAAAGAACGGATATGGGTTGAGACCGAGCGCGCCATGGGCGAGCGACGTCCTGATCAGTTTGTTCATGCGCTGCATCAATGCTCGGCACTCGGAGTCTTGTATCCGGAGGTGGAGGCACTCTTTGGGGTTGCTCAAAATCCGACTCATCATCCCGAGGGAGACGCAGGCACCCACTTGCTGATGGTGCTGCAACAGGCCGGCGCATTGGCGAAGGACAGCCTTATCGGGTTTGCCGCGCTGACCCATGATCTGGGCAAAGCGCTCACACCCAGGGAACAACTGCCGTCACACCGAGGCCATGAACTCGGGGGCATTCCGGCCGTACAGGCACTCTGCCGTCGGCTGGCGGTACCCAAGCGCTTTCAACGGCTCGCCGAGGTCACCTGCAGGCATCATTTGAATGCGCATCGTGCGTCGGAAATCGGTGGAGATGCGCTTATGACCTTACTGGAAGATACCGGCGCGCTCAGGAAGCCTGATGATTTCGATAGATTTCTTCTAGTCTGCGAGGCCGACTCCCGCGGCCGCCTCGGCCACGAAAACGACGACTACCCTCAAGCCGATTTTTTGCGCCGAGCCGCCGCTGTCATCAGCAAAGTAACGGCAGCAACCGTGCTTTCGGACCGTGACGCAGAACGCCGTCGAAATACTGATCGAGGGACAGGCGGTACGAAGCAAGTTCCGCAAAAACTTGAGGGTGAGGCGTTAGGAGCGGCATTGCGTGCAGCCCGCGTGCGGGCGCTGGATCAGATGTCCTAGTTGAGCTGGCCTCTTTCAATCGTCACACCCACCGTCTGCGCTGCGGTCACCGCGCCGGGCTTGGATACGCGCAAACGAAGCCATGAAATCGCAAAAGACTCCTGCAGCAGACCGGCAGCTCGTTCAGCAAATGTTTCAATCAGGCGAAAATCGGACTCACGGGCAAACCGGGTGAGTCGCTCACTGACTTTTGAATAATCAAGCGCCAGCGCAACATCGTCTTCTCGGGCTGCCGCCGAGGTGTCCCAGGCCATTTCCAGATCTAGAAGAAGTTGCTGACGCACCTGTCGCTCCCAGTCGTAGACTCCGATAACAGTTTCGACTTGCAGTCCTCTGACAAATACGAGGCTGGAAGGGCCTCTTTGCGACTGGGTTACTTCATTCATGCGCAGACGTATCTTCCACTTGGGCCAGGTCCGTCAAGGGCCATCGAGCCCTGACCTCTACCGGAAGCCCATCGCACTCTCCAGCCGCCAGACGTTGGGCGCCGGCGAAGGCAATCATGGCGCCGTTATCGGTGCAGAACTCCATCGCTGGATAAAAAGCCTCTGCCCCTAGTTTGCTCATCTCGACCGCAAGCCTGGCGCGCAGGTTATGGTTAGCGCTCACACCGCCAGACATGACCAGTTGGGAGAGCTGCTCCTGCTGCAGGGCGCGTCTGCACTTGATAATCAGCGTATCGACCACAGCCTCCTCGAAGGCCCTCGCCACATCGGCTCGATCCCGCTCGGTCAGGCCATCACCGGCTTTGAGCGACTCGATTGTCGTCAGCGTGTGGGTTTTGAGCCCGCTGAACGAAAAATCAAGTCCCGGTCGATTGACCATCGGCCTTGGGAAGTGAAATCGATGCGGATCACCGCCTTCCGCAAGTTTCGCGATTTCGGGCCCACCCGGATACGGTAAATCGAGCATTTTTGCTGCTTTGTCGAAGGCCTCCCCTGCGGCATCGTCCAGTGATTCCCCGAGTAATCGGTAGCGTCCCAGGGAATCTACCCGCACAAGCTGGGTGTGCCCACCTGAAACCAAAAGAGCGATAAAGGGAAACTCAGGCCGCCGCTCCTCCAGCATGGGAGCCAGCAGGTGAGCCTCCATGTGGTGAACGCCCAGAGCCGGCACGCCCCAGCCGAACGCCAGTGAGCGAGCAATCGTCGCACCGACCATCAATGACCCGACCAGCCCGGGACCGGCGGTATAAGCGACCGCATTGATTTGTGAACTGAGCAAAGACGAAGACTCCAGCACGTCATCAATCAGCGGGAGAACCTTGCGTATGTGATCGCGGGAGGCCAGTTCCGGAACCACGCCGCCATACTCTCGATGCATCGCAATCTGAGAAAAAAGTGCGTTCGCACGCAGACCAGCCTCGCGATCATAGACGGCGATTCCAGTCTCGTCGCAGGAGGTTTCAATGCCAAGTACGATCATGGGGTCAAACTGCGTAGTTAAGCTCACTCGAAGAGAGTATCAGCGTCGTTGAACCAGCGTCCGGCGACAGCGGATCGCTAATGCTCGGCTGTGTGTTGCTGGAATCTCGGATCACTGTCGACCGACGGTTTTTCATTGACACTTTAGAGAAAAAATTTACTTTGCAAATAAGCACTTAACTGTTTAGTATGCGCGCCCGCTAAACGAGGAGCGGCGCCGTTGCGTGGGCGCGCGTCCTGCTTGTTGGGTCGTAGGATGCCATCCTTTGGGGCTCTTGTGATCGGGTACGGTTACTTACTTTAGTGGGCGGATTCACGGGGCTCGGCTATTTACCGAAGATAACCGAAGGTTACCGATGAGCACCGACACGCTTATGCGTCGATGCGCAGACACAGATACAGGCGCAGACACACAGACGCTTTGACAAAGGCACGATGAGCCACACGAGTGGTTAGACGGGCCTGCAAAACTTGAATATACGAAACAGGAAACAGGACAGCTAGCTATATGCCTCATATCAAGGTTAAAGAGAACGAGCCGTTTGATGTGGCTCTGCGACGTTTTAAGCGCTCCTGCGAAAAAGCAGGTGTTCTCTCAGAAGTTCGCCGCCGCGAACACTACGAAAAGCCCACTACCGTTCGCAAGCGGGCCGCTGCTGCAGCAGTAAAGCGCCACCTCAAAAAGCTGTCACGCGAAAACCGAAAGCGCGTTCGGTTGTACTGAGCAAATCTGCGAAACTTCGATCGAAAACGGATCTTGATCTGGTCCAGCGCAGAGCGAGATCTGCTCCAGGATCGAACTGAGCGAAGAACATAAGGGGAAACAGAGGGGGGATGCGGCGCGCTCGTTAGCCCGCCCTCTTTGCAAGCAGTCTCCAAACCCCTGTTGCGACCGGCGCGCGCCCGTGCCGGAACGCTGTCCTAAACAACGCCGCTTTTTCAAGTGCAACTTCAGGCTCAAGTGCGACTTCAGGCTCGAGTGCAACTTCAGGCCTAAGTGCAACATCAGGCGCAAATACAGCCGACCATCCGGCGCTGATTGCGACCATCGGTGTTTGAATCGGGCTTGGTAGCGACCTCTTGCGACGGGGTGCCGCACCCCAAACAGCCCGACCCGGTCATAGAGCTGTTAACGAGCGAGACCAACTCGCCACACGAACGAATCACCTACTGCTGCGCGGTGTCTCTTTGTGACACGCGTGGCGTGAGCCATCAGAACATTCAGAGGGCCATCCCGACATGTCATCGACTCAGCTAGCGATAAAAGACGCCATGAAGGCTGCCATGAAAAGCCGTGAGAAGGAACGGCTTGCGACGATCCGGCTCATGCAGGCTGAGTTCAAGCGGATAGAGGTCGACGAGCGCATAGAACTCGATGAAGCGCGGGTGTTGGCGGTCCTCGATAAAATGATCAAGCAGCGGCG
>JBCCPL010000027.1:0-89154 GCA_039111155.1 Pseudomonadota bacterium | reverse complement strand
GAGCTGGGCGGCAAGAGCCCCTTTATCGTTCTCGAAGACGCCGATCTCGATAACGCAGCCGCCACGGCTGCGCTTATGTACCGCAACGCGGGCCAGGTCTGCCTGGCCGGAACACGCCTGCTAGTACATCACAAGATCGCATATCAGTTTGTTGCCACCATGCGCGGCTATGTCGAGAATCTGACGATTGGCGATCCGAGGGATAACGCGACCGAAGTAGGCCCGATCATTCATCCGAGCCAGCTTGACCGCGTCAGCGCTTTTGTTGATCGGGCTGTGGCAGGCGGTGCCGAGGTGCTGTGGGGCGCGGGGCAACATGAGTTTGGTGAGCAGTATTACCAGCCGACATTGCTTTCCCGCGTGACGCAGCAGGACGAGATCGTGCAGAACGAAGTCTTTGGTCCGGTACTCACCTTGCAGACGTTTGCCGATGATGACGAAGTTATCCAACTGGCGAACAGCACGGATTATGGTCTTGGTGGTGTTTGCTATGGCGAAACAGCGCACGCGACCGCCATCGCCGAGCGCGTTCGTACGGGCTTCATCTGGGTCAACAGCTTTGGGATCCGTGATCTTGCGGCACCCTTTGGCGGCATAAAACGATCAGGGATCGGCCGCGAGGGTGGAGACTGGAGCTTTGAGTTCTTCAGTGACATAAAAGACATCGTAGTGCCGAAGAAGCCGTTTCGCGCGAGCTTCAGTCAGCGCTAATTATTGGAAGGAGAGAAGTATGGGACACGTCGCGGGCGCGGCTCTGGTTTCACACCATCCCGGGCTTATGCAAAACGAAGAGATCCGCAAGCTGGCGGGCGCGGGTGAAGACTCGGATCTGATTCAGGGCTACGCGCAGATGCGCGAGAAGATCCGGCAGCTCGAACCGGACGCGGTGATCATCTTCGACTCGCACTGGTTTACCACCGGTTTCAACCTGGTCGACGGTGGCGAGCATTACAGTGGCACTTACATCTCTGAGGAGATGCCCTGGTATCTGTACGGTGTTCCCTATGACTATCGGGGTCATCCGGATCTCGCGCTGGAGATCGAAAACGTCGGTAAGGAGAAGGGGGTAAAAACCCGCTCGATCTGCAATCCCGATCTGCCCCGGGACTACGCGACCATCAACATCATCAAGCAGCTGCATCTGGAGCGTATGGACATTCCCGTTGTCTCGGCCAGCTGCTGTCAGAATTGCAAGTGGTTTCAATTTCTTCCCGCAGGAGAGGTCATCGGGGAGGCGATTAGGCGCGGCCCGTGGCGGGTTGTGTTGCTCGCATCCGGCGCCCTGAGTCATGAGTTCACAAACATCGATTGGACTCCGAATCACCCGCGCATTTTTCACGAATCCAACGTCTCCAGCCCGGAGAACGTCGAAAGTGACAAGCGCGCGATCGAGATGTTCAAGGATGGCCGGCACGATCTCGTTCTCGATAACTGGGAATCCGACTTCCGCAAGCGACACTGGGAGGCCTTCGGAGGTCACTACCTGCAGATGCTCGGTGCCATGGGAGGCGCTGAGTGCCGGGCTAAGGGCGAAGTATTGTCGGAGTATGAGAACGCACGCGGAACGGGCAACATTCACGTTTGGTTCGATACCGGGGAAGCTGCGTGAATTTTGAGTTTCCGCTGCGTGAACTCCCTGCGGTTATGCGCGGTCCGCGGGTTGAGCGACGCCGCATTCTTATCGGCGGCAGTCCCTTCTGGGGCGCGATGGTTGAGGGCGGAGAAAGCGGGAAAGGTGGAGAAGGTGGAGAGAGAGCTGGGCAGCTCAAGCTCGATGATGGCCGCATCGTAGATCCCGAACAGCTTACCCATCTGCCACCGGTCGATCCCAGCAAGATCATCGCGATTCACATTTCCTACAGCTCGAGAAGCTATGAGACCCGCAGCAAACCGCGACCCACCGCTGCACCGACTTACTTCACCAAACCGCCCACCGCATTGAACGGGCACGGCGGTCAGATCCTCAAGCCTGCCGACTGCCAGTACCTGAACTACGAAGGCGAGTATGCGGTCGTCATCTCACGAACTTGCCGCAACGTCACCCCGGATGAGGCCTGGGACTACATCGAGGGATTCTGCCCGGCGCTCGATATGGGGCTGCAGAATTTTCGGGATACGGATCAGGGGTCGATGCTGCGGGTGAAGGGGGCAGATACCCTACTGCCCATCGGCCCGGGGATTGTCAAAGGCGTGAACCTGTTCGAGCAGACGCTCACTACCTATGTGAACGGCCATGCGGTGCAGCAGGCGAACATCGGGGAGGAGACCATCTGGGGGCCGCACTACGTCATCGCCGATATCGCCAGGCACATCACTTTAACCCCAGGCGATGTGCTGCTGATGGGTACCCCCTGCCATTCACGCTCCGTTAATCCCGGCGACTATGTGGAATGCGAAGTGACCGGGCTGGGGCGTCTGGGAGGCACTGTTGCTGCCATCGATGCACCCCGCGCGTCCGCATTGAATGTCGGGCATCAACCGACCGATAGCGACGAAGTCCGGCGTGTCGCGCTCGGGTTCGATGAGCGGGTGCCCGCTATGCTCAAAGAAAATCTGAAGAAAGCGCGCCAGCAGGGCGCAACCAATTGATTCATTCGGAACGTCGCCTATGAAAGTCTGCATAGTGGGTGCCGGATCAATCGGCGGATTCCTGGGAACGCTCATCGCCGCAAGATGCGACGTGCAGGTGTCCGCATTTGCGAGAGGAGCGACTCTTGTTGCGCTTAACGAACATGGCTGGCGTCTCCGAATGGGAGATGAATTGCTGCAGGCACCGGCTATCGCTAGCGATAGTGCAAAAGCCCTCGGAATTCAGGATGTCGTTTTCATCGCGGTGAAGGGCCCGGCGATGCCCGAGATCTCGAAAGCCATCGTCCCCCTGATTGGCGACGACACGGTTGTCGTGCCGGCCATGAATGGCGTGCCCTGGTGGTTCATGGATGGTCAGGGCGAAGCAGGCCTTAAGCCGCTGGAAAGCGTCGACTCCGGCGGTCAGGTTGCATCGAACATACCCACCCATCAAGTGCTGGGTGCCGTCGTTCATGCCTCGGCATCGCGACCCGAGCCTGGGATGGTTGAGCACAAAATGGGTAAGGGCCTGATCATCGGTGAGCCATCAGGCGGTCAGTCAGAGCGAGTCGACGCACTTGCCGAACTTCTTGGAACTGCTGGGTTTGACGTTGTGAAATCGGACAACGTTCGCCGAGATATCTGGTACAAGCTCTGGGGAAACATGACCATGAACCCGGTCAGCGCGATTTGCGGAGCAACAGCCGACCGAGTGCTGGCCGACCCCGAGGTGCGAGGTTTTTGCACTCAAGTGATGCGCGAAGCGCAGGCGATCGGCGAACGCATCGGCTGCCCGATCGAAGAGGAACCCGAGGATAGGCACGCCGTAACGGCTAAGCTCGGCGCATTCAAAACCTCGATGCTCCAGGATGCAGAAGCGGGACGAGAGATTGAACTCGACTCGATCGTCGGTGCCGTTCACGAAATAGGGCAACGCCTGGGAGTGCCGGTTCCCTACACCAGCACCTTGCTTGGGCTCACCCGATTGTTTGGCCGGTCGCACGGGCTTTATCCCGTGAACTAGCGTGGTCTTCGTATAGCCTTGTGACGCAGACTTTTCGCACAAACACCCGTGATTACAGAGCAATATGCGTCTTGATCACCGTCTGAACTCATCTAAGCTCCACTAAAACAACCGCTGCATCTATACAGGACCGCGTCAATGACGACTCAAGTCAGTATGTACGAGGCTAAGTCACGACTCTCGGAACTGGGAGAAATGGTCTGGAAGGGCGAGCGCGTAATTATCGCGAGTGCTGGAAAGCCCTATCTTGAGCTGCTGCCTTATTGCGAGACACGCAAACCGCGCACACCTGGCCGATTCGCCGGCCAGATCAAAATTGCCCCTGATTTTGATACGACTCCCATCGACGTACTCGATGCATTCGAGGGAGGGTAGTGAGAAAAGCCGTTTTAGACACGCATGTCTTTCTCTGGTGGCTAAGCGATGACCCCCGGCTAGGAAGCGCGGCAAAAGAAGCAATCGCAGACACCGGGAACGAAATCTATGTAAGCGCAGCAAGCACGTAGGAAATCTCGATCAAAAAGTCTCTTGGCAAACTCGAGGCACCGGACAACCTCGATGCGGCGGTTGAAGATGAAGGATTCCTTAGACTGCCGATTAGTCTGTTTCACGGTGAGCGAGTTGCCCGCGCATCATCGTGACCTCCTTGATCGGATACTGGTTGCCCAGTGTCAGGCGGATGGTCTTGAGCTCGTGACATCCGATGAAGTAATTGCCAGGTACGCCGTTCGCATAATGCGGACATAGCGAGGGTTCCAAGCAGGTCGGAGCGCATCAGCGGTTTGACCACTTCTTTGTACGACCGTAGAAAGCTGCGCCCTGAGTACAGCCCCATTTTCAGGATCAATTGATTTGACTCGAACAGGGCAGACAGCTGCAGATCGCGTGAGCCAATAGGCAACCAGGTGGCACACAACCCAACTCAGATATTCAACTGATTGCCTATTGAGTAAACTGCCGCCACAAATTAGATGCTCTTGTACATGCCTAACGAGGAGTTCTCCCATAAGGAATATTCGAAACCAGACAAAGACGCTAAGCAAGTGTTCATTCGCTCTATTGAACTTTCCTACAAACGGAAGCGGAAAAATTCCTTCTTGTGATGCGAGAATCCATTGGCCTGCTAATTCGTACACGAAGCCTGATTAACGTGTCCAATTTATCAAGGAAAGTTCAAGCTGTTATCGTGACCCCTATCTCGCTCCCCAGAAAAACTCGTGAGACGTAAATCCAAACACGCTTATGGTAGCTGGATCTATGTCTTGAGCTCGTTCTCCAAGTGCTTTGGATTGCAATACATAACTCACTGCGCCAACGTAGTTGTCGTTTATTGAAACAGCGCCCTTTGTAATTCTTGATAGTCCTTCGATGGCTTTGGCTACGGCATCCGCCTGTCGCGAGTTAGAGGGGTGTTTTTCGTGATCGAAGATAGAATGTATCCACTCTTCGGCTGCACACAGGGGTTTTCCAAGTCTCTCAGGGATAACTCCAATCTTCTTTAATTGACCGGCGGTATAAGTCATTTCCGTGCCGCCCATTCGCGGTCGCTCAGGAAAGTATCGGGTTGCGATGACCAAAACGAGCAAAAAGATGTTAGCGAACTCGTGCGCTGCCGTGAAGAGCGATACTGGTCCTTCGTCACTTTCCCAACTCAGAGTGGGACGCCCTCTGTGGTTTCTGGTCTGCCCGACGACTAGTAAAGGTTTCACTAAGTCGGCGCTACAAGGCTTTCCTGGGTCGACAATAAACTGCCTGTTGTAGAAATCGGCCTGACTTGGCGCTGCGATCTTATCTCGTATCTCAGCACTTAGCGCTGGGTGTAGCATAACGTACTCGGCTCTTCTTACATCAGAAGTTGCATTAGCATCGCGAGGAAAACTTTGGACAACTTCGTTTCCGCTTTCCATCGAGGGTACGCCGACTAAACCAATATCGTGTAGGTACTGAATCAAAGAGACTTCGAGTTCGGGGTGTAGCGCCTGAAACTTATTGTTTATGTCCGCAACTTGCTCCTTTGAAAGGACGTTACTTGGTACAAATTTGAATCCATCGCTATACAGGCTATTCCATGCTGGAAACAGAGTTTTGAGATGCTCATCTAATACTCTTCGGGCGACTTTATTCACGACCGTTGTGACAGTTCGTGGATCTTTCCAATGTTTTCCTTCGGGGCTTCTCGACATCGGGATTTCGGCTACACTACGACCAGTCATTACTAGACCACGGGGTGTACCCAAACAGTGCCGTCGAATTAGCCCATAAACGTCTTCCTGATGTCCAAACACTGTACGGTTATGGTTCAAGGAGTATCCACAAAACCGAAGATCCGCCTCATCGGCGCTTGATTGCGCGAGCTCGTTCTCATTCATGAGGGACACGTTGTAGTTGAAGATGTCTCGCATGGTCCCTTCTTCGTACTGAATCCGTAGCACGAACGTCTCGAGCTTGATGCCAGTCTGTCCACTTTCTCGAGCGAATGTCTCAAACGTCTCGCTTCTTATAGATCCATAGGTCAATAACTGCAGGTTAGTACTGTCCCGTAACTGAAGACTTGCGAGGGCAAATCCCGCTTGAGCGTTGATCCATACCTGAGAGACTAACGTGTGGGCGTTCTGCTCATTTACGTTCTCCGCCCCCGTGTAGGATTCGGCTACGTCACGTTCGAGCAAATTTCTCTTTCCGCTCCAGTCGGCGATGGCTTCATCGATACCATCGACATAGAGCACCCACCTTGAGGCGGTGGCGTCGCTACGTGCAGAAAACAGCGGTTTTACTTTCTCTCGATATAGTTCATCAAGAATGATGCTAGAGGGCTGAGATGCAAGAATGAGCGCCGCTAAATCCCCAACACACTCATCGTGCGGTGATAAAGCCGATTGCTTCAATCGTGCCACATATTTATGCCAAAAAGGGTTATCAGAAGTAACGCCGAATAACTTTATCCACGCCTCTTCATCTGTGGTCGGTAAAGCGCCAAAGGATCGATGAATCGCGACAGCGAACAAGCTTCCAATGATTAGCTTCCAAAGAGAAGCCCACGGATAAACTGAGCTTGAGTACTGATACAAAACCTGCTTCGAAACCGGAATGCTCTTAGCGACCAGTTTGTATCCGTATGGAGGAACACTCCGCACCATCTCAGTCCCTTTCAAGCCTTTCAAGTGGCGGGCACGGTACAGAAGGAGGGTGCTTTTCCCCATGCCCCGACCACCACAAAGAATCTGAGGCCCTACCTCGTTCGACGACAAGAAGTCGGCCTGTCCTCGAGGTGCGACCGGTTTGAAATGACTTAATATGCGAGAGTTGGGCTCAAAGGTTGCCGCGATATCTGGTAACCATGCAAGCTGTCTTGAGTCGCTATTTGATGCAGAGTCGTTCACATCGGCGTCCATACTACTCCTTCACTTATTATTGGTTGGAAATATCGTTACCGCTAGACAAGAGACGACTAATCCCTAGCAACCCAATATAAACCAAACAGTAACACCACTGTTATCAGTTTTCCCAAACCGCAGCAAAAGCATGACCGGATAGATGCGAGCTTAAGCAAACTTGAAGAACAAGCTCTTCTGTAGCTTTCCCTAGTAAAAGACCTATAGCCTAGCGATACCAGAGCACGGTGCTCACTTGGAACATCAAGGGCTTGTTTACGTGAACGCGTTTGCAGATAGACCGACAAATGGTTGCGGGGTGGTAGCGGAGGTTGTAGAGGACCACTCAGCCGGTGAAGGCGAGTTTGTCCGCCTACTAGAAGATGGGCGAAGCCGGAAGACTTTCGGCTTCGGTGGCGTTAAACCAACTCAGGATGACGTTATCTATCCCGCGGCCAAGGTACGTAGCTCCAGAAAGGCCACTAACTCTAGTTTTCGTCCTGCTGTTGCTGCGGGTTTGGCAGCATTTGCTTTGGCTGGTACAGCTTTCGCAGCGAACACGTTTTTTCCCGAAGAAACGGACAGTTTTGCTCGATCCATCGTCCGGAAAGTAGTTGAGAGACCTGCAGATAAACTATTTGAGTCGGTGGCCTGTGCGGATCTCACTGGGGTGGTATCGGCAGGAAAAAAGACAGTAGTCGCCTACGTTGACCAATCGAAGTGTGGCCGTGATCTGAGGACCGCACCGTGGCGAGCTCATGCAGACATGCTTCTTTTTGTCGATGCCGTGGTAGCACTCGAGGGTCAGTTCGAAAGCCGTAGCCCGCAGTCAATCTTAGGCATCAACATACCGGGCAAGTTGAAAGCTCTGTTTTCGTTGCCCTTTCAGATGGCCGGGCTAACGCCCAGATTTGGTGGCTCTGGCCCATTACTTTCCTTCTTTGAGTCCGTGCTTGATGAGAGATCGCCGGGCGTTTGGAAAAAACTTGGCTTGATCCGCGATGTCGCAATTCTCGCGGCGCACTCAAGTGACGAAGAACTGAAAGGATACGTCAGTCGTCTGGGTGTGCTAACCGGTGGGGTAGGCGGTACGCTTGGTGGCCAGGTTGCTGCAGATTACCTTTTCCCCAAGCCGGCACATGAGAAACTACAACCTGCTGAAGCTTGTCTGCTTGCGGCCGGTGTACGGCGACCAATATTCGCAATGCACGCCGACGCGGGACAGTCTCATCAGACTCGAGCTCTAATTCGGTTCGAACAGCGGCGTCGCGTAGCAGCACACTGTTTACAGAAGCTGGCTAGTGATGGCGTCATACAGGTTTCACAGCTGCCCGAGCAACTTCAACTTCTGAGCAGTTTGAAGGCAGAGGTTTCGTCGAAAGTTGACGGAAGATTACCAATTCATTGGTTGGCGTCTGAGTTACCTGGTGCCTCGATCAGCGTAAGAGAAGGACTGAATCGCCGTCGTGCCACTTTGCCGTGGATCCACACAACTTTGGATGCAGACGCGCAAAAAGCTAACGCCAAACGAATATCACAGTACGTTAAACGTGATGTAAAACCGCACCTAGGGCATGGCGTGTGCATCGACAACTGTAGACGCGGTCAATACCCATTGAATGTCCTTTTTGCCATCGGTGAAGTCACCGAGCAAGGGTTGTTCCTTCGATCCGTCTATCAGACGCACGCAGAATTATTATTCGGACCTTTATCAGGCTTGGTTCATCGTAGCGCGGGCAGCGTCGGTAAGCTCCCCGCGACGGTTTGTGCGCTCCGACATGCGCCAATTCCCAGTGCACTGTGCCGAAGTTCTGCGTTTGGAATCGAGGATGCTAATCGTGGATTAGGTGGATCATGTTCTGATCCGCGGTTCTTAGTTAGTCCAACGGTGACTCTTGGTGAATCTCTAAACACCGCTTTTATCGATTGGATGCGTCGTGTACCGGCGGTAACTCTCGCGTCCTGTTTAGCCGACTTCGGTGCAACGCTCCATATTCGCCCTAGCCAACCGAGCCTTGCTATCCACACAACGCTGGGTGTCAAAGTAACGTTTTCTCCAGCTCACCTCATGCGAGTTGCCGCGGCCATAGCTTTTGGCAAGGGCGCAACTCCGACTTTGCTACACGTCGAGGGTGAGGATGCAGAACCGCAAATAGTGCTTTCGGACGAGGAAGTTAGGTCGATGAGACAGCTGGCTACTGCGTCAATAAACCGCCGCATCAATGGGACATTGAGAGGTGTCGTCATACCTAAATCCTGCGAGCTGCTTGCAGCGAAGAGTGGCACGTCCGAGTCCACGAAAGCGCGTGGCGTGCGAGACGCACTAGTACTTCTCTCGGGATCTTGCCATGGAAGGCTCTTTGCCGCTATTGCAATGGTTGGCTCCGCTTCGGTGAACATCCCCGTCGGTCGTCTTAACTCACAAGATATGGGTTCTACGTTGATGGCCGCTGTTTCTGACACGTTTCAAGGTGGATAGGTATATGCAGGCACACGACCAAAAAAATTCGTTGAATAGAGCGCAAAATCGCATTTTGCCGTTGTTTCTATCTATTTTGGCGGCGCTGTATTCCTGGTTCGTTTCAGGCGGAGGAATTCAACCGTTACTCCCGGATATGGTGATTTACATGTCTTGGATTATCGCCCTAGGAATTAGTCTCATCATTAGTGTTGCGATCTTTGCATTCTGGCGGGCGGTAATTCTTCGACAGGCAGTGGGGAGGTTTGAGCACTATGTGTTTGTTTTTTGCGGGATCGTATCTAGCTCTCTATCGGCAGCGGTGGCATCCGGGTTTGCTAGCTACGCGTTAAACGACCGGCACTATCAACAACAGGCCGTCGCTGGACCCTTAGCGCAGATGCTTGAACCTGTTAATCAAGTCGCCGACGCGGCCTCCAAGAATTCTGTCCATCTCAAGC
Organism: Pseudomonadota bacterium; assembly: GCA_039111155.1. GTDB lineage: Bacteria > Pseudomonadota > Gammaproteobacteria > Pseudomonadales > Halieaceae > Congregibacter. Next base: position 79,272 of record JBCCPL010000027.1, on the reverse strand, counting down.
TCCTTGCAGAGCGGATGGATGCTCTCAAAGAGCGCGAGCAGAACGTCGGAGATACGTGTGCTGGAGTTATACCTCAGGCGGCATGCGGTCCGCGCTGCCGAATGCGTAAAAAAATTGGAGAAAAAGCCAACGAGCACGCGGTCGCTGCCGCGAGGGTCGCGCGCGCAGCTCGCGAACTGGCTTCACGCGCTGTGGCCGTTACGAGTTCTATTGAGTGGTCAGAGCTTTATGGGGATGTACTGGATATCGCTAGCGATACAAGTATTTACGCGATCGCGCTTTGGGCTGACCAGCTCGCGACTAACTTTAGCACTGGGTTCCGTGAGGGAGATCAGGTGTTCTTCTGTCGTGACACTAAAACGTCTACAGAACTGAGGTTGATAAGTTCCGCGCTTAAGGCAGAAGTTAACTTGCCTGAAGCACCACCGGCTTGGACAGAGGCCGATGGCTCCTTCGCCGTACGACAGAACTTACAAACGCTGCGCGATGGCATTTTCTACTATGTGGGCCTAACGCCATCTTTCGATCGAACGGCGATGGCTACGATGGCAATGCCACTATCGTTCTCGATTCTGGTCGAGGTTTTCACCGTGGCGTGCCTGGCTTTGGCTTTCCCCGCAGCTCGCCGTGAGAAAGCGCGTGTGCACGAAGAGCCACCTAAAGACAAGGTCAAGGATCCACGGAAGTATTGGATAAAGCTTAAGGAGTTGGTGACAAGTGAGCGCCAACGAGATGAGCTTACTCGGTTGTCGAAGACATATTCCAAAGCCGCGCTTATCCAGAAGCTTGCACAACCGGGGAAAGTTAGGTTCGCAACATATCTCTTAGTTCCTTTGTCGGGGCAAATCTCCGAGGCTAAGCGAAATGAGATCAATTGGTGTGTGAATCGCTTGGAGTTGGGTATGGGAGACCTCCGATGGGCAAGTAACAGCGTGGATAAGGATGCTGACGATCAATTGCGACAAGTGTTTCTGGAGCGATGGCCTGAGGGAGTCGACGAATACGCCGTGTATCGGGTGCCCGAGAAAGTCGATAAGTACATGCGCAAGATAATCGCGGCCGTAGGAAGTGAATAGTGTTCAAGAAGCGCCGTAAACAGCGGCAGCATCGCTCTACGCAAACCGCAGGTCATCAAAAATGCCATCAAGATCGAAACATGCTTGAACTTCAAGTTTCAAATATGGTGGAGACGCGCGTAGATCAGACCGTAGAGCGCGCCAAGCGCCTTGCGGGGAACATCATCAAGCGCAAACTGCTAGTGGCGATGCTTGCGTGTCTCGGCCTAGTGGTGCCTTCGGATTTGGTCGCAATCACGATGCTTGTGGCTCCACCTGTATTCGCGGCAGCGGTGATCTTTACCGTCAGCAGACTCTTTAACGATCGCCTTGCCAATTACTTTGGTAAGTCCGTCTTTTCGATCTATGTCGCTTCGGCACTCGTGCTGTTGCGTGGCGCCTACGTCTCTATGGAGATCCCGGCCAAGATTGGCTCAAAAGCCGGTGAGCTTTTTCTAGGTATCCCTGCACCGGTTCTCGGATGGTTCAGTGGTTGTTCGTTCGGACCCGTAGATCTCAAATACGCACTTGTTTCATTTTGGCTCGCGGTGCTAGCTACCTATGGATTGCGGCTGATAGCGCAAGGTGCTCACTTAGCACGACCGCCGAAGCCGGCTGACTTTCGAGACGCGCAGCGTCTGCGTCCAAGAAAAGCGGGACGGATCCCAGGCGCCAACTTCAACTAAGAGATGAATCACATGAAGAATACAAGTTCAGGAAAACCTACAAACGCTAACGTCGCCCATGGTGCTTCGCAAAAAGTGCAGACGCGCCGTACGGCCTCGTCCATGTCGAAAAGTGCGCATGTAACCGGGAAAAAGGCCGACGTGACTACAAAGCAAGGAAGAGCTTCACCACTTAGTGCTCCGAACTCTGGTCAGCCTTCCCGGCCAAGAGGCTGGTTACAGAATCTGAGGCACCACGCGGGGTTGATTGTGGGAGGGAGCGAGCACGGCTTACGTAGGCATGGCTACAAGCTAGAACCCACCAAAGTCGGGCGTGGTGGTCGAATTTTGTCTGGTACTGATCCGGATGGTAAGCCGGCAATCTTTGCCGACAAAGGCGCAAAGTCTTACCGAGCCGAAGCGACCAAGCGAGGCATGATCGCCCAAGGGCGAGATGTGGATCATGTTTTAGCTAAGTCAAGGTTGAGAGGTGGACTCTTCTCTCGACTGCAGTCGATCGGGACATTACCGAATCGGTCCGCTGGCCGGAAGGAATCCCGACAGCCGAAGATGAAAGGCAATGAATCTGTGGTTGTAGCAGAGCGGTCAATGATTAGAAAAATGCTTAATCATCCACAAGAGAAATCCCTAGGGAGCGATCCAAAGCGCGGCAGTCTAAAACAGACGTTCAACGGCTATGCTGGTGATGCAAAAGCCGCGCTGCAAAAAAACAGTATTGCCACCACAAAAGCGAAGGTTCCTGCGGCACCGAAAAGCAGCCGCGATCTACCGGTAAAATCAAAGGCAAACTTGACGAAGTTTTGAGCATATGAGCGTCATATCGGAAGAAATGGGCGGCTTACCAATTGCGCTTGTAGAGTCTATTGACTGCGTCCCGATGCGGTCTTGCACTCGACCGCTGCGCACATCACATTTCCCAATAGCAGCCTTGCGCATTGGACAGGAATTTTCAGTGAGCAGATCATTGCGTCACGCTATTGCCTACGCACTGAGGCCATTTGGGCGTCATGTGTTTCGCAGCATGCTCGACCCACAGCCGATCGTTTCGGTGCCCGTTAACACGCTTGTCATGGTTACTGGGCCTCCAGGCTCGGGAAAGGGCGCACAAGTCCTAACGCCTATGTTAGCGCTCATCAACGAACCGATGGTCTACATGGATCCACAAAGGGAAGCAGTGAGCGACGTACCGGTCAGGCGCGCTCTTGGCAGGTATGTCTTTGTGTTTGACCCGAGGATTGCCAATTCAGCGTCAACGAATGTTCTTATGGATACTGATCCGACTAGCGGCGAATTTCGGGAGACTATCGATCTGATTGCCGACGATTTGTGCCCAACAGGATCGGATGATGCAAAAGTTGGCGAGGGCCTGAAATACACCCACCGCGCGCTGATGGTGGCGATCGCCAACGAGGTCTACTTTGCAGCAATCGAGAGCCGGTCACCATTACTTACCCAAGCCGTGGGCGGCCTTAGTACATCAAATATGATTGCGAGCATGGAACTGTGGGCGACAGAAGGGATTCCGGCATTTAGAGAGGTGGCGGCGGACTTTCTGTTTGATGTGGGGGCCGACCCCGAAGTGATATCTGGTGTCTCAAGCTATTTACAACGAAACCTCTCTTGGCTATCTGACAAAGCTCATGCTCGCCTAGTAACCGGAGAGACAGATGAAGTGGCAGATCCCTATGACCTTCTCGGTCTGGGGGAACCGGTGGATTGGTTCTTTCAACCGGGCGAGAATCTCGAATCAACGGCGTCCCTTTGGCGCGTGCTGTTTGGCACTGTCAGGCGCATGAGACGGTCAATCACCAAGGAACAGGCTACCGAAGTTGGTACACCGACATGGGTTGTCATCGATGAGATGCCAAAAATTGCCGGTGCGGGGGCGCGAACGTTTGACTCCATGGTTATGGTGGACCGACAAAAGGGATTGATCCCTGTCTTCTTGTTCCAGCACGAGTCGCAGATTGAACAGTCTTTCGGGTTGGGTGTATTGAAAGCATGGCGGGATTCTGCCGCCCTTCGCATAATACTTACGCCAGATGCTGAAGCGGCCGATGAGTTCGCTAACGGCTGCGGTGAATCCTACCGCCTTGAAGTCGATTACTCAGGTGACGGTGATGGTGCGAAAGCGCAGTCCCAACGGCGATGGGCGAAAGGTCGTGCAGTCCCCCAAAACTCACTGATGGGGATGCAACTAGGTGATGTAACCGCGAAGTACACTAACCCGAACAAACAGACCTTTGTACTTCAGGATACGGGTCCTTTGTTTTTCGCTATGCCTCTGTTCAGTCGGTATGTAGGTTGGTGCCGAGCGGCCTTTCCATTTCAGGTTACTGAGTACGTTGACAGTATTTGGAGTTTTGAAGAGAGCATGTTGTCAATTTTGCATTCGCAAGAATCGTTCTCTACTGAAGGAACATCTGATTCGTGCGCGAAGCTGGAATCACCCTAGATAGTGTAGGCGTCTTTGTAATGACCCAGCGAAAACTGCACAGTTAAGCGACGAGTTGATACATCTGCCGCGGTGTTTTCATATTCAGTGCTTGGTGCGGACGTTCACTGTTGTAATACCGGAACCAAGCTCTCAGTGCCTGCCTCGTCTCCTCGAGCGAGGCGAAGTTGTGGAGCCAGAGGCACTGTTCTTTCACAGTGCGAATCAGGCGCTCTACCATCCCGTTCTGTTGTGGCGTATGCGGTCGGATAAACTCCTGCTGTAATCCGTAGCGGTACACAGTCTGCGTGTATCGTCGACTGCAGAACACCAAGCCTTTATCCGATCGAATCGTGAGTGCGTCCCTGGCCTTGCCCAGCAACCCGTATCGGCTGATGAGCGCTTCCTCCAAAGCGGCCTCCGCTGCTTTCGCTTTGACCGTCGGACTAAACCGCCAACCCAAAAGCTCACGTGTGTAGCAGTCCATGACGACTGTTAGCGCGCACCAGCGGTGCTGTTCGCCGCACCAGACTCGAGCCATGTCCGTGGCCCAGCGCTCGTTAGGTCTCGATGCAACGGAAGGCAGCAACTGTACTCGCGGGCTATGTCCTGAACGACGCTTGCGAACCTGTCAACCCTTGATCTGGAAGATCCGCTGCACCGTGTTCTTGTTTTCGCCCAGTAGCCACGTAACTGTGCGGTAGCATGCATAGAGCAACGCCTCTATGACACGCCGAACTCTGCCCACTAGCGCATTGTTAACGCACTGCTCGCGTCGCTTCGATTTGTAATAGAAGGATCGACGAGCAATACCTGGCCAGGTACAGTCTTGAGTGGCTGTGACAGGTGAACCGTCATTCGTCTATGAGTCGTCTTACGACTCCTCGGTCGAGTCGAGATGGCGCTGCAGCTTTTTTCGGAATTTGAGCTCTAGCATAGCTTCACCATAGGCTTCCTTGAGCTCGCTGAGTTGTTGTTCGTACTGCTCGGCTACATCCTTTGGGGTTCGCCTTGAGGGCATTCTCTACGCCCTGTTCCGCATCTTGTATCCAGGCATCGATTTCATACTTTGGTGCCTTCATCACTTACCTTTCTAGAACAGGAAACATCGCGGCTTGATTTGGGCGACGCAACGATCCTGGTCATATGCAGGTGGTGTAACCCTGTTGGACTGATATCCGTTAAGAGCTGGTTTCAAGCGCCAGGTTGATCTTCGAAATTAGTGCAGATAGTACGCGCTCGTCGTAAACGCAGCTGCCAAAAATCAATTCCCCGTCAGGGTCGAACAATAACACCCTCGGGAGATCTTGGTGGTACCCGAAACTTTTCAGTGCTCTACCCTTTGGGTCGTGAGCTATAGTCATTTCCAAATCTCGACTGTTCAGAACCTCACGTGCGGTCCGCGTACGGTTGTGTTTGTAACTCAAAGCTATGACAAGAAGCTTGTCTGGCGTCGACGCTCGCTGAATGCGTTCCATATCTCTGAGTTGCGCTTCACAAGATCGGCAGTAGGAGGACCAAAGGCCAACAAGTACCGGTTGATCCGGATATCGATCACGCGAAATCTCCTGCATCTTCAGGTCCTGCCCAAAGTAGGAAACGGGCGGAAGGTTGGAGGCTCGCTCACACTGCGAGAACGCGCTCAATGAATTCAATACGAAGAATACGGTACCGATCAGTACAGATGAAACACGCAGAATATTCAAAATACTACGCGTTGGGCTACGGAACTGCATTAGCCGAGTCAAGCGTGCGCCGTGAGTGAATTGTCCCAGATAACTAGGTTGCTTATACACCAAGCTGATTCTTCCAAGTTTTGTCGACATCAAGCCAAACCGCCGGCGTAAGCGACTTTGTCTCAGAACACGAAATCTCGTCGCCAAGATCCTTGTTGTCGACCACTCTGAATATCTCCCCGATCAGGTCCTGCAATGATTGATTCGGGATCACTTCATCAAAACTGCCGCATTCGGCAAACCGCCCTGGATAGTAGCGACTTATTGGGCCGCCCATACCGTACTTACTCTGCCTGCCAATAGCTTCTACATACTCCCACCAGCTTATGGTCGTGATTCGAAAGCCAGCGGAAACCAGCTCCGCTACAAACGGCTGAAAGTCAGCTCGAAGCACTATGACGTCTATATAACCTGTACCTACTGGTTGTGCGCGATACCTTTCTAGTAAATTATCCAGTAGGCACTTGTCCATATTATTATCGGTGCTCACAGTCCGACTTGCGTAACTCGGCAGTCACCGTGGTAACGGTGACCGTTTGAGTGATTTGCAGCACGATGTCGGATGGCATATCAATCTACTGCCGTCTAAGAGATGGCCTCAGCAAGCCCTGCCCCAAAAGCGGACTATCGCGAGTGGCGAGCTCTACGCTTCCTATCGACCCAGAACAGACATAGGTAATACATTCTATTAAGCCAGCAGTCCAAACTTACAATTAGCGCTTGCCGGAAAGCCTCAGTACTACAGAGTCCAGTTGATCGTAAGTATTCGTAATACGCGCAAGTTCTGTCAGCCGGCGCGCGCTGTCCTTCGCTTCACCAATGGACAATGACGCAAGGCAGGCGTAAACATGTTTTCGGAGAACGCGTGAACGAAATCCTGGATGTCCCGCCGAGGTCAACATCGTCAGCCCCTCTTTGATCATGCGCCTAGCAGTCCGAGGATGCCCGAGATAGAGCTCTGCCCAGCCAAGTTCGGCTGTCAAAAAGCCGATCTTATCGGGATTCGCCGCTGCCAGAGTCTCGGCAGCCAGTGCCTCCTTGAACGTTTGCCGCGCCGTCTTGAATCGGCCCAAACGCAACTCTAACGAGCCCTGCATAGGTAAAAGCGTATGACGTTCCTCGGTGGGCCGGCTTTCGAGACCGGAGCGGATATAGGCTTCACTTCTCGTGTAGAACTCGCGCCTGTGTGATCGCGGCATGACGCCTGCAATGCTGTAGTAGGCGCTGCTGATGTCTGTAAATAGATCACAGTGATCATCACCATCGTTCACGTACAACGGCAAATCTAAACGCTGCCGCATCGCTGCTTGGGCCGATGATGCGCTCAACATCCCAAGAAGCATATGCCCGTGGAGTCCCCGCCAAGCAGCAGCTCTTGACCAGCACTTCAGTGCTCGGTTCCACAAGTCCACGAATCGAGCATCACGCGATACTGAAAAATGCGCCCCCATCATGGCCCGCATCGCGATCCATGTTCGTGAGAGAACACGGTTCATCGATCGCTGTGATTCAGCTAAAGTCAAGTAGTGTTCAGCAATGTCTGCGTCACGCGCTCGTAAATCAAAGCCACCTGCAGTCAATCCGCCAAGAAAGATTGGTTCTTCGAACAACCGCCGAGAACGCCACCGGACTAAGTACCGTCTTGCAAGCGCAAGATTGCCGCGAAGGAACGCCTTTGAAGATGTCGCCGTCGTAGGTTCATTCCCTAGGGCAATCTTCAGTAAGATCTCCCGGGCTTCAGATAAGTCGTACACACAGCGCACGTCAGCCCGTGACAGCATCATCTGCCTGAGAAGTATAGCCAGAGGAGAGTCTCTGGCCGTATGCTCGCCTACGGCGATAAGAGTAATGGGTCGTCCCAGCAGCGCCGCTTGATAAAGCTCCATCTCTAAAAACGATGATGAAGACTTGGCGGAGCTGTGATGAATTTGTGTGCTTTGCTCACCAGTATCCAAAAGAATGAAACGGCGTGATGCTTCAATGGCGTCGAGGCAAGCGTCTGCTACTTGCAGGTGATCATAGCCATTGGCCTCATTTAATTCGGGGGACGAACACTCAGCCACCCAGATTCGACTCTCTTGCCGGCGCCCATCAGTCTCCGCGCCACCGCCGTCTCTCCACACAGTTTCACGAAGGTCGCGCACTGCTTCACTGCTCCACGTAGAAGCGAGAAATGCGCTGTACGGCTGGGATCGCTTATCTGGCTGGAAGCCACGCATTAGTCAAAGTGAGAGCGAGGTTCAGAGGGGTCGATCTCGAGTGTTTTGTACAACCAGTACGTGTAGTCCGTCCGCCTGATCATTTCCTGCGGCAGCCACCCTACTCTGCTGAAGAGCTCCCTGGACATACCTCCCGGAGATGGGATTGGTATGAGGCGGGCATTGGGTGCGTATTCGTAAAGTGCATCAAACTCTTTTTCGACACCCTCCATTCCACCGATGAAAACCGCGGCTTCATAATCGTGTCGCATGAACATCTCATGGCGTAACCGCGCCAAGCTCGCTTGCTTACCTTCCGGATCAGCTTCGATCTCCTCCCAGTTATCAAACTGTACGTTGACCTCAGGATAACGCTCTTTAAAGAATGCACTTTGATACAGCTTGACGCTGTTTCTGTACGAAACCCCCAACCGACGGGCCGCCTCCCAGATCATGGGCGTAATGGCGGGCTGACCTCCCCACACTAGCAACCGCCGGCCTAGAACGACTTCTACAAATGCGTGTACCGCTGCATTGATCAATAAAGCGTCGAAGCTGTCCGACCCTGGCCTACCAGACTCGGGGACGCTTGCAGATAAAAAAACTGCACGAGTATCTGTCATGACAATAACTCCTGAATGACCGTTCCAGGGTTATCTGATCGAATCCAGCGCAACTCGCTGACGCTATCTCCCAACCAGTGCAAATGATCGATCCAGCTCTGCAGCAGGCTTTGGCCGTCATACAGGACAGCGCAGTCTGTCCCGGCGTGGTTCAGTATCTTTTCGACAAGATCAGAGGTCGGTACACCGATGGCGGGATAAACCACAAGTCTACACATCGATCCGTCGGCTTTATTTAGCTCAACGAACACCCGCTTCATTGGGCCTGGATTGCTAACTCGCCCGCCCTCAGCTTCTACTGCGACGCGTAAAGCACCCAGCATGTTATCGAGCCGCGTGGCGACGCTTCTGGCCCGAAAACGTTCTAGCTCATCCGCAATTACATCGATTGCTGTCGCTACGAGTTTGCCTTCTGGATCAACCTCATTGGCGTCCAAGTTGATTGAGCGCGTCAAAGCGACGGCATCTGACGCAGCCACATGTGGAAACGCTACGCGCAGAATACCGATCCGCATATTGCCTGCACGACCGAACTCTTCCGACGTCCAACGGCTCTGGAAGTACGTGGACGTATCAATCATGAGGAGAACATCGCAACCACTCAACTCGTGCCAAAGCAAATCTTGAAACGGCTGTCCGAACCCGATTTCGTGTGTATCGAGAAAGACACTGAACTTTCGGCTCCGAAGTTGATCGTGGAGCTGTAGCGCGGCCTCTCGCGCCTCCGTGCGCCGATAACTGACAAACACCCGCCGCTTCATCGGCAGAATGCCCAATGTCTCCATCACGGCTGAAACAACCGCACTTGGAGCGCATCTTTCACTGTATTCGATGGCGTTAAAAGGCGATGCGGATTCCGGCAACTCCTGACTGCAGTGGTCTATATCTCTCACCACTGGGATAACCAGCTCTGTTGGGAGAAAATCTAGGTCAGAGTCCGTTACTTGATCGCCCCCAAAAACCAGGATCAAACGGGATTCGCCCGGCGTTCTCGTTCTGCCGACATCCGCGTCATCGATCAACACCTCGTCTCCAACCGACAGATCAAAGGGCGTCAACGCTTCATGGAATGCATTTTTGAGTGGTTCATCGAAGCGCGACGTATCTCCTTGCAGAATTATCCGAAAAGCGGGATTTGTCATTTTCTACGAAGTACCTGCGTTGTAGGTTACTCGATAACGAACCGTGAGCACGTGTTCGTCTGCATTTCTCTTGACAGGGAGCGCTCCTGCTCACTCAGCTCCATAGCCTCATCACCTTTCACAGATAACGCACCAGTGGCTCGTTAGCCGCGCAGCTGGCCTAGTGATCGGCTCCCCATTCCGCCAGCTTCAAATAATACTTGGCGCCCGAACGAGTCGGTCTTCACGTGCCGATAGAGTTTCAGATACTCGCTGCCATACTCTTTGTTGCTGTAATCGCGGGTTGGCAAGACGATGATTCTCGATAACTCCTTCACACCGTCTGCATAGCCAATCTCCCATGGACACCATCGACTACTCATTGAATGAGCCGTGGCCAGAAATAGGAACCATGTTGCTCTATTGATCCTTTCCTGTATCTTTTTCGCCGTGGTTTCGGTTGGTGTAGCCGGCATCGCAGTGTCTTGCCAATCGATGTAGACGTCCCATCCTTGCTCCTGCAGAAAAGCCTGAACTCCCTCTGCTAATTGTGCATCTTCATGACTGTGTGATAGGAACGCAGTCTGCTTCCCCGTCCTGAACGCCTCTTTGAGCGCTAGTTCATTATGACTACGCATCGCACCAATGGCGGATACACGTAGACTACGCTGACTAATCATCAAGCTTTTCCTGCATCTGAAGCCGCTTTACTAACCCATTCAGCAAATCTACCGGCGCTGTAAACATGTGTCGCTGCATAGTGGTTCAGACAAATCACCTGGGTGGAGGTCGGCTTTGTCCACCCCATGGGCAGTCTTATGGCGCGTGTGTAGTCAGAATAGGCCTTCCATTTTCTGTTTACGCGCTCTGCGATCTTTATGGACCCGTTACTCAGATACACGCCCATACACTCCAATGGATTTACGCCCGGGGTTCCCAAATAACCCGCCTGATTCTTAAGCCCATGGATCTTGATACCGAGAAGGCCGTTCCTTCTAACCAGTGATTGCGCTATCTCGTACCGTACCCACCTGCGGGCGTGCGTGTTTGCTCCGATTAGAACGCAAGTTACGCTCGTGTTTTCCACACCACTTCTGATGAGCGATTTCAGTGACTCATCACTTGTCCGCTGTGACGCCTCCCAAATACTGCCATCAAAAAAACCTTGGGATAGTCTTTCTGTCTCTCGGCGAAAGCGCCAAGAGTTTCGCACCTGATTTACTCGCCAGATGTCTTCCTGATAGTAAAAAGAAAAAAAGACTCGGCGTTTTTGCAAAACACCTTGACCAGATCGACCTACAACAGCCACTTACACCTCACGGCTTTGACAATGAATAGCTTTTCCGAAGGGTTATGTCTCGTTTACCAAAAAAAGCCTATCGCATGAACACCGGCTGGGTCGGGAATGGCTAAGTACTCTCATCCTTCTAACGCTCTGACACTTCGCGCTCTGCAATTTAACCTGAAAGCCAATGCACCCAGACCGCTCTCTAAAGTGCCTAATCCGATTTCATTTCATTCAACAAAGCTCCATCCATTTCTTCGTCGTGGGACAAAAGCGCCCTGACTACGTTTGGTTGTGCCTTCACTGCAAAAGAGTCCAAGTAAGATCTTTGGACCCAGACTACCAAATTTATACACCAATAGAACATAGACTGATAGCTCTGCAGTCTTAGGTAAGAAGGTATTTATCACCTGCATTTGTACGGAAGATGCCCGTGCTACCTCAAATAAATCGACTTGTTGCGCAGTCGTCTGAATTACTCAGGTTTTTCTGGTAACGCCATGAGCTAACAATGCCCGATTATCAAAGCCCACGATGCAGCGATTTTATCCGGAGGGCAATATGCGCTACTCAGACTTGCTGGATTACTACTGCATGCACTGTTAGATCGAAGGTTTCTGCATCGGTTCGTTGTGGATTAGCTGGTTCGCCTTTTTGGTTTTGACGCGGCGGAACTTATTGGGGTGCACACTAAAGATTGGCCGATGGATGCATTTACTTCGACGTAGCGAGATACACAGGCACAGCGATCAGAGAGATAAAAATCACGTCCTCACCGCGTTAGCTGTTTTAGTCGCAATCCACCACGCACTTACTTAGAATCTGCCTCAAGAGAGTATGGGCGACCGTTTGGTTCTGGCCGATAGCACGCATCCCGCAGGTTGACCCGGAGGGTCTGCTTTTGAGTAAGCCGACGTTTAGAGGCTCAATAGCGACAGGCCGGAGCCGACACGGAGCGGTCCTTAACGCTTCACATCACCGGCAGCGACAAGCAGAGCGGGGTATGAGCGGAGCTTTTTGCTGTCCGAGTGCATGTGATTGTTAGACGTCTTTATATCGCGAGATCTACGTGATCAAGAACTCTGTTGCCGAAAAGGTTTCTTGCGGCTGCGTATATTCTTAATCGTGAGGAAAGATGCCAGCGGTCGACGAGAGTTTCTACTGGCCTAGGTATCAAATACGGGCCTCCATCAAAATTGGGCTGAGAAAGTAGTTTTGTAAACTGCACCATCGGATCAAGTCGCAAACCGTCAGGCAAGACACCTTCAACCGGATAAGCAGCAATTGGCCCGATTTCTTTGTCCGGCGACGCAAGTCTTCGTTTCTGTAATTCATTCAGAGTCAACTTAGCCTGAAAAACAAAAATGAAGGCTACAAAGTACATATCTTGCTCAATACAAGATGCGATCAACTTTGGAAACGCCATCAGATCGGATTGCTGAATACCTAGTTCTTCATACAGACCACGCAGCACCGTATCCCACACATCAGAATCACCAGTCCTCTGATTGGGAGGGGCAATAGTTAATCCTTCGACGTAGTTTTCCCACCAGCTTGGCTGAATAGACCGAGGAGAAGGTGCCCACATCTGTTCGGCAAACGAAACGTTCCAGCCAGGAACCAAAGGGGTACGCTGTCGACTAGGCATAGTAAGCACAAGGTATTTCAACCCTGTTTGCGGATCTGTGATAAATAAGACACCTTGTGCGCTTATATGGTACGGCACAGTTGTGGCTGAAAACGGTGTTTTGGCTTCTCCCCAAAAATCATCAAAAACAGACTTAATTGCATCTTCGCCCGATGATTCATTAGACCGAATTGACAGTGTGTTAACTGTCCTCATCGTGAAGTAATCGCTATTGCCAATTTTCATTTGAAATTCATTGTTATCTAGAACCATTTGCGCTGGGGGTTCGACAAGAAATCGAATTCGATTGGGTTTGGCGCGGCGCGCACCTATCCATCCTTGTAGTTCCTTCCCAAGTAACGACAATCTCTCGGAGTCAAGTTGTGATAGCGCCAAATCGGACCACTCAACATCTGTTGAGATTGTTCTGCATTGCTCTCTCGAAATACCGCCATACTGATTTACCTGATCAGGGAAGGTGTGAAGCTCTACGGCGCCATCAACTGCAACGTGTTCATGAAACCATGTCGGAGGGAAACGTTCCATGAACTGAATCAAGCTTGCGGACGGCTCGAGCAGCACACTATTACGGCCTTGTGATTCCGCGTGGTCAGGTATCAAAAGGCCGCGTGGTCGCTTCGCCTGAGCCGAACGGCTTTTGAAATATTCAATGATATCGCTCGTCGAGTTTGCGTACTGAAAGTCAGAAAGAAACGAGGGCAGTTCTAGTCCTGGATGTGTCAAGAGTGTTACAATACGTCTTCGGAAAGCGATCGCTTGACCGAGTTCAAAGAATACCCAGGGTGACTTCAAGCTGGAAGGTGACGCAATGAGTACAAGATCTGTGCAACGCTCAAGGCCTTTAGATATTCTTGCTTTGAAATTATCGCCGAGACTAATTCGTTTTCTGTCGAGGAAGTATGTAATACCTGCTTCGTCTAGTTCTTTCGCCAAACTCTCTGCCAATTTCTCGTCTACTGACGAGTAACTTACAAAGGCATAGGTCTCATGTTGAGGCATTTCATATTTCCTATCTAAGACATCCAACAGCGCATTAACGAGCCTAGACTTGCAGTTTCTTGCTCGCTAACTTTACGCTACCTCGCTACCATGGCGTTACAACAGTACGTAAGCTAAGAGAGTTGCGCAAATCTTCTGAGATAAAGCTGAGAGCGAAGCCCTCAAAAGTCGGCTTTTGGCAGATGGCAAGCGTCAACCAACTATCTGCGGCATGTCTGCTCCTCTGAAGGCATTCGATTGAATAAATAAATAAAAACGCATTTTCGAACCAGAGCTGCGAATAATGTCAATCTTGAGGAGGTCAGGTAAAGGCTTAAATAAAACCTTTCAATGCGAGGGCTGCCTATATCTCATCTTCCACGCAAACAAAGGATGGTGACACGTCATCACATTGAATTCGACATTATTGAGCCTGCGTGTTAGCGGTAACTTGACAGCAATAGCGTGCTTTTCGCTGGCCGCAGAGGCTAAGATAATGCCAACTCATGACCGACCAGTTTTTTTGGAGTGCTAAAGATCAATCCTTAACGGGTGCGCCTCTTCTTCGTCTGACGAGTCAATTCAAGAGTCGGTTCTCACTTAGCTTGGAAAAATGTTTTCGCAAGTTGCGACCCATTTTGTAGTACTCGTAATACTTTCGGCCCAGCGATCAAGATTCGGATTGTCAAACCCCCCGATGTCCCAGAAACGATCTCTGAACTCGGTCATCTGGCTGAAACGCTTCGAACTCTGTATTTCATGGAGTAGCCTTACCTCATTTGACTATCGCTCTCGCATTCTACTCCTTGAGGCATATGAGCCCGTTTACCTTCGGGAATTCAGGTTTGGCTGCATCTGTAGCGCTGAGCCGATCTTGGTAGTTATCTCGGGTCACATGGATATCGCCGCCTTCACCCTCGGAGACGAGGTTGGGTTGGGCTGATTAGTCATCCCATCGGATGCCAACGTTCAACGGTGAGCAGTCGTTACGGACGAGGAAGTCACAAACCCCAAGTAGCTAGCTTTGTTCTACAGTCGCCGGACAAGATGTTAAGTTGTATTGACAACTAAGCAATCGTGCATAGACTGGTGAGAACCGCCCAAACGTCGACGACTACCTTTGTTAAATCAAAGCTCACCAATCCCGCTCTACCACCAGCTTGCCCAGCTTTTGCGAGCCGATATTGATCGCGGCCTGATCGAGATCAACGAGAAGATACCGTCGGAGACAGAGCTTGCGCGCAAGTACGCTATTGGGCGTCCGACGGTGCGCCAGGCCACGGATCTGCTCGTGCGCGATGGTTTACTGGAGCGTCGACGGGGTTCTGGTACCTACGTGCTCCCGCCCTCGCGCCGTATCGATCTGTTCTCTTTGGCCGGTACGAGCGCTGCGCTGAAGGAATTACCGGTCTCCGTCGAGATGACGCTGATCTCGCCCCTTCGCGAGATCACCGGTCCCGAGCATCTGCCGGAGCGTCTTGTTGGCGAGCCTGTGTATGAGCTGCGGCGT
Source organism: Pseudomonadota bacterium (assembly GCA_039111155.1). Classification (GTDB taxonomy): domain Bacteria; phylum Pseudomonadota; class Gammaproteobacteria; order Pseudomonadales; family Halieaceae; genus Congregibacter. Next base: position 63,998 of record JBCCPL010000027.1, on the reverse strand, counting down.
CTGAGTTGTATCGATGGTGAGCCGATATTGCTCGAGGATATTTATCTGTCGGCGGCAGTGTTCCCGGGATTGGAGAGGATTGACTCACCGCAGTCTTCTCTAGCAAACATTGCTCGCGAGCACTACTTTCTTGAGGCCAGCAGCGCCGACCAGACCTTCCGGATTGTTCACGCGGATGCCGAGCACTCCAGGCACCTCGGTGTAGCCACGGGCACGCCGATCCTGGGTGTGGCGCGCAGTGTGCATTTTGGGCAGCAGCACGATGCGGTCTACAGCGACATTTTTTGCCTTACCGATCGCTACCATTTTACTCAAACCCTTAGCGCTCCAACTTTACAGAGCTGAATGAATCACTATGGATAAACGAGGTTACTACGACGGGTTCGGCGGGGCTTTCATCCCCGAAATCCTGGTGCCCACCTTCGACGAACTCGAAGCGGCCTACCGGGACGCCAGAGACGACCCCGCCTTTTGGGAGGAGTACAAGACGCTTATGTCGACCTATTCCTGCCGACCCACGCCGCTGACCCTGGCGGAGAATCTGACCGCTGATCTGGGCGGGGCAAAGATCTACATCAAGAGGGAAGACCTAAATCATACGGGTGCCCACAAGGCCAACAACGTGATGGGGCAGGGGCTGCTCACAAAACGTATGGGTAAGACCCGGGTGATTGGTGAAACGGGAGCCGGCCAGCATGGCGTTGCCACGGCGACCATGGCGGCGAAGTTCGGCTTTGACTGCACTATCTACATGGGCGAAGTCGATGTCGAGCGTCAGCGCCCGAACGTGTTCTGGATGGAGCGTATGGGCGCCGAGGTGGTTCCGGTCACTTCCGGCAGTCGCACCCTCAAGGACGCGATCAACGAGGCGTTTCGTGACTGGGTCACCAACATGGACACCACACACTACGTGCTGGGCACGGCCTGTGGGCCGCACCCGTTCCCCGAGATGGTGAGCTGGTTCCAGTCGATCATTGGCATCGAGGCGCGAGAGCAGGTGCTGCGTGAAACAGGAAAGCTTCCCAAACGAGCCTATGCGTGCGTGGGCGGCGGTTCGAATGCCATGGGGCCTGTTTAGCGGATTCTTTGACGATCCGGAGGTCGAGCTTGTGGGTGTCGAGGCGGGCGGCCGCGGTAAGGGCATCGGCGAACACGCATCGCGGCTCGCTTATGACGATGCGTCGATAGGGATCGCTCAGGGCTACAAAACCTACTTTTTGCAGAATACCGATGGGCAGATGCAGGATACGCACAGCGTATCGGCGGGCCTCGATTACGTGGGTGTGTCGCCCATTCTGGCGAGTCTGCACAAGCAGAAAAAAGTTCGCTTCGAAGCCGCGACCGATGACGAAGTCGTCGAGGCGATGAGCCGAACTGTGCGCCGGGAAGGTCTGATACCGGCACTGGAGACCTCGCATGCATTCGTCCAGGCCTTCAAAGAAGCCGGGGATCTGTCACCGGATGACTCCGTGATCATCAATCAATCGGGTCGTGCCGACAAAGACATCTTCACGGTTGCAGATGCCTTAAAAGACCCGAAGTGGGAAAAATTCATTCTGGCCAAGGCCGAGGAGTACCGTAACCGTGCTTGAGTCCTATATTCGCGAGCGTCGCCAACAGAAAGACATTCTGCTGATGACCCACATCGTGCTGGGGTATCCCGATTTTGATCAATCGCTGAAGATCGTCGAGGAGATGGTAGAGGCGGGTGTTGATCTCATGGAGCTGCAGATCCCGTTTTCCGAGCCCATGGCCGATGGCCCGGTTATTCTCAAGGCCAATGCCGATGCTCTCGATCACGGTGCTCAGGTGGAGAAGAGCTTCGCGTTTGCAGAAGAAGTTGTGAAGCGCTTCGACATTCCGTTTATCTTTATGACGTACTACAACATCCTCTTCAAATACGGCGTTGAGGCTTTCGTCGAACGCATGGCGAGCATCGGAGTCCAGGGCGCGATCATTCCCGATCTGCCACCGGAGGAAGGCGAGGAGTACCTGGCGGCGATGGCCGCCCACGGGATTTCTCCAATTCACATCTTCACGCCCAACAGTTCCGAGGAACGGCTTCGTATGCTGGGCGAGAAGAGCAGGGGGTTTGTCTATAGCGTGGCCCGCAAGGGAGTCACCGGCAAAGAGACGACGTTCGGTGAAGAGTTGAATGAGTATCTTGGCCGCTGCCGAGAAGCGACGGATCTACCCGTGGCCTTAGGGTTTGGTGTGGCCTCGAACGACGATGTTCGGTTCATTCGGGGTAAGGCCGATATTGCCGTCGTGGGCTCCGAGACGATTCGTGTGATTGATCGGGACGGCGTAGAAAGCGTTAAGCCGTTTATCGAGGAGCTGGTTTCGTAATCGCGGTCGAAATAGTCTTCGGGTCGGTTTCGGGTTCTCTGCGCTCTTTACAGTTAGGACATTAAGCACAGTAAGCCCATAACAGAAAGCCCCAAACAGAAAGCCCATAACAGTAGGCCCGTCGGCCCCCGTTGCATGAGATGATCGTTGCTACTTGTCGCCAACACCGATACCAGCGATTGCGATGCCAGACGTAACCACCTTTTACCTTGAGATGCTCTCGCCAGAGGAGCATCTGAACAAAAAGGCCAAACCCGACGCTCTCGATGTTCTCGAAGCGGAGGTCAAGGACTACCGCTTCAACCGCTTTCTGTACGAGTTTGTCGGTGCCCAGTGGGGCTGGGTCGATAAGCTGAAGCAGAGTGATGAGGAGTGGGCGAGCTACGCCGAGAGCGACAACTTGCGAACATGGGTCGCGTACAGCCGCGGCTCGATTGCTGGCTACTATGAGTTGCAGCAGCAGGCGGCCGGCGATGTGGAGATCTGCTACCTGGGTCTGGCCCCAAAATTCTTCGGCTGCGGTCTCGGCTCGTACCTGCTATCCCACGCCATCGATTCCGCCTGGGACTGGGAGGGCGCACGACGAGTGTGGCTCCACACCTGCACGCTCGATCACGAGTCGGCGCTCCCGAACTATAAAAAACGCGGGTTTAAGCTGTACCGGACCGAAACAGACTCATAGCGGCAAGGCCATGACTTTTACTGCTGCCTGGCTCGTGGCGTTCTAGCAGCTTTCTTGCAGGGCACCAGGATGTGTAACTGGGCCACCGTTCGTGCTGACTTCGACTTTCGATCCTTCACCGACTCGCGCGACCGGGCAAGCTGGAACCTCGTCCCGCGATAAAGAGGCTACGCTGACGCTCGCGAACCGATCCGTGTTTCGGCCGGCGTCGGAGCACTTTGCTCGTCAGCGGATGAAAAAACCGGTTTGCGTTTATCCATGTTGGCGAAAACGGCTTCGATTTGATTCGGCTGACCGATGATCTCGTCCTGAAGTTCAGACTCCAAAAGCAGCCCCTGCTCGAAGGAGAGATAATCCTGTTGATTGAGCAGAACTTTGGAGGCGCGGATGGCATCGGGACTTTTCTCGGCGATACTCCGCGCGGTTTTCTGAGCAAGCTCCAGTGGCGTGTCTGTTAACCGAGTGGCAAACCCGTAGTCGCTCGCGGTTGTTCCATCGAACACCTCGCCTGTGTAGGTGAGTTCGCGCAGTAGATCCTGCTTGACGAAGCTCCGCCACAACTGGGTTCCGGCCATATCGGGGATCAACCCCCACTTGATCTCCATAATGCTCATCCTGGCATCGGGGTGCACGTAGCGCATGTCGGCTCCGCTTGCGATCTGCAGGCCGCCGCCTATGCAATAGCCTTCGACAGCTGCAATCACCGGTACCTTCAGCTCATGCCAGGCCCAGGCAACCTGCTGGAACAGGTTCGTGATTCCGTGAGTTCGATCAGCGAGTTTGTTGCCATTGGAGAACATCTCGAACATCGACTTATCCAGACCCGAGCAAAAGTTTTCGCCCGAGCCATGGATTACAACGGCGCGTACGGTCGGGTCCTGCTGGAGGGACTGCGCTGCCTGGACCAGGCCCTCAAAAGTTGCCTTATCCAGCGCATTCATTTTGTTGCCGCGACTCAAGGTCACGGTCGCGACATGGTCATCGATGTTGATACAAACAGGGTTGCTCATTCTGAAATCCGGTTTTCGTTAGCGTTAGACGGTCTTGCCCGGGGCGAACTCGTCACCATACGTTAACTATAAGGGATGTGAGGGGTCCCCGCCGTCGAAATCGAATACCGCGCTGTTGATGTCATGACCTCAGCTGGATCGGGATTTGACGAGTATTGCCGGTGTGATCGGCGAGCGAACTTAACCGAACTCAGGTCGCGTACAATAAGGCCGAAACAAAATCTGGCAAAAGCCGCAATAGGGTGTATGCCGGAGTGTGTTCCATCCACCGGTGATGCGTAAATTCGTCTCAGGGTCTGTCGCCGATGAGCGTTGGCCGTAGGCGGCATTCACCCGGGCAAATTCTTTTTTTGAGCGCACGATCTACTAGTGTCCTGCATGGTTAATCCGTTGAATAAATTTCGAGTGATTTTTTGTGCCTGGCCTTCGTAACGGGCAAGGCGCGGTGAGGAGTCATAGCTGTAGCTATGGCGACGATCCGCAACGCCGCCAGGCGCAAAAAAGCGCCGAAATAATTCAACGAATTAGCCACGCAGGGCACTAGCTCGTTACCGATAACAATTCCGAAGAGTCTGACTATGTCTGAAGCCACCGTTCTTTACCAAAAAGTCGATCGCGTTGCGTTGATCGCTTTTAATCGTCCGCAAGCGATGAATGCCTCCACTTACCAACTTCGAACGGAGCTTACGGCGGCGTTCGAGGCAGCGGAGCAGGACGATGAAGTACGAGTGGTCGTACTCACTGGCGAAGGCCGGGCGTTCAGTGCAGGAGCCGATCTGCGCGAACCCTTTACGGATCAGCGTGCGACAGTGGAGGAGCACCTCCATGAGGATCACAAGCCGCTGATCAACTTTATTCGTCACTCAAAGAAGTGTTACATCGCGGCGATTAACGGAGCGGCCGCAGGTATTTCCGTCGGCTATGCCCTGGCCTGCGACATGGTGGCGATCGCAGAAAGCGCCTACATCTATTCCCCGTTTGCGGCCATCAGCCTGATCCCGGATGGCTGCGTGACCTGGCAGCTGGCGCACTACCTGGGCCGGGCGCGCGCCTACGAGATGATCATCGGGAATGGGCGCCTCACCGCGACCGAGGCCAACGAGGCGGGTCTGGTCAATCGCGTGTTTGCCGACGACGATTTTCGCGCTCAGGCTCTATCCTGGGCTGGCGAAGTGGCGGAAAACTCGGCGCCTCTTTCCTTGCGGTTTGCGAAAGAGGCCCTGTGGAAAGCAGCTGATTCAAGCTGGGAGGAGACCTTCAATAAAGAAGCCGAGTTGCAGAACTTCTGCGTCAACACCGTGGACAACATCGAGGGCGCTACCGCTTTTCTCGAAAAGCGCAAGCCGGTATTCGTGGGTAAATAGGCGCGATCGAGTAAGACGGCGACCCCAGAAGCGGATTGACGCGAAGGTCAGTCCGCAAACTTTTCGAGAACAGAGCCGAAGAGCTCTTCGTCCGCCGGGATCTCCTTGTTTTGTGCCAGGGGTTTCGACACCCAGGTTTCGTTGATCAGGTCGCGCCAGCTGATGTTGTGGTGGGTCGAGTTACCGCCCCAGCTGCCGCAGCCCAGCGAGAAGGTCTGACGCATTCCATTCCACAGATTGCCGCTGTTTGAGGCGGCCTGCGGCTGATTGACCATGACGCGCGAAGTGTGGGTCGCGTGGGCGTAGGCCATGATGTTGTCGTCGGAATAGGAGTAGATGCCGCAGGAGTGGCCGCGGCCCTGATAGCCCTGGATCGCATCTACCAGACGAATGGCATCCTGAATGTCAGCCACCTTATAAAAAGCCATAACTACCGATAGCTTCTCGCCGGAAAACGGATACTCCGGGCCTGCCCCTGTTTCTGGGACGATGAAGAACAGCTTGCCTTCTGGGAGTTCGATGCCTGCCATACCGGCGATCTTGTGGGCTGGCTGGGCGACGATATCGGTGTTCAGATGGCCGTCTTGCCAGATCGTGCTCTGCAGCTTCTGCTTTTCTTCACTGTTCACGAGATAGCCGCCTTCATGCAGTAGCTTCTCGAGCAATGCGTCGTAGATCGATGCAAAAGCGAGAACAGAATTGTCGGATGAGCAGCTTGCCGCCAGATCCAGCGTTTTGGAAATGCGGATCTTCTCGGCAGCCTCATCTAGGTCCGCGGTGTCGTCTACGGTGATGCAGGCGTTCCCCACGCCAACTCCCAGAGCGGGTGTGCCGCTGGAGTACGCCGCATGAACCATGGCGCCACCCCCGGTGGCCAAAACGCGGTCGCACTGAGCCATCAACTCGTTGGTAAGCTCCAGGGACGGCGTCTCGATATACAGCACGAGGTCTTCCGGTGCGCCGCAGCGGCGCAGGGCATCGCGCATGTAATCGCAGATTTTCTTGTTGGTCAGCTTCGCACGCGGATGCGGCGCGACGATGATGGAATTTCGCCCCTTAACCGCATGGATGCCTTTGATGACGGGTGTGGCCTCGGGATTTGTAGACGGAGACAGGGCGCCAATCACGCCGACCGGCTTCGCGATCTTGACGATGTTGCGCTGCGGATCTTCTTCAATCACCCCCACCGACTTGTCGTCGATGATGTCCATAAGCGTGGCGCGGGTCTTGCGATGGATCTTTAGGTACTTGCCTTCGTAGTTGCCGAGTTTGGTCTCATTGACCGTGAACTGAGCGATCTCTTCGGAGCGGTCCTCGCGAGCTACCGCGTAGACCATAGCGGTAATCAGCTCATCGACCTTCTGCTGGGTGTAGTGTTCTATTTGCCGTTGAGCGGCGCGGGAGCGAGCTACCAGCACGGCAATTTGCTGCTTCGGATCTACGGTTTGCGAGTCGTCGTGAATCGTTGCGGGTTCAGCCATGGTCATTATCTCTGTACTAATTATTAGCGATGGAATGGTAGGTATGCCCTGCGACAAAGCACATTGACGATATTGTGAATTACATGGACTATTTTGTCATATGAGTGCTCCCTCGAAATGGCCGCTTCCCGAGGCGGGGATCCGCTTCATGACACCGGCGTTCATGGTCGACAAACTGCGGCTTCACCCACTGACGCAGGACTGTTATCCCACTGCTATGGGTTACTACCCCAAGGCTGTGGATCACAAGATGGCCCGGCAGCGTCACGACGATAACCTTGTCATATATTGCACCGATGGGCGTGGTCGTCTGCGAACTGATGCGTGGCAGGGTGAGGTGCGTGCGGGTGAGGTTGTGCTGTTGCCGCAGGGAACCAGGCACTTCTACGTGTCCCACGATCCGGAGCCCTGGACCCTTTTCTGGGTCCATTTCTCGGGCCAGTCCGCCGAGGTCTTTCTTCAGCATCTGGGCTTTCACGAGGATAACCCGGTGATGAATGCCGGGGTGTCACCCGCACTTATCGCGTTATTCGGCAGCATGATGGAAGTCAGGCGTACCGGCTATTCCACACGATCATTTATCAATGCATCAAACCTGCTGAGGCATCTCTTAAGCCAGATGGCACTGGAGATCAGTGCGCAACGCGCTCAGGACCGCGGAGGCATCGACCTATCCCACGTCCAGGGTTTCATGCGCGAGAACATCGGTCAGACACTCACCCTGGAGCAGCTGGCGTCCACGACGAACATGTCGAAGTTTCACTTCTCAAAGCGCTATAAAGCGCTGAGCGGTTATTCGCCAGTCAAGCACTTTCAGAACATGAAGATCGAACACGCCTGCTCGCTGCTGGATGGGACCGATCTCAGCGTGAGCGCGATCGCGGATCAGCTGGGGTATGAAGACCCGCTGTACTTTTCGCGGGTGTTTCGTCGCACCATCGGAATCTCACCGCGGGCATACCGAAAATCAATCAGACCCTGACCCTTTGTGAGTTTGCAATAAGGATGTTCAGGAGCACGCTGGGTGCAAGAACGACAGAAAGAATGCGGATCGCCTGATGGCCGGGGTCACGTCTCGACTTGATCAGGTCGTTTGATATGCATATGCATGCAAGCAATAAGGTAAGCTTTGGGCATGAATAAGTCAGCTGAATTCCCCGACGAGTGCCTGGAGGCTTTGCAAGAAGCTCTTGATCCGGAATTTTTTAAGGCCTTTTGCGATCCGGTTCGAGTGTCAATTGTTGCGACGTTGGCCGCGAGCGAAACACCTTTGTCCGTAAGCGATATCGAATCATGCTGCAAAATTGACTTTTCTGGCGTATCACGTCATCTGAAGCAGCTCAAAACTATAGGTGCGGTGACGGCTGAGCGACGTGGACGTCTCGTCTTGTACCGACTCGAAAAAAAGTCTCTGGTAGCCACCTTGCGCAGTATCGCGAACGCTATGGAGATGTGCGGGACTTAAGGCGTACGTTTAATGTTTGCAAGTATGCGCAAACGTGCATAATATTGCCTGCGTTCCAGTCCATGAGTATCAGCCATGAAACGTATGCATCTTCATATCAACACAGCGGAAGCGAGATTTGACTCAGCGGTCGCGTTCTATACAACGCTCTTTGACTCAGAGCCCACCAAAGAAAGACACAACTACGCGAAGTGGATGCTCGAAGACCCGTCCGTGAACTTCGTCATCGAAGTGATTGACATGCCCGGGGATCTTCCCGGGATCCATCACGTTGGTATTCAGGTAGACGAGCAGGCTGAACTGAATATGATACGAGATGCTTTGAAGGAAGCCGAGGCACCGCTACTCGAAGTCGGTGAGACCGTCTGCTGCTTTTCGCATTCAGAAAAGCACTGGACTCAAGACCCCTCCGGTGTTCGGTGGGAGACGTTTAGGTCTATGGGCGACTCGGTCGAATACGGCGAGAAAACAATGGCTGAAATGACGAACTACACTGACGCAAAAGGTTGAGTGGAGAGAGTAACGGATCTGCCTCCTAACGCGCCTCGGATAACGAATTCACGGCTTGCTCGTAAAGGGATGGCCCGTTGAGTGTGGCAAAGTCATAAGCGGGGAGGTCGACGGAGTCCGGTAACGTGTCGAAGAAGTCGGTGTTCTCGCTGAAGTCCGCTTCGAAAAAACGGTATACCTGCTCCATCAACTCAGGCTTGTGATCGCGTAATTCCACGGCGATAGGGCAGTGGCCCGCTCCATTCACTCTCAACAGGTGCCCACGATCAAGCTGGGTGAGTTCATGCTCGGCGTTTTCCAAAGGGGTGGACCAGTCGATATCACCGTTTACGAGTAGTACGGGAACGTCAATGCGAAAATCCGCGCGGAAGGCATCATCTACACGCTGGGTGGCGGTGAGATCGCGCGTATCGCGATAGTAAGCGTTGATGTCGCCCAACCAGCGGGCCTCGTTGCGTTCAAGCAGTTCGGCTTCGCGCCCGCTGCTGATTCCCAGACTGTTATCGATCAACACGCCGATCAGTGTGCTTCGGCCGGCCTCAGAACGTTCCTCGGCGGCGAGGGCAGCCAGATACCTGAAGTCGCCGTTGTACATTTCGAGGATGAACTTGGGCCAGTTTTCATGCCGCTCCCAGCGCGATTGGCCATAGGAGTAACGCAGCGCCTGGCGAACGTCATGAGCGCCGACGACGACGTCGATGACGCTTCCGTCGGGAGTGTTCAGCTCTACCGAAACGGGGCTTTCTTCCAGGCGTTCAATCACCGTTTTTAGCGCCTGCATGATTCCGCCTTCGGGGATGTCGGAAGCCAGATCAGTGTCGGCTTCGGCGAGGGTTGCCAGTCGTGCAAACCCGTTCCAGAGACCGCGCGGATCATCGTAAGCGTAGTCCAACGGCTCGACTCCGCTGAGCAGGGCCCGTTCGACTGTCTCAGGCCAACGTTTCATGTAGGACATGCTCCATTGAGATCCGAAACTGCATCCACGCAGGGCTATCTTGTTGTAGCCAAGTGCGGCGCGTACTTCGTACAGGTCATCGACGATATTGAGAATGTCGTAGCCTCGAAGGTCGATCCCCAGACTCGTTAGGTGCTCCTGGGCCGTCATCAACTGTTCGCGCAAAACCACGCGCTCGGTAGCCGGTTCGGAAGGTTTATCCAATGGTCGTTGCAGCCCCTCCATGTAAAGCGGTGATACCAGCACGGGCTCTCGCGGGTTTCCGCGCTGCCCCACGTAGACGAGGTCGCGAGTCCTTCGCAGGCGCTTGGCGACTTCGAAATGCCGGTCGGTCTCAAAGTCATACAAAGAACCCGGACCGCCTGCGACGAGGAATACCGGCGGTCGGTCTTTTACGGGTTGCTCTGCGGCAAAGCGCATAAAGTGAATCGGTATGACTCTAGAGTCATCCACGGCCCGATTCTCTTTTACGAATACAATGCCCTGCTCAGCATCCTGCGAGGCACCGGACTCGCTTGTGATCCTTACGGGGGTAACGACCAGACTTTCGGTTTCCGGGGCCTGCTGGGCAAAGACAACGCTCATGGGCGCAGAAGAAAGTAAAGTTGCAACTAGTGCTACGCGGACGGCCGTAAGAAGTGGGTTGCCAGACGCCATGAATTTCTCCGTTAGTAGATGCCGAGTGCTGTCACCGAGTAAGGTCGCACCGCAAATGTGGGCTTGAGTACGAAAGCCGACGGTTGATGGGGGTGCTCCGATATAGCTTAACGTAAAGCTAAGGGAAAGCCAGAGAGGATGTGTTTGGTAAGCGAAGGAAAGGTCTGAAGGCCGAGTGGATAAGCGACACCACTTTAGGCGGTTTTGCCAGCGCGACCCGACCCAGTGAGAGAGGATGTGACGTTAACAGAAGCACTGATAACGATCAGCTGTGGCGGCATCGCTGGTCGAGTGATGTCAAATCGATCGGCGGTTACTGGTGCGGTGAGTCAGTGCCACCGAACACTGGTGTGAGGGTAGTCTGGTTTTGGCAGAGGTCTCCATGAATCCCGAGCGTCTAAACCGGTCGCTCTCGCTGGTATCTCTGTTCACGCTTGCGTTTGGCACCATGATTGGCGTGGGCTGGATTACCGTGCTCGGAGCGTGGTTGACGGACGCCGGGTCACTGGGCGCGATGCTGGCCTTTATTGTCGGGGGATTCATGATGCTACCGGTCGCGCTGTGCTACGCAGAGATTGCGGGCATGTATCCCGTATCCGGCGGCGAGGTCGCGTACGTCTACAAGGTTTATGGTGAGCGCGCCGCGTTTTACGCGGGATGGCTTCTCGCGTATTCCTACACCGCGACGGTGTCCTTCGAGGTCGTTTCCGTCGGCTGGGTACTGTCTTCTCTTTTTCCGGGGCTAGAAGGTCCTGTTCTGTACACCTTTCTTGGCTCTGATGTTCGACTTTGGAGCCTGGTCGCGGGATTGGCTTTGTGCGCCTGCGTCACGGCTATCAACTATCGCGGTGCGAGATCCACGTCGTCGTTTCAGACGGCGTTTGTACTTATTCTGGTGATCACAACGCTGATGTTCATTCTGGCCGGTCTTAGTCGGGGCGAGCCTGCAAACTTCGAACCGATCTTCGTGGGCGACAGCAGTATGGCCATGTTCGTCGGTGTGCTTGTCGTGTTTGCATCGACACCTTTCTGGTACGGAGGCTTCGATACGATCCCCCAGGCTATGGGTGAGGTGTCCGAGAACGTGGATCTTAAACGCATTGCCCGGGTGATGATTGCAGCGCTCGTTATCGCGATGTTGTTCTACGCTGGCATCATTCTGACCGCATCCCTCGCGACGCCGCGCCAGGCGCTTCTCGGGTTCGATCTTCCTGTCGCGACGGCTGCAGGTGCTCTGATGGGCGGAACCATGCGGCAAGTGGTTTTACTCGCAGGTCTCTGTGGGCTGCTGACAACCTGGAATGCCATGTTCTACGCCAGCACACGCGTGGTGTTTGCCTTAGCCCGGGCCCGCATGATTCCGGAGGTTTTCGCTCGGGTGCACCCTCGCTTTGGGTCCCCTTACTACGCGGTTGTTTTCGTAGGCGTCGCGAGTGCTTTGGGGGCGTTTATGGGGCGACAGGCGATTGGTCTGATCGTCAACTCTTCTGCGGTCGTGTTTTCATTCCTTTTTGCGTTGATCGTGTTCGGAGTTATTCGACTCAGGCGGCGATTGCCTCACCATCCCCGACCCTACCGCGTCCCCGGAGGCAGCATTGGGCTATGGGCTGCTATGGGGCTGGCGCTCTGTGTGTTGCTGATTGCGGTGCTCTCGCCTCTCTTGAGTGCGCAGGGCGAAGTGCCGACCGAGTGGATCTTGATGGGAGGATGGCTGCTCGTGGGCGTGTTTTTTTACTTCTCTGCACGCAAGCTGCGAGACGCTGTATCGCCCGAGGAACGACGTAGCCTGATGTTGAACGAAACCTAGCGAAACGAAACCTAAAAGTGGCGTAGAACAAGGCAAAGAACACCTCTTGGAACCACACTAGTGCCCCGGGAGAGTCCGAATAATTGCGCGTTAAATCGGTCGAATCGGTGTAATCGGTGTAATCGGTTTGGTCGAGCAAGCCGAGCAAGCCGTACATCGCGCCTGATCTGGCTCAGCCCCAAAAGTCTGGGGTTGGCGGCCGGACGACGCCATCCGGTCCATACTCCAGGCCACCTGGAACATCGGTTTTTAAGAGTAGCGGGCCATCGATATCCACAAATTCGCAGGCCTGGGCGATGACGAACGCCGGGGCCATCGAGTAGGAGCTACCAACCATACAGCCCACCATCAGGCGCTTGTCGTGCTCCCGGGCGAGATGAACCAGCTTCATCGCGTCGGTCAAGCCACCGCACTTATCCAGCTTGATGTTGATCACATCGTACAGCTTCGAAATCTCGGCAAACTCGCCGCTATGCTGAATCGACTCGTCGGCCCCGATGGGTACCGAGGTTACCAGCCCCGCGAGGTCTTCATCGCTCCCGCGTGGCAGCGGTTGTTCCAGCATCGCGATTCCCAGTCTTTCAAGGTGGGGGAGAGCATCGCTTAGTTGTTGTCGATCCCAGCCCTGATTGGCATCGACAATCAATGTCGCATCTGGCCGCGCCGCCCGTATCGCCTCAAGGCGTTCGATCGGCTGATGAGAATCGAGTTTTATTTTGAGCTTTGGCAACTGCGCTGCCGCGGCGGCATCGGCGGCCATGACCTGCGGGTCATCAATACCAATCGTGAACACAGTTTGCACGGGCTGCGAAGCCACTCCCAGGAGCTGCCAGACTCGCCGATTCTCTCGTTTGGCTCTTAAATCCCAGAGTGCGCAATCCAGGGCATTGCGGGCGCCGCCTGCGGGGAGGATCTCTGACAGCTGGTCGTGCTCGATGCCGTTCTCAATGGTGGCGCCGATAGAATCCAGTTGCCCGATCATGGAGTCAATGGACTCGCCCAGATAGTCCACACCGATGGCTTCTCCCGTCCCGGTAAGGCCATCTTCTTTCAGTGTCAGACGAAGCGTATCGCAGTGGTGATAGACCGACCCCGCAATGGCAAATGGTTTTCGAAGGGGTAAGCGGGCGGCTTTGAGTGCAAAGTTCACGGTGTTCCCTAAGGCAGATTGCCAATGACAGAAGAGGTGCCCTCGATCAGCGGGTCGAAACAGGGTAGCTGATAGCGATCTCCGAGTTCGCTCAGGTAGCTCTCTCGCTGCTGAGCTGAGAGTGCGGAAGTATTGACGCTGATACCGACACAGCGGATGTTTGGGTTGGTCAGGCGTCCGATAGCAACGGTACGTTCGATCACATCACCTATCGTGGGCAGCCTCACATGCGGCCAATCTTCGATGAACTCGCGACCCGCGGCGTGGCACACCACGAACGTGTCGGGCTGCGAGCCGATCAGCAGGCCGTGACTGACCTGACCGTAACCGGGGTGAAAGATTCCTCCCTGGCCCTCGATAACATCCCAGTGGTCTTCGCTGTTGGCGGGCGACAGCGCCTCCGCCGCACCCGAGACAAAGTCGGCAACCACCGCGTCGAGAGGGATTCCTTCGCCGGCGATCAATATTCCGGTCTGCCCGGTTGCCCTGAACGTTACCTCCAGGCCGGCGGCGCGCATGTCCTGTTCAAGTTGGAGGGTGGTGTACTTTTTGCCCAGGGCGCAGTCCGTGCCCACCGTCAGTAGTCGTTTTCCGCTGCGTTTCTTGCCGGTACCCACGGGAAGCTTACTTGGGGGCACTCTCACATCGACCAGCCGGCTGTTTCCTTGCTCTGCGGCCGCTACGAGTTCGTCAATGCCGTCTAAGCGAGAGTGGAGCCCGGCGACTACATCGAGGCCATGAAGTGCTGCTTCGCACAGGGTCGACACCCAAGCCTCGGGAATAGATCCTCCGACCAGGGCTGTGCCAATGATCAAAGAGCCGACACCGGCCTCTGCGGCGGACGCGATGCTCATGTCCTTAAGGCCCAGATCGACGCCGCCTTCAAACCGGAGCTGCCCTGCGCAGATCTGTCGTCGCCATTGCACTAAGCCCGCGCCGGTCTTCGAGTAGGCGAGCCTCGACTCATCGCCTACAAAGATTAGATACGGGGTGCGCAGTTCAATCTTTTTCACAAGGGCATTCCTTTTCTCGGCAGCTGTGAAGTGTACATCCTAGAGCGCACTTTTAATTTGTCTTAAGATAAAGATATTATGCAAAAAACCCAGCAAGCAAATCCAGCGCGGCTCGGAGGATTTTCTCATGGCAACCATCACCACAGATGTCTCGGCGACGAAGCTCCCTCGGATCATCGAGTGGCCGCGCGCGCAAGCCAGGCCGAATAAGATCATGGCGCCTGTCTTTTTGCTAATTGGCCTGAGCTTTGCTCTGGGCGTCCCAAAGCTCCAGGCGGCAGCGCCGCCATCCGTCGAAGACGCTTTCCAGATGCTGAGCTGGCGCAATGTCGGCCCCGGGCGGGGTGGGAGATCGATCGCGGCTGCGGGAAGCAGTGCTCGCCCGAACGAGTATTACTTCGGTGCAACTGGCGGGGGTTTATGGAAAACCGACGACGGTGGCGGCAGTTGGAATCCGGTCACGGATGGTCAGATCGCAACGGCGTCGGTGGGTGCGGTGGCGATAGACCCCTCCAATCCGGACATCGTGTATATAGGCATGGGCGAGGGCCAGCTTCGCGCCAACGTCCTCCAGGGTGACGGGGTTTATAAGAGCGTCGATGGCGGTGCGACCTGGAAGCACATGGGATTGGCGGGAACGCGCACGATCACGACGTTACGTATAAACCCGAGGAATCCTGAGGTTATCTATGCAGCTGCCCTGGGTGATCCGTTCTCTGCTAGTGACAGTCGTGGTGTCTTTCGCTCAACGGACGGCGGCCAGAGCTGGGAGAAGGTCTTATTCAAGTCGTCGCAGACAGGTGCAGTCGATCTTTCTATGGATGCGACCAACCCATCGGTCCTGTACGCAACGCTGTGGCAGGTGTATCGGAAGCCCTGGAAACTCTGGAGTGGCGGGCCGGAATCTTCGATCTACAAATCCGTCGACGGAGGCGATAGCTGGAAGGAAATCACCCGTAATCCGGGTTTGCCCGAGGGAGTTCTTGGCAAGATCACCATCGCCGTATCACCGGCGAACCCGCAGCGCGTCTTCGCCAATATAGAAGCCGAAGATGGCGGTCTTTATCGTTCCGACGACGGTGGTGAGTCCTGGGCTTATATCAACGGCAACCGCAAGCTGTGGCAGCGTAGTTTCTACTTTATGCAGCTACGGCCGGATCCGGTCGATCAGGATACGGTATACGTCTTAAGCTTCAAGCTGGAGAAATCGACAAACGGGGGCGAGAAGTTCACAAGCGTGCCTTCGCGGCATGCCGATGCGCACGATATGTGGATAGCACCCGATGACCCCGAGCGCATGATCCTGGCAGACGATGGCGGTGCGAGCGTCAGCGTGAACGGCGGTGCCAGCTGGACTGAGCAGGATATGCCAACCGCCCAGATCTACCGGCTGTCCCTAACCCATGAGTTCCCCTACAAGCTCTGTGGAACGCAGCAGGACAATACCAGTGTGTGCGTTCCCAGCCGCAAAGATCAGGTGCTCTCCGGGACACCCCATGTCGACACCTTCGCCGACTTCATCACTGTGGCTCCCAGTGAAAACGGCTATGTAGCACCGCACCCCAAAAACCCTGATGTCTTCTTTGTCAGCAGTACCAACCAGCTTCTGCGGGTTGATCGAGGCCAGCAAACGTTCGCTAATGTCTCGCCCTATCCCTATGGCGTGATGGGACAGACGGCCGCGAGCATGCGCGAGCGCTGGAACTGGGTGTTCCCCGTCGTTTTCTCACCGGCGGACGGGCAAACCCTCTATACCGGGTCTCAGCATGTATGGCGGAGCGAGAACGACGGTCAGTCATGGGAAAAAATCAGCCCCGATCTGACGAGGGCTGATCCCGCTACGCTGGGGGAGACCGGAGGCGCAATCCGCCTCGATCAGGATGGTCCGGAGGTCTATGGCACCCTATACACAATCGCTCCGTCGCCGCTGGACGACGAACTGATCTGGGTCGGGTCCGATGATGGCCTGGTGCACCTATCTCGCAATGGCGGAAAGCGCTGGATCAATGTGACGCCCCCTGATCTGCCGGAGCACAGCCGTATCAGCCTGATCGATGCGTCGCATCATAGTCCCGGTACAGCCTTCGTTGTGGCGAAGCGCTACGAAATGGGTGATCGAGCGCCTTATGTCTACGCCACCCGAAATTTTGGTGAATCCTGGGAGGCTCGGGTCGACGGCCTACCGAAAGAAGAGTTCGTGCACTCCATCGAAGAAGACCCCGGCATGGAGGGCTTGCTGTATCTGGGGACGGAGCGGGGTGTCCGCCTCTCGATGGACGCGGGAATGAACTGGCATTCCCTGAGCTTGAATTTGCCATCGACGCCCGTCATGGGCTTGGAAGTGCGTGGTGATGAGCTGGCGATTGCCACGCATGGGCGCTCCTTTTACGTTCTCGACGGTTTGCCGACCCTTCGACACCTGGCCCGGCACGGTGCACCGGGTGATGCGACTCTGTTTCCGGCGAGCGCCGCAGTATTGTCTGCGGTTCCGGCGAAGCTGAACTTCTATCTGCAAGATGCAGTAGATGACGCGCGCGGTGTGGTGCTCGACGCAGACGGAAAAGTCGTCAGTCACTTGTTTTTGCGGCCTAAACTTAGCCAGGGTGCCCACAGTGTCGAGTGGTTGTTGCGGTACGACGGAGCTCTGATGTTCCCAGGTATGATCCTTGAGGCCATACCGCCTTTTCTCGGGCCAGAAGTATTGCCCGGGGACTACACGGTCCGCATAACGGCAGGCGGTGAGGAAATGACGCAGCCTGTTTCCGTGGCACAGGATCCCCGAAAGGCTGCTATCCCGATGGCTGATCTGAAAGCTCAGCGTGATCTGGCACTCAAGGTTCGCGATGCTATTTCTAAAGCGAATGGCACGGTGCTTGAAATCAGAAAGCTCCGATCCGCTATCGACGCCGAAGATAAGGCAGCCGAGGAGCTGTTGGTTGCGCTGGCTTCCGTTGAAGGGCGGCTTTATCAGACACGCAATCAAAGCCCGAAGGATAAAATCGCGTACCCCATTCAGCTCAATGATCGGCTCTCGTTGCTGTACAACTATCTTACCTTTGGTCATGGAGCACCGACTCAGCCTCAGCGCGAAGTCTTTGCAGAGCTACAGGGCGAGCTCGGTGATGCCCTGACTTCCTATGCTGAAGTGCTAGAGGATGAATATCGGAGGTACCAGGAATCTCTTAACTGACTACGCTGCTTAATAGGTTTAGAGTTGATGTGGACTTGCGTTACAAACCTACTTTTTCTATCCGCAGTTACCTCTGATGCGCGGCCGGTGTCTGGCTGGTGCCGAATAGCGGTTTTAACTTGGCTTGGGTTTAGGCACACTGCCGTTCCGCGATCCGGAATAACGAGAAAAGGAAGCCATCATGGCTGTGCGTACCGCAAAGAAGGCGTCGGAAACAAAGAAAGCGCCTGTCAGCAGAGTTAGGTCCACCGCAAAGTCCAGCCAGACCTCCAAAGCGACCGGGGTGAAGGCGGCTAAAGCGCCAGACCTCATTGATTCGCTTATCGCGGACTGGGGGCGTGAGCGCCCGGACTTAGATGCCAGTGCGATGGCTGTGGTTGGCCGTCTGCTTCGTGTCTCTGTAGCCCTGGACGGACGCATCAATGAGGTGCTTAAGCCCTATGGGTTGCTGTATTCGGAGTTCGATGCGCTCGCCACACTGTTGCGTTCCGGTAAACCCTTTGAACTAACCCCGACCGAGTTGCAAGAGGCAGTAGTCCTCACCTCTGGTGCGATGACGGCGCTGTTGAACCGGCTGACCAAAAAAGGATTGATCGCCCGGCGCAAAAGCAAAGTTGATGGTCGCTCTCTAACCGCCCGGCTGACAGTCAAGGGCGTGAAGCTGACCAATAAGCTGATCGCGCTGCGATTTGATGAAGCCAGTGATGCCGTTGCAGGACTTTCACAAAAGCAACAAGCCGATATTGCCCGGCTGCTGAAAGCCTTTGGCCAGAGTCTTGGCACGCCGCCGGGAGCCTAGCCCGAAAACGCACCAGTGCACCGTTCAGGCTCTAGAATCGCTCCCACCTCCTGATCATCGCCTCGGCGCCTGGATGTCTCGCCAGGTGTTGTAAGCCGCGATCAACACAATCGCCACTGTCCACCAGCCGAAGAAGAGAGCGATCGCCGGTAGCGTGGGCAGCTCGCTGAGTAGAATCTGGAGGGCCGCCAGGAGCGCCGCAAATGATGGGACGCGTATCGCCCAGCGCTGCCGGTGGCTTAGCTCGCGACCGCCGATCAGGGCTCGATGTCGTCGCATGCTCAGGCAGAGTGCGATCGTAGCGAAGAGCGTCAGCGCTAATGCCATTGCCTGACTCATAGTTGCGATTAGCTTCCAGCCGTATGTTCGGTAAGAGTAATCGGCGTCTCGATCGGCCTCTGCTCCTCGCCCTTGTGCGCGAGGTGCCTTGCTGCCGCGAAAGCAAGGGCGCCAGTTGCCAGCGCGGTCAGATCGAAGCCAGCTATCGTCCAGTCACCCCGCCCAATCGTGTGCACCAGACCCATATCCGTGGTCAGGCCGTTGACGACGGGGAGTAGCACAAACGTGGCGGCGAGTAGATGGAGTTGTTCGATCCATGCCTGTTCGTGACTCCGCAGGCTGGCATGCGCAAAGCAGCCGAGCCAGGCGAGGAACATGCAATGCACTTCCCACTGCTCCCGCCCTTCAAAATCGATCGGAAGCAACCGATTCGCCCAGAAATAGACCCCTATGGCAACGAGTAGCCCTGCGATTGTGGCCACGTTCATCTTGCGCACAAACCGATGCCCTCGACTGTAGGTAGCTGAAACATCTTTCTTGCGTCGAGACTCGACCCAGTAGATCGCTCCCGTAGCCACCATCGCGGCTCCCATGGTGCCGGCTAAAAAATAGAGCCACCGTAAAAAAGGACCAGCGAAGATGCCTTCATGTAAATCCACCGACGCAAGAGCAAAATGGAGGGCTCCATTGGGCAGGCTAATCTCCCGACTCTCGTCGACCAACTCCCCGCTGACCCCCATGTATTTTGCGGTGGGTCGATTTCTACCAACGCCTGCTCCCTGAACCGTTACCGTAGCGTTCTCATCTCCCGGACTCTCGACGATCAAAATCCGGAGTGACTTATCGTCCCAGGTTTCGATGGCCGTCTGCGTCAGTTCAGCCAGGGGAAGCAGCGTACCGGGTGCCTCAGCACGTTCTACCACCGGGCCCCTGAGCACATCCTGCAGGCCAGCGACACGCTGCATGTCAAAGCCGTAACCACCGAGCACCACAAACGGCATCCAGAACAATCCCAGCGTAAATACCAGGCCGCTGTAGGTAATCATCAACTGGAAGGGGAGGGTGCTGACGGAAAGCAGATTGTGGGCATCAAGCCAGGAACGCTGGCCGCGAGCCCAGCGGAACGTAAAGAAGTCCTTGAAGATCTTCTTGTGAGCGATCACGCCGGAGATAAGGCCGATGAACATGAGCATGGTTGCAAAGGTAGCGATCCAGTACCCCATGCGCCCCGGCAGATAGTGGAGCAGGTAGTGCATGCGATAAAGGAGTTGACCGCCGCCCGTCTCGCGCGCGGTGGCAAATTCCCCGGTGGCAGGATCCAGAATACGATTCTGGAACTGGGGTTGCGTGCCATCTTCCCCCGCCTTTGGCAACCACCCGATTGTGAGGCGCGGTGTCTCCCGGGCGGCCTCCGGGGATATAAACCAGCGCTGGGCATCGGGGGCAATTTCTTCGAGTTTGCTCTGGGCCAGCGTAATATTGGTGAGTGTAGTACTGCCCGATCCTTTGCCGAATTGGCTGGGAACTTCGGGTGTCATCCACAGGTCTATCTCACTGTCGAAATACCCCAGCGTGCCGGTCACAAACATGAAGTACAGCAGCCAGCACAGGCTGAGTCCCGACCAGGTGTGTAGCCATGTCATCGACTGCCGAAAGCTGCTGAACATCAGTTTGCCTCCAGCAGGTAAAGTGATGCGCTGGCGCCGAGCATCAGGACGCTGCTGCCCAGAAGCTTGCAGGTCACCGGCAGTAGACGTTCAGCACTGAAGACCCACATCACAGCGCCCACCCAGATTGGAAAAGTAAGCAATGTGCCGAGGACCACGCCGTGCAAACGGTCGATGGGCAATGAGAACACCAGCACCAGCGCTATCGCATTAGCAAACAGATATCCGCCGATGGTCGCCAGCGCGACCCGCGCGGTGATGTGCCAGCGGGTGCGTCCACTTTTCAGTCCCGACATGAAGGATCATTCCTCCTCTGAAGTCTGGCGAGATTTTGCTTAAACACGGTTTTTGCGCTGTGGGCGCTTAGGGGCTTGGTGCCGCCTCGTACAGCAATGTGATCGACTGTAGCAGCAGCGAGACCGCTGAGAGGCTCCGCATCTATGTTAATGAGAATCCTATGCGGCTGTCGATAGGTCGCAGTCGCACTCGTTACGACTTTGAACTGATGCGTGGCATAAAGGATGTTCTCGGCGGTACGAATCACTAGCTGTGTTTACCCCAATACCTCACCGCGTCTAGTTCCTGATCAGACGGGGAGCTCGCGTCAGTCGATGCTCTCGAATTCCACGGGTGGAAGAGACACCGTCGTTCGGGTCGGCGCACTACCATCGATCCAGTCAAGGACTAGCGATGGCATCTCAGGATCCATTCTCAGACTTTCGAGAAAGGCGCCATGCGAACCGTTTTCCACAATCACCAGATGACTGTTTGGAAACAGCGCGAGGTTTTCCTGAGCGTTTCCGAGGGGCGTGGCGAAGTCGATGTCTCCGTGAACAAATAGCACCGGTACAGCCACCTGAGCCCCAGCACGGAATTCATCAGGTAGTTCGGGAACGTCCCACGCCGGGCAGATTGTGTCGTAGTAATCGAATGCGCCCGGATAGAACATAGGATCGTAATTCGCTGTAAGCGCAGCGCGCCGGCTATCCGACAGGCCAGATGAGCAGTCAAACAGGCCCACCGCAGCCGGGGTTGTACCGGACGGGACGGCGAAGCGCGCACCAAGAAATCGAATGAATGTCTTTGCCAGCCATACTTCGCCATCGGCGAGTTCTGCGGCGGCTTGCGGCCATTTGGGAAGGCGGTCACGCGAAGTCAGGCTGAAATCCTGGCCGGTGAGCGCCAGCGTACTGACAAGGTAGGGCTCTAGTCCGTGGGCCGCCTCGGGCGACGCTTGTGCCTTTTCCAACAGGGCATCCAGTTCTTGTAGAGGGTTTCCATCGCGACCGTCCGCCTGCCAGGTGGCACTTGCCATCTCCGAGATCATTTCCGCAGCCGTGCGAAGGCCTCGAGGGTCATCGTAGGTGTGGTCATAACTCTCTACCCCGGATATTACGGCGCGTTCGACACGTTCCCCGTGATAACGCATTACCGTCATCGCCCAGTGGCTTCCAAAACTTGTTCCGTGCAGCCGGAACTCTCCGTAACCCAGACTATCCGCGATGGCGACCACATCCGCAGCTGCTTCCATAACGGTGTAACCTGCAAGGTCAAAACCCTCCTCAAGGAGTTTTTCACGGCAAGCTTGGGCACTGTCGGCGAGTATCTCCAGGAAATCGGCTTTGCTGTTTATAAAGCGCCACTTATTCCGCGCCCCCTCACATACTGTGCTCGGCGTGGATCTGCCTATTCCTCGTAGGTCTACGAGTACCACGTCGCCACGCTGTCGATATAAGTTGACCAGCTCCGTCGTAAACGCTCTTCGGCGTCCATCCTCAGCGAGATATTTTGTATAGGACCCTCCCGGGCCGCCCGGGAGGATGAACGTCGGGGTCGTTTGTCCCTCCTGTTCTGACTCGATTCGGAAGAAGCCAACACGGATATCGCGACTATCCGATTTGCTCCTGTTTTCAGGAACACTTACTTCACCGACTTCAACTTGCAGAGTGCTGCCATCTTCCAGCTCGAAACTCTCCGTGCCCAAGATCTCGCCGAAGGCCGGTTTGGCCATGAAAAAGGCGGAGGTCAGGAGTAGGGTAAGAGGCCAGAGCCGGCAACGGTTAGGTAAGTAGATTCCATAGCTTGCGGGGCGACGAAGTTGGTGGGTCATGCTATTGCCTCAAGACGGTTCGGTGTCTTTCTGCGTCGGCGATCAGGGCCGGTCATCAAGGTATCACGATATGTAGGTAAAAAATGAATCTTGATTTTCTTTGGGTTGGCTGAGGTAGCCAGTCGGGCTTTTGCCAAGTATAATACTTGACGTAAAGATAAAATAGCGTAGAACTCAAAAGGAACGGTATCTGTGTCTGTTCAGAGCTCGGAGGCATTGCGTATTTTTCGGCCTGACGAAGGTGAAGATCGTCCCAACCAGAGATCAGGTCTCGTTCCCAGTCTTCGCCAGGGAACGATCTACTTCCTGTCTGAAAACGACGTCGTAGACTCCGTCAACCAAAAAGAAGTCAACGAAGCTATAGAAGCGTGTTTCTCCAGTCTTGCAGCAGAAGACGCGTTTAACTTCCCTGTTGTGAGGCAAGCTCTTGGGTATAGCGATGCAATCTTCGGCTTTAAGTCTGGTTTTGATCTTCGTGGCCCCTCGCTTGGCATAAAGGCCGGTGGGCTGTGGCCGGGAAACAAGGCTCGCGGGCTCGCAAACCACCAATCGACTATCGTCCTGTTCGATCCAGATAGCGGTGCTCCCGCCGCTCTGATATGTGGCACGTATCTGACCGCACTGCGGACCGCCTCCGCTTCTGCGCTATCGGTTCGATACCTGGCCAGAGAAAATGTGCAAACGCTGGGCGTTACCGCGACTGGGGGGCAAGCCTCGTACCAGGTGCGTGCAAGTCTGGCTGAGCGGTCCTTCACGCGGCTGCTCCTCCCTCAGCGTGCCTCCGGCTCCAGTGAAAGGCTCCAGGCTGAGCTTGCGGACCTGGACCTACAAATCGACGTGCTCCCTATGGAGGACCTGTGTCGCCAGAGTGATGTGCTGATCACAGTGGCGCTCTCGTTCTCGGCGTACGTGCAGCGCTCGTGGATAGCGCCCGGAACCCATATCGCGTGTATGGGAACGGACACCAGGGGAAAACAAGAGCTCGAGGCGTCACTCGTTGCTGCGAGCACGGTATTTGGCGACGCTCCCGATCAGAATGCTCTCCTGGGAGAGTGTCAGCACGCCGTAGATGAGGGCCTGCTTGATGAGTCACAGATCACGCCCCTCGGTAAAGTGATAAACGGCCTCCATTCCGGCCGTCGTTCCGATGACGAAGTTACTTTGTTCGACAGCACGGGTATGGGAATGCAGGATCTGGCGGCTGCGAGCCTGACGCTTCACAAGGCGCAGCAGTGTGGGCACTTCACAGCTCTGAGTCAGCAGGGGACCTAGGCCTTCGTGAGCGCCATAGTCAATTCCACAGAGCAGGGCGCTTGCAGGCAAACGGCGGAGAGCGAGCAGGCTGGCGCTGGGGATCTTGGACAATTGACTACGCCAGCCCTATTGCTTGATCGAGCCAAGCTACGTGCTAACGCAAGCCGGCTAGCGGACCACATCGGCAACTTGGGGGGCGTTATCCGTCCCCACGTCAAGACTCACAAGAGTATTGAGGTTGCTCGCGAGATCTTCGCCGCCGGCCATGTGCAGGGCATTACGGTTTCTACCTTGAAAGAGGCAGAGTACTTTTTTGATAACGGTGTCACGGATATTCTATACGCCGTTGGAATCTCACCCAATAAGTTTGCCCAGGCCCGTGATCTCATAGATCGAGGTCTGAGTCTGATTGTCACTCTAGATACAACCGAGATGGTTGAACTGCTGGCAGCCTTCGCGCGCGAATGCGGAATTTGCTTTCCGGTGCTGATCGAGCTCGACACCGACGGTCACCGATCCGGCACAGATCCCGACGGAGAGGAATTGCTGGCGATCGGTCGGCTCCTTAACGAGACCGCTGGAGTCGAGCTCCGCGGCGTGATGACTCATGCCGGTGAGAGCTATCACTGCCGCACGACCGAATCGTTGTTGGCGATGGCGCGTCTGGAGCGTGATCGCTCAGTTAGCGCTGCGGCTCGACTGCGAGCGGACGGTCTACCGTGCCCTGTGGTATCGATCGGCTCAACACCTACGGCATTGACTATCGACGATCTCACCGGAGTCAGCGAGGTTCGAGCCGGTGTCTATTCGACCTTCGATTTGGTGATGGCAGGTATTGGAGTGTGCGCACTCGAGGATATCGCCCTCAGCGTTCTTGTCACGGTGACGGGCTATCAAAGAGAAAAGCAGTGGATCATCACCGATGGTGGTTGGATGGCAATGTCGCGAGATCGTGGTACTGCCAGTCAGGATCACGACTACGGCTATGGCGCGGTTCTCGATGTGCATGGCAGTGCGCTTCCGTTGATCATGAGTGGCGCCAACCAGGAGCACGGGATTATTAGCCCAGCCTCACCAGAGCGGAGCGTTGATTACGACCAGTTCCCGTTGGGCAGTCAACTGCGCATTCTGCCAAACCACGCGTGCGCGACCGCAGGGCAGTTCGACGTATTTAACGTGTTGGGCAATGGCAAGCTTATCGAGAAGTGGAAGCGATCTGGCGGTTGGTGACGCTCACGGGTGAAATCACCTGCCGGCATCCCGGATGTCTGCTCATCGTCCGCCAGATACATTGAATTACGCACATAGACTTAATTTAGAGGGCTGCAATAAATGTGGTTAAAACGCTTAGGTCTCGGCGCCATCGGGCTCGTCGCCATCGCTGCCATTTATCTGGTGGCCTACCTGCAAGTGCGAGAGAGCCAGAGCGATATCGTGATCGCTTACGGCATGTTTATGCACGAAACCTGTACCTTCTGCCCTTCACCCCCGACCGGTATTGAGCAGTTCGAGTACGACATCGCACCGATGAGTGGTCTCGCCGCTGAAGCGACCAAGGTTTTTCCCATACCTTACGTAACCGGCTTTCTGCACGGTGTGAGTATGCAGTCGGGAGTGCTCGCCAAACCGGCTTATCTCGTCGGGCCCGCGTTTGGCGGCTCCTCGGGTAGCACCATCACTCGTGAAGCTTTCGATAAGTATACGGGCGGTATCGTAGACAACATCGATGCTATGGATCGCGTTGATGGGGTGCATCTGTTTTTGCACGGCGGTATGGCGGTGGAGGGAGTGCCCCGGCCAGAGGCCGAGATAGTAAAACGTGTCCGAGAGCTGGTTGGGGACGACATACCGATTTCGGCTACGTTCGATCACCACGGCAATGAAGATACCGAGCTGCTTAAACACCTGGATATCGGACTGGCGGTTAAGCGCTTTCCTCACTACGACTCCGACTTGCAGGGAGAGCGGGCGGCACGATTACTGATTCGAACCATTCGCGGTGACTACAAGCCCACAAGCGCGATGCGCAAACCCGGCGTGATGTTTGCCACTGTCTACGGCGGGACCCACACCGGAGCGCCTCAGGACATCATGGAGCGGGCTCGCCGTTGGGAAAACCGAGAGCAGGATGCGTTTGTATCGGTATTTCTCGGCTGGACGTTCGCCGACGTCCCGGATATCGGCATGGCCGTCATGGTTGTCACCAACGACGATCAGGAACTGGCCGACGAAATTGCGGCCGATATGAATCAATACATCCTCGACCGTAAAGAGGATATCGAGTACCCGATTCCTGGCGTCAGTGATGGTGTTGCTCTTGGCCTTGAGATGCAGACGGAGGAGCCGGGCAAGCTTGTGTTTGCGAACATGTCTGATCGCATGGGCGATTCCACCGAGATCTCGTACGAGCTGCTCCGGCTCGAAAAAACCGATTTTGTGGTTGCCGCACTCACGGATCAGGCGGTCATGGATGATCTTCACGACAACTACAGCGTCGGGGACCCTGTTTCAATCCAGGTAGCCGGAAAGACGTCTGATCTGGCTGGTGAGCCCTTGGACCTTACCGGGACCATACGGTTTCTCGGCAAGCCTGCAGGTCTGGTTGGCAAACGCTACGCGACGATCGAGGCTGCGAATAACAATTGGTTCGTACTCAGTGACTACTACGAGCAGGTAACCAACCCAAATCTTCTTGCAGACATCGCTATTCCTATCGAATCGCTCGATATTTTCGTCGTTAAGTCTCGCAATCACTTTCGCGGCGGTTTTATCGAGACCGGGTTCGCGAAACATGCGGTAGTCATTGACGCACCTGGCCATGGCCCGGCGAACATCGGCCGACTGGACTACAAGAATCTTCCGGAAGGCATCTACTCACGATACTTCGTGGCGAGCGAAAGCGACTGATGCCATTGCTTCGAGCGAGTTCCCGGCATCTGGGAATTTTCGCGCTTCTGATATCCCTGTGCCTGCCTCGCGGTTTGGGAGCGGCCGAGGCGCTGACCCAGGAGCGATTGCTGAGTTGGGCGAACGGCATACTTGGGGAGGCCGCTCGAGACAAGCGCATATCGGGCGCTGCGGTGGGTGTTGTTCGCAGTGGTGAGACAATACTCCTGCAGGGCTTTGGCTGGCAGGATGCGGTAAACAAGGTCCCGCTAAACCCCCAGACCACCAAGTTGCGGATGTGCTCGCTATCAAAGTCGTTTACGGCTGTTTCGGCACTGCAGCTGATCGAACGGGGGTTGCTTCCTGGCCTGGATGCCCCTGTCAACGATCACCTTGTCCGGTACCAATTACCGAAACCCTGGGGAGATCAGGTGACATTGCGTCATCTTATGACCCATAGCAGTGGCATGACGGGCGGAGGAACTCCGCAAGGTTCGCATCGCGATATGGCAGCGCCCGTGAGTGCGAGTGAATTTGCCAGGCTCCTTAGCGAAAATCTGCTGCGGGCTCCTGGGCAAATCAGCCTGTATGCCAACTTGGGTGTCGCGGTGGAAGGTGCGCTGATTGAAGACGTAAGTGAGCTTTCGCTGGCCGAGTATATGAAAGCTAATATCTTCTCACCGCTCGGCATGAACGATACGCTGCTTCACCACACACTGGCACTGCCGGAAAATCTTGCAACCCCCGCTGCTGTGTTTCCCAATGGCGACGTACAGCCCGTGGTTTTTTATCCGAAGCATCCTGCGGCTGCCGCGTCCGGAGGCGTGATTGCGACGCCGGCGGATATGCTTCGCTACGCGGCCTTTCACGCGGAATCACTCTCAGATCGATACGCGAACGTTCTCTCCTTACAAGACCGGGCAATGATGAGAGAGGCGCATTTTCGCGCCCACCCATTCGTGGATGGTGTTGGCCTTCATCTGTATCCGGAGCGCTACGGGCAGTACAGCATGGCCCGACATAGCTGCGGTCTCCCCGGCTTCAGCAGCTTCATGGCGGTTGTGCCTGAGCTTGAGCTGGGTTTTTACCTGACACTGATGGCGTCGTCACCGATTCCGACTCTTGGCGATGTGGTTGCTCGTATGTTTGGCGCGGGGCGGTTGGTTGCGACGGACGATGCGCCGCAGGGCGAGCTTTTAACCAGTACAACAGAAGTGTGGGAGAGCTTTGCAGAGCGATTCCTTCCTCCCAGGCAAATGCCCGTCGTGCCAGAGCCGGAAGCCCCGCTTGAGCTGCGCTTATCCCCGTTTGATCTTCAGGGTTCGTACTGGGTTGAGCGCCGTTCGTTTACGTCGCTCGCCAAACTCTTTAACGCCGGAAGCGTCCGTCGAGTCACCGCCGATGATGCGGGCAGCATCAGGATTGACGGATCAAGATTTCGCGCGGTTGGCGACGGAGTGTTTGTGCAAGTCGATGATGAGCTAAAACGTGTGGTGTTCAAGCGACTCGCCGATGGGCACATCTACATGACCAGTAGTTCGGCGGCCTGGCGTCAGGTGGGGCTTCTGGGTAACCCAACGCTCTGGGTACTCAGTTTGCTGACATCGCTGCTCGTATTGCTAACGGGCTTTGTTGCGCGCTGGTGGCGAATGCCACCTGATGCAGCGAGGCTGGCGGCACGTACTGCGCCGCTGACAGCACTTGGAATTCTGCTGATGCTGCTGCCGATGCTCGTTGGAGCACGAGACCTTGGGACGATGGCCTATCAGTACTACCAAAACGACTTTTTACGCATGGGTGTTTTCGTTCTACTTCTAAACGGGGTGGCACTGCTCGCACTGCTGCAGGCGGGTTCAATGATTCGCTGGTGGGGTGTGGTGACGAGTATTCGGGGCATCGGCGGGTATCTCTCACTGCTGCACAGCACCGTGCTCGGGCTCGCGGCCTTGGCGCTGGTTGGCTCGATGGTCTTTTTCAATCTGCTTGGATTGCAGCTTTATTGAGAGATGTTCGTTTGGCGACCTCCGGAGCCGAACGACCGACATCTGTCATTGCAGACCAGGCAAGCAGACGTATTAGGCGGTGGATGACAATCCGCCGTCGGTATCGGATGGATCACTGTTCGTTAATGTACCTGAGCGAGATTTGCCGCCAAGCTCACAACCGAGTTCGTACAGCACCGGGACAAGCACCAGCGTGACGGCGGTTGCGAACAGAACGCCAAACGCAAGCGACACCACCATGGGAATTAAAAATTGAGCCTGCGTGGACGTCTCCGACATAATCGGCAGCAGGCCAACAAAGGTTGTGAGCGACGTCAGAATGATCGGTCGAAAACGATCAACTCCACCTGTCAGCAACGCATCCCGCAGAGAGTAGCCCCGATCCTTCAGCTGATTGATGCGATCTATGAGAACGAGGTTGTCATTGACCACCACACCGGAGCAGGCGATGACGCCCAGGAACGACACCATCGTGACGTTCAGGCCAAGGAACAAATGACCCAATATGGCGCCCATCATGCCGAACGGCACAGCTGTCAGTACGAGCAGCGGTTGCCAATAAGAGCGAAACGCGATCGCCATGAGACCGTAGATGATCGCCATAGAAGCCAGTAGTGCTTTCGCGAGATAGACTGCGAAGTCGGCGGCTTCTTTCATTTCGCCGTCAAGATCCAGCAGCAGCCCGGGGTGCGCTGCCTCCCAGGTGGGTACCTGCACTTTTCGCAGGGCACTCACAATCTCGTTCGCGCTTGGCCCGCCATCGACGATGTCGGCACTCACCTCCACGGTACGCTTACGATCGAGGCGAGAAATGGTAGGAAAGCCCGGTTCAAATGTCACGGTGGCGACCGTGTTGAATGGAACCTCGGAGCCATCGCCCGTTCTTATTCTCAGATTCGAAAGATCGTCGACTGACAGGCGCTCCGAATCCGGATAACGAACCATCACTTTTACGTCTTCCCGTTGCCGCGGTATGCGTTGAACCTCGCCGCCGTAGAATCCTTCCCTTACCTGGCGCGCGAGGTCCGCGAGACTCAGGCCAAGGTTCTCCGCCGCGGGCTGCAGACTCAGAACGACCTCATCGCGAGCGGTCTCCAGTGTATCGGTGATGTTGTAAACGCCCGTGAATCGACCCAATTCTTCGCGCAGCTCAGCGGTGACCGTCTCCAGCGTCTTTGTATCATTGGCGGCGAGAATCAAGCTGATCGGTTTGCCGCGGTCGTTCGTGGTGAAGTCGATCTGGAATGACTTGGCCGATGGCAGCGGGCCGATCAACGCCTCCCAACGCTGCGCAAGCTCCTTGCCCTCAACGGTGTTTGATCGCGCCTCCAGCGTTACGGTTGCGACGTTGGCGTCGCCGCGAGAGTAGATGTGGCCAACCGCATTCGATTCACGGTCTCCCTCCGTGTACTCGACTTTGAGCTGTTCCGCCGCAGTCTCAATTTTTTCGAGCACGCGCAGGGTGTCGGCGAATGGTCCGCCTTCGGGCAGCGTTACCCGGGCACGCATGTAGTCTGCCTGAATCTCCGGAAAGAACGCGACCTTTACCCAGCCTCCGCCAAACAATCCAAGCGTTATTAAGAGAAACGCAAAAAAACTCGCGGCTGCTACTGGCGCGGAGTGAATGGCTCGCTCGAGCAACGGACGATAGACCGAGTCAGCGACGTACACCATTCCGTCGGCAAAGCGCCTGCGTACCCGCTCTATTGCGCGCATTGGCGCATAGCTGCTCTCCTTCAACGGCGGCATATGGGCCAGATGAGCCGGAAGGATCCAGAGGCACTCAACAAGTGAGAACGTCAATGCGATAAGCACAACCACAGGAATAGGAAAGGCGAACTGAGCGATTGTCCCAGGCATCGCCAGCATTGGTGCAAAGAACACCATGGTGCTGATCACCGCGAACATTACCGGTTTCAGTACGCCCAGCGTGCCGTTTGTAGCGCCGCTGTGTGCCGACTCCCCCGTCGACTGATGCGCGTGTACCGACTCTCCGACGATGATTGCATCGTCAACAACGATGCCCAGAATGAGCAGGAATGCAAACAGGGACATCATGTTCAAACTTACGCCTGTGAACTGGAGTAAGCCCAAGGCACCGAAAAACGCGACTCCGATGCCCACAGACACCCACATCGCCAGTCGAGGGCGCAAAAACAGAAGCAAAAGAGCGAAAACTAGCAAAAGGCCTCCGACGCCGTTGTTGAGCAGCGTGCTGATGCGGGCGCGGAGAGAGTCGGACCGATCCTGCCAGACGGTCAGGTCGATGCCGTTCGGTAGTTGCAGCCGCTGCTCAGCTACCCAGCTGCGTACCGCTTCGCTGGTCCGCAGCACGTTTGGGTGTTCCGTGGCAAACACCGTCAGATTGTGGGATGGAGACCGGTCAAAGCGGGTGCGAATGTCCATATCTTCGAAGCCATCGATAACCGTGGCTACTTCGCCGAGCTTGAGCTGTGTGCCGTCTCGTTGCGTGCGTATAACGATATCTTCAAAGTCTTCTTGAACGTACGCCTGACCGCGGGTTTGAAGGCGGATTGCGCCCTCTGCAGTCTTGATGGAGCCCGCCGGTAAGTTGAGAGATGCCTTGCGGATGGCTTCCACGAGTTCGTTAAAGCTCATTCCATAGCGCCGCAGGTCGTACTCCGAAACTTCGACCGATACTTCGTAGGGCCGCGGCTTGCTGAGTTCGACGATAGTCACCCAGGGCTGCTCCGCAAGATCGTCTCGGAGAGCCTCCGAAATCTCTTTCAGGGATTTCTCGTTGAGTTCCCCAGATACCGTGACCGTGACCATGGGTACGCGAAAGGCCAGTTCCGTGACGACCGGTTTTTCGGCATCTACCGGGAAGGTGTCGATCGCATCGACCTTATTCTTGATCTCCGCGGTCAATCGCTGCAGTTCATAGCCGGGAAGTGCCTCAACAAATACCTGGCCCACTCCCTGAGACGCTGAGGAGCGAATCTCTTTGATACCGTCGAGCGTGTGAATGGCTTCTTCGATGCGAACACAGATTTGCTCCTCCACTTCCCGGGGGCTCGCCCCAGGATAGGAAAGCGCCACGCTTACCTGATTCACCTTAATGCTCGGAAAGAAGTCCTTATCAATCCTGAAGACCCCGCTGATACCCAGCGCTACTAGAAACACCATCAGCAAGTTGCCCGCGATGGGGTTTGCTATGAACCAGCGAGTTATTGCGCCCACGGCGAGTGTTCCTCAAGGGCGAATTGCTCCGCCAGAACCGCGGTTACAGCCGTTCCTGCCTGCAATAGAGCCGTATCGCTGACCACCACTCGTTCACCTCCCTGCAGATCGGTGATCCATACGCTGCGCTGATCGCGGTGAATGCTCTGCACCAGTCTCTCGCGTATCGTACTTTCGGCGTCCACGATTCTCAGCGTGTTTTCATTCGTTATCGCAGAGCGCGGAAGACGGGTTAGTCCAGGGATCAGTCGGCCTTCCAGTTCCGCCTCCACAAACATCCCGGGCATCAACGGTGGTCGATCCGTGCCCGGTGTCGTAGTGAATGGTTGGTCTATCTCCGCTATGGCGTAGAGAGTTCTACTGGTCTCGTCAATGAGTGCATCAGTTCGACGTATTACCCCTGTCCATTCGTGTGCTCTTCCACCCAGTTGGGCGACGATTTTCGCCTTCGGGTAGTTTTCAGCCTCTCTGGGGGAGGCCGTCAGCGGTAGGTCGAGCAGGGCAAGCTGGCGATCGGTGATTGGCAGTCTGACGTTCACACGTTCTGATCCGTACACCGTCGCGAGTGTGGTGCCCGGCGATACAAATTGCCCCAGGCCAGCATTACGCGTTATCACCCGCCCATCGAAGGGTAGTGAGATTGTTGTGTTGGCAAGGTTTCGATGGGCACGCCCAAGCTCAGCCTCGGCCGCAGCCACCTTGGCTTTCGCCGCCGCCAGCTGTGGTTCTCTCAGGAACAACGCGTTCGCCTTGATGTTCTTAAGCTCTCGCCATTCCCGCTTTGCCTGCAGGGCACGTCCTTCTTCCTGTGCCAGTTCCTGCCGAGCCGTAGCCAGGCTTGACTCCGCGCGGGTAATCGCCAGTTCGTAGTCGGCGGTTTCAAGTTGAAGCAAGGTTTCGTTCGCCCGAAAAAAGCCGCCATCCACGTACTTAGCTGAAGTGCGAATTACCCGCCCGCCAACTTCTGAACTAAGCACTACTTTACGTGCCGGCTCGACCGTGCCTTGGGTGGTTACGGTCAGTTGCAGCGCTTCTGGCTCCGCCAGAAGATAAGTTACAAGCGGAGGGTCTTGCACAGGTATCGGGGCGGCTTCTGGTGCCGGCTTGGCCGCGACCAATATCCAGGCCGCGATGACTCCGAATCCCAGCACCGCAAGGGCGCCACCCCAGCGCCTGAAGGCTACTGCATTCACTGGTTTCTCCTTGCGATACTGGTCCGTTCAGCGTATTTGCCAGCAGTCCTGGCGCGCGGCCCAGAATGGTAGGCCAATTATATCTCTACGAAAAGATAAAGGCCTTAGATTAGAAGAACTCTGAGCTGCTGACTTCACGGCTATCGGTACATTCGAGTAAAACAGTGGCTCCGGCGATCTTTTTGTTGCTAGAGCTGATGCATCTGTAATACTTTTTGTAAATCACGATATCAAGTTAAATCAGAGGTTCGTCCGAATGGCGGTGATCGTCCGAAATCTACGTGTGGGCATTGCGGGTGCGCTTACGCTCTGGACAGCGGCTGTGGTTGCTGATCCGGCCCAGGAATCTCTGGATGAGCGTGTGCTGCTCGTTGAAACAGGGCTCAGGCCGGCTCTTAAAGAGCGGGGAGATCCGCCGGTTCGCTGGTCGATGGCGGAGCGCATGACCTATCACGGTGTTCCCGGTGTCTCGGTCGCGATTATCGAAAATGGCGAGATAATTCTAGCGCGCGGTTACGGCGTGCTCAGGAAGGGAGCAAGCGCGGCCGTAGACTCGAACACAGTGTTCTCAGTGGGTTCGGTGAGCAAGGTGGGAGCGGCAATGACCGTTCACGCGCTGGTGCGCGACGGAGTGCTGGATCTCGATACAGATGTTAACGAGTACCTGCAGCGCTGGAAGCTTGCCCAGGGCAAGGCATCCGGAGGTAAACCGGCCACCTTGCGTGGTCTGATGTCGCATACAGCCGGGCTGAACGTACACGGTTTCGACGACTTTCTGCCGGGTGAGGCGCTGCCGAGCACCGTTGATGTCCTCACAGGTCGCGGAGCGGCAAAAAGTGCGCCGGTGACCTTCATCCACGAACCCGGAACGATCTCAGACTACTCGGGCGGTGGTACAACAATCACGGGGCTTGTAGTTGCTGATGTAACCGGCCTGAGTTTTGCCGAGGCAGCCCGCAAGCATCTGTTCCAACCACTCAACATGAGTCGCTCTACCTATACACAGCCTTTACCCGCCAGCCATGGAAACATCGCTAACGCGCACGACTCAAATGGTAAGCCCAATGCAGAGCCGAGGGGATGGCATTCGTTCCCTGAGGACGCGGCGTCGGGGCTATGGACCACTCCTTCGGATGCAGCGGCCATGCTGATCGCGCTTCGCGACAGCTATCTTGGCAAGCCGGGGGCATTCCTCACCCGCGATCACGCCATCGACGTGCTGACCGAGGTAGGACCAAGCAAGGTCGGGCTCGGCCCGTTTCTGCGCGGATCCGGTGCGACGCGTCGATTTGGCCATGAGGGGTCCAATGAGTCCTACAAGGCGCTGGCGCATTTGTACCTGAACAGTGGTCAGGGAGCCGTGATTTTCACGAATGGTGCCAACGGAGCTGAGCTGTATCAGGAGATCGTCCGGTCGATTGCCGACGTGTTTGCCTGGCCCGAGTCCTACGAGACTACGATCGATTCTTCTATAGTACAGAACGCTCAGTTAAAGCAGTTTGCCGGTAGCTATACACACTCACCATTGGACCCGCGCGACAAGCGAACCACATTTGGCGAGATCCGGAAGTTTCAGATCGAGTTGCGTGATTCCGGTATTGCTATGGGTATTACTGTCCCCTTGGACGGTGGCGTACAGCGCTATCTTGAGTTTCCCCTTAAGCCCATCAGCCATAATCACTTCGTCGATGAAGCAGGGCAGCGGCGCTTCGAGTTCGTGCTGGGGACCTATGGCGAACTGGAGGGCATCATTGTCCGTCACGACGGGTATGCAGCGTTTTATAGCGGCGATTCGTGACGCAAAACGTCGCTTCCCTCACCAAGGAGTGCTCATCAGTGTTTGAATCATCATTACTCAATCATCGCGTTTCCAGGAAGTTCGGATTGCACTCCAGGTGCCTGGTCTTCGCGGCGCTTTGTCTTACGAGTGTTACAGGTCTTAGTGCGGATCGTGCCCGAGATCTCGGCGTCCCGTTCGAGGGTGTGACCGGTCAGTACAACGCAATCACTGATGTCACGGGAATCGAAGTAGGTCATACAACGCTCATTAGAGGTGAGGGACCGCTGGTGCGAGGTGAAGGTCCGGTTCGCACGGGCGTTACGGCTATTCATCCGCGCGGTAAGGACTCGACAAGCCCGGTCTTTGGCGGCTGGTTTACGCTAAACGCTTCGGGCGAAATGACGGGCACAACGTGGTTGGAAGAGCGTGGCCTTATCGATGGTCCGATTCTGATTACCAATACACACTCGGTTGGAGTTGTCCGGGATGCCGCGGTGGAGTGGATGGTCGATCATGGGTGGTCTGCGGACTGGCACGCGCCAATCGCCGCCGAAACCTACGACGGGCGCCTCAACGATATCAATGGGTTTCACGTGACTCGCGAGCATGCCCTTGCAGCGCTGGCCAGTGCCACGCCCGGGCCTGTCCTGGAGGGCGCAGTCGGTGGTGGGACGGGCATGATCTGCAATCGCTTCAAAGGCGGGATCGGCACTTCATCCCGGGTTGTCACACACAGAGAAGTCGAATACACCCTCGGTGTCCTGGTGCAATGCAACTACGGGGCGCGAGAGCATCTAAAGCAAATTGCGGGCGTATCGGTGGTCGAATTGCACGACGAACTGTTGCCTTGTTTAAGCGCCCAGCACTTCAAGGGCCGGGGCTCGGTCTGCAAAGAGGTTGCTGCTGAGGCAGATTCCGGATCCCGCGATGGCTCGATTATTGTTGTAGTTGCGACCGATGCTCCATTGCTGCCTCATCAGCTCAAGAGAATTGCCAAGCGGCCGGCGTTGGCGCTTGGAAGGCTCGGTGCTATCAGCGGCGATGGATCTGGAGATATTTTTGTGTCTTTTTCGACGGCGGCGGCAGACTCCCTCAGTGAAAACACTTTGACTTCCGGGCTTACGATGTTTCCAAACAATGGTCTTTCGATGCTGTTCGAAGCCACCGTGCAGGCGACCGAAGAGGCTATTGTCAACGCCATGGTGGCCGCCGATACGATGGAAGGTGCGAATGGCTATACGGTCTACGGCTTACCAGAAGAGCGTCTGCGCGCCATTATGGCGGCCGCCAAATAAGGACGGCGCGTGTACACCGCCCAGGAGTTCGCTTAGACGGCGAGCTTCAACGAGATCCGGTTTGAATGGGTCCGAATCCGACCGGAGGCCGCCGATGACGGGTTGCCTGCTCATATGCGTAGGCAAAGCTGATGAGTTGCGGCTCTGAGAATGCTCTGCCCACAAACGTGATTCCTGCGGGCAGCGATTCGTCGACGAATCCGATGGGGACCGTGATTGCCGGGAAGCCGCTGGCCGGTGCCAGTATCTGGCTGTTGTCACCGGCCGGAGACTTCATGTCGCCTACTTTACGCGGCGGATAACTCCAGGTCGGATAGATGATGGCATCCAGGTCGGCTGCATCCATCGCTTCCTCCACGGCTTGGCGGAAAGCAACACTGCGAGGGTCAGTGTAGACATCTTCGCAGGGTGGCCGTCTATCAGCAGGAGCATTGGTCTCCTTTAGAGCTGCCTTTATCCGGTTTTCCACGTAGGGCGAATACAGGCCTGAGTTGAATATCTCTTGAATTGAGCTGTAGGGAGCCGAGGCACCCAGGCTGGCGAGATAGTTGTCGACGTCATAGCGGAAGCGATTGCAGCTGAAGTTTCGGGTAATCCAGCGAAATCGTGGAATCTCAAACGGGTCGACGATCTCCGCGCCAGCGTTGTTTAAGTCCAGCAAAGCTTGCTCGGTCAGCGTTCGAATTCGAGCATCCACCGAGCCATCGCGAAGGTAGTATCGGAACACACCGAGGCGGGATTCGCGGAGACCGTCGATCTGCAGGAACTGCTGGTAGGCGCTTTTAACTTTGTCGGTGGAGCGTTCCGTGATGGAGTCAGCCGAGTCGCGTCCAACAATGACCTCGAATAGGCGAACAGCATCCTCGACGCTGCGAGCCATCGGGCCGCCGATGTCGTTGCGCAATGACAGTGGGACGATGCCATCCCGGCTGGTGGCTCCCATAGTAGAACGGATGCCAACGAGGCTGGTATGAGATGAGGGCCCGCGGATTGAGTTACCGGTGTCCGTACCAAGGCCTGCTGCTCCGAGGTTTGCGGCCACTGCGGCCGCAGTACCGCCGCTGGACCCTGCGGGTACTCTGCTCAAGTCATAGGGATTGCGGGTGATCCCGGCGATCGAGCTCACAGTAACGTAGGGGTTGAATGCCCACTCCGCCATGTTTGACTTGGCCAAAAAGATGGCACCAGCTTCGCGTAGCCGCTTAATCTGAAAGGCGTCATCGGGAGGAAAGCTGCCTTTCATGGCGAGCGAGCCTGCTGTCGTCGGTAGCCCTTCTACATCGTAGTTGTCCTTTACAATAAGGGGGATGCCATGGAGCGGCCGCAGAACTCCGGTGCGAGCAAACTCTGCATCCAACTCACGAGCCCTCAGCAGAGCTTGCTTATTGACGAGCACCAGCGAATTCAGCCGCGTCGGTTGATCATAGGCTTCGATTCGCCTGATATAAGCAGCTACCAGTTCCGCGACGGTTAGGTCACCGTTCCTCAGAGCCGCATGTATCTTGCCGATTGTGGTCTCTTCGATCTCAAAGCCAGAGGCCGAAAGCGGAGCTGGATTAGTTCCGAACGTGTCGGATGATTGGGTAGGCATTCCTGTGAAAGACTGCGCAATGGCCTCTGTATGGGGCTTCGAGGGAAGCTGCGTGGGTATTCGTGAGTCCGGTTGGGTGAGCTCGTTATTAGATGTCTGTGCGACTGACTGTGCCGAGCTGAAGATGCATAGAAATCCCAGCGTGATAAAGAGTGCCGCTCGGTGGGAGCGCTTAATCGAGCGCTTAGTAATATCGCTTGGGCTTGTGCCGCGTAGGAAAGTCATGGTCTGGCGATCCTGTTCCTGGGTTAATCCTGCTTCGAATCGGCTGCGTGTGATTAGTAAGATTATGGATTCTAAAAATGCTTACACATAAAGGTATATCAGTGCTATCGTGCCCGCAAGAGAACCCCTGGTGAAGTACTGATGTCTATCCAGCAACCTGGCTACTCGCACGTCGAAGCCGCCGCAACCCGATTGCAGGGGGTCGCGGTACACACGCCGCTCCTTCGCAACCGTTTCCTCGACGAGGTTGCGGGTCGGCATGTAGTCATCAAACCGGAGATGCTGCAGGTAGCGGGCAGCTTCAAGTTTAGAGGTGCCTACAACCGGATCAGCCAGCTTTCTGACGAGGAGCGAGCCGGTGGAGTCATAGCCTGGTCCTCGGGGAATCATGCCCAGGGGGTTGCCGCTGCGGCGGCGATTTGCCAGGTTCGTGCGCGGATCGTTATGCCGGAGGACGCTCCAAGAATAAAACTCGAAAACACAAAGGCCCTGGGCGCAGAGGTAGTGACCTACGATCGTTACGGTGAGTCACGTGAAGAAATAGCCTACGAACTTGCGCGCCGGGACGGCGGCGTGATTGTCCCGTCCTATGATGATCCTCATATCATTGCAGGGCAGGGGACTGCAGGGCGGGAGATATTTACCGACTTAGCCGCTTCGGATGATTCCATCGACGCCCTACTCGTGTGCTGCGGGGGCGGCGGGCTCATCGCCGGCTGTGCACTTTCAGCCGAGGCGCTCAGTCCTGATACCGCACTGTTTGCCGTAGAGCCCGAGGGTTACGACGACCACGCCCGCTCTCTCACTTCCGGGAGGCGAGAAGAAGCCGACACGTCCCGAAAGTCAATCTGCGACGCTCTGCTTTCGCCGCAACCCGGTGAGCTGACATTCTCGATCAATCAGCCCAGGCTGCGTGGTGGCCTCGTTGTGACCGAAGAGGAAGTCCGCGACGCTATGCGCTATGCCTTTCGAGTGCTCAAGCTTGTGGTCGAGCCCGGGGGTGCAGTCGCGCTCGCTGCGCTCCTAAGTGGCAAGCTTGATCGGGCTTACGAGCGTGTCGGGATTGTGATGAGTGGAGGCAACGTAGATCCGGAGTTCTTTGCTAAGACTATTGAGAGCTGACGAGCGCATAGCGTGGTAAAGATCGGCACTATACGAGCTTGGCATGACCCGCTGGTAGCTCGTCCGCAGGTAACTCGTAAAAACGATTCACAGAACTTTTTGCTGCGCGCGGCTCCCGCGGACACTCTTATCGGCGCATCTATTCCCGAGCTACTCCCCGTCCGCGAAGGCCCGGTTCCTTCCAGCGTTGCCAGAATGCTTGCGAGTAAATTTCAGACATGCTCAGACATTTAACGTTTTATACAGCTCAGCTCGCCGTACTTTGGTTCGCTGTGCTAGGTACGCATGTGGTGCCAGTGCAGGCTCAGGTTGTTGAATGGCAGCCGACCGATATGAGCGCCAACCTCAACGGTGCAATTTCGGCAGGCAGCGGGGGTGCTGTCGTCTTCGACAATCCGCCTGTCGATCCCATGCTTCTGGAAGCATTCGTAGACGGTGTAGCTGTATCGGCGATGCAAGATCATCGTATCACCGGCGCCGTGGTGGCGATCGTTTCCTCAACCGAAACGCTGTTGCTCAAAGGTTACGGCCTGGCGGACGCGGCTTCGGGAATTTCTGTAGACCCGAGCGAACATCTCTTTCGGATAGCGTCGATCACCAAGACATTCACTGCCACTGCCATCATGCAGCTTGTTGAGCGCGGACTCCTCGACCTTGACGTAGATATCCGCGAGTACCTGGACGGTATCCCGATAGACGACCATCTGGGTGTGATTACTATCGGTGACCTGCTTACTCACTCCGCGGGGTTTGAGGATCGGTTTCTTGGCTACTACGGTCCTCCACCGGACGGCGAGGCAGCAAGCACTGAAGCGCAGCTGGCGGCCATCGCGGCGATCCAGGTACGTGAGCCTGGCACTGTCACGTCTTACTCAAACTACAGCTTTACGCTCTTGGGCGAAATTATCGCGCAAGCCTCCGGTGAGAGTTACGCGGAATACGTGCGCAGTAATATTCTTCTACCCCTCGGTATGAAAAGCTCCGATGTGCGCCTTAAGACTACCGACGGTGTCAGCGAGATACGCTGGCTGGCTGAACTTCAGAGCCGTGAGGCCCGACCTCATCATTGGAGTGGAGGATGGCATGAGGTTCTCGAGCCTTTGAGTTCGCGAAAGACCGTGCAGCCCGAAGGTGGTATGTCGGCCACCGGTGCCGATATGGCGCGTTACCTGAAAATGCATCTGAACAAAGGAGCATACGGAGGCACACAGATTCTGAGCGCTGCAAGTTGGGAGCAAATGAGTGCTCCACTGTTTCGGAACGGGCCCTACGCTGATGCCAACGCCCACGGATTCTGGACTCATATGTATTCCGGGTACGAGGGGTTGAATCACGGCGGCTCTATCAATGAGTTTAAGTCGATGCTTGTTATCGTTCCGGAGCTGGACCTTGGTTTTTTTATTTCGACCAATACTGGCAGCGGCAGCAAGCTTCGCGAACTCCCAAAACGAGTCATTGAGCACTTCTATCCAACGGATGATCTTCCGCTCCCGTTACCCCCAGGTGACTTTAACGATCGCGCAAGCTTGTATGTTGGCGACTACCTCGGGACACGACGCAACAAAGAGCGCTTTGACCGGATTTTCACAGTATTCAGCGGTGCAATGAGTGTTTCGAGTTCAGGCGATGGTTACCTCGTCTTTAGCAGAAATGGAAGTAGCCGCCGTTATGTTGAGGTAGAACCGCATGTGTTCGAATCGTTGGAGGATCGCAGTCGAGTTCAGTTCAAGCTGGACGAGAGTGGCAAGGTGCAATGGTTGGTGCCTTCCGGCGGATCTCAGGCCTTCGAGCCACCAGAGTTCTTTGAACGGCCCATCACCCTGATCTTACCTCTAGCGAGCACACTGGCAGTTGCCAGCGGAATTCTGCTTGTCGCGCTGTGGCGGTTGTTTCGTAGGGTTACGATTACTGCTGCAGGTTCGCAGCGTGTTGCCGGAACTCTACTACGCTTGGGCTCTGCCGGCTGGATATTGGTTGTGGTTGTCTTCACGATGGCTGTGCTTGAGTACCTCGAGACGCCGGCCACTTTAATGCTGCCGTTTCCGTCGCCTGCTTTCGTGAGCTTGGCCTATGTTCTCTGGGCCGTTGCGCTGGTGTCGGTGGCCTGTGCTGCACTGATCCCCAGTACCTGGAAGACGTCTGGTGGCTGGAGCAAGCGACGGAAGTTCGGGTACAGCGCTACTTCAATGCTGTTTCTCGTCTGTGTGATTTGTCTCTATCAGTGGAACGCGTTTTTGATTTTGAAATAGCAATGCCAGGCTTCGATCCGGCGACCTCAAGACATGGTTACTGACCCGATAGCACTCACCGTGGTTTTGGTAGGAATAGCAGCAGGTGTGTTTGCCGTGTCTGCCATTCCAGTGGCCGAGCCGCTGTTCAGGTATTTTCCGCCGGTAGTGTGGTTGTACTTTGTGCCCATGCTGCTGTCCACGGCGGGTCTCTTACCCGCGGAACATCCCCTGTACGGCGCGCTCGCGAAATACGCGTTGCCGATGGCTTTGATACTACTAACGATCAGTACGGATCTGCGGGCAATAGCTGCGGTTGGCGTTCCCGCACTCGTTGCACTCATGGTTGGTGCGCTCGGGGTTTGCGTGGGTTGCATAGTCGCACTGCCCCTGTTTTCGAGCTGGTTACCGGAAGACTCCTGGCGTTCACTGGCGATGCTGGCTGCCACCTGGATTGGTGGCTCGGCCAATATGGTCGCTATGCAGCAGAGCCTCAGCGTACCCGCAGACTATGTAGGCCCGGTGGTAGTGGTAGATACCGTCGTTGCTTATTCCTGGCTTGGTCTACTCATTGCGCTGAGTGCGCAGCAGGCGATATTGAACCGGTTCTTACACGCGGATCTTAACGCTCTCGACACTGTAGCCACCAAGCTTGAGCACGACAGTGCGGACTTCGAGTTAGTCAGCGTGCGCTCTTTGTGCATTGTGGTTGGTGCCGGTTTCGTCGCAGCCTTTTTGGCACGATTGCTCGGCGAAGCATTGCCGGAGCTCGGTGATCCAACCATAGTCACCGCCACTACCTGGGCCATTCTCGCTTCGGTCACCGCAGGTTTACTACTTTCGGGTAGCTCGCTGGGTAGTCTGGCGCGCAGGCATCGCGCATCTGAGTACGCTTACGCCGCTCTATTCCTGCTGCTGGTCTCGGTGGGTGCGCAAGCCGATTTGCGGGCGATCACGGAAGCACCTGTTTTTCTCGTTGTCGGCGTTTTTGTTCTCATCGTGCACTTGTTCCTTCTTACTCTTGCATGCCGCCTCCTCCGTCTGCCCGCCTTCTTCGTTGCCGTCGGCAGCATGGCAAATATTGGAGGGGCCGTGTCCGGCCCCATAGCAGCCGCTGCCTATCGCCCTGCACTTGCACCGGTGGGGGCGTTGCTGGGAGTAGCCGGATACATTCTGGGGATCTACTTGCCCCTCGCCGTGGCCTTTGTGCTGTCGGCTATTGCTGCCTAAGCACGACCTATGGCGCGAATCGCAATTCTCGGGATCAGCATTGAATCCAATGCCTTCGCGCCGACGGCAAGTATTCAGAGCTTTCGCGATTACGCCTACCTCGAAGGAGAGGAGATCCTCTCAGCTGGAGTCGTGGACTACTGGCTTGGTGTGAATAGCGGTCACGGATTCGTTCCGGCTATGAACCGACTGCGACCATGGACACCGCTACCGATTTTAATTGCCGATGGCCAGGCATCCGGCGCTGTCGAACACAGCGATTACCAAGCCATACGAGCGAATCTATTGCGGCGGCTTGCGGATAGCCTGCCGGTGGACGCTGTATATATCGTCGCGCATGGCGCGGGTAGAACGACCGAACTGGATGATCTAGATGGAGACTACTTTGCAGCCGTACGGGAGCTTGTCGGCGATGCGATACCCATCGTTGCGACTCTGGACCTGCACGCCAATCTGACACCGGAGATGGTCGCGGCCTGTGACGCGTTGGTTTCCCAGCGTACGAACCCGCATGTCGACTCCGAGGCTCGCGCCGAAGACGCCGCGCTACTTATCGACAGAATGATCGATGGTTGGCGCCCACTCCA
Source organism: Pseudomonadota bacterium (assembly GCA_039111155.1). Taxonomy (GTDB): domain Bacteria; phylum Pseudomonadota; class Gammaproteobacteria; order Pseudomonadales; family Halieaceae; genus Congregibacter. Next base: position 20,915 of record JBCCPL010000027.1, on the reverse strand, counting down.
GGTCGCCGTGCGTCTGCCTATGCTGACACCACAGGTCTCGCAGTTAACGGACAGCGGCGAGCCTCTCGGCGTCATCGTGGCGCAAGCTGAGGAGAGCCTGGCTCGCGGAGATTGTGTGGGTGTGTCGATCATCCCCGGCTTTTCGTTTGCCGACACACCCGAGAACGGATTCTGGCTCTATGCATTGGGTGACGATGAGCCAAAGCTGGTAATGACGCTCAGCGATCTGGCCCAGGACGTCTGGCGAATGAAAACGCGATTCGTGCGATCCACTCTGAGCGTCGAACGGGCGGTGCAGATCGCAGCCGAACCGGGACTTTCGGGCGAAGCGACGGATGGCCCGGTTGTTTTCGCAGATATCGCGGATAACCCCGGCGGAGGCGCGACCGGGAATACGACCTGGTTGTTGAAGGCGTTCTTGGATGCAGGTGTGACCGGAGGCGTGTTCGCCCCCTTTATCGATAATGACCTGGTTGCAACAGCGATGCAGGTGGGTATGGGTGGAGAGTTTCTCGCCCGCTTCAATGCGACTTCAGAATCCGTATTCTCCCGACGTCTTGATGCTCCTGCCAAGGTGCGTTGGCTGGGAATTGGAGACTACGATTCCAGATACGGAGTGTATGCAGGTTCCCGTGTTCCGCTCGGTCAGTGTTGCGTTTTGGAAGTCGGCGGCAATCTGGTCGTGGTCACATCTGTCCAGCAGCAGCTCCTGGGAGCAGATTTCATCTCGCACTTCGGTATCGACGTCGCGGCGGCTCGTTTTATCGTAGCGAAGTCCAGGGGGCACTTCCGGGCAGGTTTTGCCCACATGGTCGATTCCCGCCGGATTTTCGAGGTAGATACTCCAGGCCTTACCACGGCGACGCTGTCCGATGTACCTTGGCGAAGTCTCACCAGGCCGATTGTTCCTCTCGATGCGATCGAAAGCTGGGAGCCGGAGTTGCGCATCGTGCGACCGCGGCAAGCATCACCCTAGCCCGAAAATGCACCAGCACGCTCGAGAATCGAGGTTTGGAGCTCCGATACAAAGTGCAACTCTGATTCATGTTTGGTGACACTTTGTCCCCTCGTCCGCTGGCCAGGTCTTCACTTGATCTGGCCCACCCTGACCGCACATGCCCAAAGCATTCGCTGCGCTCATGGGGCAGGCTCTGCTCGCTTCGCCGCTGCTATGGCAGCGTCTCCACTCACGAGCGCGATCAGGGCGGACCATTTCGGCGTGAAACTCCTGGCCGCTGGCGCAATTTTCGGGCTAGCCTGGCGTTGCGATGCTTCGGGTAGCCTGCTGGCTTTCTTTGCATCAGTCTCTATATAGGTCTCTCTATCGCTTTCTTCACGCTCGCCTTCAGGATCAGAAAAGCGTGCTTCAGACTCAATTCCTTCAAAGCATAATGCCCAGGCTGCGTTCGATCATCCAATAGATGCCCATCAAGCCACAACAGACCAACACCGTGTTACGCGCGTAGGCGGAGCTTTGCGGAAGCAGTCCGCGCAGCAGCAGAAACAGGGACACAGTCAAAACGACGATCAACAACTGGCCTAGCTCGATCCCCACATTGAAAACGAGAAGGTTTTGCCAGAGGTTTGGCGCGGTCACGCGCAAGACCTGTTGCAGCACAAAGGAAAAACCGAGCCCGTGGAGCAGGCCGATAAGAGCGGTGACCAACAGCATTTTGGGGCCGTCGATTCGGGGCCGACGCGTGCCAAAGTTAACCCAGGCCGCAAAGACTATCGATGCTGCGATTGCAAACTCTACCGTAGGAACAAACCAACTTGCCCTCGGCACAAAGCCTAAAAAACCAAGCGTCAGTGTCAGGCTGTGGCCCACAGTGAAGCCCGTTACTCTCCACAGAAGTGCTCCAAAACTTAAGGAACCTAGGCTCAGACAAACCACGAATAGCACATGATCCAGGCCTTCCAGAACATGCTCGATACCTTGAACCACAAGGTATTGATAGTCCCGGTAACTCGAGTGCGAGATGCTCAGCGGCTCGGCCAAAAGGCCGGCGCTTCGAAATATCCTTGTTCCGCTGATGCCATGGTCGAGAACAAGTGTCACTGCGGTTTCCTGAGTGTTCGATGCGGTGGTCAGGTTGCTTTGCAGGGAGTACATCTGCAGGTTGCCGTCGTGGGCAAAACTAAGTCGGGCAAAGACCAGTGCATCGCCCACGTAGAGGGACGTTTGCTGGATGGCTGGCTCATCAAGCTGGGGCATAGTTCCAGGTTTAAAAACGGCAACGGCATCGTCTAGCGAGTCGAACGGTGGTGCCGCATCGGCACGGTGAATACGTACGCCTTCAATAACACCACGCGTGCTTCGCTGATTGAGTTTAAGACCAATCGCATTCTCGAGAATTTTGCCGAGCCCAAGCGGATTTTCGGTAAACGCATCCCGATCGACGAAATGTACAATGCGATCTCCTTCCAGGGCATTGCTTGTGAAGGGTGCCGCAATCGGTAAGCCGTCGTCCTGTATCGCGCCCAATTTGTCTTCGATAAGGTAGGGCATGGGGAGTCTGATCATTACGTGAATGCCATCCTCACGATGGTCTACATGGCAGACAACAAGGCTTGCCTGCAGGCTGACGTCGAAGTGAGCCGGTGCTCTGGGAGCGATCAACAGCCACGTGGCCAGCACTAAAAAAACTGGCATCGTCTGCGTAAGGCATTGCTTTACGCAGTTCATGTATCCGGCACAGCGAGGCTCATCGCACGGCAAGCCGCAATGGAGCGATAGACGCTAAGTACGTTCAATTGGATTCGAATGCTCAAGAAAAAATTAATCTTCACGAAAAGGTATATAGTCGCCGCAGGTCCGCGCAATGGCAAGGCGTGGCTGCTGAGGGTTCGCAACGGCAGTCTGCGCGGCTGATGCCTAGGTGGTCGTGCAGGTGGGCTGGTGCTTGCGCCTCGACGTATTGACCCTAAGAAACTGAAACCTCTAAGTGCGTAACCGGATGCCCCGCACATGCCAAAATTCAATCCACCTAGTAACGAGGATTTCTTGAGTGTTAACTTAGTCTCCTCACCCAATTTCACACCCGGGTAGTGCAATGAGCATCAGCGTTTTCGATCTTTTCAAAATAGGGATTGGGCCGTCCAGTTCGCACACTGTCGGCCCCATGGTGGCGGCCCGGCGCTTTGTGGAGGAGCTGGCGGAGTCCGGCAGCCTGGAGTCAACCGATCGAGTGGTCGCCGAGCTCTTTGGTTCGTTGGGAGCAACTGGCGCCGGGCACGGGTCACCGAAGGCCATTATTCTGGGTCTGCAGGGCGAGGCACCGGAGAGCGTCGACACGGCGCTGATCCCACAGCACGTGGCGCGAGCTCGCGAAGAGGGCAAGCTCAACCTGCTGGGCCGTCGAGAGATTGCGTTCTCCTATCGCAACGATCTCATCATGCACCGAGAAGCACTGTCGTATCACGCCAACGGCATGCGCTTTACTGCCTACGACTCGGCGGACGAAGCGCTACTCAAACGAGTCTTCTACTCCGTTGGTGGCGGGTTTGTGGTGGACGAGACCGCGGCGTCGGAAGAAGAACTGATCATCGATGACCCAACGGTGCTTCCCTACTCATTCAGTACCGGTGCGGAGCTGCTGGCGCAGTGCAGCAACAACGGCCTCTCGGTCTCGACACTCATGCTCGAGAATGAAAAGGCATGGCAAACCGAAGAAGAAGTACGCCGCAAGCTGTTGGAATTATGGAGTGTCATGGAGGCCTGCATCGACACCGGCTGTCGAACAGAGGGGATCATGCCCGGCGGACTCAAGGTAAAACGACGCGCGGCTCAGCTTTACCGCCAGTTGAAAGGTAATGGCAGCGACCTCAATGATGCGTCGCTGAACACCATGGACTGGGTGACGCTGTACGCCTTGGCCGTGAATGAAGAGAACGCGTCCGGAGGACGGATCGTGACCGCGCCGACCAACGGCGCCGCCGGCATCATACCGGCCGTTCTCAAGTACTTTGTAAAGCATTGCTCCGGCGCCGACGAAGAAGATATCTGCCGCTTTTTGCTTACGGCGGGTGCGATTGGCATTCTCTATAAGATCAACGCCTCGATCTCAGGCGCCGAGGTCGGATGTCAGGGCGAGGTGGGCTCGGCCTGCTCGATGGCGGCCGGCGGGCTGGCGGAAGTTCTCGGAGGGACGCCCGCGCAGGTCGAGAACGCCGCTGAGATTGCAATGGAACACAACCTGGGGTTGACCTGCGATCCGATCGGGGGACTCGTGCAGGTGCCCTGTATCGAGCGCAATGCTATGGGTGCAATCAAGGCTATTTCTGGCGCTCGTATGGCCCTGCGCGGCTCCGGGGAGCATTTCGTATCGCTCGATCAGGTCATCAAGACTATGCGTGACACAGGTCGTGACATGCAGGATAAGTACAAGGAAACGGCTCGCGGTGGGTTGGCTGTCAACGTAATTGCGGTGCCTGTCAACTTCGTCGACTGCTAGGGCCATTAACAGCAATCCGCGCCTTGCCACTGCAGACCACGCAGAGGCACCCTGGACTTGTTCGGAGTCTAGCTGGCTCCAGGTAGCGACGGCTTCGCCCCTTGTTTTATCGTAGGGCTGGATCCCTGATCTGGGGGGATACAAAACGCGACTGTTACACAGGGAACCTATCCAATGGCACCTGACGCTAAGCTTCTTTGGACTCCAGGCGACACGCGTGTCTCCGGCAGTCGACTGCGACAGTTCGAGCACTTTGTGCGGGATCGGCTCGCCCTGGAGTTCGCTGACTATCGCGCACTGCATTGCTGGTCCGTAGATCAGCCAGAGCAGTTCTGGGAATGTGTCTGGGAGTTTACGGAGGTCGTTGCCAGCAAGCGCGCAAACGTCACTCTCGCAGATTCAGGCCAGTTTCCTGGCGCGCGGTGGTTTGACGGTGCTCGGCTCAACTTTGCCGAAAACCTTTTGCGTCACCCAAGCGATGAGGTGGCCATCGTTGCCCGGTTGGAGAACGGAGAGCGGCGCACCGTTACTCGTCGCCAACTCTATGCAGACGTAGCACGAGTGGCTGCCGCCCTCAAACTTGCGGGTGTGAGCAAGGGCGATCGTGTTGTCGGGGTGCTGCCTAATGTGCCCGAGACGGTCATCGCGATGCTAGCGACGGCGAGCGTGGGAGCGCTCTGGTCCTCGTGTTCCCCTGACTTTGGCGTCAATGGGGTGGTAGATCGTTTCGGTCAGATCGAGCCCAAGGTTCTGATCGCCTGTGATGGCTACTACTACAACGGTAAGACGATTGATTGTCGCGAGAAGGTCTCAGCGATCACTCAGCGGCTGACATCTCTGAGCACCACCGTCATAGTTCCCGTTATCGGCGCGCAGGACGCTGTTCCCTCCAGCCAGAGCTGGTCACAGCTGCTCGCGACCGCCGGTAGCGATCCAACACTGACGTTTGCTCAACTGCCGTTCGACCATCCGCTATACATTATGTACTCATCGGGAACGACCGGTGTCCCCAAGTGCATTGTGCACAGTGCAGGAGGGACGCTGTTGCAGCACCTAAAGGAACACCAGCTGCACACTGGCATCGGGGCGGGTGACCTGCTGTTCTACTTCACGACCTGTGGGTGGATGATGTGGAACTGGCTGGTCAGTGCCCTGGCTAGCGGCGCTGCCATCCTGCTTTATGACGGCTCTCCCTTTTATCCAGGTCCCCAGGCGCTTTTCGACCTGGCGGATGAAGAGGGAGTCGATGTATTCGGCGTGGGAGCGAAGTTTGTCTCCGCCGTGGAGAAAGCGGGATTGAAGCCGCGGATGTCCCATAGCCTTACGCAGCTGCGCTCCATACTATCGACCGGCTCACCTCTGTCCCATGAGAGCTTCCGCTACGTGTATCGCGACGTTAAAAGCGATGTCTGTTTGTCTTCTATATCCGGGGGAACGGACATCGTTTCCTGTTTTGCGCTGGGGAACGAATGCCTGCCCGTCTACGAGGGAGAGCTGCAGTGCCCGGGTCTGGGTATGGCGGTTGAGATCTGGGATGAGTCGGGTAAACCAGTGACCGGGCAGAAGGGCGAACTGGTTTGCACCCGGCCCTTTCCTTCAGCTCCGGTCGGCTTTTGGAACGACCCGGATGATAAGCGCTACCTGAAGGCCTATTTTGCGACCTACCCGGGTGTGTGGGCTCACGGAGACTACGGTGAGATCACAGGTTATGGCGGACTGATTATTCACGGTCGATCCGACGCGATCCTCAATCCCGGGGGCGTCCGCATCGGAACGGCTGAAATCTATCGCCAGGTCGAAAGGCTTGACGAGGTGCTCGAAGCCATCTGCGTGGGCCAGGACTGGGATGGAGATGTGCGCGTGGTGCTCTTTGTCGTCCTAACCGATGGAACGTCACTGACAGATGAGCTCCAGGCCAAAATCCGGCATACGATTCGCAACGAGACTACGCCCAGGCATGTGCCGGCTGTTATTGCAGCTGTCGCCGACATTCCCCGAACGCGCTCCGGAAAGATTGCCGAAATCGCCGTAAAAAAGGTCATCAATGGCGAGTCGGTTGATAACGTGGAAGCCCTGGCCAACCCGGAGGCGCTAGAGCTCTATAAAGGGATTCCGCAGCTTCAGGCGTAGATGGATTTTGAGAACGCTCACCGCACGCTGCAGGCCACACAGAGGCACCCTGGACTTGTTCAGAGGTTCCCTGAGGGTACACTAGCCCTGATATGTAGACACCACGCAACTCTTTGTTCCTTTTTTGCTACTTTCTAGCACCTGTTGCTGGTCTCATCACCGCGTAGCGCCCCGGGGCTTTCGATCTATGCAGCTAATCACTTCTCTCGCCTGGTCGACCGCGTTTCGATTAGTCGGGGTTGGATCGGCGTTTCTGGTAAACGTCGTACTTGCACGGCTGCTGTCCCCCGATAGTCTTGGCCAGTACCTGATCGGTTTCAGCCTGGTCATGTTTGTCGCGATCTTCATGCGCTTTGGTGTCAAACAAACGGCAATGAAGCTTGCGGCCGAGGCGAGGAACAGCGGCGACGAAGACCTGCTCAACTCAACTGTCTTTAGCCTGCTCATCTATGCTTTGACAGCGACGCTGACGGTTGCCGTATTTCTTCTGGCAGGTCTCGCAGATTGGATTTTCCTTCGTTTTTTCGATTCGCCGCAGCTCGCCGACGCAAAGTTCTGGTTCGTGCTCTGGTGCGCGTTCATAGCACTGGCTGCGCCGGTTGGGGAGGCCCTTCGCGGACTGCATCGACCGGGCTGGGGTGTAGCGCTGGATATGTCGGCCCAGAGCACGCTGGTCCTCGGTGCAGCAACGGCGCTGTTATTCTCGGGTGCTCAGATAAGTCTGGAGGCTATTCTCAAGGTCTGGTGTGCGGTGTCGTTCTGTGTCCTTTTGGCGGGCTTTTTCAGGCTAAGCTCTCTGGCGTCAGTACGTCCTCCAGTTGGAAGCCGTACAGTAGCTTTTAGAGATGTGTTCCATTCGGCCTGGCCTGTGTTCGCCCTGAACGTTTCACGATATCTCACGGCGAATGCTGCGTTGTGGATAGTCGGGAACGTGCTTGGACATTCTGATGCGGCGCTTTACGGCGTGGCTGTGAAGATCTACAACTTGCTCGCTGTGCCGCTGCTTTTAGTAGAGCTGGGTTTGGGGCCTCACATCGCTGACTACCTCCACCGGCAACAATCGGAGTACCTTGAGGCTCTGTTGAGGGTATCGGCACTTGCGGCGTTTTCCCTGACTCTGTTCACAGCGCTTTTGTTGGTGTTTTTTGGGGAGTCTCTACTGGTCCTTGCGTTTGGAGATTATTACTCCGGCGCCCATCAAGTGCTGTTGATACTAGTGCTTGGAAACGTGGTTAATGTACTCACTGGCTCTTGCTCCACCGTATTGCTGTTAGCGGGCGTGCAGAGACGACTGGCGTTGATTAACTCTCTGTCCGCGTTGCTCGGAATCGGTTTGTCTCTCGTTCTGGTCCCCCAGATGGGGATTCTCGGCGCAGGAGTTTCGACTGTCCTTGCTGTGGCGCTCGCCAACGGAGTCATGTGGATATCTGTGCGAGAGTATCTGGGAATTAATACGGGTATTTCGCTGACTCTAAAGCCCCATTACCTGTTGCTCAAAACTCGAGGAAGCTCGCTATGAGGCAACGAGTAGAGCCAGAAACGATCGTATATGTTTCCTTTCTTGCGCTGCTCGCCGTTGCTCTGACTGGGCTACCTGCCGTTCGGTATGCGGTGTACGTCATGCCGTTGCTCGCGCTAATCGTCTGGCTCGCCGCTAAACCGTTCACACTCAATCTCAGCCGGGACGTTCTGGCGTTCTTTCTTCTCGCGACTCTGTCGCTACCGAGCATGTTCCCCTGGGATTTCAACACCTTCAAGAAGATCTATTTCGTCTACGTGTTTGCGTCGGTATTTCTTCTCTTCGATTTCGCAAACATACAGATGGATATGCGAAAGCTGGCTCTCGCATTGATAGTTCTCGGGTTGTTTAATGCGCTGACGCGAGACTCTGCCGTCGCCGACGCAGGGTTCTCGGTGATTCAGTCCCAGTCTCGATTTGAGACAACGTTCGCCTTTCCGCTGACCATGGTGGCTCTTTATCTGACGTTAACGCGTCGCTACGTTGCGAGCGCCATTGCACTGTTTTTCGCTGTGATCTTCCTGAAGCGTATTGCCATATTTGCTTTCGTTGCTGCGCTGTTAATCTGGTTTTTGCCGAAGAGAGTCCGTCGACTGTTGTTGTCGCCCGTTTCGCTAAGCCTGCTTGCGGGTGTTGTAGTGATCCTCTCTATCAGCTTCGCCAACGGTGTCTTCGACAGCTGGATCTTTGAGAATCTGGCTATTGCGCCGAACGATCTGAGCAAAGGACGCCAGGTTCTCTGGTCGTCAGCCTTGAGTGCCTCAGACTTTAGCCTTCCCAATTATCTGTTTTTTGGCGGTGGTATCGGTTCGGTCGTTACTAATCTGCAAAGTGAGCTGGACGTCGATCGAGTATTACTGCACAACGATCTACTAACGCTCCTTCTAGAAACTGGAGCGATTCCTTACTTTCTTTTCATCTATCTTCTTGTCAGCGTTAAAGAAGAGATGGGCCGCCTGTTCGCGATGTTCATGCTGATCCTGTTTTCCACCGACAACGTGATGATTTATCAGCACGTGATGTTCGTTTACTTTTTTATCCAGGCGAGAATACGCCGCGACCAGTTGGTAATGTCCCGCCGCGACCTCGCGGTACGACAAGAGCGCCTACTTTCAGCCGGAGTCACCGACTGACCCCTGAGGTGTTTGCTGAGTAAACGATATGTTGCAGAAGCAGGAGGCGAGGAGCCGCAACTGCTTCACCTATTTCAACAGTTTCAACTACTTCACTTATGGTTCTGACCGCTTATCGGTGTTTTCGGCCCGTGGGCCCATGGGCTCGATTTAGTTCCCTGTTTTCGCGTCCCGGCGTCAGGACACCAGGGGGTCACTGAACAAGTCCAGTGGCTCCCTAGCGGTAGAAGCGGTAAAGGCCAGGCAGTGATATCACGTTTATAACCGCTTTTCTCCAGGGAGGTGTATCGACTTTCCATTGATCGTCTGATTCGATTTTTACAGGACCATTAGTAAAACGTGAGGGGTTCCCCGATATCGTATGGTGCTCAACCATGGATATCTTGCCATCTCTATCGAACAGAGATTGAACGGCGCTGGGGTCCAGCTTCAGAAATCGTGCGATTTTGGTCACGACTTCTATTGGGCTGAGCGCAAAGTCTTCATACCGTACCAGCATCCGGGCTGAAGAATTACCAATGCCAGCAGACAGCCAGTTCACGATCAGCCATTTGAATGAGCTCTTGAGCACTCCCATTTTTGGCATCATTTCTTTGTGCGTGTGAATCTCTTTTCTCTCCTTGTATTTCTGCTTCGAGAACGCCACCGCTCGGCTATCACGAATCACATGCAGAAACTTAAGGTCATGACGGCTGTACTTTTGCAGGAAAAAGGCGAAGTACACAGATTTGGAGGAGTCGATGATTACGTTTTTCTTCGAGACCTTAAACACTTCGTCGTAAACGCGATCGTAGGCCTCGATCAGGGTCTTATGGTAGTTCGACCGCTCCACAGACCACGCCGATCGAATCCGTTCGAGCGGGTAGCGGGTCAGCGACCCGTAGTTTTCGATCTCAAGAAGAGTATTTTTTGTCTCCCTATCAATCTCGAGTTCTATCGGTTCTCTTACACTTGTCCAAAATGGGCACTCAAGGAACTTCTCCCCGCATCCGCACAGCTGATTCAGTTTTAGACCGCGCTGCCAGAAAAAACGGAGTTCCCCCACGGACACGGCGTCACTGAGCTCACCGAGGACCATATCCACGATCGTGCTGCCACTGCGGCCGTCTCCGACGATGACTACAACAGTTTTATGCGACCTATCTGATGACGCTGCCGGATTCATCGATAGCCGTAGCGAGCGGCAAACACCGCGACACTTGACTGGTACAGCGCTTCGACTTCGTCGTCGAATTCATCGATCGAGGAGCCGATTTTACCGCTGCGATGAGTTGATGATGTTTTTCCTAATGATTTGCTGAGCGTCGCGTCGATCTCTGACGGTGCCACCTGCAGACCGACAAATTCGCTGATCTGCTCAATTGCCCGTCGTTGAATAGCTGCATCTCCACCGCCTCGGCACCCGATGATGTCTTCGAAACGAATGGTCAGTGCACTGTCGTGATTCAACCAGCCCGAAAACTCATCAAGAGTCTCAGCCATTGACGGCATCTTGCCGGCGATGCCTGTGATTGCTGCTTTCAGCCTGTCTCTGTTACCTGGAAGGGCTTTCATGAATGCATGGGCAGGGTGAAGATGATCGATCTCGGCTACGTATCGGTAACGCGAGACGACCACATCACGGGGGTCGCGCACCATGAACAGCATGCGCGTCTGGCTGTTCTGTAAACACCGGCTTGTCCACGGGTTGCAGCCGATGTGAGCGGTCAGGAACTCCCCGCGACGGACACCGGAAACAGAGCGCTCAATCGCCGTCTGGTTCTGCCCGGTCAGCACCAGCGTCCTCTTGCCGCCATTTCGCATTAACGGCAGATCTTCGAGAATTCCTTCCAGCAAATGAGTCCCGGCTTTTGGAATACTGTTGATGAGAACCCGCGGACCATGGAAGCGTCCGGCAATCGCGCTGGGCCGCAACCCTCCGACGCTTACGTCAATTTTTTTCTTAACGTGCCGAAGTAGTCGCTCTCGTTGATTGCGCTGTGGAATCGCCATGTTTAATCGCGTTTCGTCACCCGACTTCCACGAATTTGCCTGGGGCTTACTTGCTGAACGCCGTTTGAGGGTCTTTCGCCTAGAGCTTTGACCATTTCCTTATCTACATCAAGAAGTACGGAATACACATCGGGACGTATCCTATCTTTTGAAAACTCCGGTGGGTCGAGGGCTACCGCCCAAGTCATCGCTCCACCTCCTTCAACGACCCTTTTTGTCCAGTTCACAGCCTGGCCGACGGGAAAAGCACCGGGACCTCCGCGCCAGGTAGACTGCGCGGGCACGAAAACGTGAGGTAGCCGCCCGTTGATTGAACTACAAGTCTCAACCTGGCGCACCAGGACGTCATTGCCAGACCACCACGGAAGCCTCCCGTCTCCATTGCTGTTTCGCGTCGGTGAGACATGTCCATCGGTAAAATCTGTGCCCGGCGTGCTGGCCGTTAGCGTCCAGATGGGCGCGCTGTCGCTTGTCAGTCGTTGAATCCTATGATTTTGGTTCCAGGCAACCAAAGCCTGCTCGTTACCGCTTCGAGCAGCGGGAATCAGAAGGTCCGATCGTCCATGCTGTCCATGGTCGAACCACCAGCCATCGATTCGATCACCAAACCTGTTTGAAATCCGTCGAATTATCGCTGCGAAGGCGGATTGGCTGGAATCCTTATTGGCGGTGAGGTAATCCGACCAGGTCGTTTCTATCTCCTTGGCTGCGCTCCAGAACTGTCGTCTGGTATTTTTTAGGTGGGACGCACGCTCGGGTGTCACAAAGTCAAGCTCAGGCCCTTGTGATGCCACATATACCAATACTCGCAGGCCGTGCGACCTAGCCTGCTCTATCAGTTCCAATAGCAAATCTGAGTCAGGAAACGCTTCGGGGACAATGGAATCAAGCTCCCCGTCGTAGGTCGTAAAGAACCCGCCAAAGGAAGGTTCGGTCACGCTAAGCATCACCCATCGCACCGAACTGAGCGCCGCGACCTGGTCTATGGTGTGGCTATATGACAACTGTTCTCCCGGCCTACGAAACCGCCCGCCTGGAATCGCTATGCGTACGCCCCAGCCGCCAGACATCCACGCAGTGCGTGGCGTGGCAATCGCCTCGCCGCCCTGGCAAGGGTCAAACACGGGCCTGGCCGCCATAGTCAGGGGAGCATTTAACAAATTCAGGGACATGACCAGAAGGCCGAAACAAAGGCGTTTGATGGCTTGCATAAGAGGACTCTCTTCCAGAAACGAGCTACAAGTAAAGCGAGGCAGCATCCACGGGTAAGCTGGCCTGACAGTTCAGCAGTGCGTCTGGCGATGAAGGTTGTCCGTGGAACCCGTGTTCGAGCCGCATGAATCGAGGTGGAGAATACTGATTCTGTGTGGCGTTAGCGGGTCCGAAGCGGGCGTGTTTTCCTCGTACACTCACAGTCGAATAGTTGCGGTCGGGCGCTCCGTCCGCGGGGGATCTACCTCGCAGTAACCGTGAGATCCCTGGTTAAAACAAGTCTATCGGCCCGCTCAGCGTTTGATGCACAACGAGCCGACTCTCCAATCCCGCGAAAGACCTCGAAATATTCGCAAATTCTGAGATCGCCTTCATCACCAAAACATGGGATGCCCGAATCATGTTGTTGGCAACCGACTGAGAGCTCAGTCGGACGACCAAGATCATGTCGTGCCACTCCCGCGCTATTTACGGTAGCGACCGGAAAGCGCTTTTCGAGATGGCAAACTTCGAGAACTCCTGAGGAACTCAGGATTTTAGTAGTGCCGAAGCTGGGGAAGGTGCACGTCATTCTGCAATAGCCCAGCGGACCTTTGGAATCGCAAACTCCGCGCCTCGTACGAATCCTCCGGCAGTAGTCTGTGGCTCTGGAGAAATATTGAATCTGTGAGCTCAGCCATCGACTGTCCGTTGACCGGTGCGTCAATGCTTTCTAACGCGAGTCAGGCCTGGTCTGGAGATTCACAGGCGTTCGTTAAATGCCAAGTCCAAAACAACATCAGCGCGCCGACGCAGCGCTCGTAGGCACCTAGCCACCCCGGCTCGATAAACGGAATAACCGGAGTCAGACCAATCCACACAATCAGCACCAAAAGATTGCTGCGAGCGATGCTCGAGTTGATTCTGCGAAGGCCAGGCTGGATGGCTCCCATGGCTACCCCTAGGCTGCTTGCGAGAACAGACAGCGGATCGTTGGCGTTTGGAGAGAATAGTTCCGCATCACTTGCGGTCGCGAAGTAGTAGGCGACATAGAACAGAACAGGCACGCTGAGCCCAATGAGCAGGCACCCAGCGCGCCAGAGTGCTGTGCGCTCTCTGACCCATAGGCTGGGTGTGATCAGAAGCCACGCTGCCCCAAGTAGCACCAGCCCGAGTGTGTGCAGCCAGCTGAGAGAGCCTCGGCTTAGTTGACTGATAGGTGTCGACGCGGCGCTAACATCGTTGACTAGAAGAGCGACGACATGTGCTGCCAGAGTTGCAAGCACGAAGGCCCGTGCGGTTCTCGCTCTTGCTGTTGATGCTGTGGTTGCTATTGATGCGCTCGCCATCAATCAGTCGACGAGGCCGTTGATGGCCGCCCGCCTGAGCATTGCTCGGACCCACGCTTGATCGTCGCTATCGAGGTGGGAGAACTCCTCACGGATCCATCGCAGGCATTTCGCCTGATAGGGAAAGGTTTTTTGCTCCCACCGGGCGCCGTCGATAGTTGTGGACCAGGTTGCTCTTTTCTCGCTGTACGCCCGCGCGTTTTCCAACAAGGCAGGGATATAGGTCCTGCCGATTTCCTCAAGTAAGGGTTGAAGGTTAGCGCTTACCTGATCGCGGTGATGCCACTGTTCGTTGGCCACCGGAAGCCCGCACAGGTCTTCGACAATGTGTACCCATGCCACAACTCGGGGTGCCTTACGCAGCGTGATTTCTCGTGGCGTGGGGTCCAGACCCACACACTGAGACATCTGGCCGAACAGTGCAAAATCGGCTGCCGACGGCCTGTCACCGAATAGAAAACTCCGCTGCTGTAGAACATCCGTCATGGCATCAAGAAAACGTTCGTAGCTGGCGTCAATAATCGGCGCTGTTTCGGGCGTGGAGCCTACGACGTACAAGCGACCGGTTTGGCGTTCAATGAACGAGCTGCTGGCTGACTTCAAACTTTCACTTTCGAGAGTCGGGTCCATCATCAGCGGCAGCAAGGTACCCGCGTTGTCGATGTCCTGCTGCGCATGCCAACGGTAGTGGAACATGTATTTTGTTCCCCATTCGTCGGCGAAGTCCTCCACCAGATAATTGAGGAACTTAAGCGCCGGATCCGGTGGGATGACAGACCGCTGAGCATAGCTTTCCTCAAGGCTTCGAATGACTGGCGTTGAGTCGCAAACCGCGATTGCACCCCCATTCCCGGTGAACGGCTTTTTATTATCTTCCTGGCTGAAAAGAAAGGTCGGAAGCAGTACGGGTTTTGGCACTTCCAAACCCATGCTGGTAAGGACGGTCGCAGGATCTCCCCACCGAACTTCGTAGGGAATCCGACGAAATCGGAGCAGTGCCAGCATCTTCCGTGTATAGGGTGATGCCGGTGCGCCGATCAGCTGTAAAGAAGTTGAATTCATCGATCAGCGGTCTGAGGCTGGCGGACCATGAGCCAGATGGTAGGTCCCCGAGTACCCAATTTGGTCTCTTCGGTAACCTCGAAGCCATGCTTCTGATAAAAGCCAAGATTTTCAAACCGGCTGTTTTCAAGATAGGCGGGCGTGCAAGTATCGTCACACAGTTTCAAGGTGTGCTTCATTATCTTTGAACCGACGCCTTTCCCCTTCACCGATTTCGTTACACCGATGGTAAAAAGGTAGTAAAAGGGGACTGATGGTTTGCTGCGCTGGCTGGCCCTGGAGAACTGGCCTATACGCCTGATGCCCTTAAGGCCGCACAAGCTCAGAAAGCGCAGCGCGTGGGGTACTGAAGCAAGTTTGAGCTGCGCCTGCCTACCCGGCGGCATCCAGAGTGAAGCGCCGCTTTGTTCGTCGTCGATGAATGCCAAACCCTGTCGGCAATAAAGCGGAACAAGAAGCGTAAAAAGCGCTAACACGAAATCC
This sequence comes from Pseudomonadota bacterium, assembly GCA_039111155.1. Taxonomy (GTDB): domain Bacteria; phylum Pseudomonadota; class Gammaproteobacteria; order Pseudomonadales; family Halieaceae; genus Congregibacter. The sequence continues at coordinate 5,602 of JBCCPL010000027.1, read as the reverse complement.
GGCTTGGCACAGATCCAGCGCATGACGGGATCATCCTGAAAGGCTTCACTAAGCACCGAACATGCCGCTCCCTCGTGCTCGGAGGCGACGGAGTTCATGGCCATTTTGCGTTTTCGAGTGACATTGGGTGCCGATTCCGATGAGGACCGAAGAGCGGGCAGCCTTCGAGCGACTTCACTGTGCGTTGCGGTCTGGGCTCAGTCAAGTAACTTTGGCGACCACCAAGATAGTTTAGGAGATCCATCATGATTACGGGGCTCTATGCGGCAATTCTTGCTTTATGGCTCATCGTGCTTTCGTTCCGGGTGATCGGGTTGCGCGGTAGCCCAGTTGTGCCATTTTTTGCGTTTGGAAAAGACGAAGAGGGAACACTAGAGCGGGCTATTCGTGGGCATGCGAATCTCACAGAGTACGCGCCGATGATGTTGCTGCTGCTGTTTTTCCTGGAAGAAACAGGTGCATCTGCAGCACTGCTTCACGCTTTAGGTGGAACCTTTGTGCTGGGTCGCTTGATGCACGGTTTTTGTTTCGCGTTTATGAAGCAGAGCATACCGCTTCGTATCGGCGGGATGGTATTGAGTCTCACCTGCCTGCTCGTGACCTCGATATTGCTTCTAATTTGAATTTCGATCAGGGGCACCCTGACTCGTTCATTAGAGGCGGGGTAGGGTACGCCGACTTGCTGATTACTTGCGAAGCCGACAGGTCGAAGCCGGTTCAGGATGAGCGCTCCACAGCTACGCGTTCGTGCAAACGCTTGGCCATGTTCACTTGACGCCTGCCAAGCGTCCACTTCACATACATATGCCAGCGAAAACGAAGAGACTCGGGAACGAGCAGGTTCCACACGAGTGAAAAGAATCGATTGACCCCCAGCTTGTTCAGTAGCACTCCGATGCGTTTGCGTAACCATTCAAGCAAGGCCTGGGGAATGATCAACAAAGCAAAAACCGCGAAAGAGCTGCCTGCGGTTGCTACGAGAACGCCCACGGCGATCGCTGTTCGCAGCCAGAGGGGAAGCGCAAGATAGGCCGCAAATACGTTCTTAAACGACTCTATAAGCCCGACTCTAAGTCGCATAAGCATTCGGCGCCACGGCTTGTGCGACTTTACAAAAAAGTGCGCCGAGGCCTGAACCGCCAATCTTCGGAGCTGGATCACAACACTGTTTTTGGCTAGCAGCAGTAGCAGCTTGGGACTGAGACTCTTAAACCAGACTTTTCCCCAGGTAAACAGCCCCAGAAATATTGGGATTACAAGTTGATGAGAATACGCCACCACTGCGACAACAGCCGCAATGAACGACAGGCCCAGGATTCGTAGTTTACCGGCCGAAACTGTCGACGCTTCTCCACGAGTGATGTCATCTTGCTCGCTCAAGCTAAGCCGTCTTCAGTCATCCGCGATGCCGGAGTCGGCTTCGAGGGAAGCCTGGTGGTCTTCGATTACTCGCCATAGCGGTGTTTCCACCCAGGTGTCGTCGAGATAGAACTTCTCCGGTTCCTCTTCCTTTGGGTCTACCAGCAAGTTGTAGATTGACGGGTACGCCATGGTCTGAATTGCATAGTTTGAGCCAGCGAGCTCCTTCGTGAGCATTTTCCAATTTCGCCACTTTGCTCCGAACAGCTCATTGCCAAGATAAATGACAATCGATTCACGCGCGGATTTTTCGGTAGTCCCGGTAAAAAAAGGTGATTGGTTTTTTCCGTCGAGTATTCGGTCCTGGGGTAACTCGCTTCCGGTCATCGATGCCAGCGTCGGCATCAGATCCACCAGGTGAACGATCTCGTTAGATACGCGACCTGCAGGTATCGCTTTCGGATAGCGCATTAAAAAGGGTACGCGCAGCGAGCCTTCGTAGGGAGAGAACATCGAACCTCGCCAGGGTCCCGTGAATCCAAACGATCGCTTGATCCCTTCGCGGCCATTGTCGGATGTGAAGATGAAGACCGTATCGTCGACGAGGCCCAGATCGTTGATCAACTCAAGCAACTCACCGACGTACGCGTCGGTTTGCGTCAGGACGTCAGCAAAAGCTCCGTTTCCTGTACGGCCCTTGAAATTGGGATGGGCCTCGACAGGCTCATGAGTTTGGGTGAACGGGAGAAACGCAAAGAACGGAGTTTCGCGATCGGCATTGCGTTTTATAAACGCTTTAGCGCGGTCGGTGATCTCACGATCAATCACCCGGCGTTTTGCCAGATCGTAGATTGCACCAGCGACGGGCTCTTCGCCGCGTTTACCAGTCACGATTCGCGTGAACGTAACCCCCGCATCTTTCTGAAAGCTATCGCTGTCCGGCCAGAACGCCTGATCCGACGAATTAGGGATTCCATACCATTCGTCAAATCCCTGATCGGTCGGGTAGCGTCCAGGCTCGTCTCCAAGATGCCACTTTCCGAATATCCCTGTCGCATAGCCTGCGTCGGAGAGCATTTCAGCGAGGGTGATCTCCCCGGCCGTCAGGCCGTACCAGATTCCACGAGGCGGCGCATCGGGGCGCAACCGTGTACGTATGCCGTAGCGTCCAGTCATCAGGGAGGCTCGCGACGGCGTACATTCCGCCTCGACGTTAAAGTTGGTGAGCTTAAGGCCATCACGACCCAGACTATCGATGCTGGGTGTGGGTGCGCCGCGAAGAACGCCACCCCCGAAAGCACCGACTTCGCCGTAGCCGAAGTTATCCATCAGCACCAGAACGATGTTGGGCCGATCCGAAGCCTGCGCCAGCGCAGAGAGTAGCAATACTCCCACGTATAGAAGCGAACCCAATACTGCGCGCTTTACTAACATCATGGCAAAAAGCCTCCTTCGAGCCGACGGGCACACTCTATGGATACACGGAAGTTAACCTCGTGTCCTGGTTAAATCCACTGCTCCGGCTTTTGTGGGGGAAGTTGGTACTGCGCCCTATTTATGAAGACCGACCCGCGAGCGCTCTGCACCCGCACGTGCGCCGCAACCTGAGCTAAATACGAATATTAAGTGGCGTTCAGAGTTGTGCTGATCTACCGCTATCCTACTGCCAGCAGCGGTTCTCAACTAGGCTCCCTTCACGGTCGCAACGCCCATCGAATGCTCAACAGTGCAGGCGGTTAGGGGAGCGAGAGAGCCTGAGTGAAGCGAGTCACACTTTTTGTACAAAATCACACGTCTCACGAGATTTTATCTATCAGGCCTGCTACACAGGTCGGCTGATGCAGCGACGCTGCAACTAGTCCGCTCGATAAAATGTAGTGCCGTCGATCCACTAACAAACCGGACGAACCGAAAGCGCCCCAAGTGATAACCGGGATCTTATGCGCAACAATGTAGTAGAAGAAGAAAGGCTCCACGACGATCCGGAGCAGGACCTCGAACGACGGGTTCTGCAGGAGCGGCTTTCTATTGCCTACGAGTCTCTCGGCCGCCTGTTTCTGGCTGTGTTCATAGCCGTTTTTGTTGTCTCTGCGATGGTTTGGAGGCCCGAGAACAGTCATCTGGTTTCCGTTTGGTGTGTTGTGACACTGGCGGTTGCTGCATTTCGATTGAACTCACTGCGTCGCTTTCGGCAAATGAGTGGTGCTGAACGCGAGAGCAACGCCGACCGCTTGCGCATCAATTTTGTGTTTGGTGCGGTCCTGGGCGGCATGTCCTGGGGCCTGCTGGCGGTGCTGCTTTGGGATCCGTCCAGTATTGTTTTGGAAGTACTGATCGTGCTCGCGATTTCTGGGATGTGCTCCGGCGGAATCGTGACACTGGCGGCGTTCAGCGAAGCGAGTGTGGCATTCATCGCACTGGCCATGGGCATGCTCGCGTCGCGGCTGTTGTTTCAGGGCGGTGACGAAGCCTACGTTATGGCCGGTCTCGCCGCTGTTTACATCGTCCTTGTTGGAAGCTACGCCATCCGGGCAAACCGAACGTTGGTCGAAGGATTGGAGATGAAGCTTTTGCGCTCTCGCGCCGAAGATACCATCCGGCGCCAGGCTCTCTACGACGATCTGACCGGACTTCCCAATCGGCGGCTGCTCCAGGACCGGCTCGGTCAGTCGCTCGCACGCGTGAAACGCCACAACCAAAAGGCAGCTCTCCTGTTCCTTGATCTCGATTTCTTTAAACGCGTTAACGACTCCCTGGGTCATAGTGTTGGGGACGAGCTTCTGGTGGAGGTTGCCCGGCGCATGGACAGTCTTCTGCGAGAGGAAGATACCGCCGCCCGCCTGGGGGGAGACGAGTTTGTCGCGCTGATTACAGACCTCGACGGAGACGGCGAGGTCCTGAATCAGATCGTGCGTAAGCGCGCCGAGCAGATTCGAAGCGAAATCGAGAAGCCAGCAACAGTCCGCGGCAACGAAATTCACATTACGGTGAGCATCGGAATCAGCTTGCTGGATACGGAGTCTGCAGACGTCGATGATCTGCTCAAATATGCGGACACGGCGATGTATCGGGCCAAAGAAGATGGCCGCAATATGGTCAGGTTCTTCGAGTCGGATATGCACGATGCACTTTCGCGTCGCCTGCGGCTCGAAAACCAGCTGCGAACAGCGCTCGACACCGGTTGTGGGTTAAGCCTGCATGTGCAACCGCAGTACGACGACACGCTTCAGATTCGTGGCGTTGAGCTACTGCTTCGCTGGAACAATGACGGGCGCTTTATACCCCCTTCTCAGTTCATCCCCATCGCCGAAGACTGCGGTCTCATCTACCGGCTCGGAGATTGGGTAATCGACGAGGCTTGCGATCTCGCGCGGGATCTGGTCGGTCGCTTTGATGATCGCGGTTTTTCGGTCGCCCTGAACGTCAGTCCAAGACAGTTCAGGTCGAAAGCGTTCACTGCGACCGTTCTAAATGCCATCAAAAATAAGGATATCCCTGCAGGACTTATTGAGTTGGAGGTGACGGAGGGGTTGTTGATTGAAGATGTCGACGACACCATCCTCAAGATTGAAGCCCTGCGTCAAAAAGGGGTGCGGTTCTCGATCGATGACTTCGGTACCGGCTACTCCTCGTTGAGCTACCTGAAATCCCTACCGCTTGATGCGCTGAAGATCGACCAGTCTTTCGTTCGCGATGTGCTTACCGATCCCGGCGATGCAAACATTGTCAGAGCGATCATTTCCATGGCGCAAACCCTCGACCTTGAGGTTATCGCTGAGGGGGTTGAGACCCAGGAAGTTCACCAGTTTCTGGTGGGTGCCGGGTGCCGGAGATTCCAGGGATACCTGTACAGCAGGCCCATGCCGATCGATGACTTTATGCGGCTGATAGCTAATGATGGAGATAAGACTGCGGTAGCAGAGGAAGCCGCGGCCTAGTGTCCTGCGTGGCTAATTCGTTGAATTATTTCGGCGCTTTTTCGCGCCTGGCGGCGTTGCGGATCGTCGCCATAGCTACGGCTATGACTCCTCACCGCGCCTTGTCAGGCACAAAAAATCACTCGAAATTTATTCAACGGATTAACCATGCAGGACACTAGAGCCTGCGCTTAAACCAGTCTTCGCAACAGCTTTCATCACGCATAACTTCACTACCGCACTACCCGCACAGTCGAGGCCTGCCTAACCACCACGGCATTCGGTCACTATCCTCAGAGTATCCACCGCTGCTCCCAATCCCAGCG
>JBCCPL010000026.1:0-89226 GCA_039111155.1 Pseudomonadota bacterium | reverse complement strand
CGCGCTTCGATCAATGGGGGCTGGTGTCGGTGCTGGATACAGTGCGCAGGCTTCAGCGTGTTATGTGAACCGCCGTATACGGATCCGTACGTACGGTGGTGTGGGAGGACGGCAGGGGTAACCCTGCCTCCTACCCGATTGTTGCCTTGGACGGCCAGGGCCCTGTTGGCTGAGTTTTGCTACTTCACGTGCACTCGATTGCCGGACGTAGCAACACCAGTAGCAGAATAAGTAGCAGCAGTAGAAGTAGCATAAGTCCAACAGTTAAACGTACCTCGCTGCGTACACCAGAACAGGGTGAAGCGCGGCAACTACCGGTCAAGATGGATAGCCAGATCGTATGGAAGATCTCGAACAGCTAAAGCAGCGCGCTCACGACGCCATAGAAGCTGCCGCCGATGCGCGGATCCTGGAGGAGCTGCGGGTTGAATATCTGGGTAAGAAGGGCCAGATCACGGCCCTTCTGAAGGGTCTGTCGTCCCTCGAGCCCGATCAGCGCCGCGAGGCAGGAGCGCGAATCAACGTCGTGAAGCAGGATGTACAGACGTTGATCAGCCATAAAAAAGCCGGCCTCGAACAGGAAGCAATCGAACAGCGCCTCGCTGCGGAGACAATCGACGTCACGCTGCCGGGGCGGGGTGCCCAGACGGGGCGCTTGCACCCGGTAACTCGCACCATTGAGCGCATCGAAGATTTTTTCACCAGCGCTGGTTTTTCGGTTGCCGACGGACCGGAGCTCGAAGATGACTATTACAACTTCGAAGCACTGAATTTTCCACCGCATCATCCGGCGCGCGCCGAACACGATACTTTTTTCGTCGACGAACGAACGGTGCTTCGAACCCATACGTCGCCCGTGCAGGTTCGCGTTATGGAGAACAGCGAGCCGCCACTACGAATAATTTGTCCCGGTCGCGTGTACCGCTGTGATTCCGACCTTACCCATACGCCGATGTTCCACCAGGTCGAGGGTCTGTTGGTCGACGAGCAGTCGAGCCTCGCAGACTTGAAGGGGCTGATCGCGCAGTTCCTTCAGGTCTTCTTCGAGGCGGAGCTCGAAGTACGCTTCCGTCCTTCTTACTTCCCGTTCGTGGAGCCCGGTGCTGAGGTGGATATTCAATGCGTACAGTGTATTGGCGAAAAAGGCTGTCGCGTCTGCAGCCACACTGGCTGGCTGGAGGTCATGGGTTGCGGAATGGTGCATCCGAGAGTGTTCGAAATGTCGGGAATTGACCCGGAGCGCTACGCCGGGTTTGCCTTCGGGATGGGGGTGGAAAGGCTGGCCATGCTCCGCTACGGAGTGGGCGATCTACGGATGTTCTTCGAGAACGACTTACGCTTCCTGGGGCAGTTCTAACGAGTACCGGGATTGGCTGGGCAAGTGGCCTGGCACTCTTTTCTCCAAAAACAGATTCGATACTTACGCTACCGGGAATATTGAACGATGAGGATTAGCGAAAGCTGGCTCCGAGAATGGGTCAATCCAAAGATCGACAGTGAAGGGCTAGCCCATCAGTTGACCATGGCTGGGCTAGAAGTCGACGCCATCGAACCGGTGGCCGGCGTGTTCTCCCATGTTGTCGTCGCCGAAATTACCGGTGCGCGACCGCATCCCGACGCTGACAAGCTGCAGGTCTGCACGGTTAACGACGGAAGCTCGGAGCCTGTACAAATCGTATGTGGCGCACCGAATGCACGCGTTGGACTCAAAGCTCCGCTTGCTCGAGTAGGTGCCGTGCTACCGGGTGGTTTTGCAATCAAGGAAGCGGAGCTTCGAGGCCAGCTCTCTCAGGGCATGCTGTGCGCTGCCAGTGAGCTCGAGCTCTCGGACGACAAGCAAGGCCTGCTCGAACTCCCGGCTGACGCACCGGTCGGCGAAAGTCTGCGTGACTATTTGCGTCTGGACGATCATGCGATCGAGATTGGCCTCACACCCAACCGTTCCGACTGCCTGAGTATCCGCGGCGTTGCCAGGGAGGTCGCGGTAATCAACAGGCAGGCATTCACTGAGCCTGATGTTGCACCTGTATCCCCCGTGCTGGATACCCAGTTGAACGCTGAGCTAAATGCCCCGGGCGACTGCCCGCGTTATCTGTGTCGGGTGATCGAAGGCGCGGACTTGAGTGGTCGTAGCCCAGTATGGCTGCAGGAGAAGCTACGACGTTGTGGCGTGCGCAGCATCGACCCAGCGGTGGATGTGACCAACTATATCCTCCTGGAGCTCGGTCAGCCTATGCACGCGTTCGACCTGGACAAGGTTCAGGGCGGAATCGTGGTGCGCAAAGCCAACTCCGGCGAGAAAATCACCTTGTTGAACGACCAGGAGATCGAGCTCACCGAAGACAACCTCGTGATTGCCGATCACGGTCGAGCACTTGCTCTGGCGGGCATCATGGGGGGGAGTGAGACCGCGGTATCAGCCGGCACCACTCGCATCCTGCTGGAGTCGGCTTTTTTTGCCCCGGTACCCTTGAGTGGCAAGGCTCGCGAGTTCGGACTGCACACGGATTCCTCGCATCGCTACGAGCGCGGCGTTGACTACGATCTGCAGCGCAAAGCCATGGAGCGCGCTACCGCCTTGTTGCTTGAGGTGGCTGGCGGCAAACCCGGGCCGGTCACGGAAGCGGTCAGCGAATCGGATATGCCGGAGTGGGACGTCGTACGACTACGTCGGGCACGCATACCCCGCTTATTGGGCGTCGAGATTGATGACGGGGATGTGGAGCGTATGCTTGACGGGCTCGGGGTGGAATTCACGCGCATCGACGATGGTTGGCAGTGTCGCGCACCGAGTTGGCGCTTTGACTTGAACATCGAGGCTGACTTTCTGGAGGAGGTGGGAAGGCTGTATGGCTACAACAATCTGCCTACCACACGCATACAAGCCGATGTGGAGATGCAGGAGTCGAGTGAGTCGAACGCATCTCTGCGATCACTTCGTCGCACGCTGCTGGCGCGAGATTTTCACGAGGCCATCACCTACAGTTTTGTTGATCGCGAGATTCAGGAGCAGCTCGCACCTGACGTAAATCCCATCGCTCTCAGTAATCCGATCTCACCTGAGCACGCAGTCATGCGCACGACCCTCCTGGGAGGGTTGCTCCGTGCCGGTGCGCACAATGTGAACAGACAACAGGCGCGAGTGAGGCTTTTTGAGACGGGTCTGCGGTTTCAGCCAGGCGCTGATGGTCTGGTTCAAACGCCCGCGCTTGCACTGCTGGTGACCGGCGGAATTGAACGCGAGGCCTGGTCTAATGACATTCGGCCCGTGGATTTCTTCGATGTAAAAGGTGTACTGGAGTCCCTAACCAGTACGTCAAACCTGTCTGAGCCTTTGAGTTTTGTACCGGCCCAGCACCCGGGACTGCATCCTGGGCAGACCGCTCGAATAATGCGCGGCGAGCGCGAGCTCGGTGTGCTGGGAGTGGTGCATCCAAGCTTGCAGCAGGAACTCGATTTCGAGTCTACGGTAGTGGTCGCCGAGGTCGATTTACATGCGTTTCTCGAAGCTAAGAAACCTTCTTTCGAACCCATCTCTCGCTTTCCGGCACTCAGGCGCGATATAGCCGTTGTGGTCGATCAGAGTGTGTCTGCGGGCTCGGTTATCGAGAATGTCCGAGCACAAGCAGGGGCTTACCTCAAAGACTTAACGCTCTTTGATGTTTATCAGGGCAAAGGCATTGATCCACAAAGAAAAAGTCTTGCGCTGGGTTTGACTTTCCAAGACCAATCACGCACGCTTGCCGACGACGAAATCAACACGAGTATTCAGCAAGTTGTTGATTCTCTGAAAGAAAACTATAACGCTGAGCTTCGAAGCTGATCGCACCGGATGCTGGTTGGGTCAGAAGAAAAATGGCAGCCGAACAGCAACACAAGGATGCCAAGCACTAGCGGTTAAGCGTTAGGTAGTCAGTGGCGACTGCGGCGTCGGTGCCCGCAGGACCTGAAAACACAGATGCTTACCGATACCGATTGGGAGTGGAAGGTCAGCTCACACCCAAACCGGCCGCTAACCGCTTAATACAAAACGCTGAGACAGCTTTTGTATAACAACGATAGGCAGCTGGGCAGTCGAGTAGGTAGTTTAGAGGCACGACCCCGCCGACTTTGTGGGGGCCAACAGCGTTACGGTTTGCCCTTTGAATTGTGTGCTGTGCTTTCAACCTTGGGACTGATAAGGATTTGCAAGATTCTTCTATGAGCGCGCTGACCAAGTCAGAGATGGCTGAGCGATTGTTCGATGAGCTCGGCCTGAATAAAAGAGAGGCCAAAGAGATCGTAGAGCTGTTCTTCGAGGAGATTCGTGTCTGTCTCGAGAACAACGAGCAGGTCAAGCTCTCGGGCTTCGGGAACTTCGATTTACGCGATAAGAACCAACGACCTGGGCGCAACCCCAAGACAGGCGAAGAAATTCCGATTTCGGCTCGGCGGGTGGTAACCTTTCGACCTGGGCAGAAGTTGAAGGCCAGGGTCGAGGACTATGCTGGAACCGAGCAACAATAACGAGCTACCGGCCATCCCCGGCAAGCGCTACTTCACCATCGGTGAAGTGAGCGAACTCTGTGCCGTAAAACCTCACGTTTTGCGCTACTGGGAACAGGAGTTCCCGCAATTAAAGCCCGTCAAGCGACGAGGCAATCGGCGCTACTACCAGCGCGAAGACGTTCTCTGCATACGCCAGATACGTGCTCTGCTCTATGAAGAGGGCTACACCATCGGTGGTGCGCGACAGCGGATGACTGACGAGAAGGCCGGTGGAGTACACCCCGATCAAATCGCTGCCGTCATCAAAGAAACCATCGAAGACTTAGAAGAGCTTCTTGAACTTCTGACACCAACCAAGCGTTAGCATCGGCGCGTTGCCCTCGGGCTGCCGGCGCGACTTTTCCGGCCACAGGATCTGGATTATTTGTCGATGCTCCTACTTGGTGCCCTGTCTGCTTAACTCACTGAAAGTAATTTCGAGTGATTTTTCATGACTGGTATTCGTGACTGGCATTAGTGACGACAAAGCGCGGTGAGGAGACATCGCCTTGGCTATGGCGACGATCCGCAACGCGGCCAGGTGCGATAAAGCGCCCGAATAATTCAACGAAGAAGCCAGACTGGGCACCAGGTGAGTTCTGTATCAATCCACCTGTATTTCCTCGTGAATTCGTAGCAGTTAAAGCAGCGGACACTTCATGAGTTTTCACCCATCGAATCTTGCGTATAATGCGCGGCGTCGTGGAATACATGCTCGCGTTGTCGAGCAAGTCGATGGCGCTTCTTAACAGCAGTAGTGCGAGCGATCATTCCACGTACTCGGGGCGTAGCGCAGTCTGGTAGCGCACCACACTGGGGGTGTGGTGGTCGTCGGTTCAAATCCGGCCGCCCCGACCATTCAAAGCTACGATCGACGGCGCGAACCCACGCCCTAGTCGGTGCCTTACGCTCGATTCAGTGGTCGAGTGGTAAATCGAGTTGTTCCAAAGCCGATTACATGACTCGATCGTCGCCAAGCCTCGAATATCGAATCCGGTCCGGGCATGATGCGACTCAACGATAACTAAAACGTTCAGGTTGAAATCTATGTCCGAACCCGTCGATGTGTTCTGGTCTTTTCGGAGCCCGTATTCCTATCTGGTAACGCCCGATCTACTCAAGCTGAAGCAGGATTACGACGTTGCTGTGCACCTTCGTGTGGTGTTTCCCATCGCCATCCGCACAAAAACAACCTTATTCAACAAGGATAATCGTAAACCAGCGATGTACATCGTGATGGATTCGATTCGTCGTGCCCAGTACCTGGGGTTACCGTTTACTTGGCCCAATCCCGATCCGATTGTTCAGGATTTCGAGACGCTTGCGGTCGCCGATGAGCAACCGTATATCTATCGGCTCTCCGCTCTGGGTGTAGAGGCACAGCGCCGCGGTAAGGGCGTCGAGTTTGCAGCCGCTGTTTCTCGTCTGATCTTTGGTGGTACAGCGCAATGGGATCAGGGCGATCATTTGCGACGTGCAGCCAGTGGTATTGGTTTGGACCTGGCTGCTATGGACGCCGCTATCGCCGATGGTGATCAGCTACAGAGCATTGAGCAAAACCATGAAGAACTGGAGAAAATTGGCCACTGGGGAGTGCCTACCATGGCCGTTCGCGGCGAACCCTTTTTTGGGCAGGATCGCATCGACACACTACGTTGGCGACTGGATAAGCTTGGGGTTGCCCGCCGCTGAGTTGTCATCGCTCGCCTTGGCGGGCCGCCGACTCTGCTCGTAGGCAGCCATTACTCGCCTGGCAGCCAGTGTCACCAGGGTGATGCGCCATGGTTTGCCCTGAGAGTCTTTTCGCGGCTTACCCTGTGTATTCGTCACACTCTGCGCGTACACTTCGCGCTTCTCGGCGCCGTGTAGGTGTCATCTCGCTAGTCTCAGACTGGTTTCAAGACGGATTCAAGATCGTTTCAGGACAAACTCGGGAGATTTAAATGTTGAATAGCCTAAGGCTCTTTGTCTCAGCACTTACCGTGCTGGCCCTTTTCAGTACGACCACTGCGCAAGCGGGCGATACCCTTGACCGGGTTGTGAAGAACAAGACGCTGATCATCGGAATTTCCGGTGACCAGCCACCGATGAACATGCTTAATCGCCAGGGCGAACTCATGGGCTATGACGTAGATCTCGCGAAGGCGATGGCCAGCGCCATGTATGTGAAGCCCGAGTTTTCACAAATGCCTTTTGGAAGTCTCACAAAGGCCCTAAAGGATGGCAAAGTTGATCTGGTAATCTCCGGTATGGCGATTACTGCTGACCGATCACGCTCAGCGTCCTTCGCCGGACCCTACCTGATGGGCGGAAAGTCCATTCTTGCCAAACGAACCGCTCTTGACGAAATCGCCTCCGCCGGCATCGGCATGGCCGAAGTGAAACTTGCCGCACTACAAAACTCCACCAGCGCGACATTCGTTCGGGAAGCGGCCCCAAAGGCAACCCTGGTAGAGGTTGAGAACTACGATCAGGCAATCAAGATGGTGTCTGATGGCGACGTCGCTGCCATGGTCGCGGATGCCCCAGTGTGCAAGTTGCAAGTACTGCGAAACCCCGACGCCGGTTTGGTTACGCTTGAGAAGCCTCTTACCGTCGAGCCTTATGGTATTGCCGTGTCGTCGGACGACCCCGAGTTTCTGAATCTGGTTCAGAACTTCCTTCGAACCTATGAAGGCACGGGGCTCCTGGGTCGGCTGCGACAGAAGTGGCTCGAAAACAGTTCCTGGGTTGCGGCACTGCCATGACTGGATCGCCTCGGGTCTAGCCTAGGCCCGGGGTTCGGTCCCATCTTTTTCGTTGCGCATGAATGATATAAAGCTGTTCGAGCTAGGGCCGACTCGCTCCGGTCGAGTGCGATGGACTCTGCTGGAGGCAGGGTTAGAGTACGAATCGCTGGGAAACAGCATTGAGGTGTTCAAGAGCGATGAGCTGCGCAAGGTACATCCGCTCGGAAAGCTGCCCGCTGCGATCATCAACGGCCGTCCGCTCTTTGAATCCAGTGCAATTGTCACCGCTGTCGCGGACCTCGTACCGGAGCGAAAGCTCATCGCCAGGCCAGGTACCTGGTCTCGTTACTTGCATTATCAGTGGGCGAGCTTTGCACTGGCTGAGATGGAGGCATTTCTTCAGAGTAGTGAGATCAATACGATCGACTTCATCCTGGAAAAAGATCAGCACGTCCCGCAGATCGTTCCTCAAAACACAAAGCTGTTCCATAAGGCGGCCGCGGTACTGGATGGAATTCTCTCCGCGAACGAATATCTGGTTGATGGCCGGTTCTCGGCTACCGACATTTTCGTCAGCTACACCCTGAACTGGGGCCATGAAGATGGCTTGCTCAAGGATTTCCCGAATCTGGTTGCTTACTTGCAGCGCCTTTACGAACGGGAACACTGTACCCTTGATCGGTTCTGATACACCGGTGAAATACTCTCAGCTAACTTCGCTTTTTCTCCCGTGCAAGGGCCATCCCCATCCCATTCGCCAGCCCCAGTGCACGCTGGGCGGATTCGCTTGATACCCTGGTAACGCGTTTGTGCAACTACGGCTCGCTCAACCGGAAGACTTCGATCAAATCTGGAGCTTCTTTCACGAGATCACGCAGGCCGGAGATACCTATGCCTATCCGCGGGATCTCTCGAGGCAAGACGCCGAGCAGGTCTGGATGCAGGCACCGAGGGCGACGTATGTTTGCGAGACCGGTCAACGAATACTCGGCAGCTACTTCATTAAAACCAACCAGTCTGGCCCGGGTAGCCATGTGTGCAACTGCGGCTACATGGTATCCACACAAGCGCGCGGGCGCGGTCTGGCTACGGCGATGTGTGAGCACTCTCAGGAAGTGGCCAAAGAACTGGGTTACAAGGCCATGCAGTTCAACTTTGTCGCTTCAAGCAACGAAGGTGCGGCGCGGCTGTGGATGAAGCTGGGGTTTGAGGTTGTGGGTCGTCTACCCAAAGCGTTCGATCATCCATCGCGGGGATTTATCGATGCGCTCGTAATGTACAAATGGCTCGAATAGCTGGATAGGAAAGCCCGATAGGGAACGAATCTCAGGGTCTCCATGGAAACGTAAGAGTTGTCGGTAGCGGCCAGCCGCTGGTGTTCACTGGCGATATTCGTTGGCCGGTTGGTGCGCTGATGCATCGTCAAGATCATCAAGTAATAGCTGGGAAGCCCGCCAGAAGAAAAACAGCCCCGAGAGACCGAGTCCTGCGGTGATCAGCATCGCATGGCGCAGGTTATCCGCTCCGGAGACGTCCGCGAGCAAATCGGAGTTCAGCCCTGTGATAAAGGGTCCCAAGCCCAGGCCAATCATATTGAGTACAAAAAATAGTACGGCTGACGTGAGGGCGCGCATTTGCGGTGGCATCATTGCGTGCGACACAGCGATACTCGGGCCCAGGTAAAGAGAATTCACAATTCCCACAAGAAACATCAAGACAAGCACGACTGTCGTGTTGTCCGAGATAAGGATGTAGAAACCGGGTAAGGCCAAAACAAGTCCCAGTATCGGCACCCAGGTGTACCAGCGGCGGTCGCGAACGATGAGCCGGTCTGCGAGGTAGCCACCCGCGAAGGTGCCGATGCCGCCTGAAATACCCGCCACTAACGAAAGCACTAGGCCCACCTGGGCGATGTCCATACCGTGATTGCGGATCAGGAACGACGGATAAAAGTTCCCGTTGCCGTAGGCAACGAACGCCGTCATCGCGCATCCTAGGGCGACAAACGGGAAAGACTTGCGCCGACGAAGGAGCGTCAGCGTCTCGCCAAGCGTCGGGCGCTCATTAAGAGAGGCGTTTCCGTCCCAGCGACCGCGACTGGGTTCGCGGACAAAAACGAGCAGCAATACGGCGAGCACTATTCCTGGTAGTCCCACTACCAAAAAAGCCATTCGCCAGCCAAACGTTGCGGCCAGCAACCCTCCAAAGGCGTAGCCGAGTAATATGCCCACATAAATGCCGGTGGAGTAGAACGACAGCGCGGTCGCCCTGCGCTCGGGAGGAAAGTAATCGCTGATTATTGAGTGCGCCGGAGGACTGCCCCCGGCTTCGCCCAGGCCGACACCCACCCGCGCAAGTAATAGCTGCCAGTAGTTTTGTGCGAATCCCGACAATGCGGTCATGCCGCTCCAGACAGTCAGCGCGATGGCAATAATGTTTCTACGATTGCTGCGATCAGCGAGATAAGCGATCGGAATGCCGGCAGTGACGTAAATGATCGCGAAGGTGAAGCCACTGAGTAGCCCCAACTGGGCGTCAGATAGACCCATTTCAAGCTTGATCGGCTCCTGGAGAATGACCAGGATCTGTCGGTCTATAAAATTGAATCCGTAAACGACGGTGAGCATCACCAGCACAAACCGGCGATACACAACGCTGTTGTGAGGTGAACTATCTGTCGGTCGGATCGTGGGGTCCGAAGCCTCTACATCGGCCGGGGTTGACGCCACTGGATGCGAATCCTCGGTCTGCGAACGATGAGCGTCGGTCAAGATGGCTGTTCCCGTTTATTATTGATCTGGTGAGACATGGCGAGACCACCTTGCCAGAAAGCAGCATGAGCAGCAAAAAAAGAACCCTGCCGGCATAGAAGTGCCTTCGCTGGCGTGCAAGGCAGAACCTAAGGTAAGTATTGGTCGATGAATCCTCTTATACAATCGATGGCCGAAGAGGCCGCAACGGCTGCCGTACGTCTTGAACCGTACGTGCGGAAAACACCGCTTGTGTATTCCCCGCAGTTTTCCGCAGCCACTGGGGCTAAGGTCTGGCTCAAGCTCGAAAATCTGCAGGATACCGGCTCGTTCAAATTACGTGGAGCGACTAATCGGCTTCTCACGCTGTCATCAGAGGACCGTGCAAAGGGATGTGTGACTGCGTCCAGTGGGAACCACGGCGCCGGTGTTTCACTGGCGACTTCTCGATTAGGCACCCGGGGGATTGTCTTTGTTCCGGAGCAAACTTCCCAGACCAAGGTAGACGCAATTCGAGCCCATGGTGGTGAGGTGCGTTATTTTGGGACTGACGGGCTCGACACCGAGGAGCACGCGCGGTCCTTCGCGCAGCATCATGGCCAGGTTTTTATCTCACCCTACAACGATCCTGCAGTCATTGCCGGGCAGGGAAGCTGCGGTGTAGAGATCCTACAGGATCTGCCCGACGTCGACGCGGTCTTCGTCTCTATCGGAGGTGGCGGGTTGATATCCGGAGTGGCCAGCGTCATCAAACATCATAATCCGCAGGGGAAGATTGTCGGCTGTCAACCGGCAGCGTCTCCGGTCATGACCCGATCCGTCGAAGCCGGGCGCATAGTGTTCACCGAAAGCGCGCCGACTTTGTCCGATGGCACCGCAGGTGGCATTGAAGAAGATGCGATTACTTTCGAGCTCTGCCGGGAACTGGTCGATGACTACGTGCTCGTTGAGGAGAGGTCCATAGCGGACGCGATGGTTGCGTTCATCGAGAACCAGCACCAGCTCGCTGAGGGTGCGGCCGGCGTGGCGCTCGGGGCATTTCTAGAGAGCGCGGCGGACTTCCCGAATAAAAACGTGGTGATTTTGATCTGTGGCGGAAACGTTAGCGCTGCGACGCTCAGAAAGGTTTTAGCTATGGCCGACGCGTAGCCCCTCAGCTCCACTTGTGCCCCGTCGTTTAGTTTCTGGCGGTAAGCTGGGCCTTAAGCAAAGGCGAGATAAAATTGAAGAGTGTTAATGGTGAAAATCTCTAGTTCGGTCAACATGGGTGGAACCCGAGTGTTCTCGTCCCAGGCTCAAACTGTGCAAGGGATGCTCTGCGGCGAGATACCGACAAGCAAAGAGAACAATTTGCAATGACTACTTCAATGCATGGCGTAAGAGGCCAGTTCAGGCCATTTGCCGTCGAGCAGTTTCTGTCCGAATGCGAGCACGGTGTTCGCTACAACTTCTCCGAAAGCGGCGTACACCCGATGAGTTACGGGGAGCTTATGGAACTCACCGGGCTGGACCTTGAGCAGCTACTCAAGGAGCGTGTGGATTATCCGCAGGTCAACGGCTTCGCAGAGCTTCGGGAGCGGATCGCGTCGATGTATCCAGGTGCGACCGCCGCCAATGTTCTAGTCACCGTAGGCGCAACCGAAGCGAATACGCTGGTAGCGAATACACTGTTAGAACCCGACTCCAACGTGGTTTGCTTCAGGCCAACCTATGAGCAGCTCTCCGGAAATGCGCACAACCTCGGTAACGAAGTGCGGTGGGTGGACCTGCGAGAAGATGCCGATTGGGCCTTTGACGAACGCTCACTCCAATCGGTCGTGGACGACAGTACCCGGATCATCCACGTTGTAAATCCCAATAACCCTACTGGCCGAATCCTGGGGGAGACCCAGCGCTCGGCACTGGTTGCGGCAGCGGACCGAGTCGGCGCCTGGTTAGTGGCTGACGAAGTCTACGCCGGTACGGAGCGGGCTACCGACATACCTACGGCCAGTTTATGGGGCACGGGTGAGCGCGTGATCGCCATCAATTCGATGAGTAAGGCCTACGGTCTACCTGGATTGCGTCTCGGCTGGGTGGTGGCCCCCGAGGACTTGATCGGTCCGCTTTGGCGACGCCATGAATACGCATCGATTGCCGCCAGCCATATGTCGATGCGCCTGGCCACAGCCGCCCTAGAACAGGGCAATCGCGAGCTGATTCGCCAGCGCGCGCGCCAGTTGATTCGCCGAGGTTTTGGCTCTCTGGCTGCCTTGCTTCAGGCCAACCCAGAGGTCTTCTCGGTGGTTCCACCCGAAGCCTCGGCGATGTCTTTCGTAGCCTACGACTTGCCCATATCCTCAACGGAGTTAGCCGCGCGCCTGCTTCGAGAGCAGGACATGCTGGTTGTGCCCGGCACGCATTTCGGACTTGATCGGCATTTTCGGTTCAGCTCGGCACTACCCGAAGATCATCTTGCCGAGGGCCTGCGTCGTCTGCACCTGGTGGTTGAGCAAGTGCGCTCGGCGGCCTGAGCATTCCGGCCACAGAGCGCCATGGTTGCGCCATCGCCCTTAGAGTCGGCAGTCAGATAAGGGCAATTCGATACGCCGCTCCGAGCCATCCGGCAGCCGCTCTACCTGAAAGCAGCCGCTGATCTCACCACGATCTTGCGTGCTTCGATCCCGGTCACGCCTGTCCCGGTCATCGTAAAACCGGTCGCGGTGGATGCTCGACCCAATGATTGCTCCCGTGGCAAAGCCTGAGCGCCAGCCGAACGGGTAGTAGTCATAGCGGTAGCGGGGATGGTAGTACCAGCGATTACGCCAGCGGTTGTTCCAGGCCCGACGGTGGTGCCTGCGCCACTGGCGTTTGTTCAATCGCCGATGAAACCGATGATGGCGCCGCTCCCACCGATCCCAGTCTCCTCTGCCGTCCCAGCCGTGGCCTCGATGACCGCGATCGGCCGACGCGCTTAAGGGCAGGGTGGCGATCAGAATTGCCAGAGAGCTGGCAAGAAGAACGTGCGTTCGCATTTTAGGTGCCTCCTTTGTCTGACACGGGATCAGCGTACGCGCCACTGGCTGAACCGCAGCTGAACGGTCTGCACAGAGTTTTCTCATTCGGTTCAGCTTAGGTTCAGCCAGCGGCGCGTACGCTGATCACAATTAAGTCGTGGTTGAACAATCAGCCGAATGGAGGAAGTTATGAAACTGCGAAGTCAACTACCCGTCGCCGCCCTACTATCAGCAGCCAGTGTGTATGCATCTGGACAGAGCTCAATAGTTCAGGCACCCGTGGTGTCGGTGACGCCGGTGTACGAGACCGTAACGGAGCGCATCCCGCACGAAATCTGCCGCGAAGAACGAGTGCGCGTTGTAGAGCGTGGGCGTCGCAGCTTTACGCCGACAGTTGTGGGCGCGGTGCTCGGCGGTACGGTTGCCGGAGTGCTGGGGAACAATTCGCGCCGACGCGATGTCATTACCGGTGCAGGCGCAATTCTGGGCGCGTCAATCGGTCACGATGTCGGGCGAAATCGCCGCGCCGGCGACAGCTATTATGTGACCGAGAACGTGTGCAACACCGAGTACGAGTTGCGCGATCGGGAGCGGCTCAACGGATATCGGGTTAGCTATCGCTATGCTGGGGATATCTACAAGACCTTTTCAGCGACCGATCCGGGTGAGACGATTGCCGTACGCGTCAGTGTAGAGCCTCTTTCCTGAATCGTCGGGCTCGCGGCACGGATGTGTGTATGAACATAGGCGATGAGAATTCAGAGGAGACTGTGTCGTGCGGCCTGGGGCTTTATTTTTGTGCCTGACAGTTCTGCTCACATCGAGTTCGCTGCTCGGCCAGCGAGGCCATGCCTCCGAGCTTGCTATCGCAACCACGAGCTCCGACACCCTTGGACCTCTGGGGCAGTCCGCGCTGTCCGATGATCCTCGCGACGAATCTGATGAGCGTCGGCGCAGGGACAATTACTCGACCCAGGGAAGCAACAAGGAACTTGCCCAAGCTGCGGCTCGTGCGGAGCGCCGCTATGGCGGCAAAGCACTTGCGGTTCGCAAGGTGGGAGACCGATACCGAGTTCGTCTGCTTCTGCCCGACGGACGAGTGAAGACTGTGGACATCTCCGAGTAAGCCGCCGGGCGAAGCCGACGATGCGCCTCTTGATAATCGAAGACGATCCGCAGTTGCGGACACAGCTGGCTGGGCACTTCCGAAAGTCAGGCTGGATCGTGGATGAAGCCGCCAACGGGCGCGACGGTCGCTACCTGGCCGCCGAATTCCCCTGCGACATCGCGATCGTTGACCTGGGACTCCCCGACGAGACGGGTATTGATATCGTCCGTTCATGGCGAGAAGCGGGCGTCGTGATGCCCGTACTGATCCTGACAGCACGGGCAGATTGGAAGGACAAAGTTGGCGGACTGGAGGCCGGTGCGGACGACTACGTCACCAAACCCTTTTACCTCGAAGAAGTCGAAGCGCGCATTCATGCGCTGCTGCGGCGCATTGCGGGACGAACCACTTCGCGGGCCAGCTATGCGGGGTCACTGGTACTGGACTTCAGCGAGCGCCGGGTGTTCTGCGGCGACCAGGAAGTTACTCTCACTGCGTTCGAATACAATACCCTGGCGTACCTTGCGCATCGCGCGGGGCAGGTGGTATCCAAATCCGAACTCCTGGACCATCTCTATGCAGGTGACTCAGACCGCGACAGTAACGTTCTCGAAGTGTTCGTTCGTCGCCTGCGCAAAAAACTTCAGCTGACCGATAACGAAACGCTGATAGAGACCGTTCGGGGTGCTGGCTATCGTTTCGTTCTGGAGTCTCATGGAAGTGACTCATCTCAAGCAGGCGCAGCGGGCGAAGTAAACGCGTGAACGAGCCTGTCGAAGCGGCGGGGTATACCTCCGCCCGTTCACTGGCCGCGCGTCTGCTCATGGCCGCCCTGCTTCTGTTGCCCCTGACTCTTGGGGGCACTGCCTTCTATCTCGAGCGCGCGCACCGGAGTGCCCTGGATGCCGCGACTTCCGAGCGTCTGCAACTGCAGGTGCTTACGTTGCTCGCCCAGGCAGAATTCAGTGATGAGTTTCGTTTTTCCGGGCAGCCGGTCGAGCCACGCCTGACCGAACCCGCGTCGGGCTTGTATGCGCTGATAACCGACGCAGCAAATCGCGTGCTGTGGTCTTCGCCATCGACATCCCTCCTGGGTGACCCCCTGACGTATCTCGCGGCGGGCGTACCTGCGCTCAACCCCGGGGAGCGGCACGATAGCGAAGCCAACGGGCTCTTTCGTCATGCGTATCAGGTGCTCTGGGACGTACCCGATCAGGCGGCGGCACCGCTGCGCTTTCTGATCGCTGAGAGTTCGGCTCCTCGCGACGCGGACCTTAAGGAGTTCCGCAAGAGTGTCTGGCTATGGCTTGGAGTCACGCTGGTTCTGGTCCTGCTGATTCAGCTGCTGATTTTTCGCTGGGGTCTCAAGCCGCTGCGAACCCTCGGTGAGCGCATCGGCGATATAGAACGGGGCGATACGGCGAGTCTTGACGGGGCGTGGCCTGCCGAGATTCAACCCCTGGTGCGTAATCTGGATACGCTGTTAACCGGCGAACAGCGGCGACGTGAGCGGATGAGAAATACGCTGTCCGACCTTGCTCATTCGCTCAAAACACCAGTCGCGGTCCTGCGAAGTGCTGACCGTCGCGCGTCCGACTTCGCAACTATCCAGAAGGAACAACTGGACCGAATGGAAGAGGTCGTGAGTTGGCATCTCCAGCGTGCTGTGGGTGGTAATCATCGTTTGCTGCAGCGGATTGCCCTTGCGCCGGTTCTAGAGCGCTTACGAGCCACTCTCCTAAAGGTGTACGCCGGCCGCGATATCGAGATCGAAATAGATGCAGACTCGCGGCTCAAATACCGCGGGGATGAGCGAGATCTCATGGAAGTACTCGGCAATCTGCTGGACAACGCCTGCAAATATGGACATCGCAAGGTGCATGTTTCGGCGAGTTTTGACACAGAAAATTCAGAGCTTCGTATCACGGTGGATGACGATGGCGATGGGATTTCGCCGGAGCTACGCGATAGCCTGCTCCAGCGCGGCGTGCGCGCCGATACCCGCACCGAGGGTCAGGGTCTGGGGCTTGCGCTGGTTCGGGATTTGCTTGAGACGCAGGGGGGTAGGCTCACGCTGGATAACAGTCCAGCCGGGGGCGCTCGCGTGCAGGTTTTTCTACCCTCCTGATAGCTACGACGAGTCTTCCCGCCTCCTGGTGGTCCGGCCAAAAAGTCCGTCCAGATTCAGTGGGTCGCGCTCACCCTGTTTGGCCGTTGCGGTGTTGGTGCGTTTGCCAGCTCCAGGGTTCGGTTGTAGTGAGCCAGCACGAACCGGATTTGCCATGCCGTTCTTCTGGTCAGGAAGAACTCTTTGACGTGGCGCTGGGATCGATCACTTTGTCAGCGCGAAAGCGCAGCAATCGAGAGAGGGTCTGTGGCTTAAAGCCGGTCACCAGGGCCGTCCCCAGCAGCACAAGTCCCGCCCCAAGCGCCGTGTTCCATCCCACCGGCTCATTCAAAAACAGCCAGCCCCACAGCACACCCCATAGCGGTATCAGGTAGCCCACGGTCAGCGCGGCAGGAGCCCCGGCGGCGGCAATCAGCTTAAAGTACATCAGGTAAGCGGTGCTGGTGCAGAGCAGCCCCAGCACGAGTGCGTAACCCGTGGCGAGGGGAGGCCAGGGATCGGGAGTGGGAGTCGCCAGAGCGAGAGGCGCCAGCAAAATAGCAGCAGCCCAGAGGCTTCCGTGCGCATTGGCGTAGGATTCGACCCGTTCGGCGAACTCCGCATAGATGCTCGACAAACCGTAGGAGGCGGCGGCCAGAATCGTAACCACCACTGCGGCGATCGCGTCTGACTCGACGGCGAATCCGCCGAGGCCCACTAAGGTCGCGACTCCGCCCATCCCCAGCACGAGACCCAGCGCCGCGCGCGCGCTGATCGGTTTTCGCTTCCAGATAAAACCGATGACCAGAGCCCAGAATGGCGCCGTTGAATTGAGTATCGCCAGTATCGACGCGGGCAGTTTGAGCGCGCCATAGGCAAACGCCAGAAAGGGTAGGGCGGTATTGAAAAATCCGAGAAACAGATAGTGCTTCCAGTGCTTTTGCGCGTTGAGAGGCTTGTGCAGGAAGCGACTGATTAGCATCAGAAATAGCGATGCGCTGAATATCCGGAGTACCAGAAGCCATTCCGGACCGAGTTGGGGCACGGCGATTCGCATGAACATGAACGACGAGCCCCAGATCGCGCCAAGGACGATAAGCTGCAGTAGATGCTGTGGCTTCAATTCGGTGATTCCCAGAGGTGCATGGCGAGCTTACGCTCCAATCCCCAGCGGTAGTTCCCCCAATCACCACTCTCGCGTATCACACGGTGACAGGGGATCAGGTAACCAATGCGATTACGCGCAAGCGCTGAGCCAACCGCCCGCGAAGCTTTCGGTGACTGAATGCGGCCTGCCAGGTCCTGATAGCTCGCGATTTCACCCGTGGGTACGCGAAGCAGGGCTTCCCAGACCTTCACCTGAAAATTCGTACCGCGCAGGAGCAGGTGAAGCTTTCCGGGTTGGAGTTCTCGCTGGAATAACCGGGCGGCCCAGCGCTCGGCACCTTCGCTATCCTGTGTATGTGAAGCATTGGCCCAATCGTCTTTAAATGCTCTTTCGACGCTGCTCGTCGGTCCGTCGTAAAAATGCAGTTCGCAGATACCCCGTTCTCCCCAGGCGACGAACATCGATCCAAAAGGGCAGGTTGCCCAGCCAGAAAAAAGCTCAAGCCCCAGCCCCTTGCTCGCGATTTCTCCGGGCGTCATTGCGTCGCAGTTCACAGTCAGGTCGTGAAGTCGCGAAGGGCCGGATAGACCCAGATCGAAGCTGGTGTCGAGCACACCCCGCTGCCGTCTCAGTGCCGCCCGCGCATAGCGATGATTCATCACCTGCAGGAACCGCTTGGGGGACACACCTGCCCAGGCACTGAATACTTTTTGCAGGTGCGCCTCGCTGACCTCCAGGGTGCCCGCCAACTCTGCCAGGGATGGTTGTGCCAGGTGGTGCTCGCGCAGGTATGTGATCGCTGAAGCCACCAACGAGAAGTGGTTCTGGGCAGCGGATGCTCGCGGTTTACGAACTACGGGTGTGGTCGACCTGTCGGCTAACGAGTTCTTGTGACCGACTTCAGTCATCTGTACCTGAGCTGTTCGTTCTTCGGCATAGCAATTTTCTAAGGGTCGGTGGTCGAGCGATTGACCTGCGTTGTCTCTTTTCGACATGACTGAATACATGAATGTGGCTCCAATATGCATGTTGGAGCCTGTTAGTGTGCGGATTAGGTCGCGCCGTCACGACCCGATTCTTGTTCGCCGTTGCTGTTTTTGAATCGCCCTGTTGATGTTTCTCCGGTTTTAGCTCGATGGCGATTCACGCGGACTGGGGGACCAGCGCAAGCTGACGCGACTGGGCGACCAGTTCTCCGCGCTCATCCCATACTTCGCCGTCTTCTTCCATGAGGCCATCGCGAATGAATCGCGTCGAAAACCGGCAACGCAGCCAGCCCTGGCTGGGCACTGCTCGCACGTGTGCCGTCAACTCAATCGTCGGGGTCCAGGCTACCGGCAGTTTGGCGTTGAAGATCGTCGGTGGAAAGCAATCCGTGGCAAACAACAGGCTGAACACATCCAGCGGCTCATCATCGAGGAGCCGCACCCATCCTCGAACCAGGGGCTCTCCGGTTGGGTTGCCCTCCAGGAACTTTGCGTCAAGCGGGTGCAGTCGCATATCGACGCGATCCATAACGTTGGGCGGGAAGCCCACCTCGGGGTTTGCCCGAGCGCGAGGACAGTCGTCGGGTGGCGGCATATCCGGCGGTGCGCTATCGACCCGTGCGGGTCCGTCCAGCTCAGCCAGGTCACCGAAACTCCCCAGAAGCTCGATCAGAGGCTTTTCGGGACTCATCAATGTCGCCCGCACTGTCGACAGGCGCCGGCCGGCCTTAATCAACTGAGGATCTATGGAGATTGGCCCGGGCCAGCCCGGCGAAAGAAAGTGCGCAGTCACTGACAGCGGGTGCGGTTTGCCCGCAGCCGCTGCCATCGCTCGCGCACCAATCGCAAGCAGATACCCGCCGTTGGCGTTACCCACTACATCCCAGCCCGGCGCAACCTCGGCGGCATAAGGGTGCTGAGAGGTATCAACTCCAGTGTCGGAAGCAAAGCTCACGGTGTGTCTCCTGTAAAAAGGCAATAAGTACAGCGATGACTCGTTGGGCATCAATCAGCAGGCAGCACAACGAGGTTTAGCTGGCCCTCGCTACGTCATAGTCCGAAACTGGTGATGGCAGCCGCGATCATGGACTGACCAGCGGCGGTACCTTGCAATGATACTTGGTTTGATTCCTCCTAGCTTTGATATCGGTAGTTGTCAGGCGGCCAGTAGGAGTCATCTGCAACCTATCTGCAGCTGGTAAACTCGGCCAGCTCTGGCTTTAGAAGGGTAAGCGCGGGTTTCACCCGGACTGTCTGCGTGATTGGCCAGAGCCCAGCAAAGGCGCTAAGGAGAGCTCGATGCAAAATCAAGACGGAAGCCGGCTATTACTCGAACTCGAGAAGCTGCGCAGAGACATCAACCGCGAGATTATGAATCCGGCTATTGATGAGGTCAGTATCGAGGACTTTCGGCCGATCATCACAATCGTCGCCCGTGCTCGCCTCCGATACCTTGAGCAATTGTTTGCCATTAGTAAGGCCGCACCGGATCTGCCCTCGCGCGACAAAATTGCCGAATTGGAACAGCGGCGAGAAGCGTATGACGAGCTATGCTCGGCCGCGAACGCGTTGGAGACCGCAGTGGAACGAGGCTACCTCGACGTTCGGTACAAGTAGCCGTCGAACCCCAGTTGGCCGACGATTTGACGCGACCGATAAGCGAACGAGTTCCCTTCACCTGATTTTGGATAAGACCGACTTTTGACCGGGCTTTTGGCATGGCAGCTTGCAGTGATCGGCCTGCTGTTTGTCTGGGGTGGCTTTGTAAGGTCCGGACTCGGCTTTGGTGGCGCCGTTCTCACACTGCCATTTCTACTTTTTATTCGAGACGAGCCGCTGGTTTTTCTGCCGCTCATCTCTGTTCACCTTCTTGTGTTCTCTGGAGCCACCGTCTGGTTGGCGCATCGGAGAGAACGTCGCAACGGCCGCAGTATCAGCACCGTGAACTGGGCTTTTCTGCGCTATGCGTTCCCTCTCATGATCGTGCCCAAGCTGATCGGGGTGGCCGGCGTAATCACATTGCCGGGGCCAGTAGTCAGCGTCTTTATCTTTTGTACGCTGCTTGTCTACGGGGTGAGCTACCTGCTGGCCAGGCCGTTTAAAAGCGGCAGTTCACGAATAGACGCGCTTCTTATCATGTTCGGCGGCTACGTAAGCGGCGTGTCGCTTATCGCGGCACCGCTGGTCGTTCCCATCGCCGCCAGTAGAGTTCCAAAGGAACAGCTGCGAGACACGCTGTTTGTGCTCTGGTTCGTGCTGGTGGCATTGAAGCTCATCGCGTTCGTGATCACTGGTGTCGACCTGCAGTGGATCCATCATCTCTGGCTGTTACCCTGCGCATTTGTCGGTCACCTATTGGGGCTGCGCTTTCATCGCTACAGTATGAATGCCGATACGGAACTGTTTTTCAGGATTTTGGGGGCCGCGCTGCTGCTCGTCAGCGCGAGCGGAATCGTAAGAATGGTGATGAGCTAGCAGCCTGCGCACGTCTCCGGCCGTTGAAGCTTGAGCTGACGGAAGGCTGTTTTCAGGCTACTCTCACAGAACAGATGTATGGAGAGGTGATATGAAGCGATCCATAGTTAGCATCAGCGGGTGTCTGGCTACCGTTCTGTTGGTTGCAGGTGCAACCGCAAACGCCCAGACGGTCGGCATGGAGAGCGATTGGCTGGAGTTTGTAAAAGGCCATCACGAGGACAAGCTCGGTGCCGACGTGATGGACGTAAGTTACGACGCCGCCACCGGCGAGCGTCAGGTGATGATTGCCATTCCCAAGGAGTCGATGGGTGACGACCCGGACATGGAAGAAGTCCGCGTGGTCGGCCAGGCGCCGGAAGAGTTCGAAATGCCCGATATTCTTCCCGAGGTCGAAACCCAGTGGGTCGATGACTACGACAACGACAACTACGGACTGCTGGTGAAGTTCAAAAAGGACCAGCGACTGCCGTTTAGGCTGTTTTTTTCGAGTGGCGATGGCTTCCTCGACAACTCCGTACAACCTTGACAGGGTAGGGTGCTGAACCTATAGTCCGCCGTCCTCGCGCCCGTAGCTCAGCTGGATAGAGTACCTGGCTACGAACCAGGCGGTCGCACGTTCGAATCGTGCCGGGCGCGCCACACAAAGAGACCCCGCTATACGCGGGGTCTCGCGTATCTGTGGCATGCGTAGGTCACGTCGTAGGCGATGAACCTCATATTTTGACCACGTGACAACAGCCTGCTTAACTCGATGAGAAGGCAGGCCAAAGACTGAAACAATTCAATGGAAAACTTAATCGAAACGCTCGCGGCTATGTTTGCGTCTGCCGTTCTTGCTTTCTGGTTTGCTGATCGAGTTTCGAAGGATAAACACGACAATGAACTACAAGAGTATCAGCGGAGGGAAGACCGTCGAGCCCTTAAGTCTATTCATGAAGCCTTTGCCGCCTTCAACCTAGCCGAGGAGAGCCTAGCTGGCCGTAAGTATGACCCAGCGGACCCGGATGCGAATTTGATTCGTGAGTTGGAAGAGCGGAAGCGTGAGGCAGCTAAACAACTTCGCGTTAGTGCGTGGGATTACTATGGCCCTTTATTACCGACTGTCGCGGCTGCGTTGCGCCTTACTGCTGGATTGAACACCTCGACTTTTGGAAAGGGGGTCGAAGCCAGAAGAGCTGTCATTAAAGCAATGGCTGAGGAATTGAACACAGATTTACTCAAAGCCTATAGCGTAGAGAAAGGCGAAGAAGCTAGGTGAAATCCAAGGGTGGGCGCTTGGGATATATCCACCTGTCGATACCCCCTATCCATTGACGGATAGAATTATGTCGTCGTCTCTCGTGTGCTAAAATGTTACTGACGTCGGTCAGAGACCGCGCGAACAACCCGGTCACGGATGCATGGGAGCCGGGAGATACAGCCTGACGAGGCTGACCAAGAACATACGAACAGATCCGCACCGTCCAGTCCTCTGCGGTACAAGCTGACCCTGTATTGGTCAAGCAGCTCTCGGAGTACCCACACGACCGGTGGGAGTGCGACAGCGTTCATTGCTGAACGTCCTCCGCTCTAATACTGGTGAAGTGGGAGAAGCGTTTTCATGGCTTCGACCGAGGGTTTTCTGCTTCTCTCTCCAGCGCGTCGATCCATGTTGTTTGAGGTCAAACAGCATGAGAAACCTTATACACGCCACCGAAGTGGCTGCAGTAATCGGGGTATCACGTCAGCGGCTCTACGACTGGCTGAACGCCAAGTCCGTAATTCCACCAACCTTTTCCGGAAATGACAAAGCCTGCTGGCGCGCTGACTTAGTCGAGCGATTTGCCGAAGGGTTTATTGTCTACGATCCGGTTTCCGACGCCTGGGTAGACAGCGAGTCTCGGGCTCGAATTCCTTTCGACCCTAACAGTCGCTGGGGAAAGCTCTATCGCTCTCCACTAGCAGCCGCAGAAGCTGCTTAGGAGCCTGACATGAGTGATCTCAATCGAGAAATCGAACGCGACGCAGACTCGAACTGCTTTGACGGCAGCACCGAGACAGTTATTCAAATCGTACCAGGCTCATCTAACTCCATGGTGCTGCTCTATGCGCTGACTGATTCTGGGGCTATTTGGGGTTTCGAAAGACTAGGCGAGAACACGTTCGAAGGCGTCAAATGGCGGGAGGAATGGCGTCGAGTACCGTCCATTCTCACTGGGGAGGCTGATCATGACTAACAGCCTTAAACAGCCTGAGAACAACGTGGGGCCTGAAAAGGCCCCGTCCACCAATCGAGAATTCCTTGAGTTCGTATTCGGCGAGGGTGCGTGGGTTTGGGGTACCAGCTTTGCAAACGATCCTAAGCACGCAGCAAAAAAGTTCAAAGGAAGATGTACACAGCTGCCCGCTATGCCGATCAACGACAGTGCTGAGATCTGCAACACGTACTTTTGCTGCGCGCGCTTGAGGGAGATCTCATATCAAAGACAGCGCAAGGAACAGTTTTTTGACGGTCTGGCAGTCCTGATGCTGGATGACGTAGGCGAGAAAGGAAAGGCGCTCGAAGAAATCTGCGAAGTGCTCACGCCTACCTACGTCATTCACACGAGCAACAAGGAAGTCGACGGCCAGACGGTACCTTCGTATCAGGTAGGTTACGTTTTCGAGTCTCCCGTGACTGACAGGAAAGTTGCGGAGCGGCTTCTGAAAAACTTGGCAGCAAGGGAGGGTGACCGCTCAGGCAATAATCTCGTTCGTGTCGCGCGACTTCCGTTCGGGATGAATACCAGTGGCAGCAAACCTACCGACGGCTCGACTCCGCGTCCTTCAAACAAAGTGCGGCTGCATAACTGGTCGGGGAGAAAGTACACACCTGAGCAAGTCATCGAAGAGTTCGGGGTTCAAGAACTCTCTCAGAACGTTGTCCCACTTGGCCCCACCGCGTTCAGTAGGCCGACGTACCTTGGTGATAGCGCGCTCGGCAACGAGTTTGTGGAGGAGGGAGACGTTATTCGGAAGCTTACTCTGGAAGAAGTCGAAGAGGCACTCAGTTTTATTGACCCAGGGGTGCTTCCCTATGACGGTAATGATCCCGACAGTAGCGGGAACAAACCTCATTGGCTCGGCATCATCATGGCGATTCACTCCGAGTTTCCAGGTGAGGATGGCAAAGCGCTTGCGGATGAATGGTCCCGGCGTGGAGGTAACAGGTACGACCCTGGTGAAGTCGAGCGGCGGTGGCCCGGTTTCGGAGAGAAGTCCGGTTACACGGTTGGCACGATCATTAAGTTCGCACTGGAGGGTGGATGGAAACCGGGAAACGGTGTAACTGAAAGGGACAAGCTCTTAGCCAAGTGGGGTAAAGACTACGCAGTTGTTCGGTTCGGCAACAAAGTTCGAGTACTCGTCGAAAACAAAGAAGCGGGTCACACGCCGGAGCAAAACCCCTACGACCTCTACACGTTTGAGGACTTCAAAAAGTGGAAAGCGACTCAGCGGTTTAAAGATCCTCTAGACGGCAAAAACAAGCTTCTCGCAGTCGTTTGGTTTAACAGGCCGTACCGGCGCGAGTTCCAGGGTATTGGTTGTTATCCACCCGGTTCCCACGGGGCTCCTAAAGGGTTTTACAACTCCTGGCGTGGCTTCGCGGTAGAGCCTAAACCCGGTGATTGCTCCCTTTGGAAGAAACACGCGCTGGAAGTGTACTGCTCCGGCAACCAGGAACACTTTGATTGGATTTGGAAGTGGCTTGCTGCTCTCGTAAAGCAGCCGGGTAACCCGGTCGGAACGGCGCTCGCGTGTCGGGGGGAGCAGGGCACTGGCAAAGGCGCGTTCTGGCACCCAATGATCAAGATCTTCGGTTCCCACTGCGTACAGTTTATTGATCAAAAACAGATGGACTCCCAGTTTACCGGGCTTCTCGAAGGCAAGGTATTGGTACTAAACAATGAGGCTTACTGGGGCGGCAACACAAAGGCGTCTGGCAAACTAAAAGGTCTGATCACTGAAAAGTACGTGGCGTCAGAACGCAAAGGCATTGAGGCACAAACGGTCTTCAACCCGCTTTGGTTTGGGTTTCAGTCGAACAGTGCGCACTTCATTCCTGCCGAGAAGGGTTCTCGACGTTTCATGGCAACGGAAATCAGTAGTTCCCATAAACAAGACGCCGAGTACTTTCGGCCTTTGTTTAGTCAATTGAAAGACGGCGGTGTGGAGGCGTTGCTTTACGAGCTTCTGCAAACGCCGCTGTCTGCAGACGATCTGCAGGATACGCTTCGGAACCCGCCAGTGACGCGAGCGCTACTTGAGCAGGTGAGCCGCACTCACGAGGACTTTGCGAGTTGGGTTCAACAACTGGCGCTAGACGGGGAATTGCCAGAAGTCCGCGAGGCACCGGCGCAGAGCTACTACTTCCGAAGTAAGCACGCGTTTGAAGACTTCGTCGAGTTCCGGAGAAGAGCGGGCCTCTACCCAAAAACAAAGGGGCACAACGAATTTGGGAGGAGGCTGAGTGAGCTTGGTGTTCCCAACAAAAAACCTCGTCTTGTTCCAGGAGGGGGGCAGACTCGCAGCTACGAGTTTCCGCCGCTGTCAAAATTTCGCAGAGTCGTGCAAGACACCTACCCCTGCGAAGAACTCGACGACTTTGACGAGAGTGAGGAGTGGCGTCCGCCGCACGAGTCTCTGGGGGCCATGTGAGACGGGTGAGACGGGTGAGACGGGTAGGGCGAGGGCGTACGTCTCGGCTAGAGACCGCGTCCCACGGGGGCTGAGACGGGTGAGACGTATGAGAAATATATAAAAAGATAAAAAAGAAAAAATACCACCGGACCATCCCCCCTAAGGTGGTGGTCCCCCGTGGGCGTACGAGCCGAGAGACATACGTCTCCCCGTCTCACCCGTCTCAGCGACAACTTTTGAAAGGAGGAGAGAGTGTTTCCGAAACCAGTACCGGACGAACGTCTGGAAAAAATGAAAGAAGCCGAGGCCAAGCGTCTTGCCCAGTACGAGGAGCGTGGCTACGACCCAGGCTCGGCAGCGCACGTAGTCTCGAAGGCGGCGCAGAGGGCAAACCAGGAACGTTTCCTGGAAGTGTTCTCACGTTGTCTGTCACCGAAGCTCGCGTGCAAGCAAGCCGAGGTGTCGTCTACGACCTACCAGAAGTGGAGGTCCACTGATGTTTGGTTCGCGGAGCAACTGAACCAAGTTATGGAGGATTGGCGGGAGGAGTTGCTTAGCGCGGCGGTCACACGCGCAATTGGCTACACAACTGTGGACGACGACGGGAACCTAACGACAGACGCCAGCGGCAAGGTGGTGTACCACGGCGGAAGCGACCAGCTCGCTCGGGCTCTGCTGCAGCTCGGAGGCGATGAGAGCAAGCGTCGTGAACCGGTACACATCACGATAAATCTCGATGCCGCTGGCTACAACGAGGAACTCGCGCCAAAGGCGCTGGACGCTGAGTACAAAACTATGGACTAGCGTGTGATAGCGCGCCCATCCGGCTGTCCCCGTCGCCTCCCGCTGCACATGCGGCACCTGGTCGGTACATATATACCGGATCCAGAGAACGGCCAACGGAGAGTCACGAAGACGCCTCCGGTGACACCTGCAGACGCCTGCCCGCAGCGCTTCTCACCTGATTGACTCGTCGAACATAACCGCTACGTACAACGCGAATTCGGATGGTGGCATGCCTCGCTGCTTTGCCGCGACGACCTGTTCTAATAAAGCTTTGTTCGCCTGCTTTCCGTATCGCACTTCCAGAATATCCATAAACTTCTCGATGACGTACGGGTTCACGTTCTGCGCCTCCATTGCACCGATTGTTCTTTCTATGTACCCGTAGCAACGCATGTAGCGAATAGAATTTCGTAGCCAGACAAGTGCATACAGTCCACCAACAAATAGCAGTAGAGTTACTACGACATCCAATTTGTATGTCCTCGTGAGCTGAGCTCGGAAAGCAGGAGCCTGCGCGTCTCTGCCCGCTTTTTTATGGCGGAACGAATTCTGTTGCCAGCGTTCATCCGCTGCTGCCCTGGGTTGAGATGGCGGTAGCGCCGCAGATGGAAACCCGACTCTGTGTCGAGAACAAAGTCTGCCAGGGTGCACACATCCTGAGGTTCTAGCCCCCTGAGAAGTTCCGCTACTTCGTCTCCGTTGTCGTAGGACACCTCCCCGCCGTAGCTCTTGGTTTTCTCGTAGCGCTTACGAGCGTTCGACAACTGGGACTTCATTTCTCGGACTACAGCCGGTTCGAGTTCCTTGGCTCTTGCTTTTACAGTGTCGCCGTCGGAGTTGCGAAGGGTGTGCCAGCCTCGACTGACGTTTGTGATCGTGTAGTTGCGACCTTTGAAGGTAACTTCCTGGTTTTCCTGGAACTGCATGGTGTGTCTCCTATCGGGAAATCTTGAGAATTGCATCCGTCAGGAAAATTGGAACATGCAGAAAATATTACCCACAATTATCTGCGGCTTATGGAAGTCGAGTAATTTATTTGCTCGCTAAATATCCTGGGTTACCTGGACTACGCTTTGCACTACGAACGGACCCAAGACCGCAGGGGCCGCGTCGTACCGTGCTCTTTATCATGCTGCGAATCGCATCAATTCAGCATACTGATCAGTCTTAGGTAAGCCCCTGTGCAACCGTCCTGCAACAGCAGTGTAAGCACCGGTGCAAGCAGCAAAGCCCAGCCTGGGTCCTCCCTGCTTCACTGGGCAACCAAGATCGATACCAGTACACACCGGAAAACAACGAAGTACCTAGGACCGCGTACATCGGGGTGCTTCCGGGCTCCTATGCGCATCTCCCTGTAAACACTCTAGTTACCTCTTTGACGTTACTGGCAGGCGACCGTCACTGACGCTTTTTCTCGTGTTCCCAATGCAAAGAAACGCTCCCAGAAAAGAAAAATATCAATAGAATCAGTAACATATATAGACGAGAGTGCTTCCCTGTGGTTTAATAAAATGGTCGAGAGATCACTCAGATCGGCATCCGTAGCCCGCCCCGGTTCATAGACTGGGGTGGGCTTTTTTCATTCTGAACGGTGCAAAAGTGGAAGTCGCTGGCTCTTCGGATTTGAAACTCACCGAACGCTGTAAACAGTGTGACCAGTTGCTGCCGCTTTCTGAATTCTACAAACGCCAGTTTGGTACTGGGAAAAATGGTCGGTTTCGATCCTGCAAAGCCTGCATGAAAGAACAGCGCCGCGCTCGCTACCGAAACCAGCGCAACGGGTCCTCCGGTGTGGTCAGTCCGCAGATGCCTGCAGATTCCCCTCGACAAAAAACTCTCGATCTCAAATCAAGTAACCGGAGTGAACTTCGGAAGGATGCTCTATGAACAAATCTCTAGACACATTGGAAAGAATGAGAAATGCAGCGGACCTCGCAGAACACAAGGAGGTTCTTGCGCGACGGTACGCCGAGGAGGGTCTCTCCCGGCTGGAACTCAAGATTCGAAAGCAGTCGCTAGTTGAGCAACGGGAAGAGGCTCAACGCAACGGTTTGCCGGACGCGGAGCTTTACGAGTTAGAAATGGAAACTGTGGAGCAGCTCCTGGTGGAATCTGAACCGCCACAACCCACTCCCGCTGAGTACGCAGATGAGATCGCAAAGACCAATCCGCTGGCTGCAGAGGCATTGCGCCATCAACTAAAAGTGGACAACGCTAGAAAGGCAGTCGAGGACGCTCGGAATGCCATCGACCAAGCAAAGCAGAACAACTGGGATTTCAGCGGTGAAGGCATGCGAAGGCTTGAAGCTACGCTCACTTCTGCAGAGCAGAAATACGCGACTGTGGCCGCAGAAGCGCCGCCAGCATTCGCCCGAGAAAACGAAGCTCGCGAAAGCCTTTCTGAAGCCCATGCTCTCAGAGCCGCATCAACAGATCTCCTGAAATCCCCAGAACCGCATTTAGTGGCAAAGGGACAGGAACTCGAAGAGCAGGCAGCGCAGCTTACCAATCATGCGACTGAGCTACGTGGTTTCGTTCCTGGTCACGCTCAGGAAGCCATGGCATGACGACCTACAAAACCTTCGAGCTTTATTCCAAGGAGCAAGCTGAGAAAGATCAAAACTGCGGCTCCTTCAATATGATGCCAAAACGAGTACTTCATGTCCTTGATCAGCTACAGTCTGCTCCGATGGCTACCGAGGATCGTACCTTCCTTCTCATGGCAGCGGTACTCCAAGGCAACGCAAGAGAGAGAGATGCATGGCAGCGGGCTATGGATATCGCGGGCATCGGATTGAAGGGGTGTCGAGGGTCGATCACCATAAACCTCAGTTCTCTGCGCACTTCAAATTGAGTTACGGAAGATGCCTTGAAGCGCATTTATCTCGGAAAAGGCAGAAATTGACTCGGTGCATGATCCTCGTCGAACAAATACGGTGTCGTCTAAAGTAGACAAGTCTTCTTGCGAAGGGACCCAGATCGAAACTACCGAGTGCCCTCTAAAGTCGAAAATATCTATTTTTGCGAGTACGGAGGACTTGAGGGGCTCCGATAAAGCCGAGTGCTTTATGGCGTCAATGAATTTTGAAAAGTACGCTTCCAAACTGATGTTTAAGGTCGCCGCTTCTCGATCAACACCGACGACATAACGTGATCCCACGCAGACTGTGTTGACTCCGCTGATCTCTGAAATTCTAGCCGCGTCAGCTTCGGTATCCGCTACGCCGATGAATATGGCACCCTCTGAATCGGGGCCAAGGTTTGCAATTCCACAAACGATCTGAGGGATCCTAGCGATAAGGTTGCCGTTTTCATCCCGACTAGAGTCAAGGTTTAGGATGCCTTGCTTACATTCATAAGCTGCAGTTTCGACTCTTGAGCGCCTCAACGAGTTTGCGAACCTGATAGCTAAGGCTGAAGCCGATGATGATGAGGGGGGATCACTTTCGACAAAATATCTGCTGATCAACCCTTTGGTCAGATCGATGTTCCTTCTACGAGCATCTGCCGTAATCTGGCCTCGCGCTACTTCCAATTTAGACTGTAGGTCTTCTAACGCGATTACAATAGCATTTGGATCCTCAGGTGATTTCTCCTCTTCAACACACAATTCGTAGAATGCCATGAAACAAGCATAGAACGGCGCTTTAATTGGATTGCCGCCGGCCGCTGGGTTCAACACACGTTTCATCGCATTTGGAGTGTCATCAACCTGTTCGAATACGTTTACGAGGATCGAAAGAGCGGCCAACACTCTTGCTTTAACATGTTCTGGTCCCTCCCGATTCACTGATCTCTCTATATCACCATACTCCGCTCGATTCTCGTTGTAGTAGTTATCAAGGTTTGAACCGCTAAACGCGAATGGTTCGTCTTGGACCGCAGAAATGACTAGATCCGCGACAAACTGTTCGTCTTCACCGGAACGTACCTGATTTTTTACTAAGACGCCTTGTCGGCACCAGAATGTTTCATCCGCAGAGATCCCGTAGCTCTTGTGCGTATCGTCTGGATCAATGCTTATTGACGGCATTTCAGAAAGATCCAGTGTCTCTTTTGAGACATCTCCTCGAATTTCTGCAGAAAGGGTGCGTACAAGATTAGAAAAATCCGAAACAACCCCAGCTTGCCGTTTCTCTTGATTGCTAAGTTGTCTTCCATAAGCGTTAATCCTGCCAAAGACTTCATTAACGGCATCAGGATTGGATGACGGAAACTCAGTAACTGCCAGTGTATAGTCGACGAAGTCGGCACAACTCTCTGGCTCAAGCAGCGAATCGTTTCTTAGCTCAAAGACACCATCTTCTGATCTCTGTTTTGCTCGCGCGAGTTGCTCTACGTCAAAATATCGGCCGTTGAACGCATATTTGTTCTCTATAAATTCAAAGACAGCATTTAGTCTCTGCATCCCATCTAAGATTTCGTATCGTTTCTCCCCGTTGTCTTCTATTTCAACAGCGAGAAGTATCAATGGAATAGGGAAGCCTTGGAGTATGCTATCTATGAGCTTTTCTTTTTCCGACCTGCTCCAAACCAGCTTCCGTTGATACTTTCTATTAACGAGGAACTTACCGTCAGAGTAATCACGATAAGCTACCTGGATGCTTAGACCTTTGGGCGTAACGCTCATAAAAGGGCTCTCCGAACCAGCAGTGTTGCTTGGATTGTACAAGCAGTTGACAGGCATGCGGGAATCGTGCCACCGCAAAACCTGTGAGATTTTGAAGCATAGCCCTGTTTTTAAAACCAGATCGCGCTTTGAAAACCTATTCGAGCGTCGCTGAAGGCGTCAAAAACTTCACTTCTAGCATAGCCTTTAACCTGGTTGAGGATCACGCTTGACAGCAGCATCAGCGACATGTCTCGGCAAAAGTGGCGCTTTCGAAAATAGGGTTGGACAGACTTCTGTGATCCATTTTTAGGCAATTTTCCCATATTTGTGCTGATCAGAAATCTAGTTAGCGGTCTCCAAAATCTGATGATTTGAAGTTTATAAAGGGCAATCACTTGTGAGCCACCGACAAGCCATGTGTGCACTGATTATTTTGCGACAACTAGGGCTTGCTATTAATTTCATGACTTACTTCTATCAAGAAAATCGATAAAATAGAATTGATCCATTTTGTAGCTTCGAAGGCAAACCAGATTTAGAAGCTAAGTCGGTAGGCACTTCTAGGCTAAGGTACTCTACTTGAGAAGCGGGGCAGGTTTTTTTTAAAGAGAATCTGACCGCTCGATTTTTGGAATTTTAGCAAAAAAACTCGCGAATACAGCAAGGAACTGTTGAACGTTACCGGCACAGTGCTGCTCCAAAAATTTGATGGACTAGTTAAAGACCTACAGTTGAATTGACCCTAGGATTCTTTACCACTAACGCCTATTCCATCAAAGAGTTTACGGTCCAAAATGCTCTGATGAAGGGGTCCGGAGCCCAAATATTTTATATCACAGCCGTACTTGTAGTTAACCACGATATCGTCATGCTGTTTTATTATATTGTATCTAACCTCCGAAAAATCATGTTCTTGATCAATATACTCCTTGAGTAAAGACTGCGAAGACTTAGCGTTTTCGCATCTTCTGTTTTCAAGATATATCCTTACTTTTGCTATTTGATATTCGAGACGGCTCCACTGAAAAGCAGTGTTTCCATCTTCTTTGAGTATGTCAGTGGCCTTGTCGAAAAGTTCTTCCATCCCATCGAAATCACCCATGAGAGCTCTGATTCGCGCTTCGTAGGCAAGCAGTGATGACCTTTCGATGATGTTCAGGTCTAGCGTCCTGACGAGTTTTAGGTGCTTTGAAGCTTCTTGATGATCGCGATGAAACTCAAATTCATTTAGAACAATGCTATGATCTTCGAAATCGAAGGTCCCTGGATTTTTTGATAATATCGGAACTAAGTAGCTAAGAAGCTCTTTGCGCCTGGGTAGCTGCGCGTTCGCCGATTGGATCGCGAACTGGCGATTAAATTGCCAGGGGAGATTATTGACGTATGCATTTATTTGCGACAGCTCGTAGATTGATTTTCGGACAGAAGCATGTTCATCTGCGCTCTTTTCATTCGGCAACGTAATTACCCTGTCATAGATTGTGAATACAGCAATGACTACTGACAACACTAGCGCTGCCAGACCACCATATTCGGAAAGGCGGCGAAAAAAGGTTGCTGAACTCAGAGCCTGAATTTTTTTTTCTAAAAGTTCTAGTCGCTCAGCTAACTCTCGTAACTGTTTCTCTTGCGTTGGTATCTCATTCATGGTTCGATCACTAAAAATGGTTCGTGGATACTGAAGCAGCTATATCTGTAAAATGCGCTCAAGGTGGCTGCCCAAGACCATACACTGGACACTTTCAACTCAGTGATATACTAGAGCTTCGGCACAATACCAGCATATGCCCAAAGCTGCAGTGGAACGGAACTTTAGCTGGCGCGAGTGACTTTAAGCTAGAAGCAACGCCAGATATAAAATAACGTCTAACCTACGTTGTGTCTCCAATTATTAAACTCATCCTGCGATCATCTAAGGGCTGTTGCAAGCACGTCTCAATGTCCGGCAAGTTTCGTCACGTTCTTGTGATGCCCGCGTCCCCTTACCGGACTCAAATTTTTTCACGTAGTCTTCAACGGCCTGATCGAGCAGAGAATCCCATTCACGAACAACGGGCAAGGTTAGGTGTAGGTCATGACCTCGGAAGTAGTGACGCTCACTGACGGGGTTGTGCGATTTGATAAACCGACCGTGAAGTTTGTCGATAGAAAGCCTGTCTACGCCTGCATTGTTAAGTTCAGTAGCCGCAAGCTTACGGATGTAGCGACTGCTGTAGTCTCCGATAACTGGATACTTTGTTTGCAGCTTTCGAGTCATCTGACCCACGGCGATTGTGCTAATTGGCTGGGTGTTCGAACTCCGAGCGGGGAACATCACCTCTCGATCACCGGTGATAGCGCGTAGCTCCTCAATGATTTCCAGGGCGTGTCGCCCGAGGGGTACGACGCGTTCCCGTCCCATCTTGTCGTTCGGGATGACGATGACCGTGACGAGTTCCCCTTCATGTTCAATCTGCTGTAGTCCGTCCCATCTTCTGTGCAGAGAATCGAACATGCGAATCCCTCCGCAGGCTATGTGGAACTTAGCGGCGAGCGATGTAGTTACGCTGTTGTAGTCGTCGGCGTGAACCCAGACTGCGGCGGCTTGCTCCATCGTAAGCTCTACGGAGGATGGGCGTTCGGCAGATGCTATCTTCGGCACGTCACGCGCCGGGTTACCCGCCACCCCGAAGGAAAGCTCGTTTCTTTGGCGTAGGGGGTTGTACTCTTCGCGAACCGCCCAGTTGAAGGCGGACGAAATAAAGGTGCGCACACGGTTCGCTAGGGTAGGAGTACCTCGCTCGACTGCAACGTGGTGCAAGATTCCATGTATGACAGCAGGCGTCACCTCGGACGCTGGAATTACCCGGTACTTCTCTTGCACCCTAGCGTTATTTACTGCTTGGCACTTAATCGATTTCGCGTCGCGTTTCTGCAAGTCTCTGAAGTAGGCGTCTAGCAGCTCACCAAAGGTGGCTTTCGGCGCAGAATCTCCGATGGCTTTTGGGTTGAACCCGTCTTCAAGTTGAGTAGCGAAGTCCCTCGCTTTTTCGCGGGCTTTACCAATTGTGCAAGCCGGCCACTCACCAAGTTTCTGCCAATGGGCTTTGCCATCGAAGCGGTAGCGGTAGGTCCAGGTCTTGGCGTTCTTGGATACCCGCATGTGTAGGCCCTGGACACCGCCTTGGCCAGTATCCGCGTACTTTCTGGGCGAGCCAGTAAATGTGAGCGAGTTGATACTTCGTTCATTGAAGCGCATTGCCGTAGTCCTCTTCGTAGGCTATCTCGTGTACATGTCTCGGGGCTACGCTGCCCGACGACGATCTACGAAGGAGAACACGCCGAAGAAATTCGGCACAATAAAAACCATTAGAATCAGCGGCTTAGATGTTCTCTAGCCGACTGTAGGCGACGCTGGCTGACGCTAGAGGGTGGTGCTACTGGATGCCGGGCGCGCCATAACCCAAAGAGCCTCTATCGAAGAGTCAGCTTTCTCGTTAAAGATATGGGAGCGATGTCACTCATCCCCCAGGTAAAACCGCTCATCAAACGTCTTCATCTTGTCGGGGTAAAAAATCGCCAGGGCCGATACGCACATACCGTTCAGGAAGCCCTCGGAAAACATCACCAGAAACAACAGCGGCCAAAGTTCCGCGGTGCCGCCGGCCAAAGCGGCACTATCAGAAATGACGAACACAAAAGCGCAAGCCAGAGCCAGGCAGAGTATGGTCATCGCGCCTCCTGCGAATCCGGCACCGAGTAGGTAAAAGAATGGGTGGCGAAGACCGGGCCGTCGGAGGCTGCGGACCAAAAAATGAGTCAGGGTGGCAGGTAGGACAGCGGTCAGGCAAAGGCTGAGGCCAAGCGACGACCAGCTCAGGTCGTTCAGTATAAAAAACGCGACCAGCGACATGAGCGCCGTTAACACCGCAAACGACCAGCCCAGTACGAGCGTGAGCGTAGTTACTCCCAGAAAGTGCAGCAGCAGTCCCTGCTGCAGTTGAACGTTCATCATCCACAACAGAAGACACGCTAATGCACCGGCGCCTACAAGGTGCAGCCGGCTCGGTTCGGCGGCCAGCGCTCGCCAGGGTGCAAAACTCAGCGCTAGCAGAAGAGCCATAGCGGAGAACAACCACGATGCGATCAGTACCGATGACTCGACCAGATTGGCGTCTACATGCATTTACGAGTTCGCTGCTTACGAGTACAGGGAGAGCTTTTTCTTGAAAGTAATGAGAGTGTAGCTCGCTTGCCGATGTTCGTGCTGGGTCTCGCCAAGCGGGTACGACAATAGGCGATAGCTCGACGCCACTCGTTGCGCTAGGCATGCCACCCATCGGGCTATTGACCGTCACCACCAGGCTCATGTTCTCGGCCTGCAATGGGAACTCCTCGAAAGCCTTCTTTACATAGGAGCGCGTCACCAACCCACCCATGCTGTGTGCCGCGATGGCAAACTCCTTGACCCGTAGCGCAGGCGCAGCTCTTCGATGGCGAGCACCAGGTAGCTGCTGACCATGTCGAGTCTCAGGCCACTGGGGTAATAGAAGATCCATGGCTGATAGCGCTCGCCGTTCAGTTGAGCAATTGCAGTTCGCCAGTCGTTCGGGCCCCCATTAATTCCGTGAACGAAGATGACGGGCATCCGATTGGCGTCATACGTCCGCAGAAACATCAGACCCCCACCAACGCGATCGAGGAAGTCCAGGGGTCGCCACATGCCTAACGAGTAATTGGCGCGCGCGAAGGCCGGATCATCGAGCGAGACGACTTTGCCGAGGTTCTCTGCGATCAGGGGCAGCCTGCGTTCGGCGTCTACGTCCTTCGTTAGTCTCGGCGGATCACCGGAGATCGTCAGATCAGCTACTTTTACAACTTCGGACGCGCCCACCGCCAGCGTCAGCGGATCCAGATGGAAGTTGCCGGGTTCGCCGCGCTGAAACTGTCCGTCACGACTGACATCGATGTAGGCAGTGACAAGAAAATTCCCGGGAATTACCCGGAAACGGTAGCTGCCATCGGGTTCTACGACCCGAGTACTCTCGAGGGTATAGGCGTCATTCTCGTAGCGATAACAGGACACAATGACTGGGCCATTCTCGGGACTGAGTACATCCACCTGTCCGACGAGTACTCCGACGTTCTCGATTTGCTCAACCTGTTGCTTGACTTCGCGGATCCCGCAGCTGATGGGTATGAGCAGTGTGAGGCAAAGGACACTCGCTGCCCGAGCTCGCGCAGACTTCAGCGCGGTTATGGTAGGTATCCTCAAGTTGTTGATGACTCCGGTAGAAGTCGAGAGCATACCTTGCACGGGGATTACGGTGACAGCTCGGGACTGTGAGATATGAGTGGACGGCTGGGAGTTTCCACTAGCGCGGCGGGGGGCATCGAGTCTGCACTGATCTTCAAAACTCTGAAGAACCCAAATAAAAAAGGCTGCTCGCGACCGCGCTGTGATTCATCACGTTTTTTCTATGCTGTTTCTTTGAGCTTCTGAAGAGGCTCCCGTGAAATCGCGGCTTTTGTTCGTGCTCTTTAAGGTTGTCCGGCTAACACCTCATCCGCCTTGTGCGACTGGTGCAACACATAGGCCCTTATGGCTGTCGCATCAGCCTCCGACAGAACATCAGAGAACGAAACCATGCCGTTGCCCGCCAGCGCTCCGTCCAGGACCACACCGTTCCAGGCGCTCTCGTCGCCGGTAACTTCAGACCAGCGAAGATCGGGTAAGACACCCGTACTGATCGCAGCGATACCATGACATACCATACAATTTCGCGCGTAGTGAACCATCCCTTCTTCGATCATGGGGGTGTCACCGAACGGATCAGCTTTTGGAGTCCTGGCGATCTGCATTTGTTGTGGATCTGCGATGTTCTGCTTGCCCCCCAGTTTGAACGTAACCACTTTGCCGACAGTGGGCGGCAGTACCTGGTCAAACGCAAACCCGTTCAGCAGACTGAAGGCTGAGCCCCAGCCAGTCGTGATCGTCACGTACTGCACGCCGTCAATCGCGAAAGTCGCAGGTCCCGAGGCTGCTCCGGACTTTACGTTCGCACTCCACAGTTTTTCGCCGGTTGCCGCGTTGTAGGCCGCAAACTCGCCCGACAACTGGCCCTGAAAAACAAGACCACCTGCCGTCGTCAGCGTTCCGCCGTTCCAGGCATTGCTGTGTTCGACAGACCAGCGCGGTTCCTGGGCAATGGGGTCCCACGCGATCAGACGTCCTTTCAGGGTTGCACGCAGGGCTTTGTAAACTTCATCAGGGATATCGACCACGAGACCCGCCGCGAAGTCCAACCCGGTATTCCATTTGGTGGAACGAGCCGCAAAACGCGGATCCTCGATATAGGCCTGTGGTATTTCCTGGGCGGGGATGTAAGCGAGGTTCAAGTCCGGGTTAAAGGACATGGGGTGCCAGTTGTGGCCCCCCAATGGTCCGGGTGTTTGCAGAAAGACCTGAGATTGGTCCCGCGCGTCAGGTACGACATTGGGGCGACCATTTGCATCGAGCCCAGTCGTCCAGTTTTGTGGGACAAAGTTATTCCCCGAAAGAAACTCGCCAGTCGCAGCATCGATGACGTAGAAGTAACCATTTTTCGGGGCCTGCATAACCACGCGCCGATAGGCGTCATCTTCTCCCAACGGTAGATTCGCAAGTATGAGCGTTTGCGTTGCGGTGTAGTCCCACGAGTCGCCCGGTGTGGTCTGAAAATGCCACTTGTAGTCGCCGGAATCCGCATCGACGGCAACGATGGACGACACAAAGAGATTGTCCTTGCCGGAGGGGTCTCGCAAGTTCCACTGCCAGGGCGAGGCGTTCCCCACGCCGAATATAATCGAATCGTTTTCTGAGTCGTAGACGATAGAGTCCCAAACGGTTCCGCCACCGCCGTCTTCTTTCCACTTGCCCTCATCACCCCAGGTGTCGTTCGCAAACTCAGCAAAAACGCGATCCGAGGCCGCGCCGTCCGGCTCTTTATTCGGGTTAGGCGCGGTGTAAAAACGCCACACCAACTCTCCATCAGCACTATCATAGGCCGACAGATAACCGCGTACCCCCAGTTCTGCTCCGCCGTTGCCAATGAGCACTTTATCCTTCACCACGCGCGGGGCGCCGGTGATCGTATAGGGCATAGTTTGATCGACCGTAACTGTCTGCCAGACAAGATCGCCAGTTTTTGCATCCACCGCCACGAGCCGGCCGTCTATCGTCCCGAAATGAATTCGGCCTTTCCAGACGGCGACTCCACGGTTGACCACATCGCAGCACGCCTTGACACCAAAACTTCGATCCACTTTTGGATCATGTACCCACAACTCCTCACCTGTTTTGGCATCCAGTGCATAGACGATTGACCAGGCGGAGGTCACATACATCACACCATCAACCACGATGGGTGTGGACTCAACGCCGCGCCCGGTTGCGAGATCGTAGGTCCAGGCAACGCCGAGACCCCCTACCGTGTCCAGGTTGACCTCATCCAGGGGCGAGTAGCGTTGTTCGTCGTAGGTTCGTCCGTACGACAGCCACTCTCCTGGTACCGCGTCTGCGTCAACAATCTGCGCGCCATCGACATCGGCAAATAGCGCTGGATTGGAGGCTTTTTCTACCCTATCGGAGGCGCTTCGATCTGCCGTGACGGACGGTTG
Organism: Pseudomonadota bacterium; assembly: GCA_039111155.1. Taxonomy (GTDB): domain Bacteria; phylum Pseudomonadota; class Gammaproteobacteria; order Pseudomonadales; family Halieaceae; genus Congregibacter. The sequence continues at coordinate 50,742 of JBCCPL010000026.1, read as the reverse complement.
GGTGCAGCTAATGATTATTAATGTAAGCGCCACGAGTAGCGCCGAAGTTGTGACTGCTTTCATGCATTCTTCCGATGAATGTCGATTTATTAGTCGGAGTGTAACGGATTTGGAACGATCCTCTTGCTCTACTTTCCGCTGCGATCTCTTACCGATGCAGGCTTAGGCTATCTGTGTCCAGCCCGGGCTAACGGGGGAACAAGGATAGTCTAAGCCGCCTGAGCAGAACGCAATAAAGCCAGAATCTGTTGGCGAACACTCGCCACAGCGGTCTCGACCTCGATACTCTGGGCATCCACCAGCCACTGATAGGCGACGCCAAATGAAGTGGACGTGATTAGAAGTGCAATCGCGTCGATGTCGAGTTCTTGTGGGAGCTCGTTCTCTTCTATCGACTCCCGCAGCAGATCACACACATCCTTCCGAGCGGCGCGGTGAAAGCTGCCTAGCCTTTCCTTCATTGGCGAAGAGACGCCAACGGATTCGAACCAGAGTATGTAGAGAACCCGGGCGTCTTCCGGGTAATTGAGCGCATATTCCACGACCGCATCGAGTCGCGACACAAGCGCACTCAATCCGCGTTTGCCCTTGGATGCTTTTCTCAACTCTTGAAACCAGTTGTCGAGGCAACGCTCCACCAGACGCATAAAGAGCTGTTCCTTACTCCCAAATCGTGCGTGGGCCAGCCCCCGGCTGTACCCAGCTCGCTCGCCTACCTCTCTTAACGTTGTGGCGTGAGTTCCGAGTTCCAGCACCAGGGCCTCAGCAGCATCGAGCATGAGCCGGTCAGATTGTTCTATGCGCTCCTGTTGAGACCTTCTGGCTGATTTGGTCGCAATGGGCTCCCGAGCGTCATTGGCTGGTTGAGGCGTCACTTCCATTCCTGGCTTTGATACATCGACAAATCCTACACGATTGATGAATTCACTCAAGTTATTTGATTGACGCAAACAAATAACATAGGCTAAGTTTCGCCGTTCACAACAAGAAAAGCCTAGCCATGAAGCCATTCCGACGTCTCACTGGTTCCGCCAGCATCGTTGCGGCCCTGCTATTAGCCGCCTGCAGCGATTCGAATACGCTCGCTGTGCCACCACCTGCAGCTCCACCGGTCACTGCTCCCGAGCCGCCGGTGGCCCCGACATTCAGCGCCGACATTACCTGGACCGAATTCGGCATTCCTCACGTCTCCGCTGAAGACTGGAGCGGACTTGGGTACGGCACAGGATATGCGTTCGCCCGGGAGAATTTTTGCGTTGCGATGCGCGAGTACGTGGTCGCCGCCGGTGAGACCGCCAGGTATTTTGGAGATGCTGGTAGCCTCGAGATCGACTTCGTGTGGAAGCTTCTGAATGCCGATTCGCGAATCGATCAAATGCTGCAAGAGGTACCCGAGCGAGTTCTGGATCTCTTTACCGGCTATGCCGCTGGGTTTAACCGCTATCTTGCAGATACTGGAACGGAGGGTCTCCCAGAGGCATGCCGCAATGCTCCCTGGGTGCGTAGCATCGAGTTGAGGGACGCCATGCGCGTCGCGCATAAGTTGGTGCTTCTGGCGAGCGGGGATCCACTGGCGCCCTTCATAGCCGCATCGCGGCCACCTGAGCAGATCAGTCCGGCCCGTTTGGGTCTCTCACCGACCACCCAGGAACGATTAGCGCAGGTCGATCCGGCTTCTGTGCACGAGCGAATGGGATTTCCAGAGCTTGATGCCATTGGATCCAACGCCTACGCCGTCGGCGCGGAGTCTTCGCAGACAGGGGTCGGTGTCTTGTTGTCGAACCCGCATTTCCCGTGGGTTGGTGGACTGCGTCTGTTCATGATGCGACAGACAATCCCGGGTGAGATTGATGTGATGGGCGAGGGTCTTTATGGCGCCCCGATTGTGGGTCTGGGCTTCAATGCGAATATCGCCTGGGGCCATACGGTAAGCACTGGGAATCGCTTTAGCCTTTACGAACTAACGCTTAATCCAGACAACCCGCTGCAGTACATCTACGATGGCGAAGTTTTGGACTTTGAGCCGATTATTGTCACGGCGGAGCGCCAGCTAAGCGACGGTGTGACAGAGGCGGTCGAGCGCAGGTTTTATCTGTCACGGTTCGGCCCCACCCTCGATCTAGGGGCGGTATCTCCCCTGCTCGGCGGCTGGCCGAATGCGGTTGGGACTGTATTGGTTTACCGGGACGCCAATCTCGCGAATGCCCGCGTATGGGATCAGTGGATTGCCATGGGAGCCGCCGCCAATGTCGCTGAAGTGAAAGAGGCGACGCGTGCGATGGGGCTCCCTCTGGTCAATACACTCGCGACAGATCGATCAGGTGATGCCTTTTTTGGCAACATCTCCGTCTCTGCAAACCTAAGCGATGCTCAAATCACGGGGTGCGTTCGCGGTCCTGTGCAATCGCTACTGACCGCGGGTGGATTCCTTACTCTCGATGGGTCAGATTCATTCTGTGACTGGAACACAGACGAAGGCGCACCGCCCGGATTGTTCGCCTATGACAGCCTTCCAAAACTGGATACTCGGGACTACGTTGCAAATTCCAATGACAGCCACTGGATTGTTAATCCGCGAAACCTTTTAGAGGGGTTCCCGCTCGCTGTGGGTGGTGAGCGCCTGCCACTGAATCTCAGGCCGCGACAGACGCTGGTCATGGCCGAACAGCGCATCGCGGGTACGGATGATCTCGGCGACCCCGGTTTCGATATCGATAACATCCGCGCCCTGATGTACCGCGCGGATAACTACACCGCCGAGCTCACGGTCGACGCAATCGTGTCGGCCTGTAGCGCTGTGGATGATTGGTCGAACTACACCGCAAACGCGGTTGCCGCCGAAGCAGGCTGTACCGTTCTGCAGGGGTGGGATCGGGCTCATCGTCTTGACAGCGTCGGTGCCCACGTTTTCTGGGAGCTCTGGCAGCGGCTCGCTCCTACTCCTGGTCTTTGGGCCGTGCCGTTTGATGTGGCCGATCCGATCAACACCCCGCGTGAGATTGATCTCTCGAACACCGAGGTCGTTGAGGCTGTTCGCAGCGCATTGGCGGGCGCAACGGACCGCCTGCTGGCGGCGTCCATTCCCATCGACGCCCGTTGGGGAGACGTGCAGTTCATCGAAAAGAACGGTGTGCGCTACGGGATTCACGGTGGCGATGTGTCGATGATGTTCAGCGCCATCGTGTCGCCCCTCGTCGATGGGGAGGGTTATTCAGCCATCGAGACCGGTAACAGTTACATTCAGGCGGTCACCTGGGATGAAACGGATTGCCCCATCGCCTACGGTGCACTTACGTACTCCCAGTCCACGAACCCGGATTCCCTGCATTTTGCCGATGCAACGCAGCGCTATTCCGAGAGTGGCTGGATTGACATGCCGTATTGCGCGAGCGCTGTGGAGGCCGCAGAGATCGAGCGGCTGAGTATTTCCGAGTAAGTGCGTCCAGCGGCTCTCACCGGTTCACAGCGATAGGACGGACGAAATTTACTATGGACTATAAGGCGCCGTTGCGCGACATCCACTTTTCGCTCTACGAGGTGCTTGGATACCAGGCGCACTGTGAGTCTCTGGGAGACCAGGAGACCCTGGATCAGGAAACGGCGACGCTTCTTCTTGCCCAGTACGGGCGATTCTGTGAAGACGTTGTTGCGCCCCTTAACGCCACCGGTGATCTTGAGGGGTGTCGATTTGCGGATGGACGCGTGTCACCGCCAAACGGCTTCAAGGATGCGTACCGCCAGTATTCCGCGGACGGGTGGTTTTCGTTAACCAGTGAGCCCGCTTTCGGCGGCCAGGGTTTGCCCCCATCGCTTGCGAAGATCATCAGCGAGATCCTGTCTTCGGCGAATATGGGATTCACACTTTATACATCGGCGATCCCCGGCGCGATAGCGACGCTTCAGCGCTATGGCACTGAGACACAGCGCGCTCTCTATGAGCGGCGTCTGATCAGTGGCGAATGGAACGCAACCATGTGTCTTACCGAACCTCATTGCGGGACCGATCTCGGATTGCTCCGCACCAAGGCGATACCCGATCGGGATGGCAGCTTCCGTATTTCAGGAACGAAGATATTCATTACCGGGGGCGAGCACGACCTTACGGAGAACATCGTTCATCTTGTCCTCGCCCGGGTGGAGGGCGCGCCCGGCGGTACTAGCGGCATCTCGTTGTTCATCGTGCCCAAAGTAAGCTGCAGTGAGAGCGGCGAGCTCGGAGAATTAAACGGTGTTTCCTGTGGCGCGGTGGAGAAAAAAATGGGGGTCAAGGCAAGCGCGACCTGCGTGATGAACTTCGACAACGCCAGGGGTTTTCTCCTGGGCGAGGAGAATCGCGGCCTTGCGGCGATGTTCACCTTTATCAATGCATCGCGAATAAGCGCGGCAAGTCAGGGAGTCGCGCATGCGGAGCTTGGCTTTCAGAAATCCCTCGCCTATTCGAGGGAGCGCCTGCAGATGCGGTCATTGAGCGGCGCTAAGATTCCGGACCAACCCGCTGACCCGATCATTGTGCATCCGGATGTCAGACGCATGCTACTAACGCAAAAGGCGTTTGCTGAAGGTAATCGCCTGTTCAATCACTTTCTGGCCATGCAGCTCGATCTGATCAATGGCGACTCACCGGAACGTGAGCGGGCTCAGGCACGCCTTGATCTCCTGACACCGGTTGCAAAGGCGTTCGCGACAGAAACCGGCGTCGAGTCCGCCGACCTCGCTGTCCAGTGCTTTGGTGGGCACGGGTACATTCACGAATGGGGTGTGGAGCAGAACCTGAGGGACTCGCGCATCGCAACGATTTACGAGGGCACTACCGGAGTTCAGGCGATCGACCTGCTTGGTCGCAAAGTCCTCGGTGGACTGGGTGCAGCGCTCCAGGACCTGCTCGGCGAAATTGACAGCTTCTGCTCTAACGGCAACGCCCAAAAAACAATCTCCAGCGCCTACTGCTCGGTGCTACGCGAAAAGACCGCAGTGCTGCGCGAACTCACTTCGCTCATCGCTGAGCGCGCGAGCAGGGATCCGGAGGAGGTGGGCGCAGCCTCGGTCAGTTACCTGATGTTTGTAGGTTACACAGTCGTAGGCTATTTCTGGCTGCGAGCCTCGGAAGTTGCGCTGGATGCGCTCGATAAAAACAGGCCGGACAACGAATTTTATGAGGCTAAGCTCGCGGTCGCGGCATTCTACTTCGATCATATTTTGGTCCGTACCGATCTCCATGCCCAGAGCATTCGCGCGGGCGCACGAAGCATGATGTCGCTCCGGGCAGAGCAGTTTCGATTCTGAATTAATCGATTGAATACTGGCCAGCAAAGAAAAAAGGCATGCGATGCATGCCTCTGGAATTGGTTCGTATTGCAAAAGTAGGATTACTGATCCTGCCTCATAATCGCGTGTCGTTTACCAATCCGCTGCGTTTGCGCCTACGTTTTGAGGATTGGCTTTAGGCCTCCGCGGGCTTCCACGCCGAAAGTAGCTCATTTACGTCTGCCTTTGCGTGCCTCTCAGCATCGTCGGCTGCCGTGTTTCCCCACCGATCCAGGCGCGTAACTTCTGCCCCCTGAGCGAGCAGGTACTTTACCGTGCCGCAGTGTCCCTCAGCCGCCGCAAGATGCAGGGGCGTTCTACCGTCATAGTCTGCCTGATTGACGTCATGCCCCTGGGCAATCAGCCTTTTCAGATCCTCTGTATCGCCAATGCTCGCCGCATTGATGGCTCTACAGGTGCGATCAGCTTGATCTGAAACCTGTAGGCGGCGGGGGTCTTTCTTGGGCGACGCTGTAAGGCTGTCGAAGTTATGGAAAGCGAACTGCCTGACCAGTTCTTTAAGAAACGCGACTCCGCGGACACTGTTGCCGTTGCCATCAAGACGCGGCGACCACACAGCGATTCCCATCACATCAGGAATCACTGCCATGATTACTCCTGATACTGCCGACTTCGCCGGTATGCCGACAGAGAACGCAAACTCGCCGGAATAGTCATACATACCGCAGGAGTACATCATCGACAGGCTGTGCTTGACCGTGTCCTCGGCGAACACCCTTTCACCGCTGGTGGTGCAGATCCCGCCGTTTGCGAAGCTTGCACCGATGGTCGCCATCATCGGCGTGGTCACTTCGAGCGAGCAGGCCGAGAAGTAATAGTCCAATGTCGACTGAATCCCGGTGTGCGGCGGTAACGCACCAAGTTCACGCATGTAGTGGGCCAGCGCGAAGTTGCGATCTGCAGTCTCTCGTTCTGAGTGCCACACGGCGTTGTTCACGTAGCTGTTCTGGTTTCCAGCCAGGGATGAAACAAGCCCCGTGAGGAACTCGATACGGTCCGCGGTGGGCGCATCACGACGAATCAGGCTGCTCATCATTATCGCTCCCGCGTTGATCATGGGATTGTGCGGTAAACCTGCCCTATTCAGCGTGAGCTCGTTGAACGAGAGACCGCTGGGTTCGCGCCCCACGTGATGGTGAACCGCGTCCAAACCAAGCTCTTCGAGTGCCGCCGCATACAGGATCGGTTTGCAGCTGGACTGCAGCGTGAAACGTGTACCGGTGTCTCCAAAGCTCGCGCATTGCCCATCCACGGTGTGGATGGCTACCGCAAATGTGTCTTTTGGCATTCGCGCTAGCTGTGGAATGTACCGGGCAACGTCTCCGTCTCGTGTGCTGAGAGTTTGTTCAAAGATACGCTCCAGATCCTTAACGAAGTCACCGAAGTCCGGGATTACCAGTTCTCCCCTGGCCGCCCGAGAGACCAGGTTACCGCTGTCTTCGATGAGACCAGCGAAGGCGCAGGGGCTGATGCTACCTTCCGCCAGAGAAGCCAAAAGACGGCGAAGCGTGCGCAGTCGCGAATCCGAGATATCGATGCCCGAATCGGCCAGGCAGTCGACTATCTCCTGACCTTCGATAGTGCCTCGACCTTTTTCGTCAAGGGCGCGGAAGATGGGGCTGGCTTGGTCGGCGGTCATGAGGACGCCTCCTGGCCAATGTTGTAAGCCCGCATGCCGGTTTCCGACAGATCGCCCCCTTCCCGTTCATGCCTTCGGTGCAGACGAATGCCAAGCGTGCGATTGAGGATTGCGAATACAAGGCAGCTTGAGAAGAACGTAAATGCGCCGATTGAGGTGACGCCCCACAGCTGTACCATCAACTTGGCCTCGGGATTTGTGATTGCCACCGCGACTGTTCCCCAGATGCCGGCGATCAGATGAACGGGTATGGCACCCACGGCATCATCAAGCAGAAGGTGTTCCAGGGCCCGGGTTGCCGCCATCATCAGTAAGCCTCCCACGGCGCCGATGACTGCTGCCTGCCCAAGGCTTGGGCCGAGGGGCCCGGCGGTGATGCTGACCAGGCCGGCCAAAGCACCGTTGAGCATGACCGTAAGATCCAAGCGCCGATAGACAAGCTGCGAGGCAAGGGTCGTTGCGACAACACCTCCCGCTGCAGCGGCGTTGGTGTTGGCAAAGATCGTAGCAACTGCGTAGGCGTCGTTCGCTGTGGCAAACGACAGTTGAGATCCGCCATTAAAACCAAACCAACCGAGCCAGAGAATGAAGGTGCCGAGAGCGACCATGGGGAGACTGGATGGTGCTATTACCCGCGGGCGACCGTCTTCATCGAACCGTCCTCGGCGCGCACCTAGCAGAACAATACCTGCCAGCGCGGACCACCCTCCCAGCGAGTGAACGACTGTGGATCCCGCAAAGTCCTGGAATCCCAGCGAAGCCAGCCAACCTCCGCCCCAGGTCCAGTGGCCGACGATGGGATACAAGGCCCCTGTCAGAACAACTACAAACAGCGCAAAGGCCCAGAACTTCACTCTCTCAGCCAGTGCGCCTGACACCACAGATGCTGCCGTGGCAACAAACACCATCTGGAAAAACCAACTCGCAATCGACGGTTGCCCCAGAGTGGTATCGGCACCCGCAGTCTCGGTAGGTCGCCATGGTGAAAAAGACCCCAATAACTCCAATTCGCTTTGTCCGTACATCAGCTGATAGCCGAGAAGGAAGAACATCAGTGATGCAATCGCATAAAGTGAGATGTTCTTGGCGAGAATGACGGCCACCGACTTACTTCGAACCAGACCGGCCTCCAGCATGGCGAAGCCAGCGGCCATGAACATGACCAATACACCGCAGATGAGCAGAAAGAACGTGTTAAAGAGGTACTGCACCTCTGTCAGCTCCGCGGGTTCAGCCGTGACGATGGGCGCAAAGGCAGCCACCGCCACGGCAATCAGCGTTTTGACTGTTATCTGTTTCATTGCTAACTCCCTTGTGTCACGCCGCGCGAAGATCGGCTGTCGAGAGCTGGCTCGCGGCGACCAGGCAGGCGCCGACGCGATACGGATCCGCATTTGCACCGGGCCGACGATCTTCGAGATAACCATGCCCCTTTAATGCGACCTGCTGGGGAATGCGGATCGATGCACCCCGGTGCGCGACCCCGCTTCTAAAGGTGTTGATGTCACACGTTTCATGGTCACCGGTCAGGCGCGCGTCTAGCCCATCGCCATACTGAGTGACATGCTCATCGTGCAGCGATTCGAGGTTCGCAATGATTGCGTGAATTGCCTCGATGCCCCCACGTGGGTCACGGGTAGATGCGGTTGAGAAGTTGGTGTGCATTCCCGCTCCGTTCCAGTCCCCTGCGGCGGGCTTGTTGGCAAAGGACACTGAGATCTGATGCCGCTCACCGAACCTGTGCAACAGATAGCGCGCCACCCAGACGTCATCGGCAACGGTCAGTGCATCACAGGACTCCCCATCGATGCCGCGGAATCCCACCTGAAACTCCCATTGGCCGGGCATGACTTCGGCGTTGATGCCATAGATCAGTAAACCGGCGTCGAGACAGGCCTGGGCGTGCTCGTCGGCAAGCTCGCGTCCCACAATCGTGTCGTGCCCCGCGGAGCAGTAGTAGGGTCCCTGGGGTGCGGGGAACCCATTTGCTGGAAAACCCAGCGGGCGTCCGCCTCTAAACAGGGTGTACTCCTGCTCAAAGCCGAGCCAGGGAGCCAAGGTGTTGCCCGCATTATTGAGTTCCTTGCGCAGTAAGCTGCGTTGGTTGCTGCGGTGCTCGCTCCCGTCGGCGTTGGTGACTTCGCAGAGCACCAGATAGTTTCGAGGTCCGCGAATCGGGTCCTTGTAGATCCGAACCGGTAGGAGCAAACAGTCAGAGTTATCACCTGCGGCCTGGCCGGTGGACGATCCATCAAAGCTCCATGTGGGGAAATCGCTCGCGCGAGCTTGGTCGGGGACCTTGACGACGCGGGTCTTTGATCTCACTTGTTGTGTTGGTGTCGAGCCGTCGATCCAGATGTATTCAGCAAATCCTGTAGTTTCCATATGCACAGTCCAAAAAAAGTAAAAAGTCAGAAATGAGTAGAAGCCCGGTCCCGAGAACAGGGACCAGGTTGTACAGCCGGCTGTCAGGCCAGGCCGGCAAGACGTGCCACACAGACTGCGTAGCTCGATGCGATCAGCGTGAGCACCGCGATGCACGGCAGCTGCTCAATCGATGGATCCAACATGGTTTATCTCCTTGTTCGGGTTGTGGCGGGATTGCCTTGAACGTCGGAGATGTTGGTTGTTGAGTGCTGATAAGAACTGAGGAAAACCCTCTTTTTTGGCTCTTTTTTTCTGTGCAAGGACCCAGAGGTTGCGTCCTTTGGTGATTCATTTCGCGGTTAAGTATTTGAAATATATAATTAATTTAAGTCGCACCGCTTTGCACTTGCCGCTTGCGGGCCTGGGGCTGTCATGTTTCTAGAACTTTGCCGCCAGAGCGCAGGGAAGGGCTTCAACAGCCGCGGTATCCTGCATGGTGATACAGTGCGGCGAGCCCGCATCGCTCCGGCCCTGGTCAGGTCGATGAGGGCAATTAGACGAACTTGAACCCTACGGTATGCACCCCAGTGGATTTGCGAAGCGGCTTCGTACTCGGTGAGTGGATCGTCAATCCTCTGGACGGTCGATTGCAGTGTGGCGATGAAATCAAGCGCATTCAGCCCAAAGCAATGGACGTTCTGGTGGCTCTCGCCGAATCCCGGGAGACCGTGGTCGAGCGCGAGGACCTCTTACAGCAGGTGTGGGGTGAGCGAGCTGTCACCGATGAACCCCTGACCCGCTGTATTGGCGACTTGCGCCGCGCTCTGGGCGATCAGCGAGATGCACCTACCTACATCGAGACGATTCCCAAGCGCGGTTATCGGTTGCTCATGCCTGCCCGGCAGCTTGAGTCTGCGCCTGGCGACTTGGAGCCCATCCCGGTTCGGCCGGCCATCGCACAATCCCGTCGCAGGTACCGCTGGTTGGCAGCTGGCGCTGGCCTTCTGGCTCTGGCAGTCACGGTCGCGCTGGTACTGAAACAGTGGTCCGATGCGATAGATGGGCGCAGCGCATCCATGAATGGGGCTCTGGGGGATGAGTCACCTGCTGTGGCTGTCCTGCCATTTCTAAATTTAAGCGCTGATCTTGGTGACGCCTACATGGCTGACGGAACCGCCGAGACATTGGCTCACGTACTGTCTCGAATTGATGGTCTAAAGGTGGTCGCACGAAGCTCGGCATTCGTTTTTCGCGAGGCCGAGGACGTGCGGGTTATCGGAGAGGCGCTCCAGGTCGATGTTGTTTTGGAAGGCAGCGTTCAGGTGTCTGGAGACATCATGCGTGTAACGACTCAGTTGGTCGCGACAGAAGACGGGCGTCACCTCTGGTCTGCTGCCTATGACCGTCCCGTAACAGATCTCTTCGCAATTCAGGACGAGATTGCGGCTGATGTGGCGAGAGCACTTCAGGTGAATGTGCTGGGCGCCCAATCGTGGGGCAAAGATTCGCCCCGCGACTTTGAGGCCTATCGCGAGTACCTCCTTGGTATAGAGCGTCTGCAGGAGAGAACAGTAGACTCGATTCTTGCAGCCCAGGACCACTTCTCTCGAGCTCGGGAGCTTGATCCTGACTACGCACTGGCCCACGTGGGCTATGCCGACGCGATTAGCCTCCAGAACTACTACCTCAATCGACCTATCGACGAGGTGAAAGCGCTGGCGCTGCCGGCCCTTGCTACTGCCCTGGACCTGGATGAAAGTCTGGGGGAAGCATATGCCGCACTCGGAGTTATCCGATTTAATGACGGTGACATGGAGGGAGCGGAATCCGCCATGCAGCGGGCGGTTACGCTAAGCCCAAACTACCCCCGGGCGTGGTTCGGTTACGGCACGATCTACAACGATACCGGTCGCCCGAACGAGGCACTCGCAATGCACTTGCGGGCGCTAGAGCTGAATCCGCTGGCTCCGCATATCAATAACGCCGTGGCCGTGGCTTACGAAAAGCTTGGTCGGTTTGAGGAGGCGGTGGCGCGGTTTGAACGAACCATCGAAATAGCACCCGGTTATGGTGCGGTCTTGTATCGACTGGGTGCCCTGAAGTGGCGCGTGGAAGGCGACGCGATCGGCGCGATCGAGTTGTTCGAGAGAGCTTTTGCTGCAGACCCCGCTAATCCCTGGTCTTTGGCCATGCTGGCCCGTGTTTATCTGGACCTGGATGATGAGTCGCGAGCACGGCAGGTGATCGGTCGCGCGAAGGAAGCAGATCGCAGCGCGGCGATTGGCGAAATCGAAGCGATGCTGCTTACGCGCGCGAATGCAGATCCCGGGGAGCGCCTAGCCGCCGCAGAGGCCTACTCCGGACAGACCTCGGGATTCGGATTCGAATCGAGGTTTCTCCGAATCGCCAGAGATGCGCACCTGGAGTTGGGCGATCCGAAGGCCGCATTGGCCCTGTTTAAACGCCATAACCCGGAACTGTTCGGCCAGTCGCCCTCTATCGACTGGTTGAACTTTGCGACAGCCGTAGATCTCGCACGGGTCTTACTCGATCAGAAACAAGCCGCAGCTGCCAACGAGCTGCTGGATCGTGCCGAGCGCTATATCGTAAACATTCCGCGACTTGGTTGCTGCGGGTATGGCATTGTCGATGTCGAGATTGCGGCACTGCGAGGAGACACAGACACCGCGATTGCCGCGCTGTCGCAGGCGATCGACGAAGGCTGGAAAGCTGACTGGTCGCTGGAGACGCTCTACAACCCGAATTTGTCGGTGCTGGTGAACGATCCCAGGTACCTACCTACTCTGGGTCGCTTACGCAATTCCATGGAAGAGCAGCGAACCAGCCTTTTACCGCTCCTGTCGAAGGAGCTGTAGTAAGCGAAATCAGCCTGACTCGTCGAGTTTTGCAACCGCACACCGCGTCAATGCTTCATCCTCATACCTCCTCAGATTCGCTTTGCTGTGGACGCAGGATCCGTGCTGAACAGGTTTGGGAGTGAGGTGTAACCGCGATGAGGAACAGTATCTGCTGAAGTTAGATCTGCCGGATGCCCATTTTTCTTCGTCTAAGCCCGCAGGTGAGTGGTTCTTCAAACATTCATCCAAATGTGATGGGTGCCTCAATCCTGGTCACTGCTCTTAAGTCCCGCGGGTTGAGACCGGCTACAGCGCAGTAAACTCGCGTACTTTTTCTATCCGGGCACCTTGATGTTTTGCAGGTTCAACAGCGGACTCGTCCTTTCCTTCCCTGGCGTTAGCCGCAGCGGGCGCCTGGCAGCGCTGCTGTTGCTGATCCCATGCTATTGCACGTTGCTCTCGCAATCTGCGGCTGCCCAGACAAACTTCGATACCGCCGATGGCTATTACGAAGATGCGTCCCGGCGCATCAGCGATGGCGACATCGCTGCAGCGATCATCCAGCTGCGAAACGCTCTGAGCCTAGACAACGGTCACATGCCGTCGATGCTTTCTCTCGGAAAGTTGCTCCTTGTCACCGGAGATTCCGCCGAAGCGATCCTCGTCCTAAACGATGCGCTACTGCTTGGCGTAGAGCCCGCACAGGTGATCCCCACGCTCGCTGATGCGTATCTGAGTGCCCGGGAATTCTCGGAACTCCTGCGGACTTTTGATCCCTCGAATGTCTCGCCCGCGTTGCGCGCCGAGGTGTATGCGGCCAGGGCACAGGCGCTTCTCGCGACCGGGCGCACGCTGGCGGGTAAAACTATGCTCGACAACGCGCAGGCCCTGAATCCCGATCTGTTTCGCGTCGGGCTGGCGGAAGTAACCTATCACCTGCAGCGCGAAGACCTGGACGCGGCGCTCGCGGTTACCGAAGGGCTTATCCGGAACTCACCACGCGACACACGTAGCTGGAGCTCCCATGCGTCGGTGTTTCATGCTGGCGGGCGTTTGAGCGAGGCGGTCGAGGCCTATGAGCAGGCGATAGACGTAGATGAACGGAATGTCGATGCGCGGGTGTCGCTCATCGACCTGTTGATGGAAACGCGCCGCGATGCGCTGGCTGCAACTCACATCGAATACCTGCGCGAGACCTTTCCTCGCGAGCCACGCGCCGTTTACTACTCGGCATTGAGCGCGGCGCGTTCGGGCGATCCCGAGAAAGAAAGCGCAGAGCTGGCGCTCGCATCTTCCCTGTTTGCGGCGCTTGAAGACCAGCAGCTCAGAACAAATCCCCAACTATTAATGCTCGCGGCTCTCTCAAATTTCGGTGCGGAATCCTACGAGGTTGCGATCAACTACATCGAGAGCTACCTGCAGCTGAGGTCCCAGGACCCAGGAGCCATAAGGTTAAAGGCGAGTGCGCTTCTGGTTCTGGGGAAGTCGAAAGAGGCGGTAAGGACACTGCTTCCGCAAAACCGACGTGACCCCCGAGATCTAGCGACGACGTCGTTGCTGGCTGCCGCCTATCGGCAGGAGGGGAACCACGTTCGAGCCGAGGAACTGCTCCTCTCGATCAGCAGGGCAGGGTACTCGACGGAACAGTTCGAACAACAGCTGGCGTTTACCCGGCTGAACGCAGGTGCGCTGGATGCGGGTATTGCCGATCTTGAGCGGCTACGCGATAAGAATCCGGAACTGACCGGCATCGACGCACAACTTGCACTCGCTTATCTGCGACGAGGGCGAGCGGACGATGCACTTTCTCTACTGGATCAGCTGTCGCAGTCGGATCGCGAGAAACCCGCCATCAGAAATTTGCGGGCCATGAGCCTGGCGCAGACTGGGGATCGATCATCCGCTGCTGACATCTGGACGCAAATCCGAACGAGCGATACGGTGTTTGCCGAAGCGACCCTGAACCTGGCGCTACTTTTTATGCAGGATGGACGCTACGAGGAGGCATCCTCGTTGCTTCGCGAGATTCTTGCTGCCGATACCGAATCAACCAGCGCATTGACTCTGGAGGCAAAGATACGCCTGCGTATGGGACGACCGGAAGAGGCACTGCGCAGTGCGGAGGTCGCCCTGACGCTGGAGCCTGACAACGATGAAGCTGCCTGGCAGGTTATTCGCTCCCTGATTGCGTTAGAGAAGCCGGATGAGGCTACGGAAGCCGCCAGAAAGTTCTCGGCCCGCAATACTGACTCGCTCTCGGCCTATGCGATTCTCGCTCGAACCTTCGAGATTACCGGTCAGCCATCGCAGGCGCGGCTTGTGTACATCCGTATGGCAAGAAAGCCTGACCTGTCTGCGCGAGACCTGTTCCGGATTGCCTACTTTCAACGCAACAGCGGCGCGGTCGAAGCGGCCGAAACGACATTGATCTTTGCACTTGGTCGTGACGACCAGCTCGCTGCGGCACGAACCGAACTTGCCTCGGTGCAGTTGGAGCTTGAGAAGTTTCGCCTAGCAGAGGAAACAGCGTTGCGTCAGTTGGAGCTCACGCCTGCGAACCGCACCGCCTGGAGGCTGCTGGGTGAGGCGCAGCTTGCGCAGGGATCGCACCGTGATGCGATTGTTTCACTTAACCGCTCTGTCGAACTCGGCGATATCGTGCCGGGATCTATAAGCTTGTATCGCGCGAAAATGGCGGCCGGTGATGTCAAAGGCGCAGAGGATGCACTCAGACGAGGCTCGCAGAGTGCTTCCGGCAATCCGCGTCTCCAGGCAGCCCTGACAGATCTCCTTATCTCGGAGGAGCGCTGGACCGAGGCCGAAAAAGAACTGACCGCGCTTCTGACGCTTACACCGGGATCACCTGCGCACTACAACAACAGGGCCTACGTCAGGCAGATGCTGGGACAGCTCGATGAAGCGGAGGAGGACGCCCGTCGCGCGTTGCAGCTGGTACCGGACTACGCAGCCGCCAACGATACGCTGGGGTGGATTCTGGCCGAGGCTGGTCGGCCCGATGAAGCGCTGTCTTTTTTACGGCAGGCAACTGCACGAATGGGTAGCAACAACAGTGTGAGGTTCCACCTGGCTCGTGTGCTCGCGGATTTGGGCCGTACCAAAGAGTCGCTGGCGGAGCTTTATGTGATGCTGGAATCTGACGACGATTTTCCCGAAAAATCTCAGGCCGTCAGTCTCCAGAAAGAGCTGCAAAATCTCTGATTCGCGGATATGGGTGTCGGAGTTTTTTACATGGCTGCGGAATGCCTAAACGAGAAGATTTTCTAAGATCATGATTTTTAAAAGAAATACCGGGAATGGCGTCTTTATCGCTTATCAGAAACAAATTGTAAGGAGGCGAAAAATGCAAGGCCCGATAAAAACTTTACTAAAAGGTGTAAGCAAAGGCGTTAGCGTCGCTGCATTTACATTTACGCTCTGCGCTGCACACTCCTACGCAGTTATCGACGAGGACACTTACGAGTTCCACCTGACCGGACCCAGTACGACCACTGGCGGCGGCATGCTGCAGTTCAACGGCAGCAACGGCATGGGCGGCACTAAAGGTGTAACCGTGTCTGCATGGCGAATCGAGAATATAAGCGTGTCTTCAGCTGTAACCGACGGCGCTACGTCTGGCAGCTCCAACACCGATGTTTCCGGCAATATCGTGAAGTTCGGAGATGGTCTTGGCATTGAGCAAAACGACGGAACCGCTGTTTTCTCGGATGGATCCGTGGAAATCAGCGAGGAGAACGTGCCCTGGCACGGCGTCGATAACAATCCAGAAAACTGCGAAAACCGGTTCGGCGCTTGCGATCCTTCTTACGGAGACGACACTTTCTACACCGGAGAAGAATTTTTCGTGTTCGATTTCGGTGAAGATGCCGCGGGCAACGACCACAAGGTATCACTTCATTCCTTTGAGTTTGGTTACGCCAGAGAGCAGCGTAGCGGTGGTGGATTCCGCAATCGTGCGGACGCGACGGTTCTCAGCGGTACCGGTGGATCGAGCTACGACTTGGTAAGTGCACTGTCCAACAATTCTGTACTTGGCGGCGGTGGTTTCGAACTGGTTGGTAACTACAACAACGTGTCTCAGGGCAGCGAGCAGCTTGTGTCCGGTGGGTACTCACGTTACTGGGCTGTCAGCACGTTATTGATGAGTCTGCTGACTAACCCGGCCCACTTCGATCACTTGTACGAAGGCGCCAAGCTCAGAAAGCTGGTGGTCAAGACACTGACGACTCCGCCACCATCAGCGCGCGTACCACTGCCTGCTTCCGCCTTGCTCCTTGGTGCTGGCCTGTTGGTTCTGAATCGCCGCAATTCCAAGGGTACTCCGCGAGCAGCGTAGCTGCTAACGTCCACTACCCTATCAAGCAAGTGCAAAGCCCGGGCAACTGCCTGGGCTTTTTTCGTTTTACAGTCCGGTTATCGGGATGCCGAGTCTGACTCAAGCTCTAGTAGATTTGCCAGACTACGCGCGCTACCCATCGTGGCTGAGAGAAGGTCTCAAGGCCGACGATCCGAGCGTCGGCTTCACTAGTAATGTGTGCGGAAACATCGAATACGAAGGGCTTAAGTCGTAGGCCCATACCCAGACTTCCGTAGTGATAATCCGGTAGGGGAGATGAGTCCGATGCTTCCAGAGCGCCGACCCGAGTTCTGATAAAGATCCGATCGTTCAATTGATGATGGAACTCGGCTTCCGCGGTTACTGCCGACGCGTCAAGTGAGTAGTAGTTGGGCGAATAGTCAGCGCGGAGGCGAAGCCGACTACGCGGGCCGATCCGAAGGTCATATTCGACTTCGAATTCAGTATAGTTCCACGGAATATTCGATGTGGGGAAGTTGCGGCGCTGTATGGAACCGCTAAGAAATCCGCGTTCTCCGACTGCTGCGCCGACTCCTGCGTAGATGAGTGTCGACCAGGGTCTCGGAGCATTGGAGTCATCGAGCATCCGATATGTGGCCATGCCCGCAAACAACCGCGACCTGCTTTGCCAGTCAAGTCCCAGCCCGACGGCAGGTTCTCCGAGTGTTTCACTGACTCCGTGGTAAATCCAGTCGCTATCGTAGCGTGCAAACAGCTTGAACTCGTCTGCGTAGGCGGGAGTCGCGAGCAACAGGCAGATGCACAGGTGTTCCCGCAGTGGCCGACGGTGGTCGCTGCGCCGCTGCCTTTTCAACTGCTTGGCAAAGTGTAAGTTCGCTCGGTTTATCACGCTAAGCGGTTGTATCGGGCCGCCTCAAATTGCCTGGGAGTTTACCTGCGTTGTCTGGGTGCTAACCGGCTTGAAAGTTCCGTCAGGATTTCCTCCCGTGATGCATCAGGCTTGCTCGCTATGAGCCTGGCCGCCAAACCGCTGACCTGCGGTGCCGCCACCGAATGCCCGGATACGAGATCGTAGCTCGCAGCGGGCGCAAGCGAAAGCGCATGCCGGGGTGCCGTCAGTAGCACGGTGTCGATCTTGGCTTTGGGCAGACTGCGGTCCGTCCCGCTTGTGCCGAAAGCGTAGGCCACTCCATCGCGGTTGCGAGGAAACCGCTCGTTTTCCATCAGAGCTTCGTCAAACGCCGCGACCACCAGCGTACCCTTGCGCAGCAGCTTATCGATCAATTTCTCCAACACCCGATCTGCGGGTCCGGTAATGCTCAGGTTCAGAACTTCCGGGGTCAGGTCGATCGCGCGATCGAGAGCCAACGCCAATGTCAACGTATTGCAACGCCCTCTGGTTTCGCCCTCATGCTGCCAGCAGGCCCGGAGAACTTCGACCGTCGCTTCTCGTGCAATCCCGAGCAACTGCGTGCCGCTGTGAGGCTGTGCAGCGATGAGTCCGACAACAGCCGTGCCGTGACTTTCGTTTCCAATACGCTCCTGATTGCCTGCGAAATTCTGCTGACGAATAGAGCTTCTCGCCAGCGATGGATGGCTGGAATCGATCGAAGTATCGATAATGGCAACCGTCACACCCGCTCCTTGTCCTGGTGGCTCGGCAAAGATCGACTGGTAGTCCCCAGGCGGAAAAGATGCAGGCACCTGAGAGGTCGCCTGGGTAGAAAACTCATTGAATGCCTGCACCCATTCCACATCCTTATCTGCGCGCAGTTTCGCAACCGTTTCCCTCGATGGCTCTTCTACAACCAGGCATAGAACCGGTAGATTTCGCAGGGGCCACTGCGCCACCAGAGTGAGGGAGTATTTTCGTGTAAGCGCCTCACCGGCCCGATCGAGGGCGGGATCGTCGGCATAGGCTGCGGTGTCGCTATAGCCAGGTGTACCCAGTCCGCGTCGATAGCGTTCTCCTCGTGGGTCTTTGATGACGACCATGATCGTGCGCTCAGCGTCAATCGTTGAGAGCCGCTGTGTGGTAAGACCGAGCCCGGGTCCGGATCCAACGAGTTGACTCGGGACACAGCCTGTAGCAGTGAGTAAGAGGCATGCAAGCCACAGTAAGAAAGGCGTCCTCACTGCAGCTTGTAGCAACGGTCTCACGGCTCAATCCCCACAAGTCTCACTACATGCACCCTGGCATCCCGTCCTACGCGTCCAGCTATCGTTTCGACATCGACGTCACTGCTGGTTGGCCGCAATTCCAATAAAGCGCCTACCGAACTCCCATCCACCAGGTCAAGGTCATGGACCGTCAGGAACTGACCCAACGCATCCTTATTCAGCGGTTCGTGAAAAAGCACAACCAATGTAGGTGCAGCGTATTCCTTCTCAGGATCGAACGCGGTCCTGAATTCCTGAACGCCGTCCTCCATGCCCGGCCGGAACAAGTCGACTGAGGCCAGCATCAAAAGAAGCCCGGCAACCGGAACACCCGCAGCGAGCCAACGCCAGTTATCGACGAACCACCCGTTAATGAGAGAGTTGAATCCTGTCTCAATGAATCCAGCGCGTGTTTCCAGGCGATCCGAGATCGCCGAAAAGCCGGCTGACCGATGTTCGTCCCGTGTATCTGACAGTTCTGCCTCAGCGCGCAGCGCCACACCAAGGTTACGCTCGAACTGCAATTGTTCCCTAAGCTCCGAGTTCCTTGCCAGCGACAGCTCCACAAACTCTCGATCGGCATCATCCAGATGCTCGTTGAGGTAATCTGCCAGCATATCTGATGCTTGTCGTTGGCTCCGACCTTCGCCCCGACTAGTCATAGCAAACCTCCTTCACCTGAGGATGACTCGAGAGACTGCCTGGCCTCTTCCAGGAGTTCTCGAATCCGTTTTCGCGCATGATGAAGACGGGTCTTCACGGTATTCAGCGGGCAGTTAACAATCTGGCTGATTTCCTGCAATGAGTAGCCTTCAAAGTAGCAGAGCTCGATCACGATACGTTGTTTACTGGACAGTGCACGGACCGCGGCGGCGAGCTCAGCGTTCCCTTCAAGGCCAGGCTGAGATCCGTCTTTGACGCTGGCCAGCTCATCGTCATCCACTAGTTCAAACATCGTATCGCGCCTCTTATTTCTCTTAATCAGCTGCAAACAAGAGCGATAGGCAATGGTGTAGATCCAACTGGAGACCTTCGAATTGCCGGCATACTGCCCAGCCTTCTTCCAGACAATGACCATGACGTCGTTGTAGGCCTCGTCGATGAGGTCTCGATCCGAGGTCAGCCTTCGCATAAATCTCCGCAGCTTTGGATCGAATCGTTCATAAAGCGACTTCATAGCCGCCACATCTCGCTCCTGTGCTATACGCAGGAGCAGGCCACGATCAATGCGATCGACTCCGTCATCGGACTCAGGCGCTGCGATCTGCTCTGTCATCAATCCGACTCGCCAGCAAGTCTCGGTTGTGAAAGGTCAACAGCCATCAACGCCGACATGCACCGGGCTATGGGGTGCTGACCGACTAAGTTCCCCCTGCCATTCCTAAGGGGCGCCACCTCGTATGAGGTATCCGTGTCTTGTACGTCTCGGTGTAACCCAGCTGCGTAAATGCTCACTTTTCTCTTGTAGCTCGTTTTCATCTCACGAAAAAGCCCTGTCTGCGACTTCCTGCTGCTCCACTTGAAGTGTCGTGCAGCGGCGTCTCAGTAGCTATGAGAGTAGCAGCGGGATAAAGGTTCATCGGCTGATCACTAAAAGCGCGTTTGTGGGCCGAACTGTCCGGGCGGCTCCATTCACACTGTGTGCTATGCATCGAGCCGCAGTGAGCACAGGTACGCGCATGCGCTCGGGTGTACCTGGTTCCATGCAGGACGAAGGGCTGTATAGCGCGCCGCTTCTGGGGCTGCGCGAGGAGGAGCGGCAGCGCTGTGTTGCCTTTCTTTTCAGAACGTAAGCCTCAGGGTTGATCCATGGCCTAAGCGTGACGTCACTGTCCGTTGATTAATCGGTTTATTGATCGACGACACATCGGGTTCTGCACCGATGGGAACCAGCCCATAGTTGCCGGAGTCTCCCGTGAGATACTGATCGGAGTATCCGAGCCTGTTACTGGCGATCACCACCGGTGAGGTGTTGTCCTCACTCTCGACACACTCAATCCCGCGCACAGACCCGTTATAGACCGCGCAACTGGAACGCGAATGGGCCACTAGCCCGGATACTTCCATGCCTACGGGGTCTTCGAACCCGTAGTGAGCACGCCGCGCTGGCTGGCGAGTTGCACGAACAGCCGAGTAATCGGTGACAGCCACGGTGGAGACTGCGCCGGCGAAATACGGGCGTCTACCATCATCCATGAACACTACCGCTTTCGCGATCGGTGAGTCGAACGTCGCATTCCCGCCGGCATCGTTAAAGCCTGCGAGCCCGGCCAGGCAGTAAACCGCCAGAGCCAGCGTGATTCCTCTTAATAGCTCCATTCCGTTCACCTCGTTTATACCCAGCGCTGTCTATCTGGAGCGCTACGTAAGGTAAGAGGGACGAAAATCGCAACAGGTTCAAATACCCAATGATGAATGCACGTCAATGGATTTGCCGGTGCGGTGACCAGCGGTTTGCGCCTTTCAAAATCCAAACCGGATTGGTTGAGAATAGAGGATGGTCGCACGATGCTGCGACAGGCCTTGCCGTGAATTCCCATATACTCGGTAAAGTCGCCCAAGCGTAGCTTTCGGTTCAGGGCGCCGGACAAATCTACGAATCGATGGAGGAACAGCGATAAGTGAGCATGCTTAAATGAAAACACGTCGCCGAGTTCTTAAGGATCTGGGCGTGGGTGCTGGAGCACTTGCGCTATCGCCATTTACAGCCCGAGCGGCAGATTCAGCGCGAGCGGCGAGGTCTCGCGTCGTTATCATCGGAGGTGGCTTTGCCGGTGCGAGCTGCGCGCGCCAGCTACGTATCATCGCCCAAGACGTTGATGTGACGCTGATAGAGCCATCGACAACATTTACGGCCTGTCCATTCAGCAATCTCGTCGTAGGTGGGCTGCGCCGCTTGTCGCAGCAGCAGTTCAGCTACCGAGGTGTCGAAGCCGCCGGCATTCGCGTGGTGCATCGCCGCGCTGTAGACGTCGACCCCGTTGCGAAGCGCGTGCGTCTGGATGACGGCGTTGACCTTTTCTATGATCGCCTGGTCATGGCGCCGGGTATCGAGTTGATATGGGACGCGCTGGAAGGTTACGACGAAGCCGCATCTAACCGGATGCCCCACGCCTGGCAGGCAGGCACCCAGACTCTGTTGTTGCGGGATCAACTCCAGGCGATTCCCAACGGTGGTCTTGTGGTGATGGCTGCTCCTGCCTCTCCTTATCGCTGCCCTCCCGGCCCCTATGAACGCGCAAGTCTGATTGCCGCTTATCTGAAACGCGAGAAGCCCAGGTCAAAGTTGCTCGTGCTGGACGCCAAGGATAACTTCTCGAAGAAGCCGCTCTTTATGCAGGCCTGGCAAAGACTCTACGGTGATCTCCTTGAGTGGCGAGGTGTCTCCGATGGCGCAGCGGTGACGTCTGTGGATCCCGGGAAAATGACGCTGCGAACTGATTTCGATGAGTTCAAGGCAGACGTTGCTAACGTCATTCCACCGCAGAGGGCCGGCATGATCGCGCGCCGCGCAGGCCTGACCGATGCCTCGGGCTGGTGCCCGATCAGGCCCCTCACCTTCGAGTCGAGACTCGTCGAGAGTATTCACGTGATTGGAGATGCGGCGATTGCGAATGCCATGCCGAAATCGGCCTATGCCGCGAATGCGCAGGCTGGACTTTGTGCTCAACAGGTAGCGCGACTACTTGCTGATAAACCACCGCTTGAAACAACGCTGAGCAACGCGTGTTATAGCTATGTGAGTCAGGATCACGCCATATCGGTTGCCGGTGTGTATCAGCCCGACGACACGGCATGGCAGGCCATCGATGGTGGTACCAGCGCCCTTGATGCGCCCGACGCGGTGCGTCGTATGGAGGCCGGATACGCCGATGAGTGGTTTAGGGGAATTACTTCCCAGGTGTTTGGATGAGCGCTGAGTCTAAAATGAAGCCGCTGACTCGGCGCAGTTGCCTGCGCCGAGCTGCGGCACTCTCGCTCGTATCCATCATGCCCCTTCCGGCGCGGGCGACACCGCAGACTATGCAAATCGCCATGGAATCGGCGTTCGGCGATAGACCTATTACGCCCGGTCGGGTGAACCTGGATCTTCCGGCGTTGGCGGAGGATGGCAACTCAGTCTTGCTGGGTGTGTCAGTCGACAGTCCGATGACGAAGACGGACTATGTTCGCTTCGTTCAGCTTTTTTCTCCTGAAAATCCATTACCGGATGTCGCGCGATTTGAGTTTTTTCCCGGTAGCGGTATGGCTGAGGTCAAGACCCGGATTCGGCTTTCTGCCGACCAGACCATTGTCGCTGTAGCGGGCCTGTCCGATGACAGCTTGTGGTCTGCATTGGCCCAAATCAGGGTAGTGGAAGGCGCCTGTTTGGATGGGTTGATCTGACATGTGGAAGGTTCGGATCGCAGTCCCCAAGACAGCGGTTGCGGGCGAGGTGTTAACCGTTAAGACCTTGATAACCCATCCAATGGAAACGGGCTTTAGACGCGATACCAGCGGTCAGCGAATACCGCGCAATATCCTTTCACTGTTTGAATGTACGCTCGACGAACAACCACTTTTTCGCGCAACTTTTCATCCCGCTATTGCCGCCAATCCTTATCTGTCCTTTCGCCTGGTCGCAGAGCGCAGCGGCACGCTCACATTCAGATGGGAGGATCAGCAAGGTAAAGAGGCGAAGGCAACGCACTATCTCGAAGTTACCCGGTGACCGCCGTGTGTTCGTGCAATTGCAGCACTGTTGTGTGTATTGCGACTAAAGTATTGGTTTTGTACTACTTAGGGTGTACTCAGCTAAGTGTGCTCGAGTAGCCATTAAAGAGGGCAGACGAGTGGCTCAAATCCGGCTAAGCTCCACCGTTATGGTCGGTGGTTTTGGCGGTGCTGGATGCATTGCCGGAATCAAAAGAAGCTGTCCAAGCGCGACTCAGCTCGAACATTCGAGTACCCCCGCAAGGAGTTTATCTGGTGACTTTTTCTTCAGTGAATTCAGTGAAACAGGCATACCCACTCTGTTCAAATCCCATACAGGCCATTTTTACGGTCTGCCTAAACACTGTGCGCGGTACAGAGCGGGGCGCAGTGAGTAGTTTCTCGGGGCGTGCCGCATGCACCGGCGTTGGCATCGAAGAACGAAATGCGTTTGTCTTGAAGCTGAGCGCGGCATGCACGGTACTCATGGCAGCAGTGCTGGCTCTTGCCGCATCCACCGCAATGGCTGCGGTACAAGACCAGAAAGATCCCCTGGATTCACCGTCCTGGGACAGGATGCATCGATACTTTCTTGAGCAGCGCCCCTACGTATTCGATGACCGGGTGCGGGTCATCGCGCCATCGAATGCGGAAGACGCGATGAACGTACCTGTCAAAATTGACGCCACGGCTATCGACGACGTGCAGCGAATGGTCGTTTTTGCCGACCTGAACCCGATCAGTCAGATCATGGAGCTTGAACCCGTCGATTCGCTTCCGGTGGTTAGCTTCAACTTCAAAGTTCAGCAGGGCACACCTCTGCGGGCGGCTGTGCTGGATCGCGAGGGTGTATGGCATGTGGGAGGCGTCTATCTTGAGGCCGCGGGAGGCGGTTGCACGCAACCCAGCGTAGGCAGTGGGAATGCGGATTGGGCTGCTCAACTGGGCAAGGTAACTGCCCGGCTCTGGCCCACCGATGATGGGCAGCGAATGCGAGTTCGTATCTTGCATCCCATGGATACGGGCTTGGCGCCGCGAATCCCGGTATTCATAATCGAAAAGCTTGAGATCACGGATCGCTGGGGGCAGCGACTGGCGCTGCTCAGTTTGCATGAGCCTATCGCAGAAAACCCGATTCTGACCCTCGATCTCAAACAACGCGATGAAGTTCAGCTGTTTGCGATTGATAACAATGGCAACCGCTTCGCGGCCAGCGTCGCATCCAATCCCTGAAATCAGCTCCATGCACCGAATAAGCTGGACCGACCGCACCGCATCGGTGCTGGTTGCCTGGCTGCTTATCTGCAGAGTTGCTGCGGCAGATCAGGTTTTCGATCTTCAACCAAAGGAAGTCGCTGACGGAGTGTTCGTCCTCGAGGGAGAGCTGGAGCACTTCAGCTTTCGCAACCGCGGCAACATTGTGAACACCGGCTTTATAGTGGGCGACGACGGTGTGATCGTAATCGATACCGGACCGTCCCGCCTGTACGGTGAGGCGATGCGTCAGGTCATCGCCGAGACTACAGACAAACCCGTAGCGACCGTGCTGATTACGCACCTGCATCCGGATCATTTCCTGGGCAACCAGGCTTTTTCCGATGTGCCGATTCTCGCACTCCCAGGAACGGTTAAGGGAATCGAAGAACAGGGTGAACTCTTCAACGACGCGATGTACCGCATGGTCGGCACGTGGATGAAGGGCACCGAGGTACGCGTTCCTGCGGCCCTGGGGTCGGAGTCGCGGATTGTGGTGGCGGGTCGGGAACTGGAACTACTGAATCTGGCTGGCCACAGCGGAAGCGATCTGGCGGTGTTTGATCAAAAAAGCGGTGTGCTGTTCGCTGGCGATCTGGTTTTCTATCAGCGTACGCCCACCACGCCCCAAGCCAATGTCTCGCGCTGGCTGGATGATCTTGCAGTGCTGCACAAAGTACCGTTTCGCGTTCTTGTGCCAGGGCACGGTCCCACGGTGAATGACCGACGGGGGATCGAGCAGACGGCCCTGTATCTGGACTGGCTGACTACCAACCTTCGCGGCCTGGCCGAATCTGGCGTCAGCATGGCGGAGGCGTTGGAGCCGGCGCCTTCCGGCGCCGCTTTCTTCTCGATCCCCGTTTTTCTCGAGGAGTATCAGCGCTCTGTTGCCCACTTGTTTCCAGCAATGGAACGGGAATCGATCTCGCGAGGTCTGGTGGTGCAACAGGCAGACGAATGAAGCCCGGCGTACTCTTGGGGTTGCTGATTCTGGCGACCACTGTCCAGGCGGATGCCAGTTTCTTTAACTCAGCAGGATATCGGGATAAGCACTATCGCCGACCCACTCCCTCCGAGGCGCCGGCCGGGCGGCTCATAAACACCTTGGAACTGGCTGCTCTGATTGCTGAAGCAGCGCCGGTGCTGATTGATGTACAGGCAATCACTGTGCGACCGGAGGTCGAGGAGTTTGGTCTCTCCTGGTTGCCGAACTCTCAGCGAATGCACATTGAAGGCAGTACTTGGCTTCCAAACGTCGGGTATGGCGAACTCGATCAGAGGATGACTCATTTTTTTCGTTCCAATCTCGAGTCTCTCAGCGGCGGAGACCCGAATCGGGCGCTTGTTTTTTACTGCGTCGTGGACTGCTGGATGTCCTGGAATGCGATCCGTCGCGCAGACGCCTGGGGTTATCAGAATCTCTACTGGTATCCCGCTGGCACCGATGGCTGGGTAGATGCGGGATTTCCGCTCGTTGCCGGTGATCCTGCGCCGTTGGCTCCCCTGCCTGAGGTAGAGCAAAGAGAATTCTTTCAGGATATCCATCGCCTTGATCTTGCGGCGCTCGGTCGCGATGCCGCGCAGCAAGACAAGAAGGTGCTGCTGTTCTTCGAGACCGAGCACTGCCAGTTTTGTCTGCGAATGCGCCGATCTGTGCTAAATGATCGGGACCTCATTACTAGGCTGCACGATGACTATATAGCCGTCGCTATCGACATCGAGTCCCAGGCCACGGCGCGTGATCTTGCCGGTAACGCGGTCCCAGTCAGAGACCTGGTCGCTCGCGATTACCGGGTTGTAGGCACTCCGACGATGGTGTTTCTGGACGCGGATTTCGACCTGCTGCATCGCCATTCCGGCCTGATTGCCACTCCACGTGAAATGCGCAGACTGCTCGAATTCGTCTCGACGCGTGCCTACGAGGAAGAGCCCTGGCGAACCTTCAAGCGTCGATGACTTATCCTGACTCTTAACTTTAGCGAGTAACTACAGCGAGTAACTGGAGCGAGCGTCGTCAGGTGAGCGGTCGGTAAATCCTCAGGCTAATGGTAAGTCGGCGAGCGATCGCCGATTTTATGCGCCGCAGGATGATCGGACGATAAGTTCCGGCTCCATGACTCTCGACACAAAATTGCCCGCTTCGATCTGCTGCAGCAGTAACTCGATCAACGTCGCCCCGGCAAGAGTCACATCCTGGCGCATCGTTGATAGTGGGGGATTGCAAAAGGTTGCAGCCTCTATGTCGTCGAAGCCCATAACGCTTACTTCCCGGGGTACGTTTATGGAGCGCTCTTCGAGTTCCTTGAGTGCGCCGAGGGCGATGAGATCGCTGGCACAGACCAGTGCGTCGGCTTCGAATCCGCGATTGACCAGGTTGCGAACAGCGATTCGCCCGCTTGCCTCACTACTCTCCGCTGGCTCCTGAGTCCTGGCTGCTTCACCGATGCCGGCCTCCTCCAGTGCCCGGCGAAATCCGGCATACCGGTCGGCGAATTCCGGCGCAACTTCGGCTGCGTTGTTACCGATGAAACAAAACTGCCGTCGGCCCTGGTCAAGGAGATGGCGCGTGGCTCGGTATCCACCCAGTTGGTTGTCGCAGCCGACGTAGGACGCCCGGGCAAACTCGAGGCGCGGCCCCCACAGCACCCAGTGGGCACCATTCTCGCAAAGGCGCTCAAGCGTCGGGTGAGAGTCGATGTAGTCTCCGTAACCGAGCAGAATCAGTCCATCTGCGCGGTGGGCCTCCTCGTAGCGCGCATACCAGTCCTCCCCGGGTTTCTGCATCGATACCAGAAGGTCGTAGTCGCGTGCGGAGCAGGCCCTCGTGATGCTGCCAAGCATGTTCAGGAAGAACGGGTTTATGGGGCAGGCGGCGTCTGGCGCGTCTTCGAAGATCAGCAGAGCCAGCGTGCGCGTGTTACCGGAACGCAGGCTGCTGGCACTGCGATCTACCTGATAGTTGAGCTCCTCTGCAATTTCCCGGATCCGTTTTCGCGTATCGATGTTGACAAGTGGGCTGTCTCGAAGTGCTCTGGACACCGTGGCCTGAGAGACACCGGCGCGGTACGCAATATCCAACGACGTTGGTTTTCGACTCACCATTGCTGTTTGTCTCTGGTTGCCCGAAGCGATGGAATAGCGTGATTCTCGCGATTGCGGCGCACAGATGCAAAGCGGCTGATTCGCGCAATTTACGACTCTGCTGCGTGAATACGTATGCAGTGTATTGCCTCCGGCACGGACGGCTGGCCTACTGAGCTTGCAACCAGGGGAGCAGGCACGCGTGCCCATACATCGGAAGGTGTCGGTCCCGAATGCCGGCGCCGAAACAGACCGCTATCTTTTCGCCGAAGGGACGCATGAGTCCCTCTGGCACTGGCTGGGTGCGCATCCATTCGAAGAGGGCTGCGTGTTCCGCGTGTGGGCGCCCAACGCCACTACCGTGTCGGTGGTGGGAGATTTCAATGACTGGCAGCGAGAGAGCGATCCTTTGACTCCGCTGGGAAACAGCGGCGTGTGGGAGGGAAGCGTAACCAGCGCCCGCCCGGGGCAGCGCTACAAATACCACCTCATCGGCCGGACGGGAGAGTCCAGTCCGCTCAAGGCCGATCCGCTCGCGCAGCGAATGCAGGCTGCGCCGGACACCGCCAGTGAAATACCATCACCGGTACCTTACCGGTTCAGCGACAGTGACTGGATGGCCAGTCGCGCGGAGCGTATTGACCCATCGGCACCCGTAAGTATCTACGAGGTGCACAGTGGCTCCTGGCGTCGCCGGGATGACGGGTCTTACCTGAGCTACGAAGAGCTGGGGGATCGCCTGATTCCCTACGTGAAGGAAATGGGGTTTACCCATATCCAGTTCTTACCGATGAGCGAGTATCCCTTTGACGGCTCCTGGGGATACCAGCCCATCGGCCTGTTTACACCCACGAGTCGTCACGGGGATCCCGATGGCTATCGTGAACTGATTGATCGTTGCCACCAGGCGGGTATCGGCGTACTCCAGGACTGGGTACCTGCCCATTTTCCCTCCGATCCCCATGGACTCGTTCGCTTTGATGGTACTGCTCTCTACGAGCACGAGGATCCACGCAAAGGGTTTCATCAGGATTGGAATACGTACATATACAACTATGGTCGGCATGAGGTCGATGCGTTTCTACTGAGTAACGCACGGTTCTGGATCGAAGAGTTCCATGTCGATGGTCTGCGAGTCGACGCTGTCGCTTCGATGCTCTATCTGGACTACAGCCGCGCTGCGGGCCAGTGGGTACCCAACGAGCATGGTGGAAACGAGAACCTCGAGGCCATCGCACTGCTGCGAAGACTAAACGCCCGTCTGGCGATTGAGCATCCGGATGTGACAACCATTGCCGAGGAATCTACCGCGTGGCCAGGCGTGTCGGCGCCAGCCGACGCGGGCGGGCTGGGCTTTGGCTACAAATGGAACATGGGCTGGATGCACGACACGCTGCGCTACATGAGCACTGACCCCGTGCATCGCAGTCACGGGCACCATGATCTCAGCTTTGGCATCAGCTATGCGTTCAGCGAGAACTACGTCTTGCCCCTGAGTCACGACGAAGTCGTGCACGGCAAGGGCTCTCTGCTGGGGCGCATGCCGGGCGATGAGTGGCAGCGTTTTGCCAATCTACGAGCGTACTTCGCTTTCATGTGGTCGCATCCGGGTAAAAAACTCCTGTTCATGGGCGGGGAATTCGGCCAGGACAGCGAGTGGAATCACGACGAGGAGCTTCCCTGGCACCTGCTCTCCAGCGGGCGGCACGCCGGCGTTCGCGAGCTTATTTGCGAACTGAACGCGCTCTATTGCACTCGTCCGGCTCTGCACCGGTTGGACTGCGATCCAGCGGGCTTTACCTGGATGGCGGCCGACGATGCGGCACAGTCGGTTGTGGCTTTTGTGCGGAGTGACGGGCAGGGCGCCCAGATTCTGGTCGTTTGTAATTTCACACCGGTACCTCGCGATGCCTACCGTGTCGGATCACCGCGGCTGGGCGCACACAGGCTGCTGCTGAACAGCGATGCAGAACGTTTTGGGGGTAGCGGCTACCCGCTTTACGAAGTGATCGAAAGCGAGCCTGTCCCGTACCACGGCCAGGCACAATCGATCGAACTCACTCTCCCGCCACTTGCCACCCTCTTTTTCGAGTTGCCGTCACCGCATCTTGCTACCGCGCACGAGCCAGTAAGGATAAGGAAATGAATTCCGTAGCAGATCTAGCAAGTATTCCCGACTTCGAGAGCCCCGGGGGTGAGCAACTGCTCGCCGCAATCAGGCGTCATCTCACCATTACCGTGGGTACGGGAGATCGTGATGCGCAGCAGCGAGGTCTTTACAAAGCTCTGGCTATGGCGCTTCGGGATGGCTGCATCGGTCGCGCCGTGGTGCAGCGTGACGCAGATCTGCTTGCTGGTCGGTCGCAGGTTCACTACCTGTCTATGGAGTTTTTGCTCGGTCGGCTCTTGAGTAATACCGTCCACAATCTCCAGATGGACGGCGAGGTGGCCACGGCGCTTAAGGCCCTCGGTGTGAAGTTCGAAGATCTCCAGTCGTGCGAAGCCGACGCCGGCCTCGGAAACGGAGGTCTTGGCCGGCTGGCGGCGTGCTTTATGGACAGTTGCGCAACTCTGGATCTCCCGGTGACCGGTTATGGGCTGCGCTATCGATACGGGCTGTTTTTTCAGGCGATCGAGGATGGCTTTCAGCTTGAGCAGCCAGACCGCTGGTTAGAGGGTGGCTATCCCTGGGAGCTGAAGCGACCGGAGTTGACTAGACGCATTACGTTTTTCGGTCACACGGAGCGCTATCGGGATAACCAGAATCGAGAACACGTGCGTGTGGCTCAGGGAGAAGAGGTTCTCGCCGTGCCCTACGACGTACCCATCCCGGGCTATGACACAGACCGCGTCAACCTGCTTCGCCTTTGGAGTTCAAAGCCCTGTGGCGGATTCAACCTTGGGGAATTCAACGCGGGCGCTCATCGTGAATCGGTGAGCGCGAAAAACCAGGCGGAGGAGATCAGCATGGTGCTGTATCCCTCGGATGATACGGAGGCGGGCAAGCTACTGCGGCTCCGGCAGCAGTACTTCCTGTGCTCCGCGAGTCTGCAGGACGTGCTGGCTTCCTGGGTGGGCGAACACGGCCACGATTTCACTCAGTTTGGGTCTCTGAATACCTTTCAGCTCAACGACACTCATCCCGTATGTGCCATCCCTGAGCTGATGCGGCTACTGATGGATGAGTACTTTCTCCGCTGGGACGAGGCCTGGGGCATTACGCAGCAATGCATGGCCTATACCAATCACACCCTGCTGCCGGAAGCGCTGGAACAGTGGCCTCTCGCAATGTTCGATTACCTGTTGCCGCGGATCAGCGAGATTATTCGGGAGGTTGACCGACGCTTCGAGGCCGAGCTGTTTGCGCACTGGCCTCATGACGATGCGCTGCGCTCCCGTATGGCGATTGTGTCCCGGGATGAGCATGCGCAGATTCGCATGGCGCACCTCGGGGTCGTCGGATCACGGTCGGTAAATGGGGTAGCTGAACTGCATAGCAGGTTGCTGCGCGAGACGCTCTTTCGCGAGTTTCACGACCTGATGCCCCAAAAATTCAACAACAAAACCAACGGCGTAACCCACCGTCGATGGATGCTGGCCTGTAATCCGAAACTGAGTGAGCTCATCAGCGAGTGTATCGGCGATGGTTGGATTCGTCAGCCCGAGCAACTTCGGGAGCTTGCCGGGTTCTCAGAGGATGCGGCTTTGCATGAGCGTTGGCGCACCGTACGCGCCGACAACAAGCAGCGTCTGGCAACCTACATTGCGGACACCACCGGTATAACGCTTTATGAAGACGCGCTCATCGATGTGCAGGTGAAGCGCATCCACGAGTACAAGCGCCAGTTTCTCAACGTACTGCATGCGATACACCTGCATAGCAAGCTGGGCCGGGGCGAGGGTATCGGTAAGCACCCGCGCACGATTCTGATTGCCGGCAAGGCTGCACCCGGATACGCCGTGGCCAAACTCATTATCAAGTTCATCAACAGCGTTGCCAGCGTGATCAACGCGGATCCGCTGACCCGCGATCGCCTTCAGCTCGTGTTTCTGCCCAACTACAACGTGTCCGCCATGGAAGTCATCTGTCCGGCGGCTGATCTGTCCTCCCAGCTGTCCACGGCTGGAAAAGAAGCAAGCGGCACCGGAAACATGAAGTTCATGTTCAATGGCGCACTGACGCTGGGAACTATGGACGGCGCTAATATCGAGATCAGAGACGCCGTCGGTGACGAACATTTTTTTCGCTTTGGGCTGAGCGCTGCGGAGGTTGCTGATTTGCGCTCCCATTACGACCCCGCGCAGTTTGTAGAGCGATCGCAACCCCTGGGAGACGTTGTGGAACGACTGAGGTCGGACTTCTACAGTCCGCAGTCACCGGGATTGTTTAAGTCGTTATGTGACGCGATGCTAAGCCCCCGGGATCCCTGGATGACCGCCGCGGATTTCGACAGCTTCGTGGCTGCGCAGCAGGACGCTGCAGCCGCTTACGCAAATCCTGAACGCTGGCTCCGCTCGAGCATTGTGAACACCGCCGGCTCGGGACGATTTTCAAGCGACCGCACCATCCGAGAGTACGCGCGAGACATCTGGCGCCTTCCGGTTCAGTGAACGTCATGACTAGTGAAGCGCTGGCGCAACTGGCCGATGCATGGGGCATAGAGCGGGAGTTTCTCGACTACAAAAAGGAGCCGGTCGAGATACCGCTTGAGGCCCGTACCCGAATCTTGACACTGCTGCGCGGGACTTCCCTGGATGAGGCCGGCGTCGAGCAGGAGCTCGACTCTGCGCACGATGGTGTGCTTCCACCCTGTCTCGTTTTTGAGGAGGGGCAGGAACTTGGCTTTTCCGTGCGCGCGTCAACAGAGTCGCTCAATACGGACGGCATGCGCGCCCGAATCAGGCTGGAGGACGGCTCGGTCCGCGATGTTCGTATCGAGGCAGGCCGAGCATCGCAGATGCACGATAGCCCCGGTGTTTGCCCGCTAAATTCCAAACCCGTCCGGCTCATCGCTCAGCTACCCGTGGGATACCATCACCTCGCGCTGCACGATCAGCGCGGTAACGTAGCAGAGACGTTTCTGTTCATCACCCCGTCCCAGGCCTACGAGCCCAGCGCTCTTCTCGCCGGCGAGCGACTTTTTGGACTGAGTGTCCAGTTATACACCGTGCGCAGCGAGCGCAACTGGGGCATGGGTGATTTTACCGACCTGGCGGACCTCGTTCGCGTTGCAGCTGGCGAGGGAGTGCAGGTTGTCGGCGTCAACCCGCTGCACGCGTTATTCCCGGCCAATGCGCTTCATTTCAGTCCCTACAGTCCATCCAACCGCGCATTTCTCAATGCGATGTACATTGACCCGATGGCCACCGCAGAGTACGCATCCTGTGCCGCCGCGCAGGAACTTGTGGAGTCACCGGAGTTTCAGGGTCGAATTGCGCAGCTTCGCGAGGCACACCAGGTCGACTACGAAGGTGTTGCCACGGTTCGCTGGGAAGTGCTGGAGCTGCTGTACCGGCATTTCTGCGAGCACGAACTGGCGACGGGTTCGCCGCGCGCATTGGAATTTCTTGAGTACCGTAAGCAGGCTGGGGACGCGCTTGCGCTGCACGCGACCTACGACTGCCTGCACGAACACTTTCTGCGTCGGGACCTCTCGTGCTGGGGTTGGCCGGTCTGGCCGGAACAGTTTCGCAGTCCAGAAAGTAGCGCGGTAGCGCAATTTGCAGATGAACACGCCGATCGTATTCTTTATTTCTGTTATCTGCAGTGGCTCGCCCGGGAACAACTGCTCGCGGTACAGGAGCTTGCTACATCGCTTGGCATGAATGTGGGCATCTACCTGGATCTCGCCGTTGGTGTCGATCTGAACGGGTCTGAAGTCTGGTCCAACCAGAAGTCTTTCGCCCTCGATGCCAGCGCCGGAGCTCCACCCGATGAGCTCGCCCGGTCCGGCCAGAACTGGGGCTTTCCACCCTTGTGTCCCCGTACTCTCGAGAGCTCAGGCTATGAGCTGTTCGCGCGCAATCTGCGAGCAAATATGAAGCTCTGCGGCGCGGTGCGCTACGACCATGCGGTATCGATGCTGCGTTTGTGGTGGATCCCCAAGGATCACAGTGCAGCTGACGGTGCGTATGTGCGCTACGACCTCGATGCGCTCCTGGGCATCATTGCTCTGGAAAGCCAACGGCAGGAATGCCTCGTGATCGGTGAAGACCTGGGCACAGTCCCGGATGAATTCACCCAGTGTATGGAGGCACGTCGTATTTTTTCCTATCGCGTCCTCTATTTTGAGAAGACCGCCCGGGCACTCAATCAGCCGGAGGCTTATCCCGGCAAGGCGATTGCAACGATAACCACGCATGACCTTCCGACGCTTGCCAGCTGGTGGGATGGCTCGGACATAGATCTCCGCTCGGAGCTCGGCCAGCTCGGCGCGGACGGCGCGGCGCAGCAAATGAGGGAACTGCGCAGCGCAGATCGTGCACATTTGCTCCAGGCGCTCGCCGATGCGCTCTGCTGGAAGGACTCGCTCATACCCGCAGACTATCCGGCGCTGACCGAAGAACTCAACGTCGCTGTCCATCGTTTTCTGGCCAGAAGCAAGGCCGGTCTGATGGTTACCCAGCTTGAAGATCTCATGGAGATGCTCACGCCAGTGAACGTTCCGGGAACCTTTAACGAACATCGGAACTGGCAACGAAAGC
Organism: Pseudomonadota bacterium; assembly: GCA_039111155.1. Classification (GTDB taxonomy): domain Bacteria; phylum Pseudomonadota; class Gammaproteobacteria; order Pseudomonadales; family Halieaceae; genus Congregibacter. The sequence goes on along the minus strand of JBCCPL010000026.1, from coordinate 16,325 downwards.
TTCGCTACCCCCTGGAGGGACTCTTCGATCGACCAGTCGTGCGCGCGATATGTTCGGCTTTGCGTGAGGAGCGCCAGATATGAACATGTGTGTTTTAAACCCGGGCAGACTTCGACTCTTACTTGCGAGCACCGTGGTACTCATGCTGTACAGCTCAGGGTCGCTGGCTGCCCCCTCCAAAACGGGTGCTGTGTTTGTTCAGCTGTTTGAATGGCGTTGGGATGATGTCGCGAAAGAATGCGAAACCGTGCTCGGGCCCGCAGGCATAAAGGCTGTGCAGGTCTCTCCTGCGAACGAGCACATCGACCACCATGCCCTGCCAGATCCTTACCGTGGCGCCTGGTGGGCGCGGTACCAGCCGGTAAGCTTTCGCCTGGACAGTCGCTCCGGCAGCGAAGCTGAGTTCCGAGCCATGGTGAGCCGGTGCGGCGAGGCGGGTGTAGACGTGTATGCCGATACGGTCGTGAATCATATGGCGAACCAGGGCAATCGAGGTATCGCCGGGACGCCCTTTGACCGGGCGTCTCTTGCCTATGAGGTCTTTGATCGCTCCCAGTTCCACAAGCCCTGCGTTATCGCCGCTGAAGACTACTGGCTGCGTGATGACCCCTCGCCGGAAGTCGCGCGTGAGCGGGCGCGTCGTGTTCGGGTATGCCAACTTGGAGATCTCCCGGACCTGGCCACCGAACAGCAGGATGTTCGCGAGGTACTGGCGACCTATCTCGCCGGTCTCGTCGACGCCGGTGTTGCCGGGTTGCGCATTGATGCATCCAAGCACATGGCGCCTAACGACATTGGCGCCATTCTTGCCGGGCTGGATGCTGAGCCCTACGTATTTCAGGAAGTGATCGATACCCGGGGCCAATCGGTAGCGGTAGATGACTACCTTCATAACGGGTCCGTAACGGAGTTCCTTTTCAGCTTGCGGCTTGGTGAAGCTTTCGCTCAGGGCAACCTTGAGAATCTGGATCGCCTGAATGAGGCCGGTGGACTCCTCCCCTCCGAATCGGCCGTCGTGTTTGTCGACAATCACGATAACCAGCGCGGCCATGGAATGGCCGCCAGTACGACGCATCGTGACGGGGCGGTATATCAACTGGCGAACACTTTCATGCTGGCCTGGCCCTATGGCTATCCGCGTCTGATGTCGAGTTATGAGTGGGGAGGAGTTGATGACAATCGCGGGCCTCCAGCAGACGAGGCGGGTGCGACACTCCCTGTGTATCTGGCCGATGGCTCCTCGGACTGCGGGCAGGGCCGGTGGATCTGTGAACACCGCAGTGAACAAACCCTGCGTATGGTTTCGTTTCGCCGAGCGTCTTATGCCGCCGGGGCGGTTTATGTTGCCAACTGGTGGAGTGATGGTGCTGTTCTTGGGTTTTCGCTGAACCGCGCGCAAGGCGAGCCCTACGCGCATGTAGTGATCAACGCATCCCGGCAGCCAGTACGAGCCGCTATGCCTACATCGCTACCGGATGGAGCGTATTGTGCCCTGGAAGAATCGAGCCAGGAGTGTGGGCGACACCCGGTTGGCAATGGAGAGCTTAATGTCGTGATTCCGCCTGTGTCGTCTTATGTTCTTGAGGTTCCGCAATCTTCGCTCTAGTGGCGGCGACTGCGATTTCCGGCTGAATCTAGCGTCAGCTCACAGCTCACAGCTCACATCTCACTCGCACCACTCTCGAGCAAATATTATGTAGGTCTCAAGCTACCTGGGTGCCTGGCCCGCGGACTCCCAGCCAGTCCTCGTGTCTGGGCAGGCGTGTTTTAGCCGCTTCGACAACCTTGGCAATGTGTTGCGGTATCCGGGACTCCGGTTGCCTGCCTGCGAAACGTTCCAGGTAAGCTCCCTGCAGGAAATCCATGCCGTACAGGATGTACTCATAGCTTTGGTGAGAGAACAGCCGGAACTGATCATCGAAGTCCGATGCGGACGGCGGTTTGATTTTCCAGAACTCAAGCTTTTCCTTCAGGCTGTCCGTTATGCGTTCACTCCGTTGGACTTCGCGCCAGAAGGGCGTGTCGTCGCGGCGTGACAGCGCATAGTGCATGTTCACGAAGTCCAGAACTTCGTTGTAGCGATTACTCAGGATTCTATTGAAGCGATCCGCCAACGGCTGGATGGTATCTCCGAAGGGAAAATGCTCAGCGAGAGTGACCGCTGCAAACTCGGACAGATACAGCCCAGTCGATTCCAGCGGCTCAATAAAGCCCCCCGATAGGCCGATCGCTATACAGTTTTTCTCCCAGAACCGTTCCCGACAACCGACATTGAATCGGATGCGGCGTGCGTCCAGCTCGCTGCTATGGGCGCCTTCATGAGCGCGCAGCTCAGCCTCGGCTTTATCGTCATCGATGAACTCGCTGGAGTACACGTACCCGGTGCCGCGACGATTGACCAGTCCGATGTCCCACACCCAACCGCTCGAGAGCGCGGTCGCGGTGGTGTAGGGCCGTATGGAGCCCGGATAGTGCGCATCGTAGGGGACGCGCATCGCGATCGCGCGATCGCAGAGTAGCCACGGTGAGAAGTCTCTACTAGGTACCCCAAGCTCACCTTCGATCAGCAGGCCGCGAAACCCGGTGCAGTCGATGAAAAGATCTGCTTCAAGTCTGGTACCGCGGTGCGTGTGCACAGCGGCAATGGCCCCATCCGGATGTCGTTCAACCCGTACGACATCATCCAGGACATGTTTCACGCCTTGAGTCGTCGCATGGGCGCACAGCGTGGCGGCAAATTTATCGGCATCCATGTGATAGGCGTACGGCATGGGTGAAGCAAAGTCTTTGCTGTCGTGCATGCGAGGCGCCAGCCCGAGTTCGCAGAGTTGGGGCTGTACCGAAACCGTGTCTGCGAACGGCACGCTGCGATCCGACGCCAACCAGGTATGGGCAGCCCAGTCCACCGGTCCCGAACCGCGCCGGTCAAAGGGATGGTAGTAGGCGTGCCCGTCGGGTCGGAGCCAGTTGACGAACTTGATGGCCTGCTTGAAGGTGGCGTCGGCTTCACGCAGAAAGCGCGATTCGTCGATGCCCACCGTCTGGAGAATGTGTCGAACAGTCGGCACTGTGGCTTCGCCCACACCGATGCGCGCAATGTTGGGCGATTCAACGAGTGTGACCTCGACTGCGCCCTGGCCAGCACGATTCAGTGCTGCATTGAGGTAGGCAGCGCTGATCCATCCGGCGGACCCGCCGCCGACGACCAGAACGCGTTTAGCCTGCACGTGCTACGTCCGTTGCCGCCTCGGGATGACGATAGGCGTCACCCAGGTTCCGTTGCAGCCATTCATCGTGCGACGGCAGACGCTGCCCTGCCATCTCGAGTCGTTCCTGGATCGTGCGGGGAACGCGCGGCGCCGGCGGTCTCCCCTTTGCCTGATCCAGACGCTCGCGAAGAAAATCCATGCCATACAGCACGTACTCGTAGGTGTGGTGAGAAAACAACTGGATTGTGTCGTGAAAATCCGAGAACGAGGGGGACTTATAGCGCCACATCGCGAGTCTCTCCGCGAGGCGATCCGGTATTCGTTCCTTTTTCTGTACCTCCTGCCAGAACGCGGTGTCATCGCGACGTGTCAGGCAGTAGTGCAGCACAATAAAGTCGAGAATCTCCTCGTAGCGATCCTGAATGATCCGGTTGTAGCCAGTTGCGAGTCCCTGCATATCGTCAGTGAAGGGAAAGTACTCGCAAAGGGTTGCGACGGAGAGCTCAACGAGAAACAGACCGGTCGATTCCAGTGGTTCGATAAACCCGGACGATAGTCCGATAGCCACGCAGTTCGCAGTCCAGGGTTCGCGACGGCGTCCGACCTGAAAACGCAGGCGTCGAGCTTCCAACTCCCGGGAGTGGGGGCCCTCGTGAGTTCGCAGTTCGGCCTCCGCATCGTCGTCACTCAGAAACTGGCTTGAGTATACGTACCCGGTTCCGCGGCGACCGGCCAGTCCGATGTCCCACACCCAGCCGTTCGAGAGTGCGGTCGCGGTCGTGTAGGGCTTTCGCTGTCCCGGGTAGTACACATCATGCGGTACGCGCATAGCGACTGCACGATCGCAAAGCAGCCATTGAGAATAGTCTTCAACTTCGACGCCGAGTGTTTTCTCAATAAGCAGCGAGAAAAAGCCGGTGCAGTCGATAAACAGATCAGCGTCGATCTGCATGCCTTCGCGGGTTATTACGGCCGCGATGCGCCCGTCTTCGTGCTGCAGTACTTCCGTGACGAAACCCTTTAGATGGGTCACCCCGCGCGATGTGGCTACTTTGCAGAGCGTATCGGCCAGTTTTTCGGCATCGACGTGATAGGCGTAAGACAGCGGGCCTTCGTAATCGGGGTTGTCGAGCATCTTGGGCGCGCGTCCAAGCTCGCAAAGTTCTGGTTGGACCGATACGGTCGAGGCAAACGGCAAGCTGCGGTCGCTCGCCAGCCAGCTTAAGCCGGCACGATCGACGCGGCCGGCTGGTCTGCGGTCGAAGGGGTGGTAATAGGCACTGCCCTTGTGCAGCCAGTCGACAAATTTGATGGCCTGTTTGAAGCTCCCATCGGCGGCCGACAGAAAGGTCTTCTCGTCGAGTCCGATGGTGCGCATGGTATCGCGCAGACTAGGAACCGTGGCTTCGCCCACACCGATACGCCCCACATCGGGCGATTCAATCAGGGTTATCGCAACAGCTTTGTTGTTAGGTCCATTCAGGACCGCGTCCATGTAGGCGGCGGTGATCCAGCCTGCGGAACCACCACCGACGATCAAAACGCGCTTGAGAGCCATGGAGCCGGAGACCTTAAAGTATGTTTATGGTTTATGAATAAGGTATGGGATTGGTCGGTTCCCAAAAGATAGCACGATCGGCGAGGCTTGCCCGCCGATCGTGCCTGTTGTCACTCCTACTGCCAAAAGCTAGATGCTAAAAGCGTGCGCGGAAGCGAATACCGTACATTCGCGGAGCGTTCAGGTACCGGATATTGACAGAGCTATTCACAAAGCCTTTCGTCGAGAAAGCCTCCTCAGTGATATTCTCTACCCAGACATCCACCCGGTACCGCTCATCGTCACCAAAGTTTAAGCCCGCGTTGGCGTTTACCAGCAGGAAGCCGTCAACTTTGTCCCAGAAAAAACGACTGTTCGCTGCGCCGCCGACATCAGACAGTGCCCCGTTGTTGTTCGGTGCAGGCATATCCAGCAGCGGTATCTCTACCGTATTGCCGTTGGCGTCTAGCTCGTAGCCATTGTTGTTGTAGGCGGTCAGGAAATACTCGCTTCGATAGAGCGCACTGATGGTCCAGTCAAAGCTCCGAAGCTGGCCCCAGTCGAGATCCACGTACTGCGACAGGCGCAGATTCATATTGAACTCGGACACGTTCGGCAGCTGGTTGCCATCAACATTAACGACTGGATTGCTGTTCTGACGTGCATCGACAATCGCAGAGTTCTCAAATTCGCTGTCGAGCAACGTGATGGCGCCATTGAAGTTAAGGTTAAACGGCAGGTCGACATTGGCTTCGAGCTCGATGCCAAGCACAGTAGCGTCGGCCACGTTATCTGTGAACACCTGCTGGGTCGTGGCGTCCGGGTTTTCCGGCGTGGGATTAGGAACGTCAACGAGTACCTGCGCGACGTAGTCCGAATAGTCGTAGTAGAAGAAGGCTCCGTTCAGGCGTACCGCCCGGTCGTTCCAAAGGAAGGTATTCTTCGCGCCGATCTCATATACGATCAGCTCTTCCGGATCCCAGGTAACATCCAGCTGACGACCTCCACCGAGGATCAAAGGTCGGTTGATACCACCGGAGCGAGTGCCGGTAGAGATCGTGGCGTAAGTCATGGTGTCGACAGCGGAACCGTCCCCGAAGTCATATTCCAGGCCAATTCGCCAGTCTACGTAGCTGTCTTCGACCGAGTTTGTGGCGCGAATGGTTCCAAGCTCGCCCGTTGGGTCAAACGCCGAGTTGACCAGAACCTCACAGGTTACCCCCTCTTCACAGGCTTCGAGCATGCGGCCCCAGTTGTCTCCCAGGCCAAAGCTCTCTATGCCATCGAGGAATAGAGCTTTACCGGAGTCACCGGGATTAAAGTCATTGATGGTGCGGTCGCCAGGTCGGCGCAGCCGGAACCCGGGCTCACCAATGATGAGATCGGATGTCTCGTTAACGCCTGGGAAGCCGAAGAAAAATTCGGCGTTCCAGTTGAATTGGTACTGGGCGTTGGAGTCGCGCTGGGTTTTCTCCTCGTCGGTATAGCGAATGCCGCCGAGCACTCGCAGCCGATCGGATATCTCGAAGCTTCCGTCGGCGTAGAACGCCATGGACTCCACCTCGGAGTCATCGCCGCGGTTCTCTCCGCCCAGTCCGTTTTGCCAGCAGCTCACCGTGTTTGGCCCAACTGGAGAATTCACGCCAACGAAGCTTGAGCTATCGCCGCAGAAACCGTTACCCACATCCCAGGAGAAGTATTCGAAGTCTTCCTGGAAGTAGAACGCTCCCGCGCTCCATTGCAGTGGGCCGTCACTGTTGGAATAGAAACGGATCTCGTGGGTCTGGGATTGGCTGTTATCACCCTGGTAGAAAGTGTCGTTGACCAGCAGGTTGCGCTGCGGGTTCGCACCGCTGGCGATGAAGTCGGCCTCGGCTTCTGAACCGGGGTAGACCATACCGAGCTGCCACTCCCGGGACGCGTTCTGGTTGTAGGCTTCGAGGTCGTTGTAGGAACCGTTGTACTCGATTCCAAAGGCATCAAAGTCATAATTGGCGTTAAAAATGAGCGTCTCGATGTCCTGCTCGAAGTTACCTTCGGTGCGGAAATACTGATCCCACGGGTCGCTCAGATCCTCGACGGTTTCCCCCGCAGAGAAAGAGCGCCCCGAGAATGCACCGGGGTCGCCACTGCTTTGGACCTCGGCCTGCGTGTATTGCATATAAGCCGCAAAACGATCGTTGGGTTCCCACGCCAGGCTCAGGCGGTACGCCGTGTCGTCCTGAGCACTCGGTGTCGTAAAGTTACCGATCTGTCCGAAAGCGTTGCTATAAAGACCGTCATGCTGGCGACCCCAGGCGGCCAAGCGTGCAGCAAAGGTATCGGTGATCGGTACATTGATGACGGCTTCAACCTGAGTGTCATCGAAGTTTCCGAGCCCACCCTGGACGTACCCTTCGACCTCCTCGAAGTTCGGACGATTGGAGATGATATTGATTGTGCCGCCCGTGGCGTTACGCCCGCGCACCGTCCCCTGGGGCCCCTTGTTGATCTCCACTCGCTGAGAGTCGAAGAACAGTGGCCCGATACCCCGTGGTCTGGGAAGGTACACACCGTTGTAGTGCACCGCGATGGATGGGTCAGAGGAGAAATCGCTGTCCGAAGATCCGATACCGCGTAGGAAGATCTCCAGCTTGCCTTCCTGCTTGGCAATCTGCAGCCCGGGGACGGCGTATTGCAGATTTGCAAACTCCGTGTTGATCCCCAGGGACTGGAGGTCGTCCGCCGAGAAAGACTGGACGGTGCCCGCTACATCCTGAAGATTCTGTTCGATACGGTTTACCGTAACGATGACCTCTTCGATCATTCGGTCATCAGCGGGCTCTTGTGCATGAAGCGGAAGAGCGGCCGTCGCTGCAATCGCCGCAGCGAGCATGTTGCGAGGAAAACGTTGGTGTGCGGTCGTCGAGGCCGACTCGGTGGCGCTCGTATATGCGCTCGCGTTTGAGCCTGGGACCATGTGCCGGGGTAGGGCGCGTTTCATATTTCACCTCGGTTTTAGAATTATAGTTTGCTGCTACGGAATTCTAGGAACACGCTGCGAAACAGCAATGGGCTGCATACGTATTCACTGTTGAGCATGGCCATCACAGCGCCCTAAGATCGAACGAACGGTAAAATTACCAATCGGTTACACGGTGTCTAACGATAAAAAAACCGCTCCACGGCCCGAGCTGTCGTTCCTTCAGATCTGGAACATGTGCTTTGGCTTCTTTGGCATTCAGATGGGTTTTGCCCTTCAGAATGCGAACGTCAGTCGAATCTTCCAGTCGCTCGGCGCTTCGGTCGAGGAGATCCCGGTTCTATGGATTGCCGCGCCGGTCACGGGTCTGCTCGTGCAGCCGGTTGTCGGCTATTTCAGTGATCGGACCTGGGGTCGGCTTGGTCGGCGGCGACCGTACTTCCTGTTTGGTGCCATCGCGGCGACGGCCGCCCTGCTGTTCATGCCTCACGCGCCCGGTCTGTGGATTGCGGCGGGAACGCTCTGGATTATGGATGCCTCGATAAACGTATCCATGGAGCCCTTTCGAGCCTTCGTGGGCGACAACCTGCCCGAAAGGCAGCGCAGTCTTGGCTTTGCCATGCAGAGCTTCTTTATCGGCGTCGGCGCGATTGTCGCGTCGGCGCTTCCCTGGATTTTCGCTAACTGGCTGGGTATCGAAAACTCAGCAGCGCCGGGTGAAATACCAGATTCGGTTCGCTATGCGTTCTACCTGGGCGGCGGTGGGTTACTGTTGGCTGTTTGCTGGACGGTATTCTCCAGCAGCGAGTATTCGCCGCAGGAGCTTGCGACCTTTGCTCAGACCGATTGCTCTGCTGAGCCGCTGGAAGAACGCGAAGTACCGTCTCTCGGCAAATTGCGGCTGGGTACTGCGATTTCTTTTGTAGCCGGCACAGTGCTGACGGCTCTGGTGCTCATCCTGCAATGGGATCAGGAACTGCTCATACTTACCATCGGGCTGGTGTTGTTTGCCGCGGCGTTGGGTATCGCAACCCGAATGTTCGTGCTTGGCCGGGCCGACCATGGATTCGCCGAAGTCATGCTGGATTTGGTCACGATGCCAGCCACGATGCGCCAGTTGGCCGTGGTGCAGTTTTTGTCCTGGTTTGCCCTTTTTGCCATGTGGATCTATGCCACGGCCGCCGTGACCAGCCATCATTATCATACGACCGACACAAGCTCCGTTGCCTTTAACGCCGGCGCCGACTGGGTAGGTGTGTTGTTCGCCGCCTACAACGGATTTGCGGCACTTGCCGCTATCGCGTTGCCGTGGACCGCTCGACGAGTCGGTCGCCGGGGCACTCACGCCATTGCACTGCTCTGTGGAGCTGCTGCCTTCGGGTCATTTCTGTTGTTCGAGGACCCAACGTGGCTGTTGCTCTCCATGGTGGGTGTGGGCATAGCCTGGGCTTCGATACTGGCGATGCCCTACGCGATTCTCTCTGTTCACCTTCCAACCCAGAAGATGGGCGTCTACATGGGGATCTTCAACTTCTTTATCGTCCTGCCGCAAATTGTTGCCGCGAGCGTGCTGGGCCTGCTGCTTCGAGAGTGGTTTAACGGTGAACCAATCTATGCGATGGCGCTTGGCGCCGCGGGAATGCTGCTGGCCGCGTTTGCCCTGGTGTTTGTCGATGACCGAGAGGTGATCGCGGGAGCCAGCCCTCATGCTTGAGTTTCAGCGGCGCATGGGCGCGCCATTTTTCGTGGTACTCAGCCTTCCCGCCACGGCCATGGGGCTGGCACTGTCGATTCAGATATCGGCGCTGAGCTGGATCCTCACCACGCAGTACGGGTTGGATATCCACGACGTTGGTCTGGTGTGGGCGGCGGGTCCCCTCGCCGGGATCATCGGTCAGGTGTTGGTCGGCATTATCAGCGACGATACCTGGCTGCTGGGGGGACGCAGGCGCCCTTATATCCTGGTGGGTGGAGTACTGGCGGCGCTCATGCTGCTTGCCTTACCCAATATCGATGTTGTGTCTGCCGCGCTGGGGATCGATGGAGTTCTGGGAGTCGCAATACTGATTGCCCTGACTCTGGATCTGGCCATCAATGTCAGCTTTAACCCTACTCGCTCGATCATAGCCGACGTCACACCCCGATCCAGCGATCGCACTCGCGGCTATACCTGGATGCAGACGATTTCCGGCACATTCGGTGTGCTTGCCTATGCTATCGGAGCGCTGTGGAACAATTATGTACTCATTTATGCCGGCGTCGGACTGGTGCTGCTGTTCTCCCTTTTTCCTCCGCTGCTGATCACTGAATCGCGGATACTTAACCAGAACAGCAATCAGGTAGAAGCCCAGACGACCCGATGGCTGGAGGTGCTCATGGACATACGTCCATTGTGGGGCTTTCTGGTTTATGGCGCCTACGCGCTCGCCCTGCGACTGCTGCATATTGAGGTCGGCCACTACTGGGTCGAGATCGGCTGCGCCCTGTTCACTACTGCGCTCGTTGGGCAAACCCTGTTTGCCGATACTCGGGCCGGCGACGCCGATGATCGAGTCGGATTCCGGAAAGTGCTGGCGGCTCATGCGTTCAGCTGGATCGGTGTGCAGACGATGTTCGTTTATCTGTTTGCGTATGTGCAGCAGGCTATGCCTGCGCTCGACGACTTCGCGATGGGTCGTGTGGTATCAATCAGCTTTCTTATCCTCAATGCCGTTGCGGCGGTGCTGCCGGCCTTCGTTCTGGAGCCGCTCACGCGTCGCATGGGTCGGGTGCGAACCCACGTGGCCTGCCTGGCCGTGATGACCCTGGGATACGTTGCTGCGCTGCTTGTAGGAGGTAATTCCGTTCTTCTTTATCTTTGCATGGCGTTGCTCGGCGTTGGCTGGGCGGCCATCGTGAGCCTGCCGTTTGCCATCATGTCGGAACAGGTGGATCAGCAGCGCATGGGGCTGTTCATGGGGCTGTTCAACCTGTCGGTAGTGCTACCGCAGCTCGTGGCTAGTCTTGGAGTGGGAATCGCGATTAGTCGGGCCGAAGACAAAGGACTGGTATTTGCGATCTGCGCGGCTTCGCTGTTTATTTCAACGCTTGCCTGGACCCGAGTGGCTGAAGGCACGCAATTGGATTAACCCCATGACTTTTTTCGTCTTCGGCTGACTCAAGGCGCGTCTCGTCAGAAAATGCATTGAGGCGCGAGCAGCGCTCTCCCGACGCCTGAGCATTTCGGCCGATCTGGTCGCCCATTGCTCCTGCATACCTGACCAGCGTCGCGGCCACCGACGCTTACTTTTATCGTACCGACGGCTGCGTTAGCCTCCTACGTATTTCCTGCGGAGCATAAAGATAATGACCGACTCCCTTTTTGGCGATCTGCTCGTGCTGGACTGTGCAAGCTTTATCGCGGGTCCGGCCGCGGCAACCATACTGGGTGACCTTGGTGCCAGGGTGATCAAGATCGAGCCTCCAACAGGGGATGGCTATCGCAGACTCGTGCACTTACCCGGCATGCCACGCTGCGAACGCAATTATCCCTGGCGTCATACGAATCGAAACAAGGAGAGTCTGACACTGGACTTGAAGATTCCCGAGCAGCGCAAGGTTCTGGATCAGCTCGTTGCACATGCGGACGTCTTTATCACCAACTATCCCCTGGGGACCAGGGCGTCTCTGGCGCTGGAATATAAGCACATCAGCTCGGTCAACCCTAAGATCATCTACGGTTCGCTCACGCCCTACGGAGAAGAAGGGCCAGAGGCCGCATCCACCGGTTACGACGCGACGGCCTGGTGGGCGCGTTCTGGTCTGATGGACGCCGTTCGGGCTTCGAGCGGAACACCTCCCGCGGTGTCTATGCCTGGCATGGGCGATTACATGTCGGCCAATGCCCTTTACGGAGCGATCGTTACCGCTCTGTATCGGCGTGAGAAAACGGGCGAGGGGGCAAACGTGGGCAGCTCCTTAATGGCGAATGGCCTGTGGTCCAACGCCGTCATGATCCAGGCGGCCCTCGATGGCGCCGATACCGGCAAGCCCAACGAGCGATACAAGGTCAGCGCCTTTACCCAGCCCTATCGCTGTGCCGACGATCGCTGGTTCATGTTGACCGTTCTGCCCCAGGTGCAGGAACGAGTGTGGCCAAAGCTGGCCGAGAGCTGTGACCACCCGGAATGGGCCTTTGATGAGCGCTTCGCAACGCGCGAAGCACGGCGAGAAAACAACAGGTGTCTGATAGAACTGTTCGATTCGGCTTTCTTCGAGCGACCCTGGTCTGACTGGCAATCCCGCTTTAGCAAGCATGGAATCACTGCTGGTCATATCGCCAAGCATGGCGATCACGCAACCGATCAGCAGGCGGTAATGAATGACATGATTGTCACCTATGAGGGGGCGACCGACAGCAAAACCATCGGCAGTCCGATTCACATTGATGGAGTGGCCAAGCAACCCGCGCGCGCCGCGCCGGAACTCGGGGAACACACGAATGCGATCCTTGAGGAGCTTGCAAAACGTGGCTGACCGTGGGTGAGAATAATCCCGAGAATTGTGGAAGGCGGGAGCCGTAGCGCAGACCTGATGCTGCGAGTAGTGGGTGCGAGAGCTTTTTTGACCTTGGGGTCAAAAGCATGCGTGGGTTGGTGCTTGCGTGGGCTGGTGTTAGACGCTCTCCAATTTATCGCATCGCCAGCGGTTGCGTGTGTGCCACCAACCAGTGCCAAACGTTCGCCTCCAGCTCGAGTGTCGCGAGCTGCTCTCGCACGTTGCCGTGATAGTCATCTATCCATCTCATCTCAGCGTCGTTCAGCAACGATAGATCGATCAGCAGCCGGTTGAACGGCACAAAAGCCAAGGGCCTGAACGCGAGCCAGCCGGGGACTTCAGCAGCGACAATCTCATAGAGGATCTCATGGCGAATCCCATATTCTTGATCCCGGTACAGACCGGGTTCTATCGTGATCACCATTCCCTTGCGTAGCGGAGCCTCGGTAGCGGCCTTCTGCAGGCGTTGGGGGAATTCATGAACGCTCAAGAAGTGACCAACTCCGTGGCCGGTGCCGTGATCGTAGTCCCGGTAGTGGTCCCAGGCCGCCATGCGCGCCAGGGCATCGAGGCTATGGCCCAGAGTACCGTCGGGAAACACCTGCCTTGCCAGGGCAATGTGCCCTTTTAACGCGAGCGTCGCATCGCGACGAACCTGATGCTCGGGTTCGGTGAAGCACCACGTTCGAGTGGTGTCGGTGGTGCCTCCCTGTCGGAACTGCCCCCCGGCGTCGAGGAGAAAAACAGATTTTCTTCCGATGGTACGTCCACCGTCGGGTGGCGCGGCGTAGTGAGCATAGGCCGCATTCGCGTCGGCTGCGGAGATTGTTCTGAAGCTGGGATGAACGTAGTCCGGCAATCGTCGTCGCAGCCTTTCAAGCTGCTTTTCCACTTCGAGTTCAGTAACGCGTGGGTCCGACTCCCCGATACGGTCTTCGAGCCAGTGCAATAGCTCAACCCATACGCCACTGTCGCGCAGAGCAGCATCGGCCATGGCGACGAGCTCGGCAGAGTTCTTGATGGCTTTGAGTTCGGTGATCGGGTTGCTCCGGCGCACTACGCGCACGCCGGACTCTTCCATGATGTTGCGCGCCGATTGGGGGCTCCGGGCACCATCAAGCACTAGCACCCGGGCTTCCTGCGCCCGCTCCTCAAGCACCTTCGAAAATGCCCTGGGTTCGTGCAACGTTACCCGGTGGCTTAGCGTCGACATGGCAGGTGCCATCTGGTCGGCATCGGCAAACAGGTCAACGCGGCCATGGGTGTCAATGAACAGGCGGCCGAGAACCACCGGGCAGTACTCGAGGTCTGATCCGCGAAGATTGAGCAGCCAGGCCACATTGTCGGGCACTACATCCAGCAGGTGGCTCGCACCCAGGTCGCGAATACGCGCCGCAACATGGTCACACTTGCTGTCGAACGATTGACCCGCCCATTGTGATGTGACCACCACAGCAAGACCCGAAGGCGGCTCGGGTCGATCGGTCCAGGAGTCGTGAAAGGGGTCGCGGTGCAGGGGGACAAGCACCGCACCGGTTTGCGAGCAGGTGCTCTCGAGTCGATCGTAAAAATCCGGGCTCAAGATTTCGGCGTCGAAGCCTATGCGCCAGCCGCTTTTCGCGGCCCCCGCCAGCCAGCGCTCGGGAGGGTTCTCAAACAGGTGGTGGATGCTGAGCGCAGCCGCGTTTGGCTGATTGTGCGCCTGCTCCTGGTAACGACCGTCGACAAACAGCAGAAGCTCTTTTCGGGTAAGTACCGCGAGCCCCCAACTGCCGGAAAACCCGGTGAGATAGGCCAGGCGCTCATTGGTCGGTGGCACATACTCAAAGTGCTGGTTGTCCCATCGCGGCACGATCAGGGCATCTAAGTGTTCCCCGACAAGGAACGCGCGCAACCTGGCTACCCGATCCTGGTCCCAGCCAGCCGCGATCGCCTGGGTGCTGAGTGGGTTCATACGTGCTCGCGCCGGGTGAGCGCAGCGTTGGCGAGGCGACCCGCCAGCGTTCGATCGAACACCAGCAGTGCCAGCATGGCCAGCACCGCCAGCGCCGCAAAGCCGGCCCACATGAGAAACGGGCGTCCCAGGTTCAGCGCAAAATGCTGATAGAAACTGCCCGATAGAATCCCTGCGGCCAAAAACCCAAGGGCCAGGGAGACGAAATAGAATCCCATATACATCGCCGCTTGCTGCTTTGGCATAACTGCGGCCACATACTCCTGACTTTTTGGTGATGCGAGCATCTCACCGGTAGCAAACAGCACCGCAGAACCCATGACAAAAAAGCCGCCTACGGGTACTGCATGGGCAAGTCCGCCCAGCAAATAGGACACACCAATCAGCCCTGTGCCGGCAATCAGGATGCGGAACGGTGGACGACCTTCGATGCGGGCGCTGATCAGATACTGGCAGAGAACGATCATCAAAAAATCGATGGAGATCAGGTATTCGGGACTTACCTGGCGATAACTCATGGCCCATCCGCTTGCCAGAGACTCCGTCGCCAATTCACCTCGGGCGACTTGTGCAAGACTGGCTTCGATGGCTTCCAACGGTGGTCTCACCTGCAGTTCTACCAGTCTGCGCAAGGCGTCCGCTGCGCTCAGCGCATCCATCGTCGACAACTCGGCGAGCAGAGCGGCCAGCTGCGCTTCGTTGACGGGGGAAAGTCCCTGGGCGAGCGCTGGAGACAGCCGGGCTGCGAGTTGCACCAGATCGCTGGTGTCGACAAAGTCTCGCAGATACAGCGGCATCGTCAGAAAAATCTGGTTGTACACGGCCCAAAATAAGGTCAGCGTCAGTATGTAAACAAGAAAGGCACCATTACCGATACGCATTCGCTGGCGGTGCCACGGGTCGTCGGTAGCCGGTCTCAGTGAGGTTTGCGAGCGGTCCCAGAGCAGATTGACCAGCAGCCAGATAAACACCCCCGTCACGAGCTGGGGCCAGCTTACCCAACCACCGCCTGCGACCATCAGGCCGAAGACGACCGGCACGACCAGCAGCGCAAACCGTCCATTACCGATAACCTCCGCCGCATCCTTAAGACTTCGACCGAGAGCGCCCGGCGCGCGAACGATGTCGGCATCGCGGGGAAAGAAAAACACGCAGACCAGCAGGTTCAGCAGAATCACGCCGCTCGACAGCAGAAACACATAGTCCCAGCTGATCGTTCGCATCACGCCTGCAATGACTGGCCCCAGAAAACCACCGACGTTCACCATCATGTAGAAAATACCGAACGCCCGACCTCGATTGGTCTCCGTGGACGATCGGGCCACGGTTCCTACGACCAGGGGTTTGAAGATCGCCGCGCCCACGGCGACCAGCAGATAGAAGCCGAAAAAAGGCCAGAAGCCGGATACCTGCCCCAGCAGGAAGTAACTGGGAGCCAGGACGATGTAGGCGACGATGAAGAGCCGCCGGTAGCCGAGACGGTCACCCAGTGCCCCGGTCACAACAGGAAGCAGGTAAACGAAGAATGGGATAACGCCCTGAACTACGCCGCGCTGCGCTTCACTGAGGCCAAGCCCGCCGCTGGCCACAGACGCGCTCATGTAAAGGGATGACACTGCAAAAAAGCCGTACCAGGCGATTCGCTCCAGTATCTCCATCACGTTGGCGATGTAGAAGGCTCTGGAAAAGCCCGCGTGTTCGGTCAACTACCGTCTCCCGGTCAGTACCTGTGATCGTTTGAGTTCGACATTCCCAGCAGGACCTGTCGTTCGCAGGTTCCTGAATAACCACGCTGGTGTGCCGATCAGCATCGCACGTCTAAAGGGTGCGGTGAATCCACGACTGCAATAAAGTAGAAGCATGAGTACAGACATAAAGCCGGCGATCGCCACACCAATCAGCGACTCAGAACGCGCAGCGCGTCGCACGCAGCTGCGTCACCGTATGCAGGCGGAGCACCTGGATGCGGTGCTGATCACGCCCGGCAGCAACATGCGTTACTTCTTCAACCTGCGCTGGGGCCCGACCGAGCGTCTGGTCGCTGCGTTGATCACGCAGACCGATATCGTTTTTATCTGCCCGAAGTTCGAAGATACAGCGCTGCTGGCGGTTATCGGCCACCAGTAT
>JBCCPL010000025.1:0-90213 GCA_039111155.1 Pseudomonadota bacterium | reverse complement strand
GAAATTTTGAGAACTATCGACTGCGCGTCTTAACCCATTGCGGTTGGGATGGCATTATCAATCGAGTTTAGTGACAACCGGTCTATCCCCCGATTACGGAGTAGAGCCGAACAGCCTGAGTCTTCTGAGATCTTGGCGGAGAGAGAGGGATTCGAACCCTCGATACGCTGTTAACGTATACTCCCTTAGCAGGGGAGCGCCTTCAGCCACTCGGCCACCTCTCCGTAGGGCGGCGATTCTATCACCGCTGGGAGACGCGTAAAACGTACATCGGGTGCTGATTTAGTAGAAAGTCGCGAATTTAGAAAAAGGTCGCAATTTCGCCCAGTGGCTTCTTGTCTAGCGCAGCGCGGGGGATCATTGCGTCATCGGCGGGATGACCTGTCACGATGAGCATGAACGCTTTCTCGTTACTGGGACGCCCCAGTATCTCGCCCAGGAATTTCATGGGGTTTGGTGTGTGCGTCAATGTAGCGAGGCCTGCTCGGTGCAGCGCATTGAGTAAAAACCCTACTGCGATATCGACGGACTCGGTCATGTAGTAATTTTTGCGCTTGTTCCCTTCTGCATCTGTTCCGTGACGCTCCACAAAGACCGCGATTAGCCAAGGCGCAACTTCCAGAAAGGGCTTGTACCGATCCGTGCCGAGAGCGGACAAATGGCGGAGCCATTCATCGCCGGCGCGCCCTCCGTAGAAGGACGCCTCCTCCTCTTCTGCCGCCGCTCGTATTTTTCGCTTGATGTCATCGGAACCGACACAGGCAAAATGCCAGGGCTGGTGGTTTGCTCCACTCGGTGCGGACCCAACGGCAGCGACGCATGCCTCAATGATATCCCTGGGTACTGGAGTACTTTTGAAGTCTCGAACAGAGCGTCGGGTCCGAATATGTTCAAAGTATTCGAGCGCCCGGGCGCGCGACTCCTCGTCCGTTAAGGATTGAATTGGAGAGAGCGGAACCGCTTCGTAGGGGTCAGCCATAGCGTTTGATGATACAGCGTTTGGGTCGCCTGTCTTTGAGCGCAGATGGCGCCGAGGTATTGAATCCGCGATCACGCTGCCCGCGCCCTAACCGCAAGGTGAGCCTCTTGAATCCGCGGCCGATAAACGCCCACTCTACCAACAAGCTACCTACTGCTGCTGCGGTCTGCGCTTTCCTTGGAGTTGTCCCTGCCGCTTGCTTTGCCGTTCTCCTCGGCGATCTTCTGAAAAATCTCTTCCCGGTGTACGGCAACTTCGCGCGGGGCCGTGATTCCAAGGCGCACATGCCCGCCCTTAACGCTGACTACCGTTACGGTGATGTCATCTCCGAGTCGTAACGACTCGCCTTCTTTGCGGGTAAGTATCAACATTGGCCTCTTCCTTGTGGCACTGCGGTCCCTGTTGCCTTTGATAGAGCTTAGGCAACAGTCTCTTCCTGAGGTTCCCCGTCTAATCCAAATGATGAGTGAAGTGCCCGAACAGCGAGTTCGAGATACTTCTCTTCAATGATGACGGATACTTTTATCTCTGATGTTGTGATCATCTGAATATTAATGCCGTTTTCGGCAAGGCAGCCAAACATCTGGCTTGCTACACCGGCATGCGAACGCATACCGACGCCTACGACAGAGATCTTGGCGATTCTGCTGTCAGCTCTTACTTCACGAGCCTCCAGCAGATCGGACGTATTCTTAAGAATAGTTTCGGCGGCCGCCAAATCGCTTCGCGCCACCGTGAAGGTGAAGTTCGTGGACTTATCCTCGGCGATATCCTGCACAATGACATCGACTTCAATGTTTGCTTCCCCGATAGGTCCGAGAATCTTGTAGGCGACTCCAGGCATATCCGGCACACCCAGAATCGTAAGTTTGGCCTCGTCGCGATTAAAGGCGATGCCTGCTACAGCGGGCTGTTCCATAGTGCTGTCATCCTCCAGGCTGATGAGAGTCCCTGGTCCCTCGTTAAAGCTATGTAATACCCGTAGTGGCACGTTGTACTTTCCCGCAAACTCGACGGCTCGAATCTGCAGTACTTTGGAGCCCATGCTGGCCATCTCGAGCATTTCTTCGAAGGTGATTTTATCGAGGCGTCTAGCCCCATCGACCACTCGGGGGTCGGTGGTGTACACACCGTCGACGTCGGTGTAGATCTGACACTCCTCGGCATCGAGTGCAGCTGCCAGCGCTACGGCTGTGGTATCGGATCCGCCGCGGCCGAGGGTGGTGATATCACCCGCGGGATTCACTCCCTGAAATCCGGCGACCACCACGACATGCCCCTGGTCTAGCTCTGTTTCTATCCGCTCCCGATCAATCTGCTGAATCCGTGCCTTTGTGTGGGCATCGTCCGTGAGTATCTTTACCTGGGCGCCAGTGAAACTGCGCGCCGGCTGACCTCGTTTCTCCAGCGCCATGGCAAGCAGCGCAATCGTCACCTGCTCACCCGTTGCCAGCAGCGTGTCGAGTTCGCGAGCGGCGGGCAGTTCCTGAATCTGGTTTGCGAGCCCAAGCAGCCGATTAGTCTCACCACTCATGGCCGATACGACGACTACGATTTGGTCGCCGCGTGCGCGAAACCCAAGGATCTTGTCGGCGACCTGCTCGATGCGCTCGACGCTTCCGACGGAGGTACCGCCGAACTTCTGAACGATGAGTGCCATCGTCATGTGTTACAGATCAAGGAAGAAACGTCCGACCCTAGCGGTGTGCTACGGCCCAACCCTTCGTAAACGCGGCCGACAGGAGCCCACAAAAAAAGGCCCTTGGCAGGCGTCGAAGACCACTTCCGGCTCATGATGTCAGCGCAGCCTCGACCCAGTTTGGGATGGCTTCAAGTACGGCCGGAAGCGCATCCGGATCTGTACCGCCACCCTGGGCCATGTCAGGTCGTCCTCCGCCCTTACCTCCGAGGCGCCCGGCAAACTCACGCATCAGATCGCCGGCTCGCAACCTGCTGCTTAGCTCCTTCGTGACGCCGGCGACCAAAGACAGCTTCTGCCCATCCACCGCTGCCAGAAAAATCACCGCATTGCCAAGCTTGTTCTTACACTGATCGCAGAGTTCGCGAAGACCACTGGCGTCGGCCCCGGGAACCTGAGCTGCAAGCACCTTGACGCCGGCAACTTCAACCGCGCTGCTGGTAATGTCTTCACCGGCTGCGGCGGCCAGTTTCTGCTTGAGACGCGCGAGCTCCTTTTCGAGCTCCCGGGTCTGCTGTCGCAAACCGGTGACTTTGTCTCCCACATTGGCAGGCGTTCCGCGAACACGTTCGCAGACGTCGGCAAGCTGACGCTGAGTGGCACGCACTGAGTTGATCGCTTCGGCACCGGTGATCGCTTCAATCCGGCGGATACCCGAGGCGAGACCGCTCTCGGGCCCGAGCTTCATGAAGCCAATCTCACCGGTGCGAGAGACATGAGTGCCGCCACATAGTTCGACGGAAAAGCGCTCTCGTCCCATCGCCACAACGCGGACGACGTCTCCGTACTTTTCACCGAACAGCGCCATCGCTCCTGACTCCATGGCCTCGTCCATGGGCATCGTTTCGGTAGTCACCACTGTGTTCGCACGAATCTCTTCGTTGACGAGGTTTTCGACGCGCTCCAGCTCCTGATCGTTCATCGCCTCGCCGTGAGAGAAATCAAAGCGAAGTCGGCGATCGTCCACGAGCGATCCGCGCTGGGCCACGTGAGTTCCCAGCACCTTACGCAGTGCAGCATGCAGCAGGTGGGTAGCTGAGTGATTCAGAGCGACGTTGGTGCGACGGTCGGTATCAATCTCGGCCTTGAGCTGACTACCCTCGGTAAGCGTACCGCTGGTGATGCGAAGCTGATGAAAGAACACATCATCAGATTTGCTGGTCGCCTCAACCTCTGCGGTGAAGTCCGTACCGCGAAGCCAACCCTGATCACCCACCTGTCCGCCGGACTCACCGTAGAAAGGGGTTTTATCAAGCACCGCGACACCGGCTTCGCCTTCGCTCAGCGACGTGACACGTTCGCCATCGCGCAGAAGAGCCACAACGGTGCTGTTCGCGTTGGCCTCGCTGTAACCCAAAAAGTCCGTTTCTGTCGCCAGCTGCAGCGAGTCACGGTTGTAGTCAATCTCAAAGCTGCCGCTGTCCTTTGAGCGCTGCCGCTGCGCTTCCATGGCAGCCTCATAGCCAGGCTCATCGAGTGTGAGCCCCCTCTCCCGGGCAATGTCGTTGGTCAGATCAACCGGAAACCCATACGTGTCGTAGAGCTTGAATACCAAGTCACCGGGAATAACCGTGCCATCGAGAGTAGAGAGAGAGGTCTCGAGAATACCCATCCCCTGCTCCAGGGTTCGCGCAAACTGCTCTTCCTCATTGCGGATAGCATTGACTATCCGGTCGCGGTGTTCGGCCAGTTCAGGATAGGCTGAACCCATCTGCTGAACCAGCGGATCGACCAGACGATGAAAGAATTCACCCTCAACCCCAAGCTTGTTCCCATGACGGATAGCCCGGCGCAGGATGCGGCGCAGCACGTAGGCTCGGCCCTCGTTTCCGGGCACAACTCCATCTGCAATCAGGAATGCGCAGGAGCGAATGTGGTCCGCTATCACGCGAAGAGAGGGATGGCTAAGATCCTCAGTCCCACACAGCTGTGCGGTCGCGTCGATCAGCGCCGCAAACAGATCGATTTCGTAATTGCTGTGAACACCCTGGAGAACTGCCGCTATGCGCTCCAGCCCCATGCCAGTATCGACTGATGGTTTGGGCAGTTCCACCATGCTGCCGTCTGCGCTGCGGTTGAACTGCATGAAAACCAGGTTCCAGATCTCGATGTAGCGATCCAGATCATCGTTCTCACTGCCGGGAGGCCCCCCGGGAACGTCTGGACCATGATCGTAGAAGACCTCTGAGCAGGGACCGCAGGGTCCGGTATCGCCCATCTGCCAGAAGTTATCCTCATCGAGCCGCGAGATGCGCTCGGCGGGAAATCCAATCACGTCCCGCCAGATGCGCTCAGCCTCGTCGTCGCTTACGTGGACGGTGACCCAGAGTTTCTCGGGCGGTAACTTGAGTGTTACCGTCAAAAACTCCCAGGCGAACCGGATCGCGTCTTCCTTGAAGTAGTCACCAAAGGAGAAATTGCCGAGCATCTCAAAAAAGGTGTGATGACGCGCCGTGTACCCGACATTCTCCAGGTCGTTGTGCTTACCCCCCGCCCGAACACAGCGTTGCGAGCTGGTCGCACGCACATAGGAGCGCCGCTCGCTGCCCAGAAACACGTCCTTGAATTGGTTCATACCCGCATTTGTAAACAGCAGAGTTGGGTCGCTGGCAGGAACGAGCGAACTGCTACTGACGCGTGTGTGTTCCTTTCCCTCAAAAAAAGAAAGAAACGCCTCGCGGATTTCTCCGGTTTTCATGGGCGGTTCTCAAAAATGCTGCTGCGTGGCTATGTGCACGCGGTTTTATCAGGCGACGATTTTCCCTTCGGCAAAGCTCGCGCCGGCGAGAATGTGTAGATGAAGATGAAAAACGGTTTGGCCCGCTCCGGCTCCATTGTTGACGACCAGTCTAAAGGCGTCTTCCACACCAAGCTGTCGCGCGACAGTGCCAACCGCCAGCATGAGATGTCCGAGCAGCACCTGGTCATCGGCCTCGGCATCGGCCAGTTTTTCGATGGGCTTCTTCGGTATCACCAACACGTGAACCGGGGCTTGCGGGTTGATGTCCTTGATCGCGATACAGTGGTCGTCTTCGTAGAGTTTATCCGCCGGTATCTCACCGCTAATGATTTTGCTGAAAATGGTATCTGTCATCGCTTTTCACTTCGTTCCGCAGTAACGCGTGCCGTCAAATCAACGCGTGCCATCTACGGTCCGGTCCGCTTGATAAGCACCTGATAACGCTGGCGGTACGGTTAATCGAGTCAGCCGAGCTTCTCGTCAGCGGTTAGCTGCCGTGCTTCCTCTTCGAGCATGACAGGTATGCCATCGCGAATTGGGTAGGCAAGGCCGCTCGCCTTGCAGACCAGCTCGTCGGCCTCCGCCTTGTATTCCAACGGTGCCTTACTCACGGGACAAACAAGAATACTGAGAAGCTTTTTATCCAAGACGCACCCACCAATGATTTAAGCGGCCGGAATTATACGGACTTTCGGCCTTTCAGTCAGAGATTTGAGGTGGCATATCGTCGACCAACAATTGCGGATCGACACGACGGTTGCGCCAACTCATACGCCAATCCAGGTGCGGCCCGGTCGCACGACCCGAGGCGCCGACGCGCCCCAGCAGATCTCCCTTCTGGACAATAGTACCCACCTCTACGTCCAGCGCACTGAGATGCAGAAACGAGGACGACAGAGCGTAGCCATGATCCAGGATTATGGTTCCACCCGAGTAAAACAGATCGGTTTGTGCAAGAGTTACCTGACCTGCCGCGGGTGCATACACCGGCGTACCCGTCGGTACGGCAATATCAATTCCGTAATGCGGGCTACCGGGGGTACCGTTATAGATTCGTTGGCTGCCGTAAACTCCAGAGATCCTGCCCTTTACTGGCCATTCAAATGCTGCGTCGATCTGCATAAGCCATACAGGGTTTTTAATCCGCCTTGCCTTGGCCTTGGAGACTAACTGGCGTTCCCGGCGAATGCGATCCAGGTGTTCTTCAGACGGGGTCACGGTTCGCTGAGGGACTCCCTCGATGCGTGAAATCCGATAGTCACGCTGCTGCACGTCGACTTGCTGACGACAAGTCCCGTTCACCACGAGCTCACTCACTGCTTGTGCATCGCGGTGAAAACCAGCGACAAATCGGCCATCGGGGAGCAGGTCGAGCGCCTCGCCGTCTAACGTGACGCTTGCACCGGGATCCACTTGGCCCCATATCAGCCCGCCCTCCATGGGGTTCCCTGAAAGATCGACACAGCGGCCAGCAGTACCGTCTTGCGCCGTTGCGATCCAGGTGAATCCCAGCCCCAGAAGGAAAACGCAGGCCCAACTGGTGGCTTTAAAGAAAGTGGGGGCTCTAACGATATGCGTGGTCATATTGGGACTCCACTCGATGCCTTGGCCTTGCCAGAGTGGTTACGATGGCCTCAAATAGGTCGGCAGAGTTTAGGGCGGGATTGCATACCTCAGCAACTTTGGCATAACGATCCGGGCAGAAAAACTACCTGGGCGTCGCCGACCCCGACGAGGCTATCCTGCGCCCGATAAACGGATTGGTACGCTTCTCTATGGGACGATACAGAGCACCTAGCAAACCTAGCACCGCATTGATCAGCCCGGCGGGCGCACAGCGGCTGCGTGGCGAATTGCAGCACTTATGGCGCGAAGAACGACCTCGTGTGGCCAAAGCGGTTCAGGATGCGGCGAAAAACGGTGACCGATCTGAGAACGGCGACTACATCTACGGCAAAAAACGCCTTCGAGAGATTGACGGCCGTGTCCGCCACATCAGCAAGAGGCTCGAGGTACTTACTGTGGTCGAACATCGTCCGGCGGATCAGGGCCGCGTGTATTTTGGAGCGACTGTGGACTACGAAGACGAAGAGGGATTGCGTCGCAGCGTCACGATACTCGGACCGGATGAATTTGACGCACTCCGAGACGAAATCTCAATCGATGCCCCCCTGGCCAGAGCGCTACTCGGAAAGAGCAAGGGTGAGTGGGTCTCATTCTCAACACCTCACGGCGACAGGGAGGTGGAAATCACTGATGTCCGCTACTGCGAGTTCTCGGAGGCGAAGGAAGACGTCTGAAGTAAGCCCATGCGAACGGGTCGCTGGTCGCTGCGGCAAATTGCTGCAGAGGAGACCACACTGCTAGACTTTATAAGCCTCACGAACATGATCCGAGACGTTTATGGCCACACCCGATTCGACTGCCGCGCCAACATCATCAGCGGCTTCGATGCAGCGCCCGAAAGGTAACGGCGGCATCGTCGACAAAAAGCTTGCGCATACGACGCAAGAGCTTAATGCGCAAGACGAGTTTCTGCGCCGGCACATTGGGCCCAGCGACGCCGAGCAGCGAGAAATGGCGCTCGCCATGGGCTACGAATCTACTGAGTCTTTGATCCAAGCAACGATCCCGGACAGCATACAGTTGGGTGAATCGCTCAACTTGGACGGACCGTGCTCCGAGGTGACGGCGCTCACCGAGTTAGAAGGCATCGCGAGAGCGAACATCGTCGCGAAAAACTACATCGGGCTGGGGTACTACGATTGCTACACTCCAGCGGTACTTCGCAGGAATGTGTTCGAAAATCCCGGCTGGTACACCGCCTACACCCCTTATCAGGCGGAAATATCGCAGGGCCGGCTGGAGGCGTTGCTCAGCTTCCAGCAGATGGTCATGGACCTGACGGGAATGACGTTGGCGAATGCGTCGCTATTGGATGAAGCCACGGCCGCCGCGGAAGCGATGACCATGCTGTTTCGCGTCAACAAGAAGAACAAAAGCAACGTGTTTCTTGTCGATCATGACTGCCACCCGCAGACGTTGGCCGTTTTAAGGACGCGCGCGACCCCGCTAGGTATAGACATTGTTCACGGTCCAGTTGAATCGCTGCTGGAAAACCACGACGCATTCGGGTCTTTACTCCAGTACCCCGGCAGCAGTGGTGAGGTTCGTTCCCTAAAGGACGTCATCGCCAAAGCACACGAAAAGAACACGCTGGTAGCGGTCGCAAGCGACCTGCTGGCCCTCGCGGTGTTGCGCTCGCCTGGCTCTCAGGGAGCGGATGTAGTTCTGGGCAACAGCCAGCGCTTTGGCGTCCCCCTCGGTTTCGGTGGTCCGCATGCCGCATTTTTCGCGACTCGCGAAGAGTACAAGCGCTCTGCTCCGGGGCGCATCATTGGTGTGTCGGTGGACCGCGACGGACGACCCGCACTGCGCATGGCGATGCAGACTCGCGAACAGCATATTCGGCGTGAGAAAGCGACCAGTAACATCTGCACATCTCAAGCGTTGCTGGCGGTGATGGCTGCGTTCTACGCGATGTACCACGGTCCGAGAGGCATACGACGCATTGCGGAGCGCACGCATCGGATGACCGCCACGCTCGCCCGTGAGTTGTCGGCCCACGGCGTTTCAATCTCTAACGAGGCATTCTTCGACACCATTAGCATCCACGCTGGCGAGGAACAGAACAACATTTTAGAGCGCGCGGACACGGCGGGTATCAATCTGCGCGTAGATCGGCCCGGCATTATCGGCATCTCCCTCGACGAGACCACCACTTTCGGCGACGTCATGGAGCTGGTCAGTGTTGTTTGCGGAGACGCTCATCAGGTCGGTGCCGTTGACGAGGAAAAGCTCGCAGATGCTCGTATTCCCGACGCGGTTCAACGCGACATCGATTTCCTGCAACACCCTCTGTTCAACGAGTATCACTCGGAAACAGAGATGTTGCGCTATCTGCGTCGTCTTGAGCAGAAAGACATAGCACTTAACCGTTCGATGATTGCACTTGGTAGCTGCACCATGAAGTTGAACGCAACTAGCGAGATGCTTCCCGTGGGTTGGGAGAACTTTGCGAAACTCCACCCTTTTGCGCCGGCCGACCAGACTCAGGGCTACCTGCATCTGCTTAAGGACCTTGAACGGATGTTGGCGGAGTGCACTGGTTACGACGCGGTGTCTTTCCAGCCTAACGCCGGATCCCAGGGCGAGTATGCGGGTCTCCTGGCGATTAAGCGGTATCACGAGCACCGCGGCGACCAACAGAGAGACATCTGCCTGATTCCGGAGTCCGCCCATGGAACCAATCCGGCGAGCGCCGTAATGGCGGGCATGCAGGTTGTAATCATTGCCTGCGACGACGAGGGCAACGTGGATGTGGATGATCTGCGCGCTAAAGCAGCCACTCACAGCGAACGACTTGCAGCGATCATGATCACCTACCCTTCTACCCACGGCGTCTTCGAAGAGCGGGTTGTGGAGATCTGCGATCTTATCCACGAACACGGCGGTCAGGTGTATGTCGACGGTGCCAACCTCAACGCCCTGGTGGGCCTAGCTGCGCCGGGTAAGTTCGGCGCAGATGTATCACATCTAAATCTTCATAAGACCTTCTGTATTCCACACGGCGGCGGCGGACCCGGCATGGGACCGATCGGCGTGTGTGAACACCTAATCCCGTTCCTACCCTCGCATCCGTTCAGCCAGGACGAGCGGCAAACGAAAGGCGCCGACACGGGCGGTGAGTATTCGGACGTTGTATCCGCGGCGCCGTTTGGAAGCACATCGATACTCCCTATTTCCTGGATGTATATCCGAATGATGGGAGCGCACGGAGTGACCGAGGCGAGCAAGATCGCCATCTTATCGGCCAACTACATAGCGCACAGACTGCGCGATCACTTTCCTATTCTCTACACCGGCCGCAGCGGGACCATCGCGCATGAATGCATCATTGACATCCGACCCTTGAAGGAGGCAAGCGGCATCGGGGAAGAAGACATCGCGAAGCGACTTATTGACTTCGGTTTCCACGCTCCAACCATGTCATTCCCCGTGGCTGGCACGCTGATGATTGAACCCACCGAGTCTGAGTCTCTTAACGAGCTTGATCGTTTCTGTGATGCACTCATCCGGATTCGCGATGAGATACGTCTGGTCGAGGAAGGACACTGGCCGCAGGACGATAATCCCCTGGTCAATGCTCCCCACACTCTGCAGGCACTTACTGCTGAGCACTGGGGGCACGCCTACAGCCGTGAGCAGGCCGCCTTTGCCATGGATTCACTACGGCAGGATAAGTACTGGCCGCCGGTCAGTCGGGTCGACAACGTGTATGGCGATCGCAATCTGTTTTGCGCATGTCCCTCCATTGACAGCTTCAGAGAACCGGTAGAAGGTGCCGTCAAGCTAACTTGAAGGCCATAGCTTAAAGAGGGCCCTCGCCGAAGCGCGCAACCTGATCGTCAACTGCCCCGGTCGATGGCTGCAGTCAACGATATCGCGACATAACTGACACGTGTGACTGTCGCGAAGGGGCTGGACGAGGAGCTGGAAAGCGCTTCGGTGTCGGCTTAAGGTAAGAGGCCAGCTAAGGATAGGGATTTCAGCGAGAGCTGGTCGACAGGATGAAGCTGTCATCTGAATCACAAATACTCTAGAGCGATCGATAAGAATCGACGAGAAGATCAGGGGGAAGGGTTGGATAGAAGCCAGGAAGAGGTATTGCTATCCGCGGGTATCGCGCACTGGACCTACAATCCATCATCGCGTGAGTTCTCTCTGTCGAGCGCAGGCAAGCGCTTGCTGGAAATGCGTACCGAGAGCACCACGGTCGACCTCTCACTGATCGACCAGCTTCTGGCTCCAGCTGATCGTTCCGAACTGCACGAAACCCTCGAGCGCACGCTCACTTCTCCGTACAGTCAATCTACCGAGATTAAGCTGGACTTACCCGACCGCGGAATTCGTTGGCTGCGGGTCGTCGGTCAGGCACGCAGCCGTAGCGATCAGACGATCGCCGAGATTATCGGCATTCTGGTGGACATCACCGAATCGCGACGCACCGAGCTCATGCACAAGGCATTCTTTCAGCAGCCAAACGGAATGCACATGGTCGCCTCGATGGACGGGACCATCGAAATGGTCAACGAGGCGTGGACAGAGATACTCGGCTACTCCAGTGACGAACTCGTGGGCAGGGCCATCTTTGATTTCGTTCACGCATCCGATCGAGACCGTACGACCGATGAACTCTCTACGAATGTCGGAGGCGATGGCACACGAGACTTTGAAAATCGCTGGCGCCATAAAAACGGGACATACCGCCGACTATCCTGGACCTCAGCGATTCCTGCACATGGGGAATTTGTCTATGCGGTTGCTCGCGATGTAACCCACAGCCGACTCGCGGAAGAACGCCTGACCGAGGCAGCTGCCGTCTTCGACAACAGCGGTGAAGGCATTTGCGTGATCGACAACGAAGGGGCCATACAGAACGTCAACAAGGCTTTTTCCAGGATCACCGGCTACTCCAAAGAAGAAGCGCTGCAGATGAACGTAGACGTACTGCGCAGCGGACGGCACGAGGAGAGCTTTTACGAAACGATGGAACAGTCCGTCGTAGAGCGCGGGTTTTGGCGGGGTGAGATCTGGCATCGGGCAAAGAACGGGGACGTGCACCCCCAGCTCCTCACCATAACCCAGGTGCCGTCGGATCCTCCGCGTCGCATCGCCATACTGACGGATATCCGCCAGTTGAAAGCCACTGAAGCCCGGCTCCAGCACTTGGCACACTACGATCCACTCACGAATCTTGCGAATCGATTCCTGATCAATGAACAACTGGATCAAAGCGTGCGCCGCGCTAAACGAAATGGCAACAGCGTTGCGGTGATGTTTGTGGATATCGACGCCTTCAAACATGTGAACGACAGCCTGGGTCATCTCGCGGGTGACTTGCTCCTACAGGAAGCCGCAAATCGACTGAAGAATACACTCCGGGACATCGACCGTATTGGGCGGATTGGAGGCGATGAGTTTCTGCTGGTGCTCGAAGACATTGGTTCGCCTGATGATGTGCGCCTGATCGCCGAGAAGCTGAACGCCGCTTTACGGGAACCCATCGCGCTCGGCGACCAGAACATTACGGTCAGCGCAAGTCTGGGAATCAGCCTTTACCCCAGTGACGGTGACAGTGTCCAGGAGCTGATGCGCAATGCCGATGCAGCAATGTATGACGCCAAGGAGGCCGGCCGGGATACCTATCGCTTCTACTCCGAACAGCTTACCGAAAAAGCCTACAAACAGATGCTACTCGACAGTGCATTGCGCAAAGCCGTCGCTCACAAGGAACTCAGCCTCGTATTCCAGCCGCAGTATCACGTGAAGGCGTCCCGGGTGATCGGTGTCGAGGCTTTACTTCGCTGGACTCATTCTGAATTGGGCCAGGTGTCTCCGAACGAATTTATCCCGCACGCGGAGCGCACTGGCTTGATTCGCAGTATCGGTCGCTGGGTTCTCGAGTGTGCTTGCCACCAGGCAGCACAGTGGCAGGCAGCGGCCTTTGAGTTCGGCCGACTGGCGGTCAATGTTTCTGCGTCCCAGTTTTATGACGAGGGATTTGTTGCCCAGGTTAAACATGTGCTTGAGGATTCGGGGCTGGCGGCGGACCGGTTAGAGCTCGAAATCACCGAAAGCGCGCTGGCCCAGGATGCGAACGGTCTTATGGGCAAAATGCGCGAGCTGCGCGATTTGGGCGTGCATTTCTCCATCGATGACTTCGGGACCGGCTATTCGTCGCTGAGCTATCTCAAGCAGATGCCGTTGACAAAGCTGAAGCTGGATCGGTCTTTCGTCGACGAGGTCGATATAGATGATAGTGATCGCATCATCTCCTCTGCGGTAATAGCACTCGGCGAAGCTATGGGTCTTGAAGTGATCGCCGAGGGCGTCGAAACCCAGGCGCAGGAAGACGCCATACTCGCTATGGGGTGCGAGAAAATGCAGGGATTTCGCTTTGCCATGCCGATGCCGAACGAGGAGTTCGTTAAGTTGCTCAAAAAGGCCCAATAGCACAGATCCGAGTCTGGCTTTGTCTCTACCAGAGAGAGGAGCTGTACCTTCTTGCGGGCGTATCCCTTTCTCAACGACTCCAAGCAACTTCCCTGCAACGCCGCCCGAATCTGGGCCTGTCACACTCGATCACACTTAAACCTGGCCGCTAACAGGGCTAGTGCGCAGTTACTCACCAAAGTAGTCAGTTCGATAGTATAAACAGGCTGCGGTTCCGCCAGTCGAAGCCATTTGCGATGGAATGCCTGTGCTCAGGGACCAAGCGAGTTGTGAACACGAACGAGGCTGCGGATACTTGGCCTCACACCAGATGTGGGTAAGGAAACCACATGAAACTTAAGTTTCTGCATGTAATTGCGCCAGTAGCGGTGCTGGCTGCCGGAGTCGGAGGTGTCTTCCTCCTGAAGGTCACGGCGCCAGAACCCCAGACCGACGAAGCGCCACCACGGCCAATTACGGTATATACGCGACTTGCCGAGCGCACCGACACAGTTCTTGAGGTCGAAACCCAGGGTCAGGTCCGGGCTCGTACAGCCATTGCTCTAACAGCACAGGTCAGCGGTCGTGTCATTGGGGTCGCCCCTGGCTACATCGAAGGCGGAGAGTTTGCAGCGGGAACCGCTCTCCTACGCATCGAAGATAGCGATTACAGACTGGCTCTGCGCCAAGCCGAGGCCGACGTTGCTGCCGCCGACCTTGCTATTCAACAAGCGCTGGCGGACGCCGACGTGGCAGAGAAACAGCTGCGGGGAATCGCCAATCCCTCCGAACTCTCGTTGAAGAAGCCACAGATCGCGCAGGCGAAGGCGCAGAAAGAAGCCGCGCTTGCAAACCTCGAACTGGCAAAGCTGAATCTTGAGCGGACACGTGTCAGCCTACCGTTTGGCGGGCGCGTCGGTTCGACCGCGGTACATATCGGTGAATATGTGACGGTAGGCACTCCCCTCGGCCAGGTGTTTGCCGTTGACCGAGTCCAGGTTCGTTTGCCGCTCAGTAATCGTCAGCTTGCGGCGCTGGGACTGCCCATCGGTTACATCGCAGCTAAAGCCGGGGATACGGTCCCGGTTTTACTATCGGCAGACGTCGCAGGCGCAAGCCAGCAGTGGCAAGGAACACTATTGGGTATCGACGCCGCGATTGATCCGGAGACACGATTGATCTACGCAACCGCCGAGGTGGAAGACCCCTACGGCAGCGGAGTGTCAGATAAAGGAATGCCGCTGGCCGTGGGACTTTTCGTGGATGCGCAGATAGAAGGCCGTCGTGTGAGCGATGCCGTGCAGATTCCTCGCGAGGGCCTACGGCCCGGAGAGCAACTATACGTTGTGGACTCCGGTGGGCTCCTGGAGATACGCCGGGCTGAGGTCCTGTTTAGCAATAGCGAGCACGCATTGATCGATGCTGGCGTACGCCCCGGAGAGCGCGTGGTGGTCTCCGCGCTTCGCAATCCCGTAACTGGTATGAGCCTGTCGACCATCGATGACCAGAATAACCAGAACGGCACCGTCGCGGTCCGCGGCAACTAATACCTTATCTTCGGCCGCGTGCGGGCTGAAGGTTTATAGGACGATGCTCACCGTCAGCGACCAGTTCGCGTTGCCTCACAGTAGCCGGCCTTGTGAACCCTTGAGCAGCATTGATACAGGACACTTGTTATGAAACGTCTGATTGCCTGGTGGGTACACAATCCAGTTGCTGCAAACCTGCTCATGATCGGGATAGTGCTGAGTGGTTTCCTGGGTTTTCTCATGATGGAGCGGGAAGCCTTTCCCCACGTCAAGCCCAACGAAGCTCGCATCGAAATTGCCTGGCCTGGCGCTGCTCCGCAGGAGGTGGAGGAGCAAATCGTGGCCCGTATCGAAGACCAGCTCGAAGATCTGGACAGCGTTAATCACGTGTACGCGACCGCAACAGAGGGATTCGCGGAGATTGACGTTACGACCTTCCCGAATCGAGATATCAATGCGTTTCTGAACGACGTCAAGAATGCGGTGGATGCGGTGCCGTCGTTTCCCCGGGATATGGAAAGTCCGCGGGTCCGGCGCGGTCAGCAGCGCGAAGAGATGTTACGTGTGGCACTCTATGGTGACCTCAGCGAGCGTGAACTTACGCGGCTTGCCGAAGACTTACGGCGCGAAGCCGCCGCACTTCCCTGGGTGTCAACCATCGAGCTCTTCGGAACTCGCCGCGAAGAGGTCACGATCGAAGTCTCCGAGTATTCGCTGCGCCAGTACGGATTGTCCTTCGCTGAGGTTGCCGATGCTATTCGTGCCACATCGATTAACCTGTCTTCGGGGCAAGTTCGCACCGCGACCGGTGACGTACAGATACGAGCGCGCAACCTTGCAGACACGCAGACAGACTTTGCGGAGATCGTGGTTCGCCAGAGTTCTAACGGTGGCATTGTGCGCGTTGGCGACGTAGCGCGCGTAAACGACGGTTTCGAAGACAACGAAATTCTGGCCACGATGAACGGTCAGCCGGCGGTTCTGCTGCAACTACAGAACAGCGACAATATGCAGATCGTCCGCGCGAGCGAGGCCGTGAACGCCTGGGTGGATGAACGCCAGAAAACGCTTCCCCAGGGCGTGTTTCTTGAGGTTTGGTTCGACTCGGCCGATATCTACTCATCCCGAATGGAACTGATTGGCCGCTCCTCGGTTCTCGGCTTAGCACTCGTCTTTCTTGTCTTGATTCTATCGCTACGCCCCAAGGTGGCGCTCTGGGTAACGGCGGGCATCGGCGTCGCCTACATGGGCTCTTTTGCCATGCTGCCGTCCAACGACGTGTCCATCAATGTCATTTCGACCTTCGCGTTCCTGATGGTGCTGGGCATTATCGTCGACGATGCCATCGTGGTTGGTGAGAGCATTCACCGCCACGCTGTGACGTCTGGGGGTGGGCCAGATGCAGCCATTGAAGGAGCCTTTGCCGTATCCCGTCCGGTCATCTTCGCAGTGCTCACCACGATGATCGCGTTCGCCCCCTGGCTGTTCGTAACCGGCGAAGCGGCCCAGGTAACCCGGCAACTGTCGATTGTAATTACCGCAGCACTGGCCATCTCGCTCATTGAGGCCTTTCTGATTCTTCCAACGCACCTGCGAAATTTGAAGTCTCGCGGTTCGCTGACCGGCATGGCGGAGCGGCAGCATAGGATTGAAAGCAGCATCGTCAAGTTTGCCCAGCGGATCTATGGACCGATCGTGCGGCGCGCTACATCCCGCCGCTACCTGACGGCAAGTATTTTCACCGCCGGTTTCATCATCGCGGCGGGAACGCTTAATACCGGCTGGCTCAAGTTTTACTTTATGCCCCAGGTCGAGAGCGAGCAGATCTACATCAATGTGACGCTGCCCCCGGGCACTCCGTACGAGCGTGCGCTAGAAATCCTTACCCAGCTCCAGGACGCCGAGAAGAAGCTGATTGCCGAAGTTGAAGCGGCAGCGGAAAGCAACGGAGGCAGCGGACAACTGATTCAGGGGTGGTACACACGGTCCCGGCGGGACAGTGTCATTGCCATTGTGAACTTAGCTCCCCCGGAGGTTCGCGATCTGTCAGCCCGGGAAGCAGCAGAGCGTTTCCAGCAACTGGTTGGCGACATCCCCGACGCCGAGGACATCAAAGTCAACTACGCGCTTAACGACAACGGCTCGGACATTACCTATCTGCTGCGCCACAAAGACGGCGCGGCCCTGAGCGCAGCATCAAAGGAGCTTCAGGCGAAGCTTCGCGGATACCGCGGAACACTCAACGTTCGCGACAGTCAGTTGGGCGAACTGGATGAGTTCGTGCTCAACTTGAAGCCCGGAGCCGAGCGTCTCGGAGTCACTTTGGCCGACGTGTCGCAGCAAGTACGCCAGGCTTACTTTGGCGAAGAAGTGCAAAGGCTCCCGCGCAGCAACGGTGACGTTAAGGTGATGGTGCGCTATCCCCGCGAGGCACGTCGCTCTCTGGCAAGCCTCGATGACTTCCGCGTTCGTACCGCAGATGGCCGTGAGGTTCCGCTGTTCTCGATTGCGGATATCGAACTGCGCACTGGGGTACAGCGCATTCAGCGTCGAGACGGCAACCGGGTGGTCTATGTGCGCGCAGACATCGAACAGGACATGGTCAGTGATATTAAGCGCGAGGTGGATGAAGGGTTTTTGCCCGACCTGCAGGAGCGTTATCCGGAGCTGGTACTGTTAACGGGAGGTGCTCAGGAAGAAGAAGAGCAGTTCATGGGAGAGATTCAGGCGCTCTATACGGTAGCTCTGTTCGCCATGTATGCGCTGATCGCGATTGCCTTCCGGTCTTACTGGTTACCATTGCTCGTAATGACGGCGATTCCCTTTGGTTTCATGGGCGCTGTAATAGGTCACCTTACTTTTGCCACGCCCATGGCTCTGTTCTCCTACTTCGGTATCGGTGCCGCCGCTGGGGTCGTCGTAAACGACAACCTGGTGCTGGTGGATTACATCGGACGCCTGCGAGAACAAGGTAAGGCGCCGATGGATGCTGTTATCGAAGCATGCATCAGTCGTTTTCGCCCCATCCTTCTGACGACGGTAACCACCTTCGTAGGCCTGATACCTATCATGTCGGAGCGCAGTACGAACGCCCAGTTCCTCAAGCCAGCGGTCCTATCACTGTCCTTCGGCGTGCTGTTCGCACTGTTTGTGAGCCTGCTGCTCGTACCCGCACTGTATCTGATCGGTGAAGATGTGCGAAGCGCAATGCGGCGACTGCTCAGCAAACTGTTGGGGGAACGAGGTACTGTTGTACCTCAGACACAACCATAGCGCGCGCCATCGGCGCGGGTACGCATAAAAACAGATTACTCAGCGTTTAGCTCGGCATTGAGAAAGCGGTCCGTCAATTTGGTGATAGACCACGAATCTGGACGCTGACTCGGCGGATACTCGGCGAAAGTCTGCAGAAACTGAGCCGTGGCAGCGGAGCCCGCATAACCCCACGGCGCCTTATCAATCAGCCAGTCCCAGTAGGTGTTGCTGTTATGGTCGGCGCGCTCGAAAGGATCCCGGCGAAGATTAAAGAGCTTGAACAAGCGCAGAGTTACGAAGGGTTCGGCCCACAGCGCCATGGTTTTTGCTCGGTTCTCCGCATACACCACCTTCCAGTCCCCGACACGCACTCCGACTGGTAACCCTTCGTCGCTCAGATAGTGAAACACTCTTCTGGGCCCACGCTCCGCCTGACCTAGCAGGTAGGGCAAAAAATTGTACCCATCGAGATGCAGGCGCGAGTTCTTGCCCCCGACCTGGGTGCCGTCAAGTAGCCGTTGTCGCAGGTTGGTGTCGCCCGCTGCGGCCGCGAGGGTAGGCATCCAGTCGAGGTGCGACATTACCTGGGTCGAAACCTGTCCCGGGGCAATCTGACCGGACCAGCGCACGATCGCAGGGATTCGGTAAGCGCCCTCCCAGTTGGAGTTCTTTTCACTTCTGAAAGGTGTGATACCGGCATCGGGCCAAGTGTTGAAGTGCACGCCATTATCGGTGCTGTAGAAAACGAGCGTGTTCTCAGCAATGCCGAGCTCATCCAGCTGATCGAGAAGCTGACCGACGAGGTCATCGTGCGCCTGCATTACGTCGTTATAGAAACCCTGACCAGAGCGCCCCAGATGCTTGTCGGCCGGATGGGTCCGAAAGTGCATCCCAGTAGTGTTAACCCAGGCGAAGAACGGCTTCTTTTGCTCGACGGCATCATCAACGAAGTTCCGTGCCGCCGCGATGAATTCCTCATCGACCGTTTCCATACGCAATCGTGTCAACGCACCCGTATCCTCTACCCGCCCATCGGCGTACGAACGAATCACGCCCCGTGGACCGAACATCTGACGAAAACGGGGATCTTTTGGGTAATCGGGGTCCTCGGGCTCCTCCTCGGCATTGAGGTGATACAGGTTGCCAAAAAATTCATCAAAACCGTGATTCGTTGGTAGAAACTCATCTTTATCGCCAAGATGGTTTTTCCCGAACTGGCCTGTGACATAGCCGCGAGCTTTTAGCACCTCGGCAATGGTCAAGTCTCTGTCCTGCAGCCCCTTATCCGCTCCCGGGAGTCCGACCTTCGTCAGACCGGTGCGCAGGGGCGACTGGCCGGTAATGAAACTGGAGCGCCCGGCAGTACAGCTTTGGTCCCCGTAGTAGTCGAGGAAGCGCATACCCTCGGTGGCAAGTCGGTCGATATTGGGCGTGCGATACCCCATAAGACCGTCACTATACGCACTGATATTACTGATCCCGATATCGTCACCCCAGATGACAAGAATATTTGGGGACTGGGAATCCTGTGCGACAGCGGCAGATGAAAGCAGCCCGATCGCGGCAAAGACGGCTGCGCGAACGCGGCGCCCCTCATCCCTCACTAGCAGGCGAACCGGTTTGAAAATCGAATAAAGTCTCATGGCCAGGTGACTCCTCTTATGATTTTTGCTGGCGCTATTGCATGTCTTTGAACGCTGGTTTGGCCTGGGCAATACCTGCGAAAAACCCCGAGGTGCCCACCCGAAAACCAATCTGGGCTCAAGTTATGCGGAAGAGCGTTCGGCAAGCGCTGCCAATTGCTCTTCGGTGGCTTCCATCTGATACTGGTCTTTCCACTGAGCGTAGGGCATTCGGTATACATGCTCCCGGGCTGCCTCGAGAGGCAACTCATAGTCCCGGTCCTTCGCGGCCGCAACATACCACTTCGATAGGCAGTTGCGGCAGAAATCCGCAAGGATCATGAGGTCGATATTCTGAACATCCTTGCGTTCATCGAGGTGTGCCAATAGGCGCCGCAGTACCGCAGCCTCTATCTCGGTTTGACTGTCCCGATCAATGTCTTCCGTCTTGCTAACTTCTTTCATTTCGTCAAGCTCCTGGTACCTGTTAACACGCCGGGGATAGCCGTCAGTCGAACCCAATGCGAACGCGGTCACGGCCCAACTCGCGGCGCAGCTCCTCCAGCAGCTCCTCACTCGGCAAGACCCGCCAGCGATCACCCAATAGCAGGGAGGCGCTTTGGCCATGCTGGTGATAGCGCAGGCTAACCTCGCAGTCTCCTGGCGTCGAACCAAGCACCTTCCTCAGAAAGGCGCGAAACTGTTCATTGACCTGCTCGGCCTCTACATCGATCGTCAGCCGGCTCGCGTGCCGGCTCCGCTCCTCCGTCAGGCTGGTGATGGCGTTTGCCCGCATCACAGTCCCGCCGGTGCGGTCATCCTGTGCGAGTCGACCCTCCACAATGACGATACTGTCCTTTTGCAGCACATCCCGGTACTGCTGATAAACCTCAGAGTAAGCCGTGGCTTCCATGCGAGCACTGCGATCATCGAGCACGAATATCGCCATGGAGCCACCACGGTTACTGGTTCGGGTCACCATGCTGACAATCAATCCGGCAATCTTGCAGTTACCGCGCCGATCGCCTCGCGTATCGGCGAGTCGCTGCGGAACAATGCGCCGTAGTTCCTCCTCGACTTCATCTACTGGGTGACCCGTCACATACAGGCCCAGCGTATCCCGCTCACCCTGCAGGCGTTCTCGGTCTGTCCAGGGACGGACGGTTCCCAGGGACGCATAAGGATCATCGGCCGACTCACCGGCAAGCACGGACTCACCAAACAAGTCACCGATCCCAGCCTCGGCGTTGGCGCTGTTCTGCTCCGCCGCGCGCAGCGCAGGCTCTATTGCTCGGTAGAGCACCCATCGCTCGCCGTGCAAAGAGTCAAAGGCCCCGCTGCGTACCAATGCCTCCAGCGCCTTTCGGTTAAGTCTTCGCGGATCCGTGCGCGCGCAGAAATCAAACAGGTCAACGAAGGCCCCGCCCTCTCCCCGACTCTCAAGCAAAGCACCGACCGGCCCTTCGCCCAACCCCTTTATGGCTCCCAGGCCGTAGACGATTTCGCCACGTTCGCTCACGGTAAACATGTAGCGGCCTTCGTTGACGTCAGGAAGCCGCACCTTGAGCTCCATGCGTCGGCATTCGTCGATAAGGACAACGATCTTATCGGTGTTATCGAGCTCTGAACTCATCACCGCCGCCATAAATGCAGCGGGGTAGTGGGTCTTCAGCCACGCTGTCTGATAAGACACCAGCGCGTAGGCGGCCGAGTGGGACTTATTGAAGCCGTAGCCAGCGAATTTTTCTACAAGATCAAAGAGTTTGCTGGCGAGCTCCTCGTCAACACCGCGATCGACCGCACCTGAGGTGAAGACGGAGCGTTGCTTGGCCATCTCCTCGGGCTTCTTTTTGCCCATCGCGCGACGCAAAAGATCGGCTCCGCCAAGCGTGTAACCGGAAAGAATCTGCGCGATCTGCATAACCTGCTCTTGATACAGGATGATGCCGTAAGTGGGCTCCAATACCTCGCGCAGGGACTCATGCTGATATTGCGAATCAGGATAGGCAACCGCTTCCCGGCCATGCTTTCGATCAATGAAGTTCTCGACCATGCCTGACTGGAGCGGCCCCGGTCGGTACAGAGCCACCAACGCGACGATGTCTTCGAAACAATCGGGCAGGAGTCGATCGATGAGTTCCTTCATGCCCCGGGATTCGAGCTGAAACACGGCGGTGGTCTCGGCAGACTGGAGAAGCTCGTACGTAGCGCGGTCGTCCAGCGGAATAGCGTTTACATCGATCGGTGGTGCATTCTCACGCGTGCGGGCTTCGTTGATCATTCGCTGCGCCCAGTCAATGATCGTGAGCGTTCGCAGCCCGAGAAAATCAAACTTTACGAGACCCGCGTCTTCGACATCGTTTTTATCGAACTGGGTGACCAGACCACTGCCGCTGGAATCGCAATAGAGCGGCGAAAAATCGGTGAGGGCGGACGGTGCGATCACTACGCCCCCTGCATGCTTGCCGACGTTGCGGGTAATGCCTTCGAGTTGGACAGCCATATCCCAAATTTCCTGGGCGTCCGGGTCATCTGTTAAAAACTGCCTCAGTCCTTCCTCGTTTTCCCAGGCCTTAGCGAGGGTCATTCCCACCTCGAAGGGAATCATTTTTGACAGCTTGTCACCCAAACCATAGGACTTACCTTGCACCCGGGCGACATCCCGAACGACGGCTTTTGCTGCCAGGGTCCCAAAGGTGATGATCTGTGACACCGCATCGCGCCCATAGCGCTGGGCAACGTAGTCAATCACCTCATCCCGTCGCTCCATGCAGAAGTCCACATCGAAGTCGGGCATCGATACCCGCTCGGGATTCAGAAAGCGCTCAAAAAGAAGATCGTACTCAAGCGGATCCAAATCAGTAATCGACAGGGCATAAGCCACCAGCGATCCTGCGCCTGAGCCACGCCCCGGGCCCACGGGAATTGCGCTGTGCTTTGCCCATCGAATGAAGTCCATCACGATCAGAAAGTAGCCGGGAAAGCCCATCGACAGAATGGTATCGAGCTCGAAATCGAGTCGTTCCCGGTAGCGGCGATCCAGTTCGTCAGCAGGCTCAGTCGCATTCTGGCGAATAACCTCCAGCCGCTCATCCAGGCCACGGTGCGACGTTTCCCGAAAGAATTCGTCCATGGTCATGCCATCGGGTACCGGATACTCAGGCAAACAAACGCGGCCCAGAGGCACCAGCATTGAACAGCGGCGCGCGATCTCCAGGGTGTTGGCGATAGCCTCCGGTAGGTCTTCGAACAGCGACTCCATCTCGGCCGGCGAGCGTAAGTACTGCTGCTCACTGTAGCGTCGGGGACGTCGGGGATCACCCAGGACTCGGTGCTCCGCTATGCAGACTCGTGCTTCGTGGGCCTCGTATTCTGATGCTCTTAAAAAACGTACATCATTGGTGGCGACAACAGGTACGTCTTGTGCTTCCGCCAACGCCACGGCCGCACCGAGATAGTCCTCTTCTCCGTCCCGTCCGGTACGGTGTAACTCGAGATAGAATCGATCGGGGAACTGGCTCTTCCACCAGCTCAGGCGGCCCTCGGCGAGTGCAGGCTGGTCATTCGCCAACGCCTGCCCAACATCACCGGCCAAACCGCTTGACAGCACAAGCAAACCTTCGTTGTGCTCCTCAAGCCACTTGCGCGACACTCGAGGCCCTTCGACCGATTGTCCCTCCTGAAATGATCGCGAGATCAGGCAAGTCAGGTTTTGATAGCCCACCTCGTTTTGGATCAGAAAAGTAGCGGTGGAAGTACTCTTCGAATCGTCGGAATCGACGATGCATAAATCAGCACCCATTATCGGCTTGACGCCGGCGGCTATTGCCGCCTTCTGGAACTTCACCAGCCCGTAGAAATTGCTGAGATCGGTCAGGGCGACCGCCGGCATTCCAAGCTCCGCGCTGCGCTCGGCCAGCGCCTTGATCCGGACCAGGCCGTCGCTCAGCGAGAACTCGCTGTGGACACGAAGATGGACAAACGTCGTCACTGGGCCTCCCGCTCGGCGCAGGCCTGGGCCATCAATCTACCCGCAGCCTGTATCGATCGAAATGACTTCAAAGAAGTTGTGATTGCTGTCTCCGTAAACTGGTTTCGACGAGTACCATATTGCCAGTTCCGCACCCTCTCCTGGCCCTGGCCATCTTCATGTTAGTTATAGCTAGCCGCAGTCTTTGTGC
Source organism: Pseudomonadota bacterium (assembly GCA_039111155.1). Classification (GTDB taxonomy): domain Bacteria; phylum Pseudomonadota; class Gammaproteobacteria; order Pseudomonadales; family Halieaceae; genus Congregibacter. The sequence goes on along the minus strand of JBCCPL010000025.1, from coordinate 66,153 downwards.
TCGCGTTGCTCGATAGGCGGCTCTTGCCACCGCTATCGAAAACTCGAGCCACGCCTCGCACAAAAGAGTTAGAGAAGGCGAACGACCGATGTTTACCAGCACCACCTTCAATCAAGTACTGCGCGGGCCATCAGACTACAGAACATCTCGAACCGGACCAAAGCTGCGCCGATGAATGGGACACGGACCTTGCCTGCGTAGAGCTGCGAGGTGCTGTTTTGTCGGGTAGCCTTTATGCGCGTCGAACCCGTAGATCGGCCAGCGCTGATGCTGCTCGATCATAGTTTGATCGCGCGAGTCTTTAGCAACAATTGATGCGGCTCCAATCATAGCAAGTCGAGCATCACCTTTGATGACCGCGCAACTTGCAAAACGCCACTTCGGTAGATGGCGACCATCGACGAACACAACGTCCGGTTTCACCGGCAGCTCGTCCACCGCTCGTTGCATGGCGAGCAAACTGGCTTGCAGGATGTTCAGGCTATCGATTTCGGCCGGACTCGCAATTCCCAATGCGAACGCTCGAGCTTCATTGCGAATGGAGAGCGCCAGCTGGGAACGGGTCGTCGCGTTCAGGGTCTTGGAGTCCGCCAGACCTCCAATCTCCCGCAGGGGATTGAGAATAACGGCCGCCGCTACCACATCTCCGGCAAGCGGCCCTCGACCGACTTCATCAACCCCGGCCAGGACGTAGCCCTCCGACAGCAACTGATCGATACGCGGGAGCGGATCATCTTTACGCACGATCGAGGGTATTCGGACCGGGAGGCTCCTCTTCACTACTGGCTCATCCCTTCGATCATAGGCTGCAATGCGGTGACCACGGCCTCATCGAAATTCAGTGACAAGTCTTCGCGGCAGCGGGCCAATGACGCTACCTGTTGGTCCCCTTCGGCGAGAAGACGCTCCGCTTCAAGGGCCAGATGAGGGCCGGTGAGACTATCCTGAAGCAGCTCCGGCACCACAGGGCGTCCCGCCAGGATGTTCGGCAGGCCCGCGTACTTAGTCACCAGCAATCGAGACAACAGCATCCAGGAAAGCGCCGCCAACCGGTATCCGATTACCATCGGGCGCTTGAGCAACATGGCCTCCAGTGAAGCCGTGCCGGAAGCCGTAATAACCACATCCGAGGCCAGCATGACCTGATGTGAATGACCATCCACAAGCCGAAGGTCGGCGGTTACGCTGCTCTGCTTCAGCAGGCCACCAAGTTGCTGGCGGCGTTGAACGCTAGCCGCGGGTATCAGAACTTTTCGCGTTGGGTCGCGCTGCTGAAGAAGGCTCGCTGCACGAACGAAATCGGGAAACAACTGAGACACCTCGGAGTGTCGACTTCCGGGCAGCAATGCAAACACCGTGTCAGAGTCTGCAAGTCCGAAGGACGCTCGAGCCTCTGATCGACCATCGGCTTGCTCCAGAAGAGAGGCGATCGGATGCCCAACAAAGTGCGCCTTTAAGCCGGTCTGCGAGTAGTAAGCCGGCTCAAAGGGAAACAGACAGAGCAATTGATTGCAGGCATTAGCAACGACACTTACCCGACCCGGTCTCCAAGCCCAGACCGTCGGGCTGACCAAATGAACCGTGGGTACACCCAAGCTCTTCAGTCTTCGCGCGAGTCCTAGGTTGAAGTCCGGCGCGTCGACTCCGAGAAAAAACGCGGGGGGATTCCTGCGCCAGCGTGCTACCAGCGCTCGACGGCGACCAAGGAGCTCCGGTAACCGACCAAGCGGTTCAACCAGGCCCATTACGGCGAGGCGCTCCATGGGAAAGAACGACTCCATACCTTGCTTGAGCATAGCGTCGCCGCCTACCCCTTCGAATCGAAACTCAACGTCAGGTAAAGCCGCGCGCAGCGCGCCCATTACACGCGCCCCCAGAAGATCGCCGGAGGACTCACCGGCTACGATCGCAACCCTCAGCATGTATCGTCGCTAGCAGGCACCTGGGAGTGCCACGAATCTGCGGCCACGATATACCAGGACGGATGAACGCCGGGAAGACACCGGCCACCCGCCCGACTCACAAACTGATCGACATGAAGGGTTTTCTGCCTGCAATGGTCAGCGAACGATTCCGCGCTCCGAGGCGCGGATAGAATCGATAAAGATTTTAAGCTCCGGTGTCTCTCTGAGCATGGTTTCTAGCCGCTGCAGTGCAATATCTAACGTCAGATTCTGCCGATATAGAATCTTAAAAGCACGACGCAGTTGGCTAAGCACATCGTCCGAGTACCCACGTCGCCGCAAGCCCTCGCTGTTGATCGTTTTCGCTTCTGCGGGCGACCCAGACACCGTAACAAACGCAGGCACGTCTTTGCCGATTGCAGTCTGCATCCCGCTGAAGCTATGTGGCCCGATACGGCAGAACTGATGAACAAGGGTATAGCCGGAGAGTATCGCCCAGTCGCCAATATGTACGTGCCCGGCCAGTGCCACGTTATTGACCAAGATCACATGGTTCCCTATCACGCTGTCGTGGCCGACATGCGAGTAAGCCATGATGAGGTTGTCATCGCCGATCACTGTCTCACCCCGGTCCTGAACTGTGCCGCGATGTATCGTTACTCCCTCGCGAATTGTGTTGCGCTCACCGATTAATAGACGTGTTGGCTCGTTCCTATATTTGAGGTCTGGCGTCGCTTCGCCAACGGAAGAAAACTGATATATGTGGGAGCCCGCGCCGATTTTGGTGGGACCCTTAATGACGACATGTGACTCGATTATGCAGCCAGGGCCTATTTCGACATCCTCCCCGATATAGCTCCACGGTCCAACGCTAACCCCGTCACCCAACTGGGCTCCAGGTTCAACGATGGCCTGCGGATGAATCATGCTGGTCGATCAGCACACAGTATCGTGGCGGAAGCACAGCGTTTTCCCTCAACCTCCGCATGGACGGCAAACTTCCAGATACCGCGTCGCTCGCCAAGGATACGGGCATGCAGATACACCTGGTCGCCAGGAACACACGGGCGCTTGAACCGCAACCGGTCCGCACCAACAAACATGTAAATTGATCCATCGGCTGGCGTTTTGTCCTGACTTTTAAACCCGAGGATGCCCGCAGCCTGGGCCATTGCCTCTACCAGCAGTACCCCGGGAAATACCGGATTTCCTGGAAAGTGCCCCTGAAAAAAAGACTCGTTAATGCTCAGGTTTTTGTAGGCTACGATGGTCTCGCCTGGCACTAAATCGACCACGCGATCGACCAGCAGAAACGGATAGCGGTGGGGCAATCGTTCGCGGATCTCGGCAATATCCATGGTGCGGTGTTTCTCCAAAGGGTCCGAGGGCTATAAACCGGTATGCTTGGTTTGTTAACGCCGGTAGTTCGGTTGTACTTGTTTGTCTGTTCTTTTCACTGTTGGAAGCCACGTTTCTTTTAGGTAAGCGGCTTGGGCCTAAGCTGGGCCCAACCTACGCATAAAATGCGTTTGAAGTTTGCCTACATAGCGCCTTCCTCGCGAACAGCGAACCGACTGTGTGCAACTAGTTGGTTCATCGCTCGCACACGCGTTAGGGCCTCCTCTCGGAGCGATCCCACTCGCTCTGAAGTAGCGGCCCTCGCGCAAGCTCTATTCTGACTGGGACACCGCACACTGTTAAGCACAATTAATCGCAAATATTGACCACCGCCGCTGAGCCATTCGACCCAGAATAGTTGTGATGGGAAGGCAGTCGGTGCAACCCAAGTCAGGTTCGCAATGAGTTGGATCAAAAGCTAAGTTGAAAGGCTAACTTGAGGATCTGGATCGAAGGGCTGATTTCAAGGTCTAAACGTGAATACGCCGATCGCTTTCCAAACAAGCTGCTCGCTTTAAAAAAAGTGATCAGTTTGCGGGTGATTCATGAGCTGGTTAGCTGGTAAGACACTTGGCGCTTAGACCGCGCGGATCTAGCACGGATCTAGACAGTGAGCAAAGAAAGCCAGGTCCTTCGAGATTACCCGTCTGGGCAAGCTAGTTAGTTACGTTCCTGCGCTTCCTGTGCTGCCAATCTAGCCTCCAACTGGGCAACCCGTCGGTTCAGGGCATCAAGCTTTGTGAAGCGCACAGCGTTCTTTGCCCATTCGCGTTGGGGTTGAAGAGGAGTACCCGATCCATAGGCTCCAGGCTTGTCTACTGACCCACTCACGCGAGCCTGTCCGGCAAAGTGCGCGTTGTCGCAGATCGTAATGTGGCCTCCCAGTCCAACCTGACCACCAAACGTGCAATCTGCTCCGATCACTGTGCTTCCAGCCATGCCAACGCAGCCTGCGATCGCCGTGCGTTCACCGATCACACAGTTGTGAGCGATGTGGACCTGGTTATCGATTATGACGTCGCTGCTGATACAGGTATCTTCGAGCGCACCACGGTCAATCGTGACACCGGAGCCTATGTCCACACGATCGCCTATCCTAACCCCGCCGAGCTGACAGATTCTTGTCCATCCCTCTGGGTGTCGCGCAAAACCAAAGCCATCGATTCCAATCGAAGTATTTGAGTGAACACGACAGTCACGCCCTAAAACCACTTGATGGTAAAGCACGACATTGGGAAAGAGCCGTGTCCTGTCGCCGAGCTCCGTCTGGGCTCCGATAAAGCAGCCGGAGCCCACCTGCACTCCAGCGCCCAATCTCGCGCCAGCTTCGATACATACATGCGGGCCTATGCTGACGTCATCAGCAAGCTGGGCCGAGGAATGAATGATTGCGGTCGGATGTATGCCGCTCTCGCCGACAGGTTCATTGGCGAATAACGAGGAGGCGCGCGCGTAGGCTAAGTAAGGATCAGGGCAAACGAGCGCGGGGACCGGGCAGTCGCTCAGCCATTCCTCCCGCAACAGCACACACCCCGCGCGAGTGTTCCGCAGGACATCGAGGTACTTACGATCCGCAACAAACGCAAGGTCGCCACCCGCTGCATCTGCGAGCGGCCGAATCCCATGCAGCTCCTTTTTCTCATCGAGACCAGCTGATGATAGTTCCAGGAACTCCGCAAGCGCACCTAGTGTTATCACCCCCTGTGAAACCTCACATCACCGTTGTGGCGAGACGGGACTTCCGCCATGCATGGCCCCCTAGTTTGACGAAGCGAGCTGATTCAGCTTGTCAGTCACCTTTGCCGTGATGCTATAGCCCGGATCGGCGTGAATCACTGAACCCTGCTGAAGGAGCAGGCCTATGCCCTCGGTAGAGATGAGCTCCCGCAATACCTGCTGAACCATGGGAGACATCTCCTGCAGCAGAGACTGGCCGGTGGCCTGTTCCGCTTGCTGCAGTTTGCCTGCGACATGTTCCAGGTCGGCCTGCTTGCTACCCAGGCGCTTCCGCATGGCAATTTGTTGCTCCTGACTCATTACCGCTGCGTCCTTCTGGAAATCACGCACCAGCCCATCAAGCTCTTCCTTCAGGCTATCAAACTCTTCTTTGTCGGCCTTGTAGCCTTCTTCGGCACGCACTTGGGCTAATCGCTGCTGGGCAACATCAGACTGGATAATAGCTTCCTGCACATTGACGACTGCGATTTTGCCTTGCGCCAGGGCATCGAAAGATGCCAGCGACAACAAAAGCGCGCTGCCAATCAGCACTTTAAACAGCAAGTTGGACACGTTGAATACTCCTGTGAATTGATTCTAGAACGACTGACCGAGGGTGAACTGGAAGACTTCCTCCCGGTCGAGCTCGCCCGCGTTGAGTGGCTTGGCGAGCGCAAAAGTGAGTGGGCCAAACCCGCTTAGCCAGGTGACCCCTATGCCAGCGGAATAGCGTAGCTCGGCAGCGTCAATGTCAAAACAGTTGACCTGATTAATTCCGCATTGAGTTTGAAAAACGTTACCCACATCAACAAAAAACGCAGATCTCACGCGGCTTCGGTCCTTCAGAAACGGCATCGGGAAAAGGAGCTCCGCGCTGCCTTCGATGAGTACATTACCTCCAAAAGGCTGAGGACGCCTGCGCTGCTGAATAGTCTGAAAGTCCAGCAAGCCGGTGTCCGGATCGAGCCGGTAACCAAACTGACGGCCATCGGGACCCCCCACCTCGGTCGGGTTACCATTCTCATCGATCCCGGTAACAGGCGCTGCCACGTCGTAGATGCTAGGTGGTGTAGCACGCGGACCCAGTGTGTTCACTTCGAACCCGCGAACGGATCCAAAACCGCCCGCAAAGAAGTGCTCATAGAATGGAAGTTCGGTGGTGGCACCGTAGCCATCTCCGTAACCGAGTTCAGTTCGAAAGTGCATGATCCACTGGTTGCGGATGGGCAGGAAGATCTCGCCGCGGTAGGTCAGTTTGTAAAACTCAAGATCCGAGCCCGGCATCGCCACTTCGAGCGCAACGGTTTGAGAGGCTCCGCGCGTAGCGAGCTGACCGCGGTTCAAAGTCGACGATGTCCAGTTAGTCGTGATGGTCCAGTTCAGGTACTCATCGCCGTTTTCATCAAGAAAACCCAGATCGTCGGGAATCGTAAGCGCGCTGGGGGGCAGCTCATCGATCGGCTGGAATACCTCGGGCGCGGCAAACGTTCCGTCGTCCAACTGAGTGCTCTCGAAAAATCCTTCGACCCCCTGCAACAGGCGCGGACTGGAAATAATCTCCTGCACTGCGAACCGGCCGGCCGTGATTTCGGTTTGGGACAACCCAAAGCTGAAGCCTAGACGTGAAGTCTCCTTGAGGGGGTAGCCAAAATTAACCGAGCCACCAAAGGTATCCGTGGTGTAACTGGCGACGTTCACCTCGGCCAGATCGGTCGATCGAAAAAAGATATTGAAGCCGCGACTGACGCCGTCCTCAGTAAAATAGGGATTGGTATAGGAGAAATTGTAGAGATCCTGAAAACGCGATGAGGATAAATTGATGCCAACGCGCTTTCCCGTGCCCAGAAAGTTATTCTGCTGAAGATTCAGGCTTAGAATCAGGCCGGCCTGCTGCGCAAAGCCCAAACTCGCTCCGATGGATCCAAAGGTCTGTTCTTCGACCGTAAACTCGACATCGATCAGATCATCGTGTCCGGGCACCGCCGGCGTCTCGACTTCGGCTGTGCTGAAAAAACCAAGACGCTGCAGACGTATTCGCGACTGTTCTATTGCCGCAGCGGACGCCGGGGCACTTTCCATCTGCCGCATTTCCCGGCGCAGAACCTCATCGGCGGTTCGCGTATTACCCTTGAAGCTGATGCGCCGCACGTAGGTGCGTTTACCCGGATCGATGAAGAATTTCATGGCGACGGTATTGTCTTCTTCGTTGACTTCCGGAATTCCCGTAACTTTCGCGAAGTTGTAGCCCTCGTTGCCGAGGCGCCGGGTGAGATAGTCTTCTGTCGCGGTAACCAACTGCTGTGAAAACGTTTGTCCAGGCCCCACCAGGATGAATCGATTCAGGTCTGCCTCTGAAAGAACGAGATCGCCAGAGAGGTCGACTTCGCCGATAGTGAACTTCTCACCCTCGGTCACATTCGCGGTTATGAACACTTCTTCTTTGTTAGGCGACACGGAAACCTGCGTTGAATCGATATTGAACTGAAGATAGCCGCGATCCATGTAGAACGATGTGAGCGTCTCCAAGTCACCCGTAAGCTTTTCACGTGAGTACTTATCGTCGTTGGTAAAAAACGAAAACCAACCGGTCGTTTTCAGTTCGAAAACATCGGTGAGTTCTTCATCGCTGTAGACTTCGTTCCCCACGATATTGACGTGTTTGATGCTCGCTACCGTGCCCTCATCCACATCGATACTGATTGAAACTCGATTACGCGGCTCGGGGATTACCTCTGCGTCTATGCCGGCGTCATAGCGGCCCTGCGTGACATACTGCCGTTGAAGCTCTAACTGCATGCCTTCCAGGGTGGAGCGCTGGAAAACCTGCCCTACAGCCAGCCCCGCACTCTTCAAGCCCTCGAGCAGTGCCTCAGTTTCGATCGCCTTATTACCTTCTATGGTGATCTCGCTGATGCTTGGCCGCTCGGCGACCACCACCACCAGCACGTTTCCATCTCTGCCGATGCGAATGTCATCGAAATTACCGGTAGCGAAGAGTGAACGTGCTGTCGCTCGAATAGAGCGGGCGTCCGCCACGTCGCCGACACCCACTGGCATTGCCGCGAATACCGAGCCCGCCGCAATTCGCTGTAGCCCCTCGACCCGGATATCCGCAACGCGAAATGCGGATTGGACCGCCTGAACTTCACCTGAAGACTGACTGGCCGGATCTACCTGGGCCAACGATGTCTCGACTCGCAGGGTCAAGCTGAAGGCAAGCGTCAGTAGGACAGCAAACCTTCCCAGCCACCCCAGCGACGATCCGCTGTTCCTGCCAAAGTAGCAACTTGATCCGCCCTGCCAGAGTTCCCGGACTGCACCCTCCGCACTCTTTGCACTCTCTGCACTCAAGGGCACTTTCCATGCAGTGAAGTGACGGCGAAAAACGAGCGGGGTCATAGCAGAACTACTGGACGAACGATTAGGAAAGACGGGAAACGTCATTATAGATTGCAAACACCATAAGGCTCGCTACGAGAAACAACCCAATCTGGTAGCCGACCATCTGGATGCGTTCGGGCACGGGTCTGCCTGCGATCAGCTCTATGGTGTAATAGAGAAGGTGACCGCCATCCAGCACCGGTATCGGCATGAGGTTTAGCACTCCCAGACTTATGCTCAGTAGAGCGAGAAAACCAACGTAGGACTCAAGACCCGATTTGGCAGACGTGGTCGCGACCTTGGCGATGGTAATCGGGCCACTCAAGTTTTTGGGAGAGATGAGACCCTTGACCATCTTTACGATCGATTCCAAAGTGAAATCGATCATGTCAACCGTTCGCTGGACACTCGCTACCACGGCTTCGATCGGACCCCGACGAAACTCCCGCAACTGGCTTTTGGGCATGGCCGGGATCACAACTCCTACCCCGACTCTTCCCACTTCGTCGCCGGAATCATTGCTGATTGTCTCAGGTGTCAGAAGGAGCTCATAGGTCTTGTCTTCGCGCTGTACTTCAACGCTCAGCGTCTGCTCCGGCCGCGCGCGTACATAGGCGACCCAATCCTCCCACAGGGGCATCGCCCTACCATCGGTTGAGAGAATCAAATCGCCGGACTTGAGTCCCGCCCGCTCTGCTGGACTGCCAGCCACCACCTGATCAAGCAGCGGAACTATCGGCGGCCGATAGAGACGCAAACCAAGCCCGGCGTAGAGATCAGGTTCATCAACACCGGCAAGCCAAGCCTGCAGTCGCCCGTGTGACTCATAGATCACATCCGACTCCGGGTACCGAACGGCAAAACTCACGGTGCCGGTATCGCCAATTCGCTTGAGTAGCTGGAACGACAAGGCCTGCCAGGTTGGTGTGCTGCGCCCATCGACAGCGACGATTTCCTGGCCAGCTTCAAGGCCCGCCACGTCAGCAATTGAACCGGGCTCCACATCACCGACGATCGGAGCGTAGCCACTCTCACCAGCCAGAAACAAACACCAATAAGCAACGAGCGCCAGCAAGAAATTGGCGACTGGCCCAGCCGCAACCACGGCGATCCGCGCCAATACGGGTTTCCGATTGAAGGCCAGCGACTTCTCGTGTTCGGCAACCTCACCTTCGCGCTCATCAAGCATCTTGACGTAACCGCCGAGCGGAATCGCGGCGATTACGTACTCCGTATCCTTGGTATCACGCCACCGGGCCAGTGGTTTCCCAAAGCCGATAGAAAAGCGCAGTACCTTGACGTGGCAGCGCCGCGCCACCCAGAAATGGCCGAATTCGTGGACAGCCACAAGAATTCCCAGAGTGACCAGAAAAACAAGTACTGTGAACACAAGATCCATAATTGATCCCAACTCGGGGCGCGCTATCAGATCGGACTGCTGCAGCAAAGACGACAAAGATAGCTACGTGAAGTATTCGACCGTGATACCCGGTAGCAGTTCCTGTCCATCATTCGCCACAAGTAGGTAAAAGTACCGCCGTTAGCAGTTGCGCAAATGCTGATACGAAATTCTTCTTTCGTCACTCGATCTACTCAAAAATCCACAAGAATCAACGAAAGTGCAAAAGCAGGCGCGGCGGCGCACAGACTATCAAGACGGTCGAGCAGTCCTCCGTGCCCCGGCAGAAGACTGCCCGAGTCTTTCATACCGCTTGAGCGCTTGACCATACTGACCGTCAGATCTCCGAGCACGGATGCCAGACACGTTGCCAATGCCACCAGCAACGCAGACGCCAGGCTCAGATGATCAAAACGCGGCGGCAGCACACTCCAGAGGGCTGCCGCCAGCACACAAACACTCACTACGCCTCCCCACATACCCTCCCAGGTCTTACCGGGGCTAACGGCAGGCGCGAGCGCATGTCTACCCATAGCGCGACCGGTGAAGTAAGCGCCTATGTCGGCGGCGGCAACAATCAAGACCATCACAACAAGTACAGCGCCGCGTTTTTCTATCTGAAGCAGGTACACCGCGGCCAACCAGGCGGGCAGCAGAATCAGCAAACCCATAAGTGCCCGCGCCAGTCGGCTATCCCAGAGTGATCGGGATTTCGGGAATGAGCGCACCCAGAGCAGCGCAAGGCACCACCAAAAACAGCCAAAGCCGAGTACGGGTTGGATTCGATCTACGGTGGACACCGCCTCGAGGCCTGTTAAGCGATATAGAAAGGCCGCCCCAACAAGCGTAACGAGAACGTACAAACCTCGCACTAATGGTTGGCGTAACTCCGCAAGGGAACTCCACTCCCAGGCTCCCAGCGCAATCACAACGGCAAACAGCGTGGCCAACACCTGCACGCTGAGCCAGTTAACGCCCACCAGAAAGGCACTTGCCATTAGGATTGCCGTAACGACTCTTTTTCTTAGCATTGTCTAGCCGTTCGCGCGTTGCCTACGCATCCAGGTTACCGGCCACAATTCCGTCTGGTTCGCCCCGACCTCCAAATCGACGCTCGCGCTTTGAGTAGTCGGCGAGCGCCCGAGCGAACTCGAGCTCACTGAAATCGGGCCAAAGCACCGACGTGAAGTAAAACTCCGTGTAAGCAAAGTCCCACAGCAGAAAATTGCTTATCCGGGCATCGCCCCCTGTTCGGATGCAGAGATCCGGAGGCGGCATATCGCCAAGAGACAGCTCGGTTTCAAGTGCTGACTCATCGATGGATTCGGGAGCAATTTCACCACGCTGAACTCGCTCGGCTAAGCAACGGGCCGCGCGTACCAGGTCCCAGCGACCACCAAAATCGACAGCAATGTTGACCGTTGCCACGCGATTCTCAAGCGTCATCGCTTCGGCATGCGTCATCAACCGCTGCAGTCTTGGGCTCAGCCGGCTTCGCTCACCGATAAATCGTAAGCGGACACCATCTTCGCGGAGTTGTTTGACCTCGGTCCGCAGGTAGCGCGACAGGAGAGCAAGTAAGGCTCGCACCTCCGGCAGAGGTCGCGACCAATTTTCGGAGCTGAAGGCAAAAAGCGTGAGCACTTCGACGTTATGCTCTCGGCACGCGCGCATGATTTCACGTACGGCCTCGACACCGGCTCGGTGACCGGCCGGACCCGGAAGACCCTTTTTCCGAGCCCAGCGATTGTTGCCATCCATGATGATAGCCACATGCCTGGGTATGACGGGCCGGGACGCGTCGATAGCTGACTCAGATGTGAAATTCTCGGCCACGCTTATACGCTAGATCTCAAGCAGATCCGTTTCTTTCTGCGCGAGCATTTTCTCGATGCGCGCTACAAAGTCGTCCGTGAGCTTCTGCACCAGATCCTGTCCGCGTCGCTCATCGTCCTCACTGATGTCTTTCTCTTTTTCAAGTTCCTTCAGCATCGCCATTGCATCGCGCCGTGCGTTGCGCACCGAAATTCGCGCCGCTTCGGCCTCACTCTTGGCCTGCTTGATGTATCCCTTACGGGTTTCTTCGGTCAGTGGCGGCATCGGAATCCTAATCACTTCACCGGCAGTCGCAGGATTTAAACCCAGATCAGTTTTCAGTATCGCCCGCTCGATCTCCGGAATCATGGACTTATCCCACGCGGTGATTATGAGAGTGCGCGCATCCTCGACGTTTACATTCGCTGCCTGATTCAGTGGTGTCTCCGCTCCGTAGTACTCAACCTTGACTCCGTCGAGCAAACTCGGATGAGCGCGACCCGTGCGGATTTTATTGAAATTACTGCCAAGTGCGTCGATGCTGTTGCGCATCCGCGCTTCAGCTTCCTGTTGGATATCCTCTAACACTCTATAACCCGATCCTTAGTATTCAACCTTTAACTAACTCACCAAACTGCATGCCGCTTGACGTGTTGCTGATCGCACTGTTGAAGGCCCGACCAGACCCGCGCAGCTCAATATCCGACTAACAACCAGTGAGAACTCGGCGGGTCTGTGAGATGCCAACCGCGAACCCAACGCTCACAGCGGCAAAACATATCGACGCAGGCTAGCGTGAGCGGACCAGAAGGCGCCCTATTCTATCAGCGTTCCCTCACTGCCCCCGCGCACAATGCTGAGTAGCGCGCCAACTTTCTCCATTTCGAATACTCTCACGGGCATTCGATGATCGCGACACAAACAAATCGCTGTGAGATCCATGACCTCCAACTTCCGATCAAGCACTTCGTCATAGGTCAGTTGCTCGAACTTGACAGCATCTGGATCCTTGATCGGGTCGGCGGAGTACACACCATCCACTTTTGTGGCTTTCAGCACCACGTCGGCATGTATTTCGATACCTCGCAAACAGGCCGCGCTATCCGTTGTGAACATGGGATTTCCAGTTCCCGCGCAAAAAATCACAACATCGCCGTTCGCAAGCGCTCGGATCGCCTTCCGCCGGTCATAGTGATCCACGACACCACTCATGGGGATGGAAGACATCACCTGCGTCGCAATATTGGACCGTTCCAGCGCATCTCTTAGCGCCAATGCGTTCATGACCGTCGCCAGCATGCCCATGTGATCGCCGGTCACACGATCAAGACCGGCAGCTTGCAACGCCGCGCCTCGAAAGAGGTTTCCTCCCCCGACCACGAGTCCAACCTGAACGCCAATACCGACCAGCTGACCGATTTCCAGCGCCATTTGATCAAGAATTTTGGGGTCGATCCCAAAATGCTCAGCGCCGGTTAATGCCTCTCCGCTGAGCTTTAAAAGAATTCTTTTGTACTTTTTTTCTTCGGTTTTAGCGACCATGAATGCGCCTCCCGGTCGCAGTCTACTAAAAAAGAGCTAAAGCCCGGGTCTTTACAGGCGCCATTCCGCAGGCTTGTCAAAAAAAACGGGGCCGCAGCCCCGTTTTGAAGACGAAAGTCCGGGTTGGGCTGTTCCTCAGCTTTTGTCGGAGTCTTCGTCTGTTGTTTTCAGTTGCGCCGCGACTTCGGCGGCAAAATCGACTTCCGCTACCGCAATGCCCTCTCCGACTTCAAAGCGCACGAACGAAGACACGGTAGCTCCAGCAGCTGACACCAGCTTTCCGACCGTTACATCGGGATCTTTTACGAACGCCTGCTCCAGCAGGCTGTTCTCCGCCAGGTATTTCTTGATGCGGCCACCGATCATCTTCTCAACGATTTCTGGCGGCTTCCCGGACTCAAGGGCCTGAGCGGTGTAGATTTCCTTTTCTTTCTCTACCAGCTCTTCGGGCATATCGTCCGGCTTTACGACCTGAGGATTTACAGCAGCGACATGCATAGCGACATCGCGAGCAAGGTCCTGATCACCGGCACCGAGTTCAACGAGCACAGCAATACGCTTGTTGCCATGAACATAAGCCCCTACGACGCCAGCATTCGCCGAAACGAGGGCAACACGTCGCACCCCGATGTTCTCTCCAATCTTCTGTACCAGGGCCTCACGTTCTTGCTCAAGGCCCTCTGCCATGAGACGAGACACGTCGGTTTCGCGACTCTCAAACGCCTTGGCTAGCACGTTGTCCACGAAAGCGAGAAAACTGTCATCGCGAGCTACGAAATCGGTTTCACTGTTCACCTCGAGCAGGACCGCATAGCTTCCGTCTTCGGCGACACGCGCCGCTACAACCCCATCGGCAGCGGTTCGTCCAGCTTTTTTAGCCGCCTTCATCCCACTCGATTTGCGCAGCTCTTCAATCGCAGCCTCGACGTTGCCATCGGCTTCTTTAAGCGCTTTCTTACACTCGAGCAGGCCCAGACCGGTACGCTCTCGTAGCTCTTTTACTAATGCAGCTGACATTCAAACATCCTCCGAACCGTCGGTACCATCCCAAACCCTGGCACACCGTCGATCCGCTAATTACAAATTGGCTAAGAGGCCGCCCGAACGGCGGCCTGCGAGATTCCCGTGGGTACGCGCTGAAATACCCATCGCTCGGTAATCGAACCGAGCTCTGCCCCATCGACAGAGCGCTGGTTGCAACTACTAGGCGTCGCTTGCAGCTGCGTCCTCTACCGGGGTCGATTCCTCAACGAACTCATCCGCCTGACTTGGAGCCGGATTTGCATCTGCCTTACCGGCCAAACACGCATCTGCCACGGCGGTCACGTACAACTTGATGGCGCGAATGGCGTCGTCGTTGCCCGGGATGACATAGTCCACCCCATCGGGATCGCTGTTCGTATCGACTACGCCAATAACGGGTATGCCCAGTTTGTTGGCCTCGGTAATCGCAATGCGTTCATGGTCGACATCTACAACAAAGAGCGCGTCAGGCAAGCCGCCCATCTCTTTGATTCCGCCTATGCTTCGCTCAAGCTTATCCATCTGCCGTGAGCGCATCAGGGCTTCTTTCTTTGTGAGCGCCGCGAAAGTGCCATCTTCCTGCTGCGCTTCAAGCTCGCGCAAGCGCTTAATGGACGCGCGGATTGTCTTGTAGTTAGTCAGCATTCCGCCAAGCCAACGATGCGATACGTAAGGCATCTTGGCCCGCTCGGCCTGCTCCTTCACAATCTTTCCGGCGGCACGTTTGGTACCAACGAACAAGATCTTGTTGTTCGACCCGGAAAGCCGTTGAACCATCGCTAGCGCTTCGTTAAAAGCGGGGACCGTATGTTCGAGGTTGATGATGTGGATCTTGTTGCGGGCGCCAAAAATGTACTGCGACATCTTCGGGTTCCAATAGCGGGTCTGATGACCAAAGTGCGCGCCTGCCTGCAGCAAATCGCGCATGCTTACTTGCGACATAAACATTCCTGTATGTATTGGGTTCTTTGCTTCTCCGAACCCCAACGGCAAACCGCTGTGAAATCTACTCCAGCCGAGTTCAATATCGCGGAATCAAATTTCACCATTCTGTCGCCAGGGCGCACTTTGCCGGAGTACAACGGCGTTGTGCGCTTAGGTGGCCCGGGATACGTTACTTTTCAAGCAACGACCCGACCCTTCAGCGATTAAATGCGGCACCCTGCCCATGGTTCTGGTACGGAGGCGACGTTAGCTCGGACACTCTCTAGGAGCCCGGCGGCGCGCGTTGTAACACAAATTCACTCGCGAAGCCATACCTTTCGAAACAGCCCCTCGTGCACCGGGAAATAAGGTGTTCTCCCCATCGAACCATGAAGCGACGAAACTGACGCCGTTGAAGGTTGGAGAGACGTCGACCGGGTATCGGGCATGCGAAGTTGTCGCGATGCCAACCAAAGTACAAGCTTCGCCGGACGAATGTTCGGCTACTTCAAGCCGCCGAAGCTATCACGACGCACTTGCGTCTTTCTTGGCGTACAATGATCGACGTTCTGAGACCACCAAACATGCTGTTCAGGACCCGATTACACCGCCAGTCTTCCCGAGCTTGGCGAGTGATACACGGAACCGGCCGCGCTGAGCTCGGCCTATTCCGACAAGCAAAATGCTTGTAGAAGCCACCACCAGAAAACCGAAACAGACTGATTTGACAATAGATGCGGACCGATTCATGACCATGGCCGTCGACCTTAAAACAGAAGAAGACCTGGCAGGCATGCGCGTAGCGGGTGCTATGGCTGCTGAAGTCCTCGAGATGATCACGCCGTTTGTAGACGTCGGGGTCACCACAGGTGAGCTGGACCGACGTTGCCACGAGTACATCACGCAGACACTCGAAGCCATACCGGCACCTCTGAACTACAACGGCTTTCCGAAGTCCATTTGCACATCAGTGAATGATGTGATCTGTCACGGCATCCCGACCGATGCGAAGAAACTGCGCAGCGGTGACATAGTGAACATCGATGTAACGGTCATCAAGAATGGCTACTTCGGTGACAGCAGCATCATGGTGGGAGTGGGCGAGGTACCTGCGCATGCGCAACGCCTTGTTCGAGTTACTCAAGAGTGCCTCGAACTTGGAATCGCTGCCGTGCGACCGGGAGCGCACCTCGGCGACATCGGTCATGCGATTCAAGAGCATGCCGAGAAAGCCTACTACTCAGTCGTGCGCGAGTACTGCGGCCATGGCATAGGCAAGGCTTTCCATGAAGAACCCCAGGTGCTCCACTACGGACGCCCGGGCACGGGCATGATCTTGCAACCTGGAATGACGTTTACCATCGAGCCGATGATCAATGCGGGAAAGCGTCACACCAAGCTCAACACTCGTGACGGCTGGACCGTCACGACTCGCGATGGTCGGCTCTCCGCGCAGTGGGAACACACCATTTGCGTCACCGGCGAAGGATGCGAGGTCTTAACACGCCGCAGCGACGAGCCCCGTTGAGTGTCCGTCGCAGAAGCCACACTTACCAGCTCGGTGTTCGACACCGCGCAGATTGAGCGACGAAGCGCAGATGAAGGTCTGCGCCCGGCTCTGCTCGATGCCCTCGCCGCCGCAGATCGGTCATTGAATGAGCGCTTTTACGCTGGTGCGAACGCTGGCGAGCTGCTGAAAGAAAGAGCCGAGGTCCTCGACGAAGCGTTGAAATTTGCCTGGTCGGAGCTCCGGCTGGCGAACGAGCATCTTTGCCTGGTGGCCGTTGGCGGCTACGGTCGAGGCGAGCTTCACCCTCACTCAGATGTCGACATTCTGGTACTGCGTACAGACGAGCTTGAGAGTACCGCGGAGCTCGAGTCGTTTCTTACCCTGCTTTGGGATCTTGGCTTTCGGGTTGGTCACAGCGTTCGTAGCGTAGATGAATGCGTGGAACAGGCACGCGGTGACGTCACTGTATTGACCACATTAATCGAAGCGCGCCACCTGGTCGGTAATGTCAGCCTTTATGCGAGCGTCGTCGAGCGGATACGAGACACTGCAGTTTGGCCACCGCTTGAGTTTTTCGCAGCGAAGCTCGAGGAGCAAAGTCTTCGGCACGATAAGTACGGCGATACCGAGTACAGCCTTGAACCGAATGTGAAGGGTTCGCCGGGCGGTCTGCGAGACCTGCAACTCATCGGCTGGCTCGCCCGGCGTGTTTTCGACTGCACCTCGATAGAGGAGTTACGCGCTAACGGTTTTCTGACCGACCAGGAAGCCGTAACCATCCGGGACGGACAAGAGTTTCTCTGGCGTGTGCGCTATGCCCTGCATCTGCTCTCTGGCCGGGAAGAGGACCGTTTGCTGTTCGATCACCAGCGTGAGCTCGCCCGACTATGGGGGTTCAAGGATGGTGACAAGCTGGCGGTCGAGCAGTTCATGCAGAAGTTTTATCGCTGCGTTCTCGCCCTTTCGCAGCTCAATGAACTTCTGCTGCAGGAATTCGAGCGTGGCATTCGTATAAATCCAAGATCAACTAGCGTCGTCGACCTGGACGACGCGTTCGTTCTCCGCGACGGCTACGTAGGCATGCGCGACACGGCGGTGTTTGAACGAAATCCCGGAGCACTCCTCGAGGTTTTTCTGCACGCAGGGAACGAGCCGGAAGCAAGAGGCATCGACGCGAGCACTCTGCGACGTATTCGCGAAAGCCTGGAATTGATTGATGATGAGTTTCGCAATTGCGAGCGGCACCGACGATTGTTTATGCAGTTGCTCCAGGATAACGCCCAGGTAACGCGCCAGCTTCGAGCTATGGCTCGCCACGGCGTTCTGGGACGCTACCTACCAGCATTTGGACGAGTTGTCGGGCAAATGCAGTTCGACCTGTTTCACGCGTACACCGTAGATGCACACACGATTCAGGTCATCGAAAACATAAGACGGTTTCTTCGACCCGAGAACGCCGAGCGCTTCCCCGTAACAAGCCGCGTAGCGCGCAGGTTGGATAAAATTCACCTGCTCTATATCGCCGGGCTGTTTCACGATATTGGTAAGGGACGCGGCGGTGATCACTCGACCCTCGGCGCCGAAGATGCGCGTCAGTTCTGTCATGACCATGGACTGATTGATGCCGATACAGAACTTGTCGTGTGGTTGGTTCGCCAACACCTTCTGATGTCAGCGGTTGCGCAACGTCAGGACATTTCCGACCCAGAAGTCATCCAGGCCTTTGCGAGCGAAGTCCGGACCCAGTCACGCCTCGATTACCTGATCACGCTAACAGTGGCCGATATAAACGGTACGAACCCAAATTTATGGAATGCGTGGCGGGGCAGTCTACTGCGGCAACTGTACAACGAAACCAAGAAGGCCCTTAGTCGCGGCCTTGAGAACCCCATCGATCGGGAGGTATCGATCGAGGAGACTCGCGCCCAGGCCCGAAAGTTACTGGAAAACCGCGGCTTCACAAAGTCGGAGCTCGATACGCTGTGGTCCGAGCGAGACGAAGACTACTTCCTGAGAGAAAAGGCAGAAGATGTCGCCTGGCATACTGAGGCTATTGCTGGACACCGAAAAGACGACAAGCCGCTGGTGTTAGTGCGTAATGGTGTGGAGTCGAGTGTCGCCAACACTACTCAAATCTTTATTTACGCTCCGTTTGAATTGGGCACTTTCACGCAGACCTGTTCGAGCCTCGAACAGCTGAACTTGAGCATCCACGATGCGAGGATCTATCACGGTAACGGTCGAATGAGTCTGGACACCTACTACGTGCTGGACTACGACGGAGAACCTCTGGAAGATCTGGATCGCCTGCGTCGCATCCGCAACTATATAAGCGATGCGCTCGCACCAGAGTCAGGGACCAGTTCACCGGCGACCCGTTTGACGCCCAGGCGCGTACGCTCGTTTCAGATTCGCACCGACACGGAGCTATCGGTCGATGAGGATCGTGGCGTGTCGATTCTGGAGCTTGTGTCCCTTGATCGCCCCGGATTACTTGCGCGGCTGGGCGAGGTCTTCGTGGAATATGGCGTTCTGTGCCAGGCGGCAAAGATCCAGACACTCGGAGAACGAGTGGAAGATATCTTTTATCTGACTGATCTCAACCAACAGCCCATACGAGATTCTGCCACGATCATCGGCCTCCAATCGGATATCTGTAAGAAGCTTGATTCACAGGAAGCAGCCTGGTGAACATCGGGTTCTCAGCCCTCCAGCCCTACCCTTTCGCCCGACTCGATCACCTGATCCAAGATATCGCTCCGCCCGAGGGCAAAAGACTATTGCGGATGTCGATTGGCGAACCGCAGCACAAACCTCCTAGAGACGTGATCAAAGCACTCACTGAAAATCTGGGCGGCGTGGAGTTTTATCCGGCGACAAGAGGCACCGACCAACTCCGAGATGCACAGGCTCGCTGGATGCGGAGTCGATTCGGACTCATCGGAGTAGAACCAGACTCGCATGTGCTCCCGGTAAACGGAACTAAAGAGGCATTGTTCGCCATTGCGCAGGCACTGGTCGATAGTACGCAGCAGAACCTGGTGGGCGTGCCAAATCCGTTTTACCAACTCTACGAGGGTGCCTGTCTCCTGGCCGGTGCAAAGCCGCTCTATCTGAACTGCACGCCCGAGACTGGTTTTCTACCAACACCTGAGCAGATAACCCCGGCGCAGTGGCCGCATGTAGCCCTCATCTACCTATGCAGCCCGGGAAACCCCACGGGCGCTGTGATGTCATCGGATCTGATGAAACGCTTTATCGAACGAGCTCAGGAGCATGACGTCGTTCTGGTGTCGGATGAGTGTTATTCAGAAATCTATCCCGACGAGGCCAAACCCCCAACGGGATTGCTTGCCTGCTGCGAGGAGCTTGGTCTTAACGGCTATCGCAACTGTTTGAGCGCCCACTCTCTGTCGAAACGATCTAATCTGCCCGGCATGCGTTCCGGGTTCATGGCAGGCGACGCTGACCTACTCAATCGCTTTTTAAAGTACCGCAGCTACCATGGCAGCGCGATGCCACTGCATCATCAGGCTGCCAGCGTCGTCGCCTGGTCTGACGAACACCATGTCCGCGAAAACAGGGAGCAGTACCGAAGAAAGTTCTCTGCGGTGCGTGAGGTCCTCGAAGAGCAGATCGTCCTCGACGAACCTGCCGGTGGTTTCTTCTATTGGCTGAGGACGCCTATCGACGATCAGTTATTTGTAAAAGAGCTCTATGCCCGGGAGGGCGTGCTGCTTCTCCCAGGTTCTTTCTTGGGGAGGTGCACTGTCGATGCACACCACAGCAAACAGAGCCGTGAAAAACACAGCGAAAAAAGCACCACGCACCGGAGTGAGCAAGAGCAGGAAAGTCGCCCGGATCCGACGAGCAACAACGATAACCCGGGCTTAAGGAGGGCTCGCATGGCCCTGGTGCTCCCCCTCGAAGACTGTGTAGACGCCGCCCGACGAATCGCCGCGCTGATGTCAGAACTGTAGCTGTACGATCGGTCACCTGCACCTGGCTATCCGTACTTCGACACCCGCTCGTGCGATTATTCGGCAGTTTTTTGGGCTCTAATTTCGGTTCTCTGGACGGCTTTTTATTCGGCTTTTTATTCGACAATGCTCAAAGAACAGCGCGTTGACTATATCCTGAAGCGACTGCAGGAGCTCTACCCCGAGCCGCCGGTGCCGCTGGACCACCGTGATCCGTTTACTCTCTTGGTCGCCGTCTTGCTAAGCGCGCAGTGTACAGATGAACGTGTTAACCAGGTGACCCCGGCGCTGTTCGCCAGAGCTTCGGCACCCGAAGCCATGGCCGAGGTGCCGGTCGATGAAATCCGGTCGATCATCAGGCCCTGCGGGCTGTCGCCGCAAAAATCGAAAGCCATCAGCCGCTTGTCTCGGATCCTCATCGATGAACACGGAGGCGAGGTGCCCGCGGACATGGAAGCGTTGGAACGATTGCCGGGAGTCGGCCATAAGACTGCCAGCGTCGTGATGGCACAGGCTTTTGGTGTGCCGTCGTTTCCTGTGGACACACATATTCACCGGCTTGCCCAGCGCTGGGGATTAACTAGCGGTAAAAACGTGATTCAGACAGAGAAGGATCTAAAGCGACTGTTCCCAGAAGACTATTGGAATAGACTGCACCTGCAGATCATCTTTTATGGTCGCGAGTATTGCACCGCGCGCGGATGCGACGGCCGAGACTGTGAAATCTGTCAAACCTGTTATCCGAATCGGAAACACCCCAAGAAGACCCGAAAACCCTAACGCATACGCGAGAGATTTATGACTGCTACCCTCTATGGCATAAAGAATTGCGATACGGTCAAAAAAGCCCGTCGCTGGCTGGATGAGCATGGTTGCGAGTACCGCTTCCACGATTTTCGTGGGGATGGACTTGAACCTGCTACTGCCACACTCTGGATAGATCGCCACGGTTGGAAGGCCGTCCTGAACCAGCGCAGTGCAAGTTGGAGGGGATTGAACGAGAGCACGCGGGCTGGAATGGACGATTCAGGAGCGGTCAGTGCGGTAATCAACCAGCCCACGCTGATCAAACGCCCGGTATTGGTAAGGGGCAGCGATCAGGTTTTTGGATTTGATCCACTCGCTTACGAGTCACTGCTGAATCTCTGACAGCCGGGCTTACTGGCAGGCCGCTGAAGGCGCTTGAGTACTGGTGAGGTGCATACACGTAGGCTGGCTGCACGCTGGACCAACCAACGCGTGAGCGACGATGCGAGACGTGTTCTTACTTAAGCTTCGTTACCTACCCCGCTGAGTTAATAGGACCCCGCTGAACAGAATGCGGCTGGAGAATGGACACAATGACGTTACACGCGTACGGACTCGGCATAGGCCGCAAGAGCAGCGACGGACGATGGCTCGATGTTTTTTTCCCAAAGCCCGTTGCCGAACCCGACACTAAGGTCGCGGCCTGCTTTGACGGCATGGACCGCTGTACTACTCTCGACCCGCTCGATCTCCACGCGCTCGGGGAAGCTCTCGCAAACGCAGGGGCCGCAAACGATGCGGCTCTCACCAGTCGTCTCGCCGACTGCGAAAGCACACCTGTATTGGTGTTACTCCCCGAGAACGACGCTCCGCAAAGCGTTCCAGAGGCTTATCTCAAGCTGCACCTGCTGTCTCATCGCTCTGTAAAACCGCACGGAACGAGTCTCGATGGACTGTTTGGATTATTGCCCAATGTGGCCTGGACCGGGGAGGGACCAATTGCGATTGATGAGCTCCCCGAGCGTCAGCTCACCGCGCGCCTCAAGGGGAGCTTTGTGGTAGTCGACAGCGTCGACAAGTTCCCGAAGATGAGCGACTACGTCGTCCCCGATGGCGTGCGCATCGCCGACACGGCTCGCGTGCGGCTCGGCGCTCATATTGGAGTCGGCACCACGATCATGCATGAGGGATTCGTGAACTTTAACGCCGGCACGCTCGGCGCTGGCATGATAGAGGGCCGGGTTTCGGCCGGCGTCGTCGTAGGTGCGAACTCGGACCTGGGCGGGGGTTGTTCAACCATGGGAACACTTTCTGGGGGCGGCGACATTGTGATCTCGATAGGAGAACGCTGCCTGCTTGGCGCGAATTCGGGTCTGGGTATTCCCCTTGGGGACCGGTGCACGATCGAAGCCGGTCTCTATCTCACGGCGGGCACTAAGGTAGCGCTCCACGACGCTACCGGTGCGCTCCTTGACACTGTGGCGGCACGAAGCCTAGCCGGACAGTCAGGCCTGCTCTTCAGGCGGAACAGCCGGAGTGGAACGGTCGAATGCCTGACCAACCGGACCGCGATCGAACTGAACAAAGCGCTGCACGCGCACAACTAACCGCCATGGTGAATTCAGCGTCGGGCGCGGTGTGCGAGGCAACTCTTGACCTTGCAAGTCAGCTGATTGCCATGCGATCGGTCACTCCGAACGATGCAGGTTGCCAACCTTTGCTGCAGGAGCGACTCACCAGACTTGGTTTCCGTTGCACCGATCTACCCTTCGGCGATACCCAAAACTTCTGGGCGGAATACGGTAGCGAAGGGCCGCTGCTTGTTTTTGCTGGGCACACGGACGTCGTACCCAGCGGCCCGGAAGAAGACTGGTCCAGTCCGCCTTTTGCTCCCGAGGTGCGTGGCGACGATCTCTATGGTCGAGGCGCCGCTGATATGAAAGGCAGCCTTGCTGCGATGATCACAGCCTGCGAACGCATTGGGAAATCAGGGCAAGAGCTCCGGGGCAGCATCGGATTTTTAATCACCTCCGATGAAGAAGGACCGGCAACCCATGGCACAGTGAAAGTCATGGAGTGGCTGGCCCAGGAGCGAAAACGCATTGACTATTGTATCGTCGGAGAACCCTCCAGTGCCGAGCGGCTTGGGGACACGCTTCGAGTGGGTCGTCGCGGATCGTTGAGTGCAAAAATCAAAGTCAAGGGACGCCAGGGGCACGTAGCCTATCCCGAAAAGGCCAGCAACCCAGTCCATACGGCACTTCCCGCGCTCGACGAATTACGGAGAACACAGTGGGATACAGGGAATGAGTACTTTCCTCCGACTTCATTCCAGATCACAGAAGTGACAGCCGGTAGCGGCGCGGGCAATGTAATCCCGGGAGAACTCACCGTAGCCTGTAACTTTCGCTACTGCACCGAGCAGTCAGCCGCGACACTTAAGCAACGAGTTGCTGAAATCCTCCTTCACCACAACGTTGAGTCAAGTATCGACTGGACGCTTTCCGGGGAGCCTTTCCTTACGCGGGATGGCAACCTGATTAGAGCTTGCCAAGAAGTTATTCATGAGCTGACCGGCCTTCAGACCCAACCGTCAACCGGCGGTGGCACCTCAGACGGGCGTTTTATTGCGCCCAGTGGCGCAGAAGTGGTGGAGCTGGGCCCCCGAAACGCGACCATCCACCAGATTGACGAGCGGGTGTCGGTTTCTGAATTGGCGACGCTTTCGCACCTGTATGAGCACATCGTGGTAAGACTTCTCGCCTAGGGAGCCACATCCGCTGACGTAGCCAGACATCGTTGAACAAGGCGATTCAAGTCGTTCAGCGCATCCAGCGAGTGGGCAACGTTTTGCGAGCCGGTAACCAGCAACCAGGGAGGATCGGATTGGGCGAGGGCGAGCAGGCTTTGCCCGACCACGTCGCTCGACTCCATCCACAACTCATCGGGTACTCGCTGCTTGTCGAATCCATCCATGCCCGCCAGGTCGTGAATCTCAGTGCGTGTATAGCCTGGACAAAGGCACTGTACGGCCACACCAGCGTCTCGCAGTTCTCTCTTTAGAGATCGACTAAAACTCACCAGAAATGCCTTGGTAGCCGCATAAGTAGCGACATTGGGAGCCTCGATGAATCCCCCAATGGACGCTACGTTCACCACAGCGCCCTGCCGTCGTACGCGCATTCCCGGTAGAACCGCCCGTGTGAGCACCATGGTCGCATCGACGTGCACGCGGACCATCTGCAACTCGTCGTCTATGCAGCTGTTGGCGAAGGGTCCCATGAACGACGTACCCGCATTGTTGACGAGTAGGTCCACATCCGGTCCCTGGCGCATGGCCTCCACGCAGCGAGCTAGGCCCTCCTGCGTACTTAGATCGGCTTCCAGCACTCGCACATCGCACTTGGAAGAAAGCCGAGCTGCAAGCGAATCAAGGCGCTCAACTCGGCGGGCAATTAGAAGCAAGCTGTCGCAGGCAGGCGCCAACTGGGATGCGTATTCGGCACCGATGCCAGAGGAGGCACCGGTAATCACCGCATTCTTGTAGTTCATGATCATCCTAAGTCTGGCTGTGTGGTTCGGTGCATGGTTATCGAAGTTGATAGACGTCAAATCGTACCGAACGCCCTTGAAGTTGATGTGAAGGATCCCGACCGCAAAGAGGAAGCTCGCGGCGTGGCCGCTTAACGACGACACGGGGTACCGATGTGCTGAGCGCCCAGTTGAACAGTCCGTCTCCACCGGATTGTTCTGAATCATCGATGCGCAGCAGAGCCTGCAAGAGCTGCATCTCCTTCCCGGGCTGTGCGCGCCTCTCCGCTGGGAACATGGGGTCGATATAAAGAACATCGATCTCTTTCAGCTGATCTGCGCTCAGCAACCGCGCATCGCCCGAATGCAGGCGAATGCGTGAAGCCACCGACACGAGCCAGCCGCTTTGGGTATCGGACGCTGCATTCAGCGCATGGTCGAGCAGTGCACTCATAACCGAGTTTCGTTCGCAGCAAACGACATCGCAGCCAAGATCTGCCAACAGAAAGGAATCAACACCAAAACCAGCGGTGGTGTCTGCGATCCTGGGGTGCCGGTCTTGTCGCCATCCGACCGCTTTGCCCAGTAGTTCGTTGTGCCCGGCCCGGCGTCGATGCGCAAGGCGGGCACTCATGAATGTCACCGGTACGAAACCAGGCGCCTTAGAACCTGTCATTTGTAGACCCGCAACGCCATCGTGGATCTCGATCAGTAAATCTCCAGGGGGAAGCGAACGAGCGCAGATGGGGGGCTCAAGAAGCGGCAAGCCCGAACGGCTCGCAAGGGAAAAGGCGGTTTCTGTATCGCTGCTTTCATCGGGCAGAACGCCCAGTAGCCGAGGGCTTGCGCAGATCTCGGCAGGTTTCCGTTCGCGGCTCACGGGTAAGCTCGCTATGCGAACCTTAGGCTACCTTCCCAGTATTCCCAGCGTTCCCGGGCGCCATGGTTGACGAAAGACTGCCAGCTGCTTGCAACTCTTCCGGTGGCAGGCCCAGGGTAAGCGAAGACTGATTGAGAGAAAGCTCGGCCTGAAGATTGAAGGCATTGTGTTCAAGACCATGCTTGTCGGTAATTGTCAGATCCAGCGGTGATGATGCGCCGTGACTCAGCCAACAGCGAGCGCCGCGTACGGGCTCTCCCATCAGAGCCATCCCCTCAAGACCAGAGGTCAGCGAGTCGCATATCTCGACGAAATCGTTGCTCGTTTGCCCATCGGCCAGGCTGGTCGCGAAGTCTCCTACGACAACTTGGCCTGGCAAAGTCTTTTCGACGATCCGCGCAAGTTCGATGGTGACATCGCCGACAATATAGCTGAACACAGTGGGATTAATGGCCTGAGCCTGATAGAGCTCATAGTGGCTGCCGATATGAAACGCGGACCGTATGACTGGTACGGTATTGCCCTTCGAAGCTGCCCGCGCCACTGCATTGTCGGCAAGCACAAGCAATAGAAACAGAAACAGTTCCTGGTCGGACTTGGGATGAATCTCCCGATTCCAAACGTAGTAGCCGTCCCCTGTGGTTGTGCGAGAAAAATTCACCTCTATGCCACGGGTCAACAGCTTGTTGTATGCGGAGTTCATTGAGTACGACAGGCTGTTTAACTGACTTGCCTGCTCAAAGGAACTGAACAGGGAAAAATCGCTGATATCAAAGAGCAGAACCGCTCGCTTCTCGACAAAGCTGATCCCATAGCGGCGAATGATCTGTTCGACTGCGCCCATGACGGCAATCGACTCTTCCAGCGGGTTTTCAAGCTTTATGAACGTCGGAGACACCCCGAGTCTAACCGCAATCGAAAACAACTCATCGCGTCCCTTGCGCCGTCGACCAGAGATCAAATCGCGGACATAGGCCTCATTGTCAGAAACGGTGTTACTGCTATCGATGCTATCGGCGTTACCGCTGCTGTCGCCACCGGCCTCTTTACTGGCGCAGTAGTTGCCCAGGAAGTAGTGGGGAACGAAAATGACTAGCAGGCCCCGCTCATCCCAACACCAGCACAGGACAATACTCTGACCAAGACGCCACTGTTTGCGCAATGTTGTCTCGAGGCTCCGCAAATTGCCGCGTTGGACAATGCTGATCGGATCCTTGCCGTTCTGGTCCTTGTTCATACGTGTGGTGTTTCGCCAGTCCTACCTGCACGAGGTTCAGAATTGCTTTGCCCGAGCCACTTCGCCCGGGCCGTTTAGCCAATGATGTTCAGACTCAGCTTCCAGGACGTGGTCCCTGGTCCTAATCGGTCAGTCACAGCGGCTTAGTTCACCGCCGCTCAGCAAAAGACTCTGAACACTGAAGTCTCACCTGATTTCGCAAGCCCGCGCCTACCACAAGCTCGCGCTGCCCAAGCGGCAAAAGATGACCTTCCGGGGCGACCATCGCAAGTGCCAAAACGCCACATTTCGACACAATCCCACGCAATCAAGCAAAAATGCGCGCCGTTCCTCAATTATGACTATCGTAGCACGCACGCCAATGGTTCAAATGCTGCCTTCCAAACCTAGGGAGCCTCTGAACAAGTCCAGAGTGCCTGAGCGCTTTCCCGTGATTCTCGCCACCGCCAGAACAGGCTTCCAAGCAGTGGTTACGTCCCTAACGCGCCCTGTCAATCTGCCAATGAGACCGGAATCCAATCCGTGCCTTCGAGTTGAGAAGCCCAACGGACTTCCGGTCCCAGGGTTGGCTTGCCTCCTTCGAAAAAGTCCGGCAGTCCATCGCTGAGGGCCTGGCGAGCATGCAATTCGCTATTGTTCTCTGCGCTGGCATGGGCAATCACCAACCCGCTGAGTCTCGCCAGATCCGTCTGAGACAGAAAACTTACGGCCTCCCGGTTGGACAGATGTCCGAACTCGCTGCGAATTCGACGCTTTAGTGCGGCTGGATAAGGCCCTTGCCGCAGAAGCTCCTCATCGTGGTTGAACTCCAGTATCAGCGCGCGACACTCTTGGAACATTCGGCACACATGCGGGGTGATGCGCCCAATATCGGTGAGGAGGCCGATTCGCGCACCAGCGCTATCGAACCGAAACTGCACCGGCTCCCTGGCATCGTGAGGAACCGGAACGCTATGAACCGCGATATCTCCAACGGTGAACTCATCACCAGCATTGAATAGCCGCGAATCGTGCCAGCAGGACAGGCGGTCTGAACGGGCCGTGCCAAAGCTCATGTACACCGGTACGCCCAGCGCCTTTGCCAGACCATCGACCCCGCTGGTGTGATCACGGTGTTCATGAGTCACGACAATTGCGTCGATGTCGCTAGGATCCAGCTTCAGCCTCAAGAATCGACGCTGGATGTCGGCGAGAGAAAAGCCGCAGTCGATGAGAATACAGGTGTCGGCAGATCGGATAAGCGTCGCATTTCCGCGGCTGCCACTCCCCAGCGAGGCGAGATACATCGACGCTCCGGAAGGCACGCCTATTAGTTGATGTTGCCTTTTATGAGAACGAGCAGTGATCTCAGCTCATCTTCATCCAGTGAACTCGAAGACTCCTCGCGAAGCCTGATCTCCACAGTCTCTGCGCCGGTATCGACCCCCATGCGTTGCATGGACACCAACAGCGGTACTCCAGTGGCCGGATGCTTGTCAGCCCCACCCGTAAACCAGCTGAAGAAGCCGGATTTACCTTCACCTTCCTCATCGTTGTAGCTGACGTAGTAGTTTCCAGCGCTGCGATTGCGATCATTGATGTCGAAGCTCGATAGATCCAAAGCTCGCGCTAGAGAAGCCCAAGCCCGGTTAAAAGGTAACTCCAGGCTGATGTAGTCTCCAGCCGTATCGTCAAGCAGGGCCACCTTTCCGCTAGCACTCATGGACTGCTCCGCCATCATTGAAACAGGAGCGGTGTCTGCACTGTTTGCGATGAACTGGGCCACGCCCCGCAGCATCTCTGACTCAAGATCCAGATCATCTGACTGCTCCGGCCAGCTTTCCGCGTTTGTCTCATGCATCTGCAAAATATGAAGCTCTGCGTTGCCGCGCTGGACACCGCGCTCTATGCGGAACCGAAAGCGGGATTTCTGATCGCGATTCTGCAACCGCAGATAGCTGGTTTCTATGATGCCTTCGCGAGCATCGAGACGAGCGACATCCATGTTCGCTGCCGTCAGGAAAGACCTGACCTGCGGCCACAGCTGACCGGGTGCGATCGCAATCAAGGCCCAACTGTCGTCACCCAGGCGCTGGATTCGCACCAGCTGGTCAGCACTCGCCGCCACCAGCGGAGTTGGACGGGGTACGTCGCGGCTGTTGATAGGTTGCTCATCGGCCGTGACTTCGGGAATTGCGTAGATGTCGGTAAGCTGCTTCTCGCCTACACCGTCAGGCACCTGGATAGGCGGAAGCTCGGCTGCGCGGCGATAGTCGTTGCTCCCATCGCGAAAGAACCCGTCGTCGCCAAACAGATAGCCACATCCGCTCATGAGCACCAGTGGCAGCGTGAGCGATGCCACAGCTGCACTGTTCTTGGCACGCGCCAAAACCTTACTCGGTCGCGAAACTCGCCATCGGTCACGAGGACGCAACGATTTAGACTGCCGATTACGATGCGGGCTGCAAAATGCTTCCGCAGAACTCCACCTTGCGTATTTCAAGGCTGGGAACCAGACACGGGCGGCCAACTCGATGATCATAGCGACGCCAATGCCGCATCAACAGCGGCTGCCGCATCACCCTCAGGAAGAGTGAGAGGTAAGCGAATTCCCTCGTTGATGCGTCCCATTCGATATAGGGCGTACTTCACGGGCATTGGGTTTGCCTCTACGAACAGTGCGGTGTTCAAAGTTGCTAACTTTTGATGCATCAAACGGGCCTGAGTTTCATCGCCCTTCAGAGCCATCGCACATAGCTCTGCGACTGTCTCCGGTACGACATTGGCGGTCACGGAGATGTTGCCTTGGCCCCCGGCGAGAATCAGCTCGGTTGCCGTCTCGTCATCACCGCTGTAAACGCCGAAGTCCTCAGGTGTCGCATCCACGAGTTCTCGCCCGCGCTTCAGGTCACCGGTGGCATCCTTTAGAGCCACGATATTGTCGATTTCCGCAAGTCTCAAAGTTGTTTCATTCGCCAGATCGACGGCGGTCCGGCCGGGGACATTGTATAGAATCTGCGGTACGTTAACGGCTTCAGCAATCGACCGAAAATGTTCGTACATGCCCCGTTGACTCGGGCGATTGTAGTAGGGAGTAACCAACAGGCAGGCATCTGCGCCAAGCGTCGCGGCCTTTTCTGTGAGTTCGAGCGCCTCCCAGGTGGAGTTTGCCCCCGTACCTGCAATCACAGGTAGGCGCCCATTGATGATATCGACGCAGCGCTTGATAACGCTCAAATGCTCCTCAACATCGAGGGTGGCACTCTCACCGGTAGTGCCAACGGCACCAATGGCGGCCGTACCCGACTCGACGTGCCACTCTAATAAAGCATCGAGCGACTCCCAATCGATAGCGCCGCCAGGGAGCATGGGGGTTACAAGGGCGACAATGCTGCCGGTAATCATGTGATACCTGGGGTCAAAGATGAGATTGAAGGCTCGCAATTATCCATGACAAGATACCGAACTCAAGCAAGCAGCCAACGAAAGGACTCGCTCTCAAAAAAGTGGCCCGGTTGCATAGTCAGTGTGAGAATCAGAGACAGAAAATTAACAGTTCCCCAATTGTCTCTTATCGCGCGACCCGAAATATCGATGGTGCAAGTTAGGAAGCAGCTCATCGCTCGCGAAGTGTTCGCATACCGGCTAGCGGCTGAAAGCTTTTTTGCAGAACGGAATTTCTCGGTCGTAGGTGCAGGGAGTCGTACCAGAATGTTAGTAAGTCTAAGCGAACGCGGTCGAAGGCGACTTTTCGCGCCACCGTTCTTTGGAGCGATGGTCAGAGCGATGGTCAGAGCGATGGCCAGAGCGATGGTCGCCGCGGTCTACCTTGCCTTTTCCGCAAGCGTGAGCGGGCAGACTGACAACCAGATCCTCGGCGAAAAAATTGATCGGCGCATCACACCACTCAGTACCATAGATCAGCGCTACATGAACGAACAGCGCACTCGGGTCAATGATCTCAGTCTTCGCTATTATGGCGGCCGCTGCTGTCGTCGCCCGGCCGAAGTCAACTATCTGCAGCGACTTCTTGATGACCGACTCGTGACCCAAGGTCAGGAGTTGGAGTTGCAAGCAATGGGAGTTGTTCTTGGAGATTTACTCGCAGCTGAGCTGGGAATGAACTGGGTGGTGTATGAAGACGCCAAAGGCCGCAGCCGCGCACTTCGCCTGGAAGAAACAGACGCATTTTTGTTCCCGGTTACGATGATATCGCGGCGCCGAATGTCCGGCGACCAAACGCCCGTTATCGAGATTTATCGCGAAGCTGTTGCGGCAATCGAGTCCGTAAGGGAGCCTCTGCCGTTTCAGTAAGTCCATTTTGGGCTCAGGATGGCATGCGACGATCATATCGAGTGTGGTCGCACGCCGAAGAGTCCTCACTAGTAAACCACCCGACCAGCGTAAGTAGTCGCTACCAATCATTCATCCGCATTCATGGAGGAGTTACATGGAAATTAACCTGGATTTTCTAAAGGAGCCTGAGCGCTGGGTTCCGCTGGTCATCGAATATGGCTCTGCACTGCTGCTGGCGTTCGTGATTTTTTACTTCGGTCGCTTTGTCGTGAATCGCATCGTCGGCCTGATCAATCGCGTAATGATTGGCCGGGGTATGGATGAAACCCTCGTCAATTTCGTGTGCTCCATTATCCGATGGACCGGTTTACTGTTCGTGACCATCGCGGCACTCAGTCAATTGGGTGTCGATACAACGTCTCTGGTGGCTCTCATCGGTGCCGCAGGTCTGGCGATCGGCTTGTCGTTGCAAAGTTCTCTCGCCAATCTCGCCGCAGGAGTCATGCTGATCATTTTCAAACCGTTCAAGAAGGGAGACTTCGTCGAGGCGGCAGGCGCATCCGGCACGATTCAAACCATCAGTATTTTTACGACCGTTATGACGACTCCGGACAACAAGGAAGTCATCGTTCCCAACGGTGCAATCATCGGCGGAAACATCGTGAACTACTCGGCCAATTCGACGCGCAGAGTCGATATGGTGTTCGGAATAGCCTATGAAGACGACTTGATTAAAGCGAAGAAACTGCTTGAAGAAATCATCGCTGCTGACGGCCGTATCCTCAAGGACCCAGCGCCCGTTATCACCGTCGGTGAGCTGGCAGATTCGAGTGTGAACTTTCTTGTGCGCCCGTGGGTTAATGCATCTGATTACTGGGCCGTGCTTTGGGAAACCACCGAAACCGTCAAGCTGAGGTTCGACGCAGAAGGCATATCCATTCCCTTCCCACAGATGGCAGTACACATGGCCGAGGCGGCCAACGAAGACGCGCAGGCAGGCTGAGAAAATCTGTGTGGGGCGACCAGGCGGGCGTTCGCACACCTGGTCATTTCGGCCGGTCAGAAAGTCAGACCGCCGGACCCAACTGCGCACACGAGGCAGCGCATGTAGAGGCGTTGGGGATCGTCGAAGGTCTCAAGATATTGGAGAGGCTGCTCCAGTTTCTCAACGAAGCCAAGCACCGCGGCAATCGGCGACTGGAGCAACGCGATCTTTCCGAAACTATCGCTCAGCTGTTGGAGCAGAATCTGCTGCGGTGTAAACGTAGGCTGAATCGATAACACTTCGTAGGAACCCTCCGCCAGCCCAGCGATCTCGGCGGCTACTCGTACCGCCTCGGCGAGGCTGCCGATCCGGTCCACCAGCCCAGCCTCCCTCGCGGCACTCGCGGCAAGTACCCGACCCTGTGCGACAGCGTCCACCTGAGCAACGCTGAGGTCTCGGCTCTCGGCGACAAGATCGACAAACTGCTCGTAGGTATTATCCACCGATAGTTGCAACACGGCCTCGATGTCGGTCGCGAGCGCTCGATCCGGTCGGAGACCGCCGGAGTAGGCGGTGGTCGCCACGCCGTCAGTGAACACACCGCCCTTGGCCAGCAACCGTTCAAAGGTTGGAAAAGCGGCGAAAACACCGATGCTTCCTGTAAGCGTGGACTCGGTCGCTACAATTTTATCGGCCGCCGTTGCAATGTAGTAGCCGCCCGATGCGGCCACACGCC
The DNA here is from genome assembly GCA_039111155.1 of Pseudomonadota bacterium. Lineage (GTDB taxonomy): Bacteria > Pseudomonadota > Gammaproteobacteria > Pseudomonadales > Halieaceae > Congregibacter. The sequence continues at coordinate 33,170 of JBCCPL010000025.1, read as the reverse complement.
CCATACTGACCACAACGGGCTTCCCTTCCGCGCGAATCAATGCGACTTGTTCACGAATAATCTCCGACGCAAAAACGCTTCCGCCGCCTGAGTTGATTCGCAGCACCAGAGCTTTGACGTCTTTCCGCTGCGCCGCCTTGGCAAGTTCTAAAGCCAACTCATCTCCGCCGATGGTCCCCGGCCTTGCTTTACCTGGGATGATGCTACCTTCCGCGCTGACGATGGCGATCGTTGAGCCACGATCCGACGGGGCGAGCGATCGCGTTCGCGCCAGGTAATCGTCGTAGCTCACGGCCGCATAACCGAGCTTACTGTTTGCCTTACCCGCCACGCTCTGCAGGTAGCGCTGCTGCTCGGACCGATTCGCTATCTGGTCAACCAGGCCTTCATCCAGCGCTAGTTGGGCACCGCTACCACCGGAACCGGCGAGATGGGAGGGAAAGTTGTTTAAGAGGTCGTCGACGCTACCTTCCGCGAGAGCGCGGCGAGCCTCAACTTGCCGCGTATAGAGTTGCCAGACTTCGGCAAGCCAGGCCCGGGTTATTTCCCGCTCCCCCGCCGACATGTCCGAACGCAGGAGGGGTTCGGCGATGGACTTGAATTCACCCGCCTTGAACACATGCATCGACACCAAGAGCTTCTCGAGCGCCTCTGCATAATAGTTGGTGAAGAAACTATAGCCCTCCAGCGCGACAACACCCTGCGGGTGCATCAGAATCGTATCTGCCTCAACGGCGAGTCGGTATTGATCCTGCGTATAGTAGTCGCCCACCGCGATTACCGGCTTACCGCTTTCGCGAAACAGCGTCAGAGCTTCCGCAAGCTCACTGGTTTTGCTTTGCCCTATCGAGACCAGCTGATCGAGGACCATGACCAAAGAACTGACGCGCGAGTCTTTCGCAGCAAGTGTGACGGCGTCTATCAGGTCCTGAAGCAGGTACTCGCGCCCGGCGGGACTCTGATCTGCCAGCAGCGACGATGTGTTCACACGGGTCTGGACGTCTACCACCCTACCACGCAGATCGAGTAAGAGGGCGGCGCTATCGGGAAGGGGCTCTGGTTTCGCCATAACAAAGGCTTCCCAGAGAATCACCAGAATCAGAATAAATAGCAGGTTGGCCAAGGCGACCCGGATCGTGGTGATCGCTCCCCACACACCTGCAAAAAACCTTTTGATCATGCCTTGTTGGTCTCGTCATCGGAGCCAGCAGCCAACCCCGCTTCGCCGGGGACCTCCTGCTGAGCGCGAATCTCTCTGGCGCGCTGGCGCACATAAAACATGGAACAGTTAAATACGGCGACCACCGCCACAAGCTGCAGCTGCGCCAACAGGCTATACGGTTCTGCGAAAATCCTTTCTACCGCCACTACAAAGTAGATTAAGCTGATGAATGACAACCAGGTAACGCTGCGCAAACGGTCTTTCAGCACACCGGGCACTACAATCAGAACCGGAACGTACCACAGTGCGATGATGGCGGGGGGAGCCTGGCGAACCCACGCATCGACCGCCATGCTGGCGAACAGAGCAAGCAAGCTGATCCAGAGTCCGAGCCAAAGTGCGGCCGAGCTGCCTGCTCTGCCTGGACGCGAATTTTCCAGCATCACTTGAGCCGCGCCCCCAGGGTAGCCAATCGTCGGCCAAGTGCCTGACACAGGTCGTTTTCACGTTCATCAAGACCACGCTGATTGGATTCGTTCCAATGAGAAGGACCATAGGGGGTCCCCCCGGACGCCGTACTCATCAGTCCAGCCTCACTGTAAGGTAGCCCCACAATGACCATGCCATGGTGTAGTAGGGGTAGAGCCATCGTCAGCAGCGTGCTCTCCTGGCCACCGTGCAGGCTGGACGTCGATGTGAAGACTCCTGCTGGCTTGTCGATCAAAGACCCGCTCAGCCAAAGCTCTGACGTCTGATCCAGAAAGTACTTCAAAGGTGCGGCCATATTTCCAAAACGAGTGGGCGAACCGAGGGCCAGTGCGCTACATCCACGTAAATCTTCGATGCTGCAGTAGGGTGGCCCCGCATCCGGCACCGACGATTCTGTGGCCTCACAGAGCGCAGAAACGGGAGGCACCGTGCGCAAGCGAACCTCGGTGCCGGCAACTGACTCGGCACCGCGCACCACTTGTCTAGCCATACTGGCTACGGCACCTCCGCGGCTATAAAACAAAACGAGAACGTAAGGTGCATTTTTCATGAATTCGTGAAAAAACCAGGTATAAAAGTGCGTCGCCGCGCGACAAAATGATAGCAAAGCTGCGGCACGACCAAAGGCTTAGCCAGTTCTGTGCAATAACCTGATGCACGCTCGCGTCCTGTCTGACTGATTCATTCAACTATTTAGGCGCTTTCGTACCTGGCCGCGTTGCGGATCGTCGCCATAGTTACGGCTATGCCTCATCAACGCACTCTTGCCAATCGCGAAGGCCCGTCACGAAAAATGATCTAAGTTTTTTCATTGAAATAACCAGACAGGACAATAGGAATGCGCCGGGAAATCCGGTCAGGCCAACCGGCAGACAACGTGAACTTAGCAAATCCCGCACAGCGACCCTAGCTCTGCGATAATCACTGGATGAATCTTGACGTCCATCAACTTGGAAGAGTGCTTCTGGATCGGGCGCGATACCTGCTCTACCGCTTTAAAGCCGACCGCTGTCGAGACACGGCAGCGGCGCTCACCTATGTTTCTCTTTTTGCCCTGGTGCCCCTGCTTACGGTTCTCTACACGATGGCATCGGCCGTCCCCGCTTTCCAGGGCATGGAAGCCAACATTCAAGATCTGCTGTTTGAGAACCTGGTGCCGGAGTCCAGTGCAGGTCTGGAGCAGTATCTGAACGATTACTCGCGCCAGGCCCGCCAACTGTCGGGTTTTGGGGTGGCATTTCTTTTCGCGACTGCAATCCTGATGTTGAGCAACATCGAGCAGGCGTTTAATCGTATCTGGAGAACTCGCAAGAATCGCGGCGCGATATCGAGTGTGTTGCTGTACTGGGCTGTGCTCTCTCTTGCGCCACTGACCATCGGCTTCGGCGTGGCCGCGAGCACGTACCTCGCGTCTTTTGCGCACCACCTTGAGCGATGGGACAGCATCGGTGTTGGAGCGCTTCTTTTGCGCATCACCCCTTATGTGCTTGAGATTTTAGGCTTTACCCTCGTCTACGCTGCCGTTCCAAACTGCCGCGTTCCTCTACGCCATGCACTTGTCGGCGGTATCTTGGCCGCCGTCAGCTTTAATCTCGCTCGCGCTTTGTTCACAAAGCTTGTAGCGGGATCGAGCATTACGTTCATCTATGGGGCGTTTGCCGCCGTACCCTTGTTCCTGCTGTGGCTATACATCTCATGGACGATTGTATTGGTGGCGGCGATCTTCGTGCACAGTTTGTCTGCGTATCAGAGTGAAGCCCAGCTTCAGCGGCCTTTGTTAATCAAAGGCCTTGAGGCCCTCGAGCTTCTTTGGCGCAAGCAGCAGGACGGTCGGCCCGTTACGGAACTGGAGATAGTTAGCCGCAGAGGTGCCGCTATCGACCCTGATAGCTGGCGAGTATTAAGAGATCGCTTGCTTGAGCATCGAGTCATTGCCCAGGATGACGAAGGGAGTTATATGCTCTCCCGTGATTTGCATAGTGTGCCGGTTTGGCACTTGCGTGAGATGCTGGATGACGATTCCGTCATCCCGTCCGCAAATGAGATCTCGCCCCCCCCCTGGAAAGAAAAGGCAAAGAAAATGCTGGAAAAACGACGTGAAGACGATCGCGAAACCTACTCTCTCTCTCTGGCAGAACTCTTTCAGTCGTGATGATATTGTTTGGGCAAAAGGGAATGCGCATCGCGTTGTTACTGAGCGTACTTATGGGCCTGACAGGCTGCGACGATGCCACAGTAGGCGACGCCGGGTCAGAGTCTATCTTCGATGAGCGCGGCCAGTGGACGTTTATCAACTACTGGGCTGAGTGGTGCGCGCCGTGCATCAAGGAGATACCTGAACTCAACGCACTACACGCCCGGGAGGGCTACCGTGTGCTGGGCATCAACTTCGATGGTGAAACCGGCGATAAGCTGGCTGCCCAGGAACAGAAGTTGGGCGTCAGTTTCCCAACGGTGAGTGAGGACCCAACCGCTCGATTTTCGGTGCAAACTCCGTCGGTGTTGCCGACGACCTTGGTTGTCTCGCCGAACGGAGCCCTTGTCGATGTGCTCGTAGGGCCGCAGACACAGGAATCGCTCCTGGCCGTCGCCGGGGGGACCGATTAAGCCAGAGCAATCGGCGAAGTGAGGTAAACGCGAGTCTGGCTTTAAGTTTTCAATTGACGTAACGAATGCATCAGGGTAGCAGCAGTGATGAACCCGTAGTGCGCCGAGACTGAAGTTCGCTGTGCGCGTGCTGAACTTCGGACAACGCAAAGCGCTGCGCTATATGCACTTTAAGCCGACCATCGGCAACTCTATCGAGGACTGCCTTCGCGCAATCGCGCAAATCGGAAGCCGACGCGACGTAGCTCATCAGCGTGGGGCGCGTGATGAATAGCGACCCCCTGTTGGCAAGCTCCTGCAGATCAAACGGGCCGGGCGCTCCAGACGCATTGCCGAAACTCACCATCAGGCCTCTCGGCGCCAGACAGTCCAGTGACTGTATAAATGTACTGGCTCCGACGCCATCGTAGACAACTGGCAGCATCGCGCCCCCAGTCAGCTCACGCACAGCGGCTACCGTGTCGTCATGACTTAGCAGGCAATGGGTGTAACCGTTCGCTAAAGCGAGCTCCCGCTTGGCTTCACTGCTAACCGTGCCAATGGTTTCTACTCCCAGAGACGCGGCCCACTGGCCGAAGAGCAAGCCAACGCCACCGGCAGCAGCATGAAACAGGGTTTTGTGTTCGCCGCTCAAAGGGAACAAACGGTGGACAAGATACTCTACGGTGGCGCCTTTCAGCATTACAGCGGCAGCTTGTTCAAAACTGACACCATCCGGCAGGGCAACAACACGCTCGGCCGGTAGATTTATGGCCTGGGCGTACGCGCCGATGCCTGCTGCGAAGTACGCCACGCGCTGACCTTCTGAGAACCCGGCGTCCGCTCCCACCGCCTCTACGACACCGGATCCTTCCAGGCCGAGACCTGTGGGAAGCGGTAGTGGATACAGACCGCTGCGATGGTAGGTGTCGATGTAGTTGACGCCGATCGCCCGATTCGAGATACGGACCATACCGGGTCCCGGATCCGGCAGGTCTACCTGCGTCAATTGCATAACTTCCGGGCCGCCGGTGCGCGCGACTTCTACCCGCAGCGTCATGACGATGCACCCCCGTCATAGCGTTCGAACCAGGCCAAAACTGCGGCTACCTTTGCCATTAACTGGGTCGGTCGCTTCGCAATGCTATGCGAGGCGCCCGGGATTCGCACCATCGCGGTATCGACTCCGCGCAACCGGAGCGCTTGATAGTACTGCTCAGACTCCGGAATAGGGGTGCGCAGATCGGCTTCGCCTGTCAGCAGCATGGTTGGGGTTTCCACTTCACCTACCAGAGACAGCGGCGAACGCTTCCAGTATGACTCGTAGTCTTCCCATGGCATTTCTGCAAACCAATAGCGGCTGAAGTACGGCGAGTTATCGGCAGTCAGCACAAAGCTTGCCCAGTTGATTACCGGCTTGGCAACCACTGCCGCGCTGAATCGCCTGGTTTTTCCGACGATCCAGGCAGTGAGCACCCCACCGCCGCTGCCGCCGGTAACAAACAGACGCTGCCCATCGATGTAAGGTGCCGATGACACATCATCAACCACGGCCATCAGATCGTCATAGTCCTGACTGGGATAATTGTGATGAATCAAGTTAGCAAAGCGCTCGCCGTAGCTGGTGCTGCCTCGCGGATTCGCATAGACGACGACGTAACCGGCCGCGGCGTACAGCTGGATTTCGGCCGAAAAGCGCCCGCCGTAGTTGGTGTGTGGCCCGCCGTGTATCTCCAGGATCAGCGGGTAGCTCTTGGAGGGATCGAATTCCGGGGGGTAGACAACCCATGCCTGGATCTTCTCGCCGCCGGCACTGGATTCCACCCAACGCTCTTCAACAATCCCGAGCTGAAGTCCCTGAAGCCAGTTGTCATTTAGGGAAGTAAGGCGCTTTTCGTTGGTCGCATCTTGCTCTCCCAGCACTAGATCTGCCGGTCTCGAGCTGCCACCGGCGGTGAATACGTAGCGATCATTGGAAAGTACTGCGAAGCTTGCGCCCGAATAGGGCCGACCCAGCGACATCCCGCCCAGACCGGCCTGAAGCTTGCTCACGGCCCCGGCCATATCAACGGAAGCCAAAATCGTATCTCCCTGGTCGTCATAGAGAAACAAAACACGTCGACCGTCTTTTGACCAGCGTGCTCCGTAAACAGATCTGTCCAGATCCGTCGTAAGTTCCCGGATATTGCTACCGTCAATCTCCATAACGTAGAGACGATTGCGTTGAAACGACAACCCGGCATCATCGAATCCCACGTAGGCAAGATACGTCCCATCGGGCGATATGTCGGAGAAGCGATCAGGACCTGCGCGACTCGTCAGGGCGGTGAGACCACCATCACTCAGATCGAGTCGGTACAAATCACTGTTAAGGACATCAAGCTCTCGGTTGGGACTGCGGTTAGCTGAGAAAAACAGCGCGCTTGAGTCCGAAGACCATCCAATGCGTCCGTTGTGATCATAGTCTCCGCTCGTGAGTTGCCGGGCGGCTCCGCCATCGGCGTTAATCACGAACAGTTGATAAAAAGCACGAGGCCGTACACCGGCACCGTCGTTTCGATACACCATACGATCCACGACGATAGGCGATGGTGCCCACTCGGCACCCTTAGGCGCAGGTGGTAGCTTTCCCATCGTCGCGGGCTCGACGGGAACTCGCCGACTAAAGGCAAGGCTTTTACCGTCCGGTGACCAGCTGAGGTCTCGCGGCGCCTGATTGCCCCGCGTTAGCTGCGCCACACGTCCGCTGGCTAAATGCTGCACAAAAATCTGTGAACCTACGTCGTCCCTTGCTACATAGGCGATACGATCGCCGGCTGGTGATACAGCAGGAGAAGAGATCGACTGCGCACCAGTCGACAGTGGCTCCTGCTGGCCAGTGTTTACATTGACCATCCACAGATTCGTACGACGCCGATCCTTCATCTTGTCCATGCTATGCCGCAGGTAAAAAACCTGATCGCCGGCCGCTACAGGGGACGAGGCATAGCTCAGGGAAAAAACATCCTCAAGCTGCATGCCGGACTTGGCCTGCGCTAACGAGTCACCGAGGGCTTCTGCGCCCTTGGCGTCGGCAGCCGAACCCATGTGATGGCCATTGTCTTCTGCCGGTACGGCCGTCGATGCGAGGAGGGCTGTGGTGACTACTAGCAGAAGCGGCGTGTGCAGTAGCCAGTGGTTTTTAGAATTTTTTGAGGGAGCGCCGTGACGGGCCATAACGGTAAGGTTCCTAAGAGTGTTGCAGACAGGGCGTAACCTTACGTTGGCGCGCGTCGCCTGACTAGCCAGTCAGGCTAGCGCTTCATCCATGGCGCACCAGCGTGCAGAGGCTTTCTGCCCAGGCCCCGATGCCACCTGCACCTCGAGTTCGACGAGTTGGTCACCCTGGGAGATGTCGAGCAGCTTCTTAAGCAAGAGGAACGCGAACTCTTCCACAGTGGCGTTGGTGATCGGGAGCAGTAGTGTGTCGGAGCACAGAAATTCCATCTGCTCGCCGTTGAAGGTCACTTTGTATCGGTCTTCTTCGCGAACCACTGTCTGGTACGGACTGAACTCGGGGAGAATCATGTACTCATCCCAGGCATCGCAAAGACCCTTTATGCGGGATTTGTAGACGTTGTAGTCGGCTGCGAACCCGTTATCTCCCATGGGAGCGACGATTTTCGCCGAGACAGAGTAGTTGTGGCCGTGCAGGCGCTCGCGCTCCCGGCTTGAGAAGATCGTGTAGTGAGCCACAGAAAATTTATGGCTCTCCTTGTCGATGATGATGGTAGCTAGACGTTCCACGTACGCCGGGTTCCTTGCTGGAGCTTAGAAGCGAACGCGTTAAATACGGCTTTCGATAGATGACTGGTTTAGCGTGCGAGAATGCATATGCGCAGTCTCCGCCAGGACACAGTAGGAACAGACTGGTAGCATGAACCACTACGGTGCGACAATTGACCGCTTCAGATCTCCGATGTGGTACGGCAGCGGTCTGTTGCTGACGAGCATATCGAGCGTATGAAGGGATGCATTGCTGTGCTTTGACTGTGCAAAACCCACTGGTGCAACGCCAGTGTTGGAGTATCGTAGGCATTCAGTGGTTACTCAGCCTTGTAGCTTCAAAACCGGCAGCGGAGAGCTTCAAGAGCCAGCCCTCTCCCGGGAGATCTCGTGATGCGGGCGTAAGTGGTTAGCACGCTGCACGTGGCCGGCGCTCCAAAATCCCGGAGCGAACTCTCAATAAATTAATGCGAAGGATGTTTCATGACTATTGCAGTGATCACAGGCGCGAGTGTCGGCATTGGCGAAGCCACGGCACGGGCGTTCATGGAGGGTGGCTACGAAGTCGTCAACTTATCGCGGCGCCAATGCAAGCTCCCCGGGGTGCACAACCTGCCCTGTGATCTTAGCGAGCCGGATAACATCAACGATGCCATCGACGCGCTTCTAAGCCGGCTGACCGGGCTTTCTGAGATAGCCCTGATCCACAACGCCAGCCAGATGCGCAAGGATTCCGCGGACGACTGCGACGACGCCAGCCTGCGCGCCGTTTTGGAGACGAACGTGGTGGCGATCAATCGTCTCAATCGCGCTTTATTGCCAGGGATGGGGCCTGGAAGCAGCGTTCTTTACGTTGGCTCAACGTTGGCGGAGAAAGCGGTTCCCGGTACGTTCAGTTACATTGTTTCTAAACACGCGCAGCTTGGGATGATGCGCTCCACGTGCCAGGACCTCATGGGGTCTGGCATTCATACCGCGATGATATGCCCAGGCTTCACCGATACGGAGATGCTGCGCAATCACCTGGGCAACGACGAAGCGCTACTTACCCAAATCGGTGCTATGAACAGCTTCGGTCGGCTTATCGAGCCAGAGGAAATTGCCTCCCTACTTCTGTGGGCACACCGTAATCCTGTGGTAAACGGCTCGGTACTTCACGCCAACCTGGGCCAGCGCGAAAGCTGAGCCCGGTGGAACGCAATCTTCCCGAAACTCAGCCCACGGCCGCTCTGGAGGGGTCGGTGAATGCTGAAATTATTGAGCGTCGCGAGCGCGTCTTTCTCGTTCTGGCGGGCACATTTCTATGTGCGATGACGCTTCTCAATGTAATCGGCATTACGAGATTTGTGCAGCTTGGCCCGATGGCCCTGGCTGTTGGCGTCCTCCCCTACCCCCTGACCTTTCTTTGCACCGACCTTATCTGTGAGCTCTATGGGAAACGCCGCGCCAACTTCTTGGTGAGTGTCGGTCTGGGGCTTAATTTTTTCATTCTTCTCGTGCTCTTTCTGGGCAACAGCATTCCCTCGGTACCTGCCGGAGCCATGCCTCCCTGGCAAATCATTCAGCTCGCTGCGCCTGTCCCACTGCCAAACGGCGATGTAGTCGAAAACGAAATCGGGCTCTATCAGTTGATCTATGCCACAACCTCGGGTGCCGTGTTCGCATCGATGCTTGCCTATATTGCCGCGCAGTACTGTGACGTCCAGCTATTCCATTTCTGGAAACGAGTGACGCATGGTAGACATCTATGGGTCCGCAACAATTTCAGCACCCTGCTGAGTCAGCTCGTTGACTCAGTGATGGTAGTAACCGTCACGTTCGGGGCAGCGTTTTTACGCGGTGACATAGCCGTTAACGCTCTGCTCGTCCTCATTGGCAGCAACTATCTGTTCAAGGCCTGTGTGGCACTTTTAGACACCGGCCCCTTATACCTGGCTGTGTATTTCCTGCGTCGCTACCTTAGACTCGCACCTGCGGAGTACGCCGTACCTTCAACCGCGTCCTAAGTCGACGGAAGAGGCGGAGACGGGCTCTCAGAGTTGATCGCTATACGGATTGGGTACGACATCTATTCCCAGCCCAGCGTCCGTCGGACGAACGGAACGGTCAGGGGGCGTTGAAACTGCAAAGAGGCTTCATCCAAGATATCAAGCGCACCCAACAAGTCTTCGAGCGAACGGCCTCCGCGACGACACAAATAGGCGATCACAGGCTCCGGTAGAGCTAAACCGCGCACACTGGCGCGATGTGACAGAATTTCTAATCGCTCGTCTTCTGAGGGCGCGGGAAGCGCCCAAACAGTTCCCACAGCGAGGCGCGAGACGAGGTCCGGCAGCGTAAACGCAGAATCGGCAGGCGGCGTTCGCGCAGCCGCGTACACAGTGCATCCTGCCTGAGCTGCCCGGTTGAGGAAGTGAAAAAGACTTTCTTCCCATTCTTTGCAACCCGCAATCAGGTCGAGCTCGTCCAGAGCAACAAATGGGCTCAACTCCAGGGAATTAAGAACTTCGGAAGCGGCTTCGCCGCGAACCATCGATAGGGGAAGATACAGCGCGCCCGAGCGTTCGCGACACACAGCCTGCAACAAGTGGCTTTTGCCACTAGCTGCAGGACCGTGGAAAAATTCCGCAATCCCGGGCTCTAGCGGGTCACCGCCCAAGTCGTCAACATCTGTTGCGGCGCCATAAGTGTGGCCTACCTCGGCCAGGGCAGTACTCGGAGCACGCCTGCTTGATTCCACCAGATAGCTGACAAGTGGCGTCAGTGCCCGCGATGGCCAGAAACTTTCAAACGTCGCCTCATCCGCTAGCCGAATTTCCAGCGTCAGCTGGGAACCGCTGGCCAGGGCTTCGCTCAACATCAGGTTTCTCGACACGCCTTCTCCCCTGAATCTTCGTGCGAATCAGGTTCGTCGCCGTTGGACTTACCGCTGCCTCCGACGCCATACAATTCGCTTTGCCGGTATCGCTCCAGCGCGTGACGAGCAAACACCATAATCACCGCGGCTACGGGTAGAGCAACCACGACGCCGACGAAGCCCGCCAATTGGCCTCCCGCCATCAGTGCGAAGATAACCGCCACGGGATGAAGTCCGATTCGATCGCCCACAAGAATCGGCGTGAGCAACAAGCTCTCTACGAGCTGTCCGACGCCAAACACCAGGCCAACGTAAACCAGCGGTACAAAGTCCTGGAACTGCAACCAGGCAGCGATCAGAGATGCGCTGATACCTACAATGAAGCCAAGATACGGCACGATGCTCGCGAGTCCCGCTATCAAACCTAACAACAGGGCTACTTGCACGCCCACGAGCCAAAGCCCTACGGCATAAAGAGCGCCGAGTGCACACATTACAATGAACTGGCCGCGCAAAAATGCACCTACCACCATGTCAGCCTCGCGCGACAGCTGACCCATGGTCGGCTGCCAGTCCTCCGGTAGCAGCAGCAGTACCCGCTCTGCAATATCGTCCCAATCGCGCATCAAATAGAAGGCGACGACCGGCACGAGAGCCACATTAGCGAGGCTGAGAAGGATACCGAGGCCCGAACCCGTAATCTGGGTGACGGCCTGCGTGGTCATTTTACCGAGGGACTGCCAGTTCTTAACAAGCTCGGCAGACCAGTCGATACTGGGAAGCTGCGCACCGCTGATCTGTGTTCTTGTCTGCAACCACGGAAGTGCCACATCCCGGAGCCAGGAATACACAACGGGGATGCGACTGATGAGGTTGTCAAGTTGCTGGAGCAACAGTGGAACCGCGATCAGTAATGCGAGAAGAGACAGTCCCGAGTACACCACAAACACGATTGCCACTCCCGTGGTTCGACTGGCCCCGCGCGCTTCCAGCCGGTCCACAATGGGATCCCCCAGATACCCGATCAGCGCACCGAGAACGAAGGGCAGCAAGATCGGCTGGAGTAGAAAGAACAGAGTAGTAGCAGCCGCCACAACAGCGAGAATCAACGGCCACCGATTAACAGGAATCTCGGGCGTAGGTGGCAGCGGTTCGAACTGGCGCATTATCTCAACCACTCGTATCGCAGGGTCGAGTCATTGCCCGGCACGGGCACGAAACGACGGTCCAGCTCAATGAGCTGCTTAAGGCGGCCACGCTCGGCGTCGGCCTCCAGACGAAATTCGATCAGATCGCCCTGCAGGAACTCGGGTACCGCATAAGTAACGGCCTCTAACGAAACCAGGGTTTCCCGTATAGCTGCAAAATCGAGATAACTTCGCGCCCCGCGAACGACCAATCGATAACCTGTATCGAGTGAACCGGACTGGGCAACGACGGCGTAGCGCTCAGCAAGTCGACGGGCGACGAGATCTGCGCCCGCTTTCATGAATTCTTCGGTTGGCCCTGCTCTTACCGTACTGGTTATCCAACGCCCTTCGTCAAGAAACCTCCATTCCCCCGACACCCGTCCATCCGAGAGTTCAGCCATCCGGCCGGCAAGCAACAATCGGTCGCCATACCGGCGCGAAGCACCGACCAGAGCCGCTGAGTCCAGACGCCACGCTTCTCCAGGGCTTAGGGCAGCTGCATCTTCCAGATCGTGCAGCGGTTGTTGCAGGGGGACACCGCGCATTTCGAAATTATCGACCAGCATCCGGGTGGCCTTCGGTGCTTCATCTAGCGTGACAAAAGAACGCCGATCGTCGGTACTCACCAGCCAGACGAGCACCGTAGGCCGGTTGCTGGTCCACAGCGGCAGTCGCGCGGCACTGATAAGACCCTGCACCGCTTTCTCGTCATAGTTCAGACGCAGCCGTAAGTTGCCGATGGTCGATTCTTCGTAGCTGTACCCGAGGAGCAAGCGTGAGGGCTCACGTAAATCCTCTTGTAGCGAAGGTACCTGGGGGGCGTCCGGGTCGCCGGTCGCCTTGATAAGTACCTGTTCCAACCCAGCTTTCTGTGCCTGACGCAGCGTACTACCTGTCCTATCCGCCACCTCGACACGCGCACTGTAGACCCCGATAGGCACGGCGTTCTGTGCAAGCGCGGCATGGGTTAGCGCGAAAATTGCGCCAGCGGCCAGGAGTTTCGCGCCGAGATGGTCCGCCCTGGTCGTGCTCGTGAGCAGAGACGCTGCCATAGCAGCGGCGGAGCGAGCAGAGCCTGCCCCATGAGCGCAGCGAATGCTTTGGGCATGTGCGGTCAGGGTGGGCCAGATCAAGTGAAAACCTGGCCAGCGAACGCGGGTACACTTTGTTGGTAAGGAAAAAATACAAACGAACCTTTTTTCGCAGCGCTAAGCCCCAATTCACCAGCGTGCTGGTGCACTTTTCGCGCTGGCCCGAATGCTGTCAGAGAAACCCAGATTTTCAGTACTGAACGAATCACAACACAATGGTACCAGCAGCGCTACGTACGAGAGTAATACTCATGTGCCTCCGACCTTCATCACCGCCTGCTCCCGCATCTTTACACCCCCTCACAGGTCGCTAAACTTCGCCGCTCACGCGGAATCGGGTACGTTATGAGCAGCAAACCAACACAAGAGACGCTGACTTATCGCGACGCAGGCGTAGACATAGATGCCGGCAATCAGCTCGTTGAACGCATCAGTGACGCAGTTGAACGGACTCGACGTCCTGAAGTTCTGGGTTCGCTTGGCGGCTTCGGCGCGCTGTGCTCTCTTCCAACCGGCTATCGAGATCCCGTACTCGTCTCCGGTACGGACGGTGTAGGCACGAAACTGCGTCTTGCCATTGACCACTCGCGTTACGACAGCCTCGGCATCGACCTGGTGGCAATGTGCGTCAACGACGTCATCGTAACCGGCGCAGAGCCTCTGTTTTTTCTTGACTACTACGCCACCGGACAACTGGATCTGGGCGTGGCAACCAAAGTTATACGGGGAATAGCCGCTGGGTGCGAGCAGGCTGGCTGTGCGCTGGTCGGAGGTGAGACGGCGGAAATGCCTGGTATGTACACATCGCCCGATTTTGATCTCGCAGGCTTCTGCGTGGGCGTCGTCGAGCGCGAGCGCATTGTGCGGGGAGACACTGTCACCAGTGGCGATGCGCTGATCGGCCTGGCCAGCAGTGGCCCCCATGCAAATGGTTTTTCTTTGATTCGCAAGATCATCGACCATAGCTCCGTGGATGTGGCTCGGGCCCTTGCCGGTGACGAACGCAGTTTGCTGGATGCGCTGCTGGCGCCAACCATGATCTACAGCAAAGCGATCTCCGATCTGATGAAAGCGGTGTCGATCAAAGCGATGGCTCACATCACAGGCGGCGGTCTACTTGAAAATGTACCGCGCACACTCCCCGCTGATCTCTCGGCTCATATCGATTCGCGCAGCTGGGAAATGCCCCCGGTGTTTCAATGGTTACAGGCGGCTGGCAACATCGAGCCAATGGAGATGTACCGCACTTTCAATTGCGGCGTCGGAATGGTGCTTACCATCGATGTAAGCGAGGTAGATCACGCGCTGCATGAGCTTCGCGAGAGCGACGTGAGCGCCTGGGTCTTGGGTGAAATTGTCGCGGGCGAAAAGGGCGTCGAGATTCATTGAATACCCATGTTTTCACTCTCAGGTTCAGCCGATCACCCGTGTTGAAGCACGCGTTTCTCCCCAACTACTGTTCAGTCCGCCTTTTGTTTTTGCCAATGGATGCAGGCTGACAGATTGACCCGTCTAGCGGTTCTAGCTTCCGGTCGGGGCAGTAACCTTCGCGCCATAGCCCAGGCGTGCGCGGCTGGCCAAATACCTGCACGAATCGTTCTGGTGCTGTGCAATGTCCCGGACGCACCGGTCGTCGATCTCGCAACCTCGCTGGGTCTCCCCGTGCGTTGCGTGGATCATCGAAAATTCCCTGAGCGGGAAGCGTTCGACACCGCCCTGCTCGCCGAACTGCGCGACACCGATACCGAATTTGTGGCGCTGGCCGGCTTTATGCGCATCCTCAGCCCGATCTTTATTCGGGAATATTACGGATGTCTATTGAACATTCACCCGTCATTATTACCTAAGTACAAGGGCCTCCACACGCACCAACGCGCACTCGATGCTGGCGACGAGGTAGCCGGGGCAACGGTGCACTATGTGGTTGAAGACCTCGATGCAGGTCCGTCGGTTATCCAGGCGTCGGTCAAGATTCGCAGAGGGGATACCGCGGCCGTGCTGGCGCAGAGAGTGCAGCAAGTGGAGCACGAGATTTACCCGGAGGCTTTGCGCCTTTGTTTAAGCGGGCAGGTGTCACTGGACGGATTGTTGTCTCAGGAGCGAACCCGATGAACAGCGATCTACGACGGTCGACTAGCCAAGCAGCAAGGGAAGACTCGCGCCACCACAGTCGCGGGCTACAGCAACTTGTTGACACGACAGTCCGTTGCTTTTGCATTTCGGGGATTTGCGCGAGGTTCTTACGCACGTAGCGACGGTGAATGAACAGAGTGCGGGTAACTGAAACAGTTGAGCGATTGAATGGGTTCAGGGGTAGAAAGAAAGCAGTGAACAGCCAATCGAAATCGGGGCGGAGCACCCGCTAGCAGCTGATGTCTATCGGGATCCTCGCACCGACTGGGCGGACTTCTGTGGCGCCGAATACCGATACCACGCGGCGTTTTTGGGTTGCTTTGCGCGGCGTCTGTCGCAGCCGGTTCCAGTTCTGGCGGCGTCCGCTTTCACCGAATGGAAGCTGCTCAAGGCGCATCGTGCATCCCAACTCGTTAGCGATCAGCACGTTCGTTGCTCTCCTGTCAGTCGGAATTGCGATTGCGGGCACCGCCACTGCAGGTTCCGAATCGAACTCCGCATCCGAAGCAGCTGGCACAGCTGTACCAGCCGATACTGGGAGCGTCGCGATCGCTTCAGCCCGCCTGTCTCCCTATGACGCGACCTACAAGACATCGACCTCCGGGCTCAGCATAAAGCTGCATCGCAGCCTGAGCATCGATGCCCAGGGCAGTTGCAGGCTCACGAGCGAGGGTAAGCTGCTCGTCGCCGGAATAAGCGAAGTAAGTGTGTTCTCGGTCGAGGGACAAAGAGTTCGACCGAAATCCTACGTGTACCAGCTGCGTGGCCCGGTCAATCGCCGAAGAGAAGTGCACTTCGACGCGGGCGATCTTGTCATTCGCAGCCTGTATAAGAAAAACTGGTATGAGCTGCCCCGGAGAGATGACACGCTTGACCGAATGAGTCAGCAGGAGCAGCTGCGGCTCACGCTCATGAATATGGAAGATCCGCGCCAGGATCTGAGCTTTAGTGTGGCGGATGGACGCAAGGTCAAGGACTATGTTCTTCGCTACGCAGGCGATGAACGGCTAGAGACGCCGATGGGTTGGATAGAGACACTGCATTTTGAGCGAGAGCACCGCGACCCCGAGCGACGTTCCGGCATTTGGATCGCGCCCGCCTGGGATTTTCTCATGGTGCGTACCGTTCACGTCGACGACGGAAAGACAACCGAGGCGGATCTCATCAGCGCCAAAATTGCCAGCGCCGCTGTGCAGGGCGAAGGAGCCTGAGCTGAAGGCGACGGCACCGAGCCGCCGGCAGCTCAGCCTTACGCTCCAAAGCTGGGGGCAGAACCTCGGAGAAAGCGCTCTGGATAGAGGACCCTGATGGGAAAAGGGATCAGGTGCGCGGAAGCGTAACGCCTGTTTGCCCCTGATACTTCCCTCCCCGGTCTTTATAGCTCACTTCACAAATCTCGTCGGATTCGAAAAACAACATCTGCGCCACACCCTCGTTAGCGTAGATTTTCGCCGGAAGTGTGGTGGTGTTGGAAAACTCCAGCGTCACGTGTCCTTCCCATTCGGGTTCCAACGGTGTCACGTTCACGATGATTCCGCAGCGAGCGTACGTGGACTTGCCAAGACAGACGGTGAGGACATTGCGGGGGATTCTAAAATACTCCACGGTTCGGGCCAGCGCGAAGGAATTCGGTGGAATAACGCATACAGCACCTTTGACGCTCACGAAGCTCCCTTCATCAAACGATTTCGGGTCGACCGTTGCCGAATTGATATTGGTGAACACCTTGAACTCATCGGCGCAGCGCACATCGTATCCGTAAGACGATGTTCCAAACGATATGACGCGCTCGCCATCCGAGTTCGTTCGAACCTGCCCGGCTTCAAACGGCTCAATCATGCCGTGCTCGGAAGCCATCCGACGGATCCACTTATCAGCCTTTATACTCAACTGGCATTCTCCCTGCCGTTAGATCTGGACCTGCAAATCGATAAGATGCAGGGCTTGACGCACGTTTAATCTCGATCTGTTTACTGGTCAATCGTCACTTACGTGAATAGCGGGCCCTACGCTCGAAACCCGCTTCTCCTCCAGGGCCGCCATGAGGTTTCGCGCCGCATTCAGATAAGGAGCTGCGACGGGGGATTCAGGATCCCTTGCCACACTGGGGGCGCCGCGATCGGCGTCCTCGCAGATGACAGGCGCCAGAGGAACCTGAGCCAGAACCTTCGAACCGTACTCGGCTGCCACCCTCTCCCCACCGTCAACGCCGAAAATCGGCTCTTTTTGACCACATTCACTACACCGAAAAAAGGCCATGTTCTCGATGATTCCGAGGAGGGGCACCTCAACCTTCTGGAACATCTCGATTCCCTTTCTCGCATCCAGAAGCGCCACCTCTTGCGGCGTTGTCACTATTACGACACCGGACAGAGCGATTTTCTGCGTCAAGGTCAGCTGTATATCGCCCGTTCCTGGGGGCATATCGATGAGCAGGCAATCCAGCTCCCCCCATGCCGTCTTTGCAAGCAATTGCGCGAGCGCACCACCCGCCAACGGACCGCGCCAGACCAAGGGCGTTCTTTCTGTCGTCAGATAGGCCATGGACATAGAACGGATGCCGAGCGCCTCTACGGGATACATCTGATCATCCGGTGCCGCCTCTGGCCTTTGCCCGGGCGGCACACCCAACATATGCGCCACGCTGGGCCCGTAGATGTCGGCATCTAGAACGCCAACAGTCAGGCCAAGATAACGCAGCGCCAGGGCTACGTTTACGGTACAGGTCGATTTACCGACGCCGCCCTTCCCTGAGGCAAACGCTACAGCGTGTTTTACCCCATCCATATCCCGCGCTACCTCAACTGGCTCCCAGATTTCGGCGCCGAGTATAGGAAGAGCTTGGGGGCGGCTCAATCGTTTACTCGCCGTTGGTTAACTTGTCGCTTAAGTTATTGCTGAAATAGCGATGCGCTCTCGCTATCATTCGGCGCCGTTTTCCAGTCGTTGCACCGACCATGTCAACAGAAAAGCGTCAAATATTGGTGACCAGCGCATTGCCCTACGCAAATGGGCCCTTGCACTTAGGCCATATTCTCGAACAAACCCAGACCGACATCTGGGTTCGTTTTCAACGCCTGCGCGGCCACGACTGCTACTACATTTGCGCAGACGATGCGCACGGCACAGCCATCATGCTCTCTGCCGAAAAACAGGGCATATCGGCGCAAGAACAGATCGATCAGGTACGTCGGGAGCACATGCGGGACTCGACAGACTTTGGGATTCACTTCGATAATTTCTCGAGCACGCATTCCGACTCGACGCGACGTTGGACGGAGCGCATCTACGAGAAGCTGCGCGAAAACGGCCATATTGCCGAGCGAGAAATCACCCAGGCTTACGACCAGGAGAAAGGCCTGTTCCTCGCCGACCGGTTCATCAAAGGCACATGTCGTCGCTGTAATGCGCCAGAGCAGTACGGTGATAACTGCGAAGTTTGCGGGGCAACTTACTCTCCGCTGGAATTAAAGGACCCCGTATCGGTGCTATCCGGCAGTACGCCGGTCGAGAAATCGTCGAAGCATTTTTTCTTTCGCCTGCCCATGTTTGAAGACATGCTGCGGGACTGGGTTGGCTCCGGCCACCTTCAGGACGCGGTCGCCAACAAGCTGGGGGAATGGATCAATGAAGGCCTGCAGGAATGGGACATCAGTCGCGATGCACCCTATTTCGGATTCACGATCCCGGGTGAAGAGGACAAATACTTTTACGTATGGATGGACGCCCCCATAGGCTACATCGGGAGCTTTGAAGAGTTTAGTGAACGCGCGGGGATCGACTTCGATTCGTTCTGGAAGACCGGCGACGGCACGGAGCTTTATCACTTTATTGGCAAGGACATCATTAACTTTCACGGTTTGTTCTGGCCTGCGATTCTTCACTCGGCGGACCTGCGGACTCCGAACGGTGTGTTCGCCCACGGGTTTCTGACGGTTGACGGCACAAAAATGTCGAAGAGCCGTGGCACATTCATCAACGCGCGCCACTACCTCGACCACCTGGATGCGGAATACCTCCGGTATTACTTTGCCGGCAAACTGTCTGACGGTGTCGACGATATCGATCTGAACCTCGAGGACTTCGTCCAGCGGGTGAACTCAGATGTCGTAGGCAAAGTGGTCAACATCGCCAGCCGCTGTGCGGGTTTCCTTCGTAAAGGATTCGGCAACCGAACCGCCGAGAAGCTTGCGCAGCCGGAACTTCTCGCCGCTATGGTGTCCGCAGCGCCCGAAATTGCAGCGGCGTTCGAGGCTCGCGAGTTTGCGCGCGCAATACGCCTGATCATGGGGCTGGCGGATCAGGCGAATGTCTTCATTGATCAGGAAAAACCCTGGGTACTCATAAAAGATCCCGAACAGCACGATCGAGTTCAACGCGTCTGTTCAACCGGGCTAAACGCGTTTCGCATTCTGATGATCTACCTGACGCCAGTCCTTCCGCAGATGAGTGAGCGAAGCGCCGCCTATCTGAATACAACACTAAGCTGGGCTGAGCTTGATAAGCACTTACTCAACCATGAGCTGAACACCTTTGCTCCACTAATCCAGCGCATAGACCCAAAAGACGTCAAGCGCATGGTCGAAAGCAACGTTGTGGGCTCTGAGAAAGATATAGCAGATCAGTCCCAGAACAACGGCCAGAAGAAGGCACAGCCAGGGAGTAGCACTTCGCGTAGTAAGGCGGAAGACAGCAGCACGATCGGCATTGAAGACTTCAAGCGAGTGGAACTGCGGGTGGCGCGTATTAGTCAGGCAGAGACGGTCGAAGGCGCGGATCGCCTGCTCAAACTCACGTTAGACGTCGGCGATCTAGGCACCAAGACTGTGTTTTCAGGCATTCGAAGCGCCTACGAAACCGACGCGCTCGAGGGACGATTGGCCATCTGGGTTGCGAACCTTGCTCCGAGAAAAATGCGTTTTGGTATCTCAGAGGGAATGGTATTGGCTGCCGGTGAGGGTGATAGCGACGTCTTTCTACTCAGCGTCGACAGTGGCGCCGCCCCGGGAATGCTGGTCACCTGATGCTCACGGAGCATCTATCCGCGTGATCGCTGAGCATCTGCTGCTTGTCATCGGTGGCGCTCTGACCGCCAACCTCACGTTGACTTATCTGACAGGGCTCGATGTCCTCGCAGAAACGACACACAGCGTTCGCGCCGCAACTAAGATGGGTGTTCGCGTCGGTATTGGGCTGTTTGCAAGTTCTCTCCTTGGCTGCATGGTGCAGCGGTTTGTACTGGCACCCTACGAGTTGACGTATCTGCAACTCCCCGCGCTGGTTTTGATCATCGGCGCAGTCTGCGCTGGTATGCGCATGTACCTTGAGCGCATACCGCAATCGGAGCAACCGCCAGACGAGCGGACGGCTGCCTCATGCGAGGCGTTGTGCGACGCGGAACATGCGCGGCCGGCAGTTTATCAACAAGCCATAACTCTGGTCGGAGGAAGCGCAACGATAGCAGCAGCTCTTCTGATTTTGCGTGCGGAGCCAACACTGATTCAATCGATCGCCCTAAGCGTGGGCATGGCTGCCGGTCTGGCTACCGTACTAATAGTGTTCGCCGATCTTCGGCAGAGGCTTGACCACTTACTGATACCCAGAGCCTTTCGTGGCGCCCCCGTACATCTATTGCTGCTCGGTATGATGGCGTTGGCGCTGTCAGGCTTAAGTGGCATAGCTGGATGAATGGCGGGATGAATGGCGGGAGAAGCAGCGAATGAATTACGCGCCGCGTTTGCGGTTGCCCGGCCCCCATCTCGCATCGATGCTAGTGCAGCACCGGTGAAAAAAGCAGCGCAATCAGAACGAACACCGGCATCTGGTTTACAGGTAACACGTAGGCTCATCTACGCGCTGATACCAGGGTCGCTGGTGTTTACAGCCTATTTTGGCGCGGGCGTCTTAACGAACGTACTCGTAGCATGTTTCTGGGCCCTGGTCTTCGAGTTCCTTGCGCTTTTGCTTACTTCGCAATCGCCATCGTTTGCTCGGGTCAGCCCGGGTTCAGACCCGGCGCTGCTTATACCGGGCTGGCTAATCGCTTTGGGCCTACCACCTGGTTCGCCGTGGTGGCTGCTGGCTGTGGCGTCGGGAACCGCGGTACTCCTGGGTAAGCACGCGTTCGGGGGCACAAGAAACTCACCAGTCAACCCGGCAATGTTGGGCTACGCCGTCGTTCTGCTCTGCTACCCGGCAATGCTCAGCAGTTGGCCAGCTCCTTCCGGGGTCGAGTTTTCGATGCGCAGCTGGCTGGCCACAGCGATCTGGACCCTGGCCGGTCCCGACGTAGATGCCATCACAATGGCGACCCCGCTGGATCTGCTGCGACATAACAGCGGCTACCTGATGGCAGATCTCTTTACAGCGAGTCCCCAGTTGGGTGCTGCCGGCGGAGTTGGTTGGCAGGAGGCCAACGCGGCATTCTTGCTGGGTGGAATAGCGCTGCTGCGTTATCGACTGATTACCTGGCACATTCCCGGCGCACTTCTACTTTCGCTTACCGTACTCGCGGCACTCTTTTACGACGAGGGCAGCTCAACAAGTGGAGGCTCCCCATTTTTTCATCTGCTTAGTGGCGGCACGATGCTCGCGGCGTTCTTTATCGCCACTGAACCCAACACCAGTCCGCGTAACGCTCGGGGAAAACTTCTGTTCGGCGCGTTAGTTGGTGCACTGATTTTTCTGATTCGCACTTGCGGCGATTATCCGGATGGTGTTGCCTGGGCAGTCCTTCTTGCTAATCTCTGCGCGCCCACGATTGAGCGCCTGACCGATCCAGTAATCCAGGAATCCGTGTCCGCGAGAGATGAGGCCCGATGAGACCGCAAAGATGAGCACCGGCAGAGCGCCGATTGTTAGCCTGGGCATTATGTTCGCAGGAATCCTCCTCATCGTCGCTCTTCACGAACTGACAAGAGTCGCCCGCGCTGATCAACTGCGGCTTGCTGCGGAAAGACCACTGCGGGCCATGCTTCCTGGCTACACGCTAGATCCCGGGCCTCTGGAGCAGGTGGCAGTCGAACAGCCTAAGCGGTCTCTTCTCGGTGGCGGCGAGGGAGCCAGGATCCGGATTGGTCGAGTTGGTGGTCGCGCCGTCGCAGCGATACTGCCTGTCCGAGCCGAACGCGGCTATGGCGGAGCGATTGATCTACTGATTGCAGTCGATGCAGAGCAGGCAGTGCTGGGGGTCGTTCCCGCGGCGCACCGCGAAACACCTGGACTCGGAGATGCAATCGACCCGGCGGTATCGAGTTGGTCTTCCCAGTTTACGGGAAAATCTCTACGACACTTGGAACAGAGTAAGTGGTCGCTGACACTTGATGGAGGAGCTTTCGATCAGATAAGCGGAGCGACCGTTACCTCACGCGCAACTGTAGACGCTATGGCCAGGGCGCTTACCTACCTAGAGCTGCATGCCGACCGACTCTTTGCGCCAGCCGTGCTAACTCCCTTAGGTGAACAATCGGCAGCTTACCAGAGCGACGAACCCTCTACGTACCCAGGAGCCGAGCCATCGAATCACTGAAACACACGTTTTCACAGGATGGTGGAGACCGAAGCCTGCTTCCGCTGGTATCCCTTACTCCGCTGCTGGCCCTCGGCGGTGATCCAATTACTGCGCTGCTACTCTGTGGTCTTCAAGGCGTGCTACTCGCCGTTGGGCTGGTTGTCCGAGCGGTCTGCGCCAAAATCGAACCCGCGCCCTATCGTCTGCTGGTGACTTTTTTCCTGTTGGCGTGCGTGGTCAGTGGCGCCGAGAGGCTGCTCGCCGCCTACCACTATGGGCTGTTTGAACGTCTGGGTGTCTACCTGCCGCTGCTGGCCGCAAGCTCGTTGCTGGTTACCTATGAGCAGGAAGCCGGGTCCGGCATCGGCGCCAAGAGAAACCTGCGCGCCTGGGCCACTTACTCTGGTCTGGCGGTGACCTTTGGGTTCGTACGAGAACTGCTGGGAGAGGGCAAGTTCCTGGGCCAGTTTCACCTGCTGACTTTCGACTATGCGAGCACGCCAGTTCTGGATTTACACTTTCAGCCGCTGCGAGTTGTGAGCACACCAGCCGGAGCACTTATCACGATCGCTTTGATCCTGGCTTTGGCTCAATGCATTTATCGAAATAAAAGCCACGCAGACGATCGTCCGAACTCCGAACGGATAACGCCCGATGCCTAGTAGGCTGTCCCATTAGTTCGCATAATTTCAGAGCCCACAGCATACGCTGCAGCAAGGCGCGTTCCTTGCCACACGCCTTGGATGACACGCTAGTTATGCGAACTAATGGGACAGGACACTAGGGAGGCACGTAACACAGTGTGGCGAGGATTTCGTCCACCGCTGCATCATCCAGACCCTGGTGCGAACTCTCGCAGCTGTAGGTCACATATAGAATGATGCTCCCTGCATACAGAACCCACTCGCGCAAAAAGGTGGCGTCTTCTAAGAAGTGGGTCTGCCAACCGATGAAGCTGCCCAGGGTAATCGCTTGCCAGCTCAGGGACTGATCCATGAGCGGCTCAAGATCGAGGGTCTCTACGTCGCCGGACTGCCGTCGCAGCTCACTGATTTCGATGACACCCACGCCATCGCTATCGCCGATAACGATGGTGTCTTCATCCTGCTCGGCAGACCATTCCGCCGGCAAAAGCAGACTCCAGTCATCCGACTCAAGCACCCGGGTCGACATTCTCTCTCCAGCTTATGTTGAATCTGCACCAGCATTCGTGAACGGGCGCCGCGGTCTCCGAGCGTCCGCATTGGGGGGCCCACTAACTACCAGACTCATCAGAATCGCAGTTTCCCTGGCCCCACTATCACCACCTGGATAGTACCCTGGCCGCCGAGCGTCTACTTGAAATCCACGAGATTCGTAAAGTGCCAGGGCAGCGCGATTGCTTTCGCGCACCTCCAATGTGACCCTGTTAAGGTCTTCGGCTGATGCATGCTTCCCGACTGCTTTCAGCAAAGCGGTGGCAAAGCCCTGCCTACGGTACCTGGGAACAACCAATAAGTTGTGCAATGCGAGCTCGCCTGCCTGCTCTTCCAGTACCGCCATACCCGCAGGTTCACCATGAGTTTCTGCAAGCAGAACCAGCCCCTTTCGGGCTAGGAGCCGTTTGTACGACTCGAGCTTAGAAAACACGGGCGAAAAATCACGATCTAACCCCACACAAAGTGCGGCATCGTCTACCAGCGCTCGCCTTACTAAATCCGTCACCCTCGCAATGCCAACCATGCATCGCGTTTTCGCTCCGGATTACGGATCATATCTATCGTGCTCGGAATAGCTGTTTGATTGATATCGAGAGCAAACCCAGCTACTCGCCGCACGGCCCCTTCACCCAGGCAAATTAGTTCGGAACATTGATGGTTTTCGATCTGACGACGCAAAAAGCTCTCGAGAGCCAGAGTGGCTTCGGCCTCACTTAGATCGAGCTGACTGTTTTTGTGCAGCGGCCAGTCAAATTGGTAGACCTGGGCTGTCCGCTCCACCACCTCTGGGTGAGATAAAGCGACTCCCATCATTGCAATCAGTGAGCGTTGATCCTGCTGTATAAGATTCTCCGGCAGCTCTTCGACCCACAACCGCCCCGCGCACACAAATGCGGCCAGACTGAACTCCACCACGGGTGCACGCTCTGGTGCTGGGGGGGGTGGTATCGATGCCGGCTTGGGCTTGAGCCCGGGAGCGGACGCAGTCGTCGCTTCAGTGAGCTCGGCCGCAGTCGCGCTTTTCTGCGTCTTCTGGGAACTCTGCTCCGGGTCGCTACGACCCCTTTGATTACTGCCCGAGTCAGACCCGATGCGTTTACGGTCGGCACTGGCGTTCCCCGGGGCGCTCGCGGAACTTAGCAAAGTAGACCGTAGCGCAAGCCTCTGCAGGGGTGCCGACCCAGGTACTCTACGCCGGCTGACCAGGGGGGTCATTCCCATCGCATGAAGGTAGCGCAGGCGAGTCAACTCATCCTTCTGATCCATATCGCTAGGGCCGGCTAATATGGCTGGAATAGCGGCTACCAACGCTGCTTGGGCCGCCAAAGCAGAAACACCGCGGACGAGTACTGCTACACGAGCGCGAGATAACGCCGCAATACATAAACGCGGTGCCGGCGCTAAGAGTCATGGCTGAAATGTCGTCTCTCCGGATTGCTCGTCGTGCATCTGGATCCACCAGGCTTCACCACTGGCACTCTGATTGGATTAATTTCGGTCACAGCGGCCCACCCAGGTCGTAGTGGAGCAAGCGGTAGTTTACCCCAGCAGCTCATTGAACTTCAGGTGCGCTTGCCCGCATTCCCCAGCGATTTAGGCAGCGAGTCCCCCGCGACCGCTACCAACCCGATCGTTAACTAGAACCAGGAATTGGGTGTACCGCCGACTCATCCCAGACGCGTCCTCCCGAGTATTCCATGGGCCACAAAAAAACGCAGTGCCGACGTCGCGAACCAGCGAACATGACGCGCCCCCTTGCGCGCGGCATTTCCACCGTGGTGCACGATTCTCGCGTCGGGCAGGTACCTTAGTTCTCCAAATTCACGCAGGCGCATCGACAGATCGTAATCCTCAAAATAGAGAAAGTAGCGAGGATCAAATCCGCCAACCCGACGAAACGTCTCACCACGCGCAAAAAGACACGCCCCGGACAACAGTTCAACGCTTTGAGACTTATCCGCTGGAAGATCCCGGTATTCATAACGATCAAGACGTTGCCGCAGGAAGGCAGGCAGATTTTCGGGACTCAATGCGCGCAGTATTAGAACGTCGACCGCCGGATAACGTTTACAGAGGAATTCGCGGACGCCCGTTACTCTGCGCGAATGAGGGTTTGCCGCCACCACCATGGGTTGGCTCTCAATTAATCTGCAAAATTCGGTGAGCGCGTCGACGTGCAGCTCAACATCTGGGTTTAACACCAGCACATAGTCGGCGGCGTTACCGAGCTGAGCTTTGTTGTGGCCGGCACCATAACCTGGGTTCTCGGCACTAATCTCTAACTTGGTCTCTAACCTGGTCTTTAAAATTGGTTGGCAGGATTCGGTGTCACCGAAGCTCGCTTCGAAAATCGCGGACAGCCGCTGCTGATAGCCAGGCTCGGACCCATTGTCCACTAGCGTGATCGTAGTTGAACTCAGCAAACTCAGTTCGCTCGCGCGCAGCACAGACTCGCCCAAGTGGGCCAGGGTTGCGTGCAGGCTATCCAGGTCGCTGTTGTGCAGCACTATTGATACGCTCAGGGAGCTGCCAGCGGAGTCAGTATCTGAAGTTGTCAATGCGAAAGGGCGGCACCGAAGGTCGTACGAATGAATCAGTCACGGGCATCGACGCGGACAACATAGTAATGGCCCCGTGCCAGTTGAGTCGGAATACTCGAACCGCGACACATTATACCAGTGTGCGCCGGTGCGAAGAATCGAAGTTACGAGTTCAGCGGAACTTAAGAGAAACGGCCGCTGCGAACTCTCGCCCTCTTGCTTAGATAAGGCTTTTTTTCAAAGATCCATGGATACCAACTCAGTTAAGAAGAGAAGAACCGTTGCGCCGCAGCACCAGTCTGCATGGGGGCTTGGTCCTGGCCTGATAGTCACGGCCGCGTTTGTTGGTCCAGGCACCATAGCAACGGCAAGCGCAGCTGGCGCTGACTTTGGCTACGGTCTCATTTGGGCGCTGGTTTTTTCCGTTTTCGCGACCATGGTATTGCAGGAAATGAGCGTCAGATCCGCAATATTCACGGGTCGCGGTCTCGCGCAAACGCTGCGCTCCGCGCTGGGCGCAAACTTGATGGGACGTGTCGCACTGGTGCTCGTAGTCGCTGCCGTGGGTGTCGGCAACGCGGCCTATGAATCCGGCAATATCGCCGGCGCTGCACTCGCGATGGCTCAGGTAACGTCTGGCGACTACCGCATCTGGACCGGCGCCGTGGGCGTTATCGCGGGCGCCTTATTGTTCTTACCGGCCTACCGCTACTTGGAGCGCGTACTGGTGGGCCTTGTTCTGCTAATGAGCGGTGTGTTCATCTTCAGCGCCCTGTCGCTGGGAATCGACTTTGGCGCGATTGGCGAGAACCTGAGCGCACCGGAATTAGGGACTGGAACCGTCACAACAGTCATCGCCCTGATAGGTACGACGGTGGTTCCCTACAACCTTTTCTTGCAGGCGAACGCTGCGAGAGATCGGTGGCATGCGGTGACCGACAGAGATGCTGCACTCGCTGCTGCAAGGCTGGATACGATTCTGTCGATAGGTCTGGGCGGGCTGGTGACGCTTGCCATCTTAAGTGGCGCCGCCGTTTCCTTCTTCAACCAGAACATAGCGTTTAGCAGCGAAGCATTCGTGCATCAGCTTGATTCAGTATTCGGAGATTCCGGCCGCTATCTGTTTGGAATCGGCTTGTTCGCGGCAGGCCTCACCAGCGCCATCACAGCGCCTCTGGCCGCCGCATACGCCGTTTGCGGTGCTCTTGGTTGGAAAGATCAAATGCGTGGCCGCAGATTTCGGCTTGTGGCAATTACCGTTTTGCTGACCGGTGTCGTATTCGCGAGCACGGGAAGCAGACCACTGGCGCTGATCGTCTTTGCTCAAGCCGCAAACGGATTACTGCTTCCGGTCATTGCGTTCATATTGCTCTGGCTGATGAATCAGAGAAGCCTGCTTGGCAGTGCGATCAACGGAGTGATCAGCAACGGCGTTGGAACGCTGGTGGTATTGGTCAGTCTGGCGCTCGGGACGTACAAACTGTGGGGCCTGTTTAGTAGCTGACGGCCGCCGATGTGTATGTGTTGGAGATGGTTGGAACTAGAGAGAGCATACTTACCGTAAAAAATCACAAAAATACTCTATCGCCATGTTATTCATCGATTTTTCCATTTATTTTTGGCGTATATGGTAGCCTGACAAATCGTGGGCGGGCTCGGTTTTTGGATACGTAAATCAACGTCGTAGTGAGCCGCATCGGATGCTGAGAGCGCCAGAATAAGCGAATGGCCAAATCAAACACCCGCAGAAACTACGGCGTATCGGACAAAAGAAAACAGCGTTTACCGACGCAACAGGTTCAAGCACCGAGGCTAATAGCCTCACACCATTAGGACAGTGGGTGCGTAGCTACCGTCATAAGAACGATACACGCCCCGAAAGGAACTGGATGATGACAAACCGTCAGACTCATATTTGCCAAAGACGTATCGGGCCGAAGTCGAGGCTGTTTTCGAAGGTGCAGCGAAGCGCGATTGCGCTGCGATCGTTGGTAGACAGGTTTTTTGCGTCGCGGCGTGTTACCGGCCATCGACGTCTGCTGGGCCCATCAATCGATGCTAGCACTCAGCCAACGCAAATTGAGGAGCATCGCTCCTTCAAATTCCAAAGATTGCAGACATCAATCTTCCTTGGGAAGTGCGGTGTGATCGGTGCTGTTTTGGGGTTGATAACAGCATGTGGAGGCGGAGGCGGGAGCGGAGGCGGCAGCTTTCTGGGCAGTGACCCAAGCGCCGACCTTACTTCGTTCACGCTACAGCTGGCACTGGTCGACGAAAATGGGAACCCAACGTCGGACGTCAGCGATACATCGCCCGCAACGCTGCGCGTCACTGTCCTTGAGGACAACCCAATTGCCGCTCCAGTCGTTGGTGAAGTACTACAAGCGTTGTCGTCGTTCGCGGTGATCGCACCAGCAAACGGACAGGCGTTAACGAACGCGGAAGGCGTAGCAGAATTCCAAGTACAGGCCGGTGATACCCTAGGTGCCGACACAATCACGGTTACCGCAACTAGTCCGGCGGGCGATGTAACCGCAACAATCGGAGTCGAGATTGGGAGCACAGGACTTGCGCTGGGATTTTTTGATGGCACTAGCTTCATTCCCGGATCCGTTGGTCTAAGCACGAGCAGCATTTCATTTCGCGGTAGCGCGGCCATTCGCATCGCGGTAGTCGACGATATGGGAGAGACATCCACCGACCCCCGTCAAGTGAGATTCACGAGTGCATGCTCGTTAAGCGGAATTGCCGGTTTCAGGCTGATTGGCGACACAGAGCCACCAACCTCAACACTGGTAACATCAACAGTCGATGGTCTTGTATCACTGGAGTACGTGGCGACTGGCTGTGAAGGCGACGACGAAATTACGGCGACGCTAACCGAACAAAGCGTGGTTGCCTCCGCTACGATCAACGTAGCGAGACAAGAAGCAAGTTTCATTGGCTTCGTAAGCGCCGACCCCTCCGAAGGCGAGGAAGGGACCGATCGAACGATCATTGCGCTTCAAGGCACCGGGGGACCCGGGCGTCCGGAACTTGCGACCCTCGTGTTCGAAGTACTTGAAGAGGCTGTTCAGCTCCAGGCGGGCGATCCGGCTCCGGGTACCCCCGGTTATCTCACCCTCCCGGGGCGCGAGCCGCTTGCCGGAGTAACTGTTGATTTCGAGCTATCCAACACGCTGGGCGGGATAACGTTGATGACTGCGTCTGGAGTTACAGACGCCCAAGGCTTAGTAGAGGTGGTGATTGAAGCGGGTGCGGTCGCCACGTCGACGAGGGTAACAGCAAGCTTTACTCCCACCACGACTGGCGGTAATCAGGTTCAAAGTGCGTTGTCTAACCCCGTGGTCGTTGGGACTGGTCTTCCAGATCAAAACTCAGTGAGTATCTCCGCAGAAGTCATACAAGCACATGCGGCTGGCGATGTAGACGGAGTTGAAGTAGGGATCACGGTCCGAATGGCGGACAAGTTCAACAATCCGGTAGCCGACGGAACGACCGCTGTTTTTGCCACCGAGTATGGAGCCATTGATGGATCCTGCCTGACCGGCGAGAGCAACGGGGGACGGTTTCAGGATCTGCGAGGAAATGAGCCGCCGCTACGTGGTACTTGCTCCGTCCTTTGGGTGAGCCAAGAACCGAGGACGCCGATTTTCAATCAGGAGCTGATCCGGAGAACAGACGATCCCGATTACCGATGCCCCCAACACAGTGTGTCGCACGGTCCGTGCCCAACTGATTTAGGTTCGATCCGTGGTAACAGGAGCACCATTACTGTTACCGCGATCGGAGATGAGTCGTTTTTTGACCGTAACGGTAATGGGCTGTATGACGAGGGCGAGCCGTTTGACAATCTTTCAGAAGCATTTACCGATCACAATGAAGATCTTGTTTTCACACCTTCTCAGGGAGTTGGGTCTGTTTGCTTAGCAACAAGCACCACTGCGAG
The DNA here is from genome assembly GCA_039111155.1 of Pseudomonadota bacterium. Lineage (GTDB taxonomy): Bacteria > Pseudomonadota > Gammaproteobacteria > Pseudomonadales > Halieaceae > Congregibacter. Next base: position 2,699 of record JBCCPL010000025.1, on the reverse strand, counting down.
GTGCGAGGCGGCGGGATTTGAAGAAACATTCACAGATCTTGACGAAAATGGCGTGTTCAGCACCAATGTAGACCCTAACACGGGGCTCGGAGTGTTCAACGGGAGTCTGTGCCCTCGGACTGGGGAGGGTATCTTCTGTAGTCGCGACCCAGTTAACGTTCGTCAAGAACTGGTCTTGACGCTATCTTCTTCGGTTGCCGGTCTGGAAATCTTGATTCTGAACGGCCGATTTGAAGCTACCACAGCATTTTCTGGTGTTCGTTATCCAGTGTACATCGCCGACGTTTTCAACAATGCTCCTGGAACCGATACGAACATAAGTTTTGCGGGTGAAGACGGCTGTGGTGTTCGCTCAGCAACTAGTGTGGATGTGCCAAACCAGGGCAGAGGAGCATTTGAGACTGAACTGGAGGTATTTATCGAGCCGCCGGACCCTAACAATCCAACGCCACCGACCGATTTCGGGTTCGTACGCATCGTTGCGACCAGCCCAATGGGTGACACTACGAGCGAACTCCAGAGAATCAATTGCAGTCCGTAGGTTCCATTAGGCGCACGAAAGCAAGTGCGGGAGGGTTGTTATCATGGAGGCCGTTTCTGATGCGCGATGTAAACAGAGTGCCAGGGACCAACGCTCCTTCGACAAGCCAAACGGTGAAAGATGCGATACACGAGACCATTTACTCAGTGCTCATAGCTATGGTGCTTTTTGGTCGATCGCAGGTCGCTCGATCAACCCGTATGACAAATATGCGCAAAGCAAAGTAGCCTGTATAGCGAGCAATAAACGAACGATCTCATTGTTGATTATGTGAGTGCCAATATCGCTCGCGAGGCTCATGATTATCGGCATGTGATACACATACACACCGTACGAAATCCGACCAAGTGAACCTAGAGTTTTTGCTAACGAGATCCTTCGAACTCGCTTTTTACATTCGCAGGCAATAGCGCAGTACACGAGACCCGTACAAAGAATTGCGATCAGCGACATTCCTCCTTTGTACAAAAAAGCGTCGTCGTACCCAAGACTGAGGGTTGCTAAAACGAAGAGGGTCGACAGAAGTGCCGTCGATACTCGTACGCCCTCCCCTAGGGGCTTCAGGACACCCTGCGCCTCTAGAAACGCCAGTAACGCCCCACACAGCAACGCATCCGCACGCAGGTCCGTGCGCACGTAAAGCTGCAGCCAGGAATACCCTTCGTTCCAGAGCCCTTGCCTTAGCAAGTACACACCAATGATCGCCAGAGCGCTCACCAGCATCCATAGCCTGCGCCGGAACGGGTTGCGTGGCGGAAAAATACAAAGCAACACCGGCCACAGCAGGTAAAACTGTTCTTCGACAGACAGAGACCAGAGGTGGCCGAAACCCGGCACCTCCGTGAGGGTTGTATAAACAAACCAGTTGTACACATAAAAGACCGCCGCCAGCACTGCACGAACCAGGTCCGACCCATCCACGAGATTCAGGAGCAAAAGGGTTGGAGCCATGGTCAAGATGAAGATAAGCAGCGCGGGCGCGAGCCTCAGGACGCGATGCTGGTAAAAGCGACCTAGCCGAACGCGTCCGTAAAAGTTGATATCGTGGAGCAGGTTTCGAGTGATCAAAAACCCGCTGAGGACAAAGAACAAATCGACCCCGATGAATCCACCCGGGAACAGGTCAAAACCCCGACCAAAAAAGTAATAGTCAAGGTGCCCCAATAGAACAGCTAAAACCGCTATTCCGCGCAGCGAATCAAGGGCAGGAAGATGGTTGGATTGCTGGATCGAAGCAGCGCTACTCCATGATGCTGAACAACAACGCCAGCTTCTTGCTGCGGGAGAGGCTCTTTAAGAAATCTCGTGGAGCTGCCTGCTGCTTAAGTAGGTCTGAAAAACCAGGAACCTCCGAGAAGTCTTTGCCATCTAACTCCACGAACGCCATTTGCCAATCGGTGTACTCGCGAACCTCAACCGCGCCTTCGGTGACTGTCTCCACGCGGAGATGCCGGACGTCCTTTCGAATGCGCTCAAACAAGCGGTGCACCGCAGCTTGTTCGCCTTCCAGTATCTGAAAAAATGAGTCGCCTCGATGCAGTAGCAAGCCGGTTATCCCCAGACGCCCATTTCGTTCCCGGCATTGATTCAACAACTCCAGCAAGGCTTCGTTGGACATGTCTTCGGCTTGCGTACTGACATAGCTCAAACTGTAAAGCGAGTTTACTGCGGTGCCAGAGCGACCATTAGGTACCCTACCGTTTGTATGGCTGTCGCCTGTAATTTGCGTCACTTCGGGGGATCTCTTGACGTAAGACTGGGGTAGAGGCTTCTCGATTATAGTAAATTTTGCTAGACATAGTTAATGTCAATTTTAATTGACACTTTTTGCACTTCTGAAACGTGGCCTTTTTGCAGCCAGAGCAGTGAAACAAAACGACTTAAGCGACAAGACCGATGGGAAAAGGAGACCTGAAAGGCAATGGCAAGTCCCAGGAATTTCTCGGGGGTGGCAAGGCGCGCCCCGCCGGCAACACCCAAAGCATTCGCCACGCTCATGGGGTGGGCCCTGGCCGTAGCCCTTGGCAAGGGGCGCAACGCCGCCAGACGCCTTGGCTGACGCGCCCTTCGAGAGCCCACAGCATACGCTGCAGCAAGGCGCGTTCCGCGGTCAATAGTGGTTCTATTTCCAAGGGACGCAACGCGGCGGCAGCGTATG
>JBCCPL010000024.1:0-90230 GCA_039111155.1 Pseudomonadota bacterium | reverse complement strand
GCTAGTGTCCTGCATGGTTAATCCGTTGAATAAATTTCGAGTGATTTTTTGTGCCTGGCAAGGCGCGGTGAGGAGTCATAGCCATAGCTATGGCGACGATCCGCAACACCGTCAGGCGCGAAAAAGCGCCGAAATAATTCAACGAATTAGCCGCGCAGGACACTAGCTTAGAACGGATGGCTACCACCAAGATCTGAGCCGCTAATCGCAGCGCCTGAGCGCATAGGTACACTGGCGGAATAAACCAAGAAAACGATCAGAACGCGTACCGTACACTTGGAATCCCAGATTCTGAAACGTATCAAGCCAATCTTGGTGTGTCCGGTTGTTGTGCGGGTGGCCGTCGAATTCCAGGTTGAAAAGACTGTCGGCTCGATGGGTCAGCCATCGCTGTAGTTGTCCTTCGTAGACGTCCTCAATGACAATAACCCTATCAGCCACGCGTCGTGTTTCTCGCAGAATTTGTTCAGGCTGTTTCGTGTGATGCAGCACCGTCAGCAGAAGCGCGACGGAGAATTCACTGTTCTGGTATGGGAGTCTGCTGCCATCGAAGATATCCGGAGTCTGTCCCGATGAAGCGCTGCTATCGACGACATCGCAGCTCGTTGCAGCAAAACCCTTGCTTTGGAGCAACCGGCCCATCAGCCCAAACCCACTCCCTACGTCCAACACGTGGTCTCCGCTCTGGAGATACTTTTCGATACGGGCGTACTTGAACTCGGTATCTTTTTTCCAGCCTGCCAGAACGACACGGTTCGTCAGACCGAGCCGCTGAAACGTGTTCAAACCCATACGCCAGCCCGCTTCCATGCCGATACAACGAATCGGCATGTTTGCTCGCTAAAAAGGAAGAATGACGCGGGGGTTTCCTCTCGGCTCATTTTCGACACCTCGCCTTGTCGTGGGCGGATGGGGACTAGACCCGATCGAAGAGACGTCTCAACGACGATCTTGAAGCTCCATAGCCCCATCCGAAAGTAATCCATATGAACATGAGGTTTGCGCGGACGACGCCGATTCGCGCCACCCGACGATCAGATGTAAATACTGGGGCTCTGAGCTGACGTATGGCGCCGATGCAATTCATCTTGAGGCAAAGATCGGCCTCTTCAAGGATCTCCATCGTCGGATCAAACCCTCCGACCCGTAGGTAGTCAGATCTTCTGCAGAACATGACCTGATCGCCAAAAAGCAGGCGCAGTCCTTTGAACAAGACCGCAAACGGTCGGTAAAGGAATGGCGCGTAGTAGGTCTTTATCCGATTGTGGAAGGTGGTGAAGCGCTGAATGCGTTGCCCGCGCATGATGGATGTGAAGCCAGCGAGTGCAACGTTAGGGTCGGCCAAGGCCTGTCGCATATGCTTGAGTGAGTCGGCCGGAACAAGCGTATCGGCATGAACAAACGCAAGAATATCACCGGTGGCTGCTCTGGCACCGGCATCCATCTGGTACGAACGACGGCGAATCTCAGACTCGATGATCGTCGCGGAATAGCTCTTTGCAATGCGGATAGTGGCGTCAACGCTTCCCGCATCGACAACAATAATCTCATGAGCAGCGGGCATAAGTTTAGCCAGCTGTGCCAGTGTTGCGCCGAGCAACTCTGCTTCGTTGACCGTAGGGATGATGATCGACAGCGCAGGCTCGGATTGGCGTAACGCAGAACATGGCGAGCCAGGGCTGTTTTCACTTACCGTGGTTGTCATTGGCTGCACCTACACCTTCCCAAGTCACGCTCAACCGCAGTTGTAGAGACAGCATCGGTTACCGAACGTTACCCCGAAGAAACCTAAAATTCCGGGAGGCGCCAGCCGAGTAAAGAGGGCCAGTGCGAAGTCGCGGCCCAAACCTGCCCCAGATGTGATGATCCCGGCATCTCGTAAGCCAGTGTTTTTAGGCGGTCGTGATTCTGCACACGGCAAGTTGCCCCTGCCTAACTGAGTGCAGTCGCAGCGGGAGATTTCCGACGCAGCAAGTTGCAAAAATTTTTTGCTGTCGATTGAACCAACATGGGACCGACTCCCCTCTGGTAACTACAACCTCAGTTCGCAGGGATCTAAGTCATGCGCTCACTTATTAGTACTAAACTGGCACTCGTCCTTTCGGCAATAGCCGTTAGCGCATGCCGTATCGACATCATCGCACCTGAGGGCGCAACGGTTCGCTCCGAGTCAGGCGCCTTCAGTTGTGTTGGGCCCAATACCTGTACGATCGAGGTAAATGACCTGTTTTTTGACGAGACTTTCTCCGTCGAAACGACAAACGGAAACGTGTTTACAGGCTGGACGCGTCGCAATCGTGGCCTCTGTGGTGGGCGGGCTGACCCATGCCGTCTGTTCACATCCGGATTTGAAGGTAATGAAATACTCCTCGGATTCCTGGAATCGGATGAGACCTTTTTTCTGGAGGCCGAACTGGCAACCGCGCTCGCCGTCGTACCCATAGCCCAGGACGTAACGATATTCGCCGATGAACCAGCATCCAGTATCTCGAATGGTCGGATATTTGTAGGCCGTACACAGAATGGAAGCGTGCGACGAGGCCTTATCGAGTTTGACCTGAGTGAGATACCCAGTGGTTCGGTGATCGACTCGGTCGAGTTGACGATGCGTGTTAGCCAGAACCGCCGTTCAAACGTGGAAATCAGTCTGCACCGGTTGGAAGCCGATTGGGGCGAAGGTAATCAGTCCGGCAACGGACGAGGCCAGCCCGGTCCGGCAACTGAAAACGACGCGACCTGGCAGGATCGGTTTTTCGCTACGGAACAGTGGACGAACGAAGGCGGTGACTTCGTCGCAAGCGCCAGTGCCAGCGCAAGATCGAGCAATACCATCACCTGGTCGAGTGCCCAGATGCAGGCAGATGTGCAAATCTGGCTCGACAATCCAGAGAACAACTTTGGCTGGATTTTGATTGGCGACGAATCCACCCCGCAGAGTGTTCAGGCACTCTTCAGCCGAGAAGCCGGAGCTACAGAAGTGCCAACTCTGACGATCGCTTACTCGGAGGCGAGTGACTAAGGATTCGGGCTAAGCCGTTGCAGCTGAAATCTCATACTAGTGTCCTGCGTGGTTAATCCGTTGAATAAATTTCGAGTGATTTTTTGTGCCTGGCAAGGCGCGGTGAGGAGCCATAGCCGTAGCTATGGCGACGATCCGCAACGCCGCCAGGCGCGAAAAAGCGCCGAAATAATTCAACGAATTAGCCACACAGGACACTAGGCCAGGGTCGATTATCAAAATACAAAATCGAGTGACGCGCCGAGAGTGAGCGGTTGACGCATATTTATTATCGGAAGATTCGAAAACGCGACATCGCCACTCCCGGCAAGACCGGCAAGGTTCACGCTTTCGGGCTCATCTTCATCCAGTAGATTGGTGATATATCCAGTCAGGGTAAAGCCCGAAAAACGATAGCCGGCACGCGCGTTAATCATCAGAGACGACCCAACTCGTTCGCTAAAACCCGGCCCAAGATCGTCTGAGTCTAAATTGAGAATGTCGGCATAGAAACTGGAGCGATAGTTGGCACTCGCCCCGGCAAAGAACCCGCTGTTCACACTGTAGTTTAGCCCCAGAGTCACCGATACAGGCGGAGATCGGCCAAGCTCGTTACCGGCGAGATTCACGGGAGGATCGCTGGCTTCGGTGAAGACGAATTCATCGACACTTGTTTCCAGCAAACCAGCGTTAACGTAAAAGCTGAGCGTTTCGCTAGCGCGGAAGCTACTCGAGAGTTCTAGCCCGTAAAGCGAGGTCTCGCCAGCGTTTTCGATTCTCGTGAAGCCACGGGCATCTCGCACACTGACTTGCTGATCGTCGTACTCGCTATAGAACACCGTCCCATTGAGTATCAGGCGACCATCTAACCACGCGGATCGCCATCCAGCTTCGAAGCCGAGAAGAAATTCGGGATCAAAGGTATCAACCAAAACTTCGAGCTCATCAGTCCGTGAAATGAAGGGCCCTCCGGCCCGATAGCCCCGGCGTGCGCTTGCGAAGAACGTCAGATCCTCGTTGACGTGGTAACTGACCGCCGCACGGGGCAACCAGACCCCAAAGTCATCGGACTGCAATGGGGTATCCGGGTTGGCAAACAGCGGTGCTACGGTAGAACATGGCAAGGAAACGAACGGATCGTCGCTACCTACAAAGGCGCCCGGTATGCTTGCGATACAGCTGTCTGGTTGCGCTCTCGGGACTTCTGAAATCGTCCGAAGGTCATAGCTCTCGTCATCGTAGCGAAGCCCGAGATCGAACGACCAGTACTCGTTTGGCTCGTAGCGCCACTGGGTATAGAACGCCACGTTGTTGACTTCTGTTTCTCGAGGTACCGCCACGGTAAAAATGCTGTCAGCTGGCGTGACTGGGAACGGTACAAAGTCGCCGATAAGCGAAACCGCCTCGACAGTGGCTTCCTGATCCGACTCGAACCAGTAAGCACCCGCGATGCCGGACCATTTTTCGTACTCAAATTCCAAGCGTAGTTCTGCACTTAGTGTTTCAGTATTCCCGAAGAAGAAAGAACCGAGCTCGCCAAAGTCGCTGGTAACGCTGGAAGCGTTCACACCGTCGTACTCTGCATCCTCATAGGTCCCAAGTATTCGCAGCGTCAATGCATCCCCAAGATCGTACGCAAGGTCGCTGATCATTCGTGTCGTCTCGTATTCGACGTTCCGAATAAGATTAGGGAAGGTCTCGAGATCGTTGGGGTCGACGTCTGTAAACGCTGGATCGGTTATCGGAATTGGCACCCTGATAGTACCTTCGGTCGTGCCAACTGATCTCTCTGTGTATTCGAATGAAAGTAACCCACTGAATGCATCGACAGCAGTTGGCTCAAACAGGAGCTTGCCGCGTGAAACCCAGATATCGCGGAAGTCTGCATCAGAGCCGTCGAAGCCTAAATCAACAAAGCCGTCTGTCTCTTGGTAGTCGCTACTTAATCGAAATGCCAGCTGCTCGTCCACAACAGGCCCTGTGACCGCAGCTGAATACTGCCGACTCCCATACTCCCCCACGCGTAATCGAGCCGCCCCGCTCCAGTCATAGTCGGGTCGTTTCGACTGAACCACGACCGCGCCTGCGATTGAATTGCGCCCCTGCACCGTAGATTGAGATCCACGTAGTACTTCCACCTGCTCAATATCCCACAGCGATTGACCCCCGCCCTCCAATGCGTTCGACGAGGCCGGAGCACCATCGATAAAGATATTGATGGCTTCGCTGATACCGCTACCGTCCGTGCCGCTGCGATCAAGCCCTCTAATGCTGATGGTGTTCAAATCATTTCGGATAACTGATGCATTCACCGCACGCGTGACTGCCTCGCCCAGGTCGAAAACGACCTCCTGATCAATGCGTTCTGCGCTGAAGAGTTCTACCGAATCGGTTACGCGTTGCAGGCCCAGGCCCTGCTTGGTTCCAAAAACGATGATCTCTTCGATATCCCTGGCCGGTACCAATCGATTCGCATCCGGGCGCTCGCGCGGCGTCACACGCACCGTATTTGCCGTCACTGCTTCAGCTTTGAAACCTGCATCGGCGAGCAACAGATCCAGCGCTTGTTGTGCTGTGTACATGCCCTCTAACCTCGCAGGCAGCACAGGATTGCGAGTCCCACCGGGCAACAGAACTTGCACCCCCGTGGTTGCGGTGAACTGCTGCAACGCCAGTAGGAGAGGCATGTTTGCAATCGAGAATTCATACTCGGTGTCCGAAAGCGCAACACCTACGGCACTGGATGAGACAGCAGCCAGGTGCAGATAGGTGATCAGAACAGCGGCGAGCAACCGCTGGCCGCTCGTGATGCGTTGCGAGTTCAACTTCACACTGGGTCGCCGCGCCTTTGCTCGTCGCACGAATCTATTCCTTCTGTCAGGAAGACACCCGGTTACTCCACGCCTGAGCCCACGTGATTTGGACTGGAGCAAACTTGCCTTTGAAAACGGGTAAGACACGTCAAAAGGCAAAACCCGTAAAACTCCATCAGGGAGTGCGTGAAAAAACGATGGACTGCAGTTCTACCCAACCATTGCCCCGCGCTCGCTGCTCAAGCTGATAAGTCTTCATGAGAACCGCGAGTGCTTCTTCTGCGCGGTGAGTCAGGAACGTACCCGACACCGTTCGGTCCACGTCGATCACCCGGGCGGACTCGATTCGGTAACCAAGATAAGGCTGCAGAGCCTCCAGCACCTCATCGAGCTTTCTGTTCTCGAAAAGCAGAACGTCATCTACCCATGCACCGATTTCTTCGATCGATTGACGCCTCTTGCTCTGTTGGCGCAATCCAGTTATTCGCAGCACATCCTGCGCCACCAACGACGCCTCCTTGTTGCCTAGTACGCTGCTCGTTTTCACTGCTACCTGGCCCTCTCTCACACCGACCTCTACAGTTTCAAAATCCAGCTTGTGGACCACGAATTCCGTGCCAAGGGCCATGGTATCGATACCGGCTGCAGAGACTCGGAAAGGACGGCTCTCATCTTTCAGGACCGCAAAACGGGCACGCCCGTTGCGCAAGATGATTCTGCGTTCGGCAGCGGTGTACTGCACTTCTACGCGCGTATTCCAACCGATCCAAAGTGAAGAACCATCGGCAAGTGTGTGTCGCTGTACTTCAGCGCGACCCGATCGCACGAGCGCCTGATTAGCTAGCCGAGAATCAGCCTGGTCACTGACAGCGCCCGTTTCAGTCGGTGTGGAGATACGATTGGTCTGTCCAATTGGCTGCAACAACAGCGACGCACCAAGCAGGAGAACCGCGGCGGTGCCAACGGGAAGGAGTGCCCGGTGAGGATAGTCGAGAATGCTGGCGAGGTATGCTGTGAGGGTAAGCGTGACGCGCTCTCGCAACGGCATAGGTACTGCGGACACAGAACCCAAGTCACTGAGGAGCGCCTTAGCGTCGACCATAGCCGCCCGATGTGCGCTGGAGCGCGCCTCCCACGCAGCCAGTTGAGCCTGGGCCATTGCCTTGTCGATGCTCTCGGCGCTTAGAAGTAGCTCAATCGCTTCCTCTTGAAGGCCAGAATGGGATTTGGCTTGGTCTTCGGCGCTCATGGCGGTTGTGCTTTGTGAGGTGCTAGTGAGACACCTGTTGCAGTGAAACCCGTAAACCGGGCCGATACTGAGTCAAGGGTCGCGTGAATGATTACCGACTTTGGATCGCTTCTAACAGCGTGTCGCAGCGAAGGAGTCAGCGACAGCACAAGGAGCTCGATACCGAAAAGCTGCCTAACGAGCACTTTTATGCAGGCAATAGGTTAGCGCCTGCTTTAAACGCTTCTCGACCGTCGAAACATGAATGTTGAAGTGATCCGCAATCACCCGCTGACTGATACCTTGGACCCTGTGCATGATCAAGATCTGCCGCGTCAGAACCGGGAGCTCCGCGATCGCGGCATTCAACCTGGCCAAGTTCTGCTCGCTTTCAACCACTTGCTCCAGTGCTGGCGATTCTTCGCTAAACCCAGCATTCGAAAGAACCCTCGCGCGTACAGCCGCATCGCGGTGGTGGTTTTTTAGGGCGTTACGGGCTGCCTGATAAAGATAAGCACGAAGATTCGAGAGACCAGTAGGTGAACTCCGGCGAAGTAGGTTTTCTATGATTGACTGAAACAGGTCTCGGGCCGTTTCGGTACAGCCGAGTCGAACCTCAAGGTAGTGTTCAATCTCCTGCCGGTGCGTTTCTATCGCTGCCGCGATCAGAATTGGGGAAGCTTGAGGCATACGGCAAGGGTATCATTAATGAGAATCGCTCGTAACTGGATCACGAATCGCTCAAGCCACACGAGGGAATTAAGCAGAAACGCTGCGCCATGTAATGCGGAGATAGGTAGTGATCTGCGGCTACCTATTCATTTTTGGCGACACTGTGAACTGACGTGTGGGAAATTAATCTGGCAGGCCAAACGAAAAGCCTGACCGATTGTCTGACGGATGACTTTTTTCTGGTCGGTACACCACAGTTATGACGTTTACACTGCGTTAGCGAAGTCTCCATTTGCCTCGCCTACTTTCGTTTCAGCAGCTTGCTCACTGGACGATTCACCAACGTAAAGCGTGTTCGTTTGCTCAGTGTCATCCCTGGCACTAGCCTCACTCGTAACCGATTTCATGGAGACGTGATCATCGCGCCATGCGGTTAGCAGTAACAAAAGTTCGCCAGCATGAAACAGCACAATGGCGGTTGGCAGAAATGCTCGCTGGGCAATGAGAATTACCGAGGCCGATGCCAGCCATGCGCCGATGCAGTACAAAGCAGCCGTAGATCTGGTAATCGCGTGTCCGAAGCGCCACCAGAGTACTGCGAGCGCAGCGAGCACGAGCAAGCCTTTCACAGCCGCCATGCCGAGCATAAGGGTCGTGAGATCAGGATCGCCGACTGGAGCCGGCGGAGTGATCAGCGATGAGAGGATGACGGCACTTAGGCAGCCGCCTAGCAAAACAGTTCTCATAGTACGAACACTAGCAGGTTACAGTGCGATGTCTCCAGCACCCCCGAATGAGCGGGCAAGCTGCTTATTCGTTCAACGCTATTCAATAGCGCGAATATTACATTACTTGGCTGACTGCTCAGTGCTCGAATAAGCCTCTATGGTCTGAAGCTTCAACGAAAACGGGCCATCGAGATTATCGTAAATCATCAGGCCCATGCCCTCTATCTTGCTCAAATCGAGCGCCGGGCCCTTAAGCACACTGCCACGGAATCGAGGTACGAATCGCTCGAAAGGTATGCTGACGTCACGCAACTCACCGGCGACGGTATCAAAATCAGCCCAATAGGCCAGCTCGCGCCCGTAATACCGAGCATCGGAAGTAAGCCGCCATGTGTAGCGTCGTCCGTCACCGAGGACTCGGACACGGATTCCAGCATAGAGCGATAAATCCACGTTGTGCCGTGCGCTGCGAATCGAGCTGAAACCTCCCCCGCGGGTGTTGGTTCTGCCCGTGAAGTAAAGCTCACCATCGGTGATGCGGAAGCCTCCATCGCTGCGCCCCCCCATCACGTTGTCGTTAACGACACGCCACCCAAGATCAGGACTAGCGTTGGTGAAGTCGGTGATGACCAAAGTTGCTTTATCCCTAGACGGCTGGGCTATAGAGTTACCGAAAGATAGACAGACAAACGCGAGCGCCAAGCTCCAATACACTTTAAAACAGCGCCTCTGAACCGGCTTCTCTGTCAGCATAGATAGGAAATCGAAACCTCGGGTGAGTTGCTGACTCTATCAATCCGACTGGCCTGCGCAAGGCCCATAAGGCTGCAGGTTGAACTTATGACTCAAAAGGTTGCGTCTTGGAAACGCGAAACCGACAGTCGCGGAAGCTCGATCACTGCATTTATCTTACTCCTGGCGAGCTCGATAGCTATGGCCCAAAACCCTGATTTCGAGAATCGCTGCCATGAAGAAGTCGTCGAGCTACACAAGGTCATTGAGGGCTGGTTTGCCGGTACGCTTCCCGACACCGATTCCGCGTTCCTGGAATTCAGTGATGCGATGGCGGACGACTTTGAGATCATCTCACCGACCGGTAGCCTTTCCGACCGGAACGCGATCATAGGCTCGCTACGCACTGCTTATGGTGTCCAGGAGTCCGCGTTTTCGATTGCTATAAAGAACATTCGCACACGCCTGCTGATACCGCCGCTGGCTTTGCTCACGTACGAGGAATGGCAGTTTGAAAACGGTCATGAAACAGCAAGATTAAGCACAGTTTTGCTGCGCGAAGATCCTGGCGCACCACGAGGCATCAGCTGGGTTCACCTGCAGGAAACCTGGTTACCCGGCAAGTCGCCAAACGAGTGAGCGAGCAGCTTCTGAAAGCGCAAGGGAGCCTCTGAACAAGTCAGGGCGTCTCTGGCTGACAGGCGAACCGTCGATCTAGGCGCGACTTTGAAGTCATGCGTCCGCCTGTCATCCCCGTAGGGCGCGGCACGGTCTTGGTCAGAGGCTATCTAGACCAACTTTTGCACGACCTTCGACGCCGCTATCTCGCCCTTGTCGAAATAGGCCTCGTGGTTAATTTCGATTTTGTCGAGGTCGTAGAGATAGTTGACCATGATGCCTAGGGACTGTTCGAGGCCTTTAGCTGAAGGATCTGCGGCCCAATTCAAGCGATGCAGGCTGGCGCCGTTGCCGAGGTGAAATCGCGCAACCGGGTCTCTGGCGAGAGCTCCGCTCTTCTCTGTAACCAGGTAACGCGCGCACAATCTCAACAGATTATCGCGCACTTCATCCGACGCCTCCGTGAATTCGATGGTGCGCACAGTCTCCCGAAGTTCGTCGTCCAGGGTATCCATGATTTCGGGCTCCTGGAGCCACGAACGAAACCCGGGGATTGGTGACAGGGTCACAAAGGTCTTGATGGCTTGGTGCTCTTGCCGTAGCTCATGCACAACCTGCTTAATCAAAAAGTTGCCAAAAGAGATGCCCGCCAGACCACTGTGGCAGTTGCTGATGGAATAAAAAACCGCGCTATTCTGCTCGGCTACGGCCAAACTACTGCGATCCATTTCCAGTAGCGGTGTCACTGCGGACGCGACACCATCGGTTAAAGCCACCTCAACAAAAACCAGCGGGTCGTCCGGCATCGCCGGATGGAAAAAGGCATAGCAGCGTCGATCTTCCTGGAGGCGGCTGCGCAGATCATCCCAGCCGTTGATTTCATGAACGGCCTCGTAACTGATAATCCGTTCGAGAACGAATGCCGGAGAGTTCCAGTCGATTCGCTCCATGTTCAAAAATCCCTTGTTGAACCAGGAGATAAACAGGTGCTTGAGATCCGCATCCATCGGTTTCAGATGTGGAGCTTCTCGCATAGCCGCTAGCAGGTCGCCGCGCAATGCAACGAGTGTTTGCGTGCCCCCCGGCGCCATATTAATGCGCCGAAAAAGCTTAACGCGCGGAGCCTCGATCGACTTGGCGATGCGATTGAGATTGTCGAAGCTCGGGTCTTCGCTGTAACACCGAGCCGCTTCGGCAATATCGCCGGGTGTTACAGCAAAGTCCGTTACCAGTCGTTCGAAAAACGCCAGCTGGAGATCGCCTTCGAGTCTCGCGAGTTGCCGTGCGATCTCCTCAGCGAGAGCCAGCCCAGAAGCCTCGCCGCGATGCTCAATGAGATCGCGGCACATCTCAACAAGGGCGTCACTGGATACCTCCTTCCCACTGAGCACACCCTGACGAGCAAGCAGATCGCGCCCAACGTCCACCACGGAACCGAGGGCTCGAGCGATAGGGTTCCTGCGTTCTACAGAATAAGAGGCGGCCATGGTGAACCTTACGAGTCTTCTAGCTTTGGGGGCGAGATTCTAGCCAGCAAGTACTGGTCTTCGGACCTCCCCATTGGGGGCGGTTAATCGTGTATAGCGGTAGTGCGGCCGGTAGGTTCAGGAAGGGCGGGCTCTTGTTTTTGCTTTGATCGATTTCGAAGGGTCCATGATCGACGCAAACGATGTTTGCTTAAGATCGTTTTGCCCAAGACCTAACACCGAGAGGGAGCCAGCAATTGCAAGGCCGCAACGTTTGTTACCGTGAATCAAGGTCAATGGATCAAAGGTCGTTGCCGAGTCAATCAAGGGGTTCAAAAAACACATCTCTTTGATTGTTAAGATCGAGCGAGTAAATAATCTTCACACTACCGTCCATGGCCTTAAAGAGCTCAGCCCCTAGCGGTATGCCGCTCCTTACTTCTTCGAGAGAGTAAGCCGAGGCTGCCAAATCAATAAAAGCGGAAAACAGGCTGCGACCGTAGGCAAAAAACAGATTGGGCGAATCACCATCCAGGATCCAGTGGAGTCTCATATTCAGCGCCACCGGTGTCGCAATACGTAGGTATTCACTCCAGAGAAGGCCATCGTCGGATGTCAGCACGATAATACCATCGCGTTCGTACGAGACGTACGCCAGCAGGTAGTCGCCCGTTGGTAATTGAATCTGCGCTGGGTCGAACGAAAAGTTAGTACTGAAACTCAGCTGCACCGGTGCTGACCAGTGAACGAAATCCGAGGTTTGGGATACATAAACGTCTGTTTGGGCGACGGCCGGATCGGCTTGAAAGCTATAACTTACGAGGAAACCTCCGCCCAGCATTTCTATAATCGAGCCTGTGATAAAACTACCGGTTGAACAAGTAGCGACGTCGCAACCATGGAAATTCGTTTCGGATAGGAGATTAATACTCGACCAGGTCACACCATCGACAGAACGTAGTGCGCAGTAGTCAACAGAACACCTCTGTATCACTGCAAGGCTACCATCGCTTGCTTCTAAAAGTGCTGCGCCGCTATCCCCTGTATTTACAGTCGAGGCTGTATTCCAGTTGTCTCCAAAATCCGTAGAGGCGCTTGTAAAGTTGGTCGACTCGTCGCCGAACTCTTGTATTAGAGTCAAGAAGGTACCGTCAGCTCTCTGAATAGCGTCAGCAACTTCTGAGGTGGCATTACTGCGCGTAATGTTAATGCCCGGTTCCGGATCGGGAATGAACTCACATTCTTCACCGGGGCATGTCACATCAAAGCGATATTCTTCTCGCCAATCATCAAAGGTTACGCCTCCGCAATCTCTATCTGATCGCGGACAATAAAGGCTCACCCGTGTACGAAAGTTCCCCCGATATTCCGGAGCTGGATACGAAACAACCCACTCTTGTGTGACAGAATCAAAAGAAGCATTGAAGAAGCCAGCTTCCGTATAGTCTGAGAGGAATCTATCAGGGTTGTTGTTTAAGTCGTACGTGAAGTACTGCACGTGCCAGAATTCTTCGGTACTTAATCGATTACCCGCATCATCACGTCCGCGGATGCGTACCTCGATCAACTCGCCGGGGCTGTAGTTCGACTTTTGACCAGCCTTGGTGATGTTATCAGCCAAGTCGGGGATGCCGTCGTTGTCATCATCACCATCCAGATTATCGCCTATGCCATCGGAATCGAAATCGATGGCTTCAGTCGGATCCAGGGGAAAGGCATCTTCGTCATCCTGAACACCATCGCCGTCATCGTCGGCATCCGTGTTGTTGCCGATACCATCACCATCAGTATCAAATTGCTCACTCGAGTCACTAGGAAAATCATCGGCGTTATCTCCCACGCCGTCGTCATCACTGTCAATCTGCTCGCTTGCATTGTTCGGAAATACGTCGGCATTGTCTCCTACGCCATCGCCGTCTGAGTCAAACTGCTCTCCGGGATCGTTGGGGAAAGCATCGTCAAGATTGACGGTGCCATCATTGTCGTCGTCTGAGCTAAGCAGGGAGTTCTGCAGGATTTGGATGAGAAAAATTGACTCGAGGTCTTCATTACCATCGGCTATCGACTTGGTGGCCGTAAAGACGAAGACGAAAACGAAAAAGAAGAGGAATATCCAAGAAAAAGCCCCTTTCAGGCGGTAAATATCCGAAACACTTTTGATGAGGAGCTCCAAAGACTGTCGAGCCATGGCGAAACTTTTGAATTGGGCCGGCTCAGGTAACGGAATTCTTCGGGCGCAACTCATGCGAGTTGGTCCACTGACGGTACGGCGCCGTGTTCCGTCTTATTTTACAGCAATCGCTACGAGCAACCCCATAGGGGCAGTACGCAAAATCTGAATATGATTCACGAATTTCAAACGTGACTGCTCTTCAACAACCAGAAAAAGCTACTGATTCGAGGTAAATGCATTCAGGTTATCGTGATTAAGAACGTGGGTTGTTAGAAAAATTGCTAGCTCGATAGCGTAGC
Source organism: Pseudomonadota bacterium (assembly GCA_039111155.1). Classification (GTDB taxonomy): domain Bacteria; phylum Pseudomonadota; class Gammaproteobacteria; order Pseudomonadales; family Halieaceae; genus Congregibacter. The sequence goes on along the minus strand of JBCCPL010000024.1, from coordinate 76,503 downwards.
CCCACATTTCTTGAACATTGAAGGTGCTTCATTACGTACGAGTCGATAAAAGAGCCGCAGTGGAGTTTGAGCGTTGCGGGTTATTCCTTGTCCTTGCAGTGCGCGAAAGAAGAGTAGCTCACTGAGTCTATGCAGTGAGTAGAGCTCAAGTGCCCCCCCATAGGATCACGTCGCATCTCAATCAGCTACCAAAAGACCATAAGAGAACTGATCTCCATGAAACACTTCAGAGCTAAGTTTTATCTTCGTTCGATAATGCTCGTTGCCTCTAACGATCGCAGGGAACACAGCGGAGCCCGAGTATTCGCCTCGCGAGTTGCCGTGCGATCTCCTCGGCGAGAGCCAGACCAGAAGCTTCGCCGCGATGCTCAATGAGATCGCGGCACATCTCTACAAGGGCGTCACTGGATACCTCCTTCCCACTGAGCACACCCTGACGAGCAAGCAGGTCGCGCCCAACGTCAACCATGGAACCGAGGGCTCGAGCGATAGGGTTCCTGCGTTCTACAGAATAAGAGGCGGCCATGGTAAACCTTACGAGTCTTCTAACTTTGGGGGCGAGATTCTAGCCAGCAAGTACTGGTCTTCGGACCTCCCCGTTAGGGGCGGTTAACCGTTTATAGCGGTAGTACGTCCGCGAGGTTCAGGATGGGCGGATAAAAAGGGCGAGGCCAAGTGGATAGTTTTCATCTGGGATTCGACCAGGGTCCATAAGTTCTTGCTTCCCGGCCTCTAAAAGATAGCGCTCACGATCGCGAACAGAAGCGAAGGCCCGAGCAGGCAACCTATCCCGGTATAAAAGGTGGCCGTCATTGCGCCGTACGGCACTAGCTTTGGGTCGGTCGCCGCGAGGCCAGCTGCGACGCCGCTGGTAGTTCCCATCAGACCGCCAAAAACCATGGCCGAGCGAGGGTTAGTCAGCCCGATCAACCCGGCGACCATAGGCGTGCCCACCATAACCAGAATAGACTTAACCAGACCCGCCGCTACGCTTAAGGTGATCACATCATCGGCAGCACCGATCGCCTCACCCGTGACCGGCCCGACGATGTAGGTGACCGCTCCTGCGCCAATCGTCGTGATGGCGGTGGGGTCGGTGTATCCAAATATAACGGCAACCGCAGCGCCGACGACAAATGAAACCAACACGCCGACAAAAATGGAAGTAACACCAACGATTCCCGCTTTCTTAAGCTCACTCATCCGTACGCCGAAAGCAGTCGCGACAATGGCGAAGTCCCGGAGCATGCCACCGCCCATAAGTCCAATGCCGCCAAGTAGAGCGATATCGGCTACACCTGCAGTACCCCCGGTTGTGACGCCGCCGATGTAAGCCGCCAGCAGTCCCAAGGCAATAGCGATGGCCGAGCCATGAATGCGCCCTTTCGTCAGTGTGTTGGCCAGAAAGTAAGAGACCCAGATCGTTATACCCACGACTGCAAAGGCCACAATCAGGGAGTTGCGCTGAAAAACCGATTCAATGACTTCCATCAGTCAGCATTCTCACTATCTAACGCAGCTTTATCAGCGGCGCCGAAGTTGCTGAGAAGGGGGACCAACGCAAAGCTGGCTACTACTGCGGCGACCCCCGCAGCCAGAGCAAGCCAGCCGCCCTCAAGGGCACCAACAACGTTTTGCCGGGCAGCCATGGCGACAACGATGGGGATGTACATCGCGCTCCAGAACTGGATTCCGGCACCGGCGGGGCCCTGGGTTACCGTCTTAAAAACATCCGAATTGCTGGCCAATACGAGAAAGACCATGGCGATGCCGACACCCCCAACGTTGGCATCGACTCCCAACACAACACCTAGGGCTTGCCCAAGCAGCATACCCAGAAGCAGGCAAGCGGAAAGCAGGGCGACACCGTAGACAATCATTGTTGTTATTCCTGCGAGGACTCATTAGCCCGAGGATGAAAAAGAAGGCTCTCCGGGCGACGAGAGTAGCTAGATCGCGCCGATGAAGCGAGTGAACTACATACAGGCTTGATCCATTCGAACTATTTTGCACCGTGCTCGCAGCACCGCCAGGGACCGGCAATGAACACGCTGTAGAGCATTTGAAAGTCGAGGCGAGAACCCGGCTTCAGGAATGCGGGCGCATTGGAGAATCAGCTACGCCGCGCAAGCGCGTACAATCAGCTAATCATGATGGCTGGTTGCTGCACACCGGGAATCTCATAACAGCTAATGCCACTACTACGCTGCCCACTGCCGTGACGTACGGACTATTTGGGTTTGATGTACCGATGGGTAAAGCGATCACTCTCGCCGATCGCGGCAAACGCTTTTCGCGCATCGGACCACTTGAGCGTACCCGCAAACGTAGGGGGAAGAGAGTACACGCCGCGCGGATGATCTTTGGTGTCCTTGGGGTTGCGGTTGTGAGCGGCAGTTGCCTCTAATTCAAAACCTGCCGCTTCCGCCATACCGCGAAAGTGGCTTTCGTTGACGTAGCCACTTTTTCCATCCGGATCCTGCGGTACATTTTCGTCCCCCGCATGGTCGACTATGCAGAACGCGCCACCGGGCTTGAGCATGCGATATAGCGAATTGACGTAGTTCTGAGCTGGTTTGTCGTAGATCATGAAACCGTGTGCGCGGAAAACAAGCACGAGATCTACCTCGCCGTAGGGCACCTGTGGCTCTTCAGCGAAGAACGCACGATCCTTGGTTACAGGTATGTAACTACCGCCAGCATCAGTCACTAGAGGTTCGACAATACGCCGATACCAGCCTCCCTGCCCGCCGGGCCAGATCTCAACGACCGTCGAGCTGGGATCGATTTGGCAGAAGGTTAAAGTCTGCATCGGGTTGCGGTATCGATCGCGGGCCTTGTGGCCATCCGGTCGCTCGTCGCTGGCAATCAGGGCGGCCAGAGCATCTTTCGTCTCGAACGGCAGATCGGGAACTTCGCCACCCAGCACAAGATCACTGGCCCAGGGGCCGAGGATCAAAATGAAGAGCACTAACCGGGGAGTGTGCATGATATTTCCTGTTCGCGTCCGTCCTGAGCAGCGCTTGGACAACAGAAGCCGCATCAATGTTCCGAGGTTTTGGTGACAGTTAACTTAACTCTCGGCTAAGCACGTCGACTCATCAATTTTTTGTGAGAGAGCCGATGCGTGCGATGGCGCGGCAGGAAAAGGCAGGACTGGGCCTGTGTTGCCGGTCTACAAATTGACCGAGCGGGAGCGGAACTATGCCAGTCACGAACTCTGACTCAAACACGCGTCGGATTCTGGGCGACTCGACCGTTTCAAAACACCCCGTTGTCATTGCGAATGTTTCCGCCGTTGAATAAGACGTAGACGCGCATTAGCCGGTCCAGAGGCTGGATTGCATCCCAGTGCTCTACGATTCGTCCATCCTTTACACGCCAGGTATCGACAATGTTCATGCCCTTATCCTGATTGCCACGATCCTCCTTCTTCAAGGTTGCGTGAGAATGGAAAACCACATAATCGCCGTCCGAATAGATATGTTTGACGTCGTAGGAGTATTCCGGGTAGTCGGCCACAAATTCCTTTAAGAAGCCCACCAAACCCTCGATACCATCGGGAAGATTGCGATTGTGTTGCACGTAAGCATCGTTGTTGAAGGACTCGTAAACCGCGTCGAAATCGTGGTCGTTCATAATCAATTGGACAAAGCTCGATACGAGTTCAACGTTAGCGTGCTCTTGTGCAGACCAACTAGCTCTCTTTAACGGTGCAAACTGGATTACCGGCGGTGCCGATTCGACCCGGGCGGACTCTCCTGAACAACCAACCAACAAGAATGTGATAGCGAACAATTTCCACATCTGTCCTCTCCTTACCAAAAAGCCGGGTCCGTGATGGGCTCGTTTCGTTTAGACAGATGAATGGTATCTATTGTATACCTGCATTTCTATTAGGTACTATTGCGTGCCCTGGTAACCACTGGGTAACCCGTTCCCTCCGCGTCACATACTCCAGGAAAAGTCTGATGACCAAAAAAAGCGAACCAGATAAGAGGATCTTTAGGAACGATGAGAACTGCCCCGTTCGCAACGTGGTCGCCCAGATAAGCGACCGCTGGTCGATGCTGGTGCTGTTTGCCCTAGTTGATGGACCGGATCGCTTTAACGCGCTAAAACGCAGAGTTGAACGCATTTCACAAAAAATGCTCACGCAGACACTGCGTGACTTAGAACGAGAGGGGTATGTAAATAGAACCGTTTATCCAGAAGTCCCGGTACGGGTTGAGTACGCGCTCACAGAGCTGGGTCGGGCGTTGATCGGACCTCTTTATGGATTGGTGTCATGGGCTGACGACAACCACGCGGCCATCCGGCAATGCCGTGAAAACTATGACAGGGCACACTGCTAATCTGTTAAGGCTAGCTTGGGCTGAAGCGAGCGCGCTAGCTAGTACTGAAGACCGAACAAGTTGAACAAGAGCATCCCCGGCAGGGCGGCTAAGCCTGCTACCGCCAACAGGCTCAGGTGATTCTTCATGAGCACGCCGCCGATATCTGGATCTCCCACGCCACGTCGCCATGCGAGGATCGCTACAATCAACATGCCCAAACCAAGAATGGCGTGCGCGTTAAAGAGCAGAATAACGACGGCGACCCGGCTGAGATCGCCGTTGAAGTAATCGACGAACGCGATGTCATCCAGCCGGTCATAGCCCATAAACAGACAAAACGGTATGAGCAGCACACACGAAGCCACACCAAGGCTAAGACACTTTGCCCAGCGTTGAAGACCTCGCCGGCGACGCCAGAATAGCGCCAGAAAACCGGTCAGCGATAATCCGAAACTGACAGCCAGCCCGATATACGCCAGCACCGGATTCTTCAGGCCCTTGGCTTGCCTCGCAGCTGAGCTCACGTGAGACTGAAGGAAAATCTCCCCATCGCCGGCCGCCTGCCGAAAGTATGCTCGCCGGGTACCCTTTTCTGCCTCGTAAACTCCCGGCGCCCGCCTCCGATATAGACGGTCGTTTATCTCGAGTTCGCCTTCGCGCTCACCCAAGGTCACCGTGGTGGTGTTGAAAGCAAAGATGGCCGCAAAAGAACGAAATGATCGCCGTTCGCCCCAGTAGGTCCCCGGTAACTGGTTGGGATCATCGATCATGCCGGGTGGTGCGCCGTCGTTGTTGATTGCAGGAAGCCGTCGTTCCCCAAGTAAAGCCCTTGGTAGTGCGTTGATGCTGACAGTGTCCCCTCTTGGTCCCTCGCCGCCATCGACAAGACGCCCTCGGCCGAAAATCTTGCTGATCACGTCTCCTACGCTGGGCGACACATTCGCAGACAAAAGGGTGACGACAAACCCCGCATTACTTTGAGGGAACACACCCATGAGGCTGCTGGTGCCCGGAAGCCCGCATCCATGATGCACCATCAGTTCATCACCGTATTGATCTCGATAAAAGTGCAGGCCCATGCCCGGGTCCGACGGGTGACGCCCAAAGTGACGCTCGTGGAGAGTTTTTCGTCCGTCAGCGGACAAAATCTCCCCATGGGTGCGCGCCTCTTCGTCGGCGTGTAGAGCCACATATTTCAGCATGTCCTCGGTAGTGGTGATAAAACCACCGGACGCTGCCGTGAGCGGGTGCTTTGGGTAAAAACGGATCTCCTGCAAAGATCCATCCGGGTAAATCGCATAGGGCTGAGCCAGGTGCGGCGGCTTGTCCAGCGAGTGATGAAAAAGCGCGCTGCTCATATCCAGTGGTTCGAATACATTCCGCGCAACATACTCTGCTAGGGACTGCCCGCTGATATCCTCGATAGCAACGCCTTCAAGGGCGACGCCGAGATTGGCATAAACGCCGACAAAACCCGGCGGTCGCTCGATGTTCTCTCGGAAAAACGACCTGACTAGTTCGGCGTCTACCGGAACAGGGATATCCTCTTTAGTTCCCTGGGGAGTGAAATGCCCGGCCATACCTGAGCTGTGGGTCATCAAGTGCCGGAAGGTCACCTGATCCCCATAAGGTGGGGGTAATTGATACCTCGTGAGATACCTGTTCACCGGATCATCGAGCGAAGCGATCGCACCACGCTCATGGAGCTGCATGATCGCTGTTGCCGTCACCGTCTTTGATGTGGAGCACATGCGGAATCGCGTTTGAGCTGGGTCCAGAGGAATCTGCGCCCTCTGGTCCTGCCACCCATAGCCTTTCAGGAACAGCACCTTGCCATCCTGAACAAAGCCCACGGAGGCACCGGTTATCCGCCTGTTGGCAAGGGCTGAGTCAAAGTACTCATCCGCCCATGTCTCGATCTGGTTGCTGTCGAACGACGTCCTGGCGCCCGCTAGTTCGGTTGCTAAAGCAAGAATGGCCAGAACGAATCGGGCAGCAAAGAAGCGCTTAAACATCTTGATCGATCGTATCTTAGTGACGGTTTACTTACCCTTTGGCCTCGGACCTGCCTTAATGTTCTTAAGTGATCGACCCTTCAGTGGCTCCAAATCAGCTACGAAACCCGAATCATCCACCGGCCTGCCCTTCTTCGTAAGTGCGCATGCGAGAGGAGTTCTGCATTTTCAGGCCACCCACAAGGTATGATCGCCAACCCAGCACCCGTCCAACATCGGACGAATCGACACGACCTGATCATCTTTCACGCAAAAATGGGCACTCGGACTCGATTGATGCCAGTCTTAGGGTCGTTCAGAAAGTCCTGCAGTTCATTAAGTTAGCTTTGTGTAGCGAACGGCGGCCGTCATCTTCGGCCTGCTTGCGATTTATTTATCTTTGCTTGAAGCCGAAGCCACTTCCTTTACCCGATTATTTTTTTACTGATTTTTCCCGAGAGCTCCTGTAGCTGAACTATTCGTACTCCCAATAGTTCATGAATAGGGCAGAAAATCGCCGATGCAGTCGTGGAGCTTTCGATGGATGCGGTAGGGATGGGTGTGTTACTACACGGTACACCGCCAAGCCTAGTGTAAACTCGTACACCGGGCGGGTGAACCGACGCAATCGTTTAATCTCCATTTTGAAATCTTAGACGGATTAAGCTACCTGAACGCGATTGGCTTCGCGACACCCAATACCACGTTGGGCGCATAAAAGGCCCCCCACACATATGCCGGCGACAGATGTTCAGGCGCGGTAATCTAAAGACAGATCAGTACCAAGTTCCGCTCTGAGAAAAGTGAGCCCGGTTAACGAACGCCGCATCACCCCATCGCAGCGTCCCATCTACGTCGCGCCCATCCTCAGGTAGCAGTACGTCGTAGAGCTGCCATCCAAAGCCGTCCATCACGTTGCATAACTCCACAAACAGCGGTGTATCGGGCCCATAGACTCGTCTGAACCACGTCTCGACAAGTGCGAACTTCGCGTGCTTCAGACACTTTTCAGCACCCCTAAGTATTAGGACTTCAGAAGCTTGCGTATCCAGTTTCATCATATCCGGGTACGGTAGACTTTCATTTGCTACATAATCGTCTAGTCGCCAGCTGGGCACATCAAAAATCTCGATTGGCTTTCGGATATCTGAATCCAGAATCAATGTTGAGCTGCCGACGCCAAGATCACCCAGTATTTTTATCCTAGTCGCACCCGAAGAATCACCCAGGGCCACATCATGCACATTCCAGTTGACCTCAGAACCTACTAGTGAAAGACCTGCATCAACACCTTCGAGGCGTTTGTGAAGGGGCTCGAAGAGTTCGTATCGAGCATCAGGGAAGAACTTCGCAACAGATCGAGTCCAGCGTCCTATATTGGCACCAATGTCATAGAAAACGCTTAGATCAAAACCGTTGTTAGCTAGGCGCCCGAGAAAAGCTGCTTGACTATCGACCGACACCAAAACTCTCCAACGAAAAACCAGTATTAAGATTTGCCTGTTGCGCCATCGTATGGCGGAGGATCCTTGAGCACCGCCAATTCATCAACGCGGACTCTGCAGTCCACGCCACCAGGCGTGTACCCACGGCCTGAGCAATCGCCACACATCTCAGCCAAGGATCATACCGCAATGATCACCCGCTTGAGTCACGCCATGGATCGCTTCTTAACTTACGAATGGGAACTCGGTATACGCTACCCCGCGCCGCATGTGTAAGCGAGCTGCAGAATTGTGTCACGCGACGTTATCGCTGCTCGAGCATCCGGCTTTATAGTACGACACTCCCGCTACCTCGGCACTCACCTCGAAACTTGTCCTACCTAAACGAGTTGGTTTCGCTCAAGGTTGCTAAACCTCATGCTGGCGAGGAGCACACACTAGCAGCTACTCTAACGTCCGCGCTCAATCTTACCGCAGACGGCTTAAAGAGCTGTGACGCCGCTATCCGCTCGAGTAGACAAGCAGTGGACTGCTACAACTGGAATTTATTTGAGCATCACGAGAGCATACTACTTCCACAATAACGGACAGTTGCGAGCGCATGCTTAAGCACTTGCTGCAAGACCTTGCGTTGGTGCAGCCTGGCTGCGGTTGAGGCGAAGACCCAGAAGTGAACGCCAGCCGCACCCGGGTAGCAGAGTCCACACCTCATTGTGGCCGTACCCCGGTTCTTTTGAGTGAGAGTTTTTTCGCGCCTTGATATGGGATGGTGTGGGAAGGAACCAAGCGTTGAACACAGCAAAGTACTCCCAAAGTCTAAATTATCGCCCAGAAATCGACGGCATCAGAGCAATCGCGGTCGTCAGCGTTATTTTGTGCCATGCAAAAATCGTGTTTTTAGGACGCGAGTGGTTTGCTGGTGGCTTCATCGGCGTAGACGTTTTCTTTGTTATCAGTGGGTATCTCATTACACGAATTATTCTGAGTGAATTACAGCAAAATCAGAGTTTCAGTTTTGCAACGTTCTATGAACGGCGAGCAAGGCGCTTGCTGCCAATGCTATTCACAGTCATTGTCGCTTTCTTGCCTTTCGCATGGGTGGCTTTCACCCCGGAAAGACTAGTCTCTCTTGCGGAAAGCCTCCTCGCCGCTATTTTTTTTAGCTCCAACATCTACTTTTACACCGAGCTTATTGACTACTACAGCGATAGCTCCCTAACCCGACCCTTCCTACATACTTGGAGCCTCGGCGTTGAGGAGCAGTTCTACCTGCTTTTTCCTCCAATAATGGTGCTTGGATTCCAGCACGTTAAAGAACGGCTTATGCTGATCGTTTTTCTTGTATTAGGAGTTAGCCTCGTTGCCGCCCAGTATATAGAGGATAGGAATCAACTAGCCGGGTTTTATCTTCCGTTTTTTCGCTTCTGGGAACTGGCCGTGGGCTGCGTCCTTGCATTTATACAATTGAACTATAACCAAGGGGACAGACCGCCACGTCACCTAGTCAACTTGCTCTCCTTCGTCGGGATCGGCCTTATCGCAGCCAGCGTTGTAATTTTCGATGAAAGAACGCCTCACCCAGGCTTCTACACGTTATTGCCAGTAACTGGTACTGGACTTCTCATCGCCTTTTCGTCAGGCCGTGACTTAGTTGGCAGGGCGCTAGGCAGCAGACCGTTCGTAGCGGTCGGCGTTGTTAGTTATTCAGCCTACCTGTGGCACTACCCAATTTTTGCACTATCGGATCTGCTGCTCGGGGCTAAGGCGGAAAGAGTTTTACCTTTGATCGCTGTTACCTTTTTGCTCTCATTCGTTTCGTATCGCTGGATCGAACGACCTTTTCGGAGCCAGGATTGTATATCGCGAGGCAGGCTGATCGCAGTATTAGTTTTCTCTCTGATATCCATATCGGGTGTGCTTTTCGCCGTGCTCCTTTCCAATGGCGCCAACTTCTACAAGGCGCCTGAACAACTGGTCAAACCGCCGGAGGTCCGCGAAGGGGCAAACATCGCTCTACTAGGAGATTCCCATGCCGAACATCTTCTTTATGGGTTGCAAGTGCTTACTAAAGGAGGCGTTGTAAATTTCACATCTCCCGGGTGCATACCGTTCAGGAATATTGATCGATATGATTTCCGCTTTGAAATCGGCGCTTGCTCCGCACACACAAATAGTGCTTTGGATACGATCATCAATGATCCCAAGATGACCCTTGTGATCATGTCCTCCATGGGCCCTGTTTATCTGGATAACACCTCGTTTCAGGGACAAGGAGCGGACCGCGTAGTAAGGCAGAACGTGATCGATATGGATGATCCTGACCAGAAAGATCGTTACTTGGTTTTTGAGAGTGGTTTTACCCGAACCGTGGAAGAATTATTAGAGGCTGGTAAGCAAGTGGTATTTTTCTCTGATATTCCTGAACTGGGAATTCAGTATGGGGCATGCCTGACCAAAAGCGGAAATTACCGCTGGAGACCCTTTGGCCCACGTGTCGAAGGTGAGGTCGTCGATACGGATGGTTGTAAATATGAACGTACCATCTTTGAAGCTCGAACCGCGAAGTTTAGAGCGCTATTGAGACAACTCAGTAAGAAACATCCGCAAGTCGTGTTCGTAGACCCTACAGACGCTTTTTGTGATCCACAATTCTGCTTTGGCTTCAACGAAGCAACACTCATCTACCGGGACTACGATCATCTGAATGAGCACGGATCTAAGCTGGCTGCGAATCTGATTCGTGAGTCTCTACAGGCGAGAGGCGGTGATTTTTGAATTATGAGCTTAGTAGCTCCTGCCGACGCGGAATCGCCAGCTCGGGCCGTTCGGCTAAGAGCGCAGTAATCGAACCCAAATGCGCATGGAAAACACAGTCCCGTTTCGAAGAGCCTCATCACCTCCTTACGATAGAAGAGACACGCTCCCTTTGTAACGGTCAATTCCTTTAGCTGGAGTAGAAGCGCTTGGCAGTCCTGGTGATAAAGCTCGTTTCTAGCTCGGGGCACGAGCCCATTGATACAGGGAATCAGGTAAAAAGCTGCTTTGATGCGTCAATAAGCCTCTGATCACCAAAAGGTCTGCGCGCCCTGGAGCGCGTCAATGCCGCATCCGAATTTTTCTAAACGGAATCCCGCCTACTGGCCACCTTCTGTTCCTTTAATTGAAGCTGGCTAAAAACGGAATTCGAGATTTGCTGTGGTGCTCGCTCTGGTTTTCACCGGTTTAGATCTCTGATCTAGGAAGCTGAGCGACATTTGGAGATTGACGTTCAGGTTTTTCATCAGTTGTTTGGTGGCACGAACACCAGTGCTCGAGAAGTCGTTACGCGAGTTGGGCAAAAAAATCTCAAAACCCTTAGGGAATTTTAGGGCGTCGCGTTGTAATAATTCTACAAACATATGTTGTACGACGTCGGGGGAAACGAAAACGTCATTCCCGCTGGGCAATGAAAGACTGAATCCGGCATGATCTATGTGGATAGAGCAAACTGATTCCCAAACCGAAATGTGCAGTGACGTAATGTCGAGCTTAGCTCTGGTTTGGCCAAAATTACCCGAAAAGCTCTTATCAAAATGCGCATTAGACTGACTGGAGGCACCCGTTACGGCTCGGCGCCGGTCTTGATCGACTACGGGAAGATAAAGAATCTCGCGAAAACCAATCCCTGGAGTTACACCAAAGGATAGGTCATGAGCCCAGTTCGGGCGGTCGACGCGATTACCTTCACGAAATGTCTTCCCACCCGAGCGCCTCGCGGAGCGTAATTTCTTTAGCAGTAGCCTCTTTCCGATTTCTAGGTCTAGAAGCGGTGGTTGGCCCCTCTTCAGCAAAAATCTTATGCCCTGGAGCGTTGTGTCTCCGGCCCAGATGCCATAGGGAAGTAACTTGCGACTGCTCGGCTTTGTCGATGCATCCATGTATTCCATGATGTCGACGCCAGCGCTACGCATGCGCTGATCAATTTGGCGGAAAGCAACTTTTGTCTGGTAGACGGCTGGAACCGAGGAAAGTCGAGCCATAACGGAGCACCTCCGCTGTCGATCGTACCCGTTCACACTTCTCGTCATCAATACCCACTAACTTATGCTCATGAAGAGATGATTACTTTTGATCTTTACAACGGATACTTTAGACCTGTGTCAGGGCACCTTTGCCCCTCACCAAGTGAAAGACATATATTTCCTTAGCAGGCATAAGACGCGACATGCAAATCGGAGTAATCACAGTTCTAGTCGGCTGTATAGCGTATGCAATGGTGGCGCACCGACTCTCTAGGTCGATCGTTACGGCACCTATGGTGTTTCTTGCCCTTGGCTTCGGAATAAGTGCGTTCGGCATAATTGATGGCGAACAGATGCATCAAGCGGAGAGCCTGTTACACACAGTTGCTGAAATAGCATTGATCGTTTTGCTGTTTCTCGATGCATCGCAAATCAACGTAGCTCAGCTTCGATCACAGTCAGTATGGCCGTTCCGGATGTTGGTCTTCGGTATGCCGCTGATGATGCTGTTCGGCACGTTGAGCGCAGTGCTCTTTTTTCCTGACTGGCCGCTCACCGTGCTCGCGTTAGTGGCAGCGATACTGGCGCCGACCGATGCTGCTCTGGGACAGGCGGTCATTTCCAACCCCGCCGTTCCGGAGAAAGAGCGTCAGTCTCTGACCGTGGAGAGCGGTCTGAATGACGGTCTCGCCCTACCGTTTATTCTGTTTTTTGCCAGCCTGGTAGCTATGCATATGGACGCCGATGGCGAGCGAATGAGCTGGCTCTTGTTTGGAGCCAAGCAAATCATCTTAGGTCCGCTTGTCGGAGGATTGGTAGGCTGGGGTGGTGCGAAACTGTTTGTCGCGGCGGAAGCTCGAGCACTTACTGAGTCTACTTTTGAGGGTATCGCGATACTGGCACTGGCGGGCGTTGCGTATCTCAGCGCTGCGCAGGTAGGAGGTAATGGATTCATCGCCGCTTTCGTAGCGGGTTTGGCGTTCGGAAACGTAGCCGCAGAACACTGCCGCTTCATCTACGAATTTACGGAAACAGAAGGTCAGTTACTGATCTGGGTATCTTTTCTGTTTATCGGTATGGGGCTTCTGCCCAACGCCCTTGCGCACCTGGATTGGACGATGGCTGTTTATATTCTATTGAGCCTGCTGGTCTTGCGGCCGCTTGCGATTTACTTATCGCTGCTCGGAACCAGGGCGAGCGCCCTGACTCGATTGTTTTTTGGCTGGTTCGGTCCGAGAGGCCTCGCCACTGCGTTGTTCGCGCTACTGGTAGTCCATGAAGCCGGGCACGAATACGCCGACACAATTCTGATTATCGCGATCAACGCAGTATGGATCAGCGCGCTACTGCACGGCATAACGGCGGCACCGGGTGCAAACTGGTATGCCACGCGGTCGAAAGATGAATGCTGAGAAAAGGGCCACACCCTGACACGAGTGCCACGCTTGCCCCTGACACTATGTCAGGGGTTAGAGTAGGAATATGGCAAGTCGAAAAGCATTTCGCATTGGTGAGGTCGCAGCACGGACCGGATTGACGGAGCGCATGATCCGCCACTATGAAAAGCTGGGGCTCGTACAGCCGGACCGATCCGATGCCGGCAAACGATTGTATGGCGCCAATGCCCTAAGCAGGCCTCGGCATCGCGGCGCATGGGCTCAGCGAGCTGGTAATCGCGAACACTGGCCTTTACCTCATGGTCGCGATACTGCCGCTCGCGTTTCTTATCGATTCGGTGAAAGGGCGAACCCCTTCAGTGGTGGTACCGACACCCCGCTCACCAAGCTCTTCTTGTCGTCGATTGCGGGAGTCGCTGTCACGGTGCCCCTGGTGGTTATGGGCGCCAAAGCGGGCGACCCGCTGATCCTTGTGTTAGGGATGGCGGTGCTTGCCGGATTGGTTTGGATTCCCTACGGATGGGCAGCGGACGATCCGGTTGGGATGCAACACGCTGTCGGCCGATCCATTGGATGCTATTTGGCTTATGCGTTCACGCCAGCACCGTACCGGGCTACCGCAATCTGCACCGTAGTGGCGGCAGCATACGTTTATTCGCTGATTCAAATGCGTCGGTAAGGCGTTGCGGTTAAGTGAACTTTCACCGAAATTTCACCGAAGCTCCCTGAGATTTCTGTAACAGTCCGCTGCGGCAGCCCTCGATCTCTGATCTTCCTGCGCGGTGATTTCGATAACTATCGCAAGTAGTGCCAGCCCGCATCCCGGTTTTGATCGATAGGCTAGTGCCACGCCTCTGCCCCACTAACCGTCGAAGAACATTAAAAATGTTTAACTCCAAAAAACGGAGTCTAACGAATAGTCTTCGGAAGGGTTACGGGCGGGACACCAAACATCAAACAGGTTGACGGTTTCTGAGGTGCTTAATGAGCTGTGAAAGCGTTGAATGGGTCATCGGTTATAGAGCGTTACGATGAGGAAACCGTTAAAGCAGATTGGCTGGCGCCGGCCTAAAATCGATTCTTTACGCCTTGGGGCGTACCAAGTTGCCGGTCTGCTACATGGATAAACGCATTCAAAAAACTGTTGTAGATACTCGGAGGAGACACCGTATGCGCAGTTTCATGACGGCCGCTTGTGCGAGCGTAATTGCGTATATGAGCATCGGCGCACAGGCTGGCCCAATAACCTGGAATTTGATTGATGTCTTTTTCGACGATGGCTCCGAAGCGACGGGTTCTTTTGATTTCGATGCTGACATTGAGCGCTACTCCAACATCAACATCGTCACTCCGTTTGCAACCTACCGCGCTCCCAATCCAGCATCACCCGGAAACGCGAGTATATTAATCGCCGTCATCGACGAATCGCTTACCGATTTCACGGGTACGCCAGTGCTTGCATTGAGTTTCGAGTCTCCACTATCCCACATCGGAGGTGAGATCAATTTAGATACTTCAGCCATTGCCAGGTCCGAAGGCATCTGTCCTGATATCCAGTGCAGCGGATCGGACCCTGTACGGAGTGTTATCTCTGGACAGGTGAGTGCCTCGGTTCCGGCTCCCTCCACTTTGCTTCTATCGTGTCTCGGGTTGGCAATAATTGGCTTTCGAAGTTATAGCGGCTGCTATGCGACAGGATTTGTGCGGCGCAGAACTTGAGTGTCTGCCTGCAAAAACCTTGTTGTATGCAGCTGCCGATAGTCTCTGGATATCGTCAAGACAAAAAAAGAACTAGGCCCATCTCATGCCCACTTGCCTTAAGCCCTAGCTATGCTTACGGCAGCTACGCAACCAGACCGTCTATCAGCCTCGTCATGCGCAGACGAAACGTCGGGATTAACAGAGGATGAGATGAAACAAATACTCCGAGCAGGCAGACTTTCCATTAACAGTGTATTTCTGCTTCAGATCAGATACTGTTCCATCCATTCGGAGGTTGCGATCCCATTCGACGACTCGGGCAGTGAGGTACCTGTATGTCGAGAGGTGAGCGAATCGCTATTGCCGGAATCATCAGTTACAACGCACCTCTACAGCAACTGAGGAAATTTCGTGCGGCTCGGCGGCCGTCAGCGAATGAGCTAAAGTTCAAGGTGCCCGAGGACGTTAAAGGAACGTCCACTCAACTAAGAAACCGAACACCCTGGGTCTGATTAGACTGGCGGTAGGGTCTTCCCTAAACTCTGTCGTGCCGCCTCCCAACTCGACTTGCGCAAGGTCAAGATTAGTGAACTGATCTTCGTCCAGCAGGTTGGTGACGTAGGCCTGCAGTAGGAAACCTCTTCCCTCGTAACCGAGTCGCGCATTGACTAGATTCCGGTTACCCAAGTGCTCACTGAGCCCTGGACCAAGGTCGCGTTCAGTCAGGTTAGTATTGTCCGTAAATAGCGATCCGACATAGTTCCAGCTCGCATCTGCGAAGACCCCTGACTGATGCTGATAGCTAGCGCCGATCGTGAAACTGAGTTTTGGAGAGTTTGCAAGCCGATTACCCGCAAGATTGGAGTACGGCGTACCAGGTGCGGCAAAGGGAAAATCCTCGAAAGTGGCATTAAGCCATCCGAACGAACCGTAAAAACTCAAGCTGCTATTTGGTACGAAGTCGAGGCTCAGTTCGGCGCCGAAGTTTTCCGATTCCCCGGCGTTGAGGACGATCCCATCAAAGAAACCTCCAGAAGGCCCGGGAACCAAGACCTGTTGATCCTCATGCCGGGCGAAGAAAACGTTGCCATTAACCGTTAGCCGATCATCTAACCACTGGGAGCGAAAGCCCAGCTCAAGATTGCTCAAATATTCGGGATCAAACGATTCGACAACGAAACGCTCTCCTGTAAATCGTAAGTAACTGCCACCTGCCCGATACCCGCGCTGTACCGACGCGAATAGATTCACCGCATCATTCAACTGGTAATTGATTGCTACGCGAGGAAGAAACGCGCTGTAGCTATCCTCTTGTTCATCCGGTGGACCGCCATCGTCCGTTGATTCAAGAAAATCTGCGCACGGTACAAGAATCACCGCACTCTCGGGAGAGAAGCTCTCTTCTGAAAGATCGGCCAGGCAATCGGAGGGATCAATTTGGGTTGTCGACATCTCGGGAGTAATCAATACGTCTTCCTGGTCATAGCGCGCACTCCAATCTAGGGTCCAACGCTCATCAAGGCGATAACTGCCTTCGACATAGACTGCAAAATTGTCGGTTTGCTCGCTTTCCGCGAAAGTGCTGATCAACCGCGTCGTCGTTGGAATGGGCACGAATGGAACAGAACCGATCAACGGAGAGACGCTCATCGAGTCGGTCTCGCCTTCTTCCCTGAATAGGTATACACCTAGAGAAGCAGACCATTGTTCTTCCCTTAGCCTAAAGCCCAACTCCAGTGACGCTGTGTCGGTTTCGTTTGTGCGCAACTCCAATTGGTTCGCAAGCAAGCCAGCAACTGCAAAGCTCTGTTCGGTCCCGGTCTGCTGTTGGAGCCTGTTATTCTCATAGGTCAGCACACCCCGCAACGACGCCACGCCACTTAGATCGAAGTTGAGATCAAAGACGGTGCGCAGCGTTTCATTATCGCTGCGTTCAATCGGTCGGTAAGAACGGCCATCGTTAAAACTGAAATCGGTCAAAAAAGCAGGATCGTTTGCCGCAGTATTTGCGGAGACGAGATTGCTCGCCTGACCGGCTTCTCCATCGTTGTAGTCCAAAAGCAGTTGCGCTCTCAGGGTGGGTAGCGCTCTCGGCATTGCCAATAACTTGCCCCTCAGCAGCGTGTTATCCCGAGAATTGTGATCTTGCCCGGTCACTGCGTCGCGTATAAATCCATCGGTTCGCTGCTGGTCAAAGACAAGTCGGAACGCGAGTTCCTCGTCGATCAAGGGCCCGGAGAACGCTCCGGCATATTGCTGTGTATTGAACTCGGCCACCCGAGCCCTCAGCTTTCCTTGCCAATCAAATGTGGGTTCGGTCGTTCTGATAACGACGGCACCCGCTAAAGTGTTGCGACCCCGCACTGTGGACTGGGGCCCCCGGAGCACTTCGACCTGCTCAATATCCCAAAGGCTATCCAAGCCAATCGCGAGCGCAATCGTGCTTATGGGCGTTTCGTCAAGAAAAACGTTTGAGGTTGCGCCCGAACCGACACCGCCATTACCAATCCGAGAGATTCCGCGAATTGAAAGAGAGGCCGTTGACCCGGAGGACTGAACATTGGGGGTTCGCAACAGTAAGTCATCGAGGTCGAACAAGCTTTCCTGTTCGATGCGCTCGCTATCGAAAACCTCAATGGATACATCCACTTCCTGAAGCGACAGGTACTGCTTAGTGCCATAAACAATCAGCTCTTCTAGCCGTTCGTCGCTACTGATATCGGAATCAGTTGCCTGATCTAGTGAATCGCCGAAGACCCCAAGACACATCAATAATAGGAAGAGTGGTGAGCAGGGGGTACGGCGTGAGCATTCAGCTTTATCAGCCGAACGACATGAGCGCACGGGACTTTTCACAGAAGCGGGCTTCGCGCAGGTAAGCGGTCTCGCGGTCTATTGTCCTGCGCGTCTCCATCAGCCGTCAACGAAACCAGCACGCTTTACTTACCACCAGCCAGGGCTAACTGCTACAGACTGTGCTAGTTCATCCTTGTTCTACACCGATCCAGAGGTCTTGCTCGCCCGCAACCACGTGGCATCGGAATCTCTCAACTTCATGAAATAAATTTAACTAGGCTTACCACTTCTACGCAGCTAGGTTGAGTCCAAGGGAGTAATACTTGGCCATGTGACCCAGTCTTGTAGTAGGCGCGGCCCAAGTGTTTCGTAACTACGTGATGCAGATATCGGTTTAAGAAAGCGGCACTCTGCTTGCGTGCCCTGTCTGCAAAATCAAGCTCACTAAGGCGCATGAAATGAATCGTATCTTTCTACTAGTATTTGGAACGGCTGCCGCTCTGTCTGCATCCATGACGAACGCTGCCATCATGGTGTTCGACAATCATACGGATTGGACTTCCGGCTTGGGTGGAGCGAGTACTGTCCTTGATGCGTTTGATAATGAGATACCTTCAGCGCTAAGCATTACACTCGACTCTGGCATCATCTCTACCAACAGCGGTCAAGGACAATGTTGTGGCGACAACTCTGTCAGTTCCGGCGTCTACAACAATGCGGTAGAGCCGGACGGCAGCGAAGCATCCATATCCATCGATTGGCTCTTCCCGACGCCCGTTTTTGCGTTAGCGTTTGATTACTTCGACGTAAATTTTTTTGATCTTCAGATTTCTATCGACGACGGCACCGGTGGCACCTTCACAAGGGCCATCGACATCAACGGGTCAGGCAGTGGTTTTGCGGGCTTCATCAGTGACAATTCTTTCGCTAGCGTCACCTTTAGCAGCGGTGATGCCATTGACGTTTTCGAATTGGACAACGTCGAGTTCGCTGCGACAGTAGCTGTTGATGTACCTGTGCCTATGCCTGCAACACTGAGTTTGCTTGGTTTGGGTTTAGTCGCCCTCAGATCCCAGCGACGTGCGTAGATGCTCCGAGCTATCCAGAAGCACGCGCCCGCGTGCTTTTTATGGCCTTTGGGCTCCCTGCCTTTGGATTCCCTAGTGTAGAAATTCGCTGCGGCTGACCGAGTTCGTCCTTGCCTCGAGCAGAGTGCAACCAATTCGTTAATGCCCTCTCGACTTCAGCTTGTTTCTACTGGTCAAGGTTTTAACCAGCTAAGCCCCGCTACTCACAGAAGCGGGCTTCGCTCAGATACACGGACTCGCGTTCTACTGTTCTGCGCGTGCCACTCCGGCGTCAACGAAACCCCCTGCACTTCTCATCGGAATTTTGGCGTGGCCTGCGAGGTGTTTAGCGTTACACCTTCTGATTTGTCTTCGTTGCCCGAACCCGCCGGCCATTTCAATTGCTGCCCGTTCAGCTGCTACGAGCGGGGAGATTCACTCCGTCCGCCATTGGTCGCAAAATTCTGGCTAACGTTGCCGCTTTCATTACCGGAGCGAAACAGCACGAAACGATCGATAGCATGATTGCGCGATCGACCGGAGATGAGGAGATCGTAAACACCGGGCTGATTGAAGGAGGCATAAATGGCATGCGGGTCTTCATCGCTGGTCCACGCCTGCCAGACCCACGCGGATATTGGCCCACCGGAGCGATAGACTTAAAACCAACCATCAGCCCCTGCCCCTCTCGGTTGGCCGCCGCTGCATGAGTTACTTGCCGCCTTACCTATGGGACAAACCGCGGCCGCTTTTCTGTCCGTAGAAGGAATCAGCGTCGATTTTCAGCCATGTGTCATTATGCTCCGTCGGATCGTTGCCGGCACGAATGCTGCTGCGCCAGAGGAATCGGTAGATTCCCGGTGTAGTAATTCTTATGGGAACTCTGAGTTGCCCCTGCCCCGGGAAGTCAAAGCTGTCAGGGGCGGCCCACTCCAGGTACGAGCCAATCGCTCCACTGCCGGATTTTTGCTGCCATCCTACCGCCGGACCAAGCGACTCCATCTCAACAACGATTAATCCGTTGACCTCCTGGAACGTGCTCGAAACCGGATTTGGGCTGCCCTGTACAGCAGCACTCTGTGGGAATTCGGCGAAGAATTGGGCAGACCCCGCAAGCGAGTTGAAGCCAAACATGTAGGTCGCCTCTACCGTATCGGAGAAGTCTAAGCCGCCGTCTCGGATCACGGGATTTACGAAGCTGGCGCTGGCGTTGCGTTCGCTGCCGATATACCTGGCCTCACTCCAGCAGCTGCCGTTAAGAGGCTCACTGATGGCTTGGTCCCAAAGGGCAACGTTACGGCTTACGAAATCCGGAGACCCGTTGTTTGCCTGATTACCATCTGGAATGCGGATGTAATCTGCATTTGCGCGAACGTAATTCAGTTCACTTGGCGTTGTTTGATTCTCGTTAAAGTCACTGTGCTGAACGACGTGTATTCGATTGAGCGTATCCACTACCGGGTTAGAGGATTTGATGCGACGGAGCAGAGCGGCGGTAAAGTCAGACTGACCCGCTTCTTGGATCCATACGTCCCCGCCGCGAGCCAGGGCCGCATTGGCGCGCGTCTCGACCAGCGCAAGAGCATTGTTCCAGGTGGATCCTCCTTTGGGATAGGCGTTAACCCAGTTGTTGCTTCCTAGGCAGACGTTCATGACGGACGCTGAATTCAGAAAGCGACCACCCTGCCGGCCTACGGTACCCAGCACGGCAAAGCGATCGATACCCGCAAGGCGATAGTCGCGAAGCATGGCACCAAGCCCCGCCTGGGAGTGGATGTCGTCTGCGTCGGGCTGATTGTCGAAGAAGCTCAGAAGCAGATCCGAGCCTCGATCAAAGAAGCCAAGCATGCCGCCCGGACCTGGTGACGGGTCTGGGTCTGGGTCGGACCCGCCTGCGTCCGTACACGCCGCCGAACCGCACATGCAAACACTTTGCTCCGACAGGCTGTTCATGCAGTCGGTTGCGGCGTCGCCGTAAGAAATTCGGCACTGGGCCGTGGTATCGCACTGATCACCACTTGGGGGTGCTGGGAGAGGTGGCGGCGTTAGCGGTGGCAGCGGCCCGGCATTGCAAGCGAGTGCGCCACACAGGCACACACTTTGCTCGCTCTGGCTGTTACTGCAGTCCGTAGCTTGAGACCCATAAATGCCCTTGCACTCAGAGGTCGTGTCACATTGATCTACGGTGACCTGGCTGGTTTTTAAATCGAACCAGTTGAGGTTGAAGCCTCCGCCGACCATGACGACGCGAAGCGTATGATCACCAGTCGCAAGAGAACCGAGAGAGGCCGTTGCGGTGACATAGGCATTCCAACTACCCGTCGCGGGTACGCCCAACACTGTACCCGTAGGAGATCCATCGACTTCAAAACGCAGGGATCCGTTCCCCGGGACTGAAGCGAGGCGTACATCAATGTCGTAGGCTCCCGCCAGATCGACGCGCAGGTCGTACTCCAGCCACTCAGCGTCAGCGATCCAGGCGACCGCGTGGCCACCGCCGCCATCGCCCGTCCCGCCAATATCGACGTCGTCGCTTCGTAGCTGATTCCCCTGATTTCCAGGGGTAGTGTCAAAGAATCTATTGTAGCTTTCCGCCTGAATGCGTCCGGGAACAGTGAGGCGATTTACGCTCACTTCCTGGAGATTAAACCAGTTCAAATTGAACCCACCGGCCTGTGCCGCAAACCGCAAGCTGTGTTCGCCGGCGGTCAGCGTGCCCAGATCCACGGACATCGTCACCCAATTCTGCCAACCTCCGGTGGTGGCTAAAGTATTGGGTCCGCTTACCGGTATCCCATCGATCTCCAGTGTGTAGCTACCGCTACCCGGGACGGAGGCAACGCGCAGCTCGGCCACGTAACCGGAGCTGCGTGGTACCTGAATGGTGTACTCCAACCACTCTCCGCCCTGAATCCATCCAACTACAAAGCCTCCACCGACATCACCGGTCATTGCGATGTCGACGTTATCGGTCCGATAGGCGCCTCCCGTATTACCGGGGGAGAGGTCAAAAGCGGTCTCGTAGTCTTCCGCTTCGATTTTGGCGGGTACAGTTACGGCAGAGGACTCGGCCACCAATAGGACGAGCAAGAAGGCTGTCATCAACGCAGAAAGGGAGCATGCAGCCATTCCCGATCTTTGCTTATCGGCTAACTCAACTAGGGTGTGGTCCGAAGTCTGGATGACGCTTTGCAGAGCGAACTCGCCGCGGTCGAGGACAAGGTCTCTGCTGTTCGCGTTCATGGGTGCCCCTCTTCTTTTTTTACGGATAACGCGACTGAGGCACACCGTATCGCCAGAAGACGATAGTTCTTAGTTAAATATTTTTAACAAAAGTGTCGGGCTGCACTCATAAGAAACCGAGCGCTGAGTCGCCCGGAAAATTGCTGAGGTTGGGTAAGGCTTGATTCAACTCCGAGTCGTTCAAACCGAGCCAACGACCCATGGGCGCCGCGAACTGCTCTACTGATGTTGTTGGAATCAGACGACCGTTTCCCGAATCTTGCTCGTGCTCGGTTGCAATCGGGGGAAGGTCGCCATAGATCGCTCCTCCCTGCACCGAACCGCCAATCACGAACTGGTGGCCTCCCCAGCCATGATCGGTGCCGTCTCCATTAGCAATCAGCGTGCGTCCAAAGTCCGATGCGGTAAACAAGGTTACGCTTTGGGAGAGTCCTTGCCGCTCCATTTCGCTGTGAAAGGCGGTTACAGCGGAATCGACCGTTCGCAGTAGTTCGGGCAGAGTCTGAGCTTGCCCGGAATGGGTGTCGAAGCCACCGAGGCCGACGAAAAATACTTGTCGGTTCACCTGCAGACTAGTGCGCAGATTGATGGCTTCAGCGACCGCTCGCAGGCCTAAGCCGAGAGCCGAGCCAGGGAACTCCGTGTGTATTGGCTGGGCTTCGTTGACTGCGGCGTTATAGAGGCGATTTGCATCAATCGAGGCACGCGCGGCGTTGCGCATGTCTTGCGCAAAAAAATTGACGCCCCGATAGTTCTCTCCACGTAAGAAGGCCCGTGCGGCTGCAAGGGCTTGCGTATTTCCCTCGAGCTCTAGCGCTTCAAGGACTTCCTGGGTGGCGGCACCGCCGGGGTTCACATTGTAGGGGCGAGCCTGTTGGCCTGTCAGAAACAATCCATCGCCAAAACTGCTGATGGCGGAGAAGTCCGCAGATCCATTGCCGGGCAGGAGCGCGTCGACAAAACGACCTCCCCATCCAAAGGATGCGCCCTCCGGCGCGCTTGCCTGCCAAGTGGCTTGTTGGTCGTTATGAGAGAACAAACGGGCTGGTAAAGGAACCGATTCTTGCTCAAAGGTGCCGCGATTTGTCGGCTGCAGCAGGGGACCTACATTGCCAACGATTGCGGCATGCCCCCGATCATAGAGTCCTTTGATTCCCGCCAACTCGGGGGGCAGGGCGAAGCGGCGTGATCCGAATTGGCTGTTGTCCGCCGTACTCAGGGAAAGCAGGCTGGATCGGGCGCGGGAGTCTCCCTGAGCTTGCAGAAGCGAACCCCGTAACGAAACAAACTGGTTGTAGGAGGTGGAGTCATAAGGCAACACCATGTCGTGGTTATCTAAACCGCCGAACAGAAACAAGCATACAAGTGCGCGGTAACCCTCGGTGTTTGCTGCTTTCGCTTCGATGCTGTTCATGGCGGTGCTAACGCCACCAAGGCTTGCCATAGCGATAGAAGTGGCAAGGGAGTCCTTGAGAAAGGCTCTTCGAGTTAGGCACATGAATACCTCCTGGGTGGTTCTCTCGGAAAAGACTCGGGCCGACTGCTATCCAGTCACCGGTCTCAGAAAATTAACGTTGCACCAAAAAGTCGGGAGCCAGGAGCATGGCCATAACAGCGCTGTGCACCAGCGTTTGTTGATCCTCGGCGGTGCTGTTGGGCAGTAGGTTCAGCCAGTTCACGATTTCCTGTCGATGCTCCGCGCGCAGTGTTCCGTAGGTAAGTTTGTCCGCAAGATGATTCACCAGGCTTGTGTTGGAATTGGCGAGCGCCAACTCACTTTGATAGTCCGGTACAAAACTGCGGGTTGCGAGACTGGCGTCCAGCAAAAAACCATCGGTCTGGAATATCTGTGTCAGTTCCTCCACGTTAGTACGAGTCGTACCGCCCGTTACAAAGAAGCGCATAAAGTTGGAGTAACCGGGAATCGATGAGGCGTTTACGATTTGCAGTTCGGGCGCAGTAAGACCTTGAGCACCGGTTTGCGTCCCCGGCGCGACATATCCCGGCCGATAGAAATTAAAGACCGACTGCGAACGGAAGGGGTGTTGCGAGAGACCCGTTGCTTCGCTCGTATCCCAGAGAATCTGGGTAAGCTCCGGCGTTACCGTTTGCGCATTAAAGGCACGCGCCCATGCCGTGAAACGGAGAATCGGCTCACGAACTTTACCGCCCGCTGGATTTGTGAGGCTGCCTGGAAGCCGTACTTCCGGATCAAACAGAATAGCGGCCACCGTAGCTGCCATATCGCCGCGCTGACCTGCTCCCACCGGTGTGCCATCGGGAAGCGCAAAGCGACCGGTCGAGAAGGCGCTCGCTACGCGGCCTACATACGCCGCGGAGGGACTGCTGCTGGTTAAGCGCTGGATCAGTTGCCGACCAATAAAGGGACCGACGTTTGGGTGAGTGAAAATAATATCGAGGGCCTGCGTAATGCTGCTGCGGCCGGTTGTATTTTCGGCAATCGTTGCACCAAGAAAGGATTTAGCAGCCGTCGAATGGTTTTGCTCGTACATTCTCATCGGTCGTGTCCACGACTCTCGGGGAATGTCCCCCACGCCACCACCGGCACCGGCTTCCGCGTCCAAACCGGTGAACACTCTGGCGAGGCCGGTGATGTCAGAGTTGTCGTAAGTTTCTATGGGCTGGCCGTTGCCAGCACGGCGGAGCGACCCGTCGGCGTTGAGTTCGAGCACACCGATTGAAAAAAGCTGGAGAATTTCCCTCGCATAGTTTTCATCGGGCACGCGCCCCGTCGCCGGATCCGCTTTCTGGTTGCCCAGATAAGTCAGATAGAAACCCATGGCCGGTGAGTAGGTGACTTCCTCAAGAATCGTGCGGTAGTTGGCGAAGGCATTTCGCCGAAGAATGTCCTGAAAGGCACCAATTGCCTCCGCAAAGTCAGCCAGTACAGTATCTTGTGCGTTCGATACGACCAGAATTTGTGAGAGCGCGAACGCGACGCGCTGCCGCAGCTGATCTTCCCCGGTAAGAGAGTGCAGCCAGAACGCGAAAGTGCTTGCCTCGGGGTAAACGATGGATCGATCACCTTCCTGCTGAAAGATACTTACGTAGCGCTCGAACTCATCGAGCATCAAAGTCGCGGGCTTATTGATTTCATTGATGAACCACGCTGATGCGCTGCCACCCCTAAGCTGGGATACGTCTTCAGGTTTCGGACCAAAGGTCGATTGGGCCAAAAACCTCCGCGTGCTATTTGCAGTTTCGAAGACGCTACCATCGCGTACTATTCCTTCAGGTGGATTCGCAATCGGATCCTGCGGTGGAACGGGCGGCGTGACAGGATCTGGGTCAGTAGCTGGTGGGTCGGGGGTGGGTGCGGGTGCGGGCATAGGATCCGGCATCGGCATGGCCAGCGTCGGACCGCCGCCGTCAATGCCCGAGCTGCCACCGCCGCAGCTCGATAGCAGGCAGCAAAGTACGACAGCGCTCAATCTAAAAACCAAAGTCCGCCACGGTATTGGCGTGCATCTTTTGTTCGTAGTTCGCATCATCGCTTGCTCCGGTAAGCGCGTTTATGATTCGAGCCTCAGCGACGAATGTACCGGAGCCTGGATGGCACAGAGATGGCGTGAGCGTTAAGGATTTTTAATGTGACAGAACACCCAGGGTGTCGCCTAAAATAACTGTAGGCTCAGCGCGTAAACGCAGACGTTATGAATATTCTAGTGGCGGAAGACGACCAGGATGTCAGCGGTTTTGTCGCCTCTGGTCTGCGCGAGGCCGGTCACACAGCTCATTGCGTAGAGAACGGAGATCATGCGCTTATTGAGGCTTCGCATGGCGATTTTGACGTTCTGATCCTAGATCGAATGCTACCTGGTACCGACGGCATCGCTATTGTGAAGGCACTTCGCGCGATGGGTAAGGAGACCCCCGTCCTAATACTGAGCGCCTTGGGAGAGGTTGATCATCGGGTCGAAGGTCTGCAAGCGGGGTCTGACGACTACCTGAGCAAACCTTTTGCATTCAGTGAAGTTCTTGCACGGGTCGAGGCCCTGGGCCGTCGCCGACCAGCAGTCACACCCGTAACCAAACTGCGCGTGGCTGATTTGGAACTGGATCAGCTCTCGCGCAGTGCCAGTCGAAACGGGAACCGAATAGACCTGCTGCCCCGCGAGTACGCGTTACTGGAATACCTCATGACACACCAGGGACAGGTAGTAACGCGTACCATGCTGCTGGAAAGACTATGGGGTCTCCACTTCGACCCACAAACGAATATCGTCGATGTGCACATCTCGCGTCTGCGTCAGAAAATCGATAAGGGCTTTGATCCACCGCTGATCGAGACGATACGCGGTATGGGCTACGTGCTCCGTGCCTAACCCCGGATTGCTTACGAGCTCAAGCGTCCGGCTCTCACTTTTACTTACTCTCATTATCTGGTTGATTGCTGCGGTCTGTATCGGAGGTACCGTCACGCTGTACGAGCGAGCGCTGCTTTCCCCGCTGAGCGAAAATGTCAGCGAATTGGGCGACATTCTTATTGAGCAGTCGCGTAGTGACTCCTTTGAAGCCTTCGAGTGGTACTTTGATCTCTTGCGCGTTGAGCCGTTACAAGTTGATGTATCGGCGGAGGATGAATTCCCCACGTTTCTTACAAGTTACCTGGATGCAGCGCATCAACAGAGCGATGCTTTTTCCGAACTTCGGCTTTGGTTACTAAGGGCACGAGATACACAGCCCGACGCCCAATGGCCTTTGGATTTTTATCGGCAGTTGTTGATGCATGAGGTTCCGGCACGTTTTCATTCCCAGCTAGAACAGTTGCCGGTTCGTTCCTCTCACGACTCGAATTCTCCCAATTGGTGGGAATACATGCGGTCGTCAACTCGACTCGATCACCTTATTCGTCTGCTTAGCATTGATCAACAACGTGAGGGGCGTTGCGTTCGCTCACTGCCTACTCGGGATGCTACATGGTCAAAGACAAGCGTCAGCGCCGGAGATGGCTTCGCAGCCGTGGCACTTACGGGCGAGGGTAGCTGGCCAGATCGCGAGCGATTGTGTTGGGCACGAGAGTTTGCAGACCAGCAAGGCCAAGGGTTTCAAATCGGTGTTATTGCTACCGAAACGCTGGAAATCGTGCACGCCAATCGACGTTGGCGAAACTTAGGACTCGCACTGAGCCTCGCGCTGGCTTTGCTTGCCGGTTTTATTCTTGGGCAGCGAGTGTACGCCCGCTTAAGGACGATCAACGCGCTTACTGAGCGAGTTCGAGCCGGTGAGTTCCAGCATCGCCTGCGGATTAGCGGCAAGGGAGACGACTTCGACCAGTTGAGTAAGAACATCAATGCGATGCTCGATCAAATCTTGCAGCTGATGGATGGCATCCGCCAGGTATCGGACAACATTGCCCACGACTTGCGCTCACCACTGACACGCCTGCGAAATCGCATTGAGAAGTTACAGCTAGTAGCGACACCCGACCCTAAAGAAGTTCAGGCGCTAGCAGATCAAGCGGACCAGGTACTCAAGATCTTTAGCTCGTTACTAAGAATTGCGCAGCTTGAACAAGGTATCCAGCGACAGCAGTTTGCAAGGTTTGATCTAGCCGCGTTGCTTCAAGAAGTATTCGATCTTTACGAACCGGTATTCCAGTCCCAGGATATCGACCTCGAGTTAAGCCTATCGCCCGATGCGTTGCCGTTGTACGGCGATCGTAGCCTGTGGGTTCAGGCAATGACCAACTTATTGGAGAATGCGCTACGTTACGCTGCTGAAAGTGCGAGGGTCATAATCACGCTAGACGTGCTCAATGGATGGGCCGAGATTACCGTTCAAGATCAGGGTCCCGGAGTGCCAGAACACTCACTGGAAAAACTCACTGAGCGCTTTTTTCGTGGCGAAGAGCACCGTCAGTCCGAGGGTACAGGTCTGGGCCTTTCTCTTGTGGCGGCAATATGTGGACTCCACGATGCAGAACTTAAGTTCTCAAACGATGGCGGTTTCCGTGTTTGTATTCGGATTGCTGCTGAGGATCAATCCTGTTCAGAAGCTTAAGAGTTCATTTGTAAACAACGAGCTTGTCTAACATCGTGATGCCCCTCTACTGGTTGAGCCAAGACAAAACCGAGCCAGCAAATCAATCATTAGCGCTCGTGAAATAGATACACTAGGTTCGGCTCTTGCTCGAATACTGGATCATCCGTTTCAGAGATAACTACAAAAACCGCACTCTGTGCGAGCCCGGCCGACACTTTTCGCAACAACATCCGGTTCCGATAGGGATTTTGCTCGGCTTGTACCTGCAACAACTGCTGAAAGTATTAAAAATATTTAACTCCAAAAAACGGCTTTGAGTGATTAGCCTGTAGTCAGTTGCATGACAGGCAAGTTCTTTCTAGAACGTAGCGCGCTTGTTTTTTTGGATCGCAGCTCGAACAGGTTATGGTAGCTATGATGAAAAATCTTGCTGTGACGATAAGCACCTTGAGCGTTAAACGAAACTGACTTTTTGTGATTCTTGTCTTTTCAAGAGCAAACCTAAAAAAGCTAAACGTAACAATCGAGGTCACACAGTGAATCTATATCTCTTACGACTCGTAACTGCTTTCATTATTCTCTTGTTGTCGTCGAACTCACAGGCGGGACTGCTTTACAACCTCAGCTGGAACTCAACGGGTTCCAGCCCAGGTAGTTCATTTTACGAAGTAACGGGAACCATCGAATTGAGCCCGACTATAGCCGTCGGCTCAACATTTGTTACGAATGATCTTACAAGTGACATCATGAGTATGAACCTGTCGTTTTTTGTTGACGGGATATTCGAAGGTACTGGTGTATTCCCGACAGAGCGATTCAGCGCCTTTCGAGGTACTAGATTGGGATCCTCACTGTCTTTTACTGAATTTTTTATTGGAAAAGTTGTAGGAACCAACAATGGTTTTGGCTGCAGATTTGAGGACTGTATCGAGGGGCAGGTTGATATTCCACGGCCATCGGGTGCTGTAGATACGCTTACTTTTGCAAGTCAAGCTGCTGCTCGTGCAAGCTTCGTCGCAACAGCGGTTACGGCAGTACCCTCTCCAAGTACT
This sequence comes from Pseudomonadota bacterium, assembly GCA_039111155.1. Classification (GTDB taxonomy): domain Bacteria; phylum Pseudomonadota; class Gammaproteobacteria; order Pseudomonadales; family Halieaceae; genus Congregibacter. Next base: position 47,464 of record JBCCPL010000024.1, on the reverse strand, counting down.
CTGGCGTTGATGGGTCTCGGTTTTGTCAGCGTCGGCTACAGAACGCGGCTCAGTAGGGCGTGATACGAGCAATAGCGCTTCAAGGAAAATCTACTCATTCATGCTAGCTGTGGAGGCATGCCGGAATCGTAATAGGTCATGCTTTACTTAACTTTACTCTAAGCTACAGTCGGTCCGTTACTCTTCTGATACCTGATTTACCCGAAGTGAGGTGCTATTGAAAGATCCATAGAATGCCGCCGGGCCATTGTTGATTGCATGGATTCTGTCGATGACACTGTTGCAGTTGAGACAAGCCATTTTATAAACACAGCTACCACCTCCTCCTGCTGGCTGCATTCAAGAATGCACAAAAACGAGGCCGATTTAGTATCTCAACGAAAGTTGGTTCGGGGTATTCAAACAGCGTAGAGGTTAGGGCAGCATTGTGAAGGCGAAAAAACGGCACGGAAGAAAAGCTGACTTCAAGTAACTCCTGTCTTATTGTGGTATGCCTGATAAACGGTCCTTCTTTACATCCAGATCTCACTGGTCGATTTAAAACCGCCCGCAAGATCGACGCGGAGCTTGATTACGACGCGGTGCCCAGCCTAGACCCGAGATGCCGATTGCAAGCGGCGCCAGCGAGGCCGGTTCGGGCACAGCTTGGATGCGGAAATTGATTGGGAAGTCGTCTACGTCGAAGCTACCGCCGCCGGCCAATAGCTCGCCTCTAACCGTGAACATATCCGGCTCCACAACTTCGATTACCCCGCCCGGGTTGACGAAGAACGTCACCAGCGTACCCAACGACGGGGAAATAATCTCAGTGAGCACGCCGGCCATATCGAACCCGAAGATAATACCGGTCCCTTCCTCGCTAGTGTCGGACAGTCCGCCAGAGACGGAGAAGCCAACGCCTACAGCGCTGCTCCCGGTCTAGCCAAGGAAGGCCGTGCCACTGTCGTCGCGTGTGTCGTAGGTCCCTTTCGCCGATACGACGCTGTCGTCGAGTGTGATCGTGAATCTGAAGTCCGTGTCTTTGTCGCAGGCCGCCAGCGAGACGCAAAAGTGCTCGAAGGTGATCGGGGCAGCAGCGGCGGGTCTGGTGAGGCAGAACAACACAAGGCCTATGGTGAAGGTCGAAACCAGGGTGCCGTATAAACATTTGCGCATAGTCATCTCCGTTTACGCTGCGTTAAATTGGTGGGGCCTGCCGGCGCGTCGATTTAACTTCAGACAACCCATTGCAGACGCTTCGGACTGATCGTTCTCGGTTGCTGCTCACCCATCGGGCAAGAAATCCGATATACGATGACGCCAAGGGCGGACAAGCATCTGCACTGTCGTAGAAAGAGCACGAGTAAGGTAAGTGAACCGATGGATGCCGAATTCTGAGGGTAGCTTTTCCACAATCGATCGCCTTAGTCGCATATCCAACAAGGCATGCGCCGACAGTATTAGCTGCTTTACATCAGCGGGTCATTTTCCGCTAAACGTCACCTCGTGATAACACGAATCGTGAGCTCATATTCGAGTTGAGTACTATTATCTAGCATCCGCTTCTCGGAGTTAAATATTTTTAATCATTGCTGGCGTAACCTAGGGAGCCTCTGTTTGGGCTTCCTCTCCAACAATCTCTAGAACGCATTAAAAATATTTAACTCTTGTAAACGGCATGGGGCGAGTAACCTCAGGGCGTTCTCGTGCTCTTAGATGACCATAGGGAGCGAGTCGCGCTTCCTTTGTGAATCGCGCGTCGAGCAGGCTTAGATATCAATGATGGCCGCGTTCGATGTGACGAAACGCACATTGAGCGTCAAACGGAAATTTGGTTTTTTGATTCTTGTATTTTCAGAAGCAAACCTAAAAAAGCTAAACGTAATACTAGAGGTCACACAGTGAATCTATATCTCTCTCGACTCGCAGCCGCATTCATATTTCTCTTGGTGTCCGCGAACTCACAGGCGGGACTGCTTTACAACCTCAGCTGGAGCTCATCCGGCGCAAGCCAGGGTCTTGCTTTTGATGGCCCGGGAACAACCGATTATCAAGCAACGGGATTAATAGAGTTAAGACCTGACATCGCCGTTGGCTCTGCATTTGGCACCAGCGACGTACTTAGTTTGAGCTTATCGATTTTCGTAGACGGTATATTCGACGTTTCCCGAGTGTTCCCAAATAGTGGAACAAATTTCTTCCGGGGTACTCGGTTAGTATCCTCACTTTCTATCTCTGATTTTTTTGTCGGCGAGATTACGGGTAGTACTTTTGGCTTCGGTTGCCGAGGATCTGACTGTAGTGGAGGTGGGGTTGATATCCCGCGGGGATCAGGTGTTCTCGATCAAGTCACCTTCGCAAATCAAGCTGTCGCTCAAGCGAGCTTTGTTGCGACCGCAATCACTGCCGTGCCCGAATCGACTACCCTGGCGTTGATGGGTCTCGGTCTTGTCAGCGTCGGCTACAGAAAGCGTCGCAGTAAGGCGCCATACGAGCAGTAACATCGACGACGAGTACCGCGCCGAAGTCGTCTTGAGCAACGGATCAAGCGCTGGCGTGGACTTCAACGTCCTCGAATGGGACTCCCTTTCGGACGGCATCGCCGATGTTCTTGTGAATGCGAGCGTTGCCGAGCACCGCTAGCACAAGCACGCCTCTAACTTGGCGAGCATTAAGCGTCGGAGCGATCACTACCGGTGGTGGTCTGTGGTGATCGCTCTGTAGCTCGCAGGTGAGGCGACGTAGCTTGAAAACTCTAGCCAGGGCGGCTGGGGTGACGTCCCGAATTGGTTAACAGTCTGTTTACAAAATGCTACGCGGCGCAACGCGACCCCCATTAGTCGTTTACACGAGAATAGTAGCCTCAGGATTTATGGAGCAGCGCAGGTGCTTCGCAAGTAGAGCGCAGCGCGGATTTTCTGACGCCGGCGTGTAACGCGTACTAAGTGTCGCTACGAGAACAGCGGCACCACGAGGGGGAGAGATCATGTTCAAACACCACAAGCTGGCTCTGGCCATATCTAGCCTTTCGGTGTTTCAGGCCGGGACAGGCTATGCGCAAAACGACCCCGGTGAATCCAATCAGTTGCTCGAGGAAGTGGTCGTGACGGGCACGCAGATCAAAGGTGCCGATATTGCAGGCTCACTGCCTGTTTCGGTTCTCGACGCTGAGGATATCGGGCTCACCGGTGCGGCGACGGGCGATGAGTTGCTGCGTTCGATCCCGCAAATGGGATTTGTGGGTTTTAATGAGTCCACAACCACCGGCGTCAATGCCGCACGCGGCGACGTTAACTCCATTAACCTGCGGGGTCTCGGCACCGGCAACACACTTGTGCTGATCAACGGTCGCCGTATGGTGTTGCACCCGGGCACGCAAACGGAAAATCGTATACCGGTAGTCACCACCAACGCCAATACGATCCCCGTAGCCAGCATAGATAGGCTCGAGGTCCTGCGTGATGGCGCAGCAGCACTCTATGGCTCTGACGCGGTAGCGGGGGTCGTCAACTACGTGTTGCAGGATGACTACGAGGACGGTGACTTCAACATCCGCTACGGTCAGGCGGAAGGCACCGACCTCGATGAGCTGATTGTCAATGCCGCGAAGGGCTTCGTGTTCAACGACGGCAAGACGAGCATCATGCTGAGCGGTGCCTACTATGAGAAGGGCTCGATGGACGCGGCCGATCGGGAGTACTCCCGGGATGCAGATCTGCGCGGGTTGTTTGAGAACGACCCGCTGTTTGCCGGTGACACAAGCCTGGACAATCGCTCCGGTACGTTCCTGGGTTGGGGTGCGTTTACCTTCGATGGCCTGGGCACCCAGCACGTACGCCCGTCTACCCTGACCCGCGACAGCGGTTCGGTGTTGAGCCCAGATGACTGCACCGTGGATATAGGCGGTGGTTTTTGTCTGGACGGAGGTTCCGGAGACCGCGCGCTGCGAGCCAACCGAAATGCAACGCGCCAATTGTCACCCGAATCGGAGCGCATCAATTTTTACGGCACCTTCAGCCATGATTTGAATGATCGGGTGGAGGTGTACTCAGAACTTGCCTACTACGAAGCGGAAACAAATCGTGTACGTGAACAGGCAGGGCCGCTTTCCAATGGACGCTTCACCGTACCCGCGGACTACTATTGGAACCCGTTGGGACCGGTAACGTTTGACGATGGCAGGGTGAACCCTAATCGAGTTGTACCTGCAGGAGACTCGACCGTACCCGATGAAGGACTAGGCTTTGAGCTACGCGCATTCACGCCCTTCGATACGGGATTCCGTCAGGTAAACGTCGAGGACGAAAGCTATCGATTTGTCATCGGCGCTCGAGGTGATATTGGCGGCTGGGATTACGATACGGGCTTCGTGTACAGCGAGGCGGAAACGGTCGACACCACAAACAATCGAATCAGTAGCACGCTGTTTCAACAGCAGTTGTTGCGCGACACGTCCGATACCTACAACGTATTCAACGGGCTGAACCCGAACGATACGACGAGCCCGTTCGATCCCACGCCCAACCCCCAGTCAGCCATAGACCCCATGCTGATCTCGGTGCAGCGAGCAAGCGAGACCTCGCTGACGCTGGCCGACTTCAAGGTGTCCAACCCTTCAATTTTCGAACTTCCAGCCGGTGGCGTGGGTGTTGCCGCAGGCGTCGAGTGGCGTGAGGAAGACTTTACGGAGAATCGCGATCCCCGGTCTGATGGCACGATTCAGTTTACGGATCTGGTAACCGGTGAGCTACTGAATGTGAGTGACATAGTGGGCAGTAGCGCATCTCCGGACGCGTCTGGATCTCGCCGTGTCACGTCGCTCTTTGCTGAGTTTCTGGTGCCTGTGCTGCGTGACGTACCGGGCGCCCAGAGCCTTGACCTACAACTGGCGGTTCGTTACGAGAATTTCTCTGACGTCGGCGATGTCACCAAGCCGAAGTTCGCATTCTCCTGGTATCCGGTGGATTGGTTACAGTTTCGCGGGGCTTACTCCGAAGGGTTTCGTGCACCTAACCTGACGCAAACAAACATTCCTGCAATAACGGTAGTTAATACCGTAAACGACCCAGTGACGGGCTTCAGTGGTGGCGTTGAGGAGCGGCGGACTGGTAACGAAAACCTTGAGCCAGAAGAGAGCGAAAACGTGACCCTTGGCTTCGTGCTGACGCCGACTCCCAATCTGACTATCACTGCTGACTACTGGGAGATTGAGCAAGACGGCGTTGTGGGCCTGCTGAATGCTGATAACGCAGTGCTTCTGGACTTCGTGCTGCGAGAACAGGGCAGCTCTCTTGATCGCTTGGAACGGGACGCTGAAACCGGTGAGCCTACCGTCTTCAATGACCTCTTCCAGAATCAGGAACTGCGCGAGATGTCTGGCGTCGATCTCAGCGCGTTCTATACGCTCGAAAGCGACGTCGGTGTTTTTGATTTCTCCTGGAATGGCGCGTACCTGATTAAGTTTGATCAGACACCCGGCCCAGAGCAGCAGATGATTATCGATGCAGGATTGGCGGCAGAAGGAGCCGGCTCTTTGGTAAAGCAAAATGGCCGGCCACGCTGGAGGAGCACAGCGTCAGCGCGCTGGAGACTCGATCAGTGGGGCGCAGGTATGTTCGTGAACTATGTCGGTGACATTGAGGACACGAGCACCCGCGCAGACTCCGATACTGAGCAGCCTGGCCTGGCACTACCGGTTGATGAGTTCGTGACTGTGAACGCCTCTCTCGATTATCGATTCGCGGGTGGCTTCGCCGACGGATCACGGCTGCGACTGGGGGTCAACAACCTGTTCGATGAGGACGCACCTACAGCAGACGAGCAGCTGGGTTACTTTGGCAGCCTGCACTCAAACCGCGGTCGCTACGTGTTTCTGGATTACGTCATCAACTGGTAGAGCGACTACTGCGGGCGTTTGGCTTTCGGGCTAGCAGCGGCTCCGGGTGATCCCCGGGGCCGCTGTCATTTTAAGGCCGTTTATTTACGCCCTCTCATTTCAGGCCATCGCTGATTGAAGGCGTCTATTTCTCTAAAGCGCTTAGCAAACACCCGCGCGTGAGATCCGTCCGCCACCAGAGCGTCGTAGGCAGCGCGCACTCTCTCCAGTACTTTCGGGTCGGTATCTTTATTGAATGCCAGCTGCAGGCTACCCGAGATACCTTCGAGTTTAATCACCGGTTCGAACTGTTCGCAGTCGATTCCGTCTCGCCGGCAAGTGGCACTTAAGCCACTCTCACTCATTGGGAAGAGATCGATACGACCGAGCAGAGCTTTCTTGAAGTTCTGAAGGCTGCTGTTAACGGGCTGAATGCTGGTCAATCCCCGCGCCGTAAGGTACTCGTGGTGAACGTAATAGTTAACAACACCCACCCGATAATTATTGGCGTCTTCCAACGACTCGAGGACAATGTCGGTTCGATCTGACCGTTTGAAAAGGTAGTAGTTTACCGGGATAAGTTCGCCAACCCAGGCAAAGCGCTCCTCGCGTTGCGGGCTTTGAGCAAGCGGGTAGATTAAAACGTTCGGCTGCTCCAGAACGTACCGATAGGCGCGTCGCCAGGGTAAAAAACTTAAATCGTAGCTGAGCCCGGCTTTATCGAGCAGGAGCTTTGTGAATTCTGTCGCTTCGCCGCTGCTAGAGCTTTCCTCCGTAAAGGGGGAGCTTTCGGTAAGCACATCGATGGAGGGTAGTTCTTCGCTTCCCTCCGACAGCAGGGCAAGCATTGCGCCCACCGTTAAAATGAAGAGGCAAGACCGACGATTCATTTCAGCCGAGCTGCTGCAGAGCCTGCCTGACCGCATTGATGGTCCGGGAGCATGTGCTTTCGAGGGACTTAAGCTGCGAATCAAGTTCCTTATCAGTGTTACTTGCGTACTGTTGTTCGATGTCTGAGCAAACGGCCGCCATGGCCGGCAGACCATAGTTTGAGCTCAAGCCGGCCAGTGCATGTGCATTACCTTCTAACAGCTGCGAGTCATCCCGGGATTCGAGGAGTTCCGACGTCCGTTGTCGAAGAATAGCGGTCGCCTCCGAATACAGCTCCTCTACCTGCTGTTTTCCCAGAGCGTCTGCGTGCTGCTCAAGCACGAGCTTGTCGACCAGTCTATTCTCAACTGCGACTCGATCTTTTTCTTGCTTCGAACCCCCTTCTCCCCAAAGGACGTCGCCTATTAGTCGGCGAAGGCTGGCGGCGTCTATAGGCTTGCCAATGACATCAGACATACCCGCAATCAGACACTGCTCACGTCGCAGCGAATCAAGGTTCGCGGTGATGCCTACGACAGGAATAGCGGCAAGCTCGCGGTTGTCGAGCTTCCTAATTGCTCGGGTTGCTTCGATACCGTCCATTACTGGCATCTGCAGATCCATCAAAACCAGGTCTACCGGGTGTTTCTCGACGAACTGAACCGCTTCTCGGCCGTTGCTCGCACTGTGAATCATAAATCCGCTTCTACCGAGCTGACCTTCGATCAGGCGTCGATTTATCGCTACGTCGTCTACGACGAGGATAGTGGCTTGTTCCGGCAGGCTATCCCACTGCCCGCGCTGCGTGGCTGAAGTGTCCAGCGGCTTCTCAGCTGCTGAAAAGGGCAACTCGAACCAAAAGGTGGAGCCGACACCTTCTTCTGATTCAAAGTCGATCTGCCCGTCTTGGGCCAGCACGATTGCCCTACAGATTGATAACCCCAGGCCGCTTCCGCCATGACGCTGATTGATATGAGATCCCGCCTGTTTGAAGGGCTCGAACAACTCGGATCGCAGTTTCTGCGGAATACCCTGACCTGTATCGCGCACAGAAAATCGCAGGGTATGCGAATCCGACTCGGTAGCGTTGAGGTTGCTGATCGACAAATCAACATTCCCATCTTCCGTGAACTTGATGGCATTGGTTAGTAGGTTGAGGAGAACCTGCCGTAGCTTCTCGGAATCGCCCTGAACATAGTGCGGCACGTCTGGCTCAATATGAGTAGTCAGCAGTACGTGCCGAGCCTCAGCAGTGGGGCTTAGCAGAAAGACGATGCCGCCAACCAATCGATTCAAATCGAAGGCTGTAGAATGGAGTTCGAAGTGCCCTTGCTCGTATTTCGTGTGCTCCAGCACCGAATTCATCAGGGTAAGAAGAGAGCGGCCGGAATCCGTGAGCGCTTCAACGTAGTCTGCTTGCTCACCTGTGAGTGATGATTCACCCAACAGCTCTGCCATTCCCAGAATACCGTGCATGGGGGTACGAATCTCATGGCTCATCATCGCCAGAAAATCAGACTTCGACTGGCTGGCCTCCAGCGCGACCTCTCGCTCGCGAACAAGCTCAGCATTCTTGTGCGCGAGTTGAGCCGTTCGTTCTGCCACTAGCTTCTCAAGATTCTCGTTAGTTTCTCGTATCTGCTTGTGCTGATCTTCGATAGTAGAGAGGTGATCGTTAAATGCGCTGATGAGAACGCCGATTTCATCGTCCTGATGCGTTTGGGGCATCGGTATTTGCCGATCGGTGATGCCCTGCTGAATTGGCGCGCTTGCCTTCAAAATAGGTTTTGTCGTTGTAAAGTAGAAAACGGCAATCATGCAGATACTCAGAACAAAGTTCCGCAGAACCCCGGACAAGAAGACCACCTGGGCCCGACGTAGAAAACTATCTGCGGTCAGTGCCGGGTCCACTGTGACTTTGAGGCTACCCACGGGATCTGGGTGCTCAGCCTCATTCAAAAGCTCGATGACGATGTGCTGCGGCTCGCCGAAGAGCCAGCGCGAAGCTGTCGAGACCGGGCTTATGTCTTCCCGGCGCGCGGTCCCGAGAACCAGTCCACCGTGGTCGGTGATCGCCGCACCCACAATCGGCGCGTTACTGACAAGGCCACGAGTAATCTGTGTGGCGCCAACCTCATCAAGGTTGAACGCGGCGTGATAGGCCGCGCGATTGGCCGTACCCACAACGTCGCGAACGGACGCCTGGATTTCGCTTCGCTGGGAGAAATAGTCGAGATAGATCTGGGCACTGCTCAACACCACGCCAATAACGAACGCGACGAGAACCGCATTGCGGGCCTGCCGGTAGGAAAGGCTTTTTCTGATGGGTACTCGCGGGGCGCTCATTTCGCTCGGCGAACTCTATTGCCAGTCGATCTCTGCGATAAAGATGTAGCCAGCACCACGTGCTGTGTCTATGTAGGCCGGCTGTTTTCGGTCGTCGTTGAGCTTTTTGCGCAGTCGCGCAACAAGAACGTCAATCGTGCGATCTGTGGGAAACCAATCCCTTCGCTCCATACGATTCATTATCTGGTCACGATTCAGCACGGTTCCGGGGTTTTGCAACAATGCGGTGAGTAGCTTGAATTCACCTTCCGTTAGCTGTGAACTGGAGCCGCTCTTGTTTTCCAGTGTTCTCCGTCCAAGACGGAGCACCCACTCCCCAAACCGGGCCGTTTTCGCTCCAGCAACCAGGCTTGATTCGCTCGTTCCCCCTTCCTTAAGACGCGTCAACAGGTTCCGGAGTCTCACGATCAGTTCCCTGGGGTTGTAGGGCTTAGTGATGTAGTCGTCTGCACCCATCTCCAAACCGACAATTTTGTCGATATCGTCTTTTTTCTGCGTGACCAGAATGATTCCAACTCGAGAGTTGCTTCTTATCTCTCGGGTAAGTGCCAGACCGTCCTTTCCTGGGATGCGGATATCCAAGAGCACGACATCGATCACTTTATCTTTCAGAACCTGCTCAGCGGAGTAGCTATCGGTGGCTGTATGCACCTCATAACTCTCGGCCTCAAGATAACTTGCCAATAATTTCAGACTGGCAACTTCATCTTCTACGACCAACACACTGGGGGGTTTTACATCAGCCATCAATACTCTTTTACACTGCGTTTACGCTTTAGAAGGCGCTGTTTACACAATACTCCCTAGACGAAACACGGTGTTTATCTACCGTTGATACAGTTTGGCACAGGTTGGCGAAAATCCACCAGGGTGCCTGCCTGCCAGCTTTTCGGGGACGGAGCGAATGCTCATGGCCAGAACCGCTAATGTCGCAACCTCATGTTCGCCAGCCTGTGGCGGCAACCGTAATCGAGTGTTGAAAAACGATCTAGATATCGTGAAGTTCGTGACCCACGTTCACAGGCTTCATCCCACAAACTTCACCTCGCGCCTTCGCGTTGTACAGCAACTCATACTCGGCCTAGTGCTCGCTGCAGCAAGCACAAGCTCGCTGGCCCAGCAGTCTATTCACCGCTACGCATCGCTCTATCATCCTGCGCAGAGTCAGCACGGCATGGTCGTCAGTCAGCGTGATGGCGCCAGCAAAATTGGCGCAGGCGTGCTTTCGGACGGCGGCAACGCGATTGACGCCGCCGTCGCCGTCGGATTCGCTCTGGCCGTCAACTTGCCTCGCGCTGGCAACCTAGGGGGTGGCGGGTTTCTTTTGTTTTATGACAAGGCGACCGGCAAAACGCATAGCCTGGACTTCCGAGAGACCGCTCCGGCTGCCGCCAGCGCCGATATGTTTTTAACCAGCGACGGCGAAATCGACAGCGAAAAGTACCGATCAAGCCATCTCTCAGTAGCGGTACCCGGAACTGTTGCGGGTTTGCTTGATGCTCACCGCAAGTACGGCAGGCTTCCGCTTAAGCGTCTGCTGGCGCCCGCTGTTCAGCTGGCGAAACAGGGTGTCGAGGTCAGCCATGATTTCTCTTCCGCAGTTAGCAGCCGTACAAAAATGCTCACCCGGCACGCAGGAACCCGCAAGAAATTCTTTGGCGACGATGGTGAGGCACCGGTCCCGGGCACCCTCTTTAAACAGCCAGAGCTTGCCTCAACGATTCAGCAGATCGCCGACAACGGGTCCGAGGGTTTCTATCAAGGCAAGACCGCGGATCTGATCGTGGCAGAAATGGCACGTGGCGGTGGATTGATAACCCATGCCGACCTTGAGGCCTATAAACCATTGTGGCGTGATCCGGTGGTTGGCCAGTACCGAGGCTCCAGGGTGGTCGCCATGCCGCCCCCCAGTTCCGGTGGGGTGCATGTCATCCAGATGCTCAATATTCTTGATCAGTTTCCCCTGGCAGACATGGGCCATAACTCAGCTAACAGTCTCCATCTCTTAGCCGAGTCGATGAAGATTGCCTATGCAGACCGCACTGTGCACCTGGGTGATCCGGACTTTTACGACGTGCCGCAGGAGTGGCTGACCAGCAAGGCATACGGAAAGACTTCGGCGAAGGCCATTTCGATGAACGTAGCCAGAAGAGCGGAAGACATCGCACCAGGAACACCGCCCCATCCAGAAAGCGTTGACACCACTCATTTCTCGGTAGTGGATGCCGACGGTAATGCTGTCGCCGTCACCTACACGCTCAACTTCTCGTTCGGCAGCGGCATAACCGTACCGGGTGCTGGATTTTTGCTTAACAACGAGATGACCGACTTTACGCCCAAAGCGGGTGCTGCCGATGCGTTTGGCCTGATCACCGGTAGCGCCAATGAGGTTGCGCCGCTAAAAAGGCCCCTAAGTGCGATGACACCTGCCATGGTGTTCAAAGATGGTGAACTAATGCTGGTTACCGGTAGCCCCGGCGGCAGCCGCATCATCAATGTGGTGCTCCAGAACATCGTAAACATGATCGACTTCGGGATGAATGTCGCCGAGGCAACGAACGCCCCGCGCGTGCACCATCAATGGCAACCCGACAAGCTCAATGTCGAACGCGGTATCAGTCCTGACACGCTAGAGATACTGACGTCCCGAGGCCACGTTGTTGCACAGAGTGCCTCGTTGGGTTCGGTGCAGGCCATCTCCCACAGAGCCGGCGTACTTTACGGATCGGCTGACCCTCGCAGACCGGGCGCCGGGGCCGCGCCGGTCGTGCCAAAAGTGGGGGATTCAAAATGAAAGCCAAGACTCTATTGATGCTGCTCTTGGCGCTGCCTTTTGTCTGCCGCGCCGATGTACTGGTCAACTACGACAGCATTCACCACCCGGTACTGGCGGAGGCCGGCATGGTGGTCTCGCAGAACAGTACCGCGACTCGAGTGGGTCTAGACATTTTGCAGATGGGTGGTAACGCGGTGGATGCCAGTGTTGCCATGGGTTTCGCGCTGGCGGTCACCCTCCCCCGCGCCGGAAACATTGGCGGGAGCGGTTTCGCTCTGGTCTATGAGCGAGAAGACCAGGGCCTCAATGCGTACGACTTCCGCTCCGCCGCGCCGTCGGAGGTCAATCGAGATCAACTCCTCGACGACGAAGGAAAAGTTGATACCCAGGGATTCAGACAGGGCCCAAGCAGCGCAGCCGTACCTGGCACGGTGTCGGGTCTCTATACGATTTGGCGTGAGTCCGGCACCCTTCCATGGAAAACGCTGGTCGAACCGGCCATTCGCCTTGCAGAAGAGGGAATTGTCGTAACACCAGATCTCTCAAAAGCAATCAATACAGCCGCATCTCGCCTCGGCCCGTATGAAGCGAGCGTAGAGCAGTTCACAGCCGAAAACGGCTCACTGGAGGCAGGCGTCTTGTGGCAGCAGCCTGACCTCGCCTGGTCGTTGCAACAGATCGCGGCTGACGGCGCAGACGCCTTCTATCGCGGCACCATCGCAGCGCGCCTGGTCGCCGCGATGGAAGAAGATGGCGGCTATATCAGAGCCGAAGACCTTAAGAACTACAAGACCCGCAAAAGCCCGGCCGTCGGTACCAACTATCGCGGCTACAGCGTTCAGACCATGCCACCGTCAAGCGCGGGCGGAATCACACTCTTGCAGATGCTGAACATGCTGTCTCAGTTTGAGATGGCCGAGTACGCCCAGGGCAGCGCAAAGAGCCTGCATCTTCTGGCGGAAGTAATGAAGCGTGCGGCGGCCAATCGCAGAACGCATATCGGCGACCCCTCCTTTGTGGACGTGCCCATCGCGCAGTACATCGACATGGCGACCGCGAAAGAGATGGCCGCCGACATCGACCGGGAGGTCGCCACTCCCGTGACCGCTATTAAGCCGCTGAAACTATCGTCCAGCGAGTCATCCACGTTGCGAGAAAAACTAGGCGAAGCCGCACCCGAGAGTATCGACACCACGCACTATTCGGTGGTTGATCAGTGGGGCAATGCAGTCGCGGTCACCTACACCCTGGGGTCTTCCTTTGGTTCGGGGTACGTTGCGCCAGGCACGGGCATCCTGCTGGACGATCAGATGAAGAACTTCTACTGGAATCAGGTCGATCATCCCAACCGATACCAACCCGGTAAACGCATGATCTCAACCATGACCCCGACGATGGTCTTTGACGAAGACGGAAATCTCGTGCTGGTCACCGGCACTCCCGGCGGTGGGCGCATCATCAACGTAATCCTGCAGATCATCGTTAACGTTATTGACTACAACTTAAACATTGCAGCCGCAACCCAGGCACCGCGAATACACCAGGGGTGGCGCACCGCTCCGCTGGCTGTGGAATCCTGGACCAGCAGAGACACAGTTACCCGTCTGGAAGCCATGGGGCATGAGATCGACATCCAGCCCACTATGGGGAGCACCCAATCGATTCGCCTGCACCCAGAATATCAGGCAGGTTCTGCGGATTCTCGCCGGCCAAATGCCAGCGCTGCTGGCTTGTTTTTTAGTGATCTACAGGTTCGAGGGGTGAGGACATCAGCCAAGGAATAGCTGATGAATGCCACCCAGCGAGATGACGCGAACACTGCAGTTCCACATATCTAGGCATCTATGTCTTGACTAACGGCCACAACGCCACCCGGGACCCGGGCGGGCGAGAACTAACAGGCTGTCGAGTGAACTTTTCTCTCAGGACTGTAGGCCCCGTTTGCGCAGTGAGCGAGGGTGTCTTCTCTCGATAACACCTTTGTCTGTCTTATCCCGACGGCGCTTTTTATCTGGCCGGGTACTCTGTCTCTGGTCACTTCGTCGACGGGGGCGCATTCCTTCCTGATCAATGAACCCCCGCACACCGGGATTCCCGGTGCGTCGTTTTCGAATTAACCCACGCTCTACTTGCCCCGGAAATATCGCGTCTTTGGTCCGTTGACTTATCAGTTATTTATTATACTATATGTACTAATTAAATTTCTTGGCAGCTCATACCTTCGTCGGGTGAGCACGAAGTCGCCTCCGGTCCCTGCCGGAGAGAGCCAAGAGTATCGTCAACGGGGTAAATGAAATGGACCTGGGATTGGTAGGCCGAAAGGCCATTGTTTGTGCGTCTTCGCGCGGCCTGGGGCGGGCCTGTGCGGCATCGCTTCTGGCCGAGGGATGCGATGTGGTGATCAACGGGCGAAATCCCGAAACGCTTGAGGCCACGCGCCAGGATCTAGAAGCAGAATTCCCGGGCCACGTTCATGCGGTGTGTGCCGATGCAACAACAGAAGAGGGGCGCCAGGCTTTAGTGGAGGCCTGCCCCGCTCCGGATATCCTGGTTACGAACGCCGACGGCCCCCCGCCCGGTACCTATCAGCAATGGGACCAGGCGGCCTGGGAATCGGCCCTTCAGGCCAACATGCTCGGGCCGACGCTGTTCATTCGTGAGGTTATCGATGGAATGCGGGAACGAAAGTTTGGCCGAATCATCAACATTACCTCCGCCATGGTGAAATCCCCTCATCCCGCGATGGGGCTTTCCACAGCGGCTCGATCCGCGCTGACGGCCTTCTCCAAGGGGCTTTCGAAACAGGTCGCGGCAGACAACGTTACGGTGAACAACCTGCTGCCGGAGCGATTTGACACGGACCGGCAGGAGTTCATGGCTCAGATGGCCATGCAGTTCAAAGGCCTGACCTATGAAGAGGCTCGACAGGAGATGGTTGCCAGCATCGCAGCGGCGCGTCTCGGTCAGCCCAGGGAATTTGGCGACGCCTGTGCCTTCCTGTGTTCAGCCCAGGCGGGCTTTATCTCGGGCCAGAACCTGCAACTCGACGGTGGGTCTTACGACGGGCTGATCTAAGGCTCTCGTCCATGAACCTGCATCACACCTAGGTGACTTATGGATACCGTATACGAACTCAATCAGGTTGCGCGAATACTAATCAGCCTCGTCGCTATCGCCCTTATCGTGGGGCCGGCGAAGGCGGACTTTAACGCGACCCATGCGACGAACCCCCTGTGGACGCCTCACGCGCGTTTTCACGTGGTCTGGCAGGTGCTGCATAACAGCTGCATATCACTTGTGGTGCTGTATTTGCTGTGGTCACCATCCCTGGCCTACTTTACGCATTTGTACCTGGCGGCCGTGCTCAATTATCTGTGGGGTGCAAACTTTGTGTTGACGATCATCGCCATGCCCTCCTTTGGAGGTAGCCTGGCCGACGTGAATGGAATCAAACCGTTTCGCTTCCGGATTTCCCAAAGGGAGTATCTTGTAGACACAAACGTTTTTGGATGCATCATTCTCATGTCCCTTAACACCGCCGGAGTGTTTCTCATCAGTGCGCCCTAGGGCTCCGTAAGACGCCGCCACGAGCTGGCAACCTAGAGGTCAAACAGGAGCAAAGCCATGGGACTCCCTGTCGTTCGTTACCAATCCAAAGATCGCGCTCCCGCCTGGGGTGTGCTTCGCGATGGCAGTGTTTTCGAACTCTCCGTGGTGGCTTCGAACCATCGGGATCTGCTCTCTCTATATGGCGCCGACGCACAGGAGGTCCATAGGTCCATTGGCGCGGCTCTGGGCACCGTAGAAGAGATGGCTTTAGTAGCACCCATTGACGGATCGGTGCAGCTGTTTTGTCAGGGTTTAAACTATGCCGATCACCGGGCCGAGGGCGGCGTGAGCCAGGCCGGTAAAGATGATGAAAATCTGATTTTCACTAAGGCTCCTTCGAGTATCTGCGGTCCCTATGACGACATCATCAGACCCAAGGGCTGTGAGCTTCTCGACTATGAGATTGAACTGGCGATGGTGCTGTCCAGGGACATAATCAAGCCGACTCACGTAAGCGACGCCGAACTGCAGGACTATATCGGCGCCGTGCTAATTGCAAACGATGTGTCTGCCCGTGATATCTCCTTCGGTGCTCCGGCGATGCAGTGGTTTCATGGCAAAAGTCACCGCACTTTCTGCCCCATGGGCCCCGTGCTCTACCTTCTGGCGCCGGACGATGTGCAGAGCCTCGCTGCGCTGGAACTGACTCTGCTGCTCAATGGTGCTGTAAAGCAGAGCTCATCGACGGAGCACCTCATTCACAAGCCAAGCAAAACCCTTGGAGACATCTCAGCCTTCGCCAATCTTTACGCCGGTGATTGCATCCTTACCGGGACACCAGGAGGTGTCCAACTCCAAATGAATCCGCGCACGGGACTGTCGATCCTGATGAATCTGCGCAATGATCAAAAGCGCCGAAAAAAGCTCGTTACGGCGCAACTGGCGAATAACCCCTATCTACAGCCCGGTGACAAACTTGAGCTACGCATTCGCAGTAAGGATGGAGCCATCGACCTGGGCGTCCAGAGAAACACCGTGCGTGACGCAAGCCCCTGAGGGGATCTGTCTTGCGAAGCCATTACTCGGTGACTGCCACGATGATATCGCCCAGTCCGCTCCCTGCATAAACGACCGTGTCTCCGGGTTTGAGAAAGTGATTCCCCCGGCGTTCGTTTTCGATGAACTCCTGAATCGCGAAGTCCATCAGAGAGTCGCCACCGCGCACGGTGTCCATAAACGCTCCCGAGAACAGGTAGCGCAACAGGATCTCGATATAGTCATGCCGTCCCGGCGGCGTAAAGATCACGCCCTCGGAGGTGCCTGACATTAGAGTCATCTCTGCGTCGATCTCCGAATTGGATGCGAGGGTGTAGAAATCACCTCGATAGTAAAATCGCGATCGCGTCATGTCACCGAGGACCTTCGCCGTTAGAGCACGAAAATCCAGGGTCATTTCTGAGCCCCGGGCGTCCTGGCGAGGCTCGCTATTTAAGGCAGTGGTCATTCTCGTGTTGGCAATAAAACTCTGCCAGTCCCGAGGAATCACCAGGAACGGCCCCGAAGGAAAAAACCCTGGACCACTCTTCGCGTCACTGAATCCATAGCCGGAATCCAGATTGTCCGGGGCTGCGAGTTGCAAAAGCTTGATCCGCTCGGTGAAGTCGGCGCACAGGAAAAAGCCTTTTATGGAGTTGTCAAAATCCTCCACAGAGCGAATGGGCCGATCAAACCGCACGCAAAGCTCCACTTCATAATCGAGCAATCCGTCCAAAGGCGCGCGGATAGATGTGCGTGCCTGAGTGGCGGTGCCAAACTTTGGGAAGTTAAATACCGATGAGCTTCCAGCTTCCTGAGCATGCTCGGGGAAATTGGTACCAATACCGATATGGCGCGACCCCTTGGGGGCCGTCGGCAAGAGCTCGTCCACTTTCACAGTCGTACGCGCTATCTGGCTTGGAACGACCGTTGTAAGAACCTCATCGGGCACTGTTCCCAGGGCTACAAAGGGATTTTCCGATGCAGGCGCACCCAGGTCGCGCAGGTCGACTCCCACCACTTGTTCCCCGTCATAGGATTCCACCAGAAGCGTTAGCACAGCCCCTTCGTTATCGCGTGTTTGCGCGAGGGTGATGGCTTCATTGGGCGCCGCAACGCCTTGGGTGATCGGGTTCGCCTCGAAGCTGGCAACGTTATGGGTCGGGTCCGGCGATGAAGCCTATGCGATCCAGAGCGCAGCACTCAGGCTGGCCAGGGTAGTGATGATCGCCGCGAGGAAACCGCGTTTCATAGACTCATGGACCGGAGCTGTGGTGGGTCGTGAGAAAGCCTGAGTCCAAACAGCCGTAGTGCGCCGGAGACTCGTCGATCCAGGCAATGGTTGGGACTCGTGGAATTCACAGCCTCATCATCGTCTACTCGCAGGGCCACATGCCCATCGGGCCGGACCAATATTGCGGCGCCATTGTCGAGATTCAGAGCCTCAACAAATCCTCGCCGGCCCTCATCGCTCAGCACCAGCGTCTCCACTGCGACGTGATTCAGACGGTCCTCTGACAGTGACGACACAGCGAGCGGCGAGCCACTGTGGGGCTCACGAAGGGTGATGAGGGTCCAGTGTCCGTAGTCGATGAGGGAGTGTGAAGAGGCCTGGCGTCGCGCCGGATCTAGCCATACATGAGGCAGGCGTGCCCCGGGCTCGCTGCTGGGTTCGTAGCGGGTGACCGTTGTCGGTGGCGGCGCCGCACCATCGCGGACAACGGCGGAGCTGCTATAGACGTAGCCAAGATCGAGACCGATACGATCAAAGTGCGGAATCTGTGCCCTGATAGTCTCTTGGATGACTTCTCGCCTCGCGGGGTCCCTGAGACTTGCGTTTATCTTTTTTCGCATCTGGCCATCGATGAAGTTGGTGACGGCATTACGCAGACTCGCTGGAAGCGCCCGATAGAGTTTAGTGCTGCGCAGCTTTGCCGCTTGCGCGGGACCGTGCCGAGGCAGGCCCAGGCTGTCGAACACATCAAAAATCCGATGAAAGTTCTCAAGGCTCTCGTTGCCATTGCGCTCCGCAACGGGCTTTCGCTCCGCTTCGTAGCTATCGAGGAGTTCCTGGGGTGATTCACTGCGAAGGACCTGAGCGAGTTTCCAGGCCAGGTTGTGGGCGTCAGCGATGCCCGAGTTCATTCCGAGGCCACCCGTGGGTGGAAACCGGTGCGCCGCATCGCCCACCAGAAACACCGGGCCCCGACGCCAGCGCTCTGCGACCTGAACCGTCATACGCCAGACACTGGTCGATTTGATATCAATCGTAGCCCCAGGCAGATCAAGGGCACGCCCGATGCGCTCGGCGAGTTTCCCCGGCGTGTAATCATCGGGCGACTCCCAGGGCTCATAGACCGGGATGTTGTAGACCCACCGCTTCTCGATGTGATGGGCTATGAAGGTTCCGAAAGCCGACGGCTCCGTAATCCAATACAATTTAGCCGGGCGTTCGATGTGTTCACGCAGGTTAAGTTCGAAGTAAGCGTTGACGAAGTCCTGGACTTTTTCCGGGCCCTGCATCGCTATGTTGGCAGCTTTGCGAATGCGACTGCCGGCACCGTCGGCGGCAATCAACCATCGTGCCTGAATATCGCATCGGCTGCCGTCTTCACGTCGGGATACGGTGTTCTTGACACCGGAATCAGACACCTCCATAGCCTCCCACTGGAAACCGAGGCGCAAGTCGATTTGAGCCTCGTCCTGCGCGTGCCGATGGAGTACCCGCTCGATTTCCGTCTGAGAGATATTCAGATAGGGCTCGTTGCTTGCGAGATGGCGCTGATACTTGCCCGGGTCTTCGATATCTTTGTGGAGATCAATGGCACCAAACTCTTCATTAATACGCTGGCAGAAAGCGATGCGGCAGCCATCCGATTCCGGCGATGCTTCTGCGCGGAGCTCGGCGCCGTCAATCCCAATGTCATCGAAGATCTCGAGGGACCTTGTGTTGAGTTCGTGAGCCTTTGGGTGAGCATTTATCTCAGCCTGACGCTCGATGACGATAGACGCGATACCGCACTTTGCGAGGCACAGGGCCATCACGAGTCCCGCAGGGCCGCCACCAACGATAAGTACATCAGTCTCTTCGCAGCCGGTGTTCACGAAGCTCGCGCCCCCCGAGGGCAGTTTTCCGCTGCATCGTCAGAGAGACGCCCAGACTCTGGCGCCGAGGCCAACGACGCTCGCCACCGCTCAAAGTACTTTAAAAGTGAAGTGCCCCTCAGGCGACGATAGGCACGATACAAGGGGCCAATAATGTGTATCAATGCTGGGCCTTTGCGAATTTCTGTTCTGAAGGCAGGTCGTTGCCCCATTCGTTCGTATGCACGAAACAGCGCCTCGTGCACGTGCAGGGGATACCCGGCTAAGTCCGCGCGATACAGGGTGATGAACCATGCGATATCCGTGACCGACGGATTGTCACCGAGCAACCAGGGCCGAGTTTCGAGAATGCCATCGAGCTCCCTGAATGCGTCGTGAAACGCAGCTACCGCATCAAGGGCCTGCTGCTCCGTAATACCTTCTCGCCCAAAGGCCCGCCACCAGGCGATCTGCTTTTCTCGATAGGGGTCGTCGGCTCCGTTTGCCGCGTAGGCGTTGAGTTCTGCATCGCTCTTCCTGGCAATTCGCCGGGGGAGAAGAAAACCCATGGTGACCACACGTAAATGACCGTGTAAGCGGTCTTCCAGATCCAGAAGGTGCTTCGCCAGGCTGCGAGCCGTCGGATCCGCAGGGATCCATGACGCGCCCCAACCGGAAAATGTCTTATCGATGTAGTGGAGTAAGTCGTTGCTCTCTACGTGCACGTCACCGTCGTGAATGAGTACGGGCACGACGCCGCGAGCATTGATGCCGAGGTACCACGGGGTCGTATGCGCCGCTTTCTTGAGATTGATTTCATGCGAGCGATAGGGAACGTTCTTCTCGCGCAGAAGAATTCTCACTTTCTGAGAGCACGATGACTGGGAGAAATTCAGCAGATGCAGACCACGCCAATCAAGGACTTCCGTAGTGGTGATAGCGTCTCGATTCAGCTTCATAGCAATGTCTATCGGGCCTTGTTTGATGCGATCGGTTTTATTATACTATACGTACTAATTATGATGTCAATGGATTTATGATGAGTGCAGCGGTAACGAAAGACTCAAAAAGGAAGCGGGGCCGTCCGCGCACCACCCAAGAAGACGGAAAACGGCTGATAAAAGAAGCCGCTCTCGCAGAGTTCGCTGGGAGTGGGTTTAAGGGCGCGAGCATCGAGCGCATCGCGAGAACGGCCGGTGTCGCCAAACCCCTGGTGCACTATCACTTTGGATCGAAGCAGGAGCTATGGAACGCCGCCGTCGCCGAGGGTTTTGACCAGTTTCAGGCTAAAACCCTCAGCTTTGTCCCTGAGTTCCTGGAGCTTTCCCCAGACGATGTGATGGATCGTTTCGCCGAGGAGATTGTTCGCTTCTCCGCGGAAAATCCGTTTCTTGTACGCATCTCTACGGACGAAACGTCAAAGGGTGGTGAGCGCGCCGAATGGCTTCGGGAGCGTTATCTGCTGCCCTTGCAAAGGCTCATGAGTGATGTGTTCAACGAATTGATGCGCCCGGTCAGCGACAAAAGCCCTGTTGGTTTGGCAGCGATCGTAACCCCATCTTTGTTCGGCGCCATCAACTTTCCCTACATTGATGCCGATGTGGTGCGCGATGCCCATGGTGTCGACGTGTTTTCAAACGAGTACATTCAGGAGCATGCTCGCTTTATTGCCATGCTGATGCGCGCGAGTCTCGATTTTCACGGTCGGCGCTGAACCCAAGCACCTCGCATCCTAATCGTGTATTCAAGACGGAGATTTGGGCTAGTTACAGCGGTCCTCGTGCTGCTGCTGGTAATTCTGTTGTCGCAGGAAGACGACCAGTATGAAAGCCCGGCGAAATCCGCGAGAGATAACGTGCTGGCGATGGCGGTACCCGACTACGCGAAGAAGGACGAAGGCAGGCGGTTAGAGCGTCCTTCAGCTGCGCCCAACATATTGCTCATCCTCGCTGACGATATGGGTTGGCGGGATGTGGGGTACAACAAAAGCGAAATTCGTACTCCGGTGATTGATCGTCTGGCAAGCGACGGGGTTACCTTCAACCGCTTCTACGTACAGCCTACTTGCAGTCCTACGCGCGCTGCGCTGCTCACGGGAAGAGCCCCGCTGCGCCTAGGCATTCTGGATCCCATGGCGAAGAACAATCCTCGGGGATTACCTGTGCAAGAGGTGACTATAGCGGAGCGTTTACAAGGCTATGGATACACCACGGCGCTGGCTGGCAAATGGCATCTCGGTGCAAGGAACCTCGCCTATCACCCCAATGAGCGAGGATTTAATGATTTCTATGGCCATCTGACGGGAGCTGTCGGCTACTTTAATAAGGTCCATGGCGGTGGCTATGACTGGCAGCGCAATGGTCGCACGGTTCGCGAGGATGGATACACGACGCATCTTCTTGCCAAGGAGGTGCAGCGCCTTATCCGGCAGCGAGACCAAACCAAACCGTTCTTTATCTATGCATCCTTTGGCGCACCACATCTTCCCAACGAGGCGCCCGACGGAAGCATCGCCGTTTACCATGAAATTAAGGATATGCGCCGGCGCATCCACGCAGCCATGGTCTCGGAGCTTGATCGGGCCATGGGTGATATCGAAGAGACGCTCATCGCTGAGGGTATCGTTGAAGACACGCTCATTTGGTTTATGAGCGACAACGGCGGTCTGATCACGGAGGGGCCCCTGCAGTTTGTGCCCAATGCTCTGATTAAGATCGCTCTTGAAGTTCGTTACGGAGTGGAACCCGATCCCCGCTTCGTCGAATTCGTTAAGGAAAACGCCCGCGACGGAGCCTCCGATAACCGACCCTTCCGTGGTGGTAAGGGCAGCGTGTACGAAGGCGGCGTTCGCGTGCCGGCCTTTCTATCGTGGCCTGGAACCCTGGGGTCGCGCGTCTTCGACCACATGGCGACCGTACAGGATGTGGCGCCAACGCTCGTAGATCTGGTGGGTGGTTCGCCACCTGACGATGATTTCGACGGGCAGAGCCTGGTGGATTCTCTCCTCGGAAACGCCGCTCCAGCCGTTGTTCCTTACCTCGTGCAAACAGCCCGCCTTGGTGAAAAGACGGCCGTTTATCGCTATCCCCATAAGCTCATTATTGAGGAGGGCAAACCCCTGGCGCTCTACGAGCTCGCCTCGGACCCTCTTGAGACGACCAATCTACTGCACCAGGAACCCACCGTGGCTGCAGATCTCGAGCGCTTTGTGAGGGATTTCCCCCGAGGGCCCAACATCTCGGTGTCGGCCCAGGAAGCCATACAGGACCCGGACTATTTTGGCGGTGTGGAAGACAGGGCGCCCTGGGCGGATCAGGCCTATCGTTGATCGCTTTAAAGAGCGGTTTTGGCCTTTCTCGTTGCTTTTGTTGACAGCAGAGCGATCCATACTGCCCTCGTGTGCTCGATAGTCTCTGCCATGGAGAGATGGCCACCTGCCCAGCTACCGAGATTGGCAAGGAGGTTCAATCCGAGCTGCTCCCCGAGTGCTTCGGCATTGGTGTCGGCGGCAAGTTCTTTCTTAGCCAGAGCCTCCGCCGTCTTTGCGCTGACAATGGCAATGATGTTCGCGTGCGCCGCCGCGCGCTCCTGGGGATGATCAGAGGTCATCACGGCCCAGAAAATCACTCGAAAGTAATCTTCGTCAGCGCGATAAAAACGACCCAGCGTATCGAGGGCATTGAGCAATTGCCGGATGGCCAGAGAACTTTGATCTGCGAGCAGTTCATCCAGTAAGGCCGTAGTGGTTCTATCGAGCAGGGCCAGGAGGACCCCGGTCTTTGAGCCAAACAGGTTGTAGGGCGTCTTAAGGGCGACGTCTGCTTTTTCGGCGAGGCGCCGCATCGTCAAGCCCGACACACCCTCTTTGCGAACGATGGCTTCCGCTGCCTGCTCGACCCGCTCCCGGGTGCCTCTTGGGTTGCTCATAGCCTGATTTATGGAGCCGATTCGCCGAAAGTATAACGCGTTGTATTGCAAGCAAAAAAGCTGTATAACGCGTTATATATTTCCGGAGACTGATTTATGCCTACGCTGCGCTTTGACATCAAAAAAGACTGGCTGCTGTATCTGTTCGTAGCCAACTACGCACTACTGATCGGCAGAATGACCCTGGGCTTGTGGTCCAGCGAGGGGATCAACATATTCAGCAGTTACAGCCTCGCACCGGATGCCGCGCAGATGATTCTGGATGCGAACAAGATCTACTGGTCCAAAACCTGTTTCCTGTTCGGAACGCTTTTCCTGTTTGCATTGAACTTCGACTTTCGCTTTGCCTTCGGCGTTGCCGCCGTGTTCTGGGCAGGTTCACTGTCACTCATGTTCGCGCCTACGCCGATTCTTCTCGTAACGCTGCTTGGCGCCGCTGCCTTATGCGGGCAGCAGATCTGGAGGAAACAGATACTGAGTCGCTGAGGGAGATGACCACGAACGTCAGGGGTTATGATCACTGATGGCATTCGTTGCGCTGTCGGCTCTCTGATCGAGAGTCATCCAAGGGTGTCAGCAACCGCGTCGTGGGCGAGTATCGCCAACGGTCACCGGTGTGTAACACGTCCATTCCCCACGTACCTTGTTGGTCGCTGAATGTCAGGACCGGAGTCGGTGGCTGGTCGAGACATTGAGCTTGGTATACCGCAAGCAGAGTCGCGATATCCGGCGCCGGGGTTATGATGGCGGCCGGTCCATAACCTGAATACAGCGTCTCCAGGAGGGCTCCCGGGCTCGCCGTACTGCCTCGGGTGCCGGGCATCACCAGCAATAACCCCGTGACGCACAACCCACTCTGCGGATGGTGAGCGTCAATTATTCGCCCGCTAAGAGGGCAAAGACCGCCCCAGTAGCTTAAAGGCTCGTCAAGCACCAGGAGTTCGCCCGATACTTCGGGGCCTTCAAAGACAGCTCGTACCGCAACGCACTTTGGATCATGCACCCCAGAACCCCTCGTCCACGCTGAGCTTCCCGGCGACAGCTGTCGCCACACAATCCTCTATACGCTCGAATCGGACACTAACACCGAGGTTTCCTGGGGCGTAGTACGCCCACTTAGCCGAGGATGTCATCACCGCTGCGTCGTGGGATCGCAAGAGGCTTCCGTAGTAGGTGCAGGTATCCGTTAAAACTTGCACTCCCGCACTTTCCAGGACGGCCATAACTCCATTCGCCGTAATCTCTCTATATGTGTGACGGCTTGTGGATACGAAGCATCGCATGCTCGAGTGAATACGACGTCCGTCCAGTAGCTCAGCGAGTCGCTTAAACTCCGCGTGTGAGAAGTGCGGTGCGCCCAGAGCTACGGCGTTCACTGTATTAGTCGTTGTGTGGGAGAGGCTATCTCGGACCTCTCTTATGGCAGATGAATCGATCGAAAGCACTTCCTCAGGGGGATGTCCATGAAAGGCCGCATCCTGAGTGGGCGCCTCTGGAGTCCTGCCAATGGCATGGAAGAGACTGACATTGCCCGTGCACGCCGCCGCAGCGCCTAAGCCGCGAAGCTGGTCCTCAGTGGCATCCACCGGTATGCCAACGACGGCTATCACGCGTCCGTCATAGAGCTTTCCAAGCACCAGGCCCAGGAGCTGGTAAAAGCTATCTTCGCTCAGCCATCGATTAGGGATATCAGCGATCCGCAGCAGCACCTTTGCTCGCCGGTTCTCTGTGATATACAAACCGTACTCGGGGATGCGTCCGGTAAGTGCAGCGCACAAGTCCAAGTACTGATAAACCTTTTCTGTCCTGGCGCCAATCACTGAATTGGCGTAGACCACGGCGTTCGATTCGGCCCAAGCGACACGCTCACCGCGCTGTGGTTGTTGGGGAAGGTGGTACGGTGCGCAGGTAAGTTCCAGTCGGCATCCGAGGCGCTCGTAGAGTCTGACGATGCGGCAGCTGTTGCGAAACTCTGCTTCTTTTTGTGTGTACCGCTCGGGTTGACGCAGATCAACGGAGCTAGCGTTTAGTGTTGTGGGTACGGCCACACGCGCGCCCGTGGCAACAATACGCTCTACGAGCTTTAAATCTGCTTTCCCTCCATAATACGCGCCAACCAAGTGCGCCTGTGTCACATCGACAAGCCGGCGTGCGCCAGACGCTGCCGCGACGGAGCAAAGCAACGACATTGAGTGCTTTAAGGCCGGGCCCTCATGACCACTCAAGCACTCCCGGTCTTGCGCACTGAGCTCCATCATTGTCGTTTGACGCGATGCCACCAGTTCTCGACGCGAGCAGCATTGGTTCGTGCACTCCGCGGCACTAATGGGGCTCCAACACCGACGGGGAATGAGGAACAACCAGTCTGCCTGCGCTTCCGTCCACCGGCACGTCGATTGAATCGCTCGCGACCCGAATCTCGACCTGCCCCCTGATCAAGCGCCCTACGTATATGTCCGGCTTGTGCACCTCGCCTAGCGCCCCGGCGAAGCCGACGATAGCGGATGATCCTCGCGGAGAGATTTGAGTAGCGAAGCCGCTAATAGCACGCCAACGAAAAGCAGGGGCAAGGAAACAACAATGGTGGTGGAAAGCACAACCTTGATGCCTCCATCTACGAACATTAGTGTTACCGGCAGGACGCCGAGCGCACACGCCCAGAACACCCGCAACCAGCGAACCGGATTCTCACCGGCACCGAGTTCACGCGTGGACACGGAAGCCAAAGTGAACGACGCTGAGTCATAGGTTGTTGCTAAGAAAATCACTGCCACAATAAAAAACGTAACCAGAGCCAGCGTGGCCATAGGCAGTTGATTGAATACTTGGGCGATAGCAGCGGCGGCCCCAACGTCCCGCATGAGCGATGTCACGGTAAGCTGCTCGCTCAATTCCAGATGCAACGCATAGTTGCCGAACACAATGAAAAACAGCCACGCACCAAGAGTGCCAAAAATCAGCATCCCTGCAATCACCTCGCGCACCGTGCGACCATAGGAAATGCGGGTGACGAAGATGCCGACAAACGGGCCGTAGGCCACCCACCAGGCCCAGTAAAAGACCGTCCAGTCTTCCACAAAACGGGTGTTTTCCACGGGGTCGGTCCAGGTTGCCATGCGCAGAAAGTTCTGAAGCACGAGACCTATGCTATTGGTACCCGTCTTCAGAATAAACAGAGTGGGACCCACAGCCAGAACGAAAAACAGCAGAGTCAACGCAAGCCAAAGGTTGAAGTCCGCGAGCTTCTTGAAACCTCGATCTAGTCCCATCCAGGCACTCGTGCCGAAGATCAGAATGCAGAACACAACCGTCAGCACTTCGAGAACGAAATCGTGCGGGACTCCAGATAACTCTGAAAAAGTCGCGGCGATCATCGGCGATGACAGACCCAGCGACGTACCTGTACCCCCAATGAGATTGACCATATACAGGAAGTCCACTCCGCGAGCCCCGCGACTATTCACACCCCCCTTCAGGTAAGATTGACAACCCGTACTGAGGCGCAAATACGGCACCTTACGACAATAGAAGGGGTATGCGATGGCCAACGCCGGCAGGCAATAGAACGCCCACGCCATCACCCCCCAATGGAACAGACCGTAGCTCGCTGCCCATTCGACCGCAGCTGTACTGCGCGGCTCGGCGCCAAAAGGCGGCTTAGCGATGTAGTAACCCCACTCAATCACCGCCCAATAGAGTAGGCCCGCGCCTATGCCGGCGGAAAACAGCATTGCTACCCAGCTCAGGGTCGAATATTCGGGGCGAGAGTTCTGTGGACCAAGCCGAATCCTCGCGAAACGGCTTGAGGCAAGGTAAACCAGAAAAGCCAGGCAGGAGATCCCGTACCACTGGTAAAAGATGCCGAAGTTGCCTGTGATCCAGTCATAGGCAACATTCACCACGTCACGCGATTGCTCTGGCGCAAGAGCCATTGGCGCTGAAAGCCCCGCGATTGTGAGAACGGTCGCACCAAAGGTCCACCGATCGATCCGCTGAATCGGAGAGTCGTGTTTCATGACCCAGACGTCTCCGCGCTTATCGTCGGGCTGGTGCTGTCGCCACGACGACAGAGCGCGGCCGCAGGATGCGTAGCTACAGCCAGCTCGGATCCAAGATCAAGCACCAGTTCGTCATCGTTGAACCGCGGCCACGCCGGAAATCCGGTACCGTTCGGGTTTCCATAGCGTGCAAAGTTAACCCAGTACGCCATGACCTGAGCAGTGAGGGTCCGATCGCTGTCGTCAGTGGGCAGCCAATCGTCATGCGTATCAAATGCATAAGGCAGCTCAGCGCCATGGTAAGCGCCAATAGATACAGCCTTTTCTCCCGGTCGTACCTTGCTGAAGTAGTACACCCAACTGGAACCGCCGGCGACGGTATTCTGTCGCGCCATCAACATCGACGGACAGTGAAAATCTCGGGCCGAAATCACACGATTGAGCAGTGCGCGCTGCGCGTCGGCGGCTTCGGGTATCGCGATCTCTCCAGCACCGGAGCTCACTGCGAGGGTTCGCAGCTCCTCCAGGACAGCTTCGTCTGACCCTAAATACATGAGCCATTCGTCGGCGTTGCTCCCGATGAGTAGATCGACTGCGCGCAGTTGGGCGCTGCCGATGAGACTGGCCAGGGAGGCGGTGAGGACCCTGCCATCGACCACTGGGCCGTAGCCGGCATCGGCGAAAACAGACTCCGAGGCCCGGAGCACTTCTTCGGCTGATGTGTTTCGCAAGGCCTCGACATCGGCGGCGCCCACTGCATTCTGTAGCGCAACAGCCAGTTCTTCTCTGTGCTGCTGCGGCAGCGCACCACTTGCCGACCAACCGGCACTCTGGTGAATAACCCGCTGAAACATTCCCTTCGCCTGGGGCGCGGCGAGCAGATGGGCAATAAGGTCCGCGCCGGCCGATTCGCCCATGAGGGTGATTCGGGTCGAATCGACTCCCAGGGCACTGCTGTGCGTATGCAGCCATTGCAAAGCAGCAATGACGTCTTCAAGTGCTAAGTTTGCCGCTCGCATTTCGGGGTGGGAGAGGTAACCGAAAGGACCGAGGCGATATCCAACGCTGACTATCACCATACCCTGCGCCGCCAATGCCTCGCCATGATAGTTAGGCTCGAAGGACCAACCCGCCGTGTGACTTCCACCGTGAACAAACACTATTGTAGGTTGAGGGCTTTCAGTCACCTGTGCCGGGCGCCAGATGTTCAGATAAAGACAATCCTCGCTCACGCTTGGCGCGGGAAACACTGCGGGATCGCCGCCAAAGTCCTCAATCACGCCGTGGTACCAGTCAGTCTGGTGGGAACCCTGCATACACGCGTTTGCGAACGCTGAGGCATCAATCGTGCGCGGTGCGGAAGGTGTCTGCGACTTTGGAGGAGACCAGCGCAGCTCACCCACTGGTGGTTGGGCATAGGGAACGCCGAGAAATGCTTCTACCGAGGGTGTTGCGACCGAAAGCCCCTTTAGAAGAGTATTCCCGATCTGGATGTTTGGTCTTTCGCTGCTCCCTTCGCAGGCTGCGGCAAACAGTAGAGCGGCGATTAGCGCTGCGCGCACGGGTTCAGACTACCGATCCATCCGCACGACTACACAGCCACCAAAACCACCTTCTTCAATGAGTTCATGCGAGCGGCTTATTTCATCGAAGGGAAGCACATGCGCAACCCGATGCTGGAGCTGACCACTGCCGAGAAGCTTCTGCGTGTCCGCGATCGCTTGTTGCTTCGCCTCTTCTGGCATGGCGTAGACAATGACCAACCGGACAGTGAGATCCATGAACATCATGTCCTTGAACGGCAGCTGCGGTTGAGGGACCACGGTTGATGAGTAAGTAGCAATGGTCCCACCAATGCGGATGCACTTCAGTGTCTCAGCGAGATTTGCACCAAACTCGACATCAATAACCCGATCTACCCGAGAGCCACCGTTTGCCTCCAATACCGCCGATCCCCAGTCTGGGTCTCGATGATTGACGACGGCGTCTGCTCCGAGGGATTCACACAAAGTCTCATCCTCGGGATTGCTCGCCGTGGCGATCACGCGCGCACCCCCGTACTTTGCCCACTGAATCGCGTAGTAACCCACACGACCGGCACCACCGGTTATCAGGAGAGTCTGACCGTTGACCGGACCGTCTGCGAAGACGCAGCGGTGTGCAGTCATAATCGGAATGCCGATGCAAGCACCGACTTCATATGACGCGTCATCAGGCAGCACTGCGGCTCGCTCGCTTTCCAACGCTACGTACTCCGCGGCCGAGCCCAGGCGCCGGCCATACTGCGCCTGGTAAACGAAAACGCGTTCACCAACTCGGTTCGGGGCAACGCCGTCACCGACCGCCTCGACGATTCCAGCACCGTCACTGTGAGGAATCACCAGTCCATCATCCAGCAGGTTTGGAAACGCCCCCTGCCGTTTTTTTACGTCCGAGGGATTGACCCCCGTAGTGACGAGCTTGACCAGCACCTCTCCCGGGCTGGGTACAGGCGTGGGCTGCTCGCCCATCACCAAAACCTCGGCGGCCGGGCCAAATTGGGTAAACCATGCTGCTTTCATTGAAACGTTCCTTAAAAAGTTGTGAGCGCGCCTAGGACAGCCAGTTCGAAAGGCCTTCGGTATGGCCGTCGATGGCCAGCGCCTGCCCGGATATTTTCTTTGCGGCCGGCGAAC
Source organism: Pseudomonadota bacterium (assembly GCA_039111155.1). Taxonomy (GTDB): domain Bacteria; phylum Pseudomonadota; class Gammaproteobacteria; order Pseudomonadales; family Halieaceae; genus Congregibacter. The sequence continues at coordinate 17,350 of JBCCPL010000024.1, read as the reverse complement.
AGAGAAAGTTGACGGTTGCGGCGATTTCGTCGGAGTTCACAAAGGCACGCATCGAACTTTGTCGTTCGTAGATTGCGCGAATCTCTTCCGCAGATACGCCGCGTTCGACAGCGTCCTTTTCGATAACTGAGTCAATACGAGGGCCCTGTACGCTGCCCGGGCAAATCGCATTCACGTTGATGCCATCCGGACCAAGCTCCATCGCCCAGGTTTTTGTAAGACCAATAAGTCCCCACTTCGCCGCGGTATAGGGGGATCGAAGGGGGAAGCCGAACAGAGATGCGTTAGACGCCATATTGACGATCGTGCCCCTGGTGATACGAAGCAAGGGGGTCGCAAGACGCGTTACGTAAAAAGCGGCGCTCAAATCCACCGAAATAGTCTCGTCCCAATCCTCTGGGTCGATCTTGTCTACCGGTGCAGTGGGTCCGGCAATGCCTACGTTGTTGACAAGAATGTCCAGCTGGGAATAGCGAGCCGAAAACTCAGTGAATAGCGTGTCCACGTCTTGCACTCGCGATACATCTAGTTCGCTCGCCGTGATCTCAGGGTTAGCGGACAAGCACGCTGCAATAGCCTGCGAGTCAATATCGCAAATATGAACCTGCGCTCCACTTGCATGGAGCTCTTCTGCGATGGCGCGGCCGATGCCGGATGCTCCTGCGGTTACCAGCGCGACTCGACTGATAGCCATTTCGCGTTCCTTAGACATTATTCTCTTTTCTTGGGCGCGCGCGATCGCGTTCGCTTGCGCAGCTATGGTCGCAACGGTCGCTCCATGCCGCAAATGATTAAAAAACATCTCTACGTGAATTTAATTCATTCGATAGGGTGCCCCGGTACTTTATTTCAAGGTAGTGTCTGCATTGTGGAAGCAAAAATACTCAATCGTGTGTCGCCATGACCGGCTTTAAGCAGCAGCGGAAGCTGCCGTCGCTGAATGCACTGCGAACCTTCGAGGCCGCGGCTAGGCACATGAGCTTCAAGGAAGCTGCGGCAGAGCTTTGCGTGTCGCAGTCTGCCGTAAGCCATCAGGTGAAGACACTCGAAGAAGAGCTGAAAGCGGCACTGTTTGTACGTAAGACGCGGGCCATCGAGCTAACGCGCAAGGGCAAGCTGCTCTACCCTATTTTGCGAAATGCTCTCGACGATATTGCCGCCGGCACCCAGATGCTTCTGGAAGAAGCGTCTGTCTCCGTGCTCAACCTTCACGTTTACTCGACATTTACTCTGCGTTGGCTCCTGCCGCGTATGCCCCGGTTTCAGGAGGCTAACGGCCACATCCAGGTGCGCCTACATACCTCGCAGGACGACGTTAACTTTGCCAAAGAAGACATCGATGCCGCGATAATGGTCGGGCAGCCAACGGATGAATCGCTGCACTACGACCATCTCTTTGACTGCGAGCTCTTCCCAGTCTGTAGCCCCGACTACTTGGACCGGCACGGTCCCATCTCGTCACCAGAGGATCTGGCGCAACATACGCTTCTGCAGGTCTTTCCGTCTGCAGGAGACTGGCGCGTGTGGCTGGAAGGCAATGACGTGGTTGGTTTATCCGCGGACGCTGGTCTGCAGTTTGAGAGCTACGATGTCGCCCTTTCGAGCGCGGCCCAGGGTATGGGCGTCGGCCTGGGTCAGCAGCCGTACATCGATCGCGAGCTGGCGACGGGAACGCTCGTAGAGGTTTTCCCCGATCGTCGACTTGCGAATCCGAATCGATGGTTCTTGGTATGTCGGAACGAAAAGCGCCATATTCAAAAGCTCATTGCACTACGAGACTGGCTGCAGCAAGAAGTGGCAGCGGACAAAAGTCTGCCTCAGCTGTCGATAGGATAGCGATCCAGTACGGGCCCAAGCGCATCTTTCAGAGGCCCCAGCCACGGGTCAAACGGCCTCCACTGCCCTATGCCGCCACGGTAAATTGGCTGGCGCACTTGCTCGGAACTTGCCGTGCGAACGGTACGCTGCGTGGCATGGAACTTAAGGCAATTCTCCTCAAAGGGAAGCTCACAATGCTCTAGCAGGCGGCGAACCTGCGCTTCCGTATCCGCCACCATTTCTTCGTACTGCACTCGGAGCACGCGCCCCGGCAGTACCGCATCCCAATGATCCATCAGCGCGACGTAATCGCGGTAGTAGTGGCCAATTCGCCGCTGTCCGTAGCTGAAACCCTGGCCGGACGCGAAGAGCTGCTTAAACCCGCTGAAGCAACAGTCCATGGGATGTCGACGCGCATCGATGATCGTCGCATTCGGAAGTATGAGATGGATAAATCCGATGTGGCTGAAGTTGTTCGGCATCTTATCGATAAAGATCGGGCAGCCAGTTATGCGTTGTACGGCAGTGCTTTCGAGGTACCTAACCCCAAGAGAGGCGAGTTGTTCGAAACTGAAGTCTGCCAGCGCGGCGGGATAGCGTGAGGGGTCATTGCGTCTTCGTTTACCCGATATTTCTCTGGCCATGGCGATGATGTCCGCCAACTCCGCAGTGCCTTCAACCTGCGAATGGCTCGCCAGAATTTGTTCGATGAGTGTCGACCCAGCCCGGGGGAGTCCCACCACAAAAATTGGGTCTCTCCGCTGGCAGCCGGCGCCAGAGAATCTTTCAAATAAAGCACGATTGAAGAATGCGATTAGTTCTTGGGTGTTGCGATGGAACACCTCACTGCTCCAGGGTACTGACTTGCCACGAACTTGGTTCGCTTTGACGTACGCGCCCATCGCCGTCTTGTGTTGGCCGCGATCCTCGCGAGCCTTCCCAAGACTGAACAGCAGATGATAGTAGTCCCGGTAGCTGCAATCCTCATCCCTCAGCAGTGTTTCGAGGCGTTGTAGCAGTGCGTCGCCGAAACGATACGTCTTTAAGTTGGCAAGACTCCAAAAGGCCTCCCCAATTCCCATTTCGGTGGCGCGCTCATACGCCGCGATGGCTTCTGCGGAACGCCCTACAGCGCGCAGTGCATGGCCGTAGCTGAGCTGCGCCTGGCCGAACTCGGGATGCGCCTCGATGATCACTTCTAGCAAAGGGATGGCCTTGTCATGCTCACTGATTTCCACCAGACAGGCGGCTTTAAGGGTGAGCCACCCCGGACGTCTTGGGTCAACGGCCAGTAGGGAATCCAATTCTATGATTGCTGCTTCGTAGCGATGCCGCTTATACAAGACATTGGCAAACCCGTAGCGAGCTGCGTGGTAATCGGGGGCTAACTCAAGTGCCCTTTGCATCAGATGTTCAGCGTCTCGCAGAGCGCCGAGAGCGAGTCCGACCTCTCCGAGCAGGCGAATGCCGTTAACATCTCCAGGGTTGTCATGGACGTAATTGCGAAGCAATGGCTCGGCCTTCGCGTACCGGCCAGCCGCGACGTGATCAGCTGCGTCAACCAGCGTTTCAGGAAAATCGGACCAGACAGGCGTGCCGGGTTCAGAAATTACGGAGCTGTTCATGGTACTCGCCAAGGCCGGTATGGCCGTCGGGGCTCGTCTCGATGTTACTACGGAAAGCTGCCCGGCTTGGCCAGGCACACCCCTACCACCACTCTGCGATCAGAAATCCATACCGAAGCTAACGCCGAAAGTGCGCGGCTGATTCACGGTGGTGAGACGCCTGAAGTCCTCGGAGTTGATGTACAGCTCCGCCACCTCGTCCGTCAGGTTCTCCACATATACCGATGCTCGCCAATTGTTTTTGCTGACGCGCCAGGTCGCCGACAGCAGCTGGTAATCATCCATTTCTTCGCGATCATTGAAGAAAATGCTGTTGTACATGCTGTCTGTATAGGTCCAGTTCAGCTGCAGTGCGGAGTCCATGGAGCCCAGTTGGAAATCATATTTGCCCGTCAGCGAAAACTTGTTATCCGGGGTGAACGGCAAGTCCTGTCCCGCGATTGCGTCTGGTTCAGTGCTGGACGCCTGAGCAAAGTAGTCTTCCGTAAGTTCGGCTTTGTTATAGGCGTAGGTGGCCGAGAGTTCCAGGCCCGCTGTCGCCAGCCACGTAATATCCAGCTCGATACCCTCCGATTCAGCGGCACCGATGTTGTCCACCAGACCGACCTGAGCAATATCCGGGTCGAAGAAACCGATTTGTATGTCGTCCCACTCCATGAAGTAAATCGCACCATTGAACCTTAACCGGCCTTCGGCGAGTGTGCTCTTCCAACCAAGTTCATAGCTGGTCAGAAAATCCGGTTCGTAAACTTCACCCACACCAGGCGCGCGGTTTGCCCCTCCCGGCCGATAGCCTTCTGCCCAAGTTGCGTAAACGATGGTGTCGTCGTTGACCGTGTAGGTGATGTTCAGCTTCCCCGTACCGTCATCGGTAGAGGCTTTGCTATCTACGTTGTTGACGCCGAACACCGTCCCCGAAATCCCTCGAAGCGTTGTTTCTCCATCAAAAAGACGATAGCCGAGTGTCCCGGCTAAGCGATCAGAAAAGCGATAAGTGATTTCACCGAATATAGCGGCTTCACTATCCTCGCGACGCTGGTCGGTGAGGAAGTAAAAGTCCTCCCTAATCGCAGCCGCCGGATTAATAGTTGGGATAGCGTACTGCAGCGCGAAATCGGTTTCTTGCTCCATGTAGAAGGCACCGACAATCCAGTCGAGGCGCTCGCCCGCCGACGCGAGGCGTAGTTCGTGCGTCTGATTGCCAAGCTCGGAAATGTTTGAATACTGAATACTCGGATCCACGCAAGGTCCGAAGTAAGAGACATAACAGGTGTAGTAGGGCTCTACGTAAGCGCTGTCTACCGCGTAACCGGAGTAGTCGCTGTAGGTTTCAAAGTCTCGATCAAGGTATGAGCCGGCGTAGGTCAGATCTGCGAACCCTAGATCGCCTTCAACAACCAGGGAGAACTGCGTCCATTCGTCGCTCGTATCGTCACTAAAGAATCTCGATACTTTGAGATCACCAAGGTCATCGGGATCGTGATCCCAAACCCCCTCCGTATCGGTTTCCTGATGTGCCACAGCGGCCGTAGCAGTCCAACTGTCGTTTAGGTCTACCTTCAGCGCGGCGCGCAGGCCCTGCTTCTCAGCAGTGTTGAAGTCTTCTCGAACGAAAGGGTCGTTTCCGCGCGAAATTCCGCTAAATGGATAACTTATGTTATCGCTGACCGCGTCAATGTAGCCGCCATCGTCGTCCCACCAGGCCGCGACGCGCAGCGCTGCGTTGTCCGTGAGAGGCACATTGACGAAGCCCTCGACCATATAGTTTTCACCGCCGTTGTCGATCGACTCCAGTGACACATCGAAACCCGACTCAAAGGCCTCGCTATCCGGTTGATTGGTAATGATCCGCAGCGTGCCGGATTGCGATGCGGTCCCATAGAGCGTGCCCTGGGGTCCCATGAGCACTTCGATCCGCTCAACATCATAAATGTGCACGTCGAGGTTAAAGCCGATAGCGGTGACCGGCTGCTCATTCAGATAAATGGCCGCCGACGGACCCTGCAGAGACTGATTGCCTCCGCCGCCTTCAGAAATCCCGCGAATGAATAAATTTGCCTGGCCTGGCCGTCGCTGCGTGAACGACACGGAGGGCAACTGGTAAACATAATCCTGGAAATCAGTGATGTTCAGATCGTCTAGCGCCGTCTGACCCAAAGCGGTGATACTTATCGGCACATCCTGCAAACTGACTGCGCGTTTGGTTGCTGTGACGACGACTTCTTCAAGCGCGGCCGGCGGGCTTTGTGCGAGCGTTGCAGGACTGACCCCTAGACTCAGTGTCACCATGGCCGCCGAACATCGTCGCACCTCGCTCGCAAGCCAATTTCGACATGGCTTCGTACAGTGAGTCAACCGTGGTGAAGGGACGCCGCAGTATGGAGCCGTAGGCATCGTGAACCTCCGATTTGTTTCTATTTATAGTTAGTGCGGTTTCGAGAGTAGGTTTCCCGAATCCTCATCGGCAAACGATATTTATTTCAATATGGGTGTAATTTATTCATGTATAGGCTGCCCTCAGAGCAGCCCACGTACCGCAGTTGGTGATTCGCAAAGTCGGGCAAATGAGCACGTTAGTCTCTTGCGGGAAAAAGTAGTCCTGTTAATCAGACACCGCAGGACGCAACAGCGCAGATCGCTTGAACGCAGCAGAAGATAGAGAGCATTAGGAACAAATCAAACGCTGGCGAACACGTCCAAAGAGCGTCTCTGCTACGCCCTGACGCATCACGGTAGTGGGTTGCGCAGGAAATGTTTCGCTCTGGCAAGGGCTGGGCGCATGAGTTCGCAGTGAAGTTGAAGGCATACGTGCCGTCGATGGTGAAAGCCTGCTCATCGGCGCCTGGGCTGACTCCGTTAGTTTAAAACCCTATGATCCGTCTTCGTTAGCGACGGGCAACCGGCGCCGGAGCGGGCTCCGATATTCAAAACGCCTTAAGAATGTCATTGAAGTTCTTTTGCTGTGTTTGACACCTTTCGGCTCAAGAACGGGAAGATTGTCGAACACTGGAACAACATGGAGAAGAAACTCCCGGAAGAGAAATGGGGTAACTGCGGAAAGCTCTAACGGCTAGTACAATTAGACTTGCTTACTGGTAGTGAAACTGTGCTTGCACGCTTACATAAATTCCACATAAATGCCGAAAAAATCCAGCTCAATCGAACACAGGCGCTCTTTTTTGTATCTTTGCGGTCACGCTTTCCTTAAATTCCGCGGAGTCTAGCTGAGCAACGAAATGGACATTCTCTAGTTCCATCTGTTTAGTCACCACCTTTTGGTCATATCGTACGAGGGCCTTGGACTTTCTCAGAGACGACGGCGCAGACGCGGCGACCTGCACAGCAATTTTTGAAGTCTTCTGTGCCAACTCCTCGTTAGAGAAAATACGAGCGATCAATCCAAAGTCCAGCGCTTCTGCTGCACTCAAACTTCGCCCCGTAAAGAAGATGTCGTTAGCGATGGGCTTACCGACTGCGTCGGGCAGGAGTTTCGATGATGCCGCTTCAGGAACAAGACCTAGCCCAACAAACGGTGCGCTGAACGTTGCCTCTTCGCTCGCGTAGACAAGGTCAAAGTGCAGCAGCATGGTTAGGCCCACACCAATTGCCCCCCCATTCACCGCTGCGATAAGCGGTTTGGGACAATCCTTAATTGACTTGAGAAAGCGGCTAACCCCTGGTTCCTCATCACTTTTTATGCTCGATGCAAAATCAGCCAAGTCGTTACCCGACGTGAACATATCGCCACGGGCCGCGAGTAAGAGTGCTCTCGCATTGGCATCCGAGCCGTAAGCGTTTATTGCATCCGCCATTGCCCCGTACATTTCCTGAGTTATGGCGTTCTTCTTTTCAACCCGAGAAATCGTGATGGATACAACCCGATCTACTCGCTCAACAATAATGTGATCACTCATGTCTAAAAAAATCCTCGACTATGCGTATTAGCGACCTTTGAATACCGCCTCACGCCTCTCCATGAAGGACTGAATGCCCTCCATCATGTCTTCTGACGCCATAACGGCTTCATGAATTTTTGGCACGATGGCAATCGCTGCCTTTTCGCCATGATCGATAAACTGGCGACCGGCTTTCTTAGTGATCTGAATACCGAGCGGCGCGTTCTTCGCGATCGTGTGGGCTAGTTCCATCGCGCGTTCCACCTGCGTACCATGAGGAACGACCTCCTGGACCAATCCGATACGCTTGGCCTCTTCCGCGCCAAACTCGTCGCAAAGCAGGAGGTGATACATGGCGTCGCCCCATCCCGCCCGAGTTATGTACCGGAAGTGCGCACCACCAAGAGGTGCGATACCTCGCTTAGATTCCATCTGACAGAAGCGCGCACTATCGGCCGCGATTGCTATATCGCCAGCCAGCATCATTTCTATACCAACAGTGAAGGTAATACCTTGGACCGCAGTAACCACCGGCTTGGAACACACGTTTTTTAGACCAAATGGATCGACATTGCCCTCGGGCATCTCCATTGGTTTTGCAGTAGGGCCAAAGAACTTTGGCATATCCAAGCCTGCGGTAAAGTGATCCCCCTCGGCGCAAATAACACCGACCCACAGCTCATCATTTTTATCTAGCTCGGTAAGCGCGTCCGAAAGCTCTTCCATCATCTCGGGCACGAAAGAATTTTTCTTCGACGGATTATCGATAACAATTTTTAAAACATGGCCATCGACTTCTGTTCGAACAACGCCTCGTTCTTGTCCCATTCTGTAGTCCTCTCCGATGTGTAATAGGCTGCCCGTTTCGTGGGGCCAGAAAGTGTGGTCATTCGCCATGATGGCGTCTGAACCCGCCTTGATTTTTAGATAGAGTGATTCACTCTCCGGAAGCACCTTTTCAAAAAAGTACTGTGCGGTAACTAGCTTTCGAGCAAAGAAGGGATCCTCATCTGAACCTTTTTCGACGGCAGCCTTGGCACTCAAGAGCCACATATGGGCGAGCGCGGTTATCCCAAACAAATGTAGATAATCGGTAGAAACCCCTGCCGCGTTGTTAGGATTGTCTATTCCATTAACGGCCATCCACTGAGTCGCATCTGAAAGACGATCCTTTGAGCTCCTCAATGCAATCGCAAAATCTTCGAGCGATGCAACGCTCTCGCATTGTTCCGCGAGTTCCGTAATCTCACCGAGATAGCGCTGCCAGAACCGGCCACCTGCTGCGGGCAACTTGCGACCGACCAGATCCAGCGCCTGAATACCATTAGTCCCTTCCCATATGGATGCGATTCTTACATCGCGTACAAACTGGCTCATGCCCCATTCTTCAACGTAGCCGGAGCCACCCAACACTTGCTGGCTATCGATAGTTGCCTTGAGCCCTTTGTCCGTGAAGTACGCCTTCATTACTGGGGTTAAAAGGGCGAGATAGTCTTCAGCGCGCTGTCGCGATTCAGGATTAGGGGCATATTCCTTAAGGTCCATGAGCAAAGACATCCAACACCCAAATGTTCGAGCTCCTTCACTGAAGGCACGGATATCAAGAAGCATGCGACGTACGTCTGGGTGAACAAGGATGTTATCCGCCGCCTCGTCAGGGTCCATCTGCCGGTTCAATGCGCGCCCCTGCCGGCGATCTAGAGCGAAAGCAAGGGCATTTTGATAGGCAGGTTCGGACAAGGCGTACCCCAACATACCCGCACCAATGCGCGCCTCATTCATCATGATGAACATCTCTCGAAGGCCTTTGTGGGGCTCACCTACTAAGTAGCCCACCGCGCCGTCGTAATTCATCACGCAGGTCGAGTTCCCGTGACAGCCCATCTTTTCTTCAAGACCGCCACAGGACACGGCGTTACGTTCACCCAGTGATCCATCATCGTTCACAATGATTTTTGGAACGATAAAAAGTGATACGCCTTTTAGCCCATCTGGCGCTCCATCGATTCGCGCCAGAACCAAGTGAATGATGTTTTCGGTTAAGTCGTGCTCACCGCCAGAGATCCATATCTTCTGTCCGGTCAACTTGTAGCTACCGTCGGGCTGGGGAGTGGCCTTAGTGCGTATCAGTCCAAGGTCCGTACCGCATTGCGGCTCGGTTAAATTCATCGTCCCAGTCCACTCACCGGTCGTCATCTTGGGTAGGAACTTTGCCTTCAATTCCTCCGAAGCCGCAGCGTGAATGGTATTCCAGGCGCCCCCGGAAAGTCCGGGATACATCGAAAAGCCGAAGCAAGCTGATGCGGTCATCTCGCCAATGATCTTTTGCAAAACAAACGGTAATCCCTGACCTCCATAGGCAGGGTCTTTGTTCAACGCCGGAATACCAGCGTCGCAAAAGGTTTGATACGCCTCTTTGAAGCCGTCAGGTGTGGTAACCGAGGCATCATCATGGCGGGTGCAGCCTTGAAGGTCACTTGACCGATTCATCGGTGCAATTACGTCGCGACAGATTTTTCCTGTTTCGTCGAGAATAGCGTCAAAGGTATCTTTGTCGGCTTCGGCAAAAGGCGGCAGGCCGGCATATGAACCAATGCTCAATACATCGTGGACTATAAACTGGAAGTCGCGAATCGGTGGATTATAGATCGGCATAGGCAGGCTCCAAACAGGTATCAGAGTTCTCCGAAACTTTTCCAGGGTTAGGTTTATCGAAGGTTGGCGTATCCGCCATCGAGCGGAATGGTGGCACCAGTGATGTAATCAGCTGCGCGAGAGGCCAGGAAGGTAGACAAGCCAATCATGTCGTCAGGCTCGCCGATGCGGCCAAGCGGCATACCGGCACCTACAGCTTCTTTACCCTCATCGGTTGAAAGCATGAAGGCAGTCATTTTGCTCTCGAAAGGGCCAGGTGCGATCGTATTGACTGTGATCTGCTCTTTAGCCAGCGCCTTTGCCAAAACGCGAGTGAGCTGATGCAGGGCTGTCTTACTCGCCGGGTAAGCGATGTTCCCTGGCATCATCGGAACGGTCAGTCCATCGATCGAACCGATGTTAATCACGCGCCCCCGGCCGGCTTCTAATGCGCCGGCCCGAAGGAGCGGAAGCATTTTCTGAGTCATGAAGAAAACGGACTTAACATTGAGATCCATCACACGATCCCATCCCTTCTCGGAGAACTCCTCTATTGGCTCACCCCAGGTCGCGCCGGCATTGTTCACAAGGATGTCGACTTTTTGCTCATGGGTTTGAATCCAGGACACAAACTCTCCGACGCCCTCAACCGTCGACAGGTCTGAGGGATGGCCGATGCACTCGCCAAACTCCGACAGCAGTTTTGAGGTTGACTCGCATGCACCTGCCTTTCTAGACGTCACATAGGTTTTAACGCCCGCTTTCACAAAACCAGTCGCGATCATTTGGCCGATACCTCGGGTACCACCCGTGACCACAGCTATTTTTCCCGATAATTCAAAAAGACTTGCTGACATCTCAACGCCCCTGATAGGTAAGTGAACCGTCGAACAGACACATCGGCCCTTTTTCTAAGAAGGTACTAACGCTGCGTTTCTTGTCGTCCGTTTCGAACAGCTTCGGTGCACCTGCGCGTAGTGCCTCATCTGCAGCTGCTATGCCGCTTCTTCCGTAGGCATTCACAACACTCTTTGTGACGGCGTGTGCAGCGGTGGCGCTGCTGGCAAGCTTCTGTGCATATTCCAGTGACCTAGCCTCTAGTTCGGCGTCTGGAATGACCTGATTGACGAGCCCCCATTCCAGCATTGTCTTCGCGGGATACGGGTTACCTTCAAAAACCATCTGCTTTGCGCGCGCCACACCGGCGCGGGCTGCTATACGTTGCGCGCCACCTGCGAGTGTGGTTGTCCCGATCTTGCTCTCGATCTGCCCCAACTGGGCGCTTTCGCCGACTATCGCGATGTCATGCGCCAGTAGAATCTCTAGACCAGCCGCCACGCACATACCGTTCACAGACACAACAGTTGGGATTGGCAAGGCTTCAAGCATTTCAATCATGTTTAAACCAGTGGTAACGAGGCCTGCGCCGGTTCTGTGAGTGAGCCCGACGAAGATGTTCACATCGGCGCCAGCGCAGAAGTTCACCCCGCTGGATCGAGTAAGAAGTGCTCTCGCATCGCTTTCGGCAATGTTTTGAACGTGGGCGAGCATTTCCGCACCCAACTGATGGCTGAATGCGTTCACCGGAGGATTGTTGATGGTGAGAATGGCCAAATCACCATCTTGTTCGAAATCTACTAATGCCATACCGCTGCCTCTTGAAATTATTGTCCGGGTTCTCGGTTGAAAATCCCTAGCCTAGTCAGGTTAAGATCCAGCGCTGGTTTCGGCATTGGCCGGAATTGGCAATCTGTTGGCCAATTTTTGGAATGGCGTAAAGCGGCTTATTTTCAACTCATATGGCTTACCCCGAACTACCTCACAGTGATTACACGCATATCGAAAACGTACGGTCCCTCTTGCGCGGCTGTGAATTGAATGGTGTTAGCTCCGCATCTCTGCTGTCTAAAATTGGTGTGGATCCATCTCTTCTAAACAACAGCGATGGACAGTTCCCTCGCAGTAAAGCCGGTGAGTTACTGCGAGCTGCTTCTACAGCGCTGCAGGATGAGATGCTGGGGTTTCTGCCTCGAAAGACACGGCCGGGTGCTATGGCTCTGGCGATCCACGTCGTACTCGGCAGTTCAGATCTGCGAGAAGCTATCGGTAGGTGGCAGGCATTTTGGACGACGATTCACGCGGAAATGGATCTCTCGCTCGAATTTCATGGCGAAGAAGCGCATTTGGTGGGCGGTCGATTCTGGGAAGCTGAGGATGCGTCGGCGAACTACGCCTTCGTTGTGTGGATCAACTTTCTGCAGCTTCGCGTTTTCATGTGGCTAATCGGGCGGCCTATTCTTCTCGAACGACTCTGTTTCGACTTTCCCCCTCCCACCCACTTCGAAGAGTTTTATCACATGTTTCCGACCAGCATTTACTGTGAGCAGGCGGGTAACCATATGGTCATCAACAGACGCTACCTCCAGATGCCCGTCGTCCAAACACCAAAAGATGCGAGGGATTTCATTCGCATACTGCCTGACTTGATGACTACTCAATGGGTTGATCGAAGTGTTTCCGGGCGTGTGAGCCGACTGCTAAAGGGAGCTGCAAACTTTGAAAAATTTAGCTTTAAGGACGTGGCTGAAAATCTACATCTTTCGCCGGACACTCTCAGAAGAAGACTGAAAAAAGAAGGCGTTACGTTCAAAGATGTCAAAGAGTGCATACGGAGAGATTTGGCAATCTTTCATCTAAAAGGTAACGACTTGGCACTAACAGAGATCGGCTACCTGCTGGGCTTCTCTGAGGCTAGCACGTTTAGTCGGGCATTTAAGCAGTGGACAGGGTACACTCCGGGGGAATTTCGTAAGATCCACGCGCAACAAAGACGCTAATTGCATTTTTGTGCGTTAGTTTTTTTCGAAGTTTTGGCTGTTTTTCGATAACAAATCAACGCGACAACCTCCTTCTGTTAGCAGTCTTAAACATCAGATCCAGTTATAGCTATCGCCTGGATGGGCAACCCCATAACAATGGGCTGACTCGAGCAGTTGTACTAGAACTATTCAGGTAAATCCGGACATTGGCCACAGTCCCGGCTGTTCTGACAATCCGGTCCCTGCTGTTTTCGCACAAGTGTCAAACGTAGTAGCGGATTCTGTACAAATTGACCATTTTCGAAGCTGTTCTTTGATGGATTATCAAATCTGAAGCCACTAGGACACATTACAGTTCCTTTGCTGGCAGCGGTTTGCGGATAATTTAGAATTGGCGTCTCACCCGGATGCAGTAAACCCAGCACGTGCCCCAATTCGTGAGCAAGGTGGTGAAAATCAATGCCGTTGTCATTGGTATCCGAAGTAATAATCTTTACGCCAGAATGGCCTGTTCCCGATGATCCGCCGCCGCCCCACCAGTCCTCTACAGAAAAAGTGTGAACAAAATAGACTTCAATGCAGTCACTTATATTTACTTCAGCATACAAATTCGCATTTAAGTCAGAATTACCAGACGTGTCCTGAACGCCCGTACCGTTCGTTTCCCAGGGTGTCGTGACCAAATACTCCTCTTTATTTAGGGTTATCCACTCGCGAACTTCAAAGGCGACGCCAACTTTCCCCCAGGTTTCCCGTGCGTAAGGCATTCCAAAGTAAAATCCCCGGCCAGATGGTTGAAGGAATGGCTTTACAAGGATTTCGAATCCTTGCGGTATTTTTGATGCGTCTAGTGCAGCAATATTAATCGGTTGAATACAGAGGCTCTTCCCTATCGTATAGTGGAAGGGCCTTCCCCAACTAATTATGGTTTTATTAGGCTCAAATTTAACGAAAAATCCTTTATAGAACTCAGTTTCAGGTGCCTGTAATTTCATCAACACTTGCACCGAGATATCGTACTTCTCTTCTGTATTATCATCGCTAAGAAAACGCTCGACGTATTCTTTCGGGATGGTAATTTCAACGTCTAACGCGGCTAACTGCGCAGGCGGATTTTCAATGTGGTGATGAGCGTTTGAGCCAATTTCAGTAGAAACGAGTTTTTGCTGATGATCGTAGTCAACAATGCCTTTCAGTGTTCCGGTAATAATTGAACGCTCTGGGTCAAAGGCCAGGCGTTGGTTGCCAAGAACTCTGAAACCAACTGGACTGGATGACTCTTCGTTCTCATATCCCTTTGCCAACAGCGCCTGATCGACGTCGAACAGCACGATGTTGAAGTGATCAAAAATAGCGGAGAAGCGCGACTTCTTTTCAGGTGTAATAGCTAGTGAAAAGCTGGCCTGGCCTTTGAAAGATTCTTCAGATATTTCTGCCGTAACTGGCGTTTCAGCTGCTGCCAGCATGATAATATCGTCAAGATCATGATTTTTGGACTGCGCCTGGCTTGAAAAAATAAGCATGCAGAACACGGCAAGTATTGTCGAAAAGATTTCTGTCATCCGTGTTTACCTCCACTATGTCGGTGGTTAGATGTCGGTGGTCAAATATCGATGGCTAATAAATCGCGGGGACAGTTTGATGGCAGCTACTGTACTCTCATTCTCAAGTCATCGCGTCCGATGGAGCAAAGAGTCCTTATTGCTTGATCTAGAGTGCCATTAAATCCACCACCCCATCTGTACCATTCTTTACTTGACCGTTGTACCTACCCTCAACTCGACTCTGCTGAAGAGGGGCAGGGACTCGGCTGGAGGCGCTGGCGAAGGCGTGGTCGGGCGCTGCGACAGGCTTCTGATTTCGATGCGAATCAGCGTTATATTTCCGCGTATCTCCGAATAATTCGTTGCAGATTGAATTAATCGATGCACGAAATCATAGTGACAGTTTACTAAATGCATGAGCTAGGCATCGCATCGCCTCTTCTAATGCATAGACCCAATAGGACTTCCGAGACCGAAACTGGAACCGAAGAAGCAGAGAGTTCGAGCGGCGGATTGATCGTAACGGGCTCTGGCCCGTTACGACCCTTCGGGCGCAGGCGCTGGTGACGGACAGGATGTCCTAATGCCGCGGAGCACATGGATGTGCGGGAGCGGCCGCCCGCGTCTAAAACGCTCCTTTGGTCGCGTTTTTTCGAACAGCGGTTCTCATCGAAACCTACTCCCGCCAAACGCAATCGGCCCACGCGAGGTGGGCCGTTTGCGTTTGGTAGGACCAGGCGGATTCGAACCGCCGACCTCTACCATGTCAAGGTAGCGCTCTAACCAACTGAGCTATGGTCCTGGAGGGGGCGGGATTATACGAGCGGGGATCGTTGACAACAAGCTTGGTGTTATCTGGTGTTTAGTTTTTAAGTGGGCTTGAGTCGTCAGCGTATATGACCTGCCCTGCCACCACCGTAGCGATGACTTTGTTGCTCCAGATGTTGCGGGCGGGGACTTTGAAGAAGTCGTCCCGCACAAGGATGAAGTCGGCTGCATAGCCCGGAGATAGCCGTCCTACGAAATCTTCGGCGTGTGAGGCGTACGCGGCGCCAGTGGTGTACAGCGCGAGCGCCTGCTCTCTCGTGAACTGGTCTTTTGGCGTCCAGCCTGCGAAGGGTTGGCCGTCGCGGCCGGTACCTGTCACGGCCGCATGCAGACCATGAAATGGGCTCGCATGTTCGGCGGGAAAGCCCGAACCGCCTGCCAGCCTGACTCCTTTATCGAGCAGCTCATTGAGAGGGTATGCGCGCTCGAGGCGCGAACGCCCAAGCCGGGCCTCTACGACGCCTGATTCTGCACTAGCCCTAGATGGCAGAACAGATGCGACGACTCCGAGATCGCGCGAGCGCCCGATGTCTGCAGTTTTAAGCAGGCTTGCGTGCTCGATCCGGTGGCGCCGCAAACGGCTTTCTTTGTCCACACTCAGCGCTTCGAAGTTATCAAGCGCAAGCGTCGCCGCCCGATCGCCGCGGGCACCGACGTTTACCTGAAACCCCAGATTTAGGGATGCAAGCATAAGCTCAGACAGGGTGTCTTCGTCTTGGCGCAGAGCGCCACTGGTTCCGGACGCGTCGCTGTAGTCAGCGTGCAGCGCGGCCCTGCGCAGACCCAGGCTTCCATCAACCCAGATCATTACGCTACGCGCTGTGAACGACCTCGCCTCGTCCTCCCAGGCTCCAAGCTCGAGCTTACGGCCGATATCTTTGTCGGCCATGCTTAACATGGCGTAAACGCGGATTGGCAGCTCACCATCGGCGAGCAGGGATTCGTAGGCGTCCATCTCGAGTGCACTGACGCCGGCATCGTGAACGCTGGTGATTCCCAGGCTCGCCAGGTGCTCGAGCGCACGCATAATGTAAGTGCGCTTTTTGAACAGCGTCGGTGTGGGCATAGCCTCCGTCACGAGGCGTGTGGCGTAACCGATAAGAACGCCCGTGGCTGCTCCTTCGTTGTCTCGCACAATGAGCCCGCCCTCCGGATTGGTTGTGCTTTCGTCGATGCCCGCCGCGCTTAGTGCCTCATCATTCACCCAGAGTGCATCGCCCTGCACCCGCCATAGCGCGACAGGCTGATCGGGGACCGCAACGCTCAGCAATTGACCTCCCGGCAGCTCGCCGCTGGGCCAGAGCGCCTCGTTCCAGCCGCGGCCGACGAGCCATTCGTCGCTTTCAGGTTCTGCCGCCGCCTCCACAAGCGCCACGGCTTCGGCCTCGCTCAGGGACTCGCGCAGGTTGACTGCATCAAAGTCAGCCCCCAACGCGGTGACGTGTCCGTGCGAGTCAATCAATCCGGGGAGTAGCGACAGGCCCTTGCCATTCACGCGCGTCCGCGCGCGACTCGCTTTGGCCGCAGCAGAGTCTTTGTAGAGAGCGGTCACCAGACCGTCTTCGTACTCTAGTGCGTAAAATGAGGAAGCAGCGGGGCCATCTAAGGTGTACCCCGCAACGTTGTAAATGAGCGTTGCGGCCGGACTAGCTACCGCTGTCAGCATCAAGCCTGCAGCCGCTATGACGTGTCCCATGCGGAGACTGATGTAGTCACGATCACCCGAAACAAAAAAATTATGCAGGCATACGCCGGGACAGGCTGGTGCGTTCAGACGAAAGCGGGTCAGGAGAGAACCCATCATTGCACGTGGTCTTCGTGCGACACCGAGCATCCAATCGGCAGTCAACAACATGGCCGACTCAAGGATGCGAACGGTCTCGTTCATTCAGCTAACGTTGCCGCCAGGGGGACTAGCCCGATGTGCGCCAGCGGCCAGGAGTTTCACGCCGAAATGGTCCGGTCCGCCCTGATCGTGCTCGTGAGCGGAGACGCTGCCATAGCAGCGGCGGAGCGAGCAGAGCCTGCCCCATGAGCGCAGCGAATGCTTTGGGCATGTGCGGTCAGGGTGGGCCAGATCAAGTGAAAACCTGGCCAGCGGACGCGGGTACAAAGTGCTACCAAACATGAAAAACAGTTGAACCTTGTATCGTAGCTCCAAACCCGGATTCTCGAGCGTGCTGGTG
>JBCCPL010000023.1:0-92182 GCA_039111155.1 Pseudomonadota bacterium | reverse complement strand
TATACAGTTTGGTAATTGGTTCAGCATAGTCGATGCGTTCATACCATCTACATCGATGTTCGAGTTAGTCACCCCGTACAGGACGAAGAACGAGCGTTTACTGACGCTATGGAGCAAGACTAGAGAACTCGAAGAAGACCTCGCGGAATTTATTGCCAGGAACGACTACTCAACGATTCTAGATACCTCGCTTTTTGAGCCTTGCAGCGAAGACGAAATCATCCTTTGTCTGAACTATGACGGCATATACGGCATAAACAATGTCAACCGATTCTTGCAGAGCAGTAATGACGGTGCCGTAACTCAATGGCGAGAATCGGTCTATAAAGTTGGCGATCCAGTTCTCTTTTTCGATACAGAACGCTTTCGCCCAGTCATATACAACAATCTGAAAGGCTGGATCGAACAAGTAGTTCACGCGCCTGGCTGGATTCAGTTCGATATACGACTAGATAGACCCCTGAACGAGTTCGATGTGATAGGGATTGACGAACTTGAGTGGATTGAAGGCTCGACAGTTCGCTTTACAGTCTACGACCACGACACCAGTGATGAGGATGACGACTCTGTAAACACGACGGTACCATTTCAAGTCGCCTATGCTGTGTCCATACATAAAGCTCAAGGACTTGAGTACAACTCCGTGAAGATAGTCATCACTGAAGCCAATGAAGATGAAGTCACGCACAGCATTTTCTACACTGCGATTACTCGGGCTCGAGATCAACTGAAAGTATTCTGGACACCAGAAACGCAGCATCGCGTGCTCCAAAGCCTGGAAAAAAATCGCAGTTCAAAGGATGTCTCCATCTTAGGCGCTCGTCGGGGTACGAGAGCATTACGCAGGTAGGGGAAAGCTAGGCAAGTCATTTTAGGGCCTGGGAGTTCGTCACGTCCCATCCATGAGATGCGTCTCGCCATGGGTATCGAATGCAGTTTGAACGCCAGAGGGCGATAAGCGTTAGACGGGAAGGCTGCTTCAATCGTCGATAGAGTCCGAATGCGCTCGCAGCCTTGGGACAGTTTTGGGACAAGTCAGACCGACTAATGGGGATATATGAGGATACCCGCCAAATTAGATATAAGCATATCTAATTGAAAGAAATACAAATTTTTTTTCGTCTATGCCCGCTGCTTGCCCTACTCGAAGCGGCACGGCCGACTCATAATCGATTGGTCGTAG
The DNA here is from genome assembly GCA_039111155.1 of Pseudomonadota bacterium. Lineage (GTDB taxonomy): Bacteria > Pseudomonadota > Gammaproteobacteria > Pseudomonadales > Halieaceae > Congregibacter. The sequence continues at coordinate 90,999 of JBCCPL010000023.1, read as the reverse complement.
GTTCAAGTCCTACTGGGCCCACCATTCAATCACTGCTTTCTTTAACGTCTCGTAGCGATCCGGAGACGTACTTATGAATGATGCTCGAAACGAGTGTTTGGTACGGTATGCCTTCTTGCGTCGCCATTGACTGAACGGCAAGCAAATCACGGTTCGATATTCTTATATTGATTCGCTTGTCTTTGCGAAAAGTGTTAGCCGCTACTTTTTGAAGTTCTTCACGTCGTTCGTCTGTCAGCACAGAAACAAACTCACCTCGTTCGGCGGCTTGTAGCAGGTCTCGTTCTTCTGATGACAGTTTCGACTTCTTCATGGTGCCGCTCCTAGATAAAGCTTCGTAAATTTTCTACTCGGAATCACTGTCTTAAGAAAGAACTCTTCAGGACCCTCAATATAAGGTACAAGGTAGACATAATCCGAGATCGCTACCACAAAGATTCGCTGGTTTGGGTAGGTTTCTAGATTCGGGTGAACAATATCGTCGAGCAGTCCACCGACCTGAATAAAAAACGCTGCCTCCTCAAAAGATACGCCTCGCTGCTGGATCAGCTTCCGGTTCTTTTCCTTGCTCCAGTTGAAGACTTTCACGTGAGAAGAGTAGCACTGATTGTGTGCTTTTTGTCATCCGATACCGCCAGCTTCATACATCATCGGCCAGATCAGATCGCCATCCTACCGGACGATCCAAACCCCAATGTTGTTGTCCAGCACCCGGCGCATCCAATAGGTGCAGCCTGTAGAGTCGGCGCTGAATCAGCTCTAAAGCTCTCTTCAGATCTAGCACTAGCGACTATTGCCACCTCGTACCAAGGGCTTTTGCATATACTTCCCGGCAAAGTCTTGGGGGCAACACAGTGTCCACGTCTTCATCCGCCGCTGGTCGGGCAACTATCGGTTTTGTGCTTCTGCTGATCACGTTTGTCGTTCTTTGCTGGAGCGGTGTACTGGACGGTTACACGTTGCGCTATCTCGATCAGTCTCTGCTCGGCTCGGGTGCAATATACGCTTCGGCTCGATCCATAAACGCTGCGGTGTCCGTGCTGCAGGGCACAGAGGTGTCTGCGGTGTTCGTGTCGTTCTCGGTGGGCGAGGTGCTTGATCCGGTCAACGATCTGATCGAACGGTTTTCGGGGTTGATGCTGCTCGCTCTGGGGTCGCTTGCACTGCAGCATCTGTTGCTCACGATCGTATCGCATGAGTACATCAACACTCTGTTGTCCTTGATCTGTGTTGCACTGGCATTGCTTTGGTTCAAACCAGGCATAGTCTCGAAGCCGCTACTTGTACGCCTTGCGGCTTTTCTGATTGCTATCCGTATCGCGCTGCCTCTGATCACCTTGTGCACTCAGGCGATCGAGATACTTTTTCTGGCCTCATCGGAGTCGCAGCGCTACGAGAACATCCAGAATTTTCAGCGACAGTTAGAAGACGCGAACAACAGTCTTGGGGTAACCACCGCAGGTGAGGATCAGCTCGACCCGCTGCAAGCAGACCTCGACGCTGCGAAGGCTGCCTACGAGATTGAACTCGTGGAGCAAGCTACTCTGGAAAAGCTGGTAGAGGTAGCAAAAAGCGAGGCGGAAGCGCTACCGCAGCCACCGTTGTGGAAACCATGGGAGCAAAAATCCGGGGCACTGGAACTTGCCGAGAAGAACCTCACTGCAGCCCGACAGCGACTCCGGGAGCAGCGGGGGCTGGTTGTAGCCTTAGACAACGAAATCGATCAGATCGAGAATGCCATCGAATGCATCAACCTTCGCAGCGAGGGTAAGTCCTGCAGCATCTTCGAAAGCGCGGCGGGTTTCGCTAAGCGAGCGGATCCTCGTCCGCACCTGAGCGCCGTCGTCGACCGAATCGACGATTTCGTCAAAGATCTGGTGGAGCTGCTTATCTCGTTGTTGTTTCGTTCTGTATTGCTGCCGCTGGCTGCTTTGTGGCTCTTTGTAAAACTAACGATATGGGGGTCGCGGGCCCTGGCGGACTCCATAAAAACAAAGCGACTGCAGCAGGATTAGCCCGTCGGCCGGAGGGTCTCGCGGCCCAGAGGGCTCGAAGATCTTACCGCTACGACTTCGCCCCGATTGATCAGCTTCTGGAATTCATCCGTCGTTGCGCTGGCCACGCTGGCCGTGGCTTTTATCGAGTCTCCGAACAGCGCGACCCAGCGATTGCGACCTTCGTTCTTCGCCATGTAAAGCGCTTCATCGGCGAGACTTATCGTGCGCTCCCAACTGACCGCGTAGAAGTCACGATCAATAAACGGGAACATGCAGACACCGATTGAGCAGGTCATTTTTAGGTGTGCCTGCGCAGCAACGTCGAAGCTATGCGACTCCACATTTAAGCGGAAACGTTCGGCAAGGCCGAGTAACTGATCTCTGGTATTCACCCTCGACACAATGAGGAACTCTTCACCCCCAAGCCGTATCGCCCAGTCCATTTCGCGACAGGTCGACTCGAGTATCTCCGCAAGTTGCACCAGAACCCGATCGCCCGCGTCATGACCGAGACTGTCGTTCACCTGCTTAAAGTGATCGGCATCAACCAGAATGACACCGATGCGCTCCGGGCTGCCCTGGGCCACCAGACGTTGCATTCGATTGATCTCACCTGACATCAGGTTGTCGAGAAAGCGGCGGTTGGAAAGACCGGTCAACTGATCTGTCAGACTCGCTCGTTCGATCTCGGCTTTCGCCTCGTTCAGCTTTCTGAGTGACTCGGCATTGTCTATCGCAACGGCCGCATAGGAGGCGATGGTCTGCAGCATCTGTCGCTCGTTCTCACCGTAGGCGGCCGCCTTGTAGCTTTGCAGACAGATAAGGCCGATCGTCTTCTCCTCGACCAGCAGCGGGTGAAAGATCATAGATTCCGTGCGCCGTTCGCGGTCATCGAGACGAAAAGCAGGCGAAATCCTGGCAAGCTCGGCTTCGCTGGCAGCACTTAGTATTCGTCTGTTGCTTACACACCAGACTGCGGGACTGGTCTCATCATCCAGAGAGCGGTCAAAACCATCAATGCGCTGGCCTTTCTCAAACTGGAAGCGCACTTCTAAGGTTCGCTCGACAGGATCCACTAGGCCCACTGCAAAAACGGCGGCATCCATTAACTCGCTTACGTGCCTTTGAATCGATTCCACGACGACGTCGAGGTCCAACGAGGCCGTGATGTCCTGACCTGCCTGAGCCAACTGCCGGATATTCTCGGTGCGCTGTTCAACCAGGGAGTCCAGCGCGCGTTTCTGTCGATACAGGCTCCGAACGCGGAGTCGGTATATCAGGTACAGCCCGGCAAGCATCAGCAGCCCCACAGCGGCACGGAAGAGTGATGTCTCAAACCAGCGGGGGAGTTGCCGTACCGGTATCTCGATACTTGAGTAGCTCTGAGCGAGACCATCGCCCGCACTACTGATTCTGAGCACATAGTCGGCAGGAGCCAGGCGCGAATACGTAGCCCGGCGATTTCTGGGCGATGCCACTACCCATTCATCGTCATAGCCTTCGAGGCGATAGCGGTACTTCACTTGCTGCGAAGAGGCGTAGTTAAGATCTGCGAATTCAACGGCAAAGCTTTTGATGTCGGCCGGCAAAACAAGCGGTGCCATCTCTGCGAGCGTTAAAGGTCGCGAGTCCACCTCCACCTTTGTGACGACCAGCCTTGCGGAATAGCTGTCGCGCTGAAACTCTTCGGGACGGACCATCATCAGGCCCCGAGTGCCGCCGAATAGCAGAGTTCCATCTTTGAGGCTGGCATTGCTCCCAATCCAGGTGTTCCCCACATCCCAGCCATCGCTGCGGTTGATGCGTGTATAGCTCCAATCCTTGGGATCTATAAGGTTAGCCTGCACCCACATGCGTCCCAGGCTATCCTCCTCAAGGGCGCCTCCGAGAGATTTGGGGGGTAAGCCCAACTTTTGGTTCACTGATTCAAAGGCGGCCGTTTTCCCATCCCAACTGGTCAGAATATCCAGTCCCTGGGGTGTCGCCACCCAGAGTCGCCCCAATGAGTCAACGGTCAAGTCAGATATGTAATTGTCCGACAGCGGCGATCCGGCACGAGCTTCGACAGGGTGAAGCGTGTTTTCTCCCTGCGGAATTACGAACAGACCATCATTGGTACCAACCCAAAGGCCGTCCTGATAGGCGGTAATAGTTCCGACCAAGTTGTCGAGCACGTCACCTGACGCCGCCAGCCGTACGGCCTCAAAGGTCTCACTCTGGGTATCGACGCGGGTCAGGCCACCATCGGTACCCAGCCAAAGCGTTCCGTCTTTCGTCGCAAACGCCGTCCTCACCAGATTGTCGTTCAATCCGTGTTCGGTGGTGAATTGGGTGAAATCGTCCGTGGCATCGTTGTAGCGATACACGCCTGTCTGATTGGTGCCGACCCAGATCTCACCGTTGGGGAGCTGCTCTATCGTATGAATGTAAGGATTCTGGATTGCGCCTTTTTTACCCGCTGCTGCCGGGAATCTCTTGACCAGCCCCACTCCGGGGCGCATTACCTGAACTCCGCTTAACGCGGTACCCAGCCAGACATCGCCGTTTTGCATGCCCCTCACAGACTGAATATGAGAGTCTCCGAGAGAGGCATCGTCGTAGGGGTTTTGCCGAAGTGTCTTAAAGGCGCTGTTGGCCGGATTGTAGCGATTGAGTCCTCCTCCCCAGGTACCCAGCCAAACGATGTCTGCATCATCTTTGAACACCGCACTCACATCGTTCAGCGAAAGACCGCTGAGATTGCCAGCCTGATGAATGATGTGCTCCCGAACCCGGAGTGTGTCCGGGTCGATGATGGCGACGCCTCCACCGACCGTTCCGGCCCAAACGGCCCCGCCTACCAGCGCGGTGTCGTCAATCCACGCATTGTTTAACTTTTCGGAATCACCCTCATCGACCAACACCCAACGGACCGAATCGGTCTCGAGATCCAGCACCGCAATGCCACTGTTTCTCGTGGCTACCCAGAGCTCTCCCTTTCTTAGCAGGTCAAGGTTGAAAACCCGCTGCTCATTGAGCCCTGCGATCTCGGTTCCAACCCAGGTTGGGGAGAGGAGAGTTTGCGATCGAAGGTCGACCTTGCAGAGGCCGTGATAGGAGCCAATGAACAGAGAGTCTTCGTTCATGGCAAGCGATGCGAGTCGCCCTTGTTCGAACAGAAAATCACATCCCTGAACGCTTTTTATGCGGCTGGGCTGGTTAGTCTCGAGGCTGAATAGATTGATACCCGAGTGTGTGGCGACGACTACCCATTTGTCGTTACTGGCCAAAGACCAGATATCGTCGTCGGCAAGTGACTGCGGATTCTCGGGATCATGCTTAATCCGCGTAAAGCTGTCTTTCAATGGGTCGTAGACCGAGATACCGTCTGAGTTAGTGCCGAGCCAGAGCTTCCCACCGGCGTTTTCGATAGTCCGGATGTAGTTACCCGAGAGGCTGTTGGGATCGTCGGCGGCAAACGTGTACTTCTTGAACTCGTAACCGTCGTAGCGCAAAAGTCCCTTTTGCGTTGCGAGCCAGATAAAACCCAGGGAATCCTGCTCGATGTCCATGACGATGACGGTATTCAGAATTTCGAGTTCTTCGAAGGATTCGAAATAGCGATCACCGAGATCGAACAGGCTGGCGGCCCGTATCGAGGGTGCGGTCAGGCTAAAGTTCAGCAGAAGAGCTGCGAGGAGAATACCAACAGACCGATGGGGCATCGCCGGCAAAGAAGGTAAAGAAAGTTCAGAGCGTGATGAGAAATAGGAGCACATACTCAGGCCAGAAGCCTTCGCTGAAGCGTGTTGCGGGACGCGCGTACCGCCCGACAGCACCGCGGTGGCCTTCACCGCCGATGCGATCAGCAGACGGAACACGTACGTTGATGCGCACAACGTCATTTCACCTCGCACCTTCTCTACGGCTCCCACACTCTACGGCTCCCACGTAGCCCCTTTATGGCTGCGGTTAAGTCCATAGAGCTGTCATCGAAGACATCCCGCCAGCTCCCGTAGCTATGAAAAAGGCCCGTGCCTGCTAAAAAACAGCCGATGCAGCCCTTTTGAGCGTTCGGTGGTTCGGCGCTCCCACGTCTCCGAGACTTAAAGAGAACAGGCTATTCCAGTCATGTGCAAAAACTCGTGCCAATGCAGTAAGGTCTAGCACGAAACCTCGCACGGGTTCTTCGTAGCGCGTCGAGCGCCGCGCGTATTTAGTACGTTAGCGGCACGCGATGTGAAGCTGGAGATATTTCTACGGAGCGCTCCGAGACTTGGTTCCATCTGCTTAAGTCTCGCAGGACGCAAATCTGGCGGCGGCACACAGGCGATTTAAAGAACGTAAGACAAGACTGCTATGGCATATGAATTAACAGGCAAGATCAAACTGCTTCAGGAACCCAAGACGTTCGACAGCGGATTCACCAAGCGTGAGATGGTGGTCATTGTCGAAGACGGCAGGTATCCGCAGGAGATCAATCTTGAGTTCGTTCAGGAAAAGGTCGCCTTGCTGGACAATTTGCAACCAGGCCAGGAGGTGACAGTCACCTTCGACATTCGCGGTCGTGAGTACAACGGCCGGTACTTCAACAATCTTCAGGGCTGGAAGATCGCAACCCGGGGGGAAGACGCACCACCTCCGCAGGAAGAGCCGCCCTATCCCACGCCGGGGGACTTCGGTGAGGAAGATATTCCGTTTTAAACTGGTAAACGTGCCGGTTGGACGCCGAAGCATCGCTCACTAAGCTCGCGACAGGCGCGGATCCATGCTCTGGCCTCATGGCCCTACCCCGGTGTGATCCAGTCATTGCTGCGGCCAAAACGAGACACAGCGCTCAGTCTACGCATGAGCATTGGCCGGATATCGGCAAGGCCTTCGATTTCGTTTTTACTTCTGCCAGATAGTTGACCCCTAAGTGCTTCGCATCGCGCGTACACCTTGCAAGGTGAACGCGATATGGAGGTCTTGATCGCGAACTAGCGGAACTTGGTTAGCGAGCTATCGCTCTCATGCCGAGCCGTGAGACGCGCCATGAGTGCAGGGTGCACTATTGAGTAATTTCTAAGGAGTTCGAAGTGATCATCTGCCGGTTCCCAATCGGACATTTAGGACGGCTTTTGACATGCGTGCTGTTCTGGGTGATATCAGCGTTGGCGGCGGCCGACACGATCTTCGTGAGCCAGTCCACTGTCAATACACCGCTGGGACCAAGAGTTGCGTCCTTGCTGTTCAGCGAAACCAACGGGGTAGTAAGCCAGTTAGATACCGGCTTGCTTGAGCACAACGACATCACGCTATCCAAAGACGGTCGTTTCGTCGTTTTCTCGTCGCCCAATCCCGTTACCAGCGTAGAGAGAGTACCGAGTTCGAACATCTACGCGTTTGACAGAGTAACCAACACCACCAGCACACTCGTCCAGAACACCACTCTCGGGGGCACCGAGCAAACAGTGCCGGTGACCTCGGCTCTGTCGCCCAACAATCAGTTGCTCGCGTACGGTGTTGGGCTCACAACCGGCGCAGGAACGGCATTTCCTCGCCGAGGTGTTTTTCTTAACGTCGCCCGGAGCAGTGACGGCGTGATCGTCGCAGAATTGGGCAATAGGGTTGGGGATAGCGATGACCTGTTCGCTGGGTATCGCGGCCTCGACTGGGACCCTGCAGGAACCTCCTTCGTGACGATCTCGTACATACCGATACTCTCTCAAACAGGGATCCCACTCTCGCTGCCGGCTGTGGTGCGTTTCTCACAGCAGGCCAACGGTAGCTGGCTACAGACACCGCTTTCCACACCGGCCTACTTTGATCTAATAGATCCGAATGGCCCTCTTCTTGTGGGCGCCCGTACCTATCTGTATCCGGCAATCTCTCCATCTGGGGGCGGAATTGCTTTTTACTCCCTGTTTTGGCCCGACGTGATTACACGTAACCAACCGCTCCAGGCCCGCATAATTATTGCCAACAGTGATGGAAGTGCCGCGCGAATACTGCATACCCTGCCAGCAGGGAAATATCCGAAGGGTTTGAGCTGGTCACGGGACGGAACCCAGCTGATAGCATCCTTCGGGGATCAGGCACTGACACCGGACGGGTTTAATCCCGGTGACAGAAGTCGCGATATGCTTCCGTTCCGACCAGACGCCTATCCAGATACGGTCGTTGTTCGAGCGTTTGACTCGCAGACGGGCGAACTGTCGAGCCTTCCGGGAATCAACTTCGGATCCAATGCCGTCGGCTCTATTCCGATTAATCCATTGTCATTCATAGACTCGGACAATGATGGCATTACTGATGACATCGACAACTGCCTGAGCACCCCAAATCCGGACCAGCTCGACACAGACAGCGATGGATCTGGTGATGCCTGTGATAGCGACGATGACAACGACGGATTGACGGATGTGCAAGAGCTTAGTCTTGGCACCAATCCGAAGTTGGCTGATACGGATGGGGATGGGCTCAGTGATGCTGATGAGGTTAACGTCCACAACACAGATCCGACGCGTTCAGATACCGATGGCGACGGGTTTTCCGATTTTGAAGAGATTACCGAAGGTACGAGTCCAACGAACGCAGAAGAATCACCCGAGATCGACGGACTTCCTTTATGGCTGCTTTATGAAGCGACCAGGTAGCTCTGCGGTCGCTTGAGCGAAACAACCGCGGCCATCCCGGCGATCGGATATCCATCGTGATCTGCATATATGCGACAAAAAAGCTCCGGAAGAAGCTCCCGCTACGCGATAGTGGGCGCCTTAGCAGCTCGCGCAGCAGCGGTTTCGCAGCCAACGATGGCGCAGAAAGCCCCATCAGCAATTGGCATGCAAATATAGTAGTAATCAAGCGCAGGCAGTGTGTTTTGTTTGTTCACGACGACACTCTCTTCCCGGTGTTTGTACCCGCACTCACCAAGAAAGACTTTGCGGAACTGGATTTTTTCTTTAGTGACGCGTTTATGAACACGATCCTCAAAACTTGCGCTGATGATGAGCTGATGGAAGCCGCGCACGCCACGCTGGGCCCGCTTACGATCGATACAACTTGCGACCGATCATTGCAGGGCACAATGAACCGAATGGTGCAGGAGCTGGCTTTTCAGATTGAATACGACGACATTCCAGTTAGCCAGTTCATGGGCTACCGACTCGGCGCCTGGCTGGCGAATCGTCCATGCAGGAAGAAAGGCGTAAATGAATGCATCTGGCCCATCGATGCAATGCACAGCTTGCTGCTGAGTACCTAACTCTAGGCTCTATACAGGAGCCTCTGATGCGAAAGACGTGAAGACGAAGCGCCAGCGGTTACTCAGTCACCCTGATTCTCATGTCTAAGGGTGCATGGGCCCCGCATTTGCCACCGCTGCATTGAGACGTTTACCCAGTCGGACTAAATCGCAGTTCACCATCGCGCCTGACCTGCCAGCCCGTGATCGGGTTGAAGTGATATGGGGCAGAACCCGGACCTCGTTCGGCGAGTATCGCCTTCAGCGTCGGTTGCACATAGCCCGTGTCATCGGTTGCGCGACTCATGATCTCGGTCGCTTGCCCATTCCAGCGCCAGGGCAAACCGAACCGCGTGTGCGCTTTGGCCAGCACGGGACCCTGCAGGCTCGCATCCTGCCACGTGGAGCCACCATCGGTGCTGACCTCTACTCGTGTGATTCGTCCGCGACCGCTCCAGGCAAGACCACGGATTTCATGCCAGCCGAGTTCGATGCTTGCCGGATAGGCCGGGTAGGTAATAACGGAACGCGCATCGACGGCGAAACTGAACTGGCGGACGGTGCCGTTCAACATGGGCTCGGTGTACTTCGAGGTCTCGTCGCGAGTCATGGCGGGCATGTCGGTAACTTCGAGGCGTCGCAGCCATTTGACGTTGGCGTTGCCCTCCCAGCCGGGGAGCAGAAGTCTGACCGGGTAGCCTTGAGCGGGCCGCAGCGCCTCGCCGTTCTGGGCATACACCACCAGCGCATCGTCCAGCGCCTTGTCGAGCGGCACACTGCGGCTCATGAGCGCCGCATCCGAGCCCTCGGCTATCAGCCAGGAAGCGGCGCGTTTGACCCCCGCCTCGCGCAGCAGGGTCGCAAGAGGCACTCCTGTCCATTCGCTCTGGCTAGTCAGTCCGCACACGAGATGCGGCGGTGACCGATCACCGGCTCGCGGAAAATAATTCCCTGAGCACTCGATAAAGCAAATCCGCGTCACCGATGGAAAACGTCTTAGTTCACGTAGATTCCACTTGAGCGGCCGCTCGACAAGACCGTGCAAAAGCAGCTCGTGGTGATCGGGATCGATCTTTGGGATACCCGCATGATGACGCTCAAAGTGAAGATCAGATGGAGTTAGCGTGCCCTGCAGCTTTTCGATCGGGGTCAGTGAGGCAATTCCGGCAACGGGCCGGCGTTCGACATTCTCGAAATCAGAGCGCGCACCCAGGGCCGATGGGCCAGCGCCCTGTTCACGCGTTGGATCACCCATATCACCCTGAGCGTTAACTCCAGCCTTAGCCTGGCGCTCAGCTGGCGCCCCTTTAACTGACATGCCCAGCATGGCCGCCGCGGTTGTAGCCGAGCCGAGCAACAGCGTTCGGCGGTTGATCTCATTCACAAGCTTGCGGTCGTCACGACTCATGGTGTATCCGATTTCGGCCAGGCTGATCGGAAGAACCCGCTCGCCGGCATCGTTACATCACGCATGGTTTTACAGTTGAGCACGGTATCTTCGTCGACCACACCGTTTAGATATAGCAAGTAGGCGGTAAGCGCGTAGACCTCTTCGTCTTCAAGCGAACCGGGGCGGTCAAATGGCATCGCGCGGCGTATGTAATCGAACAGAGTGGTGGCATGGGGCCAGTAGTTGCCCACCGTCTTTTTAAGCGAAGCGTTACTTGAGAATTCAAGCGGCGAGTACATAGGCTCCCCCGCGAGCGAGCCGCTGGGACCGCCGTGGCCTGCCTCGCCATGACAGCTTGCGCAGCTGCGGGTGTATAACGCCTCGCCGGTGGCGACGCTGCCCTCTCCTTCGGGGAGTCCTCGGCCATCGGGCATCACGCTTAAGCTCAAGCGGCGGATGTCGTCCGGTTCGGCACTTCTGCCGATTCCGAAGCGATCATTGTCGGCATAGGTCGCACCAGCTAAGGCAACAAGAAGTGGAAGTGCCAGGAGACCCAGGCATGACTGAATAGGGCGTGGCTGAATAAGGCGTGACGTAAAAGATATAAACATAAGCTGTTAGTTTTTTCTTTGCGCGACAGAATACGGTGCGACGTCGCTCCACGAAAGATCTAAGGAGCTTACCTGGCGCAACCTAGTGTTTATCGGGTATTTGTCAGTTGGCCTAACGCTACCAACTGCACAGCTCGCGCAGCACCGATGTCGCAAAGGCACCCCTTCCCAGTTCAAAACTGATGGTGACTCCCGCGTCGCCGACTTCTGCATGCAGATCCTGCACCTTGAGCCTCAGACTACGCTCCCCCTCCTGAACGCGGGCCTTCCGCAAGGCTGCCTGCCAGTGCTCCGACGATATCGGAGTGCCTTCACCCGCCAGAACGCCGGACGGATGGATATCCAAATGCTTACAGCGTGTTCGCAGCTCATCGTCAATCTCAGAGACTTCGAATACGCTGGCTGATCCGTCTAGATTGACTTTATCCCCGGGCAAGAGGTAATTCCAGCTCGCGTCCCGAACGCGGCACGCCAACGCGTCGTTAAAACAGAACGAACGCATCACCGAGATCGCGAGACTTCGTTTTTGGCGTGATAGTCGCCGGCCACACGCCCAGTCCTCCGCGAGCTTGAGATTACCCGCGTTGCGCCCGAAGCGCTGCTCACCAAAGTAGTTGGGAACACCAGCGGCTCTGATTAGCTTGCAGCGCTCATGGACCTCTTGCTTGTCGATCCCCTCGCTACTGCGCAGTTGAATGCAGAACGCGTTAGTTTTGTGCGCGCCGCGACGTAGCTTGCGAAGATGCCGATCTACCTGAAGCAGTGTCACGCCCTCTACACTTAACTGCTCCCAGTCGGGCGAGTGCCAGCGCGGCACGCTGAACCACTGCTGCGTGACTGCGTGCCGGTCCTTGAGGCCCGCAAAACCCACATCTTTGGCGGGCACACCCGCAAACTGCGCCAGTTGCCGCGCCACCCAGTCAGTGTTTGCACCGATTTTTGTTAAGTAGAGGAAGTCATGCTCTCCATCGCCACTGGGCTCCCAGCCCAGGTGCTCGATCACCTGAAAATCTTCTGGCCGAGATCGAAGCTGCGCCGAAAAGAGCGGACTTCCGTGGGCGCGGGGCCATACCGGCAACAACAAACTGGATACCTTTAGCTTGATGAACGTTTAGATCGGCAAACGCCGACAGGGCGAAGCCTACTGCACGGCGGCCAGGCCATACTCACGATCAATCAGGGGAGCCTACCTAAAACGATCGAGATTCTGTGCAGGCCGGGCGTCACCTAAGGAGCGGGCTTGAGCCGCCATACGGAGCCGGCCGCATCGTGTTCCAGCGCGATGTAGAGGGAGCCATCAGCCGCTACTTCTAAATCACGCACCCTGCCAAAACCCTTGAGCAAGCGCTCGCGGCTGATGACGCTGTCGCCGCTAACGCGCACCCGGTACACATCGCCAGCTTTGAGACTGCCCACCAAAAGATCGCCGCTCCATTGGGGAAAGAGAGTGCCGTGATAATGAGTCAGGTTGGAGATCGCTGGGGCCGGAGTCCAATCGACAAGGGGTGACTCGGTATCCTCAAGGCGAAAGCTCAGCCCCAGCTTCTCCCCAATTCGGATCCGGTCTCCATCGTAGTCCAGACCGTTGGTATACAGCGGCCAGCCGTAGTTCTTGCCGGCGCGAATCAGGTTTACTTCATCGCCCCCGCGCGGGCCCATCTCGGTGTTCCATATAGTGCCGTTTTCCGAATGCCCCTCAAGACCCTGGATCGTCCGATGTCCGTAGCTAAAGACGGTTCGAATCGAGGATCCAGCCTCCAGCTCTTCGTCACCGACCAGGAACGGGTTATCCGGGGGAATAGCGCCATCGTCCGTCACTCGATGGATCTTTCCGTAGGGAGTATTGAGGTCATGCAACTTTCTGTAGGTGTTCTTACCGCCGACAGAAATGTAGAGATGCCCCTGGTTATCGAACGCCAGCCTTCCGCCAGCGACCCCATCGGGCACCGGGGTGTAGTACTTTCGATCCACCGTCCAGATGGCTTCTTCATCAGTCCACTGTCCGCGGCTAATACGGCCTCGGACGACTTTTACCATCGATACGGGAATAGGCCAGCCACAATCCCACTGACACCTATCAGTGAACGACAGATAAATCCATCCGTTGTTGACGTAATCCGGATGCAGTTCCACGTCGAGTAGTGCACCCCAGTTCACCCAGATGCCCCGCACGGAGACAAGACGATTCCAAACTCTTGGCGTGCCCGTGATCAATGCGCCCTGGACGCCGTCTTGCGAGACGATACTCAAGCCCCTGGTTTTCTCGGCAACAAGCACACGTCCATCTGGCAGGGGTTCGATTGAGTAGGGCCTGCTTGAGAGTTCAGACAGTCGATGCGCAGCGATGCGATACAGCTCGGTCGTGTAGATGTCGCCATCTTGCGGAATGAGACGATAGGACTCGGGGACGGTTGGATACCCCAGCGCTTGCTCACTGATGTAGATCGCAAGGCCCTTCATGAGTTTCGGAGAAAGCTCCGCACTTCCGGCGAATAAATTGCTGTGAGCGCGAGACGACAGGATGCTCGACACCGTCGACTCGATACCGTCGGCTCTTGCGAACATTGGCCCGATCAGTGGCACACCGATCTCACCGCCCTCGAGGTCAACGCCGTGGCAGCCTGCACATCGCTCATTGAATGCGTCGCGAAGAGGGTCCCGCGAATCAGCGGTGCTGACGTACCAGAACAACACCAGTGCACCAAGGGCAACGATGCCAACAATCGTCAGTCCAACAATATGGCGTCGTTTCACGGTTACATCAGTTAGAGAGTGAAATCGATAACCAGCGGAAGGTGGTCCGATAGCTTCATTGCATCACCACGAAGGACCTCTCCATGTTCTACCGATAGAGCCGGTGAATGAAAAATATAGTCAATAGTCCGGTCCGGCCGTCGCGGCGATTCCAGCGGCGACATGTACGTGTACCAGGGCTCGGGATTCGCTGCGATTGCTGGCAGGGATGGAATGGAGGGGTACTTGCTGATCAGCGGGTACAGCTCTGTACCCTGGTCGTTATAGTACTTTCGCAGTTCACTGTAGGAGGCGAGCGCCTCGTCGTTGGGCAGCAAATTGAAGTCACCGCCGAGCACCCACTTGGAATCCTTGGGCAGATCATCCAAATGCGTCAAGACCTGCCCGATCTGCACCTCCATGGTATTGCTCCCCTGGGCGAACGCACTGAGGTGAGTATTGATCAGAACAAGATCATCGGCGCCAGCCACGGGTAAATGCACCTGGAACATGGCGCGCTTGAGGTTGAACTGTCGGGTGAGAAGATCATCAGAGGTGATCGCCGACAGGGCATAGCGTGTTGCCTCTCTTAGCTCAAACTTCGACATTACCAGCAGTTTCATCCCAACCCGGCCCTGAATCGCTGGATGCGGAACATAAGCCGCTTTCCAATAAAACGTCTCGGTATGCGCCGTGTACTGGGGCAGGTAGCTAAGAAGTGCTTGCGTCTGGTCCTGCATGTGGGTGCGCGAGGCGAGGTCGTCGACCTCCTGCAGCAGCACCACATCGGGGTCCTGCTCGGCGATAAAATCCGCGACCTGGCGAGTAACGAGTGCCACAGTCTGCGCATCGGGCCAGGGATCAGGGCCATCGTCATAAAAGAAAATGATTGTTGGCGTTGCCAGCCATGAACTGAACGTTCCAGCTGAGCACCTTTATTGATTGGCCGACTTGCAGGGTGGGCGTCCCTGCACCGTTGTCGACCGCTACTGCCTCGACCGGATCGGGATGGAAGGTTGTCAAGTAAACCAAGCTGCCAAACGCAGCGACCGCCAAAAGGAGGACGCTCAACAGAGCTTTTGCTAGCTTTTTCATTCGGTGCCTTGTGCGAAAAGGCTGATAGTCACATCAAATTGAGTGTTAAGCCATCCGGATGCGCCTCGCGCACACTAGGCTCTGCTGTTTTGGGGATATGGGCGTGGGTGCGCACCGTTAGTACGCGCGAGATACGGCCACTAAATTGGATAGGGAGCGCTAACTTGAGTAGATGAGGTCGTGACTTTCCATCACCGCCAGGTGTCCAGCAGCAATACGAAGACTGCCGAGTAGCTCCAACCGATTCAAGGTCGCACGCGGGTTAGCTAGTGGGCAAGACCTGGATTACGGCCGGACGCGAAACGCCCTACCACTGGCTTGCGAAACGGGTTGAGGCGCACCAGAGCCTATCTTTATCAGGCCGAGCGGCCAAAAGACTCAAGCGCACGTCGAGCGACTGAATCGCCAAACTCCTGCACGAAGTGCCCGGCCTCAGGCACTTCCATCGGCTCGGGGCAGTTTTTAATCAGTGATCTCACGAAGTACATAAGATCAGGACCAAGCATCTTGTCCTTCATACCGATGGCCATAAATGATTCTCCGCTCCAGTCGTTCTGCCAGAATGGTATCGATGCCTGCGACGTGGAGATACAAACCGGATCAGGATCGGCAACGATCTTAGGAAACTTCCGGACACCGGCTTGATAGCGCTCATCGGGGAACGGGGCTGCGTAGGCTTTTGCCTCGTCGTGACTGAGTGTCGGGGCGTAGGCGGCCATAAATTTATCCAGGGCAAGCGGCACATCACCAAGCACGTCATCTTTCCATTCGATATACGCAGGATTCGTGACGGGCTCGACGAGAAAGCCAGTGTTCATGATCAGCAATCGCTTGAACCGCTCCGGCATTGCTGGCGGCAAGGTCAAACCCAGCAGCCCACCCCAGTCCTGGCAAACAAGCGTCACGTTGTTCAGGTCGAGTCTTTCGATGAGACGCAGCAGGTAGTTACGATGAAACTCAAAGGTGTAGGTGTCTTCGTTGACCGGTTTGTCGCTCTTGCCAAAGCCCAACAAGTCCGGCGCGATCACGCGGGCACCGGTGTTCTTAAAGACTGGGATCATCTTGCGGTAGAGATAGCTCCAGGTTGGCTCCCCGTGCAGACAAAGAAAGGTCTCATCTAATGAATTCCCGCCCTCGTCCAGATAGTGAGCACGCAGACCCTCATACCCGGGGAGATCCTCAATGTAGTGTGCTTCGAATGGGTAGCCGACCAGATGTGCAAACCGATCGTCGGGTGTTCTCAGAGCTTCGATCATTGGATGTCGATCCTAGCGTTGAATATGAGGCAGAAGAGAAAGAGTGGTACTACCCGGGAACCCGTTCGATCAGCACTGCCATACCCTGACCCGCACCCAGGCACATCGAGAGAATGGCGCGCCGACCACCGCTGTCAGCGAGATGGTCCATCGCCGTGAGCGCCATGCGCACGCCGGTTGCACCGGGCGGGTGTCCGATGGATATCCCGCCGCCATACAAGTTGGTTCGGTCGCGTGGTACACCGAGCTCGGCTTCTGTATGGAGGTTCACGACCGCAAAAGCTTCGTTCACCTCAAAGTAGTCGATGTCATCGATCACCAAGCCCTGGCGCTTCAGGAGATTGGCAATAGCGGGAACCGGGCCGCAACCCATGATTCGCGGCGGCACACCAACGATCTCCCAATCCAGCAGGCGGGCGCGAGCCTCAAGACCGGCGTCTCTGGCTGCTGCAGCACTCGCAACAACCAGAAAGGCGGCGCCGTCGGTCATACCGCTGGCATTACCCGCTGTCACAGTACCGTTATCAGCAAACACCGGCTTAAGCGCGGCGAGTTTCTCCAGTGTGGTATTCGGCCGCGGATACTCGTCACCTGAAAAAAGGCGATGGCCGCCTTTGGCAGGAATGTTGATAGGCTCGATCTGACGTGCCAGAAAACCCGAATCGATGGCCGCACCCGCTCGCTGTTGACTCACGTAGGCATATTCATCCATGGCCGCTCGGTCGTAGCCATACTGCTTGGCAAGAGTCTCTGCCGTACCGCCCATCAGGGTGAGATCGAAGGGATCGCGATAGGCATAGTCAATCGTGTCCACCAACCGCCCGTCCCCGCGTTTCATGCCCCAGCGACTACCGGTGAGAGCGTAAGGTGCTCGGGAGGTGTTTTCATAACCACCCGCCAGTGCAATCTGACTGTGGCCTGTGAGTATTTGCTCCGCCGCGGAAACGATTGCCTGAGTACCCGAGCCGCAGGCCCGCGAAACATTGAGCGCGCGGCTGTCTTCGCGCATACCGCTGTTCAACGCGATGACGCGACTGGAGAAGAACCCTTCTTGGTCGACTGGCACGACGTTGCCGCAAACCAGGTGGTCGACTTTTTCGGCGGCGAGCCCGCACGCTCCCAACGTCGCTTTTGCGGCGTGAACACCGAGCTCGACCCCAGGAACATCGACCAGTGACCGGCCGAAGTCGCCAAAGGGCGTACGTATGCCATGACACAGAACGACCTGCTGCGTCATGCAGGAATCCCAGGTCCGTCGGAGTGTAGAAAGCGCGTGAGCGCTTCTTCTGGCTCTAGAGCGCCTTTGGACACAGACTCTACAAGTTCGCGAACTTCCGGCGCGTCGTTATGCAAAATCTGGCGCTTTACCTGTGTTGCAAGCTGCTGCGCCAGCATGCTCCGTGTGCGGGCACAGCGCCGTTCGTCGGGGGCACCGAGGAACTTTTCCTTACTCCGATTTTGGATAGCGACAAGCAGTCCGGTGATGCCTTTGTGCTCGCTGGCTGTGGTGCAGACGACCGGAATGTCCTGAGCATTCTCGGGCCTCAACTTGAGCATGGACTCAAGCTGGCGTTTCGTAGCGTCTGCGTTTGGCAGATCAGACTTGTTAACTACCAGTATGTCGGCAATCTCGAGGATACCGGCTTTGATGGCCTGAACGTCGTCACCTAAGCCGGGGGCGTTCAACACGACGCTAACGTCGGCGACGTCCGCTATTTCGGTTTCTGATTGGCCGGCGCCTACCGTTTCGAGCACGATGGTTGTCCAGCCCGCAACGTCCACGAGGTCCAGGATTCGAAGAATACTCATGGAGAGACCGCCCAGGTGGCCTTGCGCCGACACCGAGCGAATGAACACACCAGGATCATCGGTATGTCGACCCATGCGCGTGCGATCACCGAGCACCGCTCCTCCGGACAGAGGTGATGACGGATCTACCGCTACAACAGCGACGCGTTCGCCGTCAGCGCGCAGTTGCGTGACCAGCGCGTCGATCAACGTCGACTTCCCCACACCCGGAGGACCGGTAAAGCCGATCACCGTAGCTCCGCCCGCACGACTCACCACAGATCGGTGAATCAGAGAACCCGCCGCAAGATTGGCATCAATGAGACTGATGGCACGCGCGAGCGCAGCTTCGTCTCCCTGGCAAAGACGCTCGCAGAACCTTTCGAGGGCGACTTCTCTACTGTTCATAAATCGATCGGGATCAGGCGACGATGAGCGGATGCCCAAAGCCCAGCTCAGCGCGCAGCAAAGCGATGATTTCGCCGTGAGTCGCACCGGATTCTGCAGCTTCAATCACACGACCGAAAACGTTGTCGTCTCTATTGTTGGCAGCTCGCTTCAGAGCGTCCAGCGCCGTGCCGACGGCCCGTTGACTGCGATCACGTTTGAAGGACTTGAAGGACTCGACGTGTGCTTTCATCTTTTCGGGGTCTGGTCGACTTGTGGCGACTACCGGATCAGCTTCATTCGCAGACTCGTAGCAATTCACGCCAACTATCTTCTCCTCGCCGGACTCCACTCGCTCCTGCCAGGCCAAGGCTGACGCACCGATCATGCGCTGAACGATTCCGGCGTCGACGGCGGCGTACATGCCTCCTGCTTCATCTATCTGGCCCATAACCGATAGGATCTCAGCCTCCATCTGATCGGTCAGTTGCTCGACGTAATAGGAGCCACCGAGAGGGTCGATGACATCGCAGAGATGGGCTTCTTCCCGAAGTATGTTCTGCGTCGCAACGGCAATTTGTGCGCTGGAGTCAGTCGGGCATGTAATAGCTTCGTCATAAGCGTCGGTGTGCATTGACTGAAGTCCGCCAAGAATGCCGGCAATCGCCTGCACCGTGACGCGCGCGATGTTGTTGAGCGGCTGCTGAGCGGTCAGATCGACTCCAGACGTTTGTGCGTGAAACTTAAAACGCCAGGATCGGGGGTCCGTTGCACCCAAACGCTCTCGCGTGACTCGTGCCCAGATACGCCGGGCGGCCCGAAACTTTGCGACTTCTTCGAACAGGCTGATAGAAATGTCGAAGAAGAAGGTGAACCTGGGAAGTATGGAATCGGGATCCATACCCACCGCCATACAGTCCTCGGCATACTGAATGCCGCTGGCAAACGTCAGGGCGATCGTCTGCGCCGGTGTCGCACCCGCCTGCTGCATGTGCTGTCCGACAATCGACATGGGATTCCAGTTGGGTACATGCTCGCGGCAGTACGCGATGTGATCCACCAGAACCCGACGAGACCCCGGAAGCGACAGTCGATAGAACATGTGATTCGCAACGAAGTGCGAAAGGTAGTCACTCTGATTCGACGTACCGGTAATGCGGCTCCAGGGAATTCCCCGCCGCTTCGCAACACCCAGTACGAAAGCGAGCAGCGTAAACGGGGATGGATCGTTCATTGCGGTGGATATCTCATCCAGCGCCACGCCCTCAAGCGCGCGGTCCATGTGATCGACATTGTTAACCACCGTTCCGCACGTGCCCAAAAGCGGCAGGGGGACTTCGTCACAATCCACGCCACGGAAGCCGGAGTTGCAGGGGAGCAGACTGATGGCATCAGCGCCAAGATCCAGGAGCTGACGAACCCGGGTGTTGTAGTCCTCGGGGGTGCCAAGACCGATCAGCTGGCGCTGCGTCCACGTTCTTCCGCGGTGCATCGTTGGGTAGATTCCACGGGTGAATGGGTACTGCCCTGGATAACCAAGCCGATCAAGGAACTCAGCATCGGGTATGTCTGGGGTGTAGAGCGGCTCAATCGGGATGTTGGATCGGTTGCGAATGACTCGATCACGTCCGTTCATCTGCGAGTCATAGGCTTCCTTCCAGTCCAGCCAAGCTTGCTCGCTGGGGTAAAGATCGGTCTCGTCTCTGGGGTACGGCGAGGACGTCACGCTACGACCTCCGCCAGGTCATTCAGTTTTTCCTGCTGAGCGACCCGGGCGAGACGCTCGGCGCACTCAATAATCTCATCGCGCTGGGAACCGGGTCCAAAGATCGCTTGCACCCCAGCCTCTTCGAGCATCGGGCGCTCCTGCTCAGGAATGATCCCGCCCACAAACACCGAAACATGCCCCAGTCCCGCGCTCCGAAGAGCAGCCATCAAATCCGGGAGAATCAAATGATCAGTAGCAAGCGAACTGATCCCGATCAGATCGACATCTTCCTGGCGGGCGAGCTTTACGACCGACTCGATCTGTTGCCATGGTGGGGTGTAAATCACCTCCATTCCGGCGTCTCGGAGATACGCCGCCACTATGCGACTTCCGCGGTCGTGCCCATCTAGCCCGATTTTGGTGATCAACGCACGCAGAGGAATCTTTGAATCGCGAAAATTGGACGGCATGCTGTCACACTCTAATAAAACAAACAGTTGTTTGGTAAAGTAGTCTCTGTTACGTCTGAGGTCAAGCACCAGAATTGCGTACAGCTAGCAGATCACAAGCGCATCAACCTGCTACAGCTCCACAGGTAAACTTGAGGACAGCTGGCGATTATGGTTCTGTGAGTGGACCTGATCTGACCGCGGGTGGCCATGACTTCAGCTGCGACAAAAAAACAACAGCGATCCCATAACCGCTCCCAGGCGGTACTGGATGCGGGCGCTATGCTGTTCGCGACGCGTGGGTACAAAGCGACCACCATGCGCGACATCGCAGCTGAAGTCGGTATGCAGCCAGGGTCTCTGTACTACCACTTCGCATCCAAGCAGGAGCTGTTGCAGGCCATCTATGAGATCGCGGTCAAGCAAGCTCAAGCTCGTCTTGATGAAGCGATTGCGGAACCGCATGACCCAAAGACAGTGTTCGAGCGCGCAATCATTGCGCACACCGAGACGATGTTGGATCAGAATAACTACGCGAAGGTAATGACTGGTGTTCTGCCCCTGGATGCCCCCGAAATACAAGCAGACCTCACCGCGATGAGAGATGGCTACGAGGCGACCTTCACACGAATAATCGACGACCTGCAGCTTCCCCCCAGCATCGATAAAAAGATGTTGAGGCTCCTGGTTTTAGGCGCCACAAACGCTACCCGCACCTGGTACCGGCCCGGCGGCGACACGCCGGAGCAAATCGGTACAAAAATCGTGGCCATATTACGCATCGCTATTTAGCGTTAGCACCCGCGACCAGGACCGCCCGCTTAATCCCGCTCCGTAGAGTTTAGCTGTGGCGTACCGCTGCAAAACACGGCACATATCCTCTATGAGACTGCGAAACTATCGAATGCCCGTAAGGGTTATAATGTCGACCAGCGATTCGAACTCAAGCCCGTTCATCGCGCACAGATCGTCACTTCCAGACGACGACCTCGTCGCCAGACCTCCAGCTGTGATTTGAAAACGACCTGAGCGATCTAAAGGCGGAGCGCGCGTGGCACGACGGAATTTGAGATTGAACATTGTCGTCATGAGCGACATCAAACAGGGAGGCACTTAACTGCCACAAAGCGAAGTTTTCCAGGACTTTATGGCGAAGCAAACGGGCATGCGAACACGCGTGCTCTCGCAAACAGTCAGCAGTGAGCTTGATTTGCGACACGACGGCCCCATTGTTTGCCAATCCGGAGGCGCAGAAGCCTGCGTACACCACCTTCGATTTGTCAGTGCAATTGCCGCCCTGAGCGATCCACCAGCCATACGATTGGCAAGCAGTCGATGAGTTAATAGCAGAATGTACCGTTTCGATACCCTTCCCGACGTCACCAGCGACGGGCTTCAAAGCCGATCACTACCGCTCCAGTGGGTAGGCATGGAGCAGGTCGATGTTCCTGTCAGCGTTCCTGTAGGCACCGGTCTGGTTCAGCGCCTCGCGGCGAAGGCCAATATCTTTGTCAGTTTGGATGATGCAGCTGCTAAAGGCATACACATGTCACGTCTGCATGCCATTTTGAATAGGCTGGGAGAGGAGCCGCTCAACAAAGCTTTGATGGATAGCCTTCTTAGTGACTCGGTAGAATCCCAGGGCGGTATCAGCAAGAGCGCGAGAATCGATCTTACGTTTGATCTGCTCCTCGAAAAGCCCGCTCTATTGAGCGGAAAAGTCGGGCACCAGGCCTACCATATCGTCATCAGCGGGCGGGTAGATGAAGACCGGCACACATACCAACTAGAGGTCACGATACCTTATTCGAGCACTTGTCCATGCTCGGCGTCGCTTGCGCAGCAGCTCTACGCTCAGGCCATCGACGAGAAGTTTGCCGATGAGCGAATCGATAAGGCTGCATTGCTTGATTGGATCCAGTCCGATGACGGCAGTGTGGCAACACCGCATGCCCAGCGATCTTATGCCTACCTGAAACTGACAACCGACAGCAATCCATGGCCGGATTTAGCCGCGCTGATAAAGCGGCTTGAAACCGTCATCGGCACTCCTGTCCAAACCGCCGTTAAGCGTATGGACGAGCAACAGTTCGCCAAGCTCAACGGTGAAAACCTGATGTTCTGCGAAGACGCTGCGAGACGCATTAAGCAGGAACTGGAATCCATGACCGGCTTGACCGATTACTGGTTCAAGGTAGAGCATCAGGAGAGCCTTCACCCCCACAATGCGGTCGCGATCGACCGCAAGAGATAGACGAAAGCCTGGTGGGGATTGAGCGGTGAAGCTGATTCGCCGCTCTTTACGCAGCATAAAGTTACCTCAGGCGACCTAGCGGCCACCGTAAGTGTTTTCGAGATATTCGAAAACCGCTCGGAGTGCCATGGCCTCACCACCCTCAGGATGGGCAGGTCGGCTGCGAGTGTTGTACGCCATAATGTCAAAGTGCATCCACGCGGTATCAGTCACGAAACGCTGTAAGAAAAGAGCGGCAGTCACAGCACCAGCGTACGGTGATGAAGCGCAGTTCATCAAGTCTGCAACCTTCGAATCGAGCATGTAGTTGTATCCCGAATGCAGAGGCATACGCCAAACCGGGTCGTCTGTAGACTCCCCACATGCAGACACCGATGCAGCCAGAGCGTCATCGTTTGAGAACATTGCTGCAACTTCTGCGCCCACAGCGGATCGCGCCGAACCGGTCAGCGTCGCGTAATCGAAGATAACCTCGGGTTCGTCCTCGCAGGCGATGGCGAGCGCATCACATAGCAGCAACCGGCCTTCTGCATCGGTGTTGTCGACTTCGACCGTCAGTCCCTTGCGAGTGTGCAGTACATCGCCTGGACGAAACGCGTTCCCGCTGATGGCATTTTCTGCCGCCGGGATCAGCAGGCGCAGCCGAACCGGCAAACCCTGCGCCATCACCAGATAAGCAAGTGCAATCGCCGTCGCCGCGCCGCCCATGTCTTTCTTCATGAGGCGCATGCCCGCAGCAGGCTTAATGTCGAGCCCGCCGTTATCGAAGGTCACACCCTTTCCGACCAGGGTGACTTTAGGATGGGATTCATCGCCCCAGGTAAGATCGATCAGGCGAGGTGCATCGGCCGCTGCACGGCCGACTGCGTGAATCGCGCCGCACTCGATATCGAGCAGCTCTTCACCCGTTGTGACTGCGACGTCGGCACCAAATTGCTCGGCCATCGCACTTATCTCTGCCTCCAAATGCGAAGGTGCCATATCTTGAGCGGGGGTATTAATCAGATCGCGACAGAGCGCCACAGCGTGCGCTGAGTTTACGATGCGATCTCCGTCACCGCTTGCTGGCAACAAGAGCTTCGCGGGTGCGCGCTTCGCTTTCCGATAGCGAACGAACTGATAACTCCCCAGGCCCCATCCGAGTAGCTGCAAATCCGAAACATCATTATTGAGGGCATACTCGCCCTCCGGCAGCTTCATAGGAAGCGACCCCAGGGTCGCCAGGTTATCTTCACCGTCCCAGCCGCAAACGACGTGAGGAGAACTGTCGGTGTCGAGCCAGGCAAACTGATTCGCTTCTGCTCGAAATCCCTGTCGTGAAAGCGAGCCCCGCTGGGGTTCCGAAAGGCTTTCGAGCAGCGTGGCGAAGCCTTCTTTAGTGACCAGCTCAAGTGGTGTTGGATTGTCCGCCTCGCTGATATAGCCGTGTTCTTCAGATTGATCGGGATTCATGATTTCTTAGGAGTAAAACGTGTTTCAGCAAATGATAATGAGCACAAGCGGCTCTGCTCAACCTAGTCCGAAAATTGCGCCATCGGCCAGGATTTTCGCACCAGATGGTCCGCCCTGATCGCACTCATGAGCAGATACGCCGCCAGAGCAGCGGCGGAGCGAGCAGGACCTGCCCATGAGCGAAGCGAGTGCTTCGGGTAGGTGCGGTCAGAGTGGGCCAGATCAAGTGAAAACCTGGCCAGCGAACGCGGGTACAGTTTGTAACCAAAGTTTAAATTTAGTCGGAGCTTGTATCAAAGCACTAAACCCCGATCCTCGAGCGTGCTTGCGTGTTTTACGGGCTAGACGCGCAATACAACCAGCGCACGTGGGAATCAGAGGGTAACCTCCAGAAGGCCTCGCGGCCGTTCGGATGCCGAATCCACTTCCAGCAGCGCTTTATGGAGCAGTTCGAGCGGCACCCAAGTGTGCGGATACTTGAAGTCGGCGGTATCCATTATCAGAACTCGATCGGCGTCGGCATTGTACGCCCCAACGGGCGAAATGTGGCCGGACCTTCCCTGACCCAGATCTTCTCGCTGGTAGTTCACCAGCAGGTAGTCGCCGGTCTTCGAGAGGTTTTGAGCAAGCAAGGAGCGAAACTCATCAACGTCGATATCGTCACCATGCACAAGACGAGTTTCCAAGCCATGAGCTGCGAGCAAGCCATCGAGCTGCTGCAGGGTCATACCACCGAAGGTCACCTGCAAGCGGCTGCGGACTTTACTAGCGGCATCGGTAAAAAAGTCCGACTGACTGCTGGGAATTCCAAGGGCTTTGAGCACCGCGACACCGCTGGCAACCCCACAATAGCTGATATTGTCCTGCGCGACGTAGGCCTCATCGAGCGCTCCAAAATCTGCCTTGTGCTCCGAAGTATCAAGGAGTGCCATGCCGTCCGGCGTCTTCGCCGAAATCAGGGTTGGCGGAAGAGCAAGGTTCTGTTCCTTTGGTTGCAGCGTGTACCACGCGAACGCGGCGAACAGGACCGGTAGGCCCAGGAGCGAAAGTAATGCAATCTTGATCGGGCGTTTCATCAGCGCTCCCCTCGTCGCCAGGATTCAGGTTCTACAGGATTTCGATTTTGCCAAAGCCCACTGCCGCCGCGTTTCGCGGCAAGTTGAGCGCGCATGAGTACCATACTGGTCGGCGCATAGCGGCGATACCACCACGCACATCCTTTGCTAACCAGCAAAACATCAACACGCTCGCCGTTATTATAGATGCTACCTACAAGCCGACCGTAGCTGTCCCTTTTGGCAATGCTCACAGTCAGTGTCTTGCCTCGCAGGGCGTTCCGAAGACACCTCGTTGACTCCCGGCCGTAGGGCTGATCCGTCTCTGGCGCATCGACCGTGCCAAGTCGAAATCGCTGATCTCTGTATCCCGGTATCTTCAGCCGGACCGTATCACCATCGCTGATGCTGACGAGACGAACTGGTATTTGCGTTAATACCAAAGCTTCAGGGTCCAGCTCGTTTCTAAACCCGTAAAGTAGCATCGCCAGGGCAACGGCAGCCCCGGGGCCCAGCAGTCTTTTTATGAGTCCACGCCTCGGTCGACGACGAGAACGGCTCATGGAGTGGCCCGCTTTTGAGTTCTGCCGGCATTGTCGAAAATTGTAGACCTTACCCATAGGTCTTTGCGTTGTCTTGCGAGCGATAGTTCGAGTGTGTGCTCCACGCCGGGCTCTCAGCAACTCAGAAGATGCTTTTGGCTAATTTAATATTGGCTGACCACGGACAGCATTCAACACACGCCTCGCCTTCGCGCACTCGAAGTCAGTACACTGGCCGCAGCCTACGAAACGCCGATACCTGGGGCGAAACTAGCATGACACGAATTATCTTCCGCCGGTTTGCGATTACCGTTTTTGTGCTCAACCTGCTGGCCGTAACCTGGCCCGTCCTTCCGCTGTTTCGGTCGCCCGAGCCCTTCCCCTTTGGCCTACCCCTGTCCATGGTCTGGCCGGTGCTATGGATTCTGATCAGCGGCGTCACGCTGCTGCTGCTCGACTACGTTGAACGGCATTACGAGGACGAATAGTGGAACAGTGGATAGTGACTTCCGCGATGATCGCGGCCTATCTGGTGCTGACTCTCTGGATCGGTCTTCGCGCTGGGCGTGGCACGTCTTCCACCGTAGATGGATTCGTCGCCGGTGATCGAAATTTCGGTTTTCTAGTGATGTACTTCGTCACCGGGGCTACCGTGTTTTCGGCTTTCGCATTTTTGGGAGGTCCGGGCTGGGCGTATTCTCGCGGCGCCGCGGCGTTTTACATACTGTCCTACGGCGCGCTCGGCATGTTGCCCTGGTACGTGATCGGTCCCAAGGTCGCTCGGATCGGCCGAGCACTTGGGCAAGTGACGCAGGCTCAGTTTCTGACCGGTCGCTTTCAGTCCCGGCCTTTGTCGTTACTGATTGCCCTGCTCAGCATCGCGGCGCTGATTCCCTACATCACTCTGCAGATACGCGGGGCGGGAATCGTGATCGAAGCGGTCACCGAAGGACAAGTGCCGCTCTGGGCGGGCGCCGCAGTGGCGTACGGGGTCGTCTTGATCTACGTGCTGGTAAGCGGTGTGAGCGCCGTCGGCTGGACCAACACCTTACAAGGTGTGTTCATGATTGGCATTGCCTGGAGTCTCGGCCTGTATCTTCCCTACTCGCTTTACGGCGGCATCGGACCGATGTTCGAAGCGATCAACTCCCAAAGACCTGAAATGTTGGTTCTGCCCGGGCTCACCGCTAGCGGCGAGCCGTGGAGCTGGGCGGGCTACAGCAGCGCCATACTCATCAGTGCGGTGGGCATCACGATGTGGCCACAGTTGTTCATGAAGGCGTTCACGGCGCGCGATGAACGCATCATTCGGCGGACCGTGGTCTGGTTCCCAACGTTTCAGCTGCTACTGGTTCCGGTGTTTCTCATCGGTTTCGCGGGCGTACTTTTTGTGGACTCGCTGGATCAGCCCGACTTCATCCTGCCGTACCTGGTACTGAACGTTGACCTGCCCATGTTGGTCGTCGGCCTTTTTTGCGCCGGAGCACTCTCTGCATCGATGTCAACCGGGGATGCTCTGCTGCACGCAGCGGCGTCGGTCGCTGTTGAAGACGGAGTGCGCCCATTTATCGCTCTTAACGAAGCGCACCAACGGTTGCTGATTAGAGTTTTGATCGTGGTCTCCGGTGCGGCCGCGTACTACTTTGCCGTGTCAGAGAATACCTCGCTGGTGGTCCTGCTGCTCTCTTCGTACGGGATCATCGCGCAGCTGGCGCCGCCGGTAGTGGCGGCCTTATTCTGGCGCAGAGCGACCACGGCAGGGGTGATTGCCGGTTTATTGGCGGGCGGCGCGACCACACTGCTATTCTTTGTAATACCCGATCTAAAGCCTATCGAAATGCACGAGGGCCTGTTTGGGCTAATCGCGCATATACCGGTACTGATTCTGGTCTCACTAGCAACAACCGCGCAGGATCAGGACCGCGTTGAGGCCTACGTCAATCCACCGCGGACCAGTATGCCGAGCCCATAGGCAAGCTGCGTATCAGCCAGGACGTCCAAATGAACTCACTGCTTCAGCCAAAAACCCTCTCATCCGTGGATATGCTTGCGCGATTGGTGGGGTTTCCCAGCGTGTCACGCGATTCAAACCTTCCTCTGATCGATTGGGTCGAGGACTACCTCCAGCCGTTCTCCCCAACCTGCCGACGCACCTGGAATGAGGAACGCACCAAAGCCAATCTGTTCGTCGCGATCGGCCCGGAAGTTGCCGGTGGCGTCGTGCTCTCGGGCCACACGGACGTAGTGCCGACTGATGGTCAGGATTGGCACACCGACCCATTCAAGCTTACGGAGCAGAATGATCGGCTGTACGGGCGCGGCACTTGCGACATGAAGGGGTTCTCGGCGGTGTTTCTGTCGCGGCTATCTACATTGGATATAGCAGTTATGAAGCGGCCGCTTTACCTTGCTCTGTCATATGACGAGGAGGTGGGATGCATCGGCGTAGACCGCATGGTGGACGATGCGCGCGAGCACTTCCCGCAGCCGGACTTCGCAATCATCGGTGAGCCAACCACCATGCAGATTGTGCGAGCTCACAAGTCCATCAATGCGTTTCGTACCGTGGTGCGAGGCAAGGCGGCTCATTCGAGTCAACCTCACCGCGGCGCCGGTGCGATACTGGCCGCCGGTCGTATCATTGAGTACATCGACAGTATCGGCCGGTCGCGCCGGGCAGCGGCCGATGGCGCCGACTTTGAGCCACCGTGGACCACGGTGCAGGTTGGCACGATTGAAGGAGGCACGGCCGTTAACATCCTTCCGGAGTACTGTGAGTTTCAATGGGAGTATCGCAGCTTGCCCCACGAGGATCCGGACTCGGTCATCAAGGCGGTTCAGGACTTCATCGAGGGTGAGGTGCTTCCCGATCTTCAGGAATTTGCCCCGGACGCCTCGATAGAAACCTTCCCCATCGCCCGCGTACCTCCGCTGGTGCCTGATCCAGAGGCGAGAGCCGAGCACTGGGTTCGCAATCTGCGTGGAGTTCGGGAAGGTGGTTCCGGTTCGGTCGCATTCGCAACTGAGGCCGGTAGCTTCCAGCGTGCTGGGATCAGCAGCGTAGTGTGTGGACCAGGCTCAATTGATCAGGCACACCAACCCAACGAGTTTATCGCTCAGTCGGAACTGCAACGCTGTGAGGCGATGATCGATGATGTATTCGCGTTTTTATGTGCCGGAGACTAGATCTCGCGCCTGAGTGATCGTAACGATTGAGGGTGTCTTTTCGCGAGCCATAGGCCACGACGAGAGAAACTGGCAAATGCCATCGATTGGTCGGCGCGCACTGGTTGCAAATAAAGCGCGTGCTAGTAGCCCCTCTAGCGAAAGTCGGCCGATGGCGTTGCCGAGCATCTTGGTAAGAACACAGGGCCGGCCGGGCGGTACGGATCAGGGCACCGCGGCAGCACTGGTGGAACCGCTTTTGTTTCGGGAACAGATTGGCGCCCTAACTGAGTCCGGCAGTCCAACGAACGACCTCATTATCGTGAAAACAGCCAGTAGCAAACCACCGAGGAAGATGAAGTTCCACACATGCAGGTTCAACCTTATGCGGTTCACTAACGTCCGGTGTTCAGTTTTCTGCGTAACCCACGATCAGCGTCGAAGGCTTTACCAGTAACTAGCGAGCTATGCCCTGAGTTCTCCCCAGCATGCGCCTACGGCCCTTTGGTCGAACGGCCTCGAGTTCGAGAAAAACGATAAGGAAAAAACTATGGATGAAAACGCACGCCCAACGATCGCCATCGTCGGCGGAACCGGTGATCTTGGGAGCGGTCTGGCCAGACGCTGGGTCAAGGCCGGCTATCGGGTGTTGATCGGATCGCGAAGCGAAGAGAGTGCGCGAGCAGCAGCCGCGGCACTGGAGGAACAAGCGCATGATGCGGATTGGCCTCGGTGTGAGGTCGAGGGTCTTGCAAACGTAAATGCGGCGGCACGGGGTGACGTGGTGGTGGTCACTGTGCCCTTCGGGTCGCAGAGGGAGACGCTGCTTTCGATTGCGAGTGAAGTAAAGGGAAAGACCGTTGTCGACGTAACCGTCCCGCTGGTCCCGCCAAAGGTGGCGAGGGTACAGATGCCCGACGAGGGCAGCGCCGGGCAGATTGCTCAAAGTGTTTTAGGCGAGGAAGTCCATGTGGTGAGCGCGTTTCAGAACGTAGCCGCGGCGCATTTGCAAACCGACGACCCGATTGCCTGCGACGTGCTGGTCTGTGGGAACAAAAAAGACGCACGGCAGCAGGTCATTGATCTGATGGATGTAATCGGAATGCGTGGTGTTCATGCCGGACTCATCAACAACGCCGCAGCCGCCGAGGCGTTGACATCGGTGCTGATCAATCTTAACCGCCAGTACAAAACACACACTGGTATTCGCATCACCGGCATCGACTAAAACGTTGTTACTGCGGTGGCCACGCTGAGCATTACACCTATCGAAGGTCTGCCAGAGATTGAAGAAGGGATGGACCTGGCCTCAATCATCAGCGAAGCCACTCGTTCAACCTTAACCCCGACTGTCGGAGCCATCCTGGTAGTTGCTCAAAAGGTGGTATCTAAGGCAGAGGGCCGCTTGATACCTTTGAAATCGATTACTCCGGGTAAGCAAGCACTCACTCTGGCAGGAGAAGTAAACAAGGATCCGCGCCTTGTAGAGCTCATACTCCGCGAGTCCCGCTCCGTTATTCGCAAAGTGCCAGGTGTGCTGATCGTGGAGCACAATAGCGGACACATACTTGCGAACGCAGGCATAGACACATCAAACATAGAACAGAGTGTCGAAAGCCCGCAGGTTCTGCTCTGGCCACGTGATCCTGACGACAGTGCGCGGCGTTTGTCGGTGGGTCTGCGAGAGCGGTTAGGGTGCCCCGTTCCAGTCATCATCA
This sequence comes from Pseudomonadota bacterium, assembly GCA_039111155.1. Classification (GTDB taxonomy): domain Bacteria; phylum Pseudomonadota; class Gammaproteobacteria; order Pseudomonadales; family Halieaceae; genus Congregibacter. The sequence continues at coordinate 60,195 of JBCCPL010000023.1, read as the reverse complement.
ACGACAGCATTGGTCGGCCCTGGCGGTACGGGACAGTTGGACATGCCATAGGATGTTGGGGGCTCGATCCCCTGTGGAATCAGGTCGGTGAAGAGGATAGGTTCGGCAATACGCTACGGGTGACTGAGCCTGCTACGGGGGACGCCCTCGCAGCAGCCGCCGCACTCGTTCAGGGTGAGGGGTCTGAAGGGCTGCCGGCTGTGTGGATCGACGGCTGCGAATACATTCAAGCTGAAGGGTATGGCGCGGAAAAACTCCTTCGGAGTAAAGAAAGAGACTTATTCCGATAAGTTTGAATGAGATTAGGGTGCCCCTGCTTCTTTGCCTAACCTTACTCCTATCACTTTTAACGTTCGGCACCGCATTACTTTGATTGGCCTAAAGTACTCGGTGCTCTTGCTCGGTCTTCGTGCGCGCCTCGCTCTTGGCTCGCTGCCAGACCGCTCCCTTCTCCGTTCTGCGGCTTGGTCGTGAGCCGTACAACTTCGCCCCCAACTCCTTTTGCCGGTAGCACTCGAGAAGCACCCTCGTAAAAAGCCGATCGCCCGAACGGTTTCTCGCCAAATATCGTGCGCGGTAACGGATTTGTAGCGCACGACCAGGGATATAGCTGGGCCGTTGGTTAAGCGATCACCTTTATCGAAAAAACGGTCGCTGAGAAATGTGATTCATAGTGAAATCTGTCGGTCGGGCCCTCTCTGCGGATGCGTGGAAATTCATCCTCTCGGTCAAAAACAGTCTTATCTGGCCATGCAAGGCCATATTTTGCGTTTTTGATTAACCATAAGAATATAAAATATATTTTTAATTACTAAAAAATATTGACGCTACCAAACCTTTCTTCTAGCTTGCTTAACACAAACAAGCTTTTGCTTGAAAACCAGCAACCGACGCCGTTAGCCATTAAAAAAATAAGGTGATTGATGACGGATCTGGATGATGTTGTAGCGCGCCTAGATGAGCAGGAAAGCCGGACCGCAGTGAAGGAACTGGCGTTCAACTACTGCCATGGCTTTGATAAACGCGACGAGTCGCGATTTTTATCTATCTGGTGGGCCGATTGCATCTGGAATATCGGGCCACCGTTTGGGAGCTTCAGCAGCCATGACGGTGTTCGCCGCGCTCTTCACGACGTGCTGTGGCCAGCCTGGGATCAAACGCAACATGTGACGTCCAACAACGTCATCACGTTTCAAGACAGCGACCATGCCGAATCGATCTGTGATGTGGACTGCACGGGTCTTCTAGCAGGTAGCACCGAGGCCACGTTTGTCGGTGCTACCTACAGTGATCGGATCGAGCGACGTGCTGGTGAGTGGCGCATTGCCGTCCGCGACGTGACGATTCACTACCTGAATACATTCCCAGGAACTCAATTGTCCAGACCCGAGACGCAGTGACACTCCCCAACAGAGCGACACGATGCAAAACCACCTCGGTTCCCAATTCGACGTACATGCCCGCGTACATGCCTCCGACATCGAGCGAAGCTGAGATGACAATTCCTAGCACGTCGACGCGCGGTCAATTCCGGGGCGCATGCGACCTTATCAGCCACCCCCGCCGCTCGTTGCTCGACCGTCGATCAGGCGAACGACCTGGAAACGCAGAATAAAGGCAGTCTCCCCGCAGGAACTGTCCGTAACAACAAAGCAAGAGCCCAAACACCCAAGGAGCAAAATAATGAAAAAACAAAGCCTTGCCCTGGCGACTGCCGTCGCTATTGGCGCCCTACCTCAGCTGAGCACCCCGGTACTAGCCCAAGGTCTCGCCCTGGAAGAAATCGTGGTCAGCGCCCGCAAAAGGGCAGAGGACCTCCAGGATCTCGGGCTCTCCGTCAGTGCACTTACCGAGACAGAGATCGACCGCACGTTTGCCCGCGACATTCGGGACCTGGCATTTGTATCCCCCAACCTGATTTTTGATGACACATCCCAGGGTCCCGGCGGAAATGCGGCGCTGTACATTCGTGGTGTGGGAGTCGCAGACGTAGAGAAAAACTTCGATCCTGCCGTGGGCGTGGAAATCGATGGCTTGTTCATCGGTGCCAATAGCGGGGCGATCCTGCGGAGCATTGATCTTGCAAACGTAGAAGTGCTACGCGGACCCCAGGGCACCCTGTTCGGACGCAATACCGTAGGCGGCACTATCCGTGTAGAGCGAACGCGTCCTACCGGTGAACTCGGCGGAAAAGTCCGCGCAGGAGTTGGCGCTTACGATAACTACTGGTACGACGGCATCCTGAATTTCGGAGTCACCGATGATCTGGCGATCAAGCTCAGTGCGGCACGTAATAATCTGCAGGACGGCTACTTCTACAACGTGGCACTACAGGAGCGCGAGGGCGCAATCGACTATGAGTCCTTCGGGTTCAATGCGTTATGGAACGCAACCGACTCGATAGAACTTGAGTACACCTACACGAATGAGCAGACGGATCAGGATACGCCGCCACTGCTCAACGTCGGTCAGCCCGACCAACTCTTCTGCACAAGCTTCGATCTCTGTGCGCAGTCGGTAAGCCTTCCCACCACAGGCGATCGCTATCGAACTGCACGCGTCATTTTTGAACCAACAACCTTCGCTGAGTTTCCGCTCCCTGATGGGATCGTGGTATCTCCCGATGGTACCCAGATAAGAAACACGGACGGCGCATCCTTTGATGCAGAAACACATATCTTTGAGGCGCGCTGGGATATCACCGATAGCCTGCGTCTGGACTATATCTTCGGAACCTTCGAGACCGAGGAAACGATAGTTTCCAACTGGACGGCCGAAGAGCCATTGCTCTTTGGCACCGACCGCCCTGCTGAGTACGAGCAGCGTAGCCATGAGCTGCGGTTGACCTACGACGCTGGCGGCGCACTCAAAATGGTTGCTGGTCTGTATGACTGGTATTCCGAATACGACATCCGGCTGCGCAGCTGGATCGCATTCGTTGAGCCTGGAACAATTCTGGATATCCCCCAGTACACTCACCAGGAAACCGAGTCCCAGGCTGCATTCTTCGAAATTGACTACTCCATTACCGATGCGCTTACGCTTACGGTGGGTGGACGCTATACCCAGGATGACAAGCTGACCGAGCAGCGCGGCAACCTGGTGGCGGACTCTAATGCAGACTGGAGCGAGTTCACTCCAAAGGTCGGCGTACGTTATCGAGTTAATGATGACGCCATGGTCTACGCGACCTACTCTCAAGGATATCGGAGTGGCGGGTTCAATGGTCGTGTCGACAGCTTCGAGTCAGCCACTATCCCTTACGATCCGGAGTTTCTCGACAACTACGAAGTCGGGTTCAAGACGGAGTGGGCCGATGGCCGAGTGCGCGTCAACGGCGCGGTTTTCTACATGGACTACGAAGATAAGCAGGAAGAGATTGGCCTTGCCTCGGAAGGCGCAACCGGTCAGAGGATCTCTGTTTTCAATGCTGCGACCGCCACCATGCAAGGGCTTGAACTTGAGGCTCAGGCACTCGTAACCGAGGGACTAACGATCGGCGGCAACTTTGGCTATCTCGATTCCTCCTACGACGAGTTCACCTTCAATGACGGCTTTGGCATCGTCGATAACAGCGGTCTCGAGTTCCGGCGCGCACCAGAGTTCACCGGCTCGCTGAATGCGACCTATGAGTGGGATGTGGGAGGTGGCCAGGCCTGGGTGCGAGGCGCTTACCGCATTATCGATGATCTGTTTACGGAGCAGACCAACCGCGCGGAGCTTGCAAACGACATGCAACAGTACCTGGATCTGTCGGTCAACTACTCGGTGAACGGTGCGACCTTCAGCTTGTTCGGTCGAAACCTCACCGATGAGGATGCGCTGGCACATGGCTTAAATGTATCAGGGTTGTGGTCCTACGCGATCCCGGTGCCACCACGTACCTGGGGCCTGGAGGTCGTCTACAACTTCGCGCAGCAATAAAGCCATGGAAGCTGTAGCAGGTCTCCTTGCCAAGCAGGAGATTGTCGAGGTCACCATGCGCTATGCGCGGGCGATAGACCGGATGGATGAAGCGCTGCTTCGCGGCGTTTTTCATCCGGGCTCGGAGCATAATCACTTTTATGCAGGTCCATCATCGGATCCCGAGCGTCCCGCCTCGGAAGACGATCCGGGGGACTTTGTACGTTTCGCCTTTCAGGTTCTGTCCGGGCACACCCACACTCATCATCAGCTTGGCAATCATCTGGTCGAGCTCGATTCTGAAACGCAGGCGCGGTGCGAATGCTACTTCACGGCGTACCACCGGATGCGCGCCCTGGGCGACCCCCAAGCGGGTGCGGACGCGTTTGAAACTGAGATGGACTTCTTCGTGGGTGGGCGCTACATCGATCGCTTTGAACTGCGGGACGGTGCTTGGAAAATTATTCAACGCACCGGGATGACAGATTGGATGCGGATCGAACCGCCCACGTCGAGGGGAACCTCGGGCATCGATCAAAACACGATAAGCAGACGCTACCCGGAGGACATTCTTTACAGAATGAGTGCCGTTTAGACGGTCTTCGCTGATATGTCGATCAACTTTTAATTCCCAATCCGATTCCGGATTGGGTTCTCGGTTTTTGGAGAATCTCATGGATCAACGTTTACAGGGCCGCGTCGCGGTCATCACCGGCGGCGCCAGTGGGATCGGCGCCGCAACAGCCAAACTGTTCATTGCTCAGGGTGCGAAAGTTGTACTCGGTGATATCCAGGATGAGACTGGTCAGGCTTTTGCAGAGTCTCTTGGTGAGAATGCCCGCTTCTGTCACTGCAACGTGACCAGGGAAGAAGACGTCGAAGCTCTGGTTGCCGCCGCCGTGGATGGGTTCGGACGCATAGATGTCATGTTCAACAACGCAGGCATCGTTGGGGCCATCGGCCCCCTGGAGTCCACTCCGGCCGCCGAATGGCAGCTTACGCTCGACATTTTGTTGAACGGGGTGTTCTACGGAATGAAGCACTCCTCAAAGCATATGAAGAAGCAGGGCAGCGGATCCATTATCTCTATGTCCAGTGTCGCGGGCGTGACCGGTGGTCTCGGGCCCCATGCTTATGCTGCTGCGAAACACGCTGTGGTGGGCATCACCCGCAACCTCGCTGCGGAGGTCGGCGCTTTCGGTGTACGGGTCAACTGTATAGCCCCGTACAGTATGGCGACCCCCATGGTCGCCGATGCTTACCTGGGCGATCACACCGACATCGACCAGACGATGAAAATGCTGGCTGATGAATCACCGCTTAAGGGCCGGCCGGGCACCGCCGAGGATGTGGCCAACGCCGCGCTTTGGCTCGCGAGCGATGAATCTGGCTACACCAGTGGTATGACGCTGACCATCGATGCCGGCATCACTACCGGCTCTGTCGCTGGTGCGCCGAGGTTTGCTGAGTACCAGCCGATCATGCGCGAAGCCGGTAAGGCTGGCCTGGACTAAGCCTAACCTGACGCCGGTCAGGCCAACCGATAAAGGAGACGCTCTGATGGAAGATCGCGATGCCATTCTCGCTCTTATGGGCGAGTACTGCGATAGCATCGACCGCGGGGATCTCGCGGGCTGCGCTGAGCTTTTTGCCGACGGTGCCTGGGGAATCGAAGGTGACCTGGCTCAGGGCAGCGATGCGGTGAAGGCCGTGCTGGATAATGTCACTCTCTATGACGGGCGCCCCATGACACGCCACCTAACGAGTAACGTGCAAATCACCGTCGATGAAGACTCGGCTAAAGCTCAGAGCTGCATAACGGTTATGCAGGGTTTGCCCGACTTTCCGCTCCAGGCGATTTTTATCGGGACGTACTTCGATCGCTTTGAGCGGCGGGGCGATGAGTGGGTGTGGACAGAACGGCGTATACAACCCGACTTGGTAGGAGACCTTTCTCGTCATCGCAGTGATATGGCTGCAGACTGAGCCAGGCATCGTTCAGCGCGCGGATGAAACTCTCAACTTCCGAGCTATTTCCCATGGACCTACCTCCGTGGACTCGCCTCGACCAGGCGGTGCGAGAGATCAGTGACTGCGAGTCTACGCCCTCAGGGGCTTCGTGGCAGCTCGAATACGTACAGAGCCTGGCCGGTGGAGGGTTGGTAAAGATCCGGGTACAACACCGCAGTCAGGGCTCGGAACACGCCTATACCTGCCTGAACTGCGACGAATTGGCGACCACCCGCGGTATAGGTCACGGGGTAACCGTGTGCCGGAGCGCCCAGCCGCGTCGACCAGAGCTCCTTGCCGGTATCGGCATCGTAGGCGCGAAAATAGCGATCCACATCTCCAATGAAAACCAGATCGCCCGCCGTTGAAAGAGCGCCGGTCTGAAAGATCACACGCTGTTCGTGGCTCCACAGCGGTGTCATACCATCGACGTCCACCGCCACTAGCCTACCCGTCGCGGCTTCTTTGCCCGGCATAGGGTAGGTCACGGAGTCTGCACCATAACCACCGCCCCCGGGACCCAGATCCACTTCTCGAGGCGTCATGTCAGTGCAGAGTTGATGCAGCGGTAGATAGAGACGATTTTTACTGGCATCGAAAGCCGAAGCCTGCCAGTTATGACCTCCGTAAATCCCAGGGCAGGCCGTGAAGGTATCGCCGATCTCGGCGTTGCGGATATCCGCTCGATAACGTACGCGCCCAGTCTCCTGATCCACGCTTTCGAAGATATTCTGTTCCAGAGTCTCAAGCAGTGCCTGGAACTGTCCGGTGGCACGATCCAGCTTCCACAAAATGCCATCTTTTCCAACAGTGAGAACGACCTTGCTGCCGTTGATCTCTGTAAGGATTCGCTCGAATCCGACCTCCATATCGATGGTCTCACCAGGAATGTGCTGGTAGTACCAGATCACTGCCCCGGTAACAGGATTGATCGCCAGGGTCGAGTTGGTGTACAGCGCAGCGTCATCAACGCTCATACCACGACTGGCTGCGACCCAGGGCTTCGCCTGGGAAGTACCCATGATGAACAGACCAAGATCTGTGTCGTAAGACCCTGCGATCCAGCTGTCACCACCACCGCGACGATCAGGTTCGACATCACCCCAGCTCGCATACTCGGGAGTACCGGGCAGAGCGAGAGTTGAAGTGCGCCATAGCTCCTTGCCAGTCTCGGGATCGTGTCCGGTGACAAAGCAGCCGTCCTCGGTAAAAAGCTCACAGCCGTTTATTCCGCTCACCACCACGCCATTCGCCATGATGGGGCCAGCCGAGTGGGTGTATGCCTCGCGATAGTCAGCCTTCACGCTGCGCCACACCTCAGCACCATTGCGTGCATCGATGGCCACAATGGCCGCATCGTAGGTCGCGAGAAAGAGATGGTTGCCATAGATTGCAATATTGCGCGTAGGACCGCCGAGGAGTTTGGACGCTGGTGGGAACTCGTACTGGTATTCCCAGATGACATCGCCGCTGGCGCCGTCTACCGCCTGAATCCGGTTGCCAGGGTGAGTAAGGAATATGACGCCATCGTGGATCAGGGGCGTTCCCTGATTACTGCCATCCCCCATGCTTAAGGTCCAGCGCAGTTGTAGCTGGCGGACGTTATCGCGATTTATCTGATCGAGTGGACTGTGGGCATGGCCGTCCAACGTTCGCCGCCAGCTCAGCCAGTCGCCATCCGGTGGATTAGCAAGTATTGTGCTGGTGACTGGTCGGTAGCCTTTGATCGTTTTATTACTGAAGCTACCGGCTCTGCGCGCTAGCTGATCGATAACATCAGCGCCGGACCACTCAACCTCCTGCTCGTCCGCCTCACTGCCCGCCAAGTCGGGAGCGTTGCCTATGGAAACCTGACTGAGCCCAAGCGGTGCACCGCTCAGCCCATCGGCGTTGGCTGCAACAATGAGCTCAGCGAGAGAAGCATGAGCCTCGTCATTCAGAGTACTGGCCTTACCCGGGGGCATATTGCCCCGCAGGTAATTAAAAAGTTCCTGAGCCTCGCGTCCCGACCACTTTTGGACAAACGCAGGCCCGATCAGCGCAGAGCCGTGTGCTGACCCCCGCAGGCTGGCACTGTGGCAGGTAGCGCATTGGCTATCGTAGATGGCTTGGGCGGACGAGGCTGCGGCGGATCCGTTGGAGGTCAGGAACAACGCGACCGCCAAAACGGACACTAGAGAGAGAGGTGGTAACGAACGCGTGTCCATTGGGAGGCCTCGCTTCGCTGTTGGGCTATTGCTTTTTGTCGCTCAGACACATCGCCCAAGTACGGACAGTGCGTCGTTGGAGACTTAGTGGATCAATGGACGCTTAACCAGCGAGACGCTGGAACTCCATCTCGGGGAAGCCATTCGCCGCGGATTCGCGCAGCCTGTCGTAGTAGACATTTGCGCCGCCAAAATAAATCAGCACGCGCGGCTTATGCCCGTCCATGTTGGCGCCCATCATCCAGGAGTGCACCGAGTCGCCTTTATCCATCAGCGTCATGCGGTGCACCTCGGTGACGTGCGCGGACCACTCTTCTTCAGCCTCAAGCTTGGGCGCCATCACATCGTAGCCTTCGTCCTCCATCTTCTTGATGCAGTCAGCGATGTACATCGCGTTCTGCTCAATGGATGTTGGCAGGTTCGCAAAGGGGGCCTGGGGGCCGGTGATCGTAAACAGATTTGGGAAGTCAGCCACGCACATACCCATGATTGCGTTCGATGTGTCGGTCCACTTCTCGCGCAGCGACTGTCCGCTGAGTCCTCGGATTGGGAATGCCTCGAGAGCGCCGGTGTATGCGCGAAAGCCGGTGGCCAGCACGATGATGTCGAACTCGTAATGGCTCTGGGTGGTGCGGATGCCAGTCTCGGTAATCTCAACCAGCGGCTCCTTTTTATCGATGTCCACGATATGGACGTCATCGCGGTTGTAGGCCTCAAGGTAGCCGTGGTCCAGCGGCGGGCGCTTCGCAAAGAGCGGATAATCTCCAACCTGCGGTACTACGATGTCCGCGACCTCCGGGTCATCAATGCGCTCGCGCATCTTTCTGGCGATAAACCGGGCGGCCGTCGCGTTGGCCTCTTCGCTGACGAGCAGGTCATCGAAAGTCTCGAAGAACCAGCGGAAGCTCCCTGTCCAGTTCTCCTCAAAAATTCGCTCGACTTCCTCCGGTGCTGTATCCATCAGATTACGACCGGCGGGACTGTTGAAGGCCATGCCAAAACTGTGGTTCCGGCAGGTGGCGACGATATCGTCGTAGTTTTCTTTGATTTCCTTTTCCCACTCCGGCGTCATGGGCTTTTGCATGGCCGGAAGGATGTAGTTCGCAGTTCGATGGAAGACGGTAACGCTCTCGGCTTCCTCGGCCATCGCGGGGACCATCTGCACGGTAGTGGCACCGGCGCCGATGATGGCTATGCGTTTACCCTGCCATTGCAGATCTTCTGGCCAGCGCGATGAGTGAAAGAGAGGCCCGTTAAAGCTGTCCATCCCCTTCACAGTAGGGATAACAGGCTCGGAGATCATGCCCATTGCACTGACAAGATACTTGCAGGTAAAGCTCTCACCGGTTCCTGTTTTGACCAGCCAATGCCCGCTGTCAGCCTGATAATCAGCGCTCACTATCTCGGTATTGAGCTGGATGTCTTTCCACATATCGCACTCGTCGGCAACGAAATGGAAATACGACAGGGTCTCAGTCCAGTCTGGATAGCGTTGGGACCAGGACCACTTCTGCAGAAGCTCCTTTGAAAAGGTAAGGCAATAGTAGTAGCTCTCGCTGTCCGTCATCGCTCCTGGGTAGCGGTTCCAGGTCCAGGTGCCACCGATGTCCGAGGCTTTGTCGAAGACCTTGATCGACTGGCCTGTCTCACGGATGTAGTGAAGAAGCGCCAGGCCTGCAAATCCGGCACCGATACCGATGACGTCGTAGTCGGGCGTTTGCCGTGAACTCATGATGTATCTCCTGCTTCATTATTTTGTTGCCACCTCTCAGGCCCAGGTCGGGCTAAACCGATCTCGGCATCAAAAGTGGCGTTGGGGAGAATGACTCTGGCCGGTTCGCTCGCCAGCAGCTAACTGGTGGCCTCCAGAAAATGTCCATATTTGGCCATGGCCTTCGCCCGCTGGGTAGGCGTGTGATAGGTCGGAAAGAGGTCTGGCGACGGCTCATAGTCACGCAATACTGTACGCGCGACGGTGAACTTGTGGACTTCCGTGGGACCGTCGACCACTCCCAGTTCAGGAATGTCGGACCACATGTACATCAGAGGTACTTCGTCTGACATACCAAGGCTGCCGTGCAGATGCATGGCGCGATAGACGACTTCCTGCGTGACCTTGGGAGTTGCGGCCTTTATTGCGGCTATTTCCTTCCTCACCTCGCGGTTGTATTCCTTGTGCTTGTCGATCAACCACGCCGTATAAAGAACATGCAGTCGGTACTGCTGAATCTGCGTGTAGCTGTCGGCGATCTTCTCTTGCGTGAGCTGCTTATCCGCAAGCAGGCCGCCTTTGGTAGTCCGGCTCAGCGCGCGCTCGCACATCATATCCATGGCCTTTTTGAGCTTGCCTACGCTGCGCATGGCGTGATGCACTCGCCCACCGCCAAGCCTTGTCTGGGCGACGAGAAAGCCGTCCCCTTCTTCACCGAGAAGATTGTCGGCGGGGACACGACAGTCCCTGAAGCGTATATACGCGTGCACGCCGTCGCCTTGCTCCACGTAAGGACCTACCGCTGAGTTGCGCAGAATTTCCATTCCCGGCGTATCTTTTTCTACGAGGATGATCGAGGCGCCCTGGTGTATCGGCACCCCCGTATCGGTCACCACCATGACCAGAAGAAACTCAGAAAAACGAGCGTGGGAGGCGAACCACTTGTCGCCGTTGATCACCCACTCATCACCGTCACGAGTCGCCTGACAGCTGAACTCGCCCGGATCAGCACCGGCCTGAGGCTCAGTCATGGAGTAGCACGAGGCGATGTCGCCATTCAACAGCGGTGCGAGAAAACGCGCCTTTTGATCTTCTGTACCGAATTTAGCGAGGATCTCCGCGTTGCCCGAATCTGGCGCCTGACAGCCGAACACACTAGGGCCAAAACGACTGCGTCCCAGAATCTCGTTCATCAATCCCAGAGCAACTTGCCCGTAGCCCTGACCACCGAGGTCGGGCTCCAGGTGGCACGCCCAGAGACCCTTCTCTTTGACGATTTCCTTGAGGGGTGCCATCGCCCTGGCGGCCGGGGAATCGGGATCCCAGGGATCACCGGGTTCGCGAAAGACAAGATCAAGAGGTTCGATTTCTTCGCGGGTAAATTTGTCGATCCATTCCAGAGCGAGCTGAAACTCCGGATCGGTTTCAAAGGACCAGGCCAAGGTAGAGACTCCTTGTTATTGGCGTGCCTTGCGGGCTGCACCTGTGTTTCTGTCGCCTTGCACAGCACTAGTGTGAGACCTTCGTGAGACCTTCGCTCAGGTCATTAGCGTGCTCAGACTTGCTTTCGAATTTCCCTAGTTTAGACTTGCTGAACACAAACAAGCAATAATAAAGACACCTCTGTCCAGGAAAACCAAAGTTTATGGACGAACCCCAGGTCTGGGTAGTAACCGGTGCGTCGCGAGGCATCGGGGCTGCTATCGCTCGGCGCGCCACCGCTGAGGGACACAAGGTTGCCCTGCTCGCGCGCGGGGAGCAAGTCGAATCGGTTGCAGCGTCGTTAGGAGAGAACGCTCTGGGAATAAGGTGTGACGTTAGCAGCCAGGCCTCGGTTACCTCTGCCATCGACCAGGTGCTTGAGCGCCTTGGTGGTGTGAATGTACTGGTTAATAACGCCGGCCTTCATCGCGGCGGCAAGCTCAAGCGATTGTCACTGGATGACTGGCAGGCCGTGCTGGACGTCAACCTGACGGGTGCCCTTTCCGTTGCCAAAGCGGTGGTTCCTCATCTGGACTCTGGCGACAGCCTCATAAATATTGGTGCTGTCGTTGGCTTTCGCGGGTTTCCGGGCGATGTAGCTTATGCATCTTCCAAGGCCGGAATGGCGGGCATGACCCGCGCCCTGGCGATCGAATGGGCACCGAAAGGAATCACAGCCAATCTGGTGATACCTGGCCTTGTTCTGACCGAGATGACCGAAGCGCTATCCGAGAACGCTCTGGAAGCGATGCGCAAACAGATACCGATGGGACGGTTTGCTGATCCGGAAGAGATCGCCGACGTGGTGTACTGGGTCAGCCGTAGTCGCTACATGACGGGTGCGGTTGTCCCGGTCGAGGGCGGTCTTATGTCGAGCTTTGGCGTTCTGGGCTGATGCACAGCGAGGCCGAAAAACTGCTGCCGTGGTTCCGGTCCACCCTTCAGTGGGGCGAACCAAGATTTGATGGTCCTATGACCGGCGGAAACTCCAACCTCACCTGGAGGTTCAGCAGTGGTGAGAAGTCCTGTGTCGTGCGCACGGTCCCTGCTGCCACAATTTCGCCGACGGCACATCTCGGCATCGAGCGTGAGCACACGGTGTTAAAGGCTATCCAGGGACAAGTTCGAGCACCGCAGATACTTGGCTGGAGCGACGGCGAGAAGACACTTGGCCGCCCCTTCCTGGCTGTTGAGTGTATCGACGGGGTTTCCATAACCGACACACTGCCTGAAGCGTACGCGCGAGACCCGTCGGCTGCATCGATGTTGGGAGAGGAGCTCATTGATCAGCTCGCAGCGATCCACAGCGTTGATCTTGAAGCGTCAAAGCTAATACGCATTGGTCGACCAGAGAAGTTCCTGGAACGCCAGGTAGTTCGATGGCTCAAGATACGCAGCGAAAGCAAGGTACGGGAACTACCGGCAATCGAAGCCCTGGGCCGCTGGCTGCTCGCTAATGAGCCACCCAAAGCCCCGCCTGCGCTAGTTCACGGTGATTACCATCTCGACAATACGCTGGCGAGTCGATTCGCACCGGAAATCCTCGCGGTGATCGACTGGGAGATGGCGACGGTCGGAGATCCCTACACAGATCTCGGATTGGCCTTGATGTTCTGGGGTGAAACGCGGACTGCAAAACCACCAGCATTTGCCCACCTGCAGGCGATATCAAGGATGGCTGGAGTCGTAGGTCGACAAACGTTGGCCGAACGCTGGGCCACCAAAACCGGTCGCGGTCTCGAACATCTCGACTATTACCTTGCCTATGCGTTTTGGCGCCTGGCTGCGATTGTTGAGGGAGCCTACTGTCTGTACGTCGAGGGCAAAGTCGACTCAGATTACGCTCGGGATCTCGAATTTAACGTCCCAGCTCTACTTGCAGAAGCCGAGCAGGCATCTCGTGGCAACTGGTGATGAGCGCGAGTATGCGGCGCGCGGCAGGTCAACTCATCTGATGGCCGCTCTCTGTCCTTCGAAGAGCAACGAGGTTGCAGCGTGTTAAGCACAATGATGCACCTGCCTTTGGGCGTGCGGACCATTACTACGTTTGGCACCCGGCATTTCAAGTACAGCCGCATCGGTACCTATGACGGCGAGGAGCTTAGCTGGCGCAGCTACGCCGATATTGCCGCGGGTGCTGCACAGCTTGCGCATGGCCTCACAGCACTCGGAATGGAAAGGGGAGACCGGGTCGGCACTTTCATGTGGAACAGCGTCGAACATCTACAGGTTTATCTCGCGGCGCCAAGCATGGGCGGGGTTCTGCACACCATTAACTGCCGACTGTCGGCCGAGCACATCGCCTATATTGTCAATCACGCTGCGGATCGCTTCCTGGTCGTAGACGGGCGACTCGAATCTGTCATCGCGCCCGTGCTACCGGCACTTTCTACGGTGGAGAAGATTCTGGTTGTGAATCCGGAAGACGGACTCGTAGATGATCCGCGGGTCGTCGATTTTGCAGATGTGCTGAAAGGCAAGGCCGACACCTACGACTGGCCGGAACCCGATGAGAATCAGGCTGCCGGAATCTGCTATACCAGCGGCACCACGGGCAATCCCAAAGGCGTGGTATACAGCCAGAAGACCACTTACCTTCACGCTCTGGCATCGCGTGCAGTTGACAGTTTTGGCGTTTGTGAGCGCGATACAATTTTGATGCTGCCATCGATGTTCCACGCCAATGCCTGGGGATTTCCCTACAGCGGCTGGCTCTCGGGCTCAGACATGCTGATGCCCGGACCTCATCTGCAGATCGCCCATCTACGACGCATGATCGAGAACGCCCGTCCAACGCTGACCGCCATGGTGCCGACCTTGCTGGGAGATCTATTGCGTGAAGACGACGAATCAGGGCTGGATCTTAGTTGCTTCCGGGCACTTGTATCCGGGGGCAGCGCTGTGCCGTCGTCGATGATCGAGTCCGCCCGGGATCGTTGGTCGGTGCCGGTGATCCAGGGCTGGGGCATGACCGAGACCAGCCCGATGTGCGTCCTGTCCCATCCACCAAAGAATTTAGGTGGTTTTGACGAAACTGATTGGCGCATCAAGAGCGGCCGGCCCGTGCCCGGCATCGAAGTTAGAGTCGTGGATACGCACGGAAAACGTCTTCCCGAAGATGGCAGCAACATTGGGGAACTGCAGTTGCGAGGAACCTGGGTGACGGGCAGTTATCTCGATACGCAAAGTGATGCCTTCACCGATGACGGCTGGCTGCGCACTGGCGATATGGGACACGTTGACGACCGTGGCTTTGTTCAACTCACTGACCGCACAAAAGATGTGATCAAGTCGGGCGGAGAATGGATATCGTCGGTGGACCTTGAAGATGTGCTGCTCAAGCACCCTGCAGTGAGTGAAGTAGCGGTTATCGCCACGCCCGACGAGCGCTGGCAGGAGCGCCCGCTCGCGCTGATCGCTAGACGCAGCGATGCAGCGGCAACTGCAGCCGACTTACGGGCTTTCTTGAGGGAGCGCGTCGCCAGATTCTGGATTCCTGAGTACTGGTGCTTCACCGACAACATCGCAAAAACCAGTATTGGCAAGATCGATAAGAGAGCGTTGCGAGAACTGAACAGCGCCGGAAAACTCAACGTGGAACTGTGCAAAGAGGATTTGGACTAAATCAGCTATGGATTTTCAGGGGGAAAACAGTATGCCGATACAGACGGGAGCCACCAGGTCCGATGGTGAAATCAATAAGCAGGCACAGCGCAGCGCACTATCCGACGCCAAGATGCTTGAGGCCGCGATCACGCTGGTAAACGAACGGGGAACCGCGAAAACGACACTTAAGGAGATCGGCGAAGTGGCCGGTTATAGCCGCGGTCTCGCCAGCTACCGTTTTGGCTCGAAGGACGGGTTGTGGATGGAGTTGTTCGCTCGCTTTGACGACATCTGGAAGTCTCACCTGCGCGAGTATTTACAGGGCAAAGTCGGACTTGAAGCGATTCGTCTTGCCATGCGTGCGCAGCGAGATTTTTTCCACCGCGAACCCAGCTATCTGCGGGCCATGTACATCTTGTGGTATGAATCCCTGGGCAAGGAATCGGGCATCCGAGCAAAGCTTGCGGGCCATCACAGAATTTACCGACGCGACGTGAAGCGCTGGGTGGAAGAAGGCCAGGCGGCGGGTGACATAAGCACAGACATCGATGCCGATAACTTCAGCGCCAGCTATTGTGCGCACATGTTCGGCACCATCTACCAATGGGTGGTCGCGCCGGATGCCCTCGATTTAGATGCAGTTCTCGATAACTTCCAGGAAAACACAATTTTCGTTCTTACGCAGAAGAGGGACTGACTATGGCCTATCTCACCGTTGATGGCGACAAGCGCGTTTACTACGAAGATCACGGCGAGGGCGACACCGCGCTGGTATTGATTCACGGGTGGGGAATGAACTGTCGGGTATGGGATGGTGTTCTCGTCGCTCTACTCGAAGCCGATCATCGGGTGATCATGCTGGACCATCGCGGGTGCGGGCGATCAGATCACGATTTTTCAGATCTGGGTATCTCCGCAATCGCGGCTGATGTAGTTGAACTCGTGAAGGCACGCGGAGTGAGTCGCGCGGTGCTGAATGGCTGGTCCCTTGGAGGTGCCGTAGCAACCCAGGCGGCCCACGATCTGGGAGGCAATTGCGCAGGGTTGATTCTTACGGCTGGTGCGAGCCCTATTTATACGCAGAAGCCTGATCTTGAGCTGGGTGGAACCGCGGAAGACGTGCTCGGTACGGTTGCAGCGATCAATGCGGATCGAATCAATGTGTTAAACGGAGTAGCTGGGGCCGTGTGTGCCAAACCCATCAGCGACGAATTGCTTAAGTGGATGGCGTGGGCTTTCATTGATTCATCGGCGCGCGCCACCAGTACGCTGGCTGAACTTGCGCATCTGGACCAGCGAGACATGCTTCTTGCCCTGGATATGCCCGTTTTGTCATTCATCTGCGGGCAGGATGGATTCGTAGCACCTCAGATCTCTCAGTGGGTGGCCGACAACCATCCCCGGGCAACGGGCGTCAGTTATCCCGATTCGGGTCACGCGCCTTTTATCGAAGAACGGGAGCCCTACCTGGAAGAAATCCAGCGATTCCTGGGCTCCCTCTGACAACAATAAGGTCAAGAACTCATGAGTAACGATGTCAGCTACGGTCTGTGGTACGACTTTCGTAATCCCGCCCCCTGGCGCCAGCCGTTTGAACAGTTCTATGCAGTACGTATGGATCAGATCGCCGAAGCCGAGGATATGGGCTTCGAATCCGTCTGGCTCACCGAGCATCACTTCTGTGACGATGGCTACACACCGTCCCCGATGGTGGTGCTAGCGAACATCGCAGCCCGCACCAGGCGAATGCACCTGGGAACGAATCTCATGCTGCTGCCGATTGCAGATCCGGTGCGCATGGCCGAAGACGCAGCGACGCTTTCGCTCTTAAGCGGCGGTCGCTTTGATCTGGGTGTGGGTATCGGCTATCGACAGGTCGAGTTTGAACAGTTTGGACGCAAGATCACTCATCGACCCAGTCTCGTCGAAGAAGGAATCGAGATTATTCGGCGCGCCTTTTCAGGCGAGGCTATCAGCTTCGAAGGTAAACGCTTTAAGGTCGGCGATCTTTGCATTACTCCGGTCCCCGAGCACCCACCGCGAATTCTGCTTGGCGGCATGGCGCCGCCCGCCATCGATCGGGTCGCGCGTGTCGCGGACGGCTTCTTGTCCACCGGCGGCCTGGGCCTCGACATCTACTGTGAGGCGCTGGAACGCCATGGCAAGACGCTAGCGGACGGAAATGTGATCCTGGGTTGCTGGGCCATCATTGCGGAAGACCCAGAGGCGGAGGCCGCCAACGTGGGCGAACATGTCCTGTATCAGATCAACGAGTACATCCGCTGGGGTGCCTTCGGACCCCCGGATGAAACCCCGACGTTTGAGACGGCGGAAGCAGCCATCGAAAACGGACTCTACGAACTCTGGGACGCGGACACTGCAGTTAAGGAGCTCAAGAAGCTTCAGGCGGCATATCCGATGATTTCGGATATCCACTTCTGGGCGCAGTTCCCGGGCGAGTCAGTGGAGTCGGGAAATCGCCGTCTCAAGTACATCGCCGAAAACGTGCTGCCAAGGCTTAGAGAGGACTAACAAAAACTCCAGTCAATACCGAGAGCACGGACCGGCGCGGCGTGGCAACGTCGGTTCTCCTCGATACATAGGGTGATGGTGGCGTCTTAAATCGTTGTAACCAACCTGTACCCCGCATCGTATTCGTCGGCATCGAGAAGCCGAGCATACCGTCGCTCCCATTCACCACTATCGATATCGTCGCTTAGTTTGCTCAGCCCTGCTTGGGTGTCATCTATCTTCCAGAATGTCGACATACCCGTTTTTATGCGCTCATCCAGGTAAGCGTGCGGGCGACGCCAATAGGCGTGGAGGAAACCGTCGGTGCAGTCGTGTGGTATGGGTACAGCCATTATGTCCACCGGCCCCAGACACTGCTCGTAAAAGTTGATCGACGGCATCTGCTGCTCATCGAGCTGCGCGATCTGCGGCAGATAATCGGTAAGCCACGGCCGATGGGCAGGATCAAACGTCAACAGAGTGATAGGCCCACGACAAACGCGGCGCATCTCAAGCAAGCCGGCTTTCTGGTCATGCCAGTGATGGATTGTCAGCACTCCCATCGACGCCTCGAAAGAATCGTTGGCAAATGGGAGCTGCTCAGCCCTGGCCTGCACAAGTGCGTGAGCAGGTCGGGTGCGTTTGCGGGTCATTTCCAGTGAAGGCTCAACCGCAATAACACTGCGTTCCGAGGGCTCGTAGGAGCCGGTCCCGGCCCCGACATTTACAATCGACTCCGCCGCGCCAAGGCTGTCGTGAACCAGAGCTGCGATCCGGGAATCTGGCTTGCGCAGCTCGGTGTAGTTGATTCCGATTGTGTCGTATAAGGCCTTCATCGGACGTCCGTTCACCCAGTGTCCCTGAATCGCTGAAGAGACAAAAACGAAATCTCATCCGGCGTAGCACTTGTGGTAGCCAGATCAACCAGTACCTCCCCGATCGCCGGGGCAAACTTGAAACCATGACCAGAGAGTCCTGCAACGATTGCCACATTATCTGCCTGGGGGTGCCGATCCAGGACAAAGTGCTCGTCCGGAGTTCGCGTATAAAAACAGGTCTGGTGAGCAAGGCGCTCCTGGTGCACGCCGGGTAAAAACTCAGCCACAAACTCAGCTATACGCCGGTCATCTTCCGGGCATCGGTCGCGACATGCCGACAGAGGATCTTCGACCGACTCGCCACCTGTGTGTTCGGCGATTTTTATCCGCCCCCCCGAGACCGGGAACCCATAAAACTGGCCGTGCGGTAGTTCATAAAAGAATCCATGCTGATACCGGTCGTCATCACAAGCAAACCAGTGGAGATGCTTGCGCACCACGGTTAGTGGCAAGGCAAGATCAGGCAGCAGATCTCCCGCCCACGGCCCGCTTGCAATAACCAGAGCGCGTGCGCTGTAGCTGTTTGATTCTGTTCTAACTCGGATTCCGTCAGCGTACTTTTCCCAGCTAAGGACGGCTTCGCCCCACCGGTATTCCGCACCTGCACTTGTTGCTGCATCCAGGTGCATCTGCACACAACGCTCGACGGGCAGCCACCCGGCATCGGGTTCAAAAACAGCCTGTAGACCATCGACAAATTGATACTGCGGGAACATCTCGGCTTTGACCCGCTCTACTTCCAAATCGTGTTTGTTCGCCGAAGCAAGTACCCCCCCGATAATTGCTCCGTTCTCCTGACCGAAATAAATCAAACCGGAGCGATGCAGTAACGCAGGATCCAGCGCATCCCATAACTCGTAGCTGCGCCGCAGTAGCGGCACATAGTCCGCGTGTTCAAAGTAGGACAGTCGGATAAGTCTGGACTCCCCGTGCGAGCTTCCCCGATCATGGGCTGGCGGGAATCGATCAAGGCCGAGGCATCGCAGCCCCCGTGCAGCCGCGCTGTATAGGGCAGCGCTGCCCATTCCTCCGGTGCCGAGCACAATCAGGTCGTAGTCATTCATCCAGACGCCGCCTGTTTTGAGAAGACCTCAGTAGCTGCGGATCCGCAAAGCCGCGCATCATTGACCGAGAAATCGAAGCGCTGCATAAGCAAGATACCCGACGAGCAGCACGATACCTATCGGTCTGCTGAGACGTGCCCGCCCAAGCAAGAACACCGGGATCAGCGCGATCGTCAGGACGAAGGAAACGAGTAGATCGGTAATTCCGCCCTCAGGAATAGGCACCGGAGTCAACAGCGCACTAACCGGCAAAACCAGCAGGGAGTTGAATAAATTCGAGCCCACAACATTGCCTAGGGCGAGATCAGCTTCACCGCGAACTGCAGCGATAATCGAGGTCACCAGTTCTGGCATGCTCGTACCGACGGCGACAACCAATAACCCAATGACAGTGGTCGATACGCCAAGCGTCGTCGCCAATTCGATACTCTGATCGATCGTGACGCTTCCGCCAACACCCAGCAGCACGATACCAACCCCCGCCATTAGCCAACTCATAACGCCGCTCTTGCGATCCGGCACAAATGCGCTGTCAGAAATCTCCGACAGTAGGGAGTCGTCACTGCGGCTGCGCACGAAATCCAGGGCGATGATGTACAGAAAAATCCCGAACAGCAGAACCAGCACGAGGCCATCGGAGCGGCTCAGCACCGGTATGGCACCATCGAGCACGTTATCCAACGCCATCGCCATAATGGCGCCTGCCCCAAGTAACAGCAGAGGAATTTCCCTCAGCACCAATTCACTGCGAATCACAATCGTCTGAAAGATCGCGGCCGAGCCCAGCACCAGACTGAGGTTCGCAATGTTCGAGCCCGCAACGTTGCCGAAGCTCAGCTCTGGTTCTCCATTGAGCACTCCAAGCACGTTGACAACCAGCTCTGGTGCACTGGTCCCGAAACCCACGATCGTGAGGCCAATCACCAAAGGCGACACACCGAGGGACGTCGCGATATGGGATGCGCCGCGTACGAGCAGAGTGCCACCACCGATGAGTAAGACCAGACCGAAGGCCACACCGAGAAGTGACATCAACATACGAGCCGCCAGATCGTCGGGTAGAAGAAGCAAGACGCTAGCATACTCGCGCCATATCCATCGATTCCATCGGCGCCAAAAGTTAAGGAGCCTCTGAACAAGTCCAGCGCATAACTTGATGTAGCAGATACTCTGGTCAGCTTCTGGTACGTCTGCTACGTTGACTGGCGTTCGAGTGCCGATTTACTACCGCGTCAGTCCTGCTCAGATGGTGCGGACATGGGAAGTGCCGAACAGCATGGTGGAGGCTTACAATGGCCCAGGGCTCACAATCAGGTTCTGCCGCAGCGCGGCCCCGTCGATTTGGGCGACGCCTGGGCGGAGGATGGCTGGAGACCGTCATCGCGATAGTCGTCTTTGTTGTCGTTGTCGGCATCGGCTACTACGGTCTCTATGTCAACGCTCGCACGCAGCAGCTCACCGACTACTACACCCGTCAGCTGGCAGCCAGCGCAAACATCACTGCTGAGACAATCGATGGCCTGTGGCAGAACATCTGCTACGCCAGGAATAGGGCCGATCTTGCGCTCATCGATACCGTTCAGGCTTCTGCTCCCACAAGGGCTCGCGCATCTTCATCCGGTACACGCGAGCTTGCGTCCATAGGGGAAATCGCTTCCGACCCAAACTCGTCGGACCCTGGCATACCTGAAAAAGGCTGGTGCGCCAGTCAACCCGGCCCCGCCGTCTTTGCATTCCGAGAGAACAACGAGTCGGTTTTAGCGATTTACTATGACGGCGTTGAGCGGGTTCGAAGCTCCCTGGATACGCTACTTACCGCTGCGCTGCCCGAACTCGATGTTGACGGACTGCTACTCGCTCAAGACGACGGCGCAGTTCTCTTCAGCAAGAACCGCTCCGGCCTGCGCGTAGAACGACTCCCCATGGAACTCGGGACGGGCGAGGCTCGCGAGACGCTGAGCCCTCAGGTTACAGCGGTCTCTGAGCTTGCAATTGCGAAAACGAACTACAAGCTATTCACGCAACCGGTTTCGCTGCCAATAGAAATGCGATGGTTTCCATCGTCCGCAGCAGCTCAGTCCTGCGCCGAACGCATGCACAATGCAGCACAGGCGGGTGCGGCTAAAGAGCTGTCTTCAACCACGTCACAAGTCCGGGGGTGTAGCCAGGATTCCTCGAAGACACACTGGTTTCTGGTGGGCCTGAAAGACCCTGGCAAGTTCCGAGCTGAAGCCATGGCGATCTCTCCGTCGGTGATACTTGCGACATTTGGCGTCGCCATGGTGGCGCTGCTATCACTTCCCTACCTGAAGTTGCGCTTTCTCGGTCGCCGGGAAGCACTCCGGTCCCACGACATCCTCGTACAACTTTGCGCACTCCTAGTTGGATCTACGCTATTCACTTTTGCTGTGCTTGAGATCTATGCGCGCGCACAGGGTCAACATGCAATCAGCAAACGCGTGCTCGCTCTGAACAACGAGATTTCGGTTTCCTTCAGAGAAGAAGTTGCAAAACTCGATACACAACTCAGGGTTTTGTCGGACGCGCTGGCGTTGAATGCGAGCACGGCAGATCCGATTGCGGACGATTCGACAACCGAGAAACTGCCGGAATCCCCGGATAAGGAAGAGCCTCCTGTTCCCCTTCTAAAGAGAGCAGATCTTCCAGGATCCGCACTCGATTTCTACCCTTTGCTTTCCATGGCGTATTGGATTGGCGCTGATGGCCTGCAGAAAGAAAAGTGGACTACGGGGGAGCGGCCCACCGCGCTGGTCGATGTCAGTTCCCGAAATTACTTCACAGACGCTCGAGATCAGCGATTTTTTAAGGATACTGCCAAGGAGGACAAGACGGGCCAGATTGCGTGCTCGCAGATCTATGGGAGCGCGGATGCAAACTCTGGCATCTGCACAGACCCAGGTTATGCCCTCGAATCGATCCGCTCGCGAACGACCGGAACAATTAATGTGGTTCTTGCGCAGCGCTTACATACGCTCTCAACCGAATCATCGAACAAGGTCGATGAGGATCTCACCGTGGCCGCCGCTCTGGCGCCCCTCGTCAGTGTGATCAAGCCCACCCTGGTGCCGGGATTCTCCTTCGCCATCATCGATGCGACCGGACGGGTGATCTTTCACAGTGATGCACCCCGAAACCTGCGCGAGAACTTCTTTGATGAACTGCGGGATCCAACCCCCGTCCAGGCTGCGATCTGGGCAAACAGGGGGTTGCCACCACGAGAGGTCACGGCAGAATCCGAGCTTCCCGACCTTACCGTGGAGTATCACGCCAAACCTCACCGAGCTGTGCTCAGGCCGCTTGAGGGCACACCTTGGACACTGGTGACACTCTACGAACTAAATGGATTTCGCGTAGCACGCGCCGAGGTGCTGACGTTCGCCTTGGGTCAGTCACTTATCTATACCGTCGTGCTGTTTCTGATCTTTGGACTGCTTCATTTACTGACCGCTAAAAGAGCGGGACGGGCGGGAACAGTGTTCCACTGGCTTTGGCCCTGCGTTGAAAAACGAGGGACATACATAAGGCTACTGCTGACGGCATTGGTCGCAGCGTTGGCCTGGATACTGATGATTGCGTGGGCGGATCCTGCTCAACAGATTTTATGGGCTGGGCTCCTTGGCGTTACCACCTTCGTTATTTGCTACCTCGGATTCTTTCGAGCGGTGGAGGCCCGCACTGCAACATCCACCAGTACGACAGATACGCCAAACACCAAAGGCTCCATCGATGAGCTCGGCGATTTTCTCGCCGAGCACACAGACGATACCTCCGAACAAGATGTCCGTCTTGATGACGTGGAGCTGCAACGTCGACCTGGGATACGACTCTACGTCGCCACAGTCGTCGCAATCATCGTCGTAATCTCCGTACTGCCGCCAATATCGTTCTACCGGGCGGCAAACGACGAGGTAATGTCATTGTTCGTCATGCGGGACCAATTGCGATTTGCGAATTCGCTTCGCCAGCGTTCAGAGCGAATCGCCGAACGCTACTCCAGCGTCAGTATCAGTGCTGCTAATGCGCAATCTATTGAAGACATTTTTTATCCGGACGCAACAAGAGTGCACCCAGCCTGGGACGTGCACGCAGCCGACTGGCGCGTCCGTACACCTGATCTTTGGTCACCCGGCAATTCCCCTTGCGACGATAGGAGCATCTTGCCATCCATACAGCTGCCAGTAGTCGCGGCGCTTCGATCATCGCTCGTCGGCTTCGTTCAGGAGAGCCAGGAGATACGATCGTTATCACGCGACGCAGGGCATTGCTGGACCCCGGGAGAGAGCGAACTCACGCTATTCGACGGTCGATCAATCTCCAAACCACGCCTGGCCGACGAAGACAGGACTCTGCATGCGAAGCGACCACCGCTGGAGCGACAGAGCAAGGCTCTCGAGATAAGCTCCCGCCATCAGCGCCTGGTTCCACCATGGGAAGCACCTAAGCAAAGCGCCGTTTTAGCTGTGCTATCACTTGCGGTCGGAGGCCTGGCGTTGTTGTGGTATCTATTATCAAATCTGTCGCGTCTTGTATTCCTCACTGACTTAAGGCCCCCGGGGTTCCTGCCTATTCGCAATTGGGGCGATGTAGCCGGAGTGCGTAGGGGACTGCTTCTGCGCGGGACGTTAGAAAACGCTGATCCACCACCGAGCGATAATGTGATTCGGTTGGATGGCGCTGGAGCGCCGATCACCGCTAGCCTCTCCAAATTCCCTTTGAAGCCGGAAGAAGCGCAGAAAGCGCTTGTACTGATCGATCGGTTTCACATCGGTCTGGCTGACCCCGAAATCGCCGTGAAGAAACTCGAATTCCTGGAAGCGCTCGGCAGCTTTGCGGGGCGAGTATTTATCCGCTCTGACGTCAACCCGCTGCATTTCATGACGATGAAAACTCACGATTTCCAACGCGGCGAAGCGCCCGATGCGCCTGATCTGGACCGCTGGGCAGCCGCGCTTTCGGGCTACACCCGTTGTCGCAGTATCCTCGATAAAGCTGCGGCGGTCGCGCAACTTGAGGAAGACCTCAAACGGATCCGCGAGTCGGCAGTCGAGAAGCCGTTAAGCAAACTAGAGAAAACTATTGTCGGCGCGCTCGCTAAAGAGTGTTGGCCTGATAATCATCTCAGGGAAGTCGCCAGGCAGCTGGTCCGGCAAGCAGATATACGCCAACTAAACGATGCTCATTCGCTAATCAATAAGGTACTCGACCAGGCTGAAGCGCACTATCGAGTGCTTTGGTCCTTGTCAGGAAAAGACGAGCGTATGGTGCTGTTCCGGATTGCCTCCCATGGATTCGCGAGCTGGAGGAGCCGGGAGCTAGTTCGCCGTCTCCTGCATCGAGGACTTATATACACCGATCCGGAGCCCTTGCTGATGAACCAGAGCTTTCGCCGTTTTGTGGTCGAAGCTGAGCTACCAGAAGTGTTCGCCCAATGGACACAGGAAGGAGGCGCGAGCCCCTGGGTTCGGCTGCGGACTCCCCTGGTCGCGATACTGGTCGGTATCTTCCTCTTTTTGTTTTCAACACAGCCGCAACTTTTCAGCCAAAGCCTGGCGTTTATCACCGCCACCGCGGCGATTCTGCCTACTGTGATTAAGCTGATATCGATCTTTGCCGGATCTCAGAAGGCGACTGCCGACTAGTGGTTGTCCGATGCCCCGAGTAGCACGATAGGCGAGGCATGCACTTCGTAGACTTTATCTGGGCAGCGGTAGCTGCTGCTGCGCTTGTGTATCCACTTCGCCGTCTGATCCCACACATACAGCGCGTCAATGCTCGCGATCTCGCGTTTATGCTGATCATTCTGACCGTGTACCCGATGCTACTGGCAGTATTTCACCTAACCCCTTTTGATTTAGGCCTGGTCTACTCGCTTACGACCTTTATCCCGGCGCTCTACTTTTTTTCGATGACCAGGTATGTGGGCGTAAAACTGCCCCATACCGCGGCGTGGCGCGTGACTCTCTTCTCTCTCAGCGGTGTTCTCGCCGTGCTGGCGCTGACCAATGAGTGGCACGGATTGTTTGCCGAGTTTGAGCCGCATGTACCCGGCCAACCCAATCACCTGCTGGACGATCTCAGTCCCAAAATTGGTATGGGGATAATGCATGCGCTTTCTTTGGCGCTTGTCTTAAGTGCAGTTGTGCTGGCCTTGATGCAGTTTCTGCGCTCTCGACTTCGTCCCACCCAGGTTGTTCTGGCGGTAATCCTGCCGACTCTGGGGTTGTTGTCGTTTACATCCAACCAGCGCTGGTCGCTGCTGTCAGATGCGGGCGTAAGCGGTTTTATCCTCACGACCACCGCTGTTCTGCTGGTGACCAACTACGCATTTATGCGCAATCAGTTCATCGAGGTTCGGGTGGTGACACGGTCCAGACTGATGCACATGCTCCCCGATGCCATGCTGGTTCTCTCAGGTTCGGGCCGTGTCCTCGATGGCAATCCTGCGTTCGCCGATCTGATCCGTTGTCCACTTGATGAAGCGATAGACCATAACGTCGCCGATTTTCTACCCACGATACAACAGCAACTCGATACTCAGTTCGCCGATCAATTCGATCTTGAGTTGAACGTGGATGGTAGCCGGCGCTACCTGCATGGCCAAATTCAGCGCATCGACGGAGCGTTTGGTGTGGGTCAGTACCTTGTGCTGCTGCGCGACGTCACCGAATCAGAAGCGGCAAAGGTCGCGTTGGCAGCCAGTGAGAACAAGCTGAAGCTGGCAAACGCCGCGCTAATGCGACTATCGACAACGGATGAATTAACAGGGCTTCTCAATCGGCGCGCGCTCTTACAAGCCATCGAAAGAGCAATGGATCAGCAAAAGCGCTCGGGAAAACGGTTTTCATTGCTGATTCTCGATGTCGACCTATTCAAGTCAGTCAACGATCAATTTGGACACAGCGCTGGGGATCAGGCTCTTTGTCATGTAGCACGCATCCTGGAGGCCGAGTGCCGCAGTACAGACCAGCTTGCCCGCTACGGTGGTGAAGAGTTCATAGTGCTGTTGGCTGACGGAGGTCAGGACGTAATGGCAGCAGCGGAGCGTTTTCGTAAAGCGGTAGAAAACAGCGTGCTTACCTTAGAATCAAAAGATAAGGTAGAGCTGACCGTTAGCGTGGGAGGCGTCACCTGCAACGAGAGCCAAACCGTGCAAACGCTGATGAAGAGTGCAGACGCCGCTCTTTACGAGGCCAAGCACGCTGGCCGAAATCGGAGTCGGGTCGTGTAGCCAGTCCTGCTTGCTATCGAGCAACGTGAGTGTGGCTCACTTTTTTCCTGAAATATCCCCCGAAACATCCCCCGATGCATCACCCGAAAGATCCTCCGAAAGTTCGCTCAGAAAATCGCGCTCTTCTTTGGTGAGTACCGCTTGCGCCGCCCGTCGCCGATACGTAATTCGTGCGGTCCGCTCACGCCGCTCACGGGTCCTTCGATCAGACGCACGACGCTCGTCAGTGCGGCGTGCCCCTTTACGGCGATCACTCTTGCGACGACATTGATCCGGAGGATAGCTTTCCAGTGATTCGGTGGCGCGACGCCGGGTCCGGCGACGTTCCGTTACCCGACGTTCGTCACGACGACGCGACTCTCCACGCCGATCGTTCGACGTATCGCGATTGTCGTTGCGCAAATTCGGGCCGTCATCCAGCACAGGCATCGGATTTATTCTGCAATCACCATTGCTGACAGTAAGTACGTAGTTTCCGAAAGAGTGAACCACCCATCAACGCAATTAATACAACCTGCTTCAGAGCGACCTTTTGATGCCGAAGAAACGCCTCGTGGTTTACCAGTCATGTAGGTTCGACGTCTCTGTAGACACAATCTTCCTCCGAGACTAACGGCTAGTGTCCTGCGTGGCTAATCCGTTGAATAAGTTTCGAGTGATTTTTTGAGCCTGGCAAGGCGCGGTGAGGAGTCATAGCCATAGCTATGGCGACGATCCGCAACGCCGCCAGGCGCGAAAAAGCGCCGAAATAATTCAACGAATTAGCCACGCAGGACACTAGCAGTCAGCCACGTTCGACCAGCGATGCCAGGGGAGCAAGCCGGAGCAGTGCATGAAAGAGTGGGATGCCCTCAAACACCATCGCGGCACAGGAGAATTCAACCTGCTGGACATTGGCCTTCCCAAGACCGCCGTCGGGATCGACCTGTACAGGGGGCGCTACCAGCAGGTGGACCGCGTCGTTACTCCTTAGCCGACGTTGGACCTCGAGATCCACCGATATCAGATGACTCGTGTAGACCATGGGCTCGGCCCGAAAATCATGGCCACCAGAGAGCCCCCGCTCGAGAAGAGCACACGATAGAAGAGATGCCGTGAAAATTGGTGCGAAATAGACCTGTTCGGCAAGCTCATCGATGTAGTCCTGCTGCGCGCAGAGGGCAGCTAGGGCAAAGTTCTTGGCGTTGCTCGTAGTCAGAAACTTGCGTTTCAGAAAAAAGTCGCAACCAGGCACGGTGCTCCGATCTGGCAGCTCTCGCACATCAACCCCACCGAGCGACAAGAGATCCGTTTTAATGCGCGGCTCAGCAGTGTCGCTTTGAGTGCCGATAAGGACTGGCCCGCCCTGATCCTTCTTAATCAGGACTCGATTGGATACACCGCGAAAGGGGTCGCTATTGCGATTCGTCTTGCGCACATTCACGGCAAAGCGCTCTTTGGGTCGAACCGCACCAACAAAGTTGAATTCAAAGTTGCGAAATGGGTATATGGACCTGGCAGCTGAGCTTTGGCTTTCGCCCGCGTCAGCTGCAGCGGATTGCTCAGTGGTGAGCTCGTTTTGCCGGAAGCGCATAATTCGATCGGCGCAAAGGAACTCCAGCTGAAAGCCAAGGGCAATCGGACCACCGAATGGATTGCCGACGATGTTCTCCCAACGCGCCGGATCATGAAAGGGATTGAAATCATCCGTGGAGTTGCGCGCCACGTCTATGTGCATCTGCTCGAAGAAGCTCTGCGAATCTTCCATGGGTCTCTTAATCGCGTACTTGCGCCACCACTCAGCTCATCCCACCACGTTACATCAAATTACCTCACAGGGGCCTACGTGATCACATCAGCGGGGGATCATCCGACGACGATACAAGCCACTGGACAAAGGTCGCTCAGAAATCGCCGCAAGTATCAGGCGCATCTGGTCTCTCGATTACCAGACACAGCGCCATCTCGGCGTCCCGTCGGGCCTCGAGACCAACACGCTCCATAAAGTTAGCATCACTGTAGCCTCAGGCACGCACCCCAAACAGTCATTGCCTGTATCGCGAAAGGTCGCTACGTTAGGTCAAGATAGGCGAGCAATTCAACTCTCGGTCATTGAGCGCTTTTTAGAGCACATTCCGATTCAAAAATACAATTAAATGCCGGCACCTGATTACAGCCCGACGAGCACGTGGATTGAACGGATCAAACGCCACCCTATCGGCGCTGGGATTTTGTTTTTGTTTGCCGCGGTCACTGGTCTCGCAGCCTTTACCGAATCACTGCAGACCCTTACAGGCTACTTCTCAGCATCGGAAGTCCAGACCGAACAGACACAAACCTCCCAGTCGATTGTAGCCACAGAGCAAAGTCGCGCCGACGCGATCCTGAGCGAGCGCATTGTTGGCACCTGGTCCAATAGCATGGAGTTTCCCCGTTCGCAGGGAGCGACCATCCTAGATAAGCAAGCAACGTTTTTCGCTAACGGCCGCTACACACTCAATGGGCACTATCGCTACATGGGATACGTACATCCGATCATGATCAGCGGCGAGTGGACCATTACCCGGGGCGTGCTCAACTACCGCGTGAAGTCTTCTAACGTCCAGTTGGTAGTCGCCGAGGGCTACGAATCCTCGACCCAGTTGATTAGCATCGAGGACGGGTTGACCACTTACGTCGATCCCATGGACGGCCAGACAAAGGTTGATCGAAGGCTCAACTGAGGTCGCGGTAATTGACCAACTCTACTCTTCACGTTGTTTTCGCAGCACCATTCTTTCTGGACGCCACTCTTGCGTTCCTCAAAGGCACGGCCCAGCTTCCGAACATCGTTCTATCGGTTATCAGTCAGGATCCCGCAGAGAAGATTCCACGCGGTATCCGCTCGCGTATCGCTGCCCACTGGCAGGTGCGCGACGGCCTTGATTCTCAGCAGTTGCTTGACGGAGTCAGACGCTTATCTCGCGAACTCGGTTCGGCCGATCGATTGATCGGCCCGCTGGAACAGCTTCAGGTGCCGCTCGCCGAGGTACGTGAAGCGCTGAACTTACCGGGTTTGTCTGTTGCTGCCAGCCATAACTTTCGGGACAAGTCCCTAATGAAGCAGGTACTCACAGCCGCTGGTGTGCCGTGTGCCCGACACGCGCTGGTGACAAGCCCAGAAGCACTGGCAGGCTTCGCTCGGGAAGTCGGTTTTCCGCTGATCATTAAACCGACCGCAGGCGCGGGAGGCACAGGCACGCTGCGAATTGACAATCCGGAGCAGCTGGCACTCCACCTGAGTCGATGGCCCGTAAATCCGCAGCACCCGGTAATGGTCGAGGAATACGTTCGAGGCGAGGAACACTCCTTTGACAGCGTGGTGATCGACAGCCGGCCTGTCTGGTTTTCCATCAGTCGATACATGCCCTCGCCGCTGGAGGTTATGGAGAACGACTGGATTCAGTGGTGCGTGGTTCTCCCAAGAGAAGTCAGCGGTCCCGATTTCTCACCCATCCGCGAGGCGGGATTTCGTGGCGTTCAGGCACTGGGTTTAACGACGGGTTTGAGTCACCTGGAGTGGTTTCGCCTGCCCTCAGGTGGCATAGCGGTATCAGAAGTGGGTGCCAGGCCACCGGGAGCTCAGTTCACCTCGCTTCTTTCTTATGCGCACGACATCGACTTCTATGAAGCATGGCCAAGACTCCTGGTCCACAACCAGTTCGAGCCCCCTCAGCGACGTTATGCCTGTGGTGCTGCGTACATCCGCGGTCAGGGGAAAGGTCGTGTACTGAGAATCCATGGTATCGAGCGAGCGCAGGCCAAGTATGGAGGCCTCGTCGTCGAGGCAAAGTTGCCGAAGCAGGGACAACGCCCCAGTAGCAGCTATGAGGGTGATGGCTATGTCATTGTGCGTCATCCCGATACGGAAGTCGTCGAAGAGGCGCTCTGGGGGCTTGTTCGTACCCTGCGCGTTGAACTGGGCTAGCCAAACGTGCCCGTTCAGCTACTGCTTGGACCGCAATCGCCGAAGCCGATTCTCGGTGCGGTGGTTGCCGAACATGGGCTGGCGAAGGGGCCAGTAGCGGTTATTTCTGCTGCCTGGCAGGAAGCTGAAGGCGATATCGGTGAGCTCGCGGAGGTAGTTAACGCGCCACTGGTGAATTTGCAGCTGTATCGCCGGGCTGAGCGGATCTTTGCGGAGGACCCAGACTTATATCGAGCGTACCGCAGACGTCAGGATAGGCTGATGGAGCTTCAGAGCCTGTATCGGTTACGCCTGCGTCAAGGATTACAGGCAGCCAGGCAGGTAAGAAGAGCCGATGCTCCGCCGCAGCTACTGCGGGCAGAAGAGGAGCACGCAATCGGACAGGTCCGGGCACTTGATCGCCACCATCTGAAACAGGTCGAGCACATTTTTGCCGACGTGGATGCGGACATCCGCGACAACCAGTCTGTCGCATCCGCTAGAGAAGAGATCGAAGCCGAGATAAACGGCTGTGAGACTGTAATTATTACTGGTGGGCATGTTCTGGTACTTCTCAATCGATTGCAGCTGTTTGGCCTCCGGCCTCTTCTCGCAGCAAGAAACCTGGTGGCGTGGTCGGCTGGCGCGATGGTGCTTAGTGATCGCGTCGTGCTTTACCACGAGGAGATCCCTCAGCGAAGACGGGACCCAGAGCTGCTGTGCACAGGCCTAGGAATTGTGCCAAACCACGTCCTGCTGCCCCACGCGAGTCGACGTTTACGTGTGATTGAGGATCTGCGCAAACGCCACTACACGATTCGCTTTCTGCCAGCGCGCTGCGTGACGCTGGACAACGGATCTGTACTGCGCTTCGACAGTGGTCAGCTCAGTCTCAGTCACCAGGTCAGCTACCTGCGTCCAGATGGGACACTCGCTCCTCTCGATGTGGCTGCAAATAGCGAGCACAAAGCACCGGAGGGAGCACCATGAACGCGGCGCTTGATGACCTCCTGAACGATCAGGAACCGAGCGCTTCGGCCATCGATGCGTTCATCGCAAGCCAATCTTTCCCCCTGGTCGACGACAACAAGATTACTTTCGTCTATCGGGGGACCGCCGATCAGCTTCTGTTGCGCTGCTGGATTTCTGGGTTAAACACAGCCCAGCCGTTCGAGCGTATCGAAAGTACCGATCTGTGGGCGGTAACCATCGAGCTACCCGCCGGTTCAAGAATCGAATACAAGTTTGAACGCATAGCGAACGGGCAGCAGGAACTGATCACGGATCCTCTGAACCCAGTACTCGCTCGCGATCCCTTTGGTGCAAATTCGGTCTGCCAGGGTAGTGGGTATCTTCGTCCTGACTGGTCCGAGCCAGACAACGATGCGCCCACTGGTCGCTTTGAGTCGGCACAGGTGAACAGCACGGCATTTGGTGGAACCCGCGATATTCAGATCTATCTGCCTGCTCGTTATCGGAGCCAAAGACGCTATCCGCTATTGATTGTTCACGATGGTTTTGACTACTTGCAGTTTGCGGCCCTGGGTACGGTACTCGACAACCTGATCCACCGGCTCGAGATTCCCCAGTTAATAGTTGCCTGTACGCAGTCACCGGACCGACTCCGCGAATACGCCGGTGACAATCGCCACGCCGCGTTCATCCGAGAGGATCTGCTTGAATTCATGCGCCGCGAATACCCTGTAATCGAAGAAAGTTCTGCGACCGCGATCATGGGCGCTAGCTTCGGCGGTGTTGCGGCCCTGCACGCCGCGTGGAGATACCCGGACGTTTTTGGAAGTCTGCTGCTGCAATCGGGCTCGTTCGCGTTTACGGATCTTGGTCATCACAAACGCGGACCTGTGTTTGATCCAGTGGTCGCTTTCATGAACGAGTTCCGCAAGAATCCGGGCAAGCCGGCGGACAAGATCTATATGTGCTGTGGCATCTACGAGTCACTCATCTACGAGAATCGCTCGCTGGTGCCGCTTCTGCAACGCCAGAAAATCGACCTGCTGTTTGAGGAAGCGCGCGATGCGCACAACTGGGAAAACTGGCGGGACCGCTTGCGTACCGGGCTCTCCTGGTTGTTTCCTGGGCCAGTGTGGATGGTTTACGAGTAGCGTGTGATAGATGGATAGGGCATGTTTGATTGCCTTCGGCGACTCCACAGGTAGACCAACGTCTCTTATGAGGGCGGCTGTTAGGAAGCCAGCTGGCAGGACAGCCATTGGACTACAAAGGAAAACGGGGAGCACTTCGAGCTCCGCGCTAAAGTACGGGATGTAACCATGACGAGTGAGACTCGCAAAATCGGACTGTCACTAGGTGCCGATATCTGCTGGCCCCTCTGCTACGAGGGAATTCTGAACAAGCTGGATCTGGTTGTTCCGGACAGCGACAATCCGTTGAAAGAGCTGCGCTTTGAGTCCGAGCGCCTTCGCATCGAGCCCTTCGATCTTCAGCAGCCCTGCGACTATCACGTGGTTATGGACCGCCTGACTCACTGGTATCACACGTCCCGGGAATGGATCAAAAAGGCTATCTTGCTTAACGATATCTACGTGCTCAATAACCCCTGGTCGTTGCAGTCCATGGAGAAACAAACCAGTTACTGCGCAATGATGCGCTTAGGGTTCGAAGTACCGAAAACCTGGCTGATTCCTCCTAAGTCCTATGCTGAGAGTGCGGACCTGAAACCCACACTTGAACGCTATGCGAATCTGTTTGACCTGGGCGCGATCGGGGAGAAAATCGGCTATCCGCTGTTTATGAAGCCCTACGATGGTGGCGCCTGGGTAGGAGTGACCGCCGTCAAAAACAAAGATGCGCTGCTCGCGGCCTACGATCAGAGTGGCGAACGCGTAATGCATCTTCAGCAGGGAGTCATGCCACATGATGCATTTGTTCGTTGCGTTGGGCTTGGGCCTCAGTTTCGCTGTGTGAACTACGACCCCGATGCACCTCTCCACGATCGCTACCGTATGGACGCCGACTTCCTTTCCGCAGCCGACGAAGCTCACCTGCACAACACTACCATGGTAATCAATGCTTTTTTCGGCTGGGATTTCAATTCCTGCGAGTCCTTGCGTCAGAACGGCAATTGGTATCCCATCGACTTCGCCAATGGCTGCCCCGATTCCCAGGTCACGTCGTTGCATTACCACTTCCCGTGGCTGATCAAGGCCAAACTGCGCTGGTCGCTGTTTTGCGCCGCGACGCGACGACGTATGAAGACGAATCTGGACTGGGACGACTATTTCGTCATCGCCGACCAGGACCTTTCTCAGGAAGAAAAGCTGGCGGGCTATGTAACGCTTGCAAGAAAACACTTCGACGAGGAGCGTTTTGAGGCCTTCTGCTCGGAACATCTCGGCCATCTCGACGAAGTCGCTGACGAGTTCTTTACCTCAAGTGCGGCTCATGATGCCTTCCGGCAGAAGGTCGAAGCACTGTATCCAAGTGACGAGGTAGAAGAGTTCACGGAGCTGTTCTGGAAACGGGTACAGAAGGGCGTTGCGGCCATGCGCGAGCACCCAAGGTGAGCAGCAAACACACCGAACGGTGGTACTCGCCCTACATGCAGCAGGAAGTGACCCTGGTGCGCTGGGGGCACTTCGGAACACCGGTTCTCCTGTTCCCCACGGCGGGCGGAGATGCGGAAGAGATCGAACGCTTCAAGATGATCTATGCGCTCAAGCCGTTGCTCGACGCCGGTCGGATCAAGGTCTACTCAACGGACAGTATCGCCGGTCGAACCTGGATCACTGGCGAACACTCAGGCGAATACTGCTCCCGGGTTCAAAATCTCTTCGATGCCCTGGTCTATCAGGAGATAGTTCCGGCCATCCGTGGCGACTGCCAGACGCCCGATATCGAGCTCGTCACCGCCGGAGCATCGATCGGGGCATTCAATGCGGTGGCCTCGCTTTGCAGACACCCGGACGCCTTTCGCTTAGCAATCGCCATGAGCGGCACCTATGATCTTTCCAAGTATTTGGAGGGGCGCTTCAATGAGGACTTCTACTTCTCCTCACCGCTCCACTATTTACCAGGACTCGAAGGCCTCGGCCTTGATGCGCTACGCGCAAGGTTTGTACTGTTAGCCTCTGGTGAGGGCCGTTACGAAGATATCGGTGAATCCTGGCGATTGGCCAACCTGCTGGGCTCTAAGGGCATTCCGAACCGAGTCGATCCCTGGGGAGCGGACTACGATCACGATTGGGTAACGTGGCGTGAAATGCTGCCTAAATATCTCGATGAATACGTTTAGAGAAGAATTGCGCGTCCAGTACGAACCCCTACCTACCCACTCCTACTCAGCCCAGACCTGGACATCGCGACCCGCTGCATCCGCAAGGTCGAGCGTGACGGAAAGCTCGGCGTGACGGAGCATGAGGAACCCATCCGACACCAGGGTTTTGCGCCAGTCTCGTCGGGGCGTACCCGGCGGTAGAAGGGTATTCCAGACAAGGGCACTTCCGCTGCGCCTCACGAACTCAGTGAGCCCCTCGTGCCCGGTAATTCGACCCGTCCCCCGCGCGCGCTTAAAGACTAGGGCAACGTTGTAAAGCCGTTCAAATCTCTCTAGAATCGCGCCCCGACAGACAGCCTGCCCCCAGGCCCGAAACACATCAAAGTCGCAGGCGAACTTCATCTGATCGACCTGATGAGCGCCTGGCGGGCGAGCGCCGATCTCGCCGAATACGACCTCCCCATCCGTTTTACGATACCACTCCATATGGGCAAAGCCGGTATCAAAGTCCAGCGCCTCGAGCACGGCGCGGCCCATGTTTATTCCCTCGGCAAGTTCTGGCGCAGTGGTGTCGCGCAGCGCAATAACCTGGGGGCTGATCCATTCGTTGCTTCGTGCCACCAGAGGTCGCGGCCGATACCAGGCCACGTTGAAGTACGCGATCTCCCCACCGACGGTGATTGCATCGAAGGTGTACTCGTCTCCGTCAACAAACTCTTCGACCGACACCTTTGGCACGTGGCGCAGGAGCGGCAGAACAGCCTGCAGATCTTCAATTGAATTCACGCGATAGGTATCGGCGGAGCCAGCTCCCGCGATGGGCTTGAGAATAAGCGGAAACCCCAGCGCGTCGGCGGCCTCCCAACATGCCGCCGCACTCGTAGCGGTGGTATGCCGTGGCGTACGAATGCCTGCCGCATCCAGCGCGAGCTTCATAGATTCCTTGTCTCTGAAGCGATTGGCCTGGGCGATACCCATCCCAGGTACACCAAAGTGCTCGCGAAGTTCAGCGGCGAGCATGATGCAAGGCTCCCAGAGGCACTCGATCCGGTCTATTGATTGACCGCGAAGAGACTCCCTGAGAGTAGCCACCACATCCGCCGTATTCCACAGAGTCTGAACCTGAACGTAGGCCGCCAGATTGACTCTCGCCATGTACGGCAGAGTAGCGGCGGGCTGATCGCCGACACCGATGACCTGGGCGCCGCTCTGTGCCAGACCTCGTGTAAACTCCGGCATGTCAGCAGGGTAGCCCGGCGAGATAAACAGAACCTTCATTGAGTTTGTGTGCCTGTAAACTTGGCCGTAGCTATACTACTCGCTAATCCTTGCTCGAGCTCACGCGGCAGGGACTGCTAGGTAGGCCCACATCGACGCACCACTTAAAATCTGCATCTGCGCCTCGGAGTTCGCACCCCTTGCGAAGACCGGCGGCCTTGCCGACGTCGCCGCCGCACTGGCCCGTTATCTTCATCGCAGCGGCCACGATGTCCGTGTTCTGATTCCGGACTACAGCTCTCTGCGAGCCGAAGGACTGAAGCGCGAAGCGATTCCTTCTTTGCAGCACATCCCGATCAGGCTCGGTCATCGGCAGATAAGTTTTTCGATTGATGCCCTAAAGCTACCGAACACAAACCTGTCCATCTATCTACTGCGCTACCCGGACTACTTTGACCGACCCGGGCTGTATAGCAATGGCGATGACGAGCACCTTCGCTTCATTCTGCTGTCGCGCGCTGCGATTGAAATGTGCCAGCGTATGGGTTTTGCGCCGGATATCTTCAGCACCCATGACTGGCATACGGCACTGATTCCGCTTTACCTGAAATCTCTGTATAGCTGGGACCGCCTTTTCGAGGGCACCCGCTCACTGCTGACCATTCACAATATTGGATACCAGGGTGCATTTGGAGCCCAGAAGCTACCGGACCTCAGCCTGGATGGCATGGAGCACCTGCTGCATCAGGATGACTTGGCGCAAGGCATGATTAACATGCTGCGCACCGGCGTACTGTATGCCGACTGTATCAGCACCGTGAGCCCGACTTATGCCCAGGAGATTCTCACGGACGAGTATGGAATGGGACTTCAGGACCTGCTCAGGCCAAGGGCGCAGGACCTGATCGGAATTCTGAATGGCGTGGATGGGCGCGATTGGAATCCAGCAAATGACCACCTGATTCCAGCCAACTTTACCTGGGAGGACCTATGTGGTAAGCGTATTTGCAAGCGTGCATTGATGGAGAAAACCGGCCTCGAAGTAGAGCTTGATCGCCCCCTTTTTGGAGTGGTTACCCGGCTGGTCTCACAAAAGGGCATAGACCTGGTTCAAGAGGTGTTGCCGAGGCTTCTGTCGCAGCGTGATCTGGCGCTTGTGGTGCTTGGCAGCGGCGAACCGACCTATGAGCAGTTTTTTCAGAAGCTGAACGAGATCGCACCGAGCCGTGTCTTCTTCTATCGGGGTTACAACGAGGAGTTGGCGCACTGGATAGAAGCCGGCAGCGACGTCTTTTTGATGCCATCGCGCTACGAACCCTGCGGGCTAAATCAGATGTACAGCCTGGCCTACGGAACTTTGCCGGTGGTACGTGGCACCGGGGGCCTTGCGGACTCAGTTAAACAGATCAACCCAAGAGAGCGATCTGGTACAGGTATCGTGTTTCGCCACTACGATGCCGAGGGTCTTAACTGGGCGATGCTCCAGGCTCTGGATCTCTGGCAGGATCAGGATCTGTGGCAGCAAATCATGCGTAACGCTATGCAGGAAGACTTTTCCTGGGAAAGGCAGGGAGAACACTATGTGGACTTGTTTCGACGTCTGATTCAGAAGCCGGCCTGATGAATATCATCTTTGTAGAACCCGCGTTTCCGAACAATCAGCGTGAGTTCGTGCGGGCGCTGCAAGCGGCCGGCGCACGCGTGATCGGGATCGGCGAGCGCCCACTCGAATACCTCGATGATCAGCTCAAGGGATGGCTCACCGAATATCTGCAAATCGGCTCAGTAGTGCACGCGCCCTCTCTCATGCAGGCTGTGAGAGCTGTGCAGTCGAAGGTCTGGGTTGATCGGCTGGAGGCCACCGTCGAAGCTCACATTATGGCTGCGGCAGCAGTCCGCGCTGCTACCGGCATACCCGGCACGAGCGTTCAGACCGCCTATTTATGCCGCGATAAACCGGCTATGAAGGAGGTTTTGCGCGAGGCCGGTATACCGTGCGCGCAGTCGACGCGTGCAGAATCGGCGCAGGACGCCAGAGACTTTGCCGAACTGGTCGGGTTTCCACTGATCTTCAAACCGCCCGCAGGTGCAGGGGCTGCGGGTACATTTAGAGCTAATAGCCTTGAAGATGTCGAGCGAATCGTTCTGGAATCAGGCTTGGCCGACGGCCAGGAAGTGGCTATTGAGGAGTTCATCGATGGTCACGAGGGGTTCTTAGATACCCTGACGATCAACGGAGAAGTCGCGCACGAATTCATCACGCATTACTACCCGAACGTGTTGACCGCGATGCGGGAACGTTGGATATCGCCGCAGATGGTAACCACCAACCGGATGGATGCCGCGGGGTATGAAGAGCTGCGCACAATGGCGCGCGAGGTGATCAAAACGCTGAACATCGGCACTTCGGCCACGCACATGGAGTGGTTCGCATCAGCGAAAGGCCTGCGCTTTTCCGAGATTGGCTGCCGCCCGCCGGGCGTGGGCCAATGGGATGTCTACAACGCGGCTAACGACTTCGACCTTTACTTCGAGTGGGCGCACGGCCTGGTGCACGGGACGACGCACACTGCGCCGTCACGCCGCTTTGCTGCGGGAATGATTGCGCTTCGCCCCGAGTGTGACGGGCACATTACGGGTTATTCCGGCGTAGAACAGATTCAGGAGCGTTACGGTGACTGCATCGTCGCTGCTCATTTGCCTGGCTCCGGTACCGCCACACAACCGGTCGAAGCGGGCTATATGGCCAACGCCTGGCTACGCCTCAAACACCCGGACTACGATCAGCTGCGCACCATGATGAATGATGTCGGCGAGACTATCCGCGTTCACGCCGCCTAGAACGCCGCCGCTTATTTCCGCTAACTCTTCCAACGTTTATCCCTAGTGCGAGCCCGGCCCAGCACGAGAGCTAAAGTTTTTGGGGTAAAGGTTTGGGTCACGTACTCAAGGCACATGTTCGGGTCACATATCCGGGGCACATATCCGGGGCAAAAGGGAAAACGAATTCGAAGAACGAAGCCCACCCGACTGTGCGGGGTGTGGTTTGCCGACATGATGGCCCATCACCTTAATCGCGTCTGAAACTTTACCGATTGTGTGCGGTGCAGCGATCACACAGCCAATCCAGGGGAAGAGCGCTGCACTGCTCCGGCGTCAGACGCCAGCGCCAATTGCCTTCTGCTTGTCCTGGTGTGTTCATCCGAGCTTCCGGGCCCAGAGCAAGCAGATCCTGAGCGGTGACGATAGCGGTATTGGCCGGGGAACTCAGCAAAAGCTCCACGCACGCGCGAACCCCTGACTCACCGGTAGAATCCGGCACCCACTCCGACAGTCGGTGTCGCGCCGCATCGTCGAGCTCATGTTCCAGCCAACCCCGGGTCGTATTGTTGTCGTGAGTACCAAGGTAGGCAATGGCGTTCTCCCGGTGGTTCTGCGGCTTATAGGGGTTGTCATGGTGATCGTCGCCAAAGGCGAACTGCAGCACCAGCATGCCGGGAATGCCATAGCGGTCCCGAATTTCGCGCACATCGTCTGTGATGGTTCCGAGATCTTCGGCGACCAGAGGGAGCGGCTCAAACGTCGCACACACCTCGGCGAGCAAAGCTTCCGTCGGTACATCCATCCACTGCCCCTGGATCGCGTTCTCAGAACCCGCACGCACCGCCCAATACTTCACCAGGCCACGAAAGTGGTCGATTCGCAGAAGATCCAGGCGTGATAGCTGACGGGAGAGACGATCGAGCCACCAGCGGAATCGCTGCTCGGATAAGCTCTGCCAGTTATAAACCGGATTTCGCCATAGCTGGCCAGTCTCACTGAAATAGTCGGGGGGAACGCCGGCTTCAAGCGACGGTAGCAGATCGTCGTCCAGTTGGAACGTCTTAGGTGCCGCCCAAACGTCTACACTATCTCGATTCACATAGATAGGCAGGTCACCAAACAGCGAAACACTACAGTGATCGCAATGTGCCTGCAGTCGCCTCCATTGCAGATCAAAGAGGAACTGCTCCGCCTTGGCGCACATGATCAGCGGATCAAGCTCCTCCCGGGCTCGTGCCAGCGCTTCTGGCTCGCGGCGTTTCAGAGCCTCGGGCCAGCGATGCCATCCCGAATTGTGCTGCTCTACCAAGGAGACATACAGCGCATAGTCTTCAAGCCACGCAGACTGCTGTTCACAATAGTTCCGAAACTGCGAGTCGCGTCGTTCAACCACGCGCTGGGCCGCAAGACGAACCAGCGGGGTTTTGATGGTTCGTGCGATGCTGAAGTCACCCTGCAAACAAGAGTCGGCAACTGGGGATGGAAGTTCGCCTGGGTCGAGCAAGCCGTCCGCTACCAGATCATCCGGGCTGAGCAGAAGCGTGTTTCCCGCCTGCCCTGCATTGCTGAAATACGGAGAGTCACCAGCTGCTCCGCTGGTGGGATTAAGCGGCAACAGTTGCCATATGCTCTGCCCCGACGCCTGCAGTCGAGACGCGAAGGAGCGGGCCTCGGGTCCGATGTCCCCAATTCCCCAGGGCGACGGCAACGAAGTAATGTGTAACAACACACCGGCGGACCGCTGGCCCAGCGGATGGGCCAGTCTTTTGTTCATGCCACCACTGCTTTTCATGCGCTGAAGAGTTTTTACACCATCAAGAACTTTCTGTGGCGGTCATAGCAGAGAGCTCCTGACCGCGCAGCTGGGCCGAGGCAATGCCAGCAATTCTGCTGTCTCTCCGCCAGGAAACGGTAGTTCCCAGGCCGCTCCGGTCGGCCGGTGGACATGGGTGGACCGCCCGATCTGAAGCAGAACAGCGGCAACCTCGGGGGTTCTCAATCTCCGAGCACCCGTCGAACTTGGCTGACCGTTCAATGAACGTTTCAGCGAGCAAGTAGGCAAGCTTTGGAAGCAGTACCGATGCGGACTCGCTTTCATTTATCACCGAATTATGACCTGTGGCGGCTGGCCAGATACACGTAAACTATGCGGCCATTCGTCAATGCGCGCCAGCTCCCTTGCAGTTTTCTCGAAACGGTTCCCAGCTTACGCAAACCCGTGGTCAGCGCCCTGACGCATATGCCGATGCGGTGCTCAGATCAGCCGCGCCTGCGACTGGACAGCGTTCGTATCCGGTGAGGCCCGCAGCCAGTGACTAGTTTGACTATCGGGGATCCTTCGCTCCTGGGAGCGACGGTGACCGATGAAGGCATCAACTTCTCGTTGTATTCCGCCCACGCGGATGCGGTGGAGCTGTGCGTTTTCGATGAGTCCGGTGACCAGCAGATCGGCGAGTGGTTTCTGCCGGAGTGCCGTGATGACATTTGGAGCGGCTTTCTTCCCGGGGGCACTGCAGGCACCTGCTACGCCTACCGAGTACACGGCCCCTACTCACCCGGCTCCGGGCACCGGTTTAACCCGAGCAAACTGCTCCTCGACCCCTATGCCCGGGTCCTGCGTGGAACCGTACGGGAAGATCCAGCCCTCTACAGCTACGATCGCGATCCGGATGGTCGGGTTCTAGAGTCGCGCAACACGCTTGATAGTGCTCCGTATGTGCCCCGGGGCGTAGCCGTCAATTCGCTGGGGGTCGCCGCCGCAGGTCCCGGCCACAATTGGAAGAATTCAGCAATCTACGAGCTCCATCTGAAGGGCTTCACTCAGCGGCACTCGGGCATACCCGAGGCGGAGCGGGGCAAGATCCTGGGCCTGGCAAACGACAAGATCATTTGCTACCTCAAGTCTCTGGGAATCACGGCGGTTGAGCTGCTGCCCATACAGGCCTTTATCAGCGAGTCGTTTTTAGCCGAGCGGGGATTAAGCAACTACTGGGGCTATAACACTCTCAGTTGGTTTGCGCTGCATACAGCCTACGCTGGGAGTGCTCCGCGCGCCGAGTTTCGCCACCTGGTTGAACAGCTACATGAGGCCGGTCTGGAAGTCATCCTGGACGTTGTCTATAACCATAGCTGCGAAGGCAGCGAACTCGGGCCCACGCTGTCTCTGCGCGGCATCGACAACCCAACCTACTATCGTCTGGAACATGGCGCACCGGCTCGCTATGTGAACGACACCGGTTGCGGTAATACGCTGGCGCTGGATAACTGGGCGGTTCGTCGTCTGGTCAGGGACAGTCTTCGCTACTGGGTTCAGGAATTTGGAGTGGATGGATTCCGATTCGATCTGGCCACAACTCTTGGACGCAGCGCGCACGGCTTCGATTCTTGCAGCGCACTCATCTCGCAGTTAGAGCGAGACCCGGTTCTCAAGCGCTGCAAGTTCATCGCCGAGCCCTGGGATGTGGGGCCCGGAGGCTACCAGCTCGGTGGCTTCCCGCGCGGCTTCAGTGAATGGAACGATCGTTATCGCGACAGCTTGCGCCGATTCTGGCGTGGGGATGAAGGTGAGATCGCGGAGCTTGCAACCCGTATCCATGGGTCGAGTGATGTCTTCGAGAGCCGGGACCGGCTTCCCTGGGCCAGCACAAACTTTGTCTGCTCCCACGACGGTTTCACTCTGCGCGATCTAGTCAGCTACAGCCACCCGCACAATCATGCCAACGGCGAGCAAAATCGCGATGGCCATCGCGAGAACTACAGCGACAATTGCGGCATGGAGGGTCCGACGGACGATGCCAGAGTGGACCAGATCAGGCGGCAGCGAGAGCGGGCCCTTATCGCTACCCTACTTCTCTCCCAGGGTGTTCCGATGTTGCTCGCCGGTGCCGAGCTGGGGCATACGCAACTCGGGAACAACAATGCCTACTGCCAGGACAATGCAACGAGCTGGATCGATTGGGACAACGAGGACCAGGATTTGCAGAAATTTACCTGCAGTGTCATGGCCTTTCGTCATTCCCAACCACTGCTGGGCGCCGATTGCTATCGGCATGCCACCCCCAATAGCGACGGTCAGAGTTTACGCTGGTTCGCACCGGAAGGCGGAATAATGGAGCCCTCTGACTGGGCTTCAACCTCTCGTCGCTGCGTCGGTTGTCTGCTCACACAGCACGAGACGGACGACGCACCGGCCTCCAGCCTGCTTATATTGCTGAACAGCCAGCGCGAATCGCTAGTCTTTGCCCTTCCGCAGGCATTACAGTGGCATCGTCGGATCGATACCGCCGAAGCCCCATGGATGTTTGACAATGAATCATCTCGTTCCGAGTCCTTCATGGCAGGCCAGAGCGTTCAGGTGCTCGAAAGCGACGGTGCGCTGGCAGCCTGAATGTATGGCAGAAAAGGAACCGTCTGAATAATGCACATCGAGGTTGAGTCAGGATCCGAGTTGTTCGGTAGTTTCCCCGACGATGTGGATCGGCACTATGCGCTGACGCTGGGGCTCGATTCTCTGGATGGGCGGCATGCGCATCTCTACGAGGCCCTGGTGCTCACGCTCCGCGATCGGCTGGTCGCCAATTGGCGAGAGACGCAAGCCCGCTACAAGAGGTCCAGGGAAAAGCAGGTGGCTTACCTGTCTATGGAGTTTCTTGTCGGACGAAGTCTGCACAACGCCATCCATACGCTTGGACTCGACGCCGATGTGCGTTCCGCCCTCGCCCGCTACGCGTGTCAGCTTGAAGAGGTCGAAAGCGAAGAACTGGACGCGGGGCTCGGCAATGGTGGCCTGGGGCGTTTGGCGGCGTGTTTTCTCGATAGCTGCGCATCGCTTGATCTCCCGGTAACTGGATACGGCATACGCTACGAGTACGGCATGTTCCGCCAGGAACTGAGAGAAGGCCATCAGGTGGAAGTCCCCGATCGCTGGCTGCGGCGCGGGAATCCCTGGGAATTCCG
This sequence comes from Pseudomonadota bacterium, assembly GCA_039111155.1. GTDB lineage: Bacteria > Pseudomonadota > Gammaproteobacteria > Pseudomonadales > Halieaceae > Congregibacter. The sequence goes on along the minus strand of JBCCPL010000023.1, from coordinate 16,397 downwards.
CATGCTAGAGCGCGCACGATGCATCCAGTTTGGCGGCCGCAGCGAGACGTACCAGGATGAATACGGTAAGCAACGGTATCGCTGGGTAGATACCCACGATGTGATCGCCGTGCCCTACGATATGCCCGTACCAGGCTATCGGAACTCAACGGTAAACACGCTGCGCCTATGGCGCGCAGAGGCCACGAACGAGTTCGATCTGAATGAATTCAACGCGGGCAGCTACACCGACGCGGTCGAGGCGCGCACCCACGCTGAACAGATCACCATGGTGCTTTACCCCAACGACCAAAGCGAGGCCGGCAAGGAGCTTCGCCTGAAGCAGCAGTACTTTCTTGCATCGGCGAGCCTGCAGGATGTGCTGGCGCGCTGGATCGAGGTGCACGGCGAGCAGTTCTCCTTCTTTGCCGACGGCAATTGCCTGCAGCTCAACGACACGCACCCGACCATCGCAATTCCTGAACTCATGCGCCTGCTGATGGACGAGCATCGGCTTGGTTGGGACGAGGCCTGGTCCATTACCCGAAAGAGTTTCGCCTATACCAACCACACCCTCCTCCCCGAAGCGCTGGAGCAGTGGCCGGTGGAGCTGCTGCGAAAGTTGCTGCCACGCTTGCTCGAAATCATTTTTGAGATCAACTCGCGGTTCCTGGCAAAGGTCGCGCAACGCTGGCCTGGAGACCTTGCGAGGCTGCAGGAGATGTCGATCGTCCGGGAAGGGTATGAACCCATGATCCGGATGGCCTACCTGGGGATCGTAGGCAGCTTTTCTGTGAACGGAGTGGCGGCGCTTCACACCAAACTGCTTTGCGAAGGTTTGTTTCGAGACTTCTTTGAGCTGTCGCCAGAGAAGTTCAATAACAAAACCAATGGCGTAACTCCGCGACGCTGGCTGGCATTCTGCAACCCGGAGCTGGCCGAGCTAATCGATTCATCTCTCAGGCCGAGGGACGGTGTAAGCGATGATCAGCAGATAGAAGAGACCTGGTATCCGTGGCTGCGCGAGCTCACCCAATTGCAATATCTGGCGGATAAGGCGGGCGATAGCAAGGTGGTCGAACAATTCCGGGCAATAAAGAAGAGCAACAAACAGCGGCTCGTCAAGCTTGTGCGGGAGCGCTGTGCTGTGACATTCAACGCGGAGCAACTGTTCGATGTACAGGTAAAAAGAATACACGAGTACAAACGCCAGCTATTAAACATCCTGCATGTGATCCATCGCTACGACCGAATCCTGCGTGGGGACACAGACGGCTTAGCCGGACGCTGCGTGCTCATAGCCGGCAAGGCGGCACCGGGCTACGTAATGGCGAAGCGGATCATCAAGCTGATCAATAGTGTTGCGGCCGTCGTCAATCGCGATAAGCGCGCGTCGGAGTGGCTGCGAGTGGCGTTCCTCGCGGACTACAACGTCAGTGCGATGGAGGTGATATGCCCGGGCGCGGATCTCTCGGAGCAGATCAGTACGGCCGGCAAGGAAGCGTCCGGAACCGGGAATATGAAGTTCATGATGAACGGTGCGCTGACGATTGGAACCCTCGATGGCGCGAACATTGAGATGTTGGAAGCGGTCGGGAAAGAGAACTTCTTCCTCTTTGGGCATACCGCAGACGAAATCAGGCGCAGAACCGAGTACAACCCAGACGACATTATCGCCGCTGACGAGGACCTGCGTCGCGTTGTAGACCTTATTGAGAGCGGCCTGTTCAACCCCAAGGAACCTGGAATCTTCGACGAGATAGTAGCCAGCATCAGAAGCCCTGGGGACCTCTGGAACACCGCAGGTGATTTTCGGAGCTACGTGGAAGCGCAAAAACGAGTCGACGCCCTGTGGAGCGACAGCGAGCAATGGCACCGCTGCGGCTTGCTGAATACGGCGGCCAGCGGATTGTTCTCGTCGGATCGCACGATCGGTGAGTACGGCCGTGACATTTGGTTCAGCAGACACGACGGGACGAAGCCGCAGGACGCAATAGAACAACAAGAAGCAAGGGCGGGATAAGCCATGGTTCAGCATGCATCCAATGAGTTAAGTCAGCTAACCCGCCGCACCATGGCGTTGATTCTCGCCGGCGGGCGAGGATCGCGCTTATACGAACTCACCAGCTGGCGAGCCAAACCGGCCGTCTACTTTGGAGGCAAGTACCGGATTATTGACTTCCCCATGTCCAATTGCGTGAACTCCGGTATCCGCAAGATGGGCGTCCTCACACAGTACAAGGCGCATTCACTGATTCGGCATCTGTTGCGAGGATGGAGTCACTTTCGTCGAGAGCTGGGCGAATACGTAGAAATCCTACCCGCATCCCAGCGCCATTCCGACGACTGGTATCAGGGCACGGCCGATGCTGTGTATCAGAATCTGGATATCATCCGCGCTCAGCAGCCCCAGTTTGTGCTGATTCTGGCTGGCGACCATATTTATAAGATGGACTACGGTCGACTGTTGTTGCATCACGTCGAAACGGATGCAGAAATGACGATCTGCTGCCTTGAAGTTCCGGTGGAAGAAGCGGCCAATACCTTTGGAGTTATCCAGGTAGACGATTCGGGTCGGGTGATAGGGTTCCAGGAGAAACCAGAAGTCCCTGCAGAGATCCCCGGGAAACCCGGATATGCGCTGGCATCGATGGGTAACTATCTATTCTCCACAGAATTTTTGTATGACCGCCTTGTTAAGGATGCAGCCGAGCCAGGGTCGACCCATGACTTTGGTCATGACCTGATTCCAGCGATGATCGCCAACTGCCATGTGCAGGCGTTTCCATTCAATGACTCAAGTACGGGCGAACAGGCGTACTGGCGGGATGTAGGTACGCTGGATTCCTACTGGCAGGCGAACATGGAGCTGATATCCACGACGCCAAACCTCAACCTTTACGACGCAGACTGGCCTTTGTGGACCTACCAGGAGCAGTTGCCTCCAGCCAAGTTCGTATTCGATGATGGTGAGCGGCGAGGCTTTGCCTGTGACTCCATGGTGTCCGGTGGGTGCATCGTGTCGGGTAGTCAGATCTCGCGATCAGTGGTGTTTTCCGGAGCGCATACGCACTCTTTCTCTTCCGTCAGCGACTCGGTCGTTCTCCCGGACGTCGTTGTGCATCGGCATGCCCATGTCCACAACGCCATTATTGACCGGGGGTGCGAGATCGCAGAAGGGATGCGCATCGGCCTGGATCCGGATGAAGACCGCAGCAACGGTTTTCGGGTTTCGGCTGGCGGCATTGTGCTGGTTACGCGCGGCATGCTCGGGCAAGCCATCGGCAACGACTGAGTTGCCCGCAGGGACGGGCAGCATACTTTCACTCATATACTTTCCCACTTAGACAGGGCCCAGTTAAAGGAATAGGGGTATGAGCTCCACAGCGGACTTTAAATTCAACAACGGCAACGGTGCTCAAGCCGGCAGCGGTGTTGATGAACACAGCGTTGAACGCGTGGCAACAGTTGTTTATGAGGGGCAGAAGCCGGGCACATCCGGCCTGCGCAAAACCGTCCAAGAGTTTTCCCAGCCTCATTATTTAGAGAACTTCGTTCAGGCTATTTTCAATGTGCTTGGCGACTGCGCAGGCAAGAGTCTTGTGCTGGGTGGCGATGGACGCTACTACAACCGGGAGGCGATACCCCGCATTCTTGCAATGGCCGCGGCTAATGGGTTTTCCCGTGTCATCGTGGGTCGCCAGGGAATCCTTTCCACACCTGCCGCCTCGGCGCTGATTCGTAAGCACAACACGGCCGGGGGAATCATACTCTCAGCAAGCCACAACCCGGGCGGACCCGACGGAGACTTTGGAGTTAAATTCAATGGAGCCAACGGCGCGCCGGCGCCGGAATCCTTCACTCGGGCAGTACAACACGAAACAATGGTGCTTGAGCACTATCTCACCTGCGCGACGCCGGAGGTGAATCTCGATCGCCCGGGCACGCAGAGTCTGCTCGATACGCAGCTTGAGGTAGTCGACTCGGTAAGCGACTACCTGGAACTGATGGAGACTCTGTTTGATTTTGAAGCTATCAAGGAGATGCTGAGCGGAGGACGGTTCCGCATGCGCTTTGATGCGATGCACGCTGTGACGGGCCCCTATGCCAAGGCCCTGTTTGAGGGTTCGCTCGGCGCACCTGAAGGCAGCGTATTCAACGCTGAGCCGCTTGAGGATTTTGGCGGAGGACATCCGGATCCCAACCTTACCCACGCGGCTGAATTGGTTGCCCTGATGAACGGTGACGAGCCGCCAGCTTTTGGCGCTGCATCAGACGGCGATGGAGATCGAAACCTGATTCTAGGGCGCGGTACTTACATAAACCCTTGCGACTCTCTCGCGGTCATCACGGCAAACGCACACCGTCTGCCGGCCTACGCAGATCTGCTGGGCGTGGCACGCTCCATGCCGACAAGTCGCGCTGTGGATCGGGTGGCTGCGGTGCGTGGCATCGACGTTTATGAAACACCAACCGGTTGGAAGTTTTTTGGCAATCTCATGGACGCCGATCGCATTACCCTTTGCGGTGAAGAGAGCTTCGGTACCGGTTCTAACCACGTTCGTGAAAAAGATGGACTGTGGGCGGTTCTGTTCTGGCTAAACATCATCGCAGAGCGACGCCAGAGCCCGGCCGCCATCCTACGGGAACACTGGAGGGAATTCGGACGCGACTATTTCACCCGCCACGACTATGAGGGCATTGATAGCTCGGCAGCCGCTAAACTCATCGCCAACCTCCGTGAGCGGCTCAGCGAGCTGCCGGGACAGAGTTTCGCAGACGAGACAGTGAGCCTGGCCACCGAATTCGCCTACACCGATCCCGTTGACGAGTCGACGGCCGACCGGCAGGGTCTGTGTATCGAAACCGAGAGTGGGGGTCGAATAATCTATCGTTTGTCAGGTACCGGGACCTCCGGCGCTACGCTACGCGTTTACTGCGAAACCTACCAGCGTGATCCTTCCATGCTGGAACTCGATACTCAACGCATGCTGACACCACTGCTGACCGCCGCAAGTGTGATAGCAGATATAGAAGGTTATACGGGGCGACGCGAGCCCGACGTCATCACGTGAGCGCAACACGAATGATCAAGGGCGAATTCCGACCAGCAACGTTCGCTTCGAGACTTGTTATTCGTTCGCGACGCCCTTCTTCGGGCCGATTGACGAAAGCTTCTGTGACACTACGCGAGATCATTATCCGGAACATAAAACAGACAAGATAGGGGCGGTAGGTCGACGGAGATGGAGTAAGGCTGACCGTTGCAAGCCTCGGACACGCTTTCAATCACAGTCGAACGAAGGGGTGAATGCCCTCCGTAGGACTCACTGTCACTATTGAGAACCTCTCTCCAAAATCCGGCTACTGGCAGTCCCAGCTGATAGGCGGGTCTGGGTACCGGCGTAAAATTACATACGACGACCACGCAAGCTTCGTTCGCAACCGCGAAACGAACCCAGCTGTAAATCGAATGCTCCGCGTTGTCCACATCAACCCAGGCGAACCCCTCCGGCGTGCAGTCGCCTTCGTGCAAAGCGGGCTGGTTGCGGTACAGCAGGTTCAAATCACGAACCCAGTTTGTGAGGCCGGCATGGCCCGACCGCTCTGCAAGAACCCAATCAAGCGCCTGCTGATGGTTCCACTCACCGTGCTGGGCAAACTCACAACCCATGAATAGAAGCTTCTTGCCTGGATGCCCCCACATGAAGCCGTAATAGGTCCGGAGGTTTGCAAGTCGGCTCGCCTCATCACCCGGCGCCCGCTGGTACATAGAACCTTTGCCGTGCACCACCTCATCGTGACTGATTGGCAGCACAAAATTCTCCGAGAAAGCATAGGTCATTCCGAAGGTCATCTTATGATGGTGATGCTTGCGGTAAATCGGATCCATGCCCAGGTACTCGAGCGTGTCGTTCATCCACCCCATGTTCCATTTGAAACCGAAACCAAGCCCACCGTTGTGGACGGGCCGGGATACACCGGGAAACGCTGTGCTTTCTTCCGCCAGCGTCATGATCCCCTCGGCCTGCGAATACACCAGCGAATTCATGTTTCTCAGAAAGTCGATTGCCTCGAGGTTCTCGCGTCCGCCGAAGCGGTTGGGCTCCCACTCTCCTTCCTTTCTCGAATAGTCGCGGTAGATCATCGACGCGACGGCATCAACCCGCAGGCCGTCGATGTGGTACTCCTCAAACCAAAACAACGCGTTCGACACCAAAAAGTTCATAACTTCCGGGCGACCGTAGTTGTAAATCAGTGTGTTCCAGTCAACATGAAAACCCTGCCGGGGATCTTCGTGTTCATACAACGCAGTGCCGTCGAAGCGGGCGAGACCATGCGCATCGCTTGGGAAATGCGCGGGCACCCAGTCCAGGAGCACACCAAGACCGCGACGATGAGCTGCATCCACCAATGCGCGGAACTCATCGGGCGTCCCGTGCCGGGCGGTCGGAGCATAGAGTCCAATAGGCTGATAACCCCAGGAGCCATCAAAGGGATGCTCGGTCAGCGGCAGAAATTCGATGTGGGTAAAGCCAAGCTCAGACACGTAGTCCAAGAGCTGTTGCGCTGCCTCCTCGTAGGAGAGAACGCCTCCCTCGATGGTGCGTCGCCAGGAACCGAGATGGACCTCGTAAATGCTAATGGGTGCGGTGTGATGGTTACGCCGGACGCGATCGCTCATCCACTCGCCGTCCCGCCAGGTAAAGCTGCGAAGGTCACGGGTAACTGATGCGGTGTTTGGCGCATCCTCGGCTCCAAACCCCATGGGATCAGCCTTAAGCGGTCTGCGTGCACCGCGCCGATCAAAAACGCAGTATTTGTAGCGAGCCCCCTCAGCAAGTCCCGCTACATATGTGGTCCAGATGCCGGTGGTTCCCACCGGATACATCGGTGTTCTGGTATCTGACCAGGCGTTGAAATCACCAACCAGAAAGACCCGACTCGCATTCGGTGCCCAGACAGCGAAGTGCGTACCACCCTCAACGACGTTCGCACCCAAAATCTTCCAAAGGCGCTGATGCGTTCCTTCGTTAAAGAAGTGCTGATCCTGCGGGCTGATGAAGGAGGGAGTAATGATGCTGCAAATCTCTCAGCCAACGACATTGAGAGCCTAGCCCGCATCCGTCACCGATACAACGCAGCGGGTTTATAGACCCCAGCTAACTAGTGCAAGACTCGATTCTCGATCTTCATGGCTGCACACCCCGCTCGGACGGAAGAGCTGTCGGTTTTGCACCGGGTTATGATCGGCGCTCAGGTAAACAGACTTCCTGTGACCTCTCTGACACTACAGGTCCTCTGGCAGAAGGATTCCGAGCGTCCGCCGCCGCTCGCGCCAAAGCTCGATGAGTTCCTTGAACTTATCCGGGTGAATGGACTTCAGATCCCTTGTTTCGCCAGGATCCGAAGCCAGGTCAAACAGAGCAAACTTACGTTCGTCAAAGGGTGGCTCCAGCGTAGCCAGCTTCCATTTCCTCTGGCGCAGGAAGGCACGGCCGCGATGGTACAGGGCCGTCACATAATCCTTAGAGTGAATCGAAGCGCTGCTACCGCTTAAATACGGAAGCATGCTTTCACCCAGCATGGGTGCATGATCGGCTGAGGAACCCGTCATCAGACCAGCGGCGTCAAGCAACGTCGGCGCAACATCCATGATGCTGAAGAACTCGGCGTCGATATCTCCGGACCGATCTATGTCTGGTCCCGCGATGATGAACGGAGCCGTGATACCCCCTTCGTACGTATAGCCCTTGTAGCGAGCAAACGGTGCCGAACCTGCTTCGGCCCACGGCGGACCATACGATACAAACGATTCGGGTGTTCCCATCTTTTCAAAGCTATTGTCGTAGTGGGCGCGGATGTAGTCCCGAAAGGGCCCGCCGTTGTAAAAGTCGGTACCCGAGGCACCGTTGTCTGAAAGGAAAACGATCAGCGTATTCTGATATTGGTTCGTTTTTTTTAGGTAACGGACTAACCGGCCAACATGCCCATCGAGGTTCTCGACCATCGCGGCATAGAGCTCCATTTTCCGGGACTCGCGCCGACGCTCTTGTTCGTTCAGCGTGTCCCAGGGTGGTATTGAAGGATTTCGAGGCGGCAATCGAGAGCCTACAGGCACTATTCCTGTGGCCTGCAGGCGTCTGAAGTTGTCCTGGCGAAGATCGTCGTAGCCGCCATCGTATTGACCGGCGTAGCGTTGCCGCTCCTTCTCCGGGACCTGGAGTGGCCAGTGTGGAGCGGTGTAAGCGACATACGCGAAGAACGGACGATCGCTTCCCTTATCGGCCTCGAAAAAATCCAGGAGCTTATCGGTGTACAACTCTGTCGAATAGCGGCCCTCGGGGTACTCGGTGAAATCTCCATCGGACCAGTAGCTCGTACCACCTTCGTACATGCCAGTGCTATCCCAGTGGCTTGCCGAACCATTAAGCAGATTGTAGGAGCGCACGAATCCCGCGGCCGTAGGGCTGAATTCTGCACTCATCCCCAGCTGCCACTTCCCCACTGAGTAGGTGCGATACCCGGCATCGCGTAACCGCTTGGGAAACGGAGACACACGATCCGAAAGACCTCCCTCGTATCCTGGGTAAGGATGGCCACCCAGGCTAACCGAACTCTGGCGCGCTACTCCAGCTACGTGGTTGTTGTGACCGCTGAGCAACATCGCTCGTGACGGGGCGCACATTGGCGCCGTCTGAAACCGTGTGAATCTGATCCCCTCGGCCGCGAAAGCGTCAATGTTCGGAGTTCGAATGGTACTGCCGAAAGAACCCAGATCGGCATAGCCGAGATCGTCAGCGACTATTAACAGCAGGTTGGGCTCCTGTGAAGAACTTCCTGCATTCGACCCTGCTACGCCCGCGACACCTGCGACTGAATACACCCCGGCCGACACACTCAACACCAACACCCCAATCATGCGGGCTGGCCCAAGATATCCGGTTTGCCCGAATAGCGGAGCACTACATCGCAAAAAAATCGTCTTCATCCTGGGGATGATAGCGACCCGCTGTAATCGCATCTGGGCCCAGATCCTGGGTAATCAGGAGATCGACATCCTCGGAAATCATGGCCAGGGTCTCATCCACGTTGTCTTCGTCGACCGCCCGGCCCGCCGCAATCCCCCACACCGCAAGATGGGCGTTTTCGACCAGGTTCACGCTGGTGTCCTTCGCCCACTCCGCCGCAATTTTCTGTCCCAGGCGAAACAGCTCCTCTCTGCGGAGCTCGAGCTTTGAAGCCCCCTGGGTCTCGGCCAGAATATCTTCGGTGATTGAATTCCAACCGCGAGGATAAAGCAGATTTCCCTCGTAGAAGTTGCGCACACAGTACAGGTACTCGTCTACCGTTTGAGCACCGGCATTGGCAGCATCCTGCGCATAGACTGCCGCAAAGAAGCTGACGGGAGGCAACTGCGGCGGCCAATCTTCGGCGGCATCGTCGACGAAGGTGGCGCAGGCACTCAGCAGGGTGCTCATAAGTGCTAGGCCGATGACTCGAAGTATGGAGGCACGCCTTTGCCCCTGGGTGCCTGTACTCGATGAGAAACGCAATAGGTTCTGGGAACATCCAGACGCTCCAAAGGCTTGGCGCCAACCTGGACTTGCGAAAATCAATAAGTCGTGAGATTTCATTCTGAACGCCTGACTTGGCTGTATCTGGCTATCTTTTTAATAAGCGGAAAATTGCTACGCTGGTGGTGGTCTTACAGCGTACCCCAGTAGTTGACTGAATCTATGGACCAGAACCAGCGCCAAATGTTTCGTTATACAATTTGTCTGCATCGCAGAGACAAAAGGTGTACGCAGCCTTGCGGATGAGAGATCGTCCAAGCGAGCCCGCGCGAAAAAGAGCCTAAATGATTCAACGGATTGGCTTCGCAAGGCACTAGGTTGACCGCAGATACGACACCGCAGGTAGTCGCCGATCCAGACTTTTCGCCTCGGGTGGTGGACGAGCTCTATCGCCACCGTAATCGTCATCGGTGGGTAACTTTCGCCCTTGGAGTTTTTCTTGGCCCACTGGGCGCGCACCGGTTCTACACCGGTAGACCGTTGACTGGATTGTTGATGCTGCTGAGCGGTGGTGGGGGCCTGCTATGGTGGGTTCGCGACCTATTCTATTTGCGCATTCTCACTGAGACGTGCAACGACATCGGTCGGCAGCGTTTTGACGCAGGCCTTCCCCCTGCAGACTTGGCTTTCCTACCTCCCAGAGAGGAGCTCAGGCTCTCGGAGCCGCCATACTGGTCGTCGCGACGCTCGGGCTCCCGACGCTTGGTCGCCAGCGCCATCCTGCTCTGTCTCATTGGATTCGCGCTCGGCAGCGTAAGCGGGGCGACTGGATTGTATGAACCCGTGGCCGTTCTCGTATTGTTTATTGCGCTTTCGCTCATTGCCGCTCGCTGGCACGGAATTGAACGGATACCGGTGCTGGGCTCGATGGTGCGCTGGGCGCATCGACTGCGCCTGTTCTACCACACGGTCGACCCGGGCAGTAACTGGTGGCTGATGATGCGACCACTGATTGGTTTGCTGTTTTCGCCCTGGCAGCCGAAGGCACGGGCCGAGGTCCGCCTATACCTCCAGTTTGGTTTGACACTCACCGCAGTGTTCACTGTATTGGATCTGGTCCAGCTACTGGAGAGCGGCGGCTTCTGGTCGGGCTTGGGTTTGCTCATCGGCGAAGCACTCCAGACGCTTGTTTACACCTACATCTTTGTTGCACCTGCAGGGGCACTGCTGACAACGCAGCTTCTTTTGGCTCGCCGCGATATTGTTGTGTGGGTACTGGCGGCGATTACGCTTGTATGCATAAAGACTGGGATAGAAGTGGTGACGTTCTAGGGGGGGAAGGGAGGGGGTTGGTCGAAGGCAGGCGAAATCAGACCGATTCTCAAACTCGAGTTGCACGAGTCACAGCGCCTCCCAGCGGTCTTCCCCACAGCAAAATCTACAGCCGCGCTTACGGTCGCAGTTCACCTAAGCTAGTAAGCTGGCTGTCAGTGGAAATGCCTGTTTTTCAAAGTCGGTCACAATGAAAGCGCCACGTGACAATGGCGAGCTTAGTGATCCACCACTATACTTTCAGCTCGTTTAGAGCAGCGATCAGTCACGCAGACCCGCCAGAAAATCCAATTCTTAAGTTTGCTCGAATACTCCCGCTAACACGCTCAACGAGAGAACCTTTATCCCACTCAACCTGATCAAAAGATTGGTACCAGTATGAAAATTATGGTCGTCGACGACAGCAAGGCGATGCGCCTGATCGTGATCAAGACTCTGCGCAACGCCGGTTTTTCCGGGCACGACATCGTCCAGGCGGGCGATGGCAAAGAAGCTCTGGATCTCATTATGGAAGATCGCCCCGATCTTATTCTCTGCGATTGGAACATGCCTGTCATGACCGGTCCCGAGTTGTTGGCAAAGCTAAGAGAGGAAGCCATTATGCCGCCTTTCGGTTTTGTCACCACCGAAGCAACGCCGGCGATGAAAGAGCAAGCGGAATCTCTGGGCGCGCGCTTTTTGATCGCGAAGCCGTTCACTGAAGAAGTCTTTGAGAACACTTTGTCGCCGTTTATCAGCTAGCGCCGGCGAGCTTTACGCTCGCAAAAAACGTATACACAGTGAGACCGGCAGCTGCCGGTCTTTTTTTGCCCATACGCTGATAATTCTCTTTGATTTCGCTTTTTAAAGTGCCGGGCGTCTCGACTGGCGGATTCGCGATCTGAAGCTCATCGACCTCCTGGATCGTGTCTTCTGTTAGTTCTCTCATCAACATTTGGCTGCTGGCGCGCTTCAACTTTTTGTAACGATCGTCAGCTGCGCCTAAGGTGCGTGGCACTTCAGCCAACCTTGATCTCAATAGAGTCGGGCTTAATCCCCGGAGCTCGAGACTGAGTCCCTGCCGACTACGCCTCAGCCAGCCCATCAACCTACTCAAACTGCTGCCATTTTCCCTAAAGCATTGAGCGGTTCGCCCGCAAACCGAGGGAGGAAGTTATTTCGGATTTCCCACGACATTAACAAGGAAACTAAGATGTCTAACATACCGCTCCCCAAGCCCGACGACCTGAAGAACATGCTGTCGATGATGTACGACGATTTGTCGGTTGATGACGGCGAACCTGCCGAGGCCGGTAAATACAAATGCGCTGTTGCCCTCTATCTCGACGATAACGACGCGCCGATTGCGGCGGCAGTCGCCGATTACCCGTTCGCCGCTTACTCAGGTGCAGCCCTTACTATGATCCCGCCCGGCGGAGCGCAGGATGCCGTGGAAGAGGGTGACCTGGGTAACTCTATCCTTGAGAACGTTAACGAAGTGTTCAATATCTGCTCTCGGCTTCTGATGAACGACGACAGCCCGCACCTTCGCCTTGGACCGATCTACACAAGCATGGATGAGGTCCCCGAAGACCAAGCCGCCGTCGTTAAAGGACCTAACGGGCGAGCCGACATAGCGGCCACAATTCCGAACTACGGGTCAGGGAACATCTCGTTCATGATCTAGTAAGAAGTGGCGGGAGGGCGCTGATTGTCAGCTCTCTCTCGCTTGCTTAGCTCAGCAGACCTCTCTCAGTCCCCGTGTTTCCATACGGTTCCGCGCACTGATCCCGCCAGCCGCCCTCGTTTCAACCAGCAGTAAACTCCCTGCAGCAAACTCCACTTAGCGCTCGCACTGCCGGGATGCAATCGCGGAACATCCGCAGCCGAGTAACTCGCACTGCGTCAGCGTCACCTGTCGCAATTCCTTTAGAGCCGATTAACTGATGGCAAAGTGGCTAATGCCTGCAACGGCAAAGTCGGTGCGCTCTGCTGTCGCCGATGAGGATATGTCGACACCCGAAGTCGAGGAACACCACAATGCGCAACAAAGACTGATGGGTAGCCGGCTTGGTTTCCGCTGACAAACGGATCCCGAAGACTGCGGTAGGTGCGATTGTGGCAGACAGGCATTACCAGGCCGCGCCGATTGGTCAGTGTCTTACGGGACCGCCAGTCAGAGACAATGCGCGCCCCGTAGACAGAGAGGCGGCTAGGAGTTGAGGTCGTACTCAGTAAATTCTGCGATCTTCTCGACCAGGCTTTCAGCCTTGAACGGCTTCTGGATGTAATCGTCGACGCCTGAGTTAAATGCGCGTTCGAGGTCAGCGCCCTGAGCCTGAGTAGTGACCATAATGATAGGAAAGTCCGGTAAGGACGCGTTGCTGCGCAGTGTAGACGCCAGCTCGATACCGTCTATCTCAGGCATATTCAAATCAGTAAACACAAGATCCGGCGGTTCTTTTTCGGCCCACTCAATGGCTTCGAAGGGATTTTCAAACGCTCGGATCGAGCAAGCCAATGTGCCAAGGGCAGCACGATACATCCGCAGGACCGTATGGGAATCATCGACCACATAGATGAGCGGGCCTTTGACGTTTGCCTGCGCTTCAAGAAACGAATCGACAAGTGATAGCAGCGCGTGCCGATTAGCTTTGGCAAGCGGCTTCCTCAGCTGGCTCAGAAACTCCGGATCCGGATTCTTCTCGGCGAACTCGGCAAGCAGTTTCACAAATCGATCGTCCGGTAGCAGCGCCTTGATGGTCTCGATAGATCCACCCTGGCACAGCGCAGCGACCAACTCCTGCGGAACGGGTTCGGGATTAGCCAACATATTTTTGATGCCGTCCGTCAGCGTGTCCGACAGATTCTTCTCAACCGCTCGTGCTGCAGCGACACGAACGGAAATTTCTTTGTCTTCAAGACCGCTCGCCAGCACATAACCGCCTGCCCGCATGGGAAGCTTGCTAAGCGCCTCGTAGACCGTAAAGCGCAGGTTAACGGACTCGGGCTCAGCGATCAGAAGCCGGCGTAGGGGCTTAAGGCCACGCTCGTCACCGTTCTCGCCGATCACTGTCACCACATGAATCTGCGCATCTTCGCTGAGATCATCAATAGCTTTGGGTGATTCGATAATCTTCTCGGCAGCCACACCCGCGATAGTCGTGCGCGAGATCGCGAGCGACCCGATCGTCAGATCCAGCATGGTGCCAAGTACCGGTACCGCCAGATCGGTGTCCCATCTTCGGAGCACATCAAGCACATCGCTCTGGAGCTTCTCCGACTGGCCGGCCAGATTAGCGGCCACCAGGTTCGCCTTTACTTTATCTCCCTCCGCAAGGTTTGCGTTGAGCTCGGCGAGGAAATCTTCTTCGGCAATCATATCGTTTACTGCTTTATAAGAGGTTGATTCGTTAGGGGTCGAACAACTCGGAATCAGGCTTGGTCAACCCAATCAATAACGCCGTTTGTAAAAGACGCTGTTCATATACTCCTGGCGTTCAAACACGAGGTTCAGGTCGCGGAGCGACTCGGACGCGCCGATCACCAGGCTGCCGTCCGGTTTTAGCTGCAGCGCGATACGTTCGAAGATGTCTCGGTTCGTTGCCGCATCGAAATAGATAGCGACATTCCGACAGAAAACCACATCAAACTTGCCCAGCTTTTCATAGCCTTCGAGAAGGTTCATGTGGCGAAAGGACACAATCGACCGCAGGTTTTCTCTGACCCGCCAGCGGTCTCCATCACGCTCCAGATACCGTTGTCGCTGATCAACCGGGAACCCCCGCTCAACCTCGAACTGGCTGTAGACGCCGCTGCTGGCTCGCCGAATCGACTGATCCGAAATGTCCGTGCCGATGATCTGTACTCGCGCCAATTCCGCAGGAGATAAAACTTCGGCGCAGGCAAGCGCCACGCTGTACACCTCTTGCCCGGTTGAGCAGGCTGCGCACCAGATCGAAAGCCGCTCAGCACGCCCTGCGGTCTTGTCCATAAAATCCGGGATCAGTTTGAACTTCAGGCAATCAAAAGGCGTTTTATCCCTGAAGAACAGCGTTTCACTGGTGCTGATCTCGTCTATGACACGATTCAGCACGCGCGGATCCATGCGGGAACGCTGGCAAAGCTGCTGGTAGCTGCTGACGGACAACTCTTCCAGCAGCGGCCCTAGCCGGGTCTCAATGAGATAGCTGTTACTTTCTTTGATCTGGATACCTGATTCACTACGCACCAAATCAGCGACCAGGCGTAGATCATTCTCGCTAGCAACGGGTGCGTTCATGGCTAGTGCACGCTCCTCAGTAATTCCTGAATATCGTCAATAGGCAGTTGATGAGCCGCGGCTCCCATGCGAACCGCTTGCTTGGGCATGCCATAGACCATTGATGTTGACTCGTCCTGAGCCATGGTGAACGCACCAGCGCCGCGCATCTCCAGAAGACCGGCGGCACCGTCGGCCCCCATGCCGGTCAGGATTGCACCCAGCGCGCGCTTTCCAAACCCGCTGGCCAGGGAGCGGAACAGATAGTCCACCGCCGGCCGACAGTGGTTTTCGGGCGCATCGGTTCGCAGTTCGACGTACCCTGCGCGTCCCTCGCTGCGAATGCGCATATGCACTTCCCCTGGTGCCAGATAAACCGTATCGCGCGCCAGCTTCTCCCCCTCTTCGGCCTCTTTGACCCGCAGTGCGGACTGCTCATTCAGCCGCTCGGCCAGCGATGTCAGAAAGGAGCCTGGCATGTGCTGGACCATGCAGATAGGCGGCAGCCCCGGACCTAGATTGGGGATAAGCCCGCTCAAGGTTTTTGGCCCACCGGTTGAAACCCCGATACCGATCACATCAAAACTACGGAGCTTTACGGCGTCCCGGGCCAATCGGCCACAGCTGTTCAAAGACGCCGCAGCTGCTTCGTTCCCGTTATGAGCTTTTGGCACGGAGCGTTCGCCTGATGACGGGTTCATCTCCGCTGACGATCCAGGGCGCGCTTGAACGCCGTTGAGCTTTTTCGAACCGTTCCCGCCCGTTAAGCGATCGCGCACCGTCGCGAGTTTTAGTTCCAGTTGGCGTCGCAGCTCGGCTTTCGATGCCGATGCGTCTTGCTCTGCCGGCTTGGTAATAAAGTCAAAGGCGCCTGCCTGGAGCGCATCCAGGGTAGCTTTCCCGCCAGGAGTCGAGATGGAACTGATGATAATCACGACAATGTCCGGCAGCTCCTGCTTTAGTGTTTTAAGCAGCGTGAGGCCGTCCATGATCGGCATCTCAAGATCGAGTAGAACCAGATCCGGCCGGTGCTCTCGTATGAGCTGAAGCCCCTTCTGGCCATTCTCGGCCTTGGCGACCACGTCGAAACCATCCAGCTGCGCTACGGCCTCACTGACGATCAGGCGGTATAACAACGTGTCGTCAACGACGACCGCGCGCAACGTGCTACTTATGCCAGACACTCTAGATAGGTTCCGTCAGGATCAGGCGGCGTCAGAGAGTTTGAACTTGTCGACAATGCTCTTGAGCTGACGGCTGCTGGATGACAGCGTGCCCGTTTGTCCCTCGACCTGCGTCGAGGATTGATCGATCTCTTGAACCAATGC